>CAWKCP010000023.1:0-147826 GCA_963848115.1 uncultured Chloroflexia bacterium | reverse complement strand
GTTGACCGCCGTTGGCGCTGATGACATTGTTGGTCCAGATTTTGCTGTGGGGCACCGTAATCGTGGAATCGTCGGGCGAGATCATCTGGAAGGAGCGCAGTCCCATTGCGGTGATCTCACCATAATCGCCATCGACTTCGACCCAGTCTCCGGCGCGGTAGGGTCGCTCGATCAGGACGACAACACCGGCCAAGATACTGCTCACATAATCCTTGAAGGCAAAACCGACCGCCACGCTGACCGCGGCCAGGATGGCCCAGATATTTTGGAGAGACGGATTGATGACCTCGGGGATGAGCCAGAGGATGGCAACGATGATGATCAGTAGGCGTAGGACCGGCGCCACCGGCAACAGATAGTGACGCACGCGGTTGGGCAGTCGTTCGGCAAGCCAGGGGATGATACGTTGAATGAGCGCAATCAGCAGCCATGCAGTTCCCACGATCAGCAGAATATTGGCAAAGCTGATCTCGTCTAGGCTGAGCAAAATCTCATTGGCATTGACGTCAGGTATCATAGTAAGTTGCTCAGAGGGAGTTGGCTCAGAGATCGTCGGTTAGAAAACCTTCATCGTGTAGAAACTCGCGAACGGCAACGTATCCCAGGCTGGTAACGCGTCGACAAGCGCTGTCATTTGCGATCAGATTGGCTATCTGCAGTCGTCTAATACTGCCGGCAATCGCAAAAGGCATCAGCGGGAGGAGGCGAGGGAGAAGTGAATCAGGCAGTCCATCATGCAGCAGCAGCGCCTGGAGAACAAAAGCCTCGTTGAGGCCGAAGGCGCCGGACGCTTCAGGTAGTTGCAACTGGTCCCATGGGCGGACCCAGATCGTCTTGCCGTGATCGGTGCTGGCTTTCTCCTCTGCTTTCTCCTCTACGGCTTCCTCTACTTCCCCATCGTTCTCTACCAGCAAGCATTGTTTCCAGATATGCCATGCGACCTCGGGGATGCCACGGCTGCGTGCAGCCAAATGCTCGAGATAGTCGCTTTCCTCCAGGCCCTCTCGTTTACTACGATCAGGCTGGCCTTCTTCCTCAGAATCTTGGATCTGCTTTGAAGTATCCGAGACATAGATCAATTTGCCGGAATCCGCCTGTCGGAATGTGTACTCTTTCCGATTTTTCTGGCCGGGCAGTCGGCGGAACCAACGTTTGAGCGCGCCGGCATCCAATGGCTCAAGTGTACGCGGCGGCGGCAAAATCTGATCCAGGTGCAGTGTATTGCTCAGGAAGGCCCATGCCCAGCTGTCGCAGATAACCAGGCCGGCCGGTTGTTCGTCCGCCCAATCCAGCCAACTACGCAGCAGGCCAAGGCCGTTCTGGTGGCGCAAGAAACAGCGTTCCAGTGAGGGCAGCACCCAGTGCTTGCCGTCCGCGGCCTTCACTTGCGCCAGCCAGGTCGGATCATTGTCCAGGATCTGCTGTACCGTCGGCGGCTCGATCACATGACATTCGTTGGCTGCGGCCCAATTCCTCACGGTCTGAGGCAATTGGCTGTGCGGTGCATTGATGAGCAGACGGGTGCCGGCCTCCCTGGCATCAGAGTTCAGCCAGGGCTGATATGCCTGGTCGAGCGCTTCGCAATGTAGTGTCCGCCAGTCCGGCTCCGGGGCCGCCTGCTCGATTAGAAAATCAGGAATCGACGTTAGTTCGCCCTCACGTTCAATAGAAGCATCCATCGGGTCTGCGCTATCCGAGAGCCTCAGACGACGCAGCGTTGCCCGCAGGTGGTTGCGCACGGTTTCGGTGGCCGGCCCAGAGGGTGACTTGTACTCGTTGAGCGGGATGAATCGCCACGGCGGTGCGTTTTTATCAGGCATACTGTACTCTAGCCAAATCCCTTTTTACCTTCAACCTCATCAGGATCGATCTCGAAAAACTTCAGCAATTGCAGGATGATGAAGTTCAGTATGGCAACCACCAGCGCGGCCGAAGCCGATCCCCGCGCCCATTGCGCCTGTCACCCAGACGTTGGCTGCGGTGGCGGTTCCGCGCACCTCTCGATCCTGCTTCAGAACTGCGTCGCCTCCGATAAGGCCGGTTGCCGTCGCATAATCCGTACTGATCACGAAGTTGTCACATAGTGACCACTTCGCCGGTGGGAGCGAGGCAACTATGGAATTTGAGCGTTGTTGTCGTGGTTCTAGGCTGTCCATACTGGCCACAGCGTTGCGTCCATTGTAGCGAAGGTTGAGGACGACAGCAAGGAAGTCAAAAACAATCCGGTTGGTGCAGACCCATGTCTCGGACATTGTGGAGAGGGGCAATGACTGCCGAACGGTATGAAAGCGCGTGCCAATTTGGAACGCATCCGTTGCCTTCTCCAGCAACAGCCAGGTTACGGATAGATCAAAATGCGTAGCCACGGAGAAAATGGGTCACATGTTCCGTCAGATTGAGTGCCGGAATCGGCAAGTTGGTTTCGGCTGACCGCAACATCGTGTTGATGATCACCGGTCCCAGCAATGCCCCCACGACCAGCACCGGTTCACCCGGACGCAGTTTGCCTTCGGCCTGGTAGCGGGCAATGATGCTGCCAAAACGCAAGACCAGCATGAATGGAACCTGCATCGTTTCGCGCAACTCCGGATAACGCACAACCTCCGCCATGATCAACATCATGAGACCGCTCTGGCGTGGCGATGCCTCTGAGTAGAGGCGCACCATTTGCAGTAGATCGGCAGCCAAATCACCCGTATAGGTAACCGGCTGCACTTCGAACGCCATGCGCTCATGCAGTAACGCGGCCGATACAAGCTGTGCTTTGCTGCCGTATTTGCGAAAGAGCGTCACCTCGTTGATGCCTGCTTGTTCTGCAATCAACCGAGTTGTTGCACCGGCATAGCCATTGGCCAACAGTACGTTGACCGTTGCTGTAAATACCTGATTGTCTTCAATTTGTTTAGCCATGCCCCTATTGTAACCGTCAAACACGATCGAATGCAAGTGTTGACTTGCATCGCAGATCGATCTATGATGCAAGCAATTACTTGCAATGAGTCGGATCGCATCACGGCAATGGCAGTTTATGGCTTGGTCCGTGTGAACTGGAAGTCAATACCGTCGGTAGAAAGGCAGGCAAGACACCATGATAAGAATTCTCGCATCAATATTGAAACAACAGAGCGGGGACAGTCCCAATGATCTTCTCGACCAGATTCTGGCGATTCAAGATGGCAAAATGGATAACCTGACAGACCTAACCTATCCGTCAGAAAGGGCTGAACCGCGTCATACCTTTACATCACAGATCCCATCTTCCGAAACATCTTTTGCGGAGATGAGCATCAAGCAGCGCATGACGGTGATGCCCACAATGGGCCGCTTGATAATGGAGATGAACAAGAGCGGTGATTTCTATAAGGAACGATTCCAACCCACGCAGCAGACAGCTAGAGTTGAATTCATCAACGAACTCAAGGCGCTGGCCTTTGAACATGGGGCAACGGCCGTAAAGTTCGTCAAAGTTCCTGGGGACTCCATCTTTGCCGACAAAGCGATACCCGAACCCTACGCCCTTGTCTTTACCGTACGTATGGACAAAGAGCAGATAGATACCGCGCCCAGCTTCGAGGCGTTCCATGAAGTGGCCAAAGGGTACAAGCGGATGGCCGTCATCTCCAACCTCGTCAGCAAACAGATGCGCGACAGCGGCTATGCCGCCTATCCGGGAACGGCGCTAGGTGGTTTGACCGATTATTCACGTATTGCCGAAGTTGCCGGTTTGGGGCCATTGGGTACCACGGTTTGTTGATCACCCCTGAAGATGGCGCGCTACTGCGCATCAACACCACTTACACCAACATCACCAATTTGCCAATTGAGGAAGAGAATCCCCACAAATGGGTCCGCGATTTTTGCTCGAAGTGCCACAAATGTATTCGCAAATGTCCGGCTAAGGCTATCTTCAACCAGCCTCAGGTGCAGGGGAACGGCCGTGTCAAGTGCATTGACGGCGCAGCCTGCCTCGATTACTTCGCCGCCAATCATGGGTGCGCCATTTGCATTGACGTCTGCCCCTTCAGCCAGATGGGCTACGATGTCATTCACGAACGTTTCAAGGGCAATCCCGACGCGCCACACTATGACATTCCTATGCTCGTCGAAGACATTCAGATGATGGCGTGAAGGGAGGTCAAGCATGAATTTTGCAACGATGAAGGGTTTGGCCGCTGCGATGTCCGGTTCGAGTGGCGTACAGGGATTTCGTAGCGTCATTGAGAACGCAGATAACGAAGTTGCCTATCTGGGGCAACTGGTGCCGGCTGGCGATTACGCCGTTGAGCGCCTGGACACGGCTCCGCCTGGACAAGGAGTCAATGTCATGGTGCGCGACATGCCCTGGAAACAGAAACTACGTGTGCTGCCGATCATGTTCAGGACGGTTGATTCTGTAGCGACCTGCGGCAAATATATGATGGACAAACTCACGCCCAGCCGCGCTGACGCCGATGAGACAATTTGGCAGACTGTCCAGCAGGTAGCCGCACAACACGGCGCCATCGAAGTCGGATTTGCCAAAATCAACGAGAATGACATCTTCAAAGAGTATGCGATTCCCTATCAAAACGCTGTTGTCTTTACCATCGACATGAAAAAAAGCGGCCATGGCCTCAGCCCCAAGCTATGATGCCTTAATCGAAGTGATTCGCACCTATGCATCCCTGGGCAAGCTGGCGCTCAAGTTAAGTGATTATCTGCGTGCGGAAGGATATGGCGCTTACCCCGGTTTTCCCATTGGCGGGCTGGTGGATTATGTGCGTGTCGGACAGGATGCCGGTATCGGTGCAATTGGCTATCACGGCATGTTGATTTCACCCAATGAAGGCACCCGCCAGCGGGTGGGCATTGTTTTCACGAACATGGCAATACCGGAACCCGAGCCGAACCCCCATGAATGGATACTCGATTTCTGTGCAAAGTGTCAGAAATGTGTGCGGAGCTGCCCGCCAGGCGCCATCTATACCGAGGCGAACGCCCAGCCCGAAACAGGGCGCAAACCCACCCTGCATTACCAGAAATGTCTCGACTACTATGGGGCCAATCAAGGTTGTGCCGTTTGCGTAAATGTCTGTCCATTTAGCCAGGCGGGTTATGAAAAAATCGAGAGCGGTTTCCTACTCGCACAGGCGAGGCGACAGAAAACGGGAAACGTCAAGACTGATAGGACCACCTAACGCTCTGGCAGAGGTGACTATACCGTGTGATGAAACCTGATCCACCTTGTTTTATTGGGATGACCTGGCCGGCGGCCACACAACCGACTGCCGGCCCTTGACCATCATCGAGGTAAAACTCGTGGTGATCGTGCAGACGGCCGCGGATCGCTGGCTTGTCGACGTTGTTGGGCGATCGGATGACGGGTTCGTGACGGTTACAGCGGTGGGGTAAGGATTGCATGTTTTTGATCGGGCGTTATAGTCTGGCCTCAGTGACCATAGGCGCTGAGGTTGTGATCGGTTATCCAGGCAAGGTGGTCCATGGTACGTCGCCTTATTCGGGATCACGATCAACGCCATCTACAAGGTTGTGGAGCCAGGATGGTATAATAGGTTCAGTTCAATTACCGAATGCTTGCCAGAGTCTTGTTTCGGAGAGAAGAAAATGACGATTCAAGAAGCCGTTCAACAACTGCAGGGAGCCTCCCTGACCGATCGCATTCAGGCGATTGAGCTACTCCTTCAATCGCTGAAGGCGGAAATCGCTCACGACGAACCGGTCCAGGTAATTCAAGCGCCTTTTCATATCCGCACATTCGATCTTGGCACGGATGTTCCAATCGATCGGGATGAAATCTACGTGGACAGGGTAATAGACAATGGTTGCTCTTGACACCAATCTCTTGGTCTACGCCCACAACACCGCATCATCATTCCACGCTCAAGCCAAGGCATTCGTTGAGAAGATCATGAACGAGCATGATGCCGAAGGTCAGCTGCGGGTCTGCATTCCTGCTCAAGTCCTCATGGAGTTTCTCAACGTCATTACGTGGCAACGTCTTGAGTCGCCGCTACCACTGGCTGACGCGACACAGATCGTACAAGACTATCTGGACACCGGCGTTGCCGTTCTTTATCCGAAACCTACACAGTTGAGCACACTGCTGAACCTGCTGAAGGATACAACAACCCGCAATAAAGTATTTGATGTAGCGTTGGCTGCAACGCTAAAGGATCATGGCGTGTCGGAATTGTACACTGTGAATACACGAGATTTCGACGAGTTCACGTTTCTAAAAGTGCTGAATCCACTAGCGTGATTTGGCCTCAGCATTGATTTTCACGGCTCATTGCAAATGCAACAGGTCGTTGATCGTATTTGTCTTAAAATTCGCCAACCCGTCATCCTCGACCATTACAAGCCTGGTCACACCGGTTGGATCAATATGCAGCGACGCGAAGATCATGGGCAGCGGCCAATGGAGCAGCTTTGCCAATAGCGTCAGGATCACGCCTTTGTGGCAGAAGAGGGCAATCCGCTTGTCTATGCTGCTCTCGACACGATATAGTTCCCCGTCTCGGCGATAGCCGTACGTTGCCAGAAGTGCATCAAACCCGTCCGATACCCGCGCATACTGCTCAATCCCCTCCGGCAGGCGCTCGGCGAGGTCGAAGCCTGCATCTGGTTGAATGGCTTCTCCGTCGGGCAGGAGCATGCTGCCGGGCGCTTCCCACAAATAGACATCGCCGCGCTTGATCGCGCGCTCTTTCAACCAATCCAATGTTGTCGCCGATTGCCCTTTTCGCGCTGTGGTGTACCCGCACGTTTCCTGGGCTCTCCCCAAAGGGCTGGCGTAGATCTTTTCAATTGGCACGGATATGAGTGTTTCTGCCAATTGCCGGGCTTCCGCCTTGCCCAGTTCTGTAAGGCAGTCATTCTCATAGTCCGGATCCCCATGTCGGATTAGCAGCACTTCCATCTTTTGCACCGTGTCCTTTTCTGTCTTCATGTAATACCAATTGTCCGGTCAAGGATCGTGTATCGTAGGGGCGGGGCTTGCCCCGCCCCTACGAAATCATGGTTCATGAACGGGCAAACGGTATGACGGCATAGCCATCCGGTTTCTATCCGGTCGGCAAGCCCGACACTTTTACGCGAACTCGATAGAGGGAAGTGCGCGCCGCGATGTACAGACTGCGCAGGTCCTCATCGCCCCATGCGCAGTTGGCCGGGCGCTCCGGGGTGACGATCACGCCCAGGTGCGTCCCGTCCGGTTCGAAGACCCAGACACCGGTTGCACCGGTGACGTAGAGGTTGCCCTCGGAATCGACCTTCATGCCGTCTGGCGATCCGGGTTGCGGGTGGTCCATGTCCGCGATCACACGGCTGTTGACGATCATACCGTCGGCGCGCACGTCAAAGGCGCGCACATGACGGTGGTAGGAGTCATCCACATAGAGGATAGATTCATCTGGTGAAAAGGCCAGGCCGTTGGGCCGTTCGAAATCCTCCGCCAACAGGTGGAGTTCACCGGCTGCTGTGAAAATGTAGACGCCGTTACAGGGCTGTTCTCTTTCTTCCGGCTTGATGCCATAGGGTGGATCGGTGAAATAGATGGCGCCATCCGATCTCACGACCACATCGTTGGGGCTGTTGAGGCGTTTGCCACGATAGCGATCGGCCACCGTGGTCACCTGGCCATCCGGTTCGATTCGGGAGACCTGGCGGCCGCTGTGCTCGCAGGCCAGCAGGCGTCCCTCTCGGTCCAGGGTCAGACCGTTGGCGTTGCCGGTGGGCTCGCGCCAGACTACTGCACCGTCCTCGGCGGTCCAACGATAGGTCCGGTTTGCTGGGATGTCGGAAAAAAGGAGCGAACCGTCATCCTGCCAGACCGGGCCTTCGGTAAACTCAAAGCCGGTTGCCAGTAGTTCAGGATCGCCTGATTCGATCAGTGTTTTGAGTTTCATTGCGACTCCAATTCAGTCGTGGTGGAAATATCTCTCAACATTGGTGACTCTACTGCAAGAACAAAAGATCCGCCACAGATGGACAGAGATAGGGTTGGATAACCACAGATTAGGCCTGACAGCACAGGAATGGTTCATCGTTCATCTGTGAATATCAGGTTGTTTATCTGTGTCTATCTGTGGCAGATTCGCCTTTTTGAAGTAGAGTCATTGGCTCACACGAAATTCCGAAGAATCTCAGTATCCAAGAGGATAGTGCGGTACTTGTGTTTGGCAAGCACTGTAGTTAATCAAAAATCGATCATAATCCCGCATAGAGAAAGTGATTTCGTCTGAGGTATCCAGCATAACTCCTTGCAGAATATTTATCATATCACGAGCAATAGTCTGTTTCTCAAAGGCAAGATTGTATTTCTCCTGCCTATCCTGCTGAAGATCATACAGTTCAAAATAGATCTCATTCTGAAACAGATCAACGATCAATTTATGATCTTGCTTCACCAAACAGCGCTGAAAATTCCCTCTAGATCCATTGCCGTCATATTGAACAAAGATGTGCTCTCTGTCGATGGACGCACCCCGCTCGATCGTGTTGCGCAGTGAAATGCCCGAAAGGTTCGGTGGACGTTCCACTTCAAGCAGATCGCACAGGGTCGGCAAAACATCAATATGGCTGACCAACTCGGTTGACTGCTTCACAGAAGGACGCCCTTTGGGGCTCTTTATTCCCAAGGGCACGTGCGTTGCTTCTTCATACATGCACATTTTCTGCCACAGGCAATGCGAGCCTAGCATCTCGCCATGATCGGCGGTGAACAGAATGAAGGCATCATCATATATGTTCTCAGCCTTAAGGGCCTCGATAATTCGCCCCACGCAATCATCCAAAAGCGAAACCAGACCGGCGTAAACGCGCCAGATTTCCTGCCAATCTTGCCGGCTGTAGCGGCTGCCAAGGTATCCCGGCAGATTGTAGAGCTGAAGCGGTGACTGGCCCTGTGACCAGAGCCCGACATTTTCCGGTAGGGCGTTGTGTTGCGTGGCGGAATACCACGGCTCCGGAATGTCCAACGGCGGATGGGGGGCCAAGAACATGGCGTTGAGCAGAAAGGGCTTGTCCCTATCACGCTGCTGAATGGCCTCCAGCGATTTCTGAGCGATATAGCCATCAAAGAAATACTCAAGGCCGCCCTCATAACAGCCGGTGGTGGGGATGGAGTATTGCTTCAAATGGCTGTATCGACCTCCGATCATCTCCGGCAGTACGCCACGAAATATTGGGCCGCCGGGCTGACGCATGTTGCCGGCCTTGAGATGATCGGCATAGCCAGCCTCCAGAGAAAGCCAATGCGTTTTGCTATCTGCGGATCGATCGAATTTCTCTTCGGTGTAAAGATGCTGCTTGCCGGTGTGCCAGCTGTCCCATTCGCACTCCAGTAGGGCATAAAGGTTGGGGGTGTCGGCCTCAACCTCACCATGCATGGCATCGCTTGTTTCCCAGGGGTTGATCAGGCAGCCCGTCTCATTGGGGTAGCGACCCGTGAAGAATGCGCCTCTGGCCGGCACACAGAGTGGAGACGCACAATAGGCTCGCTCAAAGGTCGTGCTTTCGGACAGGAGCCGGCAGATATTGGGCGTATGCTCGCCAATCAAATCGTAGCGCAACTGGTCGGCCATGATGATGATTAGATGAGGTCGGTTGCTCATTGATCCTCCAGGTTGAGAGCTGATACACATTCTGCACGATCCGGCGAAAAGCGATTTCAGCCACAGATAAACACAGATGCCCACGGATGGGACACAGATGGTCTTTCAGCAAAGACTCCTTGAACACCCCGATCGACGCCCGAAAACCGTCTTTGAATGTGCCATCCTCGGGCCGCTAGACGCTCCCCAAGTACATTTAGCCACAACGGCATAAAACGATCAACCTGTTTGCGCAGGATCGGCACTGACCTGCTATGCTCAATAGACGAACCCAATCGAGCAAGAGGAAGGAGACAAACTCATGAGTGAATTTATGTCCTACGACCCGTGGCGGGGCGTCACAACACGCAACGGTATT
Organism: uncultured Chloroflexia bacterium; assembly: GCA_963848115.1. Classification (GTDB taxonomy): domain Bacteria; phylum Chloroflexota; class Anaerolineae; order Caldilineales; family Caldilineaceae; genus JAWKOK01. The sequence continues at coordinate 137,854 of CAWKCP010000023.1, read as the reverse complement.
TCAGGAGACCTGGTGATTTCGGCGCTCCAGAAATCGATCCGCAGAGGACTGGCAGAGGAAGCTGTCACCTTTGCCTACGAGATGTACATCACCAGCCAACAGTTTGAGGACAAGTTATGGCGTAGGCTACAGGCCATTTCGGTGGAAGATGTCGGCTTCGGCGATCTGAGCGCGCCGGTGCTGATCAACACGCTCAACCAGATGCGCCAGAACTTCCCCTACACGGATGGCGATCGCCCCATCTTCTTCGTGCACGCCATCCGTTATCTGGCCGCGGCCAAGAAGGATCGGACCAGTGACAACCTGAAGAACATCGTGATCACAGAGTTTGAGTATGGCAGGCAGCCGGTCATTCCGGATTTTGCCCTGGATATGCACACCGAAAAAGGGCGCGCGATGGGGCGAGACTTCAAGCACTTCCTGGCCGAGGGGAGTCGGGTAGAGAACGAGTTGCCGGTAGACGAAAACTACAAGGCGAGACTCTTGGGCCTGCTCGACCGGATCGAGCAGGAGGAACCGGAAACGGTAGAAGATGCGTTTGTCTACAATTCCTGGCAGGCATAGCAAGGTAGGTTTGCCGGGCAAGCAGTTTGGGTTTTCTCAGAACCTTGACTGCTACGAAACTCGGCAGAACGGATCTGTCGCATCAAGAGATAGACCGATGTCCTATCGAAAAATCGCCTCCATCAATGCCGTCGTCTTTTTCTTCTTCTGGCTGCTCGTGCTGCTGGCCGGTGCCGACAGACCGCCGCCACTGGGCTTCGTCTGGCTCATTCTGGCCGTGGGTCTCTGTTCTGCGGTCGTCTACTGGCGAGTGCCCACCTACATCGACTGGGCTATCACACGTCACGCCGATCGTTACTGGCGTGTTCTCCTCGATGGAGCAGTGGCCGGCCTGCTCGTCGCTATACCATTTGCACTCAACGGCAGCGGTGAACCGTCCGTAACCATGCGACCGGTTGACTACGGCATCTGGTTTGCCGTGCTGGCAGTGATGGGCCTGTTCAACTCGGTGGCGATCTACTTCATCAATGCCCTGGTGGCCACGAGGACCGCCCGGTTGGACACCGAAAAGTAGCCGGAAAGTTTTACAACTCCATGACTTGTCAGTACGATGACCGAATAGCAGAGGAATCTCGGGTTCACCTTCACTTCAGATCAACCAAAATGAATTGCCAGCCGGTCGGCTATCGAACGGAGCGCGTCCAGCGAGCGGCGCATTCCCTCCACACAGTCATCGCCCGGACAGTAGTGGGGTTCAAGCGTTAGCGCCCCGTTGTAACCCTGGCCATGCAATCGCCGCAGCTCCGCTTCGAAGCCGGTCTGGCCCTGGCCGATCAGGGCGGCTACTGAAGACTCAGTGGCCGCGTCATAGAGGCCATCCTTGGCATGCACCAATGCCACACGCTCGAGGAAGCAGTCGACATCCTCTTCACGGGGCGGCAAGCCATGCCGCGTCGAATTGCCCGGATCCCAGATGAATCTGAGATCCGATTGAGGAAGACGACGTGCCGCCTCCGCTAAGTCAGCAGAGGTCCCGATAAAACAGGCGCCCTCGTTTTCGAGCGCCGCAATGACACCACTGCCGGCCGTTGCCGCCAGGGTAGCCTCTACGGCCTCAGGAAAGATCTGCCAGAATCGATCTTGATTGGCTGGATCATCCCAGAACGAGAAGAGTCGCATTACCGGCGCACCCAGCGCACGGGCGATCTCGACCCCACGTGGCAACAGATTCAGGTGATCCTGGTAGCTCAGCCGGCGGGCGCCATGCAACGGCCCGGCATCTGTGTCTTCCGTGCCGGGTAGCTGACATTTGAAGAAGGGTGTCGCCAGGCCGGACACGCTCATGCCATACTGTTCGATCAGTCCCGCCGTGCGCTCTACCTGTTCGTCATTCAGATCCAGGACATTGACGCCATCAACCAGACGGACCTCTACGTGACGCAGGCCCCACTCAGCGCCCAATTGCAGCCCACGCTCAAAGTTGTCGATCATTTCATCGGGCAAATAGGAAAGTTGCATAGGATTCCCCTTATGTTTTGTTTCCCCTCACCAGGCGATGTTCGTCCAGCCTTGCTGGCGCTCGTGGCGAAATCGTTGTACCCATTCTTCTGAAACGTCATCGGCCAGTTTTGTGAAAAAGGGAGGTTCAATCGTGATCCGCTCAGGCACGGTGACGTCCAAGAAGTCGAGCGTGCCACGGATCGTCCCCTCGAAGTCAGCGATAAAGTCTTCGTAAACAATGGTGTGGGGCACAATGTCGCCTTCACTGAAGAGTTCCTGGATGGCCGCCTCCCGCAGCGTGGCCTCGCAAAGCAAGTGATCGATGGCCGCGTAGTTGTAGGCATCATATGCGTCCTGGTTCACTACCGGACTGTCGCCTTCGCGATGCCATTCCTGTGAGCAAATCGCCTTCCACCACGAAACGGCAAGGCGCACTTTGTTCCGACGCGTCAGGAAGATATGGCGACAGTTGGGCAACACGCTTGACCAAACGTCCGCACGGTTTTTCGACAGATCGGATGCGTCCGGAAGTTGGCGAAAGAGGTCGAGCAACTGGGTATGATAGGGTTCGTACATGGAGAACTTCAGCCCGCAGACGCCATTGGGTGTCGAGGCAAGCGACCAAAGTCTACTGGCGTAGCGCCCCGGGGCTGTCGACCTGATGAAGCGCAAGCAGGTCGGGCATATCGGCAGCCAGCAGCCATTCGCCGGGCTTGCCGGCAACGTTGGTTGCCTCCAGCGCTTTGCCAAGCAATGTGCTTCCCGTGCGCTGGCTAAACCAGATGATGTACGATTTTGATGGACTGTTCATCAGAGAGAGAACCAAATGTTATCGATGGCTTTGGACCCTTCAGAGTGTCGTCCGCGCCAATTTGCCCTATCTTTTTCTCGTCTGTGTGATTCTGTGGCCAAAAAGGCACCTTGCAATGGATTCGCATCACACCGACGCTCCTACGATCTGTTTGGGCAAGGTCTTGTTGAGACGGAGTTTGGACGGTCTGGGAAAAGCGGTAAAATTACTCTGTTCAAAGGCGATTAAGCCGGAACCATTTCCCGAAAGTTTAGCACGATACCATTTTTGAGCAAGCATTGAGATCGAGGCACAGCATGTCAACGCAGTTCAGACCCTATACGAGCGAACCCGGATTCACCGAAGATTTTCATCGAGTACGCGATTTTCTGGTCCGTATCAACCGGAAGAACCCCATTCTGTACGACTTTGAGTGGGGTAGATGGGAGTGGGCTTTTTCATTGCCTTTCCTTGATACTGAGAATTTGTCCCGGATCGGCGTTTGGGAACACGATGGCGAAATTGTTGCCTTGGCCACGTATGAGGAGCGCCCCGGCTCCATCTACTTCTGCATCGATCCTGGTTTCCATTTTCTGAAGACGGAGATGCTGCTCTATGCCAAGGAGAATCTCTGTTCGGCAGAGGGAGAGCTACAAGTCCTGATCAACAATGTCGACGAAGAATTGCAGTTGATCGCCACCAAGCAGGGCTTTGTGGCAACGCAAGAACTTGAGGGCAATGCCGTCTATGACATTGATCTGGACACCATCAACTACTCGTTGCCGGACGACTATTCCATCATCAGCCTGGCCGAAGATTTCGATCTGGTGAAGTTCGATCGAGTGCTCTGGCGCGGATTCAACCACGAAGGTGAGCCGCACGACATGGAAGTCGCGCTGGCGGAACGCCGAACGAGCATTTCCGGCCCGCATCTCAACCCAGAACTCTGCATCATCGTTGTCTCTCCACAGGGTGAATATGCCTCGTACTGCGGCATGTGGTACGACAGCGAGACCGAGTACGCACTGGTCGAACCGGTGGCAACTGACCCGGATTTTCGCATGCTGGGGCTGGGCAGGGCTGCGGTGCTGGAGGGGATTCGACGCTGCGGTCGGCTGGGGGCAAAGCAGGCCTATGTCGGCTCGTCCCAGCAGTTCTACTACCAGATCGGCTTCCGCCCCGTTCCGACCAGCACCTTTTGGAAGATCTAACCGTCCGCAACCATCTGCTGACCGGCAGATGGTTGCGGACCCATGGGTCTTCATCGATTCAACAGTGTTGCCCTACAAGGGGCTGTCTGCTCGATGCGATTCGAAAAAGCGAGCTAGATTGACGGCAACCTATCCACTGACCGCCATGCCCTCGCTCATGATGCGGCCTTCCTCGATGACAAAGGCAATGCCGCCGCCGGCCAACACAGGACCGTCGTCGACCACGTCAAAGAGCTTCCTGCCGTCGATACTGGCTTCAATGCGCACGCCGGTTACCGTCAGGTGGAAGTCGTGGCTGGAACCCTGCTGCCATGGGAAATCAGCTTCGGCCAGAACATTGTCGCCGTCCAGCGCCTTGATCAGGCGCGCTTTGCCGTCGTCGCACAACAGAATCGCATAGTAGCGACGCAGACCCTGGACACGTGCAGCGATGCCAGCGGCCTTGGCTAGATGAATCGTCACAGTCGAATTCGCCTGATAGTCGGTCCACTCGCATGTGCCCTGCATGAGCAGACCGCGGCCCTCATTCTGAACCAACCGATAGGGGTCAGGCCACCATCGTTCGCCGAAGATGTCAATGCCGTTGATCCAAGCCTTGCGCCACATGCTGCTGCCATCGTTCGGCTGTACAAAGTTGACCTTCGGCGTGCCACTCCAGGTCAGATAGTCCAGATAGACGCTGCCCTCAGCACGACTGATGCTGCCGATCTCGACGCCGATCTGGGCAATCGGCGCCCCGCCCAACTCCTCCATAATCCACTCAAACTCATGCTCTGCGCCCGGAGCCAGCAAGACTGAGGGTCCGCGTACAAGTTCACTGGCATCTTCCGGCCCGCGCATAACACGTAGATAGATGGCCACATCGACTGGACCGCTGTTCTGCCCATCGGCCGACACAGCTGCACGCACGGTCTGGCCCGGATAGATCGTCGGCGAGGCAAAGAGCGTGTAGCCGCGCTGTTCGAAGTAGTCCGAGACTTCCTTGGACGGGATGAAGGTCGGCGTGGAGATACGGGCAGTGCGCCCCGGCGCCACACCTTGATAGCGCAGCCCCAGACTGCGACTGCCGGCCTTGCTGTGGCCAAGCACATTCTCAACCTCAACCGTCCCCTTGGTCTCGACGGTCTCCTCGGGCAAAAAGCCTTGAACCGAGCCCGGCAGCTCAAAGTGAAAACGAGCGCCATCCTTTGGCGCAACCGGTTCTATGCCTTGCAAGGCTCGGCCGGCGTTGACGACGTGGATCGTCTCAGCCACGGCGTCGGTGATGCCGCGCCCGCCCTCGGCTGTGGAGAGGTACATGCGGTCAGCCACCGGACCGCGAAAATCGGGGCCGGTATCAAAACAGGCCATGCCGTTGCGGATGCCCAGCAGACAACCCACGTTGCCCGAGTTGCAGTCCGTATCCCAGCCGCTGGTGTTGACGATCTTCAGCGTTTCCTGGAGGTCGCCGCCGCCGTGGAGCAGAGAATGGATGATCAGGGCATGGTTGGGGACCATGTGGCAGTTGCCGCCATACTTGTCATAGCCGTACTTGGCTGCGATCTGTTCGCGCGTCTTGCGCCAGTCCGGCTCGGCCGCATGCCAGTTACGAACATCGTCGATCAATTGGTAGATGACCGAATCCTTGGGGATAAACGATATCCCGGTATCGATCAGCGCGTCCATATCTGATTCCACAAAGGCCTGGGCCTCCATGGCCGCCAGCACCTGTGCACCGTAGATGGCCTCGCCGTCATGGCTGACGCTGGCGGCACGCCGGGCCAGGTCGGCGGCCAATCCCGGGTCGCCGGGCGCCACCATGGCCCAGCCGTCGATAAAGATCTGTGAGCCGATCTGCTCGGCCACGACCTTGCCGTTCAGGGCCATGGAACCGCTGCGTGGTGCTTTGATGCCGTGCTTCAGCCGCATGTAGGCCGTATGCTCGGTCGAGTTGCCCATGCCGACCCACCAGAGAACCGTTCGTTCTTCGATAAGGTAATTGAGCCAGCTCTGGCCGATCTGCTCAGGTGTCAGATCGGCGCTATAGCCGTAGTCTTGCAGAGCACGCAGGAAGGTAAATGTGCCGGAGATATCGTCGTCGGTAACGATCAGTGGCATATCGAACTGCTCGTGGATGAAGTAGTTGACCTCGCCTAATCGGGCCATGATCGTATTGTATGTCCACCCTTCGAACGGTCTACCCAGGTATACGCCGATGATCTTACCCAGCACACCGGCGTATACGCGTTCTGTATAGTCATGAGGAATTGGCATAATTTGTCCCCGCCTCTTTTGTTGTGGTTTTATATTTTGAATATGTTTCGTTGTAGCTATACAGCATCACATCGTTGAGGTCAAGTACCAGTCGAAGAACACCTGAGTGGGGTCTACATCAAATGGAGACAGTTGTTCAGATAATGGATTTGCCAACCCAGAAGAGGTGTTATCCGAAAAAGTGATGACCGACAGAAGCGCTTCACATGGTAAAATGGCAGCTGCGATCCACTCTACTGGCCAAAAATCAATTGGGTGTGTTGGCGCTTTGCGCCAACACACCCAACTCAATGTCGATCATCGAAAGGTACCCAACTATGGACTTTGGCAGCTTCGATTTCTATATAATTTTCGACATGTTCTTACTCCTTCTCATCGGCATGGGGCCCAAGATTGCGTTAGTTCCTTTTCTAGAACTGACCAAGGGCATGGATGCCGGCACGCAGAAAAAAGTTGCCAACCGTATGGTGCGAACAGGCATCACCACAGCGCTGATTCTGGTGGTTCTGGGCGGCTTCCTCATGAAACTGCTACATTTTACGCCCGGTGCAGTCAACATCGCCGGTGGGATTGTTCTGCTGTTGCTGGCGTTGCACATGCTGGTCAGCCCTGGGAAGACCGATCACCACGATAAGGCCAGTGACCGTGACCCGATGCAGATGGCCGTCTATCCACTGGCTGTCCCATACATGCTCAACCCGGCAGGCATCGCCGCCCTGGTGATCCTGTCTGGCGATGTAAGCGCACTGTGGATGGGCATCATTGTCATTGCTGTCGTCCTGTTTGTGGGACTCATCGACTTTGCCGTCTTCCGCAACATGGACAAGCTGGCAAAGCATCTCGACCCCTCCCGGCTAGCGATTACGGAAGCCGTCTTCGGCGTACTGCTGGCAGCGCTTGCCGTACAACTGATGGTCGATGGCCTGGCTGACCTTGGGATCATCGACGCGGTATTGCATTGATCCAAAATAGCAGAGCGCTCTACAGGAAGAGCTTCTTCAGCCACAAACTTCATTTTTGTCCCTCGGGATGAGTCCGATTCATGAAGTCTGTGGCAAAAACACAGTCCGCAAGGAGAACCCCATGGCCATAACCAGACAAAGAACCCCAACATCCAGCCTGAGCTTCGGCGTTGCCAGGGTAGAGATCACGCCGCCGGTCGGCATCTATCATCCGCTCTGGGGCGCGGCCCGCCATCATCGAGCGACGGGCGTCCATCGTCCGCTGTTCGGTGAAGTGATGGTCTTTGAGCCATTGGATGCCGATGAGGCCGAATCCCCAGGGTTCATCCGCGTCCAACTTGATCTCCCGGGCCTGGTCCGGGCCCAGGACGACGGCATCCGTCAAGCCATCACCGAAGCCGGTGGACGGCCGGCTGAGCAGATCATCATCAGCTATTCTCACACCCACGCAGCCGGCTGGTTTGTCCCCGATCGTTTTTCGCTTCCCGGCGGCGAACTCATCGAGCCTTACCTGGCTGACCTTTGCGTCAAGCTTGCGGAAACGTGCCGGCGTGCTCTGGAGAATCGTCAGCCCGTACTAATGACCTACGCGACGGGACGCTGTTCGTTGGCGGCTAACCGCGACTATTGGGACGCGGAAAGAGAATTCTATGCCTGTGGCTTCAACCCCGAGGGTGCTGATAATGCGATTGTCGATGACACGGTGACGGTGGCTCGCGTGACAGACCGGCGGGGCGATCTAGTCGCCGCGATTGTCAACTATGCCTGCCATCCTACCACCTTGGCCTGGGAGAACACGCTGATCAGCCCCGACTATGTCGGGGCGATGAGAGAGACGGTCGAACAGGCGACCGGCGCGCTCTGTATCTTTACATTGGGCGCCTGCGGGGATCTTGGACCAAGGGAAGGATTCGTAGGTGATACGGCCGTGGCTGACGCCAATGGCCGTCAATTGGGGTATGCCGCGCTTTCGGCGCTTGAATCAATGGATCCGCCTGCCACCGATTTTGTCTACCGGGGTCCGGTCATCTCCGGGGCCACGCTGGGCATTTGGGCGCCTCAGCGTTTTGACGAAGATCGAATGGCCGAGACCCGCTACTTCAGTGGTCGTGGGGCCACCCTCGACCTGGCCTGCAAGCCCAAACCGGATGAAGCTGCCCTGAGGCAAGAGCTGAGCAATCTGCAGAGCACGATCGCCGCCGCCGACGCAAGCGGCGATGCGTTGGCGGCTCGCAATGCCACGGCCCAGGCCGAGCGCATCCGCCGCTGGCTGGGTCGGCTGCCGGATATCCCCCAAAGTGGCATATTGCCGTTTGGGTACTCGGTCTACCGGTTGGGCGACGCCATCTGGATCACGTGCGGCGGCGAGCCATACAATGTCATCGTCACGGAGTTGCGAAGCCGTTTTCCGGATGTGCAACTGGTCTTTTCGCCCGTGTCTGGGGATCTTCAGGTCGCCTACCTATTGCCGGAGGATCGCTATGGATTGGGACTCTACCAGGAAGAGCCCTCCATCCTTGCTCCGGGCTGTCTCGAAGCGCTTACCGAGACGTTGGCAGAGTGGATAGCGGAGCTGAGCGCCGTCTAGCGGAAATGAGAATTTGTGGAGCGGCAACCGGCGCATTCGTCTCGTGCTCACCGGCAACGGCCTTGAACGCATTGAGAAGATTCGTGTGTGGACCCTATTCGGCATATCAGATTCGGAGAAATTTCAATGAGCTTTGGCATCACTAAAACGATCCCGGCAAGCGCCGGTCAGGCGAAGGTCGACTCGCTCTACGACGGCTCGCTGACAGAATATGAGTTTCACATGGCCGGTTCACCTTCAAAGCTGAAGGTTGGCCACTACGTCTACACCATCTACGGCAATCAGTTGATCGGCCGGCTACGCATCAGTGCGTTGATTCCCGGCGCGACCGATCCCAAGTCGGGCAATCCGCGCACATTGATCCTGGTTGAGGCGCCCGGTGAGCGGTTGGAGATACCGATTCCTAAGCAGGGGCATCGTGGCACGCGCTACACAGACGCCGAGGAGTGGCCGGCCTAGATCATTGTATCTCAGCAATTACTTCGACAGGTCGAATTTGGGAGTGGTCGGGTGGTGCTCCCTTGGATCTAGATGCAGACGGGCACGGATAGACGCAGATTCTCCCGACGAATCTGCGTCTATCCGTGCCCGTTCGCGTCCGATTTTCCTCTCACCATCATCTTGATTGTTACGGTAGTCTCCCTGATTACGAAGATCTGTTTGACAAACCGAAAAATTCAGCGTATTATACCGATTGATTAATTAACTTATCTGTTAAATAAGGTGAACACCATTATCATGAGGAGTGAGGACGACAAACTTAGCCAGGTCTTTGCAGCGCTGGCAAACACGACGCGGCGGGCGATTCTCGCACGTTTGGCGGAGGGGGAAGCAACCGTCAACGAACTCGCCGAGCCATTCGAAATGAGTCTGCCGGCCATTTCTAAGCACATCAAGGTATTGGAGCGTGCGGGGCTCATTACACAAGGTCAGAAGGCACAATACCGGCCCTGCACCATCAATGTTACGCCACTAGAAGAGATTTCCAGATGGACAGATCAATACCGCCATATCTGGGAAACAAGTTTTGACCGCATGGATGACTATATCAGTCAGCTCAACAACTCAGATCAACAACGAGGAGAAGTTCAATGAGTGAGACCAATGCAAACAATGCCGTTGTAATTGAACGTACTTTCGACGCCCCCCAGGACCTCATCTGGCAAATGTGGACGCAGGCGGAGCATTTCCAATCCTGGTATGGTCCCACGGGCATGTCCATACTCCTTGCTGAAATGGATGTGCGTATCGGCGGTAAACGCCTGATCTGCATGGCATCGCCGGACGGCAACATGAAGATGTGGTTTACGGGTGAATACCTTGAAGTGAACCCGACTGAGCGCCTTGTCTATACCGAGAGCATGGCCGATGAATTTGGCAATGTGCTTTCGCCTTCGGCCATGGGCATGTCGGATGATCATCCTGAGACGACCGAAATTACCGTGCTGTTGGCAGATTTGGGTGGGCGTACGAAGATGACGATGACCCACGCCGGCATTCCGGCAGACTCACCTGGGGCCGCTGGTTGGAACCAGGCGTTTGATAAGCTGGCCGGTCTCGTCGAGGCTGTTCTCAAGGACAGTTAGGCCGATGCAGGAAGATAGTTGTCCACGAAGATAGTTGTCCACGAAGAAACCAGCAATCGCACAAAGACTGGTTTTTCTTCGTGACTTCGGATGTAACCACCGATCTCAAGTGCGCTGAGCAACGGCAAGATTCGCATGGAGACGTCATGCTATCCCATCCGCGTCGACGGCGAAGTGCTGAAGTCGGTCCAAGGTGCGCCGCGTGTCGGTGAGCAGACCGAGACGGTGGTTCGGGAATACAGCTTGATTTCTTCAGCGTAGCAGCGGCTTCATCCAAGCCTGTTTGACAGTCCATCAATCGGCGTTATCGATCGAATTTGGACTTGCGTCTTTACGATTCGGACACTGGCCTGCAGGTGAGCATATGGTATAATGGCGCTGATTTTAACCATTTCCTACCTTCAAAAATCGGAGAGAAAAAAATGAATCGTCCTTTCGCCGTAACCTTGTTGGCAATTGTCGCCGCCGTTGCCGGTCTTATCGCCGTGATGGACACGCTGCGTTACCTGGGTCTTCTGCCGATTGCAGCATTGGGTGAGCTGAACTTCTTCGGCACGAATATTTTCGGCGCCATTCTGGCCGGCATCGTTGCCCTGATCTGGTTCTCTGTGGCTCGTCAGTTGTGGAATCTGGATGCACAGGGTTGGCTGTTTGTAGTCGTGATTGCCATCTTCAACCTCATCTTGGCCGGTGTGCAGATCATCAGCGGCACACCCATCCAGGCATTGGGGCTCTCTTTCGGCATCAGCGCCATTGCACTGATTTTAGCGCTACTGCCTGGAACCAAGGCTGCTTTCGGCCAGAAATAGTCGGACCGTCGCACCAGTAAAAGGTCCTCGCCTGTACCATTCAGGCGAGGACCTTTTTGTGTCGGAGGAGATCTTCCCGAATACTCTGGGGCCGAGAAGTCAGGCTCTTGACAGAAGCCTGCTTTTCGAACCATTTTCCCGGCATCAACGAGAGGATACGTCTGAGCAACAAAATTGGTTGAGCGAGTAGAAAAAACCATCCATCCACACCAAGGAGGCGAGCAGTATGGAACAGGCGTCTGACCCAAAACGCGTTCTGGTGACAGGTTCCACAGGGGCCATCGGCGCGCCGCTCTGTCAATATTTGCAGCGGCGCGGCCATACTGTGCGCGGCTTTGCCCGCCGTCCTTCGACAGGACTAGACGATTTCGTCATGGGCGATCTCAACGACTGTGGCAAGGTTCGTTCGGCGGCGGAAGGCATGGACGTCATCGTCCACCTGGGCGCATATCCGAATCCGGCTGATTTCGTCGATGTGCTCTTGCAGCCGAATGTCGTCGGGACCTATAACATCTGCGAGGCCGCGGTCGAGTTTGACGTGCAACGACTTGTGCTTGCCAGCACGGTGCAGGTCATCACCGGCCATCTATATCCCGGAAGCGCCTACATTGAAGGACGTGCGGTCACGGTCGAAGACGGTCCTGCGCCGAATAACCACTACGCGCTAACCAAGGCGTGGAGTGAGACCGCCGGCGGAATGTACGCACGCGTCCACAACCTCTCCGTGATCAGTGTGCGCATCGGCTGGCTGCCGCGCAATCGCGAAGAGGCTGCTGTACTTCAGTCACGGCCCATTGGCCCCGACATCTTCTTCAGCCATGACGATTCCAATCGTTTCCACACCTGCTGTATCGAGTCGCCGAATCCAGCCCCCGGTCAGTCTGTGATTCTGCATGCCACGAGCATACCAGCTCATTGCGAGCGTATGGATCTGGAACCGGCACGGCGAGTTATCGGTTATGAACCCCAAGATGTGTGGCCGCAAGGACTGCCGTTTGCAGTCGAGTAATCAAAACTGACTGACCGTCGAGGCACTCTTTTTCCTCGGCATCTTTGGCTGTAATAGTGTCCCGAAGATCCGCTCGAATCGATTTCCACAGGATGAAACATTTCTGTTGCGGCTGTCGTTATCCAGGCTAGCGCTTGAACAATCATTTTTCCGCATGTACCTAGGCAATAAACGGAGTCAATAAACGATGTCCAGAAACAGACAAACCTACATTTTCGGCCTGTTGATCGCGATGACCGCGCTCCTGCTATCTGCCTGTATCGCGCCGATTCAACCGGCCCCGGCAGATTCTGGTGAGCAGATGACGGATGCCCCTGCCTCTTCAGAACTGACCGTTGAACAGCTCGGCAATGCAACCTACAGCGGCATCTATGACGAGTCCGTCACGCTGACCGATGGCCTCTACGAGGGTGAACCCTTTGTCGAGGGCGGCGCTTCACGTCCGACTGTGCAGCTTATCGAGGACACGGTTCTCTATGGTGATTTGAACGGCGATGGCGTCGATGACGCTGCCATGTTGCTGGTCGAAAATTCGGGCGGCAGTGGTGTCTTCACCTACCTTGGAGCGCAGATCAACCAGGATGGTCAGCCGGTCGACGCGGGAACGGTTCTGCTCGGTGATCGCACCCAGATCCAGTCCGGCGTCATTGAAGACGGCCAGATCGTTATCGATATGGTGACCCAGGGCCCACAAGATGCCATGTGCTGCCCCACGCTCAAACTGCGCACCAGCTATGCTGTGCAGGATGGCACTTTGGCCGAGGTTGGTTCCGAAGAGATGGGCACGGTCTCGCTGGACGATCTGATGGGCACAAGCTGGGTGTTGACCCAATTGGCTCCGGATCAGCCGCCGGCGCCGGGTACCGAGATCACTGCCTCCTTTGCCGACGGGATGATCAGCGGTTCGGCCGGCTGCAATAACTACAATGCCGCCGTCAGCAGCGATGGCGGCCAGACGCTGACCGTTGGCCCGGCTGCCTCGACCATGATGGCCTGTCCTGATCCTGCCATGGCTCAGGAAACAGCCTATTTGACGGCCTTGCAGGGGGCTACCCAGTGGAGCTACCTCATCGGCCAGTTGGTTATCTCCACCATGGGCGAGGACGGTTCGTACGGAACACTCTACTATGAGCCGGCGAGCAGCCCGGCAGACGATAGTGCTGCCGGTGCAGGCGGGTCGAACGTCATCGACGTCACTTATGCCTGTGCTGATGGTGTGACCATCGAAGCTGTCTTCGACAATGACGCCCAGACCGTGACCGTCACGCTGCCGGACGGTACCCTCGAACTGCCGCAGGTTGTATCCGCCTCAGGCGCCAGATACAGCGACGGGACAACTACTTTCTGGACCAAGGGCGACGGGGCCTTTGTTCAGGTTAACGACGAAACTGTGATCGACGATTGCGTGGCCCAGTAGCCGCTCGCTCAGATTGCTGAATGTTCAAAATAAAGAGGCCGCAGAGAGTTCATTTCTCTCTGCGGCCTCTTTACTTTCAAAATAGCAGAGTAGGTGCGGTTTGTAATCGCATGAATCGGACTACCATGGAGCGTGCGGTTGCAAACCGCACCTACAATCGTGGACTGTGCCTACGGCGTGAAGTCCTCGTCGCCGGTCAATGCCGATACAAACTCGGCGATTAACTCAGCGGCCTTATCGATGTCGTCCAGTGCGATGGTCTCGACCGCGCTGTGCATGTAGCGGTTGGGGATGCTGATCAGGCCGGTTGCGATGCCGGCTCGGGTCAATTGGATGGCATTGGCGTCGGTCGGCGTGCCCCGATTGTGCGCCGTCACCTGAACTGAAATATCGGCAGCGGCTGCGGCAGCGATCATGCGGTCGAACACGGTCGGGTTGACGTTGGGTCCGCGTTCAACAACTGGGCCGCCACCCAGTTTGACGTCGCCGTTCTGGCGCTTGTCGATGGTCGGACAGTCGGTGGCGTGGGTCACGTCGACGGCAATGCCGACGTGGGGATCGACGCCGTGGGTGCTGGTCTTGGCCCCGCGCAGCCCGATCTCTTCTTGAACCGTCGAGACGGCGTAGAGCGCGACGTTGAGCCCCTTGGTTTTGGCCCGGCGTAGCGCCTCGATCACAACCCAGGCGCCCGTCTTGTTGTCCATGCCCGGCGAGTTTGCCAGCCCGTTGCGCAGTTCCTGGTAGCCCAACTCCAGTGTGACCGGGTCGCCAATCATGACCAGTTCGGCGGCATCCTCTTTGTCACTGGCGCCGATATCGAGCCAGAGATCTTCCAGCTTGACTACCTGCTTGCGTTCTTCCGAATTGAGTAAATGGATGGGCTTGCGTGCGATCACTGCCGGTACCGGACCGCCTTTGGTCCAGATTGTCATGCGCTGGCCGATCAGCTGTTGCGGATCCCAGCCGCCGACGGGCAATGTGTAGATGAAACCGTTGTCGTCAATGTGGGTCACCACGAGACCGATCTGATCCGCGTGGCCGGCCAGCACGACGCGCACAGGCGCATTCGTGTTGACGCCGACGATTACGTTGCCGTGTACGTCAGTGACCACTTCATCAGCAAAGTCGCTCACGTACTGGCGCACAACCGTTTGTACCGGCTCTTCGTAGCCGGATGGACTCGGCGCCGTCAACATCGCCTTCAAGAATTCATGTGCCTTGGCTTCCATGCAATCGAAATCCTTTCGTCTATGGTTCTTGTGCAGAGACAAGCGTTTTTCGGATCTATCCATCCATTGTACAACAGACCGGCTGACTGTCTCCAGAAAAACCTACCCAACTGACCCGTTGAATCCCTACTGTCTTTGTGATATTATAGTGAAAAAAATCACAATTGGATCGTTGGCTCCATTTGTGGAAACAGTGAGTCACTCCCTGGTGCATCTTACGGACAGTCTGTTCGGGATGTCTTTTTCAAGAAAGGATCAAACCCATGGCGAAATTTCTGATTGTATATGGCTCCCAGGAGGGACAGACAGAGAAGATTGCCCACCACATGGCAGAGCTTTTCCGCAATGCAAACCACAGCGTAGATCTGCTCCATGGCAAAGATGTTTCCGATGATTTCAATATTGCTGAATATGACGGAGTGGTTGTCGGTGCATCGATCCACATAGGCAAACATCAGAACTACATGATCAAGTTTGCCAAACGACACAGCGATGCGCTGGCCAGCAAGTTCTCAGCCTTTTTCTCGGTTTGTCTGACGGCCAAGAGCGACTCACCTGAGGACAAAGCCCAGGTCGAGCAGTATGTCGAGGATTTCATGGACGCATGTGGCTGGCAACCGGACCAGATTGGGGTCTTCGCCGGCGCATTGCTCTACACCCAGTATGGTCTTATTAAGCGTTATCTGATGAAATCGATCTCGAAGCATATGGACGGCGATACCGACATTTCTCAGGATTATGACTATACAGACTGGGAATCGGTTGACGATTTTGCGGAAATCTTCGTGACCGCAGTTAACGGCGAGCCGGTTTTGGCTGGGGACTGATTAAAGCCCTTTTTGCCACAGATTCACACAGATGGAAAAAGGATACGACACAGATGCTACTGGGATACCTCTGGACATCTGTAAGACATCTGTGATCATCGGTTGTTAGTCTGTGTCACTCTGTGGC
Organism: uncultured Chloroflexia bacterium; assembly: GCA_963848115.1. Taxonomy (GTDB): domain Bacteria; phylum Chloroflexota; class Anaerolineae; order Caldilineales; family Caldilineaceae; genus JAWKOK01. The sequence continues at coordinate 122,042 of CAWKCP010000023.1, read as the reverse complement.
AAATTTCAGTATTCATCTACGGCGGCGTGATGGCCGATCCTGTGTCATCAACGTCGACCGTTGCAAGCGTCAGCGGGTCACTTCTCTCCTTGCCCGCTGACGTTTGATATTGGGCAACCTGCATGTCGGCCGGGTTGTAGAGCGCCAATTGGACTGCGTATCGACCGGCTGGAAGCGCCTGTGGCAGTGGCAGCGCCATGTAGCCGGATTTTCGATCGCCGCCGCCCCATACCGTCGGCGGCAAGAGCGGCCCGATTGGGAAATCGTCGCGCTGGGCCACCACTTCTCCATTTCCATTCACAAGGCGCAACGAAACCTTGTAGTCGGCACTGATCTGGGTGGCAGCCTCCCAGTCCAACTGGGCCAGCAGCATGGGGACGCCCAAAATTGACTCATCCTCTGCGGCCAGCATCGCCTTTTGCAGGCCAAGTTCCCCGGCAAAGAGATACCTACCTAAGCCCAGGTCCTGCGTCTCCAGCAGCGGCGGGCTGATAAAGCGACAGAGTTCGACATCATCCCACTCGACACAGTTATCTCGATAAGCGACAGCCGTCAGATAGGCGGGCAGAAAGCGTCCTGGGTCGACACTGTTCTCTTCGTATAAGGTCAGCCAGAGCGCTGGATGATCGCGCAATGCTTCCTGAATCTCCCCGTCCACTTCGTGGGGAACCAGTGGCGACATCTGCTGCGGCCAGTAGGGCGAGAGTTCCATCTCCGGCAAGGCCTGGACGTTGTTGGTTTCGAAATAGTAGTCGGCCAGAAAGTGCTGAGACGGCGCCGCCAGCAGCACACCGTCGTCGGCCTGCTGCTTTTCATTGACGAGCATGGCCGATTCCAGATAGCCGCTCTTGGCAACACCGCTGTTGTAGGTGACCAGTCCGGTGACGGCAAGCCCCGCCGCCAACAACATGACTGTTGCGCCGACTAGCGGCACAGCGCGCACTAGATAGACCGCGCCGATCGCGCAGACGGCCAGCAGCGCCGGCAGTGCAAGAAGCGTCGCAGCCGTCGGTAGCGCGGGCAGCGCAAAGAGCGCAATCAGCAGCGGACCCAGCACCGATGCCAGCAACAGCCAGGCCAAAACAGCGGGGTTGATCTGCGGTTCATCATTTGTGAAAATGCGCCTCCAGAGGAGAAGCACGATCGCTCCACAGATGAAAATCGGCACTATCACGACCGCAAGCCGAGACCGATAGGAGAGCCAGAGCGCATTGCCAAAGGTCAGATCCTTCCACAACTGTTCCATGCGGATGGATCTGGACCAGTCATCGGGATCTAGAATGGTGGTTGCTGTTGCCAAGGCCGATTCTGTTCCCGGTGAGGCGAACACCCAGGCTATTCCGGGAATCAGGGCCAGGATCAATATGATGCCGGTATGGATGCGAGAGATCCGCTGTTGCCCGTTGCTGAGTAGAAGCACGGCAAGGGGGACGGCCTCGATAATTACCAAAGTGATTGCTAACGGATGGGAGAATGTGAAGATCCAGGCCACGGCCATCCAGAGAAACAAGCGCAGATAGCTTGGCCTGATGCACAAGGTCACCGTCAAATAGAGTGACAGCGTGGCTGACAATGCCAGGAACCCGTAGATTGAGATATCCTGGGCATAGAAGTGGAGCGCCGGCGCCAGAGTCAGCAGCAAGGCGGCGAAGAGGCGGAGCGCAATCTGATTGGGCAGGACAGCCCTGAGCGTCTGCCAGAAGAGCGGCACAGCGGCGGTGGTCGCAAGCACGGACAGAAAACGCAGTGCGAATTCAGACGATCCGACCAACGGCTGCCAGACGCCCAGGATCAGAAGCCATGCGGTGCGTTCGACTGCGCCGCTGAGCCATGCCTGCTGGACAATCTCTCTCGGCGATGCATGGGCGGCGGCAGCGTGGATCGCCTCGGGCAGCCAGAGCCCTTTGCCATCCAGTTGCCAGATGTGCAACCCGAAAGCCACCAGTGTCAGGGCCAGGATGGCGAGACGGTCCAAGGCGACTACGCGCGAACGAACCCCGATGTCCGGTTGAACCACGTTTTTGGGGATGACGCCTACGCCCCTTGCCATCAACTCATCCATCATGAAGAGCAGGAAGCAGAGTCCGAATAGAAATTCGCCGATTTCCTCCTCGAATCCGGTCGGGACATCGAACATCAACAGGGACGCGATCAGGAAGCCGGGGATGAGGTAGAGGGGCGGGATCAGTAGCCTGAATCGCTTCAACAGTGTGTCGATGTGACGGTTGATGGCGAGGAGTGGCAAAAGGATGCCATAGACCGAGAGTACCAGAGCCGCCAGATCCTTGGTCTTGAAGTCAAGCTTTTGCTGAAGGACGTTATGGACGTTGATCTCTTGCTGATCACTATTGCCCAAGAAATATTCGGGCGGTGTTAGGCTGAAAAGACGCTGTCCCCAACTGATCTCCTCAAAGGCCATGAGTAGACAGAAGAACCCAAAAGCGAAGAAAAACCACTGAAATTGCCGATCTCTACGGAGGATCTGAATACCAATATCTAGCGCAATCAGGCCGGAGAGGGCAAGAAAGGCGAACGAAAGCCATTCGATCAGACTATCTTCGCGCAGATAGTTCAGGTATTGATATGGATCATCCAGGTAGGCAGCCGCCAGCAATGCGACGACCACGGGAAATATGGCAACTGCAGCGATTTTCCAGGCTCGGTTTGGTCGATTCATGGATTCAATGTCTTGAAAAAGCGGTTCTGGTCGATACTGACCCATAAGAATCGCGCGAATGGCAATGTTTCGTGAAACAGAATATCGGTTCTGGTCTGATTTGCCAATTCAGGATGTTTGGCACCAGTCGGGGCGGTTCTGCTCGGTGTTCATCAATCGGGGTTCTGACATTTCACCTAGGGCAGCTTTCCTTGGCTGCTTGGCCCAATGGGCAGAGTAGCTCACCCTTCAGGTTCTTTGGGATCTCAGGGGTAGGGCAGGTTTCCTCACCTGCCTGGCTTTGGCGGGTAGGGAAACCCGCCCTACGTTTCTTTGTCAACCCCCTGAGATCCCAGAGAGCCACCCTTCAGGGGTCAAGAATCTCTCTGCCGAAACCCAAACAGCGATCGGATTCTCCAGAGGTAGAACACGAGGATGGCGGCTACTAGAATTGCCGCCAACTGAGGCACGATGATCTTCAGCGGATAGGGAGCTCCTTCCTGTATCACCATGACGAATATCTCGACCGAGGCATAGGTGTAGAACCCGGCGACAAATTGAGATGCGCCATAGCCCCACTGCTTCATACGCCAGAGACCCACAGCCGCAATGATGGACGCTGGCGCGTTGACAAGAATATCAGCCACTGGAAAGGCGTAGTCTGTGCCAGCAGGAAAACTGAATAAAAATCCTGCGCCCCACATCCAGAGCGATCCGGTGAAGGCGAAGAGTCCAATCGCAAGCAATAGAATGGCCAGCACGGACACGCCTAGTGGGCGACGCCGTGATGAAGCGAACCTGGTTGTCATGACCATTTCCTGATCCTAGATCTCGATGGTCAGCGTATCGTTTCCCTGTACGACTGTATAGACCTTGATTGGCTCTTTTCCTGAGCCTGCGATCACTGTGCCGTCGTCGATGCTGTAGGTTGACTTGCCCATGCTACAACATTGCACAGACTCGGTACCGGGTACAGGATCGAGTCGGCGTCCGGCATGGCTGCACTTGTTCTGGACGGCGTGGAAGCGGCCTTCATCATCGCGAAAGAGGAGAACGCGCTCGGGCAACGATTCGTCACCCAGGCAGATCGCACCCCATGGCGCGCTCAATTCGGGTACAGCATCGATGTCAACAGTCAGTTGTCCATCGTTGAAATGCCAGCAACCAGAATTGGCAGGCGCTTTTGTAGCGGGAATGCCCAACATGCGTTGAAAGATATTGCGTTTGAGGGTCTGGGCGGCCATGATTTTTCTCCTTTGAAAGGTGTCATTTCAACAAAGCGCTAAACGCCTATCGGTTTCACAGGTTATCGTATGATCGCCATGTTCTCGGCAGGTACGGGGCTAGTTTTCGGGGGATCTGACGAGTTCACCATACATGTAGACATTTTCCAACGAGACCAGCTTTGCCCTGGTAGCTGCGGCAGCAGATAGCACAGCTTGTTGTAGCGGCGGGAACAGCTCAGCCCATTGAGTATAGGGCGGATTGAGCGCCTGACAGAGGACTTCTGCATCCTGGCTGGCCTCAAGGGCAAACGCAGGATCGCTTGCGTCACCGTACACCAACGCGGCGCCATCGGGCAGTTCGGCCTCACCGTTACGCTTGACCATCCGTACGTGCGCGTCTCTTGCCAGAAGAGCATTCATTATCGCCATACCGACCGGTCCGGCGCCAAAAAATGACGTGAAGTGAGTTGGTCTTTTCGTCCATCTTCTCTGTCCTTTTGCAATGATCAGCTATGGCCGCCAAGCTACCCAGTGCAGCCACTGACAATTACAGGGTCACTGAACATAGGCGCAAGTCTCCGGGATACAGCCGAAAACCATCGGCTGAGGATATCATTCTTGGCAACTGTGCTGCTGTTGATAACCTTAGTTTCCAAAGCGGTCCTACAAATACGACCATACTACGACCTTCGGAGGATGCGATTGAAGGAAAATGGGCCGATACTGAATCCGCTTTCGTTGGCTGGGCGACAAGATGACTGGGCGAAAGAATACTGCACGCCTTAACTGAAGGCGCTACGAAACCATTCGTTTCGTGAACTAGAATGGCGGACCCGGCTTCGACAGGCTCAGCCGGCGTTCTAGGCGGCGCCTGTGGCGGTCGAACTCGCGAGAGTTCATGTTCGCCAATAACTCCAGTTTGGTTATCATGACGCCCAGTCGTGGTCAACGTCACTGGAACCTATTGGTGTGGATGGGATTCCACGGTAGAATGCAGCAGAATGGGATGTTCAACCATTGTCACTGACGGCGTGAGAGATACCGAACATCCGGAATCCCAGGGAACACACTCTTCGAGAAGAGGACCATATGGCATTGACAACACTTCGTGGTCAGAAAAGCAAACGGACCGTGAAGTCATTCTTCCCCATCCTAGAATGGTTACCGGCCTACAAACCATCGTTTCTGCGCCCGGACCTTATCGCAGCGCTCACCGTCTGGGCATTGCTGGTCCCTGAAGCCATGGCCTATGCCGGCATCGCGGGCATGCCGCCTGAGACCGGACTGTACGCAGCTCCGTTGGCCCTAATTGCGTACGCCATCTTCGGCACCTCGAAACACCTGAATGTGGGTCCAAGTTCCACGGTGGCTGCACTCTCACTGAGTGTTGTTGTCGGCTTTGCCGCTGTCGGCACCGACGAGTTCATTGCCCTCACCGTGATGCTGGCGCTGCTGACCGGAATCCTCCTCATCATCGCCGGACTATTGCGGTTGGGTGTGCTGGCGGATTTCCTTCGCGCCCGGTGCTGGATGGTTTTGTGGTTGGAGTTGCCATTACTGTCCTCGTCGGTCAATTGGATAAGCTACTGGGTTTCGACCCCGATAGCGCGGATTTTGTGCCGGAGGTATTGGCCTTTGTTATCAATCTAGGGCAGATTCACTGGGCTACCTTTTTCGTGGGGTTGATCTGCCTGGCAGCGCTCTTTCTGATGCATCGCTACACGCCCAAGATTCCGGCGGCACTCACTGTCATGGTACTGGCAATCGTGGCTTCGTATCTGCTTGATTTTGAGGACTCTGGCATCCACATCGTCGGTGAGATCCCTGCAGGCTTGCCTCCCATTGGCCTGCCGACGGGCGTTGGCGCCAGGGATGCGTTGGCGTTGATTCCTGGGGCAGCAGCCATCGCCCTGGTCGCCTTTGCCGAATCTGTGGCCGTCGCACGATCCTATGCCACCAAGTTTAATTACAGGGTTGAAGCCGATCAGGAATTGATCGCCGTTGGTGCCTCCAATGCCGGGTCCGGTTTCAGTGGCGGTTTCGTGGTCGACGGCAGCCTCTCCAAGACCGCTGCGTCGGTCGATGCCGGCGCCACGAGCCAAATGGTCTCGATCATCGCCGGCATTGCCGTGCTGATTACCGCCGTCTTTCTAACGCCCCTCTTCTACTATCTGCCCGAAGCAGCATTGGCTGCCATCGTCATCCATGCCGTATGGCACCTGATCAACTACCGCAAGATCTCGCAGTATTGGGGTGTTACCGATCTGGACTTCTGGACAGCTTTGGTGGCTGTTGTGGGCGTCTTGGCTATCGGTATTTTGCAGGGCATTGTCCTGGCTCTCTGCCTGGGGCTATTTGGTTTGGTCTTGGCTGCCAAGAGTCGCAAGAGTTCGGTCATGGGCAAGGTGCCGGGCGAGGAAACATTCCGCAGCCTCGAACACTTCCCTGATGGCGAAACCTATCCTGGGCTATTGATCTTACGTTTCGATGGGGCGCTTTTCTTTGCCAACGCGCCCGATTTTGCCGATGAGGTCCGGGAGGGCGTGGCGCTCTACGATCCGAAGGTTGTATTGGTCGACGGCGAAGCTATCACCGATATCGATGCCACTGCTATCATGACGATCCATGAACTGAAAAATGAGCTAGAACGTGTCGGCATCGAACTGCGTTTTGCTCGTATTCAGTCCTCGATTCAGGAGATCATGAAACGGCTCAACACGCACAACGTCATCGACTCCGATCGGATATATGTGTCGGTTCGGGCCGGAGTTGAAGCCTATCTGGCCGAATCCCAGGAATCGGATGATGATGACCAGTAGTTCACGATTTGGAGAAAGCGAGATTCTTCGCTGGTCTTTTTCCAGAGTGAAGGCTCCAGATTGACCCACCCGGAATGACAAATTGTGGGCTGCCGGTGACTGACAAATCGAATTTTTTGCAGTAGAATCGTAAGCGTTCTATCTAATTCGGTCGATGAACGGCAGGTCTGTTGAACTATTTTTGACGAATCAAGCAGGAAAAGGGAGGAAGCATGTCGCAACTAATCGTAATAACCTTCGATAACGCTGATGAGGCAGGTAAGGTCCGAGATGCGATTCACAGAGGGGAGAAGGGGGGGCAGATCAGCCTGGACGATTCTGCAGTGGTCGTGCGCGATGAGAAAGGCAAGGTCCATGTCAAAAACCAATTGGATCGTGGCGTGAAAATCGGCGCGGTCGGCGGCGGCCTATTGGGCCTCCTGCTGGCGGGCATCTTCTTCCCGGTTGCCGGCATTCTCGTAGGTGTGCTGGGTGGCATGGGTGTGGGCGCACTGGCAGACCTGGGCATTCAGAAGAGCTTCGTCAAGGAAGTTTCTGACGAACTGCAACCGGGAACTTCGGCACTCTTCCTGATCATCCGCCACGCCAACGCCAATGCCGTCGTTGCGGAACTAAAACCGTACAAGGGTAAGGTTATTCAGACAACACTCGATCCCGAGGACGAAGAAACGCTCAAGCGCGTCCTTAAAGAGCGCGAGGGGTAAGCTACCTGCTGACGAATCAGATTCGTCAATTTTTCTGCAAATAACACATCTCAAGGAGAACCAATATGTCTGACAAAAGCACACAAAACGACGAACTGGCCGCCGCGGCGGATGACCTGGCCGAAGCCGGAATGCTCGACGCCGCCATCGGTGCGGAAGAGTTAGATGAAGCAGCCGATGCCGCTGCCTTCGCTGTTGGCGCCACAGCAGCAGCCGCCTCGGATCTCACCCGCTCGGTAGACGCCGGCATTGTCGCCGAGCGACTCGGCGCGCTCAGCGATATGGTCGGCGCCGCCGGCATCAACGATATTTCTCAGGGCGTTGATATGCTCACTGCATCCGACGATGTGGCCGCCATGAGCGCTGTCGTCGGCATGATGAGTCTGGGCGATCTGGATCGCGGCCTGGAACTGAGCCGGCTGGCCGGTGAACTTTCGACCATTGCAGAAGTCGTTGCACTGCTCGAAATGCCTGTGTTGGCGACAGTGCTCGATGATCGGGGCGATCAGCTTCAGGCGATTGCAGTCGATGTCATCCTGCGTGCCGGCGCCGAGCGAGGCCTGGCCTCGCTGATATCCGCCACAGGGCAACAGATTGCGGAGATGGGCGAGGAAGAGATCGACGAGGGCGTGTTGCGCATGGCCGCCTCTGACATTGCGGCGGAGCGAGCGGACGAACTGGCTGCCGCCAGCGCAGTTTTGGGCGTTAGGGGTGCTGTGGAAAGTGCAGCTGCCGGCGCTGCTGCAGATCTGGCCAGCGATCTGGCCGCCGACGGCGTTGCAGATGTTGCACTCGGCACTGCAGAACTCGGCGCCGGTGCGGTCATGGACGACGCTGCAGAGGGATAGAACCAATGCGGTAAACAGATGTCCGGCTTCTCGCAGAAGCCGGACATCTGTTTACCGCATGAAAATTACCGCGCAAAACCATCGTATGGAAGTCATTGCATATTCGAAGATACCGTTTGGTCGCTCAAATTCCAGGTTATGAATGACAGGCCTACGCCTCAGGACTATACATAACCTTAGCTTGATGCGCATGGGTAAGGATACCCGCCGAAGCCAGGCACGTAACGAAACCTGCCCTACCCCCTGAGATCCCAAAGAGCCTGCATAATGTGCACACGGCATGTCAGCCAACACGAAAACACGATGAGAGAGCAACCATGTTGAAGAACCGGACGATAATTACTATGATTGCCTTCGCGATCGCCATGATCATGGCCGGCTGTGGTGGGAGTTCTACCAGTGATGAACCACCACCGGCTGAGACGGCCATGGCGGTCCAACAAAATCTATCAACACTCCGTCTTGCCGGCACTTCTTGGGAATTAGAGTCCTTTGGTGAACCCGGTGACCTTGTCCCGTCTGAGCCAAACGTGCGGTCAACGCTAAACCTCGTCGTTGACCAATACGTCGGTACCGGCGGTTGCAACTTTTTCTTGGGCGTTTACAGTGTAGAGGAAAATGAGCTGCGGATGGACTCACCCGCGACGACGATGGTTGAATGTGAAGAGCCGGCCGGGGTTATGGATCAGGAATCGACCTTCAACTCAGCTCTCCTCAATTCAACACACTATGAAATCGCGGATGATAAGCTCTACTTGTATACAGTGGAGGATCAGCGCCTAATGACCCTGTCGCCGGCAGAGCAGGCGCCGCTACAAGGCACAACGTGGTCTCTGCGTTTCATTTTCGATGATGGAGAATTCCTGCCACTCATCTCTGGGACAACGGTGACGGTAGTGTCCGACGGCGAAACCCTGACCGGCAATGCTGGATGCAATGACTATAGCGCGCTCTTGATCCGGGAAGACGGATCGGTTCAGGTAGGCGAAATGACAGTCGCTGAGGAAACATGCGTTTCTCCAGAATCCATCATGGTTCAAGAAACTAACTATCTCGAAGCATTGCAGTCGGCTACGGCGGTGGAGGAATTGGCCAGCGCTCTCATTCTGTACAACAGCGACGGAATTCCGGTTTTGCTCTACGGGGTACAATAAACGACACGGTTCTATAAGCGGATGCCGTACGACACGACTTTTTCTAATTCCTTTTCTCATCTCAGAGAGGTGTTCCATGCTAGACATTCGTATGAACGCATCAGTGACCTGCACTGATGGCGACGCGGGCCACATTCAAGCGCTCGTTGTGAATCCTGTCCAGAAGGCACTGACACACATTGTGGTGGGGAAGCATGAATCAGACCAATGGTCGCAGCACCTCGTTCAGATCAACGTTGTCCGAGAGGCATCGCCGGACCAGGTGCAGTTGACCTGCACCTTGGCCGAGTTGGCAGACATGGAGCCATTTGTTGAGCACCGGTACATCGGACCGGAAGATATTGATCCGACTATCCCTGACTATGTCTCTATGGAGGCCGGTCAGTATATGTCGCCCTACACGGTCGATATGTATCAAGGTGGGATGGATGTCGGTGTTGAAGCCATCCCACACGACGAACTTGCGATTCATCGCGGCGCCAACGTTGAAGCAACGGATGGGAAGATCGGCCAGGTCGGCGAGTTTGTCGTGGAGCCGGGCTCCGGCCACATCACCCATGTCGTCTTGAAGAAAGGACACCTCTGGCGAAAACGAGAGATCGCCGTGCCGGTGAGCCATGTTAAGCAGGTGATGGGCGATGTTGTCTATCTGGATCTGGACAAAGATGCAGTCGAGGCATTGCCTGTACCATCGCTCACTCGACAATACAAGTCTGACTAAGGCCATCTTGCTGGAACGGCCTGGGACGATTCGATTGCAGAAGCAAGCGTTCGATTGCGAAAGTGGAGATACAGTGGATCCGATAGAATTGACTCGAACTGAGAAGCAATATCTCAGCGATGAAATGGAAAAGGTCTCCAGATCATTTGCGCTTGTGGTCCCGACCCTTGAAGAACCGTTCAACTACTACACGGCGACGGCTTATCTAATCTGTCGCGTGGTTGACAATATCGAAGATTGTACACAACCGTTTGTTTGGAAAGAACGACGTTTCCAGGAGTTTCATCATCTGCTCGATGAACCTGCCGTCGCCTCAGAGGTATTGACAATTTGGAGCCAAGAACTGTGGCCGGGGTTGACGCAAGATGAGGCTGCCATGATGAGCGAAGTCACGGGTCTGGCCTTATGGCAGATTTATGCAAGAATCCCCGTCGCTGAGCGCTCCGCCATCCGACGTTGGGCGTCTGCGATGGCTGATGGTATGGCGATTGTTGAAGGATCGGAACAAGGCACATTGTTGGAAAATCACGACGGGATTCTCGTGCTCGTCGATGCCTCTGCGTACAATGATTACTGCTTCTACGTGGCCGGCACCGTTGGCCATATGGTCACTGAACTCGCTGTGCATCACTATGAGCTACCTGACGAGATTGCCGAGCAACTGACCGCTTCGTGCGAAGCTTGTGGCCGGGCCCTTCAGAAGACCAACATCCTCAAAGACTTTGCCAAGGATCTGAATCGTGGCATCTCCTACATTCCCTATACGTGGCATCAGGAAATTGACTGTACTTCAGTATACCTTGCCGGGGCCCCCGTCGAGTGGACACGCAAAGTCATTGGCGATGTAGTTCAGGAACTGTATGTTGCCACAGGGTATCTCACGACCCTGCCGTATTCGGCCTCCGGCTACCGAATGGCCTCACTCATGAGCTTGCTGCCTGCCTATCAGACCGTGCTGCTGGCAGCCAAAATGCACGAGGTCCTCTTCACCCCGGCCCATCAGGTGAAGATCTCGCGTCCGACAATGATGAAGTGTAAATTGGATGCAAAATTGATGCTCAACAACAATGAGGCTATTCAGGGATACAGTGAGCGACTAGAGCGAGAGATCGAGAAGGCGCTTGCGTCGTAGCAACGGGCGACCACAGGGGTCGCGCCCAACTGTGTCGCCTATCCATCAAGACAGAGTGACCGGCATTCCCGTCTCCGCAGATCGAGTGGCCGCCAGCGCCAGGTCCAGCGACCTTGCCCCTTCACGCATTGGGATCATTGCCGGACGTCCCTCGCTAATGGCCTCAAACAGATCCAGCATCTCCAGTCTATAGACATCTTCCTCAGAGGCCACGATCTCTGTGCGCAGATCACCCCCTGACGCCGCCTCTGCCGTGTGCAACAGGGTGGCATTGTTGGCGTCCGCGAACTCAGCCGTCACGTTGCGGGTGACCACACGATAGTCGTTGATCCACTGACCGGGGATGGCCCCGTTGGTGGCGCTGATGGTGCCGATACCGCCGTTGGCGAAGCCAAAGACAGTGCCCGAGACATCCTCGACCGTGTAATTTGGGGTCTCCTGGTGGAAGAGATTCCGTTGCAGGCTGTAGACCGTCGAAGCATCGCCCAAAAGATAGCGCATGAGATCGACCATGTGGATCACCTGCTCCACAAGCTGCCCGCCCGATTTGTGGCGCTCGCGCCACCAACCGGCGTGCAATGAGTTGCAGAAATAGCGCGCTGTCATCAGTCCCACAGGGCCGGCCTCGCCGGAATCGATGAGCTGCTTGAGCCGAGCAACGGCCGCGCCGAAGCGGAACATGAAGCCGACCTGAGTGACGACACCTGCGCTCTCCACAGCCTCGACCATTTCCCATGCCTGCACCGAAGTGAGCGCAATCGGCTTCTCAATGAAGATGTGCACGCCGCGGGATGCGGCGTAGGCGACCTCGTCGCCGTGACCGTAGGGCGGCAGGCAGATGACGAGCAAGTCAAGCTGGGCCTCGTCAATCAGCCGGTGGTGATCTGTGAAGATCGCTGCCCTACCGTCAGTGAAGTCGGCGGCATAGGATTCGGCGCGATCCTGGTTTCGGTCGCAGAAGGCCACCAATTGGGCTTCTGCGGGCAGTTCGCTGATCAGCCGGGCATGGCGGCGAGCAAAGCCGCCGCATCCAAGGATCGCAGTTCGCAAGGGGCTCATTTTATTGTCGACTTTCGATGTGATGATGCGATCGGTCCCGGCTCAATTTGTAGGCAATGCTTCTATCTCGATGGCAACATGGGGCTGCTTTTCGCGTCGTAGTTTGAACATCAGCGAAAACAGCCGATACATGATACCGTACTTCGTCGCCAGGCGTTCGCGCTGACGCGCTTCATCTTCAGGCGAATCCAATACTGTCGCCGTGCCCTCAAACCACTCGCTTTGAGGATTGCCGCGGGCATCGCTGGCAGCGATACGCACACGGTTGTTGTTGCGGATGCGCTTCACCTTCCAACTATCGTCCACAGTCCAAACGTAGAGCTTGTCGTCTTCCGGCGTCACCCAAACCGGCGTGACGACACCCTCACCGCTTTTGCGGAAGGTCTCCAGCGCGATGTACTTTGTCTTGCCTAGATCGGCGAAATTCATGGTTGACGCCTTTTCAGTGTCTAACGGCTGCATGAGTCTTGTTTACCACAGCGACACGGTGGGTGTATAGAGATCACAGAGGATAAGCACCAGATACTCTGTGCACATTTGTGTCAATCCGTGACTCCGCTGCAGAAAGGTGAATTTGCCACAGATGGCCACAGATAAACAACTGATATTCACAGATGAACTATGAACCACTCCTGTGCTGTCTCGTCCAATCTGTGGTTATCCAACCCTATCTGTGTTCATCTGTGGCTGATCTTTTGTTTTTGCAGTGGAGTCACCCATGGCTGAGATCAGGTCGTTGTAGTCTTTGCTCTATCGCCCCAGGTACAAAGATAAAGCGGCACAGCTTCAGGAAGCCATGCCGCTGTATCTTAAGATTCTACCAAAAGGGTTACCGAGTCACCAACCCCCAGTCCCCAGTCCCTAATCTACAACTCATTTCGATAAGCATAGGTGCGCCGATAGCCGTAATCGGTGCTGAAGCTACCGAAGAGCTTCTTGCTGGCCTGGCTCAGCGGATAGCGCCCCAGCGAGCGAGCGCCGCGTCGGACGATCTGTGTGGGGCTGTAGGTTTTGCGACAAAGCCAATCGTAGGCCGAGCGCAACTCATCCACTGTGAAGTTCTTGGGGATAAACGTGACATGTGCGGTGTCATAGTGGCTCCAGGGCAGATCCAGCAGCCGATTTTCGCTCTCCACAACGGCGCGGAAGGGTGTGCCGGGATAAGGCGTTAGCATGGTCGTGCTGATGCTGTCCAACTCGCTGGTACGAATGAAGTCCCACATAGCTTGAAAGGTCTCGGGCGTATCCTCATCGAACCCCATGACGAAGAGACCGACAACGCCGACACCCGTGGCGCGGATCTTGCGAATGGCTTCCTCAGCGCTGCTGGCGACGCCTTTGGACTTACCGCCCAAGGAGCTACGATTATCCGGATTGACACTCTCAAAGCCGATGAAATGCTTGTCCAGGTGGGCGGCAACACTCATCTCGAGCAACTCCGGATGGTTAGCCACGCTCATCTCGGACTGGCAGGTCCAGCCTTGCAGGTCGAGCTTGGCAAGTGCGCCAAACAGGTCGGCGCAGTAGTCCGGATCGGTCGTGAAGTTCAAGCCGAAGTTGTCATCCGTCAGGAAGAAGCGCTTGATGCCCCGGCGTTCAATCTCGTCCACAACTTCGTCAATGGGACGCAGCCGCATGCGCTGACCGCTGACACGAATGGCAGTGCAGAACGAGCAATTGCGTGGACAGCCGCGGGTGATCTCCAGATAGGGAGTCCAGTAGTTATTCTTCTCGTCCACCATCTCGATCACGCGATCGCTGATGTTGGCAAGACCGGTCAGGTCGGCCCAGGATTCATCGGTGTAATAGGGCTCCATGCCCTTGATGCCTTCGGCGCCAAAATCTTTGATGACCTGTTGCCAGGTGAAATAGCCTTCTCCGACCATGACGCTATGGGCAAAAGTCTTGACATGTTCGGGCATAAGCGTCGAGTGCACGCCGCCAATCACGACGCCGGCGCCCTGCTTCATGACTCGGCGAGCCACAATTTCGGCGCGCTCAATGTTGACTGACATTGACGTGATGCCGACCAAATCTCCCTCTGACAAGGTATCGAACGGGAGATCTTTCAGGTTCTCGTCCCAAATCTCGACCGGAATCTCATCCGGAACGAGTGATGCCAGGCGCATCAAGGTATAGGGGGAACCCGGAGACTTGCCAAATATCCGGCCATCACGTTTGGGGCGAATCAACACTACACGTCGCATACTACCATTTCCTCCGCTGCCGACTCGACGAAAAATCCACAATGGATCTCCGCAAAAAATCGCCAATCTTCAAAAATCAACCGCCGCGCATCATAACACAGTTCGATACCGGCGGCAAGAATTTGTATAAAAGTCACTATAAAAATTGATGCGTCATCGAGATAATCTCGATCCTGTTGACCTATTCTTCAGACCATCCATCGAAGGCTTCGGTCTCATCATCAGGCTGCCATTGGCGAACGCGCAGTTCAGCCTCGCTCAGCTTTTGCTCGCAGTAGGCGGCCAGCGCCGCGCCGGATTCGTAGCGAGTTAGCGACTCTTCGAGGGACAATTCGCCGGTCTCCAACGATGCCAGAACCTCTTCCAACTGGGCATAGGCTTCTTCGTAGGTTAGATCTTCCGCTATGTCGGCCATAACAGGCACTCCCCTTTCTACTCACTTGTCATCTCACTCATGTGCCTCGAACGGCAACCGCAAAGACAACCATAACGGAAATCTCGTGCTTGGACGATCTGTCGATTCGGATCGAAATACATGATGCACCCGCCGTTCATGAAGTAATATTGTACCAGAATTTGGACGAATTGCTGGAAAAGAACCGGTCGGTTACACTCCTGCCTGTGGCTGGAGACGATGCGGGGCTAGATGGCCTACGACAATTGTTACGAACTGGCGGTCAAACAACTCTGCTATATCCATGGACCATTGTTTGGTGAGCACGCCCACGCACGAGCGGGTTATAATGGAGGCCAGTATGCGATTGGGCTAGACCCGTGCGCACGCTTTTCGTGCGCACTAAAATCGATAGCCGTGAGTTAATTCGTGGCCAATCCATACCGAACGATTAGAGCGTAGACCAAACGGGATCTGAGAGGAATAGAATGTTGGATTTTGAGAATTTTGGCAGTTTTGAAGACTTTGGCAGCAGTGCCGAAAGCACCGAAGTGCCGTCTATCACGTTGGACGGCACGCCCGTTGTCGTCTGCCTGATCCCCGATCTTCTGTTCGCCACCAGATTCGCCGATGTGATCACCGCAGTCGGCGGGCAACCGGTCATCGTTGAGACGCCGGATACTTTTGTGACGGCCATGGATCGCTACTTCCCGGTGTTGGCCCTGCTTGATCTCAACACGTCCGGTGAGTGGGCCGACGCCATCCAGCGTTGCAAGCGGAGACCACACACAAGTCAGATTCCGATCTACGCCTTTGGGAGCCATGTCGATGTTGAAACGTTGAAGGCAGCAAGAATTGCCGGTGCAAATCATGCCTGGGCTCGCAGCCGGATGGTGGATGAACTACCGGATGTTGTTACCCGTCATGTGAATCCGCCGGTCCGCGAATTGGCCGGGTGTGGTGAAGGCATGAGCGAACAGGCGCTGCTGGGTATTGAGGCTTTCAACCAGCGGGACTATTTTGAGCAGCACGAGTATTTCGAGACCGCGTGGCTGAACGAAGCCGGGCCAATTCGCGAGGTCTATCGAGGGATTTTGCAGGTCGGCGTCGCCTTTCTGCAGATTGAAAGAGCCAACTGGGCCGGGGCAATCAAGATGTTTCGACGTGGCTTGCCTCGCCTGCGTGCGCTGCCCGAACAGTGCATGGGCATAGACATCGCCTCATTTCGGCGTGCGGCCGAAACGATCCATCTTGAGGTGACAAAATTGGGGCCGGAGCGCCTAGATGAATTCGATCAGGCTCAGTTTCCCAGCATAGAGATGGTCGATTTAGAAGCAGGGAAGAATGGGTGAGTGCCGTTACCAATCGAGTGCAAGCAAGCGACTTAGCTCATCGGGCGTAGTGGTGCCGCGCACGCGGACTCTTCGGAGTTCAAAGAGGTTGTTGCTGTCATGGGTTGCGCCCTGTACGGTGGTCAGACCGGCCCAGTAGTTCGCGCTCTTGAAGATATCAATGGTCGACTGATCGTACTCGCCGGCCGGGTAAGAGATGAAGCGCGGCCGTTTCCCCAGCTCATATTCAATCGTTTCCATGCTCCCGAGCGCCTGCCAGACCAGGTAGTCCGCGTTCTGACCCTTGAGGGTGACATGGTTCCGTCCATGCGATTCAATATGCATGCCGCCTGCAAGCATTTCCCGCAACATGTCCCATGAAAAATAGGCCGGTCGCTCTTCATCGATGAAGTCGGTGACGACGAAGAAGGTGGCGGTCATGTTGCGTTCGGCCAGGGCCGGGAACGCATCTGTGTAGTTATCGCGATAGCCGTCATCAAATGTGATGATGACCGGATTCTCAGGCAATTCGCTTCCTTGGGTAAGATGGTCGAGAAAGTCATAGAGACTGATTGTCGTGTATCCGTCCGCCTGCAGCCGATCCAGATGGTTGGCAAAATCTGCCGGTGCGATGGAAAGATCTTTTCGATAGATATCGGCGTCTGCAGGTGGAGTACTCACGTAGTGATACATGAGGATGGGCACCTGGACCGTGCGTGGGACTCCGTCTGGCGTGGGTGCGATATCGGGTCCGGGGCTAGGCGTTAACATAGAAACTGGCTCCGGAGTGGGTGTCGGCACCAGGACCAGCATCGCACCATTTTCGGCGCTCAGCGTGATTGGCGAGGCGTCGGTAAGTGGTGCACTAGCTGTAAGCGATGTTGTCGTGCTGATCATGGGGCTGGTTGACAGGCTGATGGGCATGCTCTGGGAGATAGACAGTGACCCTGTGAGCGACTCAGTCAAAGAGTCGGTGACCGTCATCGCCAACAACTCGTTCAATTCCTTCGTCAGTTCAGTTGGGCCGACAATCGAATGCGTGATGCCCACCGTCTCGGAGAGCACCCGTGAGCGAGAGTAGAGTGATGACTCACGCGCATCACCAAACAGTGTCTCGCCCAAAACCGCAACGCCTGGCTTGGCAAGGGGTGAGATCGAGACGGCTGTCGCTGTCGATATCGCTGTCGGCATTCTGGTCGATGAGGGCCTCACTGTTGTCTTTGGGGTAGAAGTGGACATCGTAGAAGAGGATGTCGATATAGGTGTTGCTGGAAATGTGGACGTGGCAGTCGGCAACACAGTTGCACGCAGAGGCTGTGTCGCCCCGGCAACGGCGACCACTTCAGGCGCGCCTCCCCTATCGACCGGTTCCTTTGCCGGCCCCTGGGCATAAGATGCAACACAGGCCGCCACGACCAGCGCGATGCCGGCCAGCAGTGTAAGAAAGAGGCCAGTACGCTGCCAAGGATTTAGATTTCTTTTACCATGATGTGACTGATCTTGACCCATTCAAAAATAGTATCATGAGATTTTGACGCATCGCAACAAATTATAGCTGTGATATTCACGTGTCTCGTTTTGCAATTTCTGTGGTAAAATTTGCAAAGCTTGCAGCATAAACCGTATCTGCATTGGGTCGGCCGGCAAAGAAACGGCTTGACCCGGGGATTCAACGGGAGAAGTCATGTATCGAGAGAGAATACGAGAGCACTACGACCGGCTAAGTCGTAGCTATCGTCGAGTCGCCGACTATATTATGAGCAATTATTATGAGGTGTCGTTCATGACGGCGGCGCAATTGGCCCACGCTGTGGGTGTAGATACCACCACCGTCGTCCGGTTCTCTCAACGCCTAGGTTACAACGGCTATCCGGAGCTACTGACAGATATCCGTGCGCAGGTCCGCGATGAAATCTACACAGCCTATGAGCCCAACGAGTTGACGCCAAATGATCCCGCCGCAACCTTCTTGGATCGTGCAGAACAGGAGAAGCACAATCTGAATCAGATGTTGGTCCACAATCCGCCGGGACATGTGCGAGATGTCGCCGATATGTTGGATGGCACAGAAAGAATTCTTTTGGTTGCCGACGGGTATGCGGATGCTGTGACGTCAACGATTGCCCAGCAACTTCGTCATCGAGGAATCATGGCCGAGGCGATCGATCAAGACCGGGTGAAACGAGCAGCAACACTGACGACACTGGATGAGAAGACATTGGTCATTGGCGTTAGCGCCACTGAATATGGCGATGAAGTCGCGCGCGTGCTCCAGTTTGCACGAGGACAAGGCTGTGGGACCCTGGGCGTTGTCGGCTCTCTGGCCAGCCCGGTCAACCGCATGTCCGACCTAGTCATCTACGCCCCGACCGATGTGATCGGTCCGCTGCCCAGCATCGTCTGCCTGGCTGCGGCCCTATCCGCCTTGGTTCAGATCGCCAGTCAGGACAGCGCGGACTCGGTCCAGGAGTTTGTGGATGATTTTGAGGGCGTCTACCGCTATCTAACCGATCCTCAGAAGAGCTTGCCGGGCTTTTCCAAGGGCAGCAACAAAGCCTGAATCAGCTCTCTTTCATCTGTTCCGGCTCGCTCGTAAGCAGACCGATGGCCAGAAACGCCAGGATATAGCCCAGGTAATTTTCGTTGAGGAAACGGCTGGCGTAGAAGAAGCCGAATAGAAAGACGGCATAGTGCCAGGCAGCATTGCTCAGTGTATTGTCACGCTGCTGACGGCGAAGGAACCAGAGCATCAGCGGCACGGCAATCAATAGCTCGGTCACCCAGAAGGGCCATTGATCGAAGCGGTCCGTGACCAACCCAAGCACCAGGACGAAGTTACTCCCGCCCCACCCCCAAATCTGATATCCGGTCTCTCCTTGTCCGCTACTCCACCGCCAGACATCGTCATAGAGCGCCGAGACATCCCAGAGGATGTATGGCAACATTATGCCGGCAAAGATCAGCAGAGCGGGCCACGCACGCGCGAGGATCACGGGAATTGCTCGCACCAGGTCGCCCCAGGTGCGACCCGGCGACCGATCTCCCCGCAGCAGAAGCAGTCCAAAAAAAGGCGCCAGAAACCAAGCCGTTGGCTTGCCGGCACAGGCCAGCCCAAAGAGCGCCATCGCGCCCCACATCCACCAGCGGTTTTCCGCTCCGGATTGCACCCCATCGTCCCAGATCTTCCATGCGACAAGACTCAAGAGTATCCAGCTAAGGATAAAGACATCATTCTGGCCGAAGATCACGTCGAGCGCCATGAGCGGATTAAGCGCCAACAGGGCGACAAACGCCAGTTTATTGCGCTCCCCATTCACCAGACGGGGGGCGAGCACCAATGTGATTGCCAGAAGGAGCAAGTACACGAGCCGCTGGTCGTAGAAGCCCAGTGTATTCCCGAGAAGAAAGAAAGGCGCGCTAAAGAGAAATGTCCACGGCAAGTAGGGATAGTGGTAGAGGGCCGTACGATATTCGTTGAACCCCCATTCCGCCATTGGGGTTTCGGTGTAGTCCTCTACATATGGGTTCTTGCCGGATAGCAGGTACTCGATTGTAGATTCTGTTTGGATGACCCCGCCATCATGGGTATAGCTGGCAGGACCACTGCCCTGGCGCAACAAAATCAGTTCTGCTGTTGGTAAAAAGAGCGCAGCGATCAGAATGACTGTCAGCACGATCCATTTGCCCCTGCGCCGCCATGTTCCGGCGGGTAGGAGGTCGATCACGAAGTAAATCAACACAGCGCCGAGGGTGGTGGCAAAGAGGATCAGTCCAAGTGGTTCGCCGGGTCGCGGACCTACTTCACCCATCGCTTGAACGCCTGTTTCCGGCATCAGGCGGCCCAAGATCGGGTGACGCAATACGTCCTGGAGTCGCAACGGCAGAGCCGCAGATACCGCCAGGCCAAGAATTTGCAGGTGGGCAAAGGTCAGCAGCGCGATAAGCAATGCATCCCAGCCAGGTCGCGCTGCTGGTTTCGCTGCCTGATGAGTGGGAATCGCAGGATCTTGCGCTTCAGTCATCAATTCCGCCCTTCCAGGCCGTATAGCTTGTTGTCCGAACTTGTCGAGAAGAGGTATGGATTGCTCACTGCGCCGCCTCGCAGATCACGCGGAATATAGTTGTCACCAACTTCGACGCCCCCCTGCGCGGTAAAGACCTCGACACTGCCGTCTTCCAAGAAGAGCATCACGCTCTCACCGTCTGTGACGGGACCAGTGACTACACGCGATGTGAGGTTTGCAGTCCAGAGTAATTCGCGCGTATCGCGGTTGTAGGCACGCAGTTGATTGTCAGTGGCAACATAGAGTCTGAATGCATCGATGGCCAGAAAGCGGGGCACTTGGTCTCCTTCATACCACTCAAGAAACGCGCCGGTATTGGCGTCGAGCAGATAGACCTTTCCATTGGTGGCCCCGACATAGAGTTCGGCCAGCGATCGTATTCCAGGCGAGGTATAGATCGGCGCCGTCGAGGGAAAGGCCCCGTCAAATTGACCGTACTCCCAGATCTGTTGAGCCTGATTTTCTTCATTCTCGATCTCGACGATGATCGATTCCAGTGCCCATATCTTGTCACCAACAACATAAATCAACTGATCCCCAATCGCCGGCAAGAAGAACTCCCGCCCCGAAGCGTCAAAGGTCTGTTGTAGATCACCGTTGTCCACCCTGATCCAGCGCAACCTGGAGGTTTCACCGCCACGACCAACGACAAATACCCATTCTCCAGCGATGGTCACGCCGGCCGAAGGAGTCATCTCAGTCGGCCTTTGCCATTGCGTACCCGACTCGCGTACGGCGTAGGCAACCCCCAGCTCGTCAATGGCAAAAACAACCGAATCCTGGATGGCGGGCGAACGACTGATCCGATTTTCAATGGCCTGTCGCCATTTCTGATTTCCGCCCTGACGGTCTATGGCATAGACGTGGCCGTCTTCGTTGGCGGCAATGACTGAACCGCCGGCAACCACAACGGGTGATGAGAACGGTTGACCGCTATCATAGCCGCCCCCAGTCCAATGGACGTCGTAAGGAGGCAGCGGAATACGGTTGACCCAATTCTGGTTGCGACGATTGACGTATTCGAGCGGAAAATCGTCGGCTGGAATGGCTGTGGGAACGGGCGTTAAGCCAAGGTCGTTGGGCGGTGATTGGATTGCGAGCCAGCGTACGTCATCCGGTTTAGCGCCCTCGGGCGCATCGCCGGGAAGTTCATTGTTTCTCAGCAGAACGTCGGCCTGTCGAAGCCAGCCCCTGTCTCCATCTTGTGATGCATACACCCATTCGCCGGATAGCGTTCGCCCTTCCAGCCAGATTTCTCCGCTCTCAAATTCGCCCTCATCATTGTAGTAGCTACTCGGGCCTCGCCGTCGTTTGACTTCGGTTTTCTGGATAAGGGCAAAAAGTCTGTCAATGACATAGGGAGTTGGAAGCTGTGTAGGCGTTGTTGTCGGAAATGGCGACGGTGACGGTATCTGTGTAGCTGTCGAAGTGGCAGGCAAGGGCGTAGGGGGCGCCTGAGTCAATGGCGGCGTCAACAACGGTGGATTGGTCGGCGATGGCGTTGGGATGATTGATATTGGTGTTGATTGTCCCGGAACATAGGGCAGATTCAATGAGACCGTTACAGTGCCTTCAGGCCCTTCCATCGGTGTTGGCTGAGTGGCTTGCTGTCCGACCGGAACCTCATCGTCTACGTACCCAGGATCTGCCGGATCGGATCCGGGCACTTGCGCAACAGACTGCGGAGTCAGCGTGTAGCCGAGGTCGATTACGACTGGATTCGCCTGCTGGGTGATCATGTCTTCAGCCACTCGTGTAGCTCTAAAGTCGGACGTGGCTGATTTTTGCGGTGCATTGGTGGCGGTTGGCGTTGGCGTCGGCGCAAATGCAAGGTCTGACCGTTCAAGCAGGAACAGCCCGCCGACGACGACGATAGACGCGAGGATTATCACTGCACCTACAAACAGCGATCGGGGCCGATCTCTGGCGGATGAAGAAAAATCAAAATCGTCATGTGACATAATAGATTCATTCTAGCAACAAACCTGATACAAACAAAACCGATTGACTAAGGACTGGCGAACAAATAAGTCATGAAAATGGATGATGAACTTGTGTGACTTGCAGTTGAGCGAAAAAGGGTGTAGCGTCCACGTATTGAAGCGATGAGAGAACCGAGTGGAGCGGCCAAATGAAGCCATACCCAGAATCTACTGAGAAGGTCATGCGCAAGTTCTACGGTACATTGTCGGAAAAAGACAGAAGACGGTATGCGGCAGTAGAAGCGCAGAAATTGGGTCATGGCGGTATTAGCTACGTGGCCAAGGTATTGGGCTGTGCCCATAGCACGGTCTCGACCGGCATTGAAGAGTTGCGGAGTCTGTCTGAAGAGAGCGGATATACGCCAAGGATTCGACGGCCAGGCGGCGGACGTAAACGGTATGAAGAAAGCCATCCAAAGATCGATGAGGCCTTTTTGGATGTACTCAAGAACCATACCGCCGGCGATCCGATGCAGGAGAACGTGCTGTGGACCAATTTGACGCGGCGAGAGATTGCAGAACGCCTGCAGGCAGAGCACGATATCCAGGTGAGTGAACCAGTGGTAGAACAGTTGCTGAAGAAGCATGATTTCACGCGGCGCAAAGCCCAAAAAAAGAGTCCCTGAAGGAAGTGGCCCACCGTAATGAACAGTTCGAACGGATTGGGGTTTTCAAATTCGAATACCGGGAAGCCGGCAATCCCATCGTGAGCATGGACACGAAAAAGAAAGAGCAGATCGGCAATTTCTATCGGGAGGGCACACTCTACACCACGGATGAGGTGCGGACATACGACCATGATTTCCCCAGTTATGGTGATGGTGTCATCATCCCTCATGCCTTCTACGATGTACAACAGAACAAAGGCTTCATTAACATCGGAATCAGTCGAGACACCAGTGAATTTGCCTGTGACAGCTTCCGCAATTGGTGGCAGAAACAAGGACGATATGACTACCCCGATGCGACCTCAATCCTGGTGCTTTGTGACGGCGGCGGCAGCAATAGTGCTCGTCACTATATCTTCAAACAGGACTTGCAGGCACTTGCCAATGACATCGGCATCGAAATTCGCATCGCCCATTATCCGCCCTACTGCTCCAAGTACAATCCGATTGAACATCGCCTCTTTCCACATGTCACTCGGGCCTGCCAGGGCGTTGTGTTCAGAAGCCGCGAGATCGTTTGCGAACTCATGGCGAAAACTCGCACCCAACAAGGACTATCCGTGACCATTGACGTCATTGACCACGCTTACGAGACTGGCCGCAAAGTCGCTGACGATTTCAAGCAGAACATGACCATCGTTTTCGACAAAGTCTTACCGCAGTGGAACTACACGGCTGTCCCTCAAACCGCACAAAATCGATGAGTTGTTTAATCGCCAGTCCTCGCTCCGGGAACTGGTGGAGTCAACGACCCGAGGAGATCCTGAATCTCCCTTGCTGTGGACTGCACGTAGCCAACGAAATCTGGTTGAGGCGCTGCAGGAAAAAGGATACAGTGTAAGCAAACATAGTCTGGCAAAACTCCTCAAGAAACTTGGGTATAGTTTGCAAGGCAACAAAAAGAAACTCGAAGGTGCGCAACATCCAGATAGAAATGGGCAGTTCGAACATGTCAATGAGACCGTTCGCCGTCAACTTGAAGCGGGCGATCCGGCTATCTCAGTTGATACCAAGAAAAAGGAACTGGTGAGCCAGTACAAAAATGGCGGTCGTGAACTGCGTCCCTATGGCGATCCCGAGTGTGTCAAATCGCACGATTTTCCAGATAAGGAGAATGGTAAAGCGATTCCTTATGGCGTCTATGATTTGGCCGAAAACGAAGCCTGAGTCAGTGTGCGCATTAGCCATGACACTGCTGAATTTGCGGTCGCTACCATCCGCACCTAAGGCCATTCCAGAGAGATAAATAACCGCTGCAAGGAGATCTTTGCCTGGAATGGCTTGAGGCTTTGCCAACTCCCGTATAGTACCTATTTTGGGAAAGCCTCAAGCATACCCACTGGAATTTCCTTGATCACAAATAGTCCTCATATATCATCCTACGTGCCACCTGCTTGCGTTTTGACCGTGCCGCCGTATAATTAACTCAGATAGTTGTCTTAGAGGACGTATGATTCGGCCACAAGAGGCCCACTGCCGTAAGTTATGTCACAGATGGGGATAGACGTGATGCGGTAAGCTAGTGCTGATTGGCAGCTGAAAAGATGTACTGCTGCTTGTTTGGCAGGTTCGCATGCAGGTCGTGAGAACCATCCACGCCCTCAAGGGCTCCGTTCCAGGAATTGATATGGTTAGCAGTCAGCAAGAAATAACGGCAGAACTCGTCATCTATGTGGCCGAGCATTGCCCGCTCTGTCACTATGCGTTTGAAGTTGCAGATGACATTCGCCAACGGTTTCCCGACGTAAAGCTCCGTATCGTCGATCTGGAAACTGCGGATGAGGAGATTCCAGATCGCGTCTTTGCCACGCCTACGTATCTTCTAAATGGCCGGGTTTGGTCATTGGGCAATCCATCGCCCGCTCAAGTCGTAGAAACGTTTGGCAAAATGACTCAGTAGCATTTGTATCGTCTAGCTTGATGGGTACTCAAGCCGGATCAAAACTATCAGCGCAGGAGCATCAGCACAGGAGCATACTGTGAGAATTGACGACCGATCTTCACTGAATCAGTCCCCGGACAAGATGAGATACCTCTCCGAATTGGCAGTGTTCCAAGATCTGACGCCGCGTGAGATGGAAGAGCTGAATCGTATTACGACCATGAGTACTGTTGCCAAAGGACGGGTCTTCTATCGTCCGGAGGAGCCGGGCGAGGTTCTCTTTATCCTCAAAGAGGGTCGAGTTCAACTGTACCGCATCAGTCCCGAGGGGAAAAAGCTGGTCATCACCACTTTAGGTCCGCACACACTCTTTGGCGAAATGGCGCTGCTTGGGACAAAAATGCACAATGCATTTGCCGAGGCCGTTGAAGACTGCCTGATCTGTGTCATGAGTCGTACCGACCTGGAACGGCTCATTCTCAACAAACCTCAGGTAGCGCTACGCATCCTGGATATCACCGGAAAGCGACTACGTGATGCCGAGGAACGGCTGGAGAACATGGCCTTCAAGGGGATTCCAGCCCGTTTGGCCAGCCTGCTCCTGCGACTTTCGAACGAGCAAGGTGAGGATACCATTCGTGGGCTGACGCACCAGGATCTGGCCGAAAGCGTGGGCACCTATCGAGAGACCGCCACACAGGTGTTGAATGATATGAAAGGGCAAGGGTTGATCGAGATCGGTCGCAAACGGATCACAATTCTGAATCGAGATGGCCTGGAAGACGTTGCCGAAAACTAGCTAATTTGACGAAGAGCGATTGTGGGACGCGCACCAAGAAGTTGGTATTTGGCAAGAGCCTGATTTTTTTGGGTCCGAATCTCGCGGGCGCACCCGAATATCGCGAAGATGGTTGACAATTCGGATAAAGGCAAGTACAATCCGAAAATATCAAGGTCGTCATTATGGTAGGCTCTGAACTATCTTATGTAGCGCCTAAACGATTGAAGCCTTTATGCCAGCATCTTAATCGCAGGCAATATTCCAACAAAGTCATATTGAGGAGAATTTTCCCATGACGCACGTGATTTTTGACACCTGTATTCGTGATGGTGCATGTGTTGAGGTATGCCCGGTCGAATGTATCATTCCTGGTCAGCCGGAAGACGAATGGCCCTGGTACTACATTGATCCGGACACCTGCATCGACTGTGGCGCTTGCGTGCCCGAGTGCCCTGTTGAGGCCATCCTCCCCGAAGAGGATCTGCCGGACGATCAGGCCTACACGACGGAATTGAACGCTCTGTTCTTCACCGATGGTCCGGGATACGCAGCGCTCGAGATGTAGTCCCAGTGAGAACTAACAGAAAGCCTCTGCGTGAGCAGAGGCTTTTTTGTTAGGCGCTGCCCGGAAGACAATGATCCACGAAGAGGCACGAATTTTCAAGAGTATTCTCTCTGGGACCATGACACAATCCGTCAAAATTCGTGACCATTCGTGTCTAGAAAAGGCTTTTTGCAGTGGACTCACCTATTCAGGGGAAAACAAAATGACAATGGAACAAGAAGATCTGACGCCGGATTGGACCGGCATCAAGCGGGCGCTGGTGATCATGGCTCATCCGGACGATCCTGACTTCACCTTTGCGGGTACGGCCACCAAGATGGCTCAGCAGGGCATTGAGGTCACTTATATGATTCTGACCAATGGCGATAAGGGCAACCACAACCCGGAGATCACGCGCAATCAGTTGATCGCAATGCGCAAGATCGAGCAACGCAATGCCGCTGAAGTCTGTGGCATCAAGGACGTGCTCTTCATGGGTGAAGAGGATGGCTTCTTGCGACCCACACCCGAGATTCGCGAGCGTGTGACCCGCGAGATCCGTCGTATTCGTCCTGACCTGATCGTCTGTCCTGATCCGGACCGCTATCTGGTTGGAGACGGGTACATCAACCACCCGGATCACCGCAATGCCGGATCGGTTGCGCTGGAAGCCATCTTCCCGGCTGCGGACAATCCCATGTTCTATCCTGAAATGGCGGATGAGGGCTACAAGCCGCACAAGATCAGCCGGCTCTATGTCATCGGCCATTCGGATATCAACGCCAAGGTAGACATCACCGATGTGGTCGATACCAAGATCGAAGCCATTCTCTGCCACGTAACCCAGATCTCGGATCCCGAGAATGCGCCCACAAACTGGCGCAAGCGCTGGGGCGAAGAACAGCCAGACGGTTCAAGACGCTACTACGAGCAGTTCAAGGCCATGAAGTTCGGCTAGGAAAAATGGATATATAGGCAATAGAAAAGGGGACGCCATAAACGGCGTCCCCCTTTTTCATTCCTGATATGCTACGTTACTGCATATCTTCCATCTGCTCGCCCAGAATCTCATTGGCATCGGCATTGAGTGCGTCAAGCGACTCCTGTACGGGAGCGCCATCCGCGATGGCGGCCATGACCTCGCGGACTTCGTCACGGACGAAGTCGTAGCCAGGCATCGGCGGTTCAGCCTTGCCATAGGGCAGCAGGTCAAACGCTGCTTGATAGGCCGGATTGGCGGCGAAGTAATCGCTCAGTCCTTCGGCTACGCTCTCGCGCACCGGGAAGTAGTTGCTGGCCTCGGCCCAAGCAGCTTGGACTTCGGGGCTGGTGTAGTATTTGACGAAGAGCCACGTGGCCAACTCTGCTTCCGGTGTCGTCTTGGGAATGCTGACGCTGGCGCCATAGATGTTCATGACCGGTTCGTCAACAGTACCCGGAATTGGAGCGATGCTCCAATCGAAACCGGCGCCTTCGTCGACAGCGCTGGCGTAGAAGGGCAGGCCGGAACTGGAGCCGACGGTGAAGAGTAGGTTCCCATTGCCGAAGTCGGTCTGGTCGCCATATTGCTCGGGCACGACGATGGCGCAACCGGACGCAAACAGGTCCTGAATGAAGGCCATAGCCTCGGCAGCGGACTCGTTGTTGTAGCTATACTCATTGGCGTCGTAGTCGAAGACATCACCACCGAAGGCGAAGGTCCAGCTAGCGAAGCGGGAAGCATCAACGCTCAACTGGTAGCCCATGCTCGGGGCATCACCGGCAGCGCCGCTGAACGGCTGCTCAACGGCGGCACAGGCCATTTCCTTGAACTCTTCGGCAGTTGCCGGCGGGCCGTCGAAACCCATCTCAGCCAGCCAATCGGCGTTGTAGTAGAGCACTTCCATGGAGCGGTTGGGCGGGAAGCCCAGGCGAGCGCCGTCAAAGCTGGGGAAGACGTCGGCACTGATAAAGCCGGGGAAGAAGTCGGCCATGTCGTCTTCAGCAATGCCCCATGTTTCGCTTTCGACCAGCGAATTCATGTCGAGCAGGGCTTCGGCGAGTTGGTAGGTTGCAGCCTGGTTCTGATAGGCCACGACCAGATTGGGGGCCTCTTCGGTGTTGACGACGTTGAGCATCTTGTTGAAGATGTCGCCATAGCCGCCTTGATATTCGGGAACCACTGTGATGCCATACTCATTGTTGGCATTAAAGTCGGCAATGATCTGGTTCAGCGATTCTTCTCGATCACGGGTGTGCTGATGCCAGAAGATCACTTCCTGACCACTGGGATCGACACCTTCCCAGTCCATCATCATCTCGCCGTCGGCCATGGCATCGTCGGCCATTTCACCACTGTCCTCGGCCATCGCGCCGTCGTCAGCAGCAGGCGCAGCAGCCGGGGGCGCGGCACAGCCGGCGAAAACCAGGGCGGCGACCAGCATCAGAGCCAGCAACCAAGTTCGTTTTTGGGACATTTCACTCTCCTTAAGTTGATTGACGATTGTAATGCGTGCCACGTACTGCGTGAAGAACGATTTCCAAAGTCAAATCACCTTACGCTATTACGAAGTACGCATTACGAAGTACGCATTACCTACACTGTATATCAAAAGGGCTTGCTTTCCGCTAGCCCTTGAGACCCGAAGTGGCAATACCTTCCGTGAACTGCTTCTGCGTCAGAAAATACAAGATAAGAATCGGGATGATTGTGATGACCGACGCCGCCATGATCAACTGCGTCTCCGGTCCAGCCTCTGACGTCAGCGTCCATAGGCCCACCATGATGGGACGCCACGTGTCCTTGGTCGTGACCAGCAGCGGCCACAGGAAGTCGTTCCAGGCGCCGATGAAGCCGAAGATCGTCACCGTGAAGATGGGCGCCTTGCTGATGGGCAACACAATGCGAATCAGAAAACGCAGATGGCCGGCGCCGTCGATGCGAGCTGCATCCCACAATTCCCAGGGAATCTGGGCGAAGAACTGGCGCAGCAGGAAGATGCTGAAGACGCTGACCATGTACGGGGCTGTGATGCCCTGCAACGTGTTGAGCCAGGAACCGCAACGCAACAAACTTGACCCGGCGCCGGAATCGGTCAATACCGGCAGGCAGACAAGGCCCCCGCGGATGACCATGAAGTTCGGAATCATCGTCACCATGGCCGGAATCATCATGGTGCTAAGCAGCAGGGCAAAAATGAGCTCACGGCCAAAGAAGCGGATGCGGGCAAAGGCATAGGCCGCCAGAATCGACGTCGTCAACTGGCCGGCAAGCGTCACGGCTGTGATGATGACGCTGTTCCAAAAGTATTTGGAAAAATCGGCCTCTCGCCAGGCTTCCGTATAGT
The DNA here is from genome assembly GCA_963848115.1 of uncultured Chloroflexia bacterium. Classification (GTDB taxonomy): domain Bacteria; phylum Chloroflexota; class Anaerolineae; order Caldilineales; family Caldilineaceae; genus JAWKOK01. The sequence continues at coordinate 92,544 of CAWKCP010000023.1, read as the reverse complement.
TGCTCCACTGCGGTACATCGGGCACCCATTGGCGCGTCGCTGTCTCACCGTAGGTCATGAGTGACGATGAGATCATCCAGAAAAAGGGCAGCAGGGCCACGACCACGCCTATGATTAGGATCAGATACATGATCGTGGTTGAGAACGAAAAGCGAACGGTGGAGCGTTCCCTGACTTTCCCTTCGGGTTCTGTCGTCGATGACAAGGGTTGGGCAACGTTAGCCATAGAATACCCTTTCGCCGAAGATCTTGTTCTGGACAAATGTCAGGTAGAGAATGATGCCGAAGAGCAACATGGCCTGGGCCGTGGCATAGCCGAATTGGCTGGCTTTGAAAAAGGTGTTAAAGATAGCCACGCTGGTCGTCTCCACCGTGCCCTGAGCCGAAGGTTGCTGCATCACATAGATGTGATTGAAGGCCTTGAAGGTGCCGATGAACCCGATCAACGACAGGTAGAAGGTGACAGGTGACAGCAATGGGATCGTGATATGGCGGAAGAGCCGCCACTGATTGGCGCCGTCGATCTCGGCAGCTTCATAAAGCTCAACTGGGATATTGCCTAGCCCGGCCAGAAAGATCACCGTGTTATAGCCGATGAATGTCCAGATGCCGAACATGGTGATGGACCAGAGCGCCATGCTCGGTCCGGCCCAGAACCCCTCGATGGGTATGCCGAAGATCGTATCGGAACCGAGTATGATTTCCAGCATGGGCTCGGGCTCAAAGAGCCACTTCTGCGGCGGCAGATTGAAGAACTCTAGGAATCGATTGGCGATTGACGTTGGCCGTGGACTGAAGATGACTCGGAATACCAGCGCTGTGGCGATGACCGGCGTGATGTAGGGCAGGAAAAAGATCATGCGGAAGGTCTGCTGACCACGGATTTTCTGAAAGAGAATGTAAGCAAGCACCAGCGCAATGCCGAGTTGTATCGGCACAGCCCCGATGGCGTAGTAGAGCGTGATCGGCAGTGAATTCAGGAAATCATCGTCCCCTGCCGCGATCATCCGCCCCCAGCCGGTGGCGATCAAGAATCCTGCAGCCAGTAGGATCAATGCGGCCAGCGCCTTGATGAAAAAGCCTCGATCACTGTCCGACTTCACTGCCCTATCCCACACCCAGTAGGCCAGAAGGAGGATGAGAAAGCCGCCGGCAAACATCAGCGCGCCCCACCAATCGCCAAGCGCCTTTTCATAGTTGGCCAGACCGATGAAGCCGCGGTCGATCACTCGCCAGCGGCGCAGACTCATATAGAATGCATAGCCGATCGGAAAGAGTCCAAAGAAGAAGACAAGGAAGAAGGCCGGCAGAACGAAGAGATACCCGGTCAGTTGCTCCCGAATGTCAACGCCGCGAAACTTGATGCTGCGTCGGGTCGGAGTCGGTGGTTTCGATGCAGGTGAATCTGATACAGGTGGAGACGCAACAGCCAATGGAGTCCTCCTAACGGTGACTACGCTTTCTCTGCCGTGCTTACTGCCTTCGAAAGAGGATCGGTTCTGCCGGGCAACCGATCATTAGCCGACGATCATTAGCCGAGAAACACCTGAAGCAAAGCAATGGTCATTGCTTCAGCATCGCTTTCTTGATCAAAGTATACCGTAGCTATTCAGGAGCGTCAACGATTGATGTCAAAAACGAGCATACATCACACACTTGCTCAACACTATCGTTTCTGGTCAAAAAAACCCCTAAGTTCATCCAGCCCTAACGCGTGATACGCTCGACAACGGCAGCAACCTAAATGGAATAGCCCCCAAAACGTAGTGAATCACGGACGGATTAACGGGCCGTTGCGATTGCGTTAACAACGTTTAGGACGTGTTCCAGCAGAATAGATACTCCAGCGCAAGTTCCTGGCATGGACCAGTTGAAGTCTGGTCCGGCGATCCTGTTTGTGGGCCCTGCCATGCCTTCGTTGATGCGCCCCAAGCCGGCTCCGAGGTCGGAGATTCGTGTCTGCTGAAGCTTGGCCCCGAGGCCGTGGAGGTACCACGCAGCGTGGCAGAGGAGATGGCCGCCGGCGGCACGACGCTGGAATATCGAGATGCCTACGGCGGCTTGGTGAGTGCGTCAGAGGTCTGGATTGGCTGGGTTTCTTGGTGAGTTGAACGTCGACACTGAGATTTGACATCCAGTCAAGCATAGAGTAGTGTATAACTACAAGATGTTGCAGGTTCTGACCCATTTGCGTATTGACGCCGCTCAGACAAACATATGTCTGGGTGGCGTTTTTTGTCTCTCTTGCAGTTGGAAACGCCGACGTTTTGGTTCGACAATCTTAAGTGTAGTTTTTTGAAAACGAGGAGTTTTCCAACCATGAGTGAGCAAAAAGTAACAGGTACCGTCAAGTGGTTCAGTGATCAGAAGGGCTTCGGCTTCATCGCCCATGAGGGCGGCAACGACGTCTTCGTGCACCACTCCGCCATCGTATCCGAGGGCTTCCGTAGCCTGGCCGAAGGCGATCGAGTCGAGTTCTCGATCGAGCAAGGGCCCAAGGGGCCGAACGCAGCCGATGTGCGCACGATCTAGATAGTGCCGACCATCGAAAAATGGTAAACAAAAAGGGGACTGGCTCACAAGCCAGTCCCCTTTTCTGTTTACCAACGAACAATCTCGTTTTGTCTGGTTTCATGAACGACCTGGACTGAAAGCACGACGCGATCATATCTTTTGGGATTGAGAGATTTTGGCCTTCGGCCTGAGATTGGGAAATTCCTGGCGAGTCCGCAATCCCCCAGTCTCAGTACTTCACGACCTGTCATTCTGAGCGGGTATTTTCGAGCACGTCACTCTGGCAAAGGGACAGAGAAGAATCTCGCTTTTCACCGAATCGTGAACTACTGAAGGCTCTACTGCAAAAAAGCCTTTTCTTGACACGAATGGTCACGAATTTACACGAACTGTGTCGTCGTCCCAGAGAGAAGATTTGTGATAATTCGTGTAAATTCGTGTCAAGATCCCTTTTTGTAGTGGACTCACTGAATCTCTCAATCCCTGAGCATCGGGGTGCTAGAATCTAATGATCTCGTAAAACTGTCAGTTCAGGCTGACGCTAGCGCTTTGACACTAGCTCAGCCTCATAGTAGCTTAGCAGGCTGTCGGCAGCCATGGTGGCGTCCACAATGCGACGCTTGCGGATAGCGCTGTGGGCAGGGGTCAATCCGTTGTCCCAGGCATGGGCCAGATGGACGGCTGCATCGTGACGAGCGATTCGACCGCCGGCAAAGGCGCTGATGATGGCGGCGCCGTCGTTGTCCAGAAATGCTTCGTCAAAGAACGTGTCTGCCCGGTTGCCGTAGCTCTTTTCGAATTTGACGTAGGCATTGTGGAGAGCAGCGTCGGTGCGATTGCCGCTGCGGGCAAAGCGACTGAGATCGATGTTGATGATCGGCAGGCTCTCGGCGAAACGGACGATGGTGGTCGGAAGTGTGTTGGCGGAAAACATGGCTATCTCTCCTGGAATGTTGCTGGCTTCACTGGCTAACGTACGATGGTTTCAGGATAGCCGGCCATCGTCGCGGGAACGTCGCGGCGATAGCGGTCCACGCCATGCTTGGCTTCTTCGATTGGCTGTGGGATGATTGTTGATCTATTCAGGCAGTGGGCTTGTGGCCGCTGGGGTTTTCTAACGGATCGTTTGGTTGACGAGGTCAGGGTGCCCATACAACATTGAAGAATAGGAGACCGACATCGATGAACAAGAATCGCCCCCATTTTGGCGATGCCCCGCGACAGTATGACTTTGTCGTCAACCCATACCCCGACATGAAGCACACGACATGCCCATTCTGCGGCGCAAAGACCGGACAGAAGAAACTGCCATTGGTCATCCACATCGATCCGATGCAGCTGATTTCGCTCAACTACACGTGTCGCTATTGTCGAGCATGCGATCTTCTGATTGCCCACAAGCATGAGATCGAGTCGTTGCTTGCTGAGATGTTTCTCCAAATGGATCCGAGCGTGATCGGCAACGATTATCTGATCATCGGCACCATGGACAGAGCGGCCTGGCGGCGCAATGCCAAGCAACCAGCCACGCCGACAGAAGCATTGGCGTCGATTCATGATTTCAATGTGGTCTATGAGGAACTGCGCATGCGTGAGCAGGGCTGGTTCCAAGCCGATCAGATCCCGCCGATTCGACAGCCGCCCGCGTCAGAGGATCGGGTGAAGCGGGATTCCGGGAAGAAAAGACGTGGGTGAATAGGGGAAATCCGATAGACGGTGCGGGGTTGTTGCCTGAGGATAGGTGACGCCCTATTTAGTCTGCAATTCTGTTGCACCGGCCGGACCATTCAATGTGACGACAAGATGATTTATGACGTCCCTGCCGATCAGCGCTTCACTGCCGGCGGCTGTAGCGAGCGCCGAGACTGCGTGGACAGCCTCACGTCCGACTGAGATGCGCACCGTATATCGATCTAATCGTTGAACCCCGCCGGCAACACCACGCAGGCGAACCGTATCCTCGTATTCAGCGCCGACCGCATCCAGAATGTCCTTGGGCAACAGCGTGCCATCCGAACCTGAATCGACGAAAGCCGGCACGATGATCGGCGGTTTTGAGGCGTCGTAGCCATCTACTGCAATCGGTATGACCGGCGCAGGTGGTTCGTATAGGTCATCATAGTCGAATGAGAGCAAGCGACTCATGCTGATTTCTCAATCTGGGGATGCCGAATATGCAGATCTCGTTCCGGCATTCGTTCAACTTTCTGACGCAGGATCACCTGATCGGGATAGTGGTCGCGCACCCGCTGTAGTAGCGCCACAGGATCGAGATCATGATCGACCAGTTTCCGGTCACAGATGGCCACATACTGCCCCAAATAGCGCTCAACAAGTTCGCCATGCATTGATTTGTATGCTTCGAGATTCTGCTCCATGATGGATCGGTTGGCATCCACTGGGAATGGTGCAGAGACACGTGACGCAGGTAGTTCGTCACGAGACTCTCTCTTTTTGTCAGGCAACCGCAGGTCGAACGGAATGCCTCGATTCAGCCGAATCTGCTGATAGAATAACGTCAATGCTTGCGTCGTCGAAAGCCCCAGCTCCTGCAGGATTGTCTCGACATCATCTTTTAATTGTGGATCGACTCGCGCTCGAATCATCGCTGATTTTGTCATATTTATCTCCTATCGGAACTATTATACCCCATTTGGGCTACGAAAAGAATCAATAGGGAATCACTCTGGCTACGGTGTATCCACCTGATCGCGGTGCCCTACGCTTCTATCGGGCCGGCTTTGCTTCTACCTTCTGGTTCCGCTACAATGATCTTGGAGTGTATTCAGTTGAGCGACCGTACCCATGTGGTATAAGCACTCAATTGTACGGACTAGACTAACGCCCGTGCACTGCCAGATGATCTGCTTCGGACACCAGAGCCCTCATACATCTCTCCGTGAAGTGCCGTTGGGCTACAGGAACATCGACGCAATAGCCAAAACTACAGATTGGTGACGAAATGGCAATCCCCGATTTTCAGACCATCATGCTTCCGTTGCTTCAATATGCTGGTGACGGACAGGAACACTCGATCCATGAAGCCCAGGATTCCCTAGCTCAATTCTTTGAGTTGACCGCAGATGACCTCAACGATCTGCTCCCAAGTGGACAGCAGTCGACCTTCTATAATCGAGTTGGTTGGGCAAGAACATATCTGAAGAAGTCAGGGCTATTGACGACACCAAAACGAGCATATTTCCAGATTACTGACCGCGGACAAGAGGTGTTGTTGGAGAATCCGACGAGAATCGACATGAAATATCTCAGACGATTCCCAGAGTATCGTGAATTCAAGGCTGCAAGCAACAAGCCTGTATCCAATGAGAGTCCTGTTGATGCCGACCTCCTTGCTGATGACCGAACTCCGGAAGAGGCGCTTGAAGATGCGTATCAGGAAATCCGAGTTGATCTCGCACAAGATTTGCTCACGCAGGTTCAGAACGGGTCACCAAAGTTCTTTGAGAAGCTAGTTGTCGAACTACTTGTGGCCATGGGCTACGGTGGCTCTCGACGCGATGCAGCGCGCGCAGTAGGGCAAGTCGGCGATGAGGGTATCGATGGAATTATTGATGAGGATCGCCTTGGGCTAGACACAATTTATATTCAGGCCAAGAAATGGCAAAACACAGTGACAAGGCCTGAAATCCAGAAGTTCGTAGGGGCCCTTCAAGGGAAACGAGCGAGGAAAGGCATATTTATCACAACATCGAGTTTTTCGAATGGAGCACACGACTACGTGTCGATGATTGACACAAAGGTTGTTCTAATCGACGGTGGCCGACTCGCCGAGTACATGATTGACTACAATGTCGGCGTTTCGACAGTAAATCGCTACGAAATGAAGCGGTTAGATTCAGATTACTTCAATGGCGAATAGCGACTGCCGATATATAGAGAGCGAGAGTCCTTTGACCATGAGAGCAATCCTCTACGAACAATTCAACCAACTTCCCACCCTCCAAACCGTCCCCGACCCGACACCTCCAGACGATGGCGTGGTGATTCGCGTCGAGGCCAACGGCATTTGCCGCAGCGACTGGCACGGCTGGGCCGGCCATGACCCGGATATCGTGCTGCCCCACGTGCCCGGCCATGAACTGGCCGGCGAGATCGTGGCTGTGGGCAAGCAGGTGCATCGGCGAAGCGTGGGCGAACGTGTCACCGTGCCCTTTGCCGTCGGTTGCGGCACCTGCGATGAGTGCATCGCGGGCAATCAGCACATCTGCAACAACTACTTCCAGCCCGGCTTCACGGCCTGGGGATCGTTCGCCCAATACGTGGCCATCCCCCACGCCGACGCCAATCTGGTTGTGCTGCCCGAGGACATGAGTTATGTGGAGGCAGCCTCGCTGGGCTGCCGTTTCATCACGGCCTACCGGGCCGTGGTGGCCCAGGGCCGGGTCAGCGGCGGCGAGTGGGTGGTCGTGTTTGGCTGCGGCGGCGTGGGGCTTTCCGCCGTCATGATCGCCAGCGCCATGGGCGCCAATGTCATCGGCGTGGATATCAACGACGAGACGCTGGCGCTGGCCCAGTCGGTCGGCGCGGTGTACAGCGTCAACGTGCGCAGCGAGGTCGACGCGGTTGAAGCCGTGCGCGAGCTGACCGGCGGCGGTGCACATCTCTCCCTCGACGCCCTGGGCAGCGCGGTGACCTGTCGCAACTCGGTGCTCTCACTGCGCAAACGGGGTCGCCATGTCCAGGTCGGCCTCATGCTCGACGGCGACCAGAACTCGCCGGTGGCCATGGATCGCGTCATCGCCTGGGAGTTGGAGATCCTGGGCAGCCACGGCATGCAGGCCCACGCCTACGGCCCCATGCTCGCCATGATTGCGGCAGGCAAGCTCAAGCCGGAGAAGCTGGTCACCCGCACCGTCACGCTGGCCGAGTCCGGCCAAGCCCTGGCTGAGATGGGCGAGTTTGCGAATCCGGGTGTGACGATTATTGACAGATTTAATACGTAACACGTACTGCGTAATGGTTTGCTTTGTGTTGCTTGCTTCGTGCTGCGTGACATTGTTGTGAAGAGTCTGGAGGCGCGACTCGTACGGTTCTGTCAGGGCCGATTCCAATAGTGGTAAGAGTCGCTCGACGAGACCTTACGCAGTACGAAGTACGCATTACGCAACCGCCCTTCACGCAGCAACTTTCCCCCAAAGGAGACCTCCCATGCCCCGTACCCGCTGCGCCTGGGCCGGCGACGATCCGCTCTACATTGCCTATCACGATACGGAGTGGGGCGTGCCCTGCCATGATGAGCGCAAGCTCTTTGAGATGCTCTGTTTGGAGGGCGCGCAGGCCGGGCTCAGCTGGATCACGATCCTGCGTAAGCGTGAGAATTATCGAAAGGCGTTCGACAACTTTGATGTGGAACGTGTGGCCGCCTACGATGAAGCGAAGATTGCGACGTTGCTCCAGGACGCGGGGATCGTGCGCAACAAACTCAAGGTCAACGCGTTCGTGCGCAATGCTCAAGCCTTCGTGCGCGTGCAGGAGGAGTTCGGCAGCTTTGACGCCTATATTTGGGGCTTCGTCAACGGCGATCCCATCGTCAATCGCTTCAAGACCCTCGCCAAGATTCCGGCCCAGACTGAGCTTTCACAGGCCATGAGCAAGGATATGAAAAAGCGGGGATTCACCTTTGTCGGTCCAACTATCTGTTACGCTTTTATGCAGGCGACCGGCATGGTCAACGACCATGTTGTCGACTGTTTCTGCTATCCGCAGGATATCGGATAGGCGGCGCAGAAGATTGTACGGCAGGCTCGGCTCTTTGCGATTTCCAGGGAGATTGATTTCGCGGGGCAGGCAGCAACGGCTGAGATCTAGCGCCTGAGGGCGCTTTTCGGTGTTAGCGGCGGAATTTATCCCTGCCGAAACAATCGGCTACGCTCAACATAACGCCTAGCTTGATGCCTATGGGTGCCCTTACCTGCCGCTGCCCGATTGTGAAGAAGAGAATGAAACGAAGACGGACAACTGACAATCATGCACGATAGCAGAGATCGAGATAGAAAGCTTCAAGACACAAAACGCATCCAGGGCGCCAAGCAGAAGACAAGTGCATACCAGGATGGCCTCGGAAGGACCGATGATGCGGGTGATGCGGAGGAGGTTCAAAAGGCAAAGCGCGCGCTCGACGAGTGGACGGACATCGTGGGTCAGCGCATTGAGCAGGCCATGCGCGAGGGCGCATTCGACAACCTGCCCGGCCAGGGGAAGCCGCTTGACCTAAACAAGAACCCCTTCGTGCCGGAGGATCGCCAGATGGCCTACAAGCTCCTCGAGAACAATGATCTTGCACCGAGTTGGATCAGCGAACGGACCAATGTGCTGAATGCAATCGAGGCATTTCGGCAAGAGCTTCATGCCGGCGTTCATCGCCATCAAGCAGTGTTGCAGAGCACAACCGATCCGGCAGCGGTTGAGACTTTTGTAGCAGCGTGGCAGGCTAGGCTGGCGGGTTGGTCTGAGGAGGTCAGCGCGATCAACAAGCGTATCGAGACCGTCAACATGCAACAGCCCATCGCCCATCTTGAGATCATCAAACTGCGCCTGCCGGACGAGCTGTCGCGGGCAGGGGCAGGGGCGGATCTTCGATCGCAATAGTGCACCAATGGTGGGTTGACGGACAAGAGGTCAAGCTTCCGGCAGAAGCTTGACCTCTTGTCCGTAAATTTGTCCGTCAACCTATGTCTTTCGCATCATTAACCGTGGATACGCATGAACTTGTACATACGCTCCAACGCCTCTTCAATGTCGGACTTGCCGGCGGCATAGGCGCATCGGATGTGTCCCTCGCCCCCCTGACCAAATGCGCTGCCCGGGATCACGGCCACCTGCTGTTCACGCAGCAACAGCTCGCAAAATTCATGCTCGTCCATACCGCTCTTGGCAATACTAGGGAAGGCATAGAAGGCGCCTTTTGGCTCGAAGCAGTCGAGCCCGATCTGATTGAGGCCGCTCACGATCAGCCGTCGCCGTTCGTCGTAGCTGGCGATCATCTCTTGGACATATTGCTCGACAGTCGGGTCGATGAACGCAGCCAGCGCCGCCTCCTGGCCGACTGTGGGCGCCGACATGATCAGATACTGGTGGATCTTGCGCATGGCCCCGATCAGATCGGCTGGGCCTAGCGCATAGCCGATACGCCATCCGGTCATTGCGTAGTCCTTGCTCATGCCGCCCAGGTGAACCGTGCGATCGGCCATGCCCGGCAGTGAAGCAAACATGACATGCTCATGGTCGCCGTAGACCAGGCGATCATAGATCTCATCGGAGATAACAATCAGGTCGTGCCTTTCGGCGATGCGAGCGATCTCCAGCATGCCCTCACGATCCATGACCGCTCCGGTCGGGTTGCAGGGAAAGCCAATCAGCAGCGCCTTGGTGCGCGGTGTGATGGCGGCTTCGATGTCGGCTGGACGCACGCGGAACTCGTCTTCGGCGTAGGTGGGAATGTCGATCACTTTGCCGCCGGCCAGGATAACGCTGGCCGTGTAGCTGACAAAGCAGGGCTGAGGCACGATGACCTCGTCGCCAAAGTCGAGGATGGCCTGCATGATCAGATACATGGCCTCGCTGACACCGACGGTGATCAGGACTTCCTTTTCAGGATCATAGGGCCGAGCGCCGTAGCGGTCGGCCAGGTTATGGGCCACAGCCTCTCGCAGTTCGATCGTGCCTGCATTGGATGTGTAGCTGGTCTGACCGCGTTGCAGGCTGGCAATGCCCGCATTGAGGATGGGCGGCGGTGACACAAAATCGGGCTCGCCGATGCCCAGGCTGACGACATCGTCCATGGTGGCGGCGATGTCGAAGTAGCGTCGAATGCCGGACGGCGGCACCTCGTGGACGCGGCTGCTGATGCGGGAATGATGGTCACGCAGATTGCGTACATCGACCAAACTGCCGTTCGAGTGAACTGGCGAAGACACAATGCTATTTTTCATGGGTTGTTGATCTTTCAGGGAACTAGAAACTGACACTTCGAGATTTCATTGACGCGGGCACAGGTCCACCGGTGAATGCCGTTCACAATCTGCGTTCCGGCTAACTGCACGCAGGCTGCCGGCGGCTAGCACTGGCCAGCCCTCCGACCCCAAGACCGCGAATTTCCGAACGTCTCATGAAATCTCCTTAACCATTCACAATTATCAATTCAGCGCTAACCATTCAAGCCGTTCAACCTGTTGACAATTGAATGTTGACAGTGGTAAGAGGAAAATTCCTTACCCTAGCATCGGCTGCCGCTCCCGCCAAGCCATACTCTGCTCGTAAGCGTGCGCTGTACGCAAAATCGTCTCCTCACCGAGAAACGCCCCGATCAGTTGCAGTCCAATCGGCAGCCCCTGGCTGTCGTAGCCACAGGGAACGCTGATGCCGCACATACCGGCCAGGTTCAGGCTCAGCGTAAAGATATCCGTCAGATACATCTCCAGCGGATCGTCGGCCTTCTCGCCGATCTTGAAGGCCGTCGTCGGCGAGACAGGACCTGCGATGACATCGACCTTTTCAAAAGCCTGCTCAAAATCCTGTCGGATCAGGGTCCTGACCTGCTGGGCCTTGAGATAATAGGCGTCGTAGTAGCCGGCGCTCAAGGCGTAGGTGCCCAGCATGATGCGGCGCTTGACCTCGGGACCGAAGCCCTGCCCGCGGGTCCGGCGATAGTTTTCGAACATGTCATCCGCCCCGGCGCTGACGCCGAAGCGCACGCCGTCATAGCGAGACAGGTTGGCGCTGGCCTCCGCCGTGGCCACGAGATAATAGGCGGGCAGCGCCTTGTCCGTGTTGGGCAGGCTGATGGGCACGATCTCGCCGCCCAGGCTCTCCAATTGAGCGATGGCGGTACGAACCGAAGCCTCGACCTCAGACTGCATGCCGTCGACGAAGTACTCCGCAGGCACGCCGATACGCAGCCCCGATATATCGCCTGTGAGGGCCGACGTGTAGTCCGGCACGTCGCCGGGCCAGCTCGTGCTGTCGTGGTCATCTTGCCCGGCGATGACGCTGAGCAACAGCGCTGAATCGGCCACATCCTTGGTCATGGTGCCGATCTGATCCAGGCTGCTGCCGTAGGCAACCAGCCCATAGCGGCTAATCCGCCCGTAGGAGGGCTTGAGGCCCACTATGCCGCAGAGCGAGGCCGGTTGGCGTACGCTGCCGCCCGTGTCGGAGCCCAGGGCGCCCAGCGTCTCGTTGGCGGCCACCGCGGCGGCCGAGCCGCCGCTGCTGCCGCCCGGCACTCGTTCCAGATCCCACGGGTTGTGGGTGGTGAAGTAGCCGCTGTTCTCGGTGCTGGACCCCATGGCGAACTCGTCCGTATTGGTCTTGCCCAGCATGACCATGCCCGCCTGCTCAAGACGCTCGACGGCCGTGGCCGTGTATGGAGGAAGATAGCCTTCGAGAATCTTGCTGCCGCAGGTCGTCTGCACGCCCTTGGTCGAGAGCACATCCTTGATGGCCAGAGGCACGCCCAGCAGCGGGGCTTCGTCGCCGGCGGCACGTCGACTGTCGGCAGAAGCAGCCTGTTCCAACGCCCGATCGCCGGTGACGCTGAGATAGGCCTTCACATCTCCATCGACGACTTCGATGCGGTCCAGCAGCGAGCGGGTCAGATCGACCGAAGTAAATGCGCCGCTACGCATGCCGTCCAATGCTTCATGTATGGTCAATTCGAACAGATTCTTGCTCACAATGGTTCTGTTTCCTCGATTTGCCAACTGTTATTCGCCGAACACTGCACGCACACGGAAGAATCCGTCTGCGCTGTCCGGCGCATTGGCCAGCGCTTCGTCATTGGTCAGGCAGTCTTCCGACTCATCCTCGCGTAGCACATTGGTCAGCGGCAGTGGATAGGGGGTCGGTGGCACATGGCTGGTGTCCACTTCTTGCAGTCGTTCGGCATACTCAAGGATGTCGGAAAGCTGCTCTGCATATTGAGCAACTTCCTCTTCAGACAGGCTGAGCTTTGCCAACTCGGCCACGTGCCGAACCTCATCAAGCGTCAGACGCATTGTCCTCGATCTCCTCATAGGGTCATCGTGAGTTTCACAGAAAAAAATCTGCGGTTCTGTCGCAAAGACGTTTTCGCCACAGATTTTCACAGATGAAAACAGAATACGACACAGATGGCGCAGTAGTTGCTCCGGACATCATATGCCTCAAACAAAAAGCCGTGGATGCATCCACGGCTTTTTGAAAAGACTGTCTTCGCTACCCAGCGCCGTGGATTTCTGTGTCCACGGCTTGACCCGAAGGCCATTACCGTGACACGCGCATAGCTGCGGCAGTTGCATTCGCTGTTGCAACGGCTCCAATGCTGGCGCTATTTCCGTTGTCGCAAGTTACGGCACGGTCAGGACGCATGTCAGACTCATTTGTCGGGCGGCGGATATTTACACTGGGTGGAAAGTATAATGATGAGCAACTCATCTGTCAAACAATTCGCCGCTTCGGCACAGAAATTCTCTGTCTGTTATATCGTAGGGCGGGTATCCTTACCCGCCAGGCTTCGCTCGGAATCGCTTGGCGGGTAAGGATACCCGCTCTACGATGCAAAGCCGATTCGCCACGCCACGCTTAGAATTGCCGGCTTCGATCGTTCAGTCGCCAAGCATGAAGTGCGAGATATGAACAGGAGATGGCCCACCGTGCCGACTACACGTCTGTGCTACACTCTTGAAAAAGTGTCACAAGTACTATCAATAAAGGGTGGTCAAACGATAGAATCATGGACAGTCACACATACAGAAATCGCCTTGCCAACGAGACGTCACCTTATCTGCTCCAGCATGCCCACAACCCCGTGGACTGGTATCCATGGGGTGAGGAGGCATTGACCAGGGCCCGCAATGAGGATAAGCCCATCTTTTTGAGCATCGGCTACAGCGCCTGCCACTGGTGCCATGTCATGGAACGCGAGAGCTTTGAGAATGAGGCCACGGCCGCGCTGATGAATGAATTGTTTGTCAACATCAAGGTTGATCGTGAAGAGCGTCCGGACCTGGACGCCATCTATATGGACGCGGTCCAGGCTTTGACGGGCCAGGGCGGCTGGCCCATGAGCGTCTTCCTAACGCCGGACGGACAGCCTTTCTACGGCGGCACCTACTATCCGCCCGAGCCGCGCTATGGTATGCCGAGTTTTCCACAGTTGCTGCAATCCATTGCGTCCACCTATCAACGGGACCACGAGAAGGTCGCCGAGCAGGCGTCGCGCCTAACTGAGATGCTGAATCGCACATCGGTCATGGCCAGCGAACAGTCGGATCTGGGACCTGAGACCCTTGATGAGGCGGTCGCCACGTTGAAGGAAAATTTCGATGAGGAGAATGGCGGCTTCGGTAGCCAGCCTAAGTTCCCTCAGCCCATGACACTCGACTTCGCCATGAGTCAGTTCGTACGCACTGGCGATGAAGAGGCGCTCTACATGGCCGAACTGACGCTCTTCAAGATGGCCAATGGCGGCATCTACGATCAGCTTGGCGGCGGTTTCCACCGCTACAGCGTTGACGCCTACTGGCTGGCTCCCCATTTCGAAAAGATGCTCTACGACAATGCCCAACTGTTGCGCAGCAATCTCAACGCCTGGCGTGTCACTGGAAGGCCCATTTATCGACGCGTGATTGAAGAGACTATCGACTATGTATTGCGCGAGATGACCTCGCCCGAAGGCGGCTTCTACAGCACGCAGGACGCTGACAGTGAGGGTGAAGAAGGCAAGTTCTTCTTGTGGAAACCAGCGGAAATACAGACCATCCTCGGTCCCCAGATGGCCGCCGTCTTCGAGGATTACTACGATGTTTCCGAGCGGGGCAATTTCGAGGGAAGCAATATTCTCAATATCGTCAAGACATCCGAGGATGTAGCCGGCCGGTTCGATCTGAGTCGAACCGATGTCGAGCAATCGCTCTCGATCAGCCGGTTGGCGCTCTTCGCCGAACGTGAAAAGCGCATCAAACCGGAGCGCGATGAAAAGATCCTGACCGAGTGGAATGGCCTGATGATCCATGCGCTGGCCGATTGCGGTTCCGTGCTGGAACGCGAGGATGCGCTCCATGCTGCCCGCGCTGCAGCCGATTTTATCCTCACCAACATGAGCCAAAGCGATGGGCGTCTCTTCCGCAGCCACAAAGATGGGCGTGCCCGCTTCAACGCCTACCTGGAAGACTACGCATCCTTTGTCCGGGCGCTAATTGCACTCTACGAAGCCACTTTTGAGCTTCGCTGGCTAGGCGAGGCCAGCCGCCTGACGGGCATCATATTCAAGCAGTTCCAGGACGCCGAACGCGGAGGCTTCTATCAGACCGGCGTGGATCATGAGCAGTTGGTCGTGCGGCGCAAGGACTTTGTCGACAACGCCATCCCCAGCGGCAATTCGATGGCCGCCGAGGCATTACTGCGGCTCAGCGTCTTGGTTGACCGTCATGAGTATCGTGAAGAGGCCTCTCGGATTCTGCTGCTCATGAAGGATTCAATGGGACAACAGCCGACGGGCTTCGGCCGCATGTTGGGCGCGTTGGACACGTTGTTGGCCCCAAGCCAAGAGATCGCCGTCGTCGGTGATCCCGATGATGACGCGACTCGGGCCTTGCTGCGCCAGGTGCGCAAGCGGTATCTTCCCCACACCGTGCTGGCCTTGAAGCGGCCGGACGAAAAAAGCGACCTGCCGCTTCTGGCAGATCGCACGTTGGTTGACGGCAAACCTGCCGCTTATGTCTGTGAAAACTTCACCTGTAAGCTCCCGGTCAACACACCGGAGGAGTTGTCAGCGTTGTTGTCAGGAGAATCGCCGGGCTTGATTTCTCTTCGTAAATTCCCTCCCGCAATACGAACCAGACCACGCGTTGCTCGTATGTGAGCAACACGATATACTCGGGCACGCCGGTGCGCGCATAGACCCGCCGTTTCTGGTTCATGTCGTAGCTGACACTGCTGGCCGCTATCTCGACGATTAGTTCCGACGGACCTTCGAGATAGTCGTCATCTGAAACAGAGCTGCGTCCGCCGAAAGCTGAATCGATACGCATTAGCGCGTCGGGTTGGACTTCGTTTTCGTGATCGATACGAACCGTCACATTGTCGCCCACCGTTGTGCCGGGCGTGTGTGCACTGTAGTAGCCCAGCCAGGTAATCAGATTACTATGTGGCCGTCCGTGTTTTTCGTAATGCGTGGGGGATGGCATATATACGATTCCTTCGACTAACTCAGCTTTCTTACCATCAGGCATTGCCGCGTAAAGGCGCTCAAACTCGACACGTGACAGCTTGTCACCAGGTTGTAGGGGCGCCGTCATTTCCGGCTCACTAAGTTTCATTCTGTCAATGGCGATTGGCATGAAACACCTCAACTCTCACTAGCGATACAGGCCATTAGTAGGCTGATTATAGCGTATCGATCATGCGCTTGTCGAGGAAAAGTCAATCTCAACCCGAATCTCCAGATCGCAACCCGCTCGCCAAGACCTGTTTGTAGGCCTCGATCCGAGCGCTACGCAGTGCGGGCTTGCTGCCAAGCAGGCGCTTGACGCCTTCGAGCCAGATCTGCATGCGGAACTCAAGCAACAGATAGCGGCGCAGCACTTCAGCCCAACCCCGGCCGAAGTGCTTGTGATAGTAGTGGACCTTCGAGGTGTTGAAGTGAATATGGCGAGCAGCGACAACTTGTTCGCTGCTGCGTCCTTCGTAGTGGATGATCGTCGATTCCGGCACATAGATCACACGCCAGCCGGCCGATCTGATCCGCCGGCAGAGGTCGGATTCCTCACTGTACATGAAGAATCCTTCGTCAAAGGGGCCTGCATATTCGGGCATTCGCACCTGTTCCAACACTTGACGCGGTGCCAACATGGCCGCGCCCACGATCCAATCGACATCGTGGCTGCTGCTCACCTGCCAGTCATCCATGTGCATCCGCTTTGACCAGGGGTTGACCGGAAGCGCAGCACCCAGCCAGGTGCTCTCGAAAAAGCCGGTGAGCCGTGTGGGAAAGCGCCGTCTGCTGGACTGCAACGTTCCGTCAGCATAGCGTAGTTGGGGGCCGGCCATGCCTACTGTGTCGTCGGCGCAAACCGCAGAGTAGAGCGTCCACAGGCTGTCGCCACCTGTTTCATCCTTCACGATCTCAGTGTCAGGATTGAGAAAGAGGACGAAGCGCCCGCTACTGGCGGCATAGCCGAGATTGTTACCGGCGGTGAAGCCCAGGTTGCTCTCGCTGACGATTAGTTGAACCCAAGGAAACAGGGTGGAGACCCGCGTTACCACGTCATCAGCGCTGGCACTGTCAACCACAATGACTTCGACGGTTTTTGCTTGATCTGCGGGCCCGAAGGAGCGGAGGGAGACGGTAGGATCTGGACTCCGGCTTGCTGCTTCAATCGACTGCAAACAGGCGACAAGCAGATCGACCACATTCCAGTGGACAATGACAATCGAAAGATCACAGCGGGGATCTGCTGAGAGAGGGAGATCCGTTGAGGACATGGTGTGGCCTGCTAGAACGTGCGGTCAACCACGAAGTCGCAGAGTCCCAACATGGATGACTTGAACTCGCTCTCCGCAAATGGGGCGAGGTTGCCGCGTGCCAGGTCTACAAAATCAAGCGCTTCTTGGCGGGCATTCTCTATGGCCTGACTGTTGCGCAGGTTCTGGACTGTGCGCTGAATCGTCTCGTCCCAGATTCCTGAACTGTTCATCGTTGCTTGAGAATAGGTTTCCTCCAATTCATCCAGCAACGCTTCCGGTTTGGCTTGAGACTGCATGAAGTAGAAGAAGGGCAGCGTCAAGGTACCCTGACGTAGATCGCTACCGGCCGGCTTGCCCAATGTGTTGTCATCGCTGGTGAAGTCGAGGATATCATCGACAATTTGGAACGCCATGCCCAGGTTATAGCCGAACTCGCGAAGTTGCGTGATCTGGGTCTCCGTCATCCCTGAAAGGATTGCGGCCCCCTCGGTCGCCGCGCAAAAGAGGCTGGCGGTCTTGGCATAGATGCGCTGGTAATATTCATCTTTGTCCTGAACATAGTCGAAGCGGGCGAAGAGTTGACGCAACTCCCCATTGACGATCACCTGCAACGTATCGCTGAAGATATTGATCACGCGCACGTCGTCGGTTTCCGAAGAGAAGTAGGCGGCCCGGCCAAACATGAAATTGCCCGCCAGCACCGTTGCACCCTTGGTCCAACTCGCGTTGAGCGTCGGCGCGCCGCGGCGTAACAGCGCATCGTCGATCACGTCATCATGGACCAGCGTGGCAGTGTGAAGCATCTCCACGGACGCAGCCAGAGAGATAACCCGTGCATACGAATCTGCTGACTCATTCAACGGTGACTCGAGTCCATAGGCGAGTAGCGCTAAGGCGGGGCGCAGCCGCTTGCCGCCGCTGCCGATGAGATCGACAAAGGCCGTGGCCAGCGGGTCAAAGAGCGCTGAGTCAACACCCTTTAGCTTTCCCTCTACCCCCTTCAGCCCTTTTTGGACAGGAGCCAGAAGTTGGCGCACATCCCTTCGCGCAGACTGAAGGGGCGCCGGGGCGATCGTTCCCCTGTCGTCAATCTGCGGTCGCATGTCGACCTTGAGCGGCAAGTGATTGTCCAACACTTGGTTGTTTATGGTAATGATAGTCATTCTCCAACCCAAAAAAGCGCAGTGCAGTCTTTGTGGTCTCCGAAGCAATTTCGTCCGGGGTTACTTCATCTTCCGGCTGAGAGCGCAGCCGGGCAATCGTTTCGCAGATCAATGAAATGTTAGCCGGCTCATTTCGCTTGCCTCGATAGGGATGCGGCGTCAGATAGGGCGCGTCGGTCTCGAGCATCAGGGCATCGAGACGTAGTTCCGGAACAAGATTGTGCAGCTTGCGTGCGTTCTTATACGTGACCGGGCCGCCCAGGCTCAAGGCAAAGCCCCAACTGTAGGCTTCTTTGGCCAGGGCCAGATCTCCGCTGAAAGCATGAAGCACGCCCTTGAACGGTCGATCATGCAACGGTGAGCGGCGTACCGTTTCGGAATTTGCCCATGTACTCAGGATGTCAGCCACATCCTCGTTGGAATCGCGGCTGTGAATGATCACCGGCAATCCAAGTTCAGCGGCTAGTGTGAGTTGAGCCTCCAGTGCGAAGCGCTGTTGGTCCGACGCCACTGTGTCCCAGTGGTAGTCCAGCCCGATCTCGCCGATGGCGACGACTTTTGGGTGCCGGGCCAACTCACGTAGTTTTTCGACACTGGCCTGGTCAAAATCCCGGCAACTGGTGGGATGCACGCCGACCGCTGCATAGACGCCGGAGACCGCCTCGGCCAAGGCAAGTGGCTGGTGCATTGTTTCCAACTGGATGCCGGGCACGATGATCAGGCCTACAGCGTCCGCCTGCGCCCGCGCAATCACTGCATCTCGATCGGAATCGAACTGCTCTACATCTAGATGGCAGTGACTATCAACGAGCATCGGTCGCGTCGCACGGTCTGACATTGCCCAAATCCACTCCACAAACAATCAGTCCACGCTCAAATTTAGTTTGTTCATTTTATCACAGGGGAGAAGCGAAGACCGTACTTTGGATTGCAGATTGGCGCGAAGCGAAAGCGTGATAGGAAAGTCAGAAATGGGCTTTTCCGAGGCTGATGGGTTGAGATTGTAGGGATTGGGGGAAGGGCAGAGTGCCGGCACTCTGCCCTTCCCCCAATCTTCCACTACCATTCTCCAAAATCAAGTCGCTCCATCACTTTTTCCCACAATTCCGGCCAGTGCAAGGCCGTCATTTAGAATATCCTGCACCGCAGCCTCATCGGTCGTCTCAGTGTAGATGCGGATCAGCGGCTCTGTGCCGGAGAAGCGGACCAACAGCCAGCCGCCGTCATCCATGATGAACTTGTAGCCGTCAATGGTCACCAGGTCAACCACATCATGGCCGCCCAGCGTAAGGCCGTCGGTGACGTTCAAGGCGTCGAGTTGGGCCTTGGCGTTCTCTTTCATCTCGTCGCCGCTCAGCCGCGTGTCGATGCGGTCGTAGTAGTGGCTGCCGACCTTGTCGAACAGCAGTTGCAGTAGTTCGGTCGGCTTCTTGCCGGTGCGCACCATGAGGTCGAGCAGATAGAGGTTGGCAATGATGCCGTCGCGTTCGGGCACATGGTTCTGGAAGGCGTAGCCGCCGCTCTCTTCGCCGCCGATCAACGCATCGTGCTCCATCATAGCGGGAGCCACATACTTGAAACCGACACCGGTATTGACGACGGGCACATCGTAGATCTTGCCCAGTTTATCGAGCATCGTGGTGGTGCTCAATGTTTTGACGATGGTGCCACGCTCGCCGCGTACTTCGAGCAAGTAGTAGGCCAGCAGACCGAAGACGCGCAGCTGGTCAACAAACTCGCCGTTCTCATCGCCCAGGCCGCAACGATCAGCGTCGCCGTCCATGATACAGACACAGTCTGCACCCAGCGCTCGCCCCACGGCCAGCCCCGCATCGACATTGGGCGGGATTGGCTCCGGTCGTTGCATTTCTGGAAAGATGGGGTTGCGATCGGCGTGGACTTCGATCAACTCGGTTTTGCCGCCGCCCAGGATCTCAGTCAGCCAGCCTGAGCCGTTACCCCACATGTTGTCGACGACGACCTTGAGGCCGGCATCCTTGATGGGTTGGACGTCGATCAGTTCGGCGACGCGCTTCATATAGGCCGGCTTGGCGTCAAAGTACTCGATGGAACCGTCGGCCAGCGCCTCGCCCAGGGATATGCTGCGAATCGCGGCTGCGTCATCGGCCGCTGGTATCAATGACTCGATCTCTGTTAGCCCCGCCGGGTCGACCGCGCCGCCGAATTCGTCGCGTACCTTGAATCCGCAATCTTCCGGCGGATTGTGGCTGGCTGTGATGTTGACGGCTGCCACTGCGTTCAGCGCGCCGACACTGAAGGAGATGACAGGCGTGGGTGTGGCTGTGTCAGTGAGAAACACCTTGAAGCCGTTGCCGGCTAGGACTTCTGCTGCGGCGATTGCGAAGTGTTCGGCCAAGAAGCGCCGGTCATGGCCGACGACGACATTGACTGGTTCAGTCTGGCGCGCCGCGTCCTGGGCCTTGAGATAGTCGGCGTATCCTTGGCTGCAGCGACGCAGATTGGCAAACGTGTAGTCTTCAGCAATGCGGGCTCGCCAGCCATCAGTGCCGAACTTGATATCAGAAGACATGCGTAGACTCCTTGGTCCTGAATTTTGTGGAGGCACGGTTTTGCAGAGGCGGAGAGCGCCTTCAAGGGAGGGCGATGAGATCAATCGCCATAACGCCAACCCGGCTCAGGCCACGCGGAATTATTTGGTTGAAGAGTCGCTCGATGGTAGTGTCCCCGGTGACGGATGCATCAGTATATCAGCATTCCAGAAGGATAAGAAAGCGCGCTGCTTTTTGCGATTCCAACCCCTTCGGCCTGCCACCCACACTTAGGCCATTCCAGAGAGATAAATATCCGTTGCAAGGAAGTCTTTGCCTGGAACGGCTTGAGGCTTTGCCAAATCCCGGATAATTAACATTTTGGAAAAGCCTTACTCAAACGGCTCGCCAATCACGCTGGCTTTGTGCAGGTTCAACCGAGCTGCATGAATGCCGCTGAGCATGGCTTGATGCAGCTCCGGTTGACCGTTGCTGGCGATGAAGTCGCGCTCGGCCGGCGTCCATGGATTGCCGTCGTAGTCGGTGACGATGCCGCCGGCCTCGCGAATCATCAGCGCGCCCGGGGCGATGTCCCAGGCATTGAGATCGCGTTCCCAGTGTACGGCGTAGGCGCCGCTGGCCACTTGCGCCAGATCGATGGCGCAGGAACCCATGCGCCGGATACCGGAACAGAGTGGAATGAAATGGGCAATCTCGACGCTGTTGTTGTCGGGATTCTCGGCTCGAGTATAGGGAACGCCAGTCGATAGGATGGCTTGGCGCATGCTGTGGACTTCATTGACATGCAGTCGACGGACCTGTCCGTCGGTCTCCCGCATGTAGGCGCCTTCACCCTTAAGCGCCCAGTAGACCCGACCTAGCGGCAACTCGACCGTCACGGCCAGGGCCATTTCATCACCCTGCTGCAGGCCAATGTTGACGGCGTAGTAAGGGATTGCGTTGGCGTAGTTGACGGTGCCGTCGATGGGATCAACAACCCAGTACGCCTCCGAGTCAGGCCGGTTGTTGCTCTCCTCGCCCCAAAAGCCGATGGTCGGGAAGTGATCGGCCAGCGACTGACGAATGAAGGCCTCATTGGCCACATCGGCTTCGGTAACCAGGTCGATCTCGTTGGATTTTCCTGTGATCGATTTGATCCCCTCGCGTTGCATACGGTTGACCAGTTGCCCGCCCCGGTCTGCAATTTCGATGACGATCTCAAGTTCTCTGCGCCCAAACTCCATCAGTTTTTCCTCACTGATTCTGATTTAACGGTTTGAATCTTGCTCACGCCTCTACATGATATCATCGCCATCACTGGGCACATAGTGCTTGATGATGGCTCTTGGAAAATCGACGGAGCCCAATGAGAGACATAGCGCCCAATTTGGGTCTCATCAGTCAAGTGGGGTATAGTAGCCTAAAACAAATGTTCCGATAGAATTGGCGCCATGATCTAACGGTGCGACCGAGCTGCAAAGCACAGTTTTGGACACAATTTGAGCATCGAATTGATTGGATTGAATAGTAGGAGTAACAGAGATCTAGATGGACATCACTTGGTACGGACTATCATGTTTCCGCATTCGAGAGCGCGGCGTGACCATTATCTGCGATCCCTATCAGAGATCCATTGGGCTGACGCTCCCCAAGCTCAAGGCCGATATCGTTACATCTAGCCATGACCAGTCCGGTCACAACGATGTTGCGCGTATCAGCGGCGATCCTAAGATCATCAGTGGCCCGGGTGAATATGAGATCAGCAACGTCTTTGTCACGGGAGTGACGACCTATCATCGCGTTGGGGTAGATCGGCCAAGAGAGCGAAACGTGGTCTTCTTTATCGAGTTGAATGGGTTCACGATTGGGCACTTGGGCGATTTGGGTGAAGTGCCCAAACAACGCGACATCGATGATCTCAACCTGAGCGAGGTGGAGGTATTGATGGTTCCGGTGGGCGGCGTCAACACGCTGGATGCGACCCGGGCAGTCGAGGTCATCGGGATGTTGGAGCCGCGCCTTATCATCCCCATGCACTATCAGCAAGAGGGATTGAACAAGAAGCTCAATGCTGAACTTGAACCGGTTGATAAGTTTCTCAAGGAATTTGGAGTTACGACGCCCGAACCGGTCGACATGCTGAAAGTCAGCAGCAAGAGTTCGCTCCCCGAAGAGACCGAGGTTGTGCTCCTCAATCCCATACAATAGGGGTTGCAGAGTCACACGGGTCAGTGGGTTCAACGAATCCAACAAACCTTTGGTTTGAGGATGAAAAAACAGCGGGGCGCTCTTTATGGCGCCTCGCTGTTTTTTGTGACGCTACTGCAAGAAGCCTTACGTTCTTTGCGATTCCTGCCGAACGACCCAGCTATTGTTCACTCAACGCGTATGGATCCTGCTTGTGTCTTGACGGCAGGTGCATCAGCTTGCGCATCCATTCCTTCCAGAAGAGGCGTCGCAGATTTCGCCACGCTTCGGTGACGCTCGGATCGTCTCTCCCGGGGCCATCCATCCGGCGGCTTTCATGTCCGGTCTCTTCTCCAGGGTTCCCATCCGCTGCCCTGTTGCCGGCCGATTCGCCAAAGCTGTACTGGACATATGCTTCGGTGATCTCATCGATATAGAGTTTGCCTTCCGGCAGTGCCTGAGCCAGGTGTCCTGCTTGTTCATATGGGGTGTGGGCGTGCGTCAGGCTGAATCCCAGCCGGTTTGCCCAGCCGTGCATACGTTCATATAGAATCGGCGGCAGATCCGGTGTGAAGCCGGAGGGGCCCAGTATCTTTGTACTCCTGATCAACAGCAGGCCCAACAGCAGCACGACCGGCGTCAACAGCGCCCATATCCACGTCGGTAATCTCCGGGCGGACTGGCTGCCATCAGGAAAGGCCGGATCACCTTCGGGCATGTTGTCGCCCATGCCATTGAATTCATCCTCATAGGAGGGGGAGTTGCCTGGTGAACCGAGCGGCCTCTCTTCCGGCATTCCCGGAATCATGCCGCTGTCGTCCGGTTCTTCTCCAGTCGGACGTTCCAGATTACTCTCTTGGGCAGTCGGTTCAAACTCAATCCAACCATAGTCTGGGAAGAACACTTCGACCCATGTGTGGGCATCTCGTTCTGTCACCGTCGTGATGTTCGACTCCAGATCCTTCGCCCCCTCAGCATAGCCGCTGACCGCGCGTGCCGGGATGCCTTGACTGCGCAACATAACGGTCATGGCCGTGGCATAGTAGTCACAGTAGCCTTCCTGAATATCGTACAAGAAGTATTCGACTGGATCTTCATCGGCGGCAGGCGCTTCGATCTGATCGTTATAGGGAATCGTACGCAGGTAGGTCTCAATGGCCTTCGCCTTCTGATAGACTGTGTCGTGGCCGGCAGTCAGCCAAGTTGCATCTTCTGCGACCCTCGTCGAGAAATCGGCCGGCAGTTGTAGATAACGCTCCTGGATCACGGCCGGGTAGTCTGTCCCGGCGCTATCGAGTGCAAGCACAGTGACATCTGTATAGTTGCTGACAATCGTATAGCTGTCTCCGACATCGGTGGCTCTATTGCTACTGGCCAGGCTCAGTTCGATCGGCCCGGCAGTCCCTTCATCGCTCGTAGGCTGAATCAGGGTCCGAAGCGGGATGCTTGCCTGTCTGATGTCCGGTGGCCCCACGATGACGCCGCCCGAATCGCTCATCAGCGTAAGTGTATAGGTTAGCGGCTGCCGCATCATCCAGGCCTCGGATGGAATTGTCTCGGTGACCTCATACGTGGCGCTTTCTTGGCTCGTGTTGAGCCAACCGCGGCCAGTGTACGTGTCAAATGTCGCTGCGCGCCAGTAGCGCCCGTTGAGGCTGTCCACCTGGAAGACCGGCCCCTCGCCTGGATTTCTCGCACCGCCGAGTTGCAGCGATTGACCAAACGTTGCGACGCCGCCTCGCTGGCTCGGATTCAAGCCCGGATAGAGCTCATAGACCTCCTGGACAACATCATCCCAAACCATATCCAGTGGTTGCAGCACTCTCTGCACCTGTGGCACCTGACCCAATCCAGGGAAGATCCACGCAATGGCGAGGACGATCACGCTGTAGATCAGCGCATTGCGCATGAAATCAAAGGAGATGTCAGGGCTGAAATAGGTCTGCCTCTCGCGCCAGCGCAGTTGTTGTTCAGACAGGTTAGTGCGGATCAACAGCACCAGCACCAACAGTGAAAAGAGTACCATGAAGCCGAGAACGGGCTGGGAAGCAAACTGGGTGTTTAAGACCAGGACGATCCCTGCGGGAACGACTGCCCTCCATGTGTATCCATAGCGGAAGATCGACCAAACGCCCAGAAACGTCAACCACCAGATCAGGAACGACATCTCAAAGATGTAGACGAAGTTGTCTTCACTGGCCGAACCGTTCAGCGCTGCGGCTACCCACTCCATCCATTCGAGCAGAACGAAGTAGGACTTGGCCTGAAGTTCTGTAACTCCCTTCGGCGTGATCGCCGCAATGTTTCGCTGGCCGACAAGCGCCGTCATTAGATAGAGAATCCAGGCCAATCCGGCAAAGAGGCTGTGCGAGAACGCGAAGAAACCGTCGAAACGACTGAAGGACATCAGCAGGCCCAACGCAAATGCGCCCAGCGTGACCGGAACGAGAATCGTCATGTCGTCCACATAGTTGGCCGCGTCCAAAGAGACGGCAACGGTCATGAACAGCAGAAGCGAGAGGATAGCGGTGATCACATATCCATCTTGAAAATAGACGTTGTCTCGATAGCGATGGCGACGGCGAGGAGCAGAACGAACTGGTTGAGGACCTGCCGGTGCATTTGAGAGTGGTTTAGTGACTGCGGTCATAGGTTCTGTTGGTGAATCTGTGGCTGATCCTTTGGGATGCCACAGGGCTGAGATCGATTTCTTGCAAAGTAGTGATAGGTTGTCAGAGTAGCCTATACAGTAAACCACTGAATAACAGTAGCAATCCTAACAATGCCAAGGCCAGGAGCGATACACGCGTTGGATTTAATGTCTCCGCACGCAGCGTATAAGTTTGTATGGGCGTATCGACTGTGGCCAGCCACGACCTGCTTGTTTCACTGGCTGCGTTTCCAACGATATCCCCAGCGGACGACTTAAGTTCTGTTGTAACCCAACTGTTACTTGCCAGGTTCCGCCATTGCCGGGAAGCGATGCGATAGTTGCTGGCCTGTATCCGTGCGCGCAATGCCGCTTCGACCGCAGCCGGATCGTTGGGATTGACGCCACGACCGCTGGACTCAATTGCCGCAGCTTCATTTTCCAGATTGTCGGCCATGGCTGTCCATTGAGCGCCTACTCCACGCAGGTCAAGGGTTTGCTCCATCGTTAGCCGACGGCGAAGGCGCTGATTCCTGGTTTGGATCAATGGAGCAACTTGCTCCAACACTGTGCGAAGCAGTGCCGAATCCGGGGATACAGCTGTGGCTTGCGCCAATGTCAACGCGGCCTCTCGATCCGGCGCCGATATGTCAAGACGCAATGCGGCATCGTCAGGCCCCAGCGTGAGTTCAGTCATCTGCACCGAAGCTTTGGAGCGAACAGGCAACGTCTTCCATCGGTCCAATTGTTCTTCGAGCGCACTGCGTGCCGGCTCAAGTTGACCCGGCGCAGGCGTGGCAACGAGATGCAGATCGATCCCGGCGGTTGTGATTGTCATCGTCACCTGCCAGCCGGCAAAGAGTCCCTGCAGTTCCGGTCCTGGCCGCAATGTTTCTTCGACAATCTCATCGCCGGCCAATGCGAGGGCGGCATCGCGCTGGCCGTTCTCCAGCAACTCAAGCGCTTGGAGCACTTTGGCTGAGCGGCGCGCCTCGGCCAATGCGTCGATAGATAGTGGCGGTTGAGGCAATGCTTCCATCTGTTCGAGCAGGGCCAAAACGGACGGCCAGTCACCTTGTCGTTGGGCATTAACCAGAAGTTGTCGAAGCCCGTCAGCCTGCCACTGCGCCAATTCAGTTCGCTGGCCATCATCGACCGGCAACCCCGCCAGCGCTTCACCGGTCGCCTGGACCATCAGTGCCAGGTAATCGGGGTCGGGGGCGCCGTCGGCCTCAAGAATCTGCCCGCGATAGAGCGAAGCGAGCCCCGTCTGCAACCTCGCTGCGGCAGTCGGATCGCCGTTGGCTGTTGCCCTCTTGATGCCCGACGTGTAGACAGCCAGCGCCTGCGCGTAGAATCGATCGCGGGTTTCGGGAACAAGGTCTGCGGGCAGTGTGTCATAAAGCTGTTGGTAAAGGTTCCCGAGCTCAATTGCGGCTCCCAGGTCAAGGGCGCTGGTGGCCGAAAGTGTGCTGATCTGTCGCCACGTGTCCGGTGAAACGAACTGAAAGAGAAACGCCTCCAGCGGAAACGCGCCGTCATAAAGCCAGTGGATTCCAACCGTATTCGCATCGGATGTGGTGACGTAGTTCCATCCGTCAGGCGCAAGATCGATCCAGCTTTCCGGCTCGATGCTCTCCGGCATCACGATGGTCGTTCGCAGGCTGCTGCTGCCCGGCCACCCGACCAGGTTGCGGACATCATAACGAAGAATGGCCAGGGGGGCGGTTTCAAAAAGCGAAGAATAGGTCAGCCGTAGGTCGAGACTCGAATCGGGCGCGATTCCGATCTCGGCCTGATAGCCATCCTCGATTGGCGCGGGGATGATTGGGGTTCCGTTGGCGGACAGCGTGATCGGCGGCGCATTTTCATCAACACCGTCGTGTCGAAAAGTCAGCTGTAGCGCAATCGGATCACTTTCCTCGTTTTTGAATCGGTAGAGTCCCAGAAAAGTGACTGATAACGGACCTCCAGCGGTCTCAGCGATCTGAAACTCAGCGGTATGGGTCTGAAGTTGTGCGGCGGTCGAGGCGTCCGGCGTCAGATAGTAGACTGGGAAGGTTGCCTGGACCGACTGCACCAGTGGCGCGCGCTCTGTTGCAGTACGCAAACTGGCCAGTACATTCACAGGGGCCAGTATCCCAATCAGGCCGAGGCATAAAGCAATCCCTGTCAAAAGCAAAGTCATTCGAGGTCGATGACGGCTTATCCAGATCTCACGGGGTTGACATCGGCTTGTAGGTAGCTCGACTGAACCTTGGTGACTTGACCGTTCCATTTCCTCTAGCGGATCAGGGCAAGAATGTAGAGGCGGAAATGCCTCGGAAGTTGCATTTCTACCCTGCTTTTGGTATCGTGACTTGGATTCTACGGTAGGTACAGTCAGGTGCATCATCGAGCCTTCACTGGGCGGGACGAAAGGGCGAGACGAACGTTTATGGTTAAGTTGCTCATGCAATGGGACATTAAGATGGGCCGTGAACAGGAGTTCTCCGAGTTTGTCGTTCGAGAGTTCGCCCCCAAATTGATGCAGCTAGGTGTTGAGCCGAGCGAAGTTCTGTATACCATGTACGGTGACGGTCCGCAAATGCTGGCGATTGGGGCCGTTGAAAGCCGCGAAAGATTGGTCGCAATCCTCGAGAGTTCACGTTGGGATCGTCTTCACCAGAAGCTACTCACGTATGTAACGAACTACAGCCAGAAAGTGG
The DNA here is from genome assembly GCA_963848115.1 of uncultured Chloroflexia bacterium. Taxonomy (GTDB): domain Bacteria; phylum Chloroflexota; class Anaerolineae; order Caldilineales; family Caldilineaceae; genus JAWKOK01. The sequence continues at coordinate 64,346 of CAWKCP010000023.1, read as the reverse complement.
TCCGCGACAACGGTCGCAATTTCCAGTTGTAGTAGCTGATAATTTCGCCTTCACCCTGTTTTCCCTAAATACGAATACTCCGCTGCTCAGAGCGTCCTCAACTGACGTTCACGTGCTCCTAATGTCCGCCTGATTACAATGGTCGGCATCAATCGATGATATGCTGTCAAAATGAGAAATGTACGCACCCCATTTATGCTGGAGAGACTAATGAATCAAGACCAGAGCAAAAAAGACCCCGTTCGTCTGGGCCGCATTGTTGGCATAACCGCTGTCATAGCCATCTTCGCAATCGTCCTGGTGGCCTGTAGCGCCATGCTGACGCCCGAAGCCCCGGCTGCCGATGCGGGATCAGATCAGGTTGAAAGCGCTGTCGAGACCGCTGATGACGAAACAGCGACGGAGGCCGGTGCGAGTGAAAGCCTCGTGCTCTCCGGGGATGAGGAATCCTACAACGGCATCCCCGTCGGCTTCACCGAAGAAGGCTACCCCTACCGCGGCAGTCTTGATGCTCCGGTGACCATCTACGAATACAGTGACTACGAGTGCCCCTTCTGTAGCCGTTATTTTATTCAAACCGAGCCGGCCATTAATGAGCAGTATGTGCGTGACGGGCTTGTGCGTGTCATCTTCCGGGACTTCCCGCTGGAACAGCTGCACCCCAACGCATACAGTGCACATGAGGCTTCTCTGTGTGCCGCTCAACAGGGTGCACTGGCCTACTGGGAAATGCACGCCGAGCTCTTCAAGACTCAGTCCGCCTGGTCACAGCTGCCAGACCCAACTGAGTTCTATGGCGAAATCGCTGATGACATCGGCATTGATGTTGAGTCGTTCAATGCTTGCATGGACTCTGACGAGACTGTCCCGCTGATCGACGCGGGCGTGGCCGAAGCCCGTGAGGCCGGCTTCAGCGGCACGCCCAGTTTCCAACTGGTTTCGGAAGCGAGCGGCGACGCTTACAGCCTGGTTGGTGCACAGCCCTATGAGCAATTTTCTGTTTACATCGATGCCATTGCTGCAGGCGAAGCGCCTGTATCGCCTGAAGCCGAGGCCGGTGATCCTCAGATTCCGTTCTGGGCCACTGCCGAAGGGCTTATTCCGGATCCGGATAACCCCGGCTACACTATGGCCGGCGACGCCTATCGCGGCAATACAGATGCCGAGGTTGTCGTCGTTGAGTTCTCGGACTTCCAGTGCCCGTACTGCCGCCGACATGCTGAAGAGACTCAGCCCATTCTGGACGAGCAATTTGTCGACACCGATCAGGTGATGTGGGTCTTCAAGCATTTCCCGCTGGACATCCATCCGCAGGCGCCTATGGCAGGCGCAGCAGCTGAATGTGCCGGCGCCCAGGGCCTCTTCTGGGAAATGGAAGCGCTGCTCTTCGCCAACACGCAGTCCTGGTCAGTCAGCGATCCCACTGAGGCGCTGACCGACCTAGCCGGACAGCTTGATCTGGACATGGATGCCTTCGAGGCTTGTTTGGCAGACGAAGCATCGTTGGCGCTGGTTGAGAGCGACCGCGCGGAAGGAGCCGCATTCGTGCGCGGTACCCCGACCTTCATCGTGCTCAAGGGCGGCGAGGGCAGCATCATCCCAGGCGCGCTGCCCGCTGAGTCCTTCTCTGAAGCGCTACAGCAGTTGCTGGATGGGGAAACAACAGACTAGTCACGGTTTTTTGAGAATCACAGCAATGATGCTGCGATCAAGCTCAAACAGTTTCTAGCAGTCTACAAGCATCGACCTGACGGGTTCTCGAGAACCCGTCAGGTCGATGCTTGATATAGAGGAGCAGCATCAATGATCAAAATACAGTCTCTCCCCGGCATCATGATCGTTCTGTCAATACTCCTTCTGACCGCCTGTGCAAGCGTTGCTGAGCCGGACGCAATCGAGCAGTCGGCCGCGGTCGAGCAAGAGGCGAGAGGTGAGAACGAACCTGCCGCCACGTCGGAAGCGGTTGTGACCGAGGCAGCGGTTTCGGAAGAAGCCATCTTGGTGCCAACGGTAGAACCAGCGCCTGAGCCGGAAATCGAGGTCGCAGATTGGACACAGACAGCCGGCATCGACGGCGACTACTATATTCTGGGCAACCCTGCCGCCCCTGTGCGGCTCATCGATTTTTCGGACTTCATGTGAGGCGCCTGCCGCTCGCACGTGTTGCGAGTCGAACCCGAGATCATTGCCAATCAGGTCGCTGCTGGGGATGTCAACCTGGCCTTTCACCCCATGCTCGACCACGGTGAAGCATCCAACCTAACCCACCGCACGGCAGAATGCGCCGGTGCACAGAACCCGTTGGCCTTCTGGCAGATGCACAATCTGCTCTTCGAACGCCAGAGCAACCATTGGCGCGCAGATGACAGCATCATGGTCCAGCTGGGTAGCGAACTGGGTCTGGATACCGATGCCCTGTTGGCTTGCATCAACGACCCCGCAACCCAGGAGAAGATTGCCCGTATGGATCAGAGTCGTCGAGACGCCGGCATTCGTCTGCGCCCGACCTTCAAGATCAATGACGAGATGATCGAGGGCGCTGTGCCGTATGCCCAATTGCAGCAGAAATTCACTGAGGCTTTCCCAAAATAGTAACTATACGGGAGTTGGCAAAGCCTCATGCCATTCCAGGCAGAGATGTTCTTGTAACGGATGTTTATCTCTCTGGATTGGCCTGAAGCCCTGGCTGAATAGGCCTCTTATTGTCGGAACAAAGCGAACAGCCGTTTCGTTGCAGTTCAGTCGAGTCTATTCGATTCTGAGTCGTGTTGAGAGAATGTTTTGAAGACCATCAGTCCCTCCGTTTTTTTGGTTGTAATCATATTTTCAATGGTTGGCCTTTTTGGCATCTCGCCTGCGGTTTCTGCCGCGCCTGCCTCCCAGGTCGTCTCCACACCGATCAATACCGATGCCGCCACCGAGCCCATCGACGTCGTTGTGCTCCTGGACGATTCAGGCAGTATGGCGACCTGCTGGCCCTGGCCCCAAGATCGACCGCCGTTCAATCCGCCTTGCGGCTCGCCCAGCCCCAACCTGCCAAGCGATCCCGCGGCGCTGCGCTACAGCGCTGCACGGCTGCTGCTCCAATTGGTCGACGAGCAAGATCGCGTCGCCGTCGTGCGCTTCGACAGTGACGCGGCCGGAATCGGCAACCTGGGTACGCTCCAGCCCGTCGGTTCAGACGAGAACCGCAAGCAACTCATCGATTCGCTTCAGCCGCCCGAGAGCTATTTCGAGCGCGGCTATACGCGCATCGACCTGGGGTTGGATAAGGCGATCCAGTTGCTTGAAGAGGGTCGAGAGCCGGGGCGCAGCCAATATCTGCTGCTGCTCACAGACGGCGAGCCAAGCGAGCAGGCCGGTGTGCCGGACCAAAAGCCGCGCATCATCGAGCAATTTGGCCAACTTGCCGCCGACGATGTCTTGACCTTTCCTGTCGTACTCTGCAATCCCACGGCAGGCTGTGCAGGCGATTTCCTACGCGAGGATCTGGCGCAATTGGACCTCGTGGGCAAGGGTGTGAATGAAGCGGCAACCGCGCCTGATCTGCTGCGTATCTTCAGCGAATTGCTGACCGACATGAAGCCCGACCGCTCCATCATCACCGAGCGGGATGGCGCGGGCGCGCTGCAAACGGTCACACGCGACGCCCATGGCGCACGCCAGTTGGCTTACGTCACCTCAAGCGGCAACCTGCTCAGCGTCAAGCGCGATGGGACGCCGACCTTGCCTGTGGCAGCCCTGCGTGATCCCAACATCGACGTCAATCTTGTGGCCGGCAGCGATCTGACCGCGGGGCGTTGGACGGCCAACACCCTGGATCGAAACGGCTTTGTCGTCGTTCAAGCCGACAGCTACCCGCTGCTGCTCAATCCGCCGCCCAGCGTGGCCAACAGCCCGGCGTCCACACGCTACTATCCCGAAGGCAAGACGCCGCTGCTCATCGCCCGCGGCACCGGTCCCGGGATCAACGAGCCGCTCTTTCTGGAAGATCAGGGCGAGTTTGGCGCCTTTGGAACTGACGGACATCGCGCATTGCTTCCGGTCGATCTGCCGTCCGACGTTCAGATCCAGCTGGGCGGCGACCAGGAACCCCTGCAACTTGTCCGTACCTTCCGCATCGAATCTCGTCCGGACCTGCCGCGGGCCGAAGTCTTTTCGCCCATCGGCGACAGCTCCGGCCTGCTGCAAAACGGACACCTGCCGCTTGAGGTCGGGTTCGGCAGCGGCGATGTCCTGGACATGGCCGCGACTGTCTATGTCAGTGACGAATCACTTGACGAAGCCGGTAACGGCAAGTTGGTCTACCAGGCCACAATGCAATGCGCCGATCGACTCTGTACCGACAACAACTTCATGCCTGGAGACGGGCGTTCCTATCGCATCACCTACGTGGTCCAGGGCCAGCAGGACGGCATCCGCTTTAGCGACTGGGTGCGCACTGATCTGGGGCTATCACCGGCCGTCTACCTGCGCGGCCTGCCGGCTGAGCTCGACTTGGCCAACATGCCGCCGGAGGGCTGGCCCATAGAACTCTCGTCCGGCACCATCGATCCCATCGGCGCCCTTGTGGCATCGGCCGTGCTGCGTGCAGTCGATAGTGACGAGCCGGTTGCCACGGTTTCGCTCAATTTCAGCGAGGAAGTGCCGGAAGAAGGGAGCTTGCAGGCACTGCTCAAGGTCGACGGGCTGCAAACATTGCGGCCGGGCGACTATGCCGGCGAGATCTCGCTCTCGGCCACCAGCCCGAGCGGCCTGCCCATGGATGTGGAGATACGTCCCGGCGCCACGCTGCCGATTGCCATTTCTGTGCCGCGGCCGTTGGCCCAGGTCGACGAACAAGTGGCTGATTTTGGACAGACCCAGTTCGAAACTTCACCTAATTTCCGGTTGAACCAAAATGCCGAGGTGCCGCTTAGCTTCGTCGGCAGTCCATTTGACATCGCCGCCACAATGGTCAGCAGTTCCTGTGCCGACATCACCATCGAGGCCGGGGCCCTTCAAGCGCGCGACGGCGTTTACATTCTGCCGCTTAGCCTCACCAGTACCGGGCCAATTCAACCTGCTACCTGCACCGGCGCCATTTCGCTTTCCGGTCCGGACGGAGACTATGATGTGTCGCCGTCTACGGTCGAGTGGCGAACACGTGTCGACGAAGTCGAGTGGTCGCTGGCCGGTAGCGATCTGAATCTTGGCGACCTCCAGGATGCCGGCGCTCGGGCCACGGGTACGCTGCTTCTGCGCTTCAACGGGCAAACGCCCTTCGTCGTGCAGATGGAGGGCGTCACGGCCAACGGCGAAACCGATGAGGGGGTAGTCACGCTGACTGAGGCAGAGTTGGAAATGATCCCGGTGGAGATCACCGATGAACCCAATGAGGCCGGGCTGTATGAGGTGCCCATCTCCTTTGTCGTGCGTTCTCGCATTCCCAACGATCCGCTGAGCGGCAGCTTCTACAGCGGTGACCTGGCCGTTAGCATTGCCGGCCTGCCCGGCGATGTGCAGACTGCGGGCCTTAGCTTCCGCAGCCCGAGCGTACTACAGCGTTACGTATTGCCCATCGTTGGGCCGATCTACGGCATGCCACAGGCATTGCTTTCGATTCCGCTCACGCTGCTGCTGCTGCTGATCATCGTGGCGCGTATACGCAGCCGGGGCATCGACGACGACGAGATCGAAGAGGCGGCTATGGCCGCAGCCATGCAGATGAACGGCAGCATGAACGCTGATGCCGCTGCCGCGGCCCAGCAGCCCTTTGTGCCGGTCAGCGTCCCCAACAATCAGGCAGTCTGGGGCAGCTCGGAGTGGGGCATGCCGTCGCTGGGGTCAGGCGATAGCCCATCTTCAACATCACGATCATCCGACGACATCGGCGACCCGTGGAACGCTAGCTGGTAGAGATATAGCCACGGATGGACACAGATGAACACGGATGGTTTTCAAGGGTTCTATCCGTGTTCATCTGTGTCCATCCGTGGCTAACGGTAAGGAAAATCAATGACAGACAGTCAATCAATTCGTTTTGACAAACCCACCATCTACCCGACTATGGTGGTCGGCGTGGGCGGCATGGGTACCAACACCGTGCGCGCGGTCAAGCGGCGCTTCCGCAACGTCTGGGGCGGCGATCCGCTGCCGGGCATGATCCAGCTCATGGCGCTGGACACCGAGCCGCTGGTCAATCGTCTGGACCAGGAACCGCTCTTCGCCGACGAATTTGCCTACATGGGCAAGTTCGATGCCACGCGCCTGGTCTCGAATCTGGATCAGCATCCGGAGATCGCACGCTGGTGGAACTACCCGTCGATTCCGCTCGGCTACATTCACAACGGGGCCAAGCAGTTGCGTCCGATTGGCAGGCTATCCTTCTTCCGCAACTATGTCACCTTCAAGCAGTTGCTTGAGACCAAGCTGACCAATCTGGACAAGATTCGCGACATGGAGACAGCCCAGAACCGCGGTTTCCCAGTGGTCGGTAACTATCAACTGATCTATGTGGTTAGCAGTCTCTGCGGCGGCACCGGAGCGGGCATGTTCTTGGACACCGTCCACCGCATCCGGGCCCAGGTGCGCAACAACGCACGCATCGTCGGCGTCTTCTTCCTACCCGACGTGTTGGAGGCAGAGATCTCCAGCGATCTCCAGCGCCGACGTATCCGGGCCAATGCCTACGCCGCGCTCAAGGAACTCAATTATTTCCAGGAGACCCAGCAGTTCAAGGCGCTCTACCCCAGCGAACAGCGCGAACTGCCGGATACGCCCTATGCGCCCTTTGACTTCATTTTCCTGGTTGGGCGCACCAATCGGGACGGCGGTAGCCTGGCGCGCAAGTCCGATGCCGAGCAGATGGCCGCCCACCTGATCCAACTGACCGCCATCAGCCATCTCAGCAACGAGATCCTGGGCCTGGAGGTCAACGTGGTGCGCGAGCGCATGTATGACCTGGGCGGCGCAGCCGGCGAAGTGACCGGCGTCCGTCCCTCGGCCCTGGATCGACCCAAGGACGGCGTCAATGGGTCGCGTGGCCATTTCCTGGTCTACAGCGGCTTTGCGACCTCGGCGCTGGTCGCACCGCGCGAGGCGCTGGTCGACTTCTGGCAGCGTGCCTTTGTGGCCGATCTCATCCGTCGTTTTGCCGCAGGACCGTCGTTGAGCGACCCGCGCACGGGTCTATCGGCGGGCGAAGTTCAGCGTGTCTTTGGATTGTGGCAAAGCCTGCTTTCCCAGCTGGTCTCGCGCTACGCTGCGCTGGACAACGAGCGGCTTGAAGCCATCCGTGGCGAGATCGAGGAGCAGCAGGGCGCCTGGTACAGCTTCTGGGAGCCGGTGCAGCAGGCCGTGCAGCAGGCGCTCATCGACACGGGCATCCGCGGCGCGATTGCCCTCTGCGACCTGATGAGTCCGTCCACGCCGGCCACGGCGCCGGCCGAGTCACTGCCGCGCCAACGGTTGTTTCTGCTCAACGGAGCGCCGGTCACCGAAGAAGATCGCTCTCGCTGGCGCAAGGTCTTGGCCCAGGAAGGCGGCTTTGGTGAGCAGATGCGGCAGGTGGGCAGCGGTTTCGGCGACCTGATGATGACCGCCTTCAGCCCGAGGCAGGCCAAGGAACGGGCCAGTGATATGGCCACGCGCAAGGCACGCGCCAGACTCTATCAGCAACGCGATGCATTGGAACGGGCGCTCGTCGAACAACTTGGCAAGCAGGCGTCGCTCATGCGTGATGCGCTGCGCAGCCAGATCGATGCCACGACGCTGGCGCTGGCCCGCGCCAACCAGGACGCCAATCGTATGGCCGAGCGCATCGACCCGCGTATTCCTGACGGAAGCGCCACAACGAGCACCTACTACGAACTGGAGACCGGCGCGGTCGGGCGTGACTATCTTCCTGCCTTCTACCGGCGCGCCGGGTCGACGATCACGGCTGAGGACTGGCAGGCGGCGCTCAACCCGCTCTTTGCCCAGTTGGTGCAGAGTGCCCGCGTCATCGATGGGGAGCAGATCTACACACGTATGGTCGAAGCCGTGGCTGTCAACAGCGCGCTGCGCCGGCGCGTGGCTGACTCGGTTGACATCAACCACATCATCAACACCCAGCGCGATCAAGAAGTCGAGCGCGTGCGCCAGCGGCCTGACAACCGCATCCACCAGTGGCTGGGGCGGCTCAATCCCTACATTCGCTGGGACGCCGACCGCTTTAGCTTTCATGAATCGAACCTGGAGCACATTCGACTGGCTGCCGTGCCAACCAACCGGCAGGATGATCCCGGTCTGATGGCAGCGACTGTGGGACTCGAGGATTTCAAGTGGGTGCCGACCGGCGATCACACACGCACTGACGCGGTCTGGATCGTGCATGGCCTGCCCGTGATGTTGCTTGAGCGCATGGACGAATATCGAGCCCAATATGAGAACACGCTCGACTTCCCAATTCGCCAGGAGTTTCATCTGAACCCGGACTGGGTGAATCTGCCGGATATTACGCTGGAAGAAGAGCCGTTGCCGGCAAGAGCAATTGACAATTGATAATTGTCAACGTTCAATTGTCAATGAAGAGAAATCATTCGTGTGCATCTGTGTTCATTTGCGGCTAAAACCCAATGCAAATTAGCTATACACAGAGTCGAGCGGCAATTCTATGTTTCGGCGGGTGGGGCATGCAGGTCATGTTCCACCTGTTGCCGCGCTTGCAGGCGGCCCAGGAACAGCGCGCTGCACTGGGGGCCATCGGGCCGGATCTGGAGTCGATCACTCGATTCGGCGCGGTCATTCCTGAGCCGGTGCTGGACGCCAACGACAAGGCCCAACTGCATCTGTTGCAGCCCAACGGCCAAGCCGAGTTGCCGCCCTTTTACATTGAACGTGTCCTGGCCCATCTGGATGAGCAGCGCGATGAATCGAACTCTCTAACTGCCGCCGAGCGACGCACTGAAGCGCTGCTCAAGGCGACTGCCCCCCATTTGGAAGTGCTCGATTTTGACGGCAGCGGTTTCCGTTCCGTGGGCAAGGGCGTCGTTCTGGATCGCAAGCAGAAGCGACTCCACGCTACACGCAACGACATCTTCAACACCTCGCTGGTCCATGCGGACCATTTGGCCCGTTTGCTTGAAATGCACATGCTCGATCCCATCCGCCATGACCTGTTGGACCCAGATGACCCGTTTGTGCAGACGACGCTCTATGTGGTGGCTCCATTCTACGAACCCTTGGCAACCGCGCCCATCTGGCCCATCGTCACCCAGTTGATGAATCGGGCCGGACGGCGTCACATTTCCCAGGTCGTCGGCATCTTTGCGACCGGCAGCTACGCATCGGACATCAGCCGGGCGTTGGAGGATGGCGTCACCTATGCGGCGTTGCGTGAATTGGAGCTGTTGGCAGGATTGCGCACCCGCGGTCACGATCGTGGGATCGACGAGCCGGATCTTGAGATGGATCGATTGACAGAGCGGGTGGCTGAAAGCGGCTCTCGTCTGGTCGAGCAGATCGGCGATGAGATCTTCGACTTCGTCTATCTGCTGGATCGTGAGAAGAGCAATCAGAGCCTCACCGACGATAGCCACGAACTGGCGATTCAGGCCGGCAATGCGTTGGAAGCCATGATCGTTGCGGGGGGCAATCTCTTTATCCAGGAACAGCTTGGCCTCGGTATTCATCACGGCGAAAAGCGTCCCTATAGCCTGATCGGTGCTGCCAGCGACTATGTGCCCGTGAGCCAGATCCTGCATGCGGTTAACCGCCAGGAAGAGAGCCGGTTGGTACGCGATTGGGTGTTGCGCAGCACCCCTGCGCCTTCTTCCAATCCATTGCAGCGACAGGCAGCAGTTCCTGCACCTAAGAGCCTCAACGAATTTGGCTTCACAACAGAGAAAGCGTTGGCGCAGTTGGTTGTGCGCCATCCGGATCTGTACAGGAATCAGAAACCGAAAACGATTGAAGATCTGAAGGTACCGCGCACCTACATCCTGCCCGATATGGTCAACAAGGCCATGCGTCGACTGTCGGGCAATCGCTGGCCTGCGACCTTTGCCGATCATCTGGCCGAACTGGCCGGTCACCTGGGACTGGCGGCCGGGCCTGCCGCCATCGACGAGGCCTGGGGTCTGGATGTCGACTTGGCCCAGGCCTCAGTGGAACAGAGCATGGACGACCGCGTCTATCCCCAGACGGTGCGCCAGATCCAGAGCCATTTGACCGAGCTTGTAGTGGCGTCGCCGTCGGGATTGACTGCTGCAGAGCGACAGGTCGATCTGTGGAAGAGCGTGGTTGATCAGGAACGGCTCTGGCTTTTGACGCGCTCGACACCCTCAAGCCGCAAGCTGCTCGACATTCGCCAGGAACAGGCCCACCGGGACTGGACGGCAAGCTATGCGCGTGTGGCCAACCGCACGCCGTCACTTGTCGCCACAATGGTGCGAGCCATACTGGCCATCGTGCTCGTCACTCTGTTGGCCGTGGGCTATCTGTGGGTGATCGGCGGCGCCTGGAGTTGGGCTGATGACGGCATCGCGTTGGCCGGGTTTGCAGCAGGTGTTCTGGGCGCAGCCCTGGTCGCCTTTGTCTTCCGCAGCAATCGCATTCAGCGTCTGCGCGAGCAGCGCGTGGAACTGGCCCAGGACGAATTCACCGATCTGTTGCAGCGCACCACCACCGACGGCATGGTGCGCCTGGTTGATCGGGTGCTCGATTTGCTGAACGAGTGGGCGCAGATGTTGGCCGAGGCCAGGCAGGAACTGCACGTGCTCTCTACACCGCCTTCCATGCCTGCGGTACCGCCGCCGGATGTTCCCTTGGATTATCTCTACACACCGCACATGAATGAGGCGCTTTGGGCGCGGGCTCTGAGCTATCTGAGGGAGCAGATCGACGCCGAGGGTTTCCGCAGCGAGGACCGCCTCGATCATCTATGGGGGCAGCCCGAGTGGCGCAGAGCGATGACGCGTATGTTGCGTTCCTTGCCGGGCAGCACGCGTGGCGGCAGTGCTGCGAGTCAGAATCGGCGCGCCACAGCTATCGCCCAGTTCATCCGCGAGACCGTGCGCGAGTCGGTCGCTCCGGTCAGTCTGGAGCGCTACCAGCCCGGCCGTGCCGATCTCATCGCCGAGTTCGCCGATCAATACAGTGTCGAGCATATGCTCTGGCGCTTTGCCGCTGATGCCAATGATCTCCAGAAACAATTGCGCGCGCTCAACGGCAACACCCGCCACGCCGCCCACCCGGAAATCCACATTGCACCGGAAATGACGCCTGAAGCCCGAGAGACCACCAAGACCTTCTCCACGCGCCGCTACATCGAGACGACCTGGAATCGGGCCAAACCGACGGCCAACTACGATGTCTCCGATCGGCTGGCCGTCTACGGCATCACCGTGGACTTTGTGGCAGCGGGCGGCGCGCCGGACAGTGATCTGGCCCGCGTGCTGCGCGATGAATTCAAGTTTGCGCTGTTGCCCACACAAGACCCGTTCAGTGTGACCGTGGTGCGCACGGTCCATGGCCTAGCGCTGGAAGATCTCGACTGTATGCAACGGTATCGTGCTGAAATGACCTACTTGCTTCCCCAGGAAAGAGCGCTCATCAAACTCGGTGGCGATCCCGAAGATCGGGTGTATCGTGTTCAATAGGGTGACTCAGCCGCAAAAAGGATGCATTCACCCCGGAGGCACGGAGGTCGCACAGAGACCACAGAGGAAAAGGAGGGCGAAGCGCTTGTGTTTGCGTGCATTTGCGGCTACTTGTGGTTGAGTTATCCATTGCGAATAGGCCAACTTCAGAGCATAATGGGAGGAGACAAAATTACCTTCAGTCAGGATGGGAGGTCTGGATCGTGGTCAATCGATCCGATCGGAAAATTCTTTTCTTGTTGTCGGGGTTGGTATCGTTGTTGACGCTGGGCGTCGCCGGTTACAGTTTGGCGAACCTCAGTGTTTATCAACCCAGTACGCCTGACGCGTTGTTGCCGGGCGCAGCCAGCCAGGATATCGTCTCGCTCGCGGCGGCAATCGGCCTGATTTTCTGTATTTTTTTCATTCAACGGGGAGCAGACTCGGCCTGGTTGATCTGGGTTGGACTTCTCGGCTTCCTCTTCTACGCCTACGCACTCTACTGCTTCGAACGACTCTACAATCCGCTCTTTCTGTTCTACATTGCAATCCTTGGACTGACAGTCTATTCCTTGATCGGCTTCTTCATGCGCGCCGATCTGACAGCAGTTCGCCCCAAAGATGGTCGAAATCCACCAACGAATCCACCACATCGAAATCCACCACGGTGGGGAGCTGCAGTTCTCTTCCTAGTGCTCGTTGCCATGTTTGTCTTTCTCTGGCTCAGCATTCTTTTGCCCGCGATGCGCAGCCGCATTCCGCCGGACGGAAGCACAATCTTCGTCCTGGATCTGGCGTTCTTCCTGCCGTTGCTGACCATCGAAGCGGGGCTGCTATTCAGGCGAGAGGCGCTCGGTGACGCCCTGGTGATTCCGATCTTGATCAAGGTCGGCGCCCTTGGGCTCTCAGTACTGCTGGGCACATTGATCGCGCCGTGGTTTGGTCAAGCGCTCGACGCCGCTTCGGTGGGCATCTATGCGCTTCTGGGTCTTGGTCCGCTGCTCTTCGTCATACCTTTCTTTCGGTCGATGAGCGTTGGGGAGGCCAATGGCCATGGGGACGCTGTGTAGGAACCGTTCAAGCGATCTCAGTGAAGGTCTCCTTACCCGCCAAGCTTTACCATCTGTGTTCCATCTTTGCTGTATCTGTGAAAATCTGTGGCTGAAATCTATCTCTGCCGTACGATCCTCAGTATTTGGCGATGACTCGTTCCAGTCCGTCGAGTCCGCGCGCCAATGTGGGCATGTCCGGTCCAAAACTGATACGGCTGTAGTTGCCGTAGCGACCGAAGGCGCGCCGTTGCTCGGGATTGACGTCGAAGAAGATGCCAGGGACCGTGATGACTTTCTCTGAGAGCCCTTCCTTGAAGAAGGAGAGTCCGTCGTTGAGCGGGGCCGGCAGCTGCGAAAGATTCGCCCAGATGTAGAATGTTCCCCCGGGTTCGGCGTCGGCCCGGATCCCCATGGCGCGTAGGCGCTTCAACATGTAGTCCCGCTTCTGACGGAAACAGGCCTGAATGGCGGCGGTCTCCTGATAGACATGCTCGGGCTCGAGCAGGTCGAGTACCTGGGCCTGGAAGGGATGGTTGGGACCGCCATCCAGGAATGAGCCGGCGCTGGCAATGGCGTTGATGACTTCCTCCGGCCCCAACGTCCAACTGATGCGCCAGCCGGGGTAGCGCCAGTTCTTGGTCAACCCATCGACCAATATCACCGGATCGGTGTTGACGTCCTCCACATAGGCTGCTGCCGAAACGATCTTGGGTGGATGGCCGCCGGGATGGCCGGTGTAGATGTAGTGCGAGTAGAATTCGTCGAGGATGAGCGAGCACTTCAGCTCGCGCACCATCTGTACCCACAGGCGAAGTCGTTCGCCTTCAACCAACTGACCGGTGGGGTTGCATGGGTTGCTGACCAGCAGGGCCTGCAAACCACGCCCCTGGATCTCTTTCTTGAGGTGGGCAAGCGAGACTTGATAGCCCTCTTCCGGATCCAGCAGGATGGGGATGGGGATGAAGGCTTTGAAGACGCTGAGCAGCTCTTCATAGGCAGTGTAGTCGGGCAAGAAGTGGCCCATGTTGATGTTGCCCAGGGCAGCCGCCAGCCGGGTCAGCGCCACACGACCGCCGCCGGCAATACTGACATTGCGCCAGGAATATTGAGACGCCTTGCCCTGGCGATAGAGTGTATTGTAGAGATCGGCAACCTTCTGGCGTAACGCCACCTCGCCGGTGATGGGGCTGTATTCCTGCGCACTGGGATCGATGGTGATCTTGTTGATGCGCGGCGGCGCGCCGTCCAGATCGCCTGTCTCCGGCATGCCCTGTCCCAGGTTGGCCCATTCTGGATCACCGTACTGAAAGCCCTGCTGCGTGGCACGGTGCATCACGTAGATGACACCGGTACGTGGTACGCGACGAAAGCCGGGGACGGTCGGATTGGGAGTAGACATGGGCAATGCCTTTCGATGGTCAGGGTTTATGACTTAGGAGACGGTTGTTGAGGCTATCGTGCCATCAAGATAGAACGGATGCAACTTCAATCAGTCCAGGGCAAACATCGAAATATGCCGGATCAAATTCGCAGAGAGCGTTCTCATGGCCGTTGTTGTATAATCAAACCAGCACTCAATTATGGAGGCCTGCGTCGTTTTACGCGGGTACATGCCCGAGGTAGGAGAGTGGTTTTCTATCCGTAGAGAGACCCGCTTGGCGGCCAACAGACCTAGTCAAAATTCAAACCCTGTAAACATAGGAGAACAAATGATGGGAACTATCCTGGACCGAATTGGCGAACTGGGCGTAGTGCCGGTCATCGCCATTGAGAACGCCGCGGACGCGCCCAAACTGGGCCAGGCGTTGCTGGCCGGCGGGCTGCCCTGCGCAGAAATTACCTTCCGCACTGCGGCCGCTCCCGAAGCCATCAAGCTGATGAGCGCCGAGTGCCCGGATGTGATGATCGGAGCCGGCACGGTGATGACGGTGGCCCAGGCCGAACAGGCTGCCGAGGCCGGCGTCAAGTTCGTGGTCACCCCCGGTTTTGACGCAGATGTGGTCGATTGGCGCATCGCCAATGGCATGCCGATCACACCCGGCGTGCTCACCCCAACCGAGATCAATATGGCGCTCAAGAAGGGCCTAAACATCGTTAAGTTCTTCCCGGCTGAGGCGGGTGGCGGCGTCAAGACGCTCAAGGCCATCTCGGCGCCCTATGTCGGCGTCAAGTTCATTCCCACCGGCGGCATCAGTGCAGCCAACCTGGCCGACTACCTCAGCCTGCCCTCGGTGCATGCCTGCGGCGGCAGTTGGATGGTGAAGAAACAGTTGATTTCCGACGGCAAGTTCGACGAGATCACCAGTATGGCCGCCGAAGCAGTGGCGTTGGCCAAACAGATTCGACAAGGAGCATAATCATGGCCGGTAGAGTTGTCACCCTGGGCGAAATCATGCTGCGGCTCAAACCGCCCGAAATGGAACGGTTTTTCCAGTCTCCGCTGTTGGAAGCCACCTTCGGCGGCGGCGAGGGCAATGTGGCCATCTCGCTGGCCATCTTCGGTAAGGACGTCTCCTTCGTCACGGCGCTGCCCAAGAACCCAATCGCCGAGGCCTGCATCCGCTTTCTGCGCGGCTACGGCGTAGACACCTCCTTCATCTCGCGTAAGGGCGAGCGTATCGGCATCTACTTCATGGAAGGCGGTGCCAACCAGAAGGGTTCGGCCGTGGTCTATGACCGCGCCCACTCGTCCATCTCCACCGCCACGGTCGATGACTTCGACTGGGATGCCATCTTCGATGGGGCCGAATGGTTCCACATCACCGGCATCACCCCCGCGCTGGGCCAGGATGCCGCCGATCTTTCCTTGAAGGCTGTGCAGATGGCCAAAGAGAAGGGCCTTACCGTCTCCTGCGACTACAACTTCCGCAGCAAACTTTGGAAATACGGCAAGAGCGCACCCGAGGTTATGACCGAACTGGTCAAATATGTTGACGTCGGCATTGCCAATGAAGAGGATTGCCAACGATCGTTGGGCGTCAGTCTGGACGAAGGCGACTGGGAACACGCTGTCGGCTCAGGTGATCTAGACGCTGCCCGCTATGAAGCCTTGGCCAAGAAGATGTTCGAGATCTTCCCGAACCTGAAGTACCAGACCATCACGCTGCGCGAGAGCTACAGCGCATCCCACAACGGCTGGTCAGCCTGTCTCTACAACGGCAGCGACTTCTATCTGAGCAAACGCTACGACATCACCCACATCGTCGACCGTGTCGGCGGCGGTGACTCGTTTACAGCCGGCCTGATTTACGGCCTGACGAGCGGTATGGCCGATGAGGATGCGCTCAACTTTGCCGTGGCCGCCTCCTGCCTCAAACATTCGATCCCCGGCGACGTGAACTTGACCACCCTGGCCGAAGCCACCAAGCTCATGGGTGGCGATGCGTCAGGACGTGTCCAGCGTTAGAAACAGTCAGCGTAATTGCGGCGAAGGCTCTGTAGCGTAAGACGTCAAGCGTGATTTGTAATGAGACACCAGTTGCCCTCGCGTTTCACGCTTGACGTCTTCCATTCGAAGCCCAGTATGTTTCTTCCGGGTCGTCGGGCGGTACCGCCCGACGACTCATTTACCTCTCCCATAGGACCATTGTCCCAAAATTGCATGACATCTGTCCCTCTCAATCAAGGTCAGTTGCACCTGTGGTGCGTTCGATTGTCGATGTATGCTTGCTCCAACTCTATTTGCCGCCGGAATATTGCTCTCCAGCAATAGTATCGGTCGCAAATAGCCAAACAGTGCCGAAACGTTGTCACAACCGTGATAGTGTACAACCGTGAAATGACGGCCGAACAATCAGCGCTCTGTTTTTCAAAGGACATTGACCATGCTCACCTGGCCTGAAAAACTTCTATTCCTCGTTGCTCTTGCCCTATCAATCTATTTTTCCTACTTGGGATTTCGCAAAGTCTACTTGGTGATCCGACGCGGACAGGGCGAACCCTTTGACACTAAGGGTGTTATCGGCAAAGCCTTCTCTGCGCTACTCGAATGGATCACCATGCGGCCTATCTGGCGAGCGCGCACCGGCACCAGCATCTTCCACGCCATGATCGCCTGGGGCTTCATCTTCTACTTTCTGGTCAATTTCGGCGATGTTCTCCAGGGCCTCTTTGATTTCACATTCTTGGGCACTGGATTTGTCGGCAACGTCTACCGCTTGCTGGCCGATGTCTTCACCATGTCGGTGCTCGTCGGTATGATCTACTTCCTTGTCCGTCGTTTCATCCTGCGCAGCAAGGCGTTGACCTATAACGACAATGTACTGCTGATGGACAAGGTGAAGAAGGGCGGCATTGCACGCGACTCGCTGATCGTCGGTATCTTCATCCTCTGCCATGTCGGCTTCCGCATGTTGGGTGAGAGCTTCTTGATCGCGGAACACGGCGGCGATCCATGGCAGCCGTTCGGCAACGCCCTGAGTAACCTCTGGTCCGGCATGAGCGAAACGCAACTGACGATCGGCGCACATATCGGCTGGTGGGTCGCCATCGGCCTGATTTTGGCCTTCATCCCCTACTTTCCCTATACCAAGCACTTTCATCTCGTCATGTCCGGCTTCAATTTCCTCACGAAACCCAAACGCACGGCGATGGGTTCGCTGGAAGCCATTGACTTCGAGGATGAGTCGATTGAGGAATTCGGTGTTGCCAAACTGGAGCAACTGCCCTGGACCAACCTGGTTGATGCCTACTCTTGTATCATGTGCAATCGCTGCCAGGATGTCTGCCCGGCCTACACCACGGGCAAGGAACTATCGCCCTCAGCGCTGGAAGTCAACAAGCGCTACTACATCAACGAAAATCTGACTTCGCTAGCCAACGGAGACGAGTCTGAGTTCAACCTGATCGACTACGCCATTAGCGAGTCGGCTGTCTGGGCGTGCACGGCCTGCGCCGCCTGTATCGAGATCTGTCCCGTGGGCAACGAGCCCATGTTCGACATCCTGTACATGCGCCGCTGGCAGACGCTGATGGAAGATGCCTACCCCAAGGAACTGCGTACGGCTTACCGTGGCATGGAGCGCAACGGCAACCCGTGGAATCTGAGCGCAGGCGATCGCATGGCCTGGGCTGAAGGGCTGGACGTGCCCACGGTCGAGGAGAATCCGGACTTTGAGCTGCTCTGGTGGGTCGGCTGTGCGCCTGCGTATGATCCGCGAGCGCAGGCGACCGCCAAGGCATTCGCCAAGGTTCTCAACGCCGCCGGCGTCAACTATGCCGTGCTGGGCGAGATGGAGACCTGTACCGGCGACGCTGCGCGACGTTCCGGCAATGAGGCGTTGTTCTATGAAATGGCGCTGGGAAACATCGAAACGCTGAACGAGTTCGCCCCCAAGCGTATCGTCGCCACCTGTCCCCACTGTCTACAGGCATTGGGCAAGGAATATGGCGAATTGGGCGGCCACTATGATGTGATTCACCACACCCAGTTGCTCTCCGAACTGACGGCGGCCAACAAAATCAGCGCCATCAGCAATGGCGACAGCGACACCATTACCTTCCATGATCCCTGCTATCTCGGTCGACAGAACGACATCGTTGATGCGCCCCGTGATCTGCTGGGCAGCATGGGCTTGAAAACGATTGAGATGCCGCGACATGGCAAGAAATCCTTCTGCTGCGGCGCAGGCGGTGCGCAGATGTGGAAGGAAGAGGAGCACAGCCCCGAGCGGGTAAACATGGTCCGTTACGAAGAGGCTGCCGAGACCGGGGCCAAGACAATCGCCGTCGGTTGCCCCTTCTGCCTCACCATGCTGACCGACGCATCCAAGGAAGCTGACCAGGGCGTGGCCGTTGTGGATGTGGTCGAGTTGATGGCCGAGCGCATTGAGGCGTAGGCTGGGCGAGATTCGGGATAGTCAGATAGACTCTCATGCAACCGATATACCACATCACGACAAGAGCCGAAGCCGACGACGCCTTTTCCAAGGGCGAATACAGACCGCAGACCTTTGCCGACGAAGGCTTCATCCATTGCTCGTACGCCGGGCAGGTGCAAGGCGTGGCAAATCGCTACTACCACGGCCAGGACGAACTGGTTCTCCTAGAAATCAATCCTGCGATGCTGACCTGTGCCGTGATCGATGAGAACCTCTTGGGCGGTGACGAGCGATTTCCGCATGTCTATGGTCAATTGCCGATGGCGGCAGTGACTGACATTAGGGCCTATCCATGCAACGAGGACGGCTCCTTTTTCCCGCCTGCCGGCCTCTGATTGTTTCCTCTCAGACATTGGCTGCAACAATCGCCGGTCCTTTGCTCCCCGTTTCCCCAACTGCTATACTGTGACCATGGAGATCGTCGTACAGCAGACACCCAATCCGAATGCTTTGAAGTTCGTCTTGCCGGCGACGCGATTTGCCGGGCCGGCAAATTTTCCAGATATGGAATCCGCCGCCAATCATCCGCTGGCCAGGCAGCTTTTTGCCCTTGGCGGCATCTATAATGTCTTCTGGGCTCAGGATTTTGTGACTGTCAACAAGTACCCGGATGTCGCCTGGGAGCCGCTCACTGAGCGCATCCAGGCCGTTCTCAATGCGGTCAGTCAGGATGGATGACATTCGGAGCATAGGGCCATTGCGAAAAAGATCCATCCGCGAGGAAGTACGAAATTGCACGAAGCCGGCCCTCTTTATGTCTCTTTGTGTGCCCCTCCGTGAAAAATTTCTACTTTGGAATCGCCCTATTTCAGCAGGAGTATTGATGAGTCTATCGGGAACAGCGCCGGTCATCGTGGCCAGCGAAAATGGACGGCGCGGTGCGGTTGCGGCCATGGAATTGCTGCGCAATGGCGGCAGTGCATTGGATGCAGTGGAACTGGCCTGTCGCATCGTCGAGGACGATCCTGAGGAGCATAGCGTCGGCTACAGCGGCCTGCCTAATGTGGTCGGCCAGGTCGAGCTGGATGCCAGCATCATGGATGGGCGGACGTTGGAGACCGGCGCAGTGGCTGCGGTCCGAAGCTACGGAAACGCCATCACGTTGGCGCGGCGGGTCATGGAAGAGTTGCCGCATGTGTTGCTCTCTGGGCGCGGGGCCGAGCAGTTGGCCGCTGAACTGAATCACGCGCCGACCAATCAGCTCACGGAAGAGGCGTTGCGACGTTGGCGTCAACGCTACGACGAGTATGGTCTCAACCCGGAGACGCCCACCGAACTGCGTACCGTAGCCAAGACCCTGACCCGTCCGGTGAATCTGCGTGATATGCCGGTACAGAACAGGGCTTCGGGCCAAGAGGCGACCGGTAAGGACGATACGCTGGGCACCGTCAACTTCTTGGCCCTAGACCAACATGGCGATATCGCCTCGGCCGTCAGCACCAGCGGACTGGCCTGGAAGTATCCCGGTCGTGTCGGCGACAGCCCCATCATCGGGGCCGGCAATTACTGTGACAATCGATACGGCGCCGTCGCCTGCACGGGCATGGGCGAGCTGGCAATCCGCGTCTCCACGGCGCGCAGCATCATCCTCTACATGAAAATGGGCATGTCGTTGGACGAGGCCGGCATGGAGGCGCTGCATGATCTGAATGGCCTGAATGCAGCGCCCGGCCAATACATGAACATCGTCACGCTAGCGCCTGATGGTTCCCACCAGGGATTCACTACAGTGCCGGGCAAGAAATATCTGTATGTGACCGCCGATATGGATGAGCCGGCTCTGGCCGACCGGTTGATGTTGTCTGAAGCATAGACACAATTGTCGTTGAATGAGAGTCTGAATCGATGCCGACTGCTGTGATCATGCCCCAGCTAGGGGAGAGTGTCGTCGAGGGAACGGTGAACCGCTGGCTCAAGGCCGTCGGGGAGACTGTCGACAAGCTCGAACCGCTGCTGGAGATCGCCACCGATAAGATCGATACCGAAGTGCCCGCGCCTGCCAATGGCGTTCTGTTGACCGTGCTGGTTAACGAGGGCCAAACAGTCGAAGCCGGCTCCGTATTGGCCTATATCGTTGGGCCGGGCGAACTGATCGAAGATGGTGTGGACACTGATTCGGGGACAGTAGAACGGACTTCGCGTGGCGTGCTGTCAGACCCGCACTTGGCTTCGCCATTTGGTCAGTCCCGCCCAACCGGCCGTTCATTCATCAGCCCCGTGGTCGCGCGCTTGGCCGCCGAACAAGCCGTCGATCTTGCCGATGTTGACGGCACCGGCTTGAACGGACGCATCACCAAGAAAGACGTGCTTCGGTTTATTGAAGAAGGAAGAACAACGATCGAAGATCAGGGAAGCGCTGCTGTACGTGCAGATGTCAGTTCTTCGTCCTTTGATTCTAGCTCTTCGCCTCTTCCTTCCGATGACGAAGTCCTCCAACCGCTAACCACCATGCGTCGCGCCATTGCCGAGCACATGGTGCAGAGCAAGCGCACCAGCCCCCATGTCACTACGGTCTTTGAGGTCGATATGACGGTTGTCGTCCGCCATCGTGAGGCCTGGAAAGGAAAACTGTCCAAGAAGGGCATCAAGTTAACATATACGCCCTACTTTGTTGCGGCGGCGGCTGTCGGGCTGAGGGCAGTGCCTGAACTGAATTCACGCTTCACGGACGCGGGGATTCTGATCAATCGGCGCATTCATATTGGGGTGGCGGCGGCCGTTGAACAGGGATCGGTCGTACCGGTTTTGCGCGATGCTGACGAGATGAATTTGCAGGGCCTGGCACGTGCCGTCAATCGGTTGACGGATCAGGCGCGGGCGAATCAGCTCTCGCCGGACCAACTGACCGGCGGGACGTTCACTATCACCAATCATGGGACAAGCGGCAGCCTGATCGGTACACCTATCATCAACCAGCCTCAGGCCGGTATTCTGGGCGTCGGCGCTATCGTGAAGCGACCGGTGGTGCAGTCTACGGTGCACAGTGGTAGATCGTCGTTGCTGCCGAGCGCCGACGATGCCATCGTGATCCGCCCTATGTGCTACCTGAGTCTGACCTTTGACCATCGTGTGTTGGACGGCGCCATGGCAGACAGATTCTTGTCGATTGTGAAAGAGACGCTCGAAAATTGGACCGAGCGTGAGGAATAAGATGGGATTTGGGATTAGGGATCGGGGATTAGGGATCGGGTAGGCGCCGACCGATACGGTGCGTACACCCAGTCCCCACTCCCCACTCCCCACTCCCCAATCCCCCAATCTCTGGGAGATATCATGAGTGAGCACAGCTTTGACTACGATGTGGTGGTCGTTGGCAGCGGACCCGGCGGCTATGTGGCTGCCATCCGTTCGGCGCAACTGGGGCTTAAGACGGCGATTGTGGAACGTGAAAATCTGGGCGGCGTTTGCCTCAATTGGGGCTGTATTCCCACCAAGGCGCTGATCCACAATGCAGAGGTACTGGAAACTTTCCACGACGCCAAGACATACGGCATCACCTTTGACAACCTGCAGGTCGACTTCAGTTCGGCAGTCAAACGTAGCCGCACTATTGTCGACCGTCAGACCAAGGGCGTTGCCTTCCTGATGAAGAAGAACAAGATCGATGTCATCGAAGGCCAAGGTTCCTTTGTTGACGCCAACACCCTGAGTGTGACTGCTTCGTCCATCGCACCGGATGCGGCCGAACGGTCCGTGACGGCTGACAATTTCATTGTTGCCGTGGGCGCACGAGCACGCGGTCTGCCCGGCATGGAGATCGATGGCGACAAGGTCATCCAGTATCGGGATGCCATTGTCATGGACGAGGTGCCTGAGAAACTGATCGTGGTCGGATCCGGCGCCATTGGCATGGAATTTAGCTACATCTACAACGCCTACGGCGCAGAGGTCACTGTGATTGAGATGTTGGATCAGCTGTTGCCGCTGGAAGATCCGGACGTGGCTGACGAGGTCGCCAAGGCTTTCCGCCGCGCCAAAATCAACACCATGGTCAGCACGCGTACCGAGAAGATCGAACTGACGGACGCCGGCGTCAGCGTGACGGTCAAGAACCTGAAGGATGATAGCGAAGAAGTTCTGAGCGCCGACAAGGTGCTGGTCGCCATCGGCGTCCAACCCAATACCGACGGCGTGAACCTCACAGGGGCGGGCATCAATGCCAACCAGCACGGCTTTATCGAAGTGGATGAGGTGATGCGCACGAACGTGCCCAACATCTATGCCATCGGTGACTGCACGGGCAAGCTGGCTTTGGCCCATGTGGCCAGCGCCATGGCGCTGGTTGCGGCTGAAACCATCGCCGGCGTCGAGACGTTACCCATTGCCGATGATCGCTACAAGTTCATGCCACGTTGCACCTATTGTCATCCGCAGGTGGCAAGCTTGGGCATGACCGAAGAACAGGCCAAGGAAGCCGGCTATACGATCAACGTAGGCCGTTTTCCCTTCATGCCCAATGGCAAGGCACAGGCGCTCGGCGAGCGCAGTGGTTTCGTGAAGATCATCGCCGACGCACAGTACGGCGAGATCCTGGGCGCACACATGGTCGGACCTGATGTGACTGAGCTGTTGCCTGAGTTGAGTCTGGCCCAGTTCATGGAGATTACGCCCGACGAGATTGCGCGCACGGTCCATGCTCACCCGACGTTGAGCGAAGTGATCATGGAAGCCGCCCATGCGGTAGACGGGCAGCCGATCCACGGGTAGGCGCAAGACGGGCCTGTATCGAAAATGATGGACAATCTGTAGGGACAGGTCTTAGACCTGTCCCTACGCCAGACCGCCGTTGTCTCGATATGATTTAGTCCCGTTGGCGGATACACGTGCAATAGATATCTATGACGATTCCTGAAACCATTGTCCCCCTGGACATCACAGTGCGCTTTGCCGAGACCGACGCAATGGGCATCGTGCACCACAGCAACTATGTCATCTGGTTTGAAGCCGGTCGCATTGCCTGGATGGATGCCGTCGGCATGCCTTACAGCGAAGTGGCAGAGGGTGGCAATCATTTTTCCGTGACCGGTATCCAGGTTGAGTATCGCAGCCCATCTCGTTTTGGTGATACCGTGCGTCTTATCACGCGTCTGACTGAGCTTCGCAGCCGCAAGGTGAGTTTTGCCTACGAAATCCGCAGCATTGAGAACAGTCGGTTGTTGGTCAGTGGCGCCAGTCAGCACATCTGTGTCGATCTGGAAGGCCGTATGGCCAAGATCCCGTCGCCGGTTTTTGAACGACTGAATGCCGGTATCGATCAATTGGCTGTCTCCAATCGACTACGATAGTATTTCCCCGTGTCAGACATCGACAGATTATTCCAGTTCCCTCCTGTGCAACCGGGGAACTGCTTGCGGCGAGGTGAAAATGCGTGTGCTTGTTACCGGTGGGGCCGGATTCATTGGCGCCCACCTTTCCAATCGATTGCATGAACAGGGTCACTATGTGCGTGTGCTCGACGATCTGAGCAGCGGCGATCCGGATCGATTGCGGCAAGGGATAAACTTCAACCGGGGCGACGTCAACGATATCCCCAAGTTATGGTCCCTGCTTCAGGGAATGGAGGTGGTCTTTCACCTGGCGGCACGGGTGAGCGTGCCTGCGTCGCTTCTCTATCCGCGCGAGTATAATACCGTGAACGTCGGCGGCACTGTGTCGTTGCTTGAGGCCTGTCGGGACGTGGGGGTTGAACGAGTGATTCTGACCAGCAGCGCTACCGTCTACGGCAAGCAATCCGCCCAACCCGTGGGCGAGTCGATGGAAGCACGGCCCGTAGTGCCCTATGCCGTGAGCAAGCGCGCCGCCGAGCACTATCTCTTCACCATGGGGCGACTCTCCGGCTTCGAGACCGTGGCGCTTCGCGTCTTCAACGCCTATGGACCGGATCAGTCGCTTCCCCCGGTCCACGCGCCTGTCATTCCCCAGTTCATGCAGCAAGCGATCGGACGTGGATCCCTGGTCGTCTTTGGGGACGGCAGCCAGACGCGCGATTTTGTCTATATCGATGATGTTGTCGATGCCCTGATCCGGTCAGCCACGGCCGACGGCGTCGACCAGGAGATCATTAACATCGGCAGCGGCGAGGAGACATCGCTCAACGAATTGATCGAGCTCATCGGTCAGACAGCGGGCGTCAAGACCAATGTGCTCTACAACCATGAGGCGGCGGGTGGGCTGGCGCGTCTAGTGGCTGACGTCAGCAAAGCTCGTGAGTTACTTGGCTATTGCCCGCAGACCCAACTGGCCGATGGCCTGCGCTTGCTTCTGGAGAAAGACCCGTCCATCCAAAGAGCCATCAGCGCCAGAAAATATGGTTCGAATTCAGACGACAGGTAGGATTTTTTCTTTGAAAATGAACCATCTGAAACTCATAGTCATCCCTTCAGCAGTCATCCGAGTGATTGCTGCGCTCTCTGTAGCAGTTTTGCTTAGCGGTTGCGGCAGCGGCGGCGAACGCATGCTGGGCGTCTATTTGGCCTCGAATCAGGACGAACTATCGGTTCCCCATAGCATTGACGACACGCCTGTTCGTTTCGTGGTCGAACCGGGAACGCCGGCGCGCCAGATCGGCAGCAACTTGCAGAGCGCCGGCCTGATTGGCGATGACCTGCTATTTGAGGCCTACGTGCGTGTCAACGGACTGGATGACCGTCTTGAGGCAGGGACCTTCGTGCTAAACCCATCTATGTCGCTGAAGGAGATTGCATCTGCATTGCAGGATGCGCGTGCGTCCAGTGTCACTGTGACGATTCCTGAGGGTTGGCGTAGCGAGCAGATTGTCGAGTTACTGGTCGAACAGGACCTTTTCGGCGAGGGTGAGGAGTCGATTCAGGCGGAACGTTACGCCGAGAAGACGGCAACCGGCGATATCACCGGACTCGATCCGAGTCAGTTTCTCTTCCTGCAGGAGAGACCGGCCGGGGTCGGTCTGGAAGGCTATCTCTTTCCCGATACCTATGAAATCGCTGCAGCCGATGCAAACGCCGAAGATCTGCTGGAGCGCCAATTTGGCGCGTTTTCCCAACGGGTAGTACCACGCTATCGAGAATCGGTCGAAGCAAATGCCACAGATCTGACTCTATATGATGTGCTGACACTGGCGAGCATTGTCGAACGCGAAGCTGTGGTGCCGGAAGAACGACCCGCTATCGCTGCGGTCTATCTCAACCGTCTGGCCAACGAAATGAAGCTCGAGGCTGATCCTACTGTCCAATATGCCATGGGCTACCAGCCGGAGAGTGGCCAGTGGTGGAAGACGCCGGTCTTCCTGGAAGAATATGCCGGCGTTGATAGCCCGTACAACACCTATCTCTATGCCGGGCTGCCGCCTGGTCCGATTGCCAGCCCTGGGCTGGCAAGCATTGAAGCCGTGCTCTTTCCCGATGATCATGACTATCTCTACTTCGTGGCCCTGCCGGACGGCAGTGGCGCCCATGTCTTTGCCGATACATTCGAAGAGCACCAGGAAAATGTACGTCGTTACCTGGGCGGACAATAGGTTAACGGAATACTATGGCAGTTCAGCCGGCTACAGCACCAATCGCAGATGAAGGTTCGAAAGGGCGATTCGGCACATTTGCCGGCGTCTTCACCCCCAACGTACTGACAATCTTGGGCCTGATCCTCTTCCTGCGTACGGGATGGGTGGTCGGTCAGGCCGGTCTGATCGGTGCGATCTCCATTGTTCTGCTCTCCAACGCGATCACGTTGCTTACCGGTCTCTCTTTGTCCGCCATCGCCACCAGCATGAATGTGCGCACTGGGGGCAACTACTATCTGATCTCGCGGTCCCTGGGGCTGGAGATCGGCGGCGCCATTGGCATCCCGCTCTATCTCTCGCAAGCCATCTCCGTTGCATTCTACCTCATCGGCTTTACGGAAGCATTGCAATCCTTGCCCTACTTTCAGCCCATCGATGCACGGCTGATTACAACGGTTTTGGTCTTGATCTTCGGTGTTATCGCCTACGTGGGAGCCGACTTTGCTCTGCGAATACAGTATGTGGTGTTGGCTGCGCTGGTGGCTGCGCTGATTTCCTTCTTCCTCGGCGGCTGGGACGCCTTTCTCACACCGACCCTGACGGCCAACTACACGCAGAATCAGTCTTTCTGGACTGTTTTCGCCGTCTTCTTTCCTGCCGTGACCGGCATCACTGTCGGCGCCAGCATGTCAGGGGATCTGAAAAACCCAAGCAAGAGTATTCCCCAGGGAACGCTGGCTTCGATTTTGGTCACGGCAGTGATCTACCTTGCCGCCGTTATTTGGCTCAGTTTGCACGGTACGCCCCGGGAGCTTATTTCCAACAATCTGATCATGCAGGACATCGCTCGATGGCCGGTTCTCGTGCTGATTGGTGTTTGGGCGGCGACTCTATCGTCGGCGTTGGGCAGCGTGATCGCGGCGCCGCGGGTGTTGCAGGCGTTGGCGTTCGACGGTGTGGTTCCCCGCAAGATTGGGGCAACGCTGGGTAGTCCGACTGAGCCGCGTGTGGCTGTACTGTTTACGACCGCCATCGCCATCAGCGTGGTCTGGCTCGGGGATCTCAACTATGTGGCGCCGGTCATCACCATGTTCTTCCTCAACACATACGGCATGACCAATTTGGTGGCCGGGATCGAGAAATGGGTCGGCAACCCCAGCTACCGGCCCCGGTTCAACATCCATTGGGGCGTATCGATTCTCGGCGCCATTGGCTGTTACGGGGCCATGTTCCTGATCAATCCGATGGCAACCGTCGTCGCCATTGTCATCAGCTACGGCATCTGGTTTTTTCTTGAGCGAAGGTCGTTGTCCAGAACCTGGGGCGACGTACGCTACGGCATCTGGTTCACACTGGCGCGCTATGCGTTGCTCAACCTGGAGCAACGAGGTTTTCACGCCAAAAACTGGCGCCCCAACATTCTGGTCTTTACGGGGCAGCCTCACAATCGCGAGCAATTGGTCGAAGTGGCCCATTGGCTTAGCTCCGGCCAAGGCATCGTCACGTTTATGCAGTTGCTGATCGGGGACGTCGGCCAGTTGGCCGGACGCGGGATACGGGAGACTGCACGCAAGCACATCCGTAGCTATATCCAGGACAGACGCATGATGGCTTTTGCCCAAGCTGATGTGGTGCCGGAGTTCTTTTCGAGCGCGCTGACAATCGCTCAGGCCCATGGCGTCGGCGGGCTTGAGGCCAATACCGTGATGATGGGCTGGAGCCGTGAGTCAAGCGGTCGAATGCGGCAGATCGGTATGGCCCAAGATTTGATGGCTCTGGGCAAGTCTGCGCTCTTTCTATATTTTGACGAGGAACGAGGCTATGGACGACGTAAGATCGTAGATGTTTGGTGGGCAGGTCGCGGTGGCAACGCCGATCTGATGCTTTTGCTTGCGCACATCATCGTCCGCCGCCGTGATTCATGGCCTGGCGCCAAGATTCGACTGATCCGCGTGATCGACAGCGAAGACGGGCGTGAGCAGACAATGACGCATATGAAGCAGACCTTGGCGGCCGTGCGCGTGGTGGCGGAGCCGGTCGTCATCGTGCGAGATCCCGAAAGTCAGACCATCGGTGACATCATGGAAGCCTGGAGCCGGGAGACCGATCTCGCGCTGCTCGGTCTGAAGATGCCTTCGCATGTGGGTCTGGAGCAGTATTGCGCCGGCATCGAATTGCTCATGTCCCGGATTGGATCCGTGTTGCTCGTGCATAGCGCTCTGGATGGGGATATTCTCGATATTGATTAGTGCATCGTTAAGCTGGTTCGTGTCATTCCGATGAGCACAGCGAAGACGAGTCTCACCGCTGGCAACGCGAGATTTCTCGCTGCGCTCGAAATGACAGAATCTCTCTCAACCGACATTTCTACGCTGACAACAACGTCTTGACTCGTGCCAAAATCGCATGGGCGACCTCATCTTTGCTCATCAGCGGCAATGCCTCACGTCGACCATCGCGGTCCAATAGCGTCACCCGATTGGTCTCTACTTCAAAACCTGCGTCGGCAGCGCTCACGTCATTGGCTGCGATCAGGTCCAGCCCCTTGCGCTCCAATTTAGATTGGGCATGGGACAGCAGATCTTGCGTCTCCGCCGCAAAGCCGACCGTTATGCGGGGGAAGCCTGAAGTTTGCTTCTGCTCCGCAACCGCGGCGAGGATGTCCGGATTGCGCACCAGCGTGATTGTCGGCACGCCGCTTCCCTTCTTGATCTTCTGATCGCTGACCTCGGCCGGCCGAAAGTCGGCCACGGCCGCGGCCATGAGCAAAGCGTCGGCGTCCAGCGACTCGGCCAGCACAGCGTCGTGCATCTCCTGGGCTGTGTTGACCGGCAGCACGGTTGCGCCGGCCGGGGCCGGCAATTGTACGCTGCTGATCAGCGTCACATCTGCGCCCAGATCCAGCGCAGCCTGGGCCAGGGCATAGCCCTGCTTGCCCGACGAACGATTGCCAATGAAGCGCACCGGATCAAGCGCTTCCCGCGTGCCACCGGCTGTGACCAAGACCTTGCGCCCGGCCAACGGGCCGTTACGGGCCAGCAGATGTCGGATCGCTCCCACCAGATCCTGGGGTTCGGTCATACGCCCCTTGGCCACCAGTCCGGAAGCCAGATGGCCCTCTTCCGGGCCCACCACCACGACACCCCGTTTCTGAAGCCGTTTGACATTCTCCTGCGTGGCCGCGTGCGAGTACATGCCCGCATCCATGGCCGGCGCCACCAACAGTGGACAGGTGGCTGCCAAGACCGTCACCGTGAGCAAATTGTCGGCCAGCCCGTTGGCCAGCTTGGCCAGCGTGTTGGCCGTGGCCGGGGCAATCACGATCAAATCGGCCGTGTGGCCCAGACCCACGTGCAGGATATGGGATTCCGATCCCCAGAGGTCCCCATCGACATAGGCGCGACGGCCGGTCACAGATTGGAACGTGAGCGGCGAGATAAACCGGGTAGCGCCGCCGGTCAGAATCGTGTCGACTATTGCTCCGGCCTGGCTCAGCTTGCTGGCCAGATCAGCTGCCTTGTAGCAAGCGATGCTGCCGGTCACACCCAGGACGATCTGCTTACCGTTGATGGGGTTTGAGGTCATAGTCTGGTCCTTGATTCATCTCATAGATCAATCGCAGCCCATCCAGCGTAAGCCAGGGTACGATGATATCGAGCACATCGGTGCCGCTGGCGAAGAGTGGGGCAAGCCCGCCGGTGCCGATGACTTGGGCGTCCGTCGATAATTCGGCTTTGAAGCGAGCGACCATGCCTTCTACTAGGCCAACGTAGCCGTAGAAGAGGCCCGACTGTATGGAATGGACGGTGTTGCGGCCGATGGGCGACGGCGGTTGAACGATGTCGACCGTGGGCAGACGAGCGGCACGCTGGGCCAATGCGTCGGCGGCCACGCCCACGCCGGGCGCGATGGCTCCGCCCAGGTATTCGCCGGCCGCGGTGATGGCCTCGAACGTCGTTGCCGTGCCAAAGTCGACGATGATCAGCGGCCCGCCGTAGAACGTATAGGCGGCCACGGCATCGACCAGACGGTCGGCGCCCACGGCACTTGGGTTATCGTAGAGGATGGTCAGCCCGGTTTTCATGCCACTGTGCACGACCAGTGGCTCCAGGTCGAGGTAGCGGCGGCAGACTTCACACCATCGCTGCGTCAACGTAGGCACACCCGACGCCAACGCTACGCCGTCGATCTGTTGCGGCGCAATTCCGGCATGGTCGAGCAACGCTAACAACTGGATGGCAAATTCGTCGGGCATGCGCTCGCGGATGGTAGCCATGCGCCAGTGGGGACCGAGCTCTTCGCCTTCATAGAGACCAAGCATGATGTTGGTGTTGCCGATGTCGATGCAGAGTAGCATGGGTGCCTCCATGAGGGCAGCGTGCAGACGTTTCGAAATCAGCCGTCAACAGTGACATAGCGTACCCATTCAGCACCGGCTTGGCGAGCGCTGTTGGCAAGTCGTTTGTCAACGGTGTAGAACAGCGTTTCAAATTCTTCGGCAAGGGCCACGTAGAATCCGTCGTACGCCTTTGATTGACCGAGCTTATGGGCCCACTGTAGGGCCTTTTCACAACGTAACTGAGTGGCTTCGACTATCTGTACTTCTAGTTCAAACAGATTTCTGAGGACCACGGCTTCCTTTCCGTGCGACAATTCACCGGCATAGACATATTGGCGAATGGCTGATGTACATTCGGGTAGCCAAAGAGCGGGTGCACAGAGCATAGCATCATTCTGCCGCCAGTCTGCGAACAACGAGATGGCGGACCGAAATCTGTCTGTGGGTACCACGGCCCAAACCGCGATATTGGCATCAACGACGACCGGTGAGCGTTTCGAAGATTTCGGCACTGCGCTCCTCCCGAATGAGATCGATTACATCCGTACCTTTAACAATAATCGGTTGTCCGCCCATTTCCTCAACCATCTCTTCACATCGCTGCGCGATTCTCGCCAACGCTACCAGTTGTCGTTGCTTGGTTGCTTCAGCCTCTAGTTCTCGCTCTTGGATCTGGTGATCCACCATCTCACGGATGAGATCGGAAACACTGCGCTCTTCAGTTCGCGCTAATCCAACCAACCATTCATGTTGTGCCGGTTCCAATAAAACCTGGGTTCGATGCATACGTTCTGCCATTGTCGCCTCCTTCGATTAAACAGTCGCCAACATTTGTTTCTATGAGAAAAGTATACATCAATGTAGATGTACAATCAATGGGCAATTGCGCAACCGGAATACCATAAACAAGCATTGCCAGCCTATGCGGCAGAATATTGGAGGCCGAGAAGGAATCCGCGTAGATCAGTCCAATCCGCGTCGCCCGCGTTCTATCGGCCTGACCGATGCACCTGACACCTGAAATAGCTGGGCCCGGTCTCGAAACTCGGGGGTGAAATCGTCCCAATCGGTCGTGGTGAGGATGGCCTGGCGTACGCCGTTTAGCGCGGACAACAGTGTGCTGCGACGCCGGGCATCCAGTTCGCTCATGACGTCGTCAAGCAGGAGCAGCGGCGTGCTGCCGCCGGCCACGGCCATGGAGTGGACTTCGGCCAACTTGAGTGAGAGCGCAGCCGTGCGCTGTTGGCCGCGACTGCCGTAGAGGCGCAGGTCGCGTCCATTGGCCAATAGCCGCAGATCGTCACGATGGGGACCGTAGAGGGTGTTGCCGGCGCTGATCTCGCGGGAACGCCGCATCTGCAAACGGGCGTGATACCGCTCGACCATCTCGTCGTTGTTCAGCAGACGGTGTTGGCCGGTGTATGCTTCCGTGCTGAGCGATCCTTCTTTGAGCAGAAGATAGTCCGGCTCTGATAGGAATCCCAGGTTGAAGCTGGGCACATATTGGAGGGCGAGTTGCTCCGACTCGCCGGTCAGTTCGTTGTGGCGTTGGGCTGCGGCGGCCTCCAATTCGCTGATGTAGGCCGCCCGTCGGGTCATGACGCGGCTGCCCTGGGTGACCAGTCGTTCATCCCAGAAGTCCAGTTGGGCGGCGGTGGAGGCCGAGCGGGGATCGGCTCCTTGCTCGCGCAGCGCCTTGAGCAGGCTGTTGCGCTGGGTAATCACCTTCAGGTAGGCGGACAGCGTACGACAATACCCCCGGTCAATCTGGCAGAGAGCGATGTCGAGATAGCGCCGCCGCTCACCCGGCCCTCCCGACACCAGCTTGATGTCCTCGGGGAGAAAGAGCACGGCGCGCATGGTGCCGACCAGGTCCATGCTGCGCTTGGGGACGCCGTTGATCTTGACCTGCTTCTTGAAATTCGTCCCCGAGTCGCGAGGCGTCAGCAAGATCTCCAACGTCAGCGGGCGCTGCGGGGAATCGGGGTGGTCCTGCACTTCGCCCGAGATGCGGCAATAGGGAATGGGCTCGTCTGATGCCTGCCAGCCGACGACCTCACGCTCATGTTGGGCATGGACCGGTTTACTCGTGGCCAGGAAGTAGATGGCTTCCAGCAGATTGGTCTTGCCCTGTGCGTTCTCGCCCTGGAGAAGGGTCAGTCCACCGTCGAAATCGAGTTCGAGATGGCCATAGTTGCGATAGTGGGTCAACGACAGATGGGATAGGATCATGGACGCAATCCTTGGCGTGATCCTTGTCGAGCCCCGGCACTTGCCGGTTTCTGAGTGAGTCCGGCGATGAGCAGATCGAGCTCTGTGTCTGGATCGGCGCCGGTCTTCATGGCAAAGTCGGCGCGGAGCAGGCTCTCCATGATCGCATCCAGTTGGTCAAAGGTGTAACTACGCGCGTGCCCCATCGATTTCTTGACGGGGTAGGGGCTTTCCTTCACCCGCTTGGCGATCTCATATTCGCTGCGCATACCGCTGTGCATAGCCTCTTTGACCTTGATGATGATGCGGTATTGGCGGGCCATCATGGTCAGCAGATAGAAGGGGTTGGCGTCGTTACGGCGCAACTCGTAGACGGTCTGCATGGCCAGGCGACTGTTGCGTTGGCTCAATGCGTCAGTGAGGTTCCAGATCACGGCTTCGCTGGCATCGGAGACCAGCAATTTCACATCGTCGCCACTGATGGACCGTCCGCTTGCGTAGGCCGCTAGCTTGTCAAGCTCGTTGTCCATCTGGCGCAGATTGGGACCGACATACTCGGCCAGCATCTGGATCGACCGACCATCAATGGCGATATCCTTGTCCCGTGCGCGTTTGCGGATCCAGGCGGGCATGTCGCGGGCGTCAGGCGTGCTCTGCTCGGAGACGGTCAAATCGCCGGATTTTATCAGATCGGCAATGCCAGCGACCTTGACTGCATCGGCATCGCCCAGGCCAAAACCCTTCCAGAGGTGCCGCCGCTTGTCGATTGCCTTCTCCTCGATCAGGACAAGATCAGTCATGTCTGAGATCTGTCCAAGGCCATTGAGCAATAGGGCGGCGTCGGCATGGGCGGCGCTGTCGGTGCTCTTGCTGGCCGACATCCGCCGTTCCAGCGACGTGAGCAGACCGCGCACAATGATCAGACGCCGCTCTGCAAGGAAGGGCATCATGCTCGCCTCGCCCAGGATCTGGCTGACCGAGGTCTGCGCGCCATCCAGCGTGGCTGTGTTTAGATCAGCCACCTCCGCATCGCCCATGGATTCCTTGAGCGCGGCGATCTGTTGGGTAGCGAGAAATTCATCGGCGTTGAGGAGCAGATAGTTCACGAGTGTATCCGATGGTTAGCGCAGAAAAGAGAAATCCACGAAGGGACACGAATTTCCACGAAGGAAAACAAGAAAAGGACGAAGTATGGAACGTGAATCTGTTTTTCGTATGTCTTTGTCTTCCTTCGTGGACGCTGGTTTTTTGGAATCGTCTACGCAAAAGTCACGCGATAGACGCGGCTGACTCCATCAAACAGTAGACCGATATCGGCCAGTCGGCGATCATCAACATCGGCCAGCGTCGTGTAGCCTTGCAACCGGTACCCCAGTGGTTTTGCCGCCACCAGTGCCAGCAATACAAGTAACAGGGATGTGGCAAGTCGGTCGAGTCGACCACTGCGACGGTTGCCGATCAGCGCTGCGCCTGTGGCCAGCAGTGCGGTCGTAGCAAGATTGGTGCCGCAGTTCGGGTGAATGGCCAGCGCCTTTTGCCCGCCTTGCAAGCGCAGAAGCGCATCGTCCACAGCTCGCAGCAGATCGATTTCGTCGACGTCGGCAAGGAGGGTGAAGCCTGATGAGTCACTCAGACCGCTGAATCGCCGGCCTGGAAAGCGCGCCGTCAACAGATGGATGGTCGCATGCTCAAGCGCATGGTGCTGGCGGATGCGACGGATGGCAGTGGCTAGGGATGGGAGCATTGGTTTGATGTGATTGGGGAATGGTGATTGGGGATGGGGATTGGGCAAAGGGTTCGCCCTGCTCCCAATCCCCAATCACCATTCCCCAGTCCCTATTTCTTCACAAGTTCTTTCGCGCTGGCGACTACCGCGTCTACCGTGATGCCGAGCGCTTCGTAGACTTCCTGGTAGGGGCCGCTGGCGCCGAAGCGATCGAGGCCAATCACCGCGCTCTTGGTCGGGTCGTTGCCGACCCAACGCTGCCAGCCGTACGTCACGCCGGCTTCGACAGCCACCTTGGGTGCGCTGCCGCCCAGCACGCTCTCGATGTACTCTTCGCTCTGAGCCTCGAACAACTCGAACGAGGCCAGGCTGACAACCCGCACGCCGATGCCCTCAGCGGCCAGTTGCTTGGCAGCGTCGTAGGCAATCTCGACTTCACTGCCGGAGCCGATCAGGACGACGTCAAGGCCGTTGGGTGCGTTCTCGTAGAAGACATAGCCGCCCTTCAGAACGCCATCTGCGCCGCCCAGCCCTTCGGCCTCGCGGTCGTAGATGGGCAGATTCTGACGGGTCAGGGCCAGCGCAGTCGGACCGCTCTCGTTGAGCAGTGCCGCTCGCCAGGCCTCTGCGCTCTCGTTGGCATCAGCCGGTCGGATGACCGTCATGTTGGGGATGATTCGCAGCGAAGCAAGTTGCTCGATGGGCTGATGGGTCGGGCCGTCTTCACCGACGCCGATGCCGTCGTGGGTCAATACGTAGACGACGCGCAAGCCCATGAGCGCGGCCAGACGCATGCTGCCGCGCATGTAGTCGGCAAAGACCAGGAAGGTGGCTCCGAAGGGAATCAGTCCGCCGTGGAGCGCCATGCCGTTGAGCGTGCCGGCCATCCCGTGCTCGCGAACGCCGAAGTGGATGTTGGGCCCGGCGAAGTTGCCTGCCTCCATAAAGGGTTGACCCTCGATGGTGGTCTTGTTGCTGGCCGCCAGGTCAGCGCTCCCGCCGACGAAGTTGGGCACGGCCGCGGCGATGGCGTTGATCACCTTGCCGCTGGAATTGCGGGTGGCAACTGAGCCACCGGCGTCAAAGACCGGAATGGCTTCTTGCCAGCCTTCGGGCAGCTTGCCTGCCATCATGCGTTCATATTCGGCTGCTTCGGCCGGATACTCGGCTGCATACGCGGTCAATTTCTCATTGTACGCATCCTCAAGCGCCTGGCCGTGGGTCACAGCAGCGCTGAACAGTTCGCGCACGTCGTCAGGCACGAAGAAGCTAGGTTCTTGGGGCCAGCCGAGGTTCTCTTTGGTTGCCGCCAATTCGTCAGGCCCCAACGGCTCGCCGTGGACCTTGGAGGTGTTGGCATTGTGGGGGCTGCCGTAGCCGATGATGCTCTTGCAACCGATGATGCTGGGCCGTGGGTCGGCCTTGGCCGTGGCGATGGCGGCTTCCAGGGCCGCCGGATCCAGGGCATCGACTTCCTGTACATGCCAGCCGTAGGCGTCGAAGCGCTGAGCCCAGTTCTCCGTGAAGGAGATTGCGGTGGTGCCGTCAATCGTGATGCTGTTGTTGTCGTAGAGATAGATGAGCTTGCCCAGGCTCAAGTGGCCGGCCAGGCTGGCGGCCTCGCTGGAGATGCCCTCCATCAGATCACCGTCGCCGACGATTGCGTAGGTGTAGTGGTCGATAATGTCGAAGCCGGGACGATTGAAGCGAGTGGCCAGCCAACGTTCGGCAATGGCCATGCCCACGCCGTTGGTTAGGCCCTGACCCAACGGTCCGGTGGTCGTCTCAACGCCGGGCGTGTGCTCGCCATACTCAGGATGGCCGGGCGTCTTGCTGCCCAGCTGGCGAAAGTTGCGTAGCTCATCCAGAGAGAGGTCATAGCCGGTCAGATGGAGGAGTGAGTAGAGCAACATGGAGCCATGGCCGGTGCTAAGGACGAAACGATCTCGGTTGGCCCAAGACGGGTTGGCCGGGTTGAAGCGTAGATGGCGACTCCAGAGCGTGTAGGCAGCCTGAGCCATGCCCATTGGCATCCCTGGATGACCGGAGTTGGCGGCTTGTACGCCCTCGGCCGACAACATACGAATGGCGTTGACCGCCTTCGCCTCGACCGCGGCATCCACAGGCTACGCCGCTCAGAAAAGCTTCTTGATTCACTGGGAACTCCTTTTTTATATCGATTTCACTCAATTTGTGGGTCATTTTGGGTCAACGATCGGGAAACCGTCCGCTGAGAAAAACAGCCGTCGTAATAGTCGTTGCAAGGCATACTCCGGCAAGCTATCAACAATTGTCCCCTGTTCCATCTTGGATGTCAACTTAGACATAGTGTCGATTCGACGCCAACCCCTTTCCTGTTCAGATGGAACCAGATCAACAACCGGCACATTTGATCTGGTACTCAATCTACAGTACGATCCCTTGTTGATGCAGCATTGAGG
Organism: uncultured Chloroflexia bacterium; assembly: GCA_963848115.1. Classification (GTDB taxonomy): domain Bacteria; phylum Chloroflexota; class Anaerolineae; order Caldilineales; family Caldilineaceae; genus JAWKOK01. The sequence goes on along the minus strand of CAWKCP010000023.1, from coordinate 27,621 downwards.
CTTACCCAAAGGGCAAAGACCCGACCGATGAAAACTCTCGAAAAGGTATCTGAAAACTCGACTTCCCCATCCTCGGTACGCAACGTGAAGCGAGAGAGAGCGCGAAACGGAACCCATCCACTGACCGGCATCGGCACGTTGGCATTGGCCGGAGCGGGCATCGGGCTAGGCGTAGCTGCTTATTCATTCTTTGTGGAACCGCTCAAAATCGGGCTTGAGCGTTTGACCATTCGATTCGCCGATGGCGGCGACAGCATCCCGCCGGATGGGCTGCGGATTCTGCATCTGTCGGACACCCATTTCCAGGGCAAGGATCGACGGGAACATGCCAAAATTGAGCGGATCCAACGACTCACATCCGGTCTGGAGTGTGACATCATCGTGCACACCGGCGACTTCTTGCATTTTGACGATGGTCTCGACAATGTCACGAAGCTGCTCGACGTCCTTCCGCAGCCCAGGCTCGGCAGCTATGCCGTTCTGGGCAATCATGATTATACCCACTATGCCATGGGTGAGGCGCTTCAGTGCATGTGGCAGGCCTATCAGGCGGAGACGAGCCGAAAACGGGAGAGCCGCGACTTCAGACTCTTCGGGCTACCAAAACACTTGCTTGGTTTTGGTCGATACGTGCGCAATACGCCGGTCGAGGGGCGACGTACGGGGTCGAACGATGCCGTCCGACTGACAAGGGTTCTGGAAAATCGAGGCATTCAAGTTCTTCACAATCGCTCCATCCGTCTTCAGTCCAGGCCAGACGGATCAGCGGGAAGGGACCTTTACCTTTGCGGCGTGGATGATGTTGTTGAAGGGCGACCGTACATCGATCATGCCCTTGATAACGTGCCGCCCAAAGCGCCGACGATTCTGCTGAGCCACAATCCGGATATACTGCGAAGTCCGCGTATTGGTCAGGTGGACCTTGTCCTCTCCGGCCACACCCACGGCGGTCAGATCGTTCTACCGCTATGGGGGCCGGCGCATACGCAAGTGGAATTCCTGACAAGGGAGCACGTGTCCGGTTCGTTCCGATTCAACAACACGCATGTCTACATCACCCGGGGGTTGGGCGAGGGCATACCGCTGCGTTTCGGCGCCAGTCCCCAATTGGCGTTGATCACGGTGACGACATGAAGGCGCAATTCTGGCTGTCGACTTTGCTCAGATGGCGCGCCGAGCTAGTGCAGGATCTGGCAGGCGACATTCTGGAAGTCGGTGTGGGCAAGGGTGAAAATCTGGGCTATTATCGCAGGGCCGCTCGCGTCTGGTCCGTGGAGCCGGACCAGCGGCGAGCGGAAGAAGCCCGGCAGAGCGCTGCCGCGGCAAGTGTTCGTGTTTCGGTGGAAGTCGCCACTGCCGAGAATCTGCCTTACGCCGAGCATAGCTTTGATCATGTCGTGTCAAGTCTTGTCTTCTGTTCGGTCAATGATCAACGCCAGGCGCTGTCCGAGATCCGCCGCGTTCTGCGACCGGGGGGGACGCTGCATATGGTCGAACATGTGCGGCCGGGCCATCCACTGTTGGCCGAGCTGGCCGAGTTCATAACGCCGTGGTGGCGTCAGGTGGCCTACAACTGCCACCTGGATCGACCGACAATCGAGCTGTTGCACCAGGAAGCCTGGGATGTTGACGTTCATCGGCGTCTCGCCATCTTTGTGCGTGTGAGTGCGACAAGTCCAAATTGAGGCCAAAGCAGGAAAATAGTTGTCCACGAGGGGACACGAAATCACACAAAGATGGGTCTTATTTGTGTCTCATTGTGCGCCTTCGTGGATCATGATTTTTTTGGAAACGCCTAACCGACAGGGATTCGCAATGAACCCCAACGATATCACCCTCTTCGGCCGGAATTTCCGCGCCGACCCCTATCCGACCTACGCGCTACTGCGCGTCGAGAAACCCGTCTTTGGGCGTACGAATCCTCACGATGGGACGACGACCTGGTTTGTTACACGCTACGACGACGTGGTTTCGGTGCTGCGCGACCATAAACGGTTTGTCAAGAACTATCGCAACAGTCTCACCCCTGTGGAACAGGACGCGCTGGAGCCGGACCCACCCATGCTGCGCCTGGTCTCCAACCACATGCTCAACATGGATCCGCCTGACCACACACGTCTGCGGTCACTGGTCAACAAGGCTTTTACAGCATCCATGGTCGATCAATTGGAACCGCGCATGCAACAGATCGCAGACGAACTGATCAACAAGGTGAGCGAGCGCGGGCAGATGGATCTGATCCACGACTTCGCCTTTCCGCTGCCTGTCATTGTGATCGCAGAGATGTTGGGCGTGCCGACCCGCGACCGGGGCCGCTTCCGCAACTGGTCCCACGCCATCGTCACGCCGACGCCCAATGCCGAGCGCACCGCGCAGAAACTGGCCAAAACGCGCCAGTTGATGGCGGACTTCATCGCCTACCTGCGCAAGATCAGCGCACAACGCCGGCAGAAGCCTGGCGATGATCTGCTTACCTCGCTGCTGTTGGCGGAGGAGGCCGGCGACCGCCTCTCCGAGGATGAGCTTTTCAGCATGGTGCTGTTGCTGATTGTGGTCGGTCATGAAACCTCAGTCAATCTGATCGGCAACGGAATGCTTTCGCTCTTCAAGCACCCAGAGCAACTCGCCTTGCTGCGTCAGGAACCTGAGTTGATGCCATTGGCTGTCGAAGAGATGCTGCGCTATGATTGCCCGGTGGAGCGAGCGCCCATGCGCTTCGCCGCCGAAGATGTGCAGTTGGGCGATCAGTTGATTCGCCGCGGCGATTCGGTGAGTCTGGTGCTCGGTTCGGCCAATCGGGATGAAGCGGTCTTCGAAAATCCCGATACGTACGACATTCGACGATCCCCAAACAAGCATCTGGCGTTTGGTCTTGGCGTCCACTATTGTCTAGGCGCGCCGCTGGCCCGGCTGGAAGGTCGTGTCGCTGTGGAGACATTGCTGCGTCGCCTGCCGCAACTTCAGTTGGATGTCCCAATCGAGAAGCTGCGTTGGGGAACCAATCCAATCATGCGTGGCGTACATCGTATGCCAGTGAAATGGAGTATCTAGTGACTAACAGCCAGACTCCTCGTCAATACGCTCTGGTCCTCTACAAACAGCGTCCGGCTATTGTGACTCAGGTCGGTCCCAAGAAGATCACCATCCGAGATGAGGCCGGCAAGAGCCTTGACGTGCGTGCAAAGGATGTCACAGTGTTGCATCCAGGACCGATCAAGTCGTTATCTGCCCTCACGTCCGGCGGTGACGATGGCGAACTGATGGCCGCCTGGGAGTTGATGGCCGGTGAAACAAGCTCGGTCTCTGAACTAGCCGAGTTGGCCTACGGCGACTTCACGCCGGCCTCGGCCTTTGCCATCTGGGAGCGGGTGGTAGAGGGGCGCCACTTCACGGGCACGCCCGATGCCGTCACGGTGCGCACGGCAGAGGACGTGGCGGATCAGGAGGCAGCACGCGCCGCCAAGGAGGCGGAGGAGGCCGCGTGGTCTGCCTTCCAGACGCGCGTCAAGCAACGGTCAATCCAGCCGGAAGATGAGAGCTACCTGGCCGACGTCGTGGCGCTGGCGCTGGAAGAGCGCGAGCAAAGCCGCACCATGCAGGCGCTTGGCCTGGAGGAGACGCCTTGGGCAGCGCATTCGCTGCTGCTTTCAGTCGGCTACTGGGACGAATACGTCAACCCCTATCCCACACGGTTCAAAGTGGCGCAGTCGGCGCCGAAAATTGCTCTGCCGAAATTGCCCGACGAGGAACGCCGAGATCTCACTCATCTGACCGCACTAGCCATCGACGACGAAGGCAACAAAGACCCGGATGACGCCCTCAGTCTGGACGGAGATCGTCTCTGGGTGCACATCGCTGACGTCGCGGCGCTGGTACCGCCGGACAGCGAGGCCGATGTCGAAGCCCGCGAGCGTAGCATGAATCTCTATCTGCCCGAGGGAACCGTGCCCATGCTGCCGCCGGATGCCACTGTGCAGCTCGGACTGGGCTTGACCGATGTCTCGCCGGCGCTCTCCTTTGGGCTGGATCTGGGCGAGGACGGCACTGTAAACAATTTTGAGATTGTGCCCAGTTGGATCCAGGTGACCCGACTGAGCTATGCCGAGGCTGAGACACGCTTGGATGAGCCGCTGCTCGGCGCGCTCAATGCCATTGCTAAGCGCTTCATGGCTCAACGCATGGAGAATGGTGCGGTTGAGTTGAACTTCCCCGAGGTGCGAATCCGCATCCTGGATTCTGAGGATAGCAAAGGCGAGATCGATATCCGTAGGCTGCCTCCGCTGGCCAGCCGCATCCTGGTGCGGGAGGCCATGCTGATGGCCGGGCAGGCGGCTGCCAACTACGCACTGGAGCACGAGATCCCGATGCCCTTCACTGTGCAAGAGCCGCCAGATGTCGAGGATCGCAGCCAACTTCAGGCAGAGACATTGGCCGAGATGTTCGCCGTACGCAAGCTGATGAAACCGGGCCGCCAATATCTGGAGGCCGGACCCCACAGCGGCCTGGGGTTGGACGTCTACCTACAGGTCACCAGCCCACTGCGCCGCTACTTCGACCTGCTCGTGCATCAACAACTGCGCGCCCATGTGCGTGGCGAGGAGGTGATGGATGCGGAGACCGTGGCCGATCGGTTGGCCGGCGCTCGCTCCGGTATCGGTCCGGTGCGCCTTTCCGAGCGCTTCTCCAATGCCCACTGGACGGTTGCCTATCTGCAACAACGCCCTGGCTGGAGCGGCGCCGGCATCGTGGTCGACCATCGCCGCTCGCGCAGCCTGGTGATCATCCCTGAACTGGCCTATGAGACCGAGATTCGCTTGGACGGCGAGGTCCCGCTTGATGCTGAGTTGACGCTGCAACTCACCGGCGTCAACCTGCCGGAGCGTGAAGCCCGGTTTCGGTATCAGTCGGTGAAGTAGCTCTATTGCATGTGCAGAGCCACCTCGCTACGTGTCACGGCATGGAGACGAAAGTTCAAAATGAAAACGGTGCTTGAGAATTCAGAGGAGACTGGGAACCAATGAAACGGAAACGCCTTTTACGCATGCTACGCTTCGCCCTGGGGATTGTCTTGCTGCTGGCGCTTGTAAGGCTTCATGGCACTGCAGTGGCCAGCCCGATGGAAACGCTGCCGACACAGCTGGTCCTGGAAACACAGGCCTCGTCATGGTCTAAACCTGGTGGCGCGGGGCCGATCAGCCAAGTGGCAGAGCCTTCAGCCGAGACCACCATCTACTTACCTCTGGTACGCAACGCAAAATCTGTACCGGATCTGGGCGGACGTGATCCCAAGATACTGGTCATCCGCTACTGGCAGGCAGCCTCGCTGCTCAATCCGCATTTAACCGGTGGCACAAAGGACCTAGATGCAGCGGCTATCTTATCGGAGCCGCTGGCCAATATCACGCCCGAAGGCACACTGTCGCCGGCACTGGCCGCAGAGATTCCCACGCTCGAGAACGGGGGCATTGACGAGGATCTGACGGCGATTACATGGGCACTGCGCCCAGGCGTTAAGTGGGCCGATGGCAGTGATTTCACAGCTGACGATGTTGTTTTCACCTATGATTATTGTGTCCACCCACAATCCGGGTGTGTAAACAGCAATGCCTTTGCCGGCATCAACTCGGTTCAGGCCATAGATCCCTTGACCGTGCACGTCATCTTTGATGCGCCGACACCCGATCCTTACAAGCCATTTGTGACCAATTATAGTGGAGCGATTCTGCAGAAGGCCCAGTTTGCCGATTGTCTCGGCGCTGCGGCCCAAGTTTGTTCTGAAGAAAATTTGTCTCCGATAGGAACTGGCCCCTATCGACTGGATAGTTTCACAGATCAAGATCTTGCCATGTTCGTTCGCAATCCTTTGTGGCGCGACATCCGGTTTTTTAATCGTGTGGATCTTCAAGGTGGCGGTGATGCGGCAGGGGCAGCGCGTGACGTACTCGAGACCGGTGAGGCCGATTATGCTTGGAACCTACAGGTCGAGCCGCAAATTCTGATGGAGATGGTTGGGGCGGGCAAGGGCGATCTCATTGTAAATCTGGCCACCAACGTCGAACGACTCCTGATCAATCAGACCAATCCCGATCCGGCGCTGGGTGATATGCGCTCAGAGTATGATGACGGCAACAATCCGCACCCGTTCCTGACCTTCAAACCCATCCCGCAGGCCATGTCCATGGCCATCGACCGCAATCTGATCGCCGAGCAACTTTACGGACCGGCCGGCGTGGCCACGTGCAACATCATCGCCAACCCACCCCAATATGTCTCCCACAGCCAATGACGGCTGTCTGGTCCAAAATATTGAGGGCGCCATCGCTCTGTTGGATGAGAACGGTGTGATCGACAGTGACGGCGACGGCATCCGAGAATATGGAGGCATTCCGCTCAAAGTTCACTACCAGACATCCACCAACCCTGTGCGCCAGAAGACCCAGGCACTCATCAAGCAGTGGTGGTATGAACTTGGCATCGAGACGGAATTGCTCAACCATGATGCCGGAATCTTTTTCGGCAGCGATCCCAACAGTCCTAATACGTATAAGAAGTTCTTCACTGATGTGGAGATGTACACCACCGGTCCTGCCATCGATCCGCAGCAGCATCTGTCCGGTTGGCTGTGTGACGCCATGCCGAGCAGGGCGAACAGTTGGAGCGGCGACAACGTATTCCGCGGTTGTAGCGATGCCTTTGATCAGCTTTACACCGACTTGGCCATCACGCCCGTTGGACCGCAGCGTGAACAGATTGTGAAGCAGATGAATGACATCAATGTCCAGAACTATTTCCAAATCCCGCTGGTTCATCGCGGCGGCGTCTCGGCTCGGATCAAGGGCCTACAAGGCGTGCGCATGAACGGCGGCTGGGATTCGGAGTTGTGGAACATTGAAGAGTGGGGACGCCAGTAGGCATCGCTGCGCTTCGGAATGACAGATCTATTCGGCTCTCACCGACTGTTAAATTCATCGACCGCCTCAAACATGGCGAGGACGTTCTCCGGCGGCACATCGGGCATGATGTTGTGGATGGTGTTGAAGACGAATCCCCCGCCGGGCGCCAGCGCTGCCATGCTGCGTAGTACATCGCCCCTGACGTCTCTAGGCGAGCCCTGGTTAAGAATGTGTCGCGTGTCGGCGCCGCCGCCCCAGAAGACGACATCGTCGCCGAATTCCTTCTTCAGCCGATCCGGCTCCATGTCCTTGACGTTGGTCTGGACCGGATTGATGATCTCAAAGCCGGCGTCGATCAGGTCGGGCAACAGCCGGTAGATGGAACCGCACGAATGCAGGAATGTATGGGCTGAACTGTTGGCCTTCACGTAGTCGCAAAGGATCGTGTGGCGTGGTTTGAAAAGTTGCTGGTAGGTCTTCGGCGCCATGAATGGGCCCGTGTCAGTGCCGAGGTCGTCGCCGAAGCGGATGATATCGACCACGTCGCCGACCGAGTTGCAGACATTCTCCAGCGTTTGCAAGTGGATCGCCATCAGCGCGTCCAACATCCTCTCAACTTCGTCGGGCTGAAGGATCAGATCCATGAGAAAGTTGTCCAGCCGGCGCAGAAAGGTCCCCCACTCAAACAGATTACAGCCGACAACGGCCATCAAGGCCTTGTCGGTGTTCTCGCGCAGGTAGAGCGCCTTGCTCCTCAGTTGTTCCCAAAAATCATCTTCGCCGGCGTGGTCCCAGGGGCTGTGCGCCAGCCCAGCCCAGTGGATCTTGGCCATCATGCGGGGCAGATCGGATAGTTGTCCGGGTAGCCGTCAATGTAAGGGAAACAGGTCTGGTCGAAAAACGATGCCTTGAGCGGCATCGTGGCGATGCGATCACCGTCATCGTCGAAGACGTCCCATGAACCGTCGGGCTGCTCGACAGGACGGAACGAGGCCGGAAACTGCACCGGCTGGCCGGTGGGCAGGGTGATGTCATACCAGTCGTCGTCCTGGGTGTTGAAGGCGCGACCGATGTCGATGATGTCGACGCCGAATCGCTCTAGAATCTCATCCTCGGGCTGAGCCAACTGCTGTACCACATCGTAGACGCGCGTATGCCCACTGTCGATGCCAAGGTATTTCTTGAGATTGTAGTAGGCGATGGCCGAGATGCCGGAACTGGGCGTGGAGCCCAGATCGACCGGCACGCGATCCGGTTCCTGGTGCGCGATGGTGGCAAGCACACGCTCACGAGAGGTCATGGTGTTGTGACGAGGCATGGTTTTGCGCTCCTTTTTTGTCACAGATGGACACAGATAGGATCAGATTTTCACAGATGCTTTCAGGTAGGGTTCTGTATTCCCAATAATATCTGTGTCCTATCCAGCTTTTATCTATGGCCATCTGTGGCAAGTTTTTGTTTTTTCTCTGGACCTACCCATGGTGAAACACCTCTTTCAGCGTCATCCACCAGTCGCCTTCGGCCCGATCCGGATGCGGCACCTGCATTGGACTACAGACATCCCACCATTCCTGGGTTTTCGGATCGGCCGCCATCTTGGCCATATCACCTTCGAAATCGTCGCCGACATACTCAAAATAGGCGAAGAGTGTGTGGTCGTTGAGCGCGAATATGCTGTAGTTGCGCATATTGCAGTCATCGATGGTGGCCAGCACTTCGGGCCATACGTTGGCGTGCAGTTCCGTGTACTCGGCCAGTCTTTCCGGTTTGACGCCGATAACCTGTCCAAATCGTCGCATGTTTCGCCTCCTTATTCGCGTCCTATCCTTCATCTCTTTGCCAGGCCGCGTATTCGGCCAGGGTCTGTTCGTTGGGTGGGTAGACGCCCTGGATGCTCGCTCCCTGGGCGATCTTCATTTGGAAGAACTCCTCGCGGCGTTCCTGTTCATAGGCATCGGCGGCCACCGTTTCGGCCACCTGGGCTGGGATGGCGACAACACCCTCACCGTCGCCGACCAAAACATCGCCGGGCATCACGAGTACGCCGGCACAGCCGATGGGCACGTTCATCTCCAGCGGGTGATGGATGACGAAAGACATGGTGGCGTGGGACGCGCGAATGTAGGTTGGTAGGCCCAGTTCTTTGAATCCTGGGGTGTCGCGCAGCGCTCCGTCGGTCACCAAGCCGGCAGCGCCGCGCATTTTGATACGGGTGCCTAGAATGTGGCCAAACGAGGCCGCCCGGATATCGCCGCGGGCATCGATGACCATCACCTGGTCCTTGTCAATGGTCTCGACGGCGATTCGCTGCACGTTTTGGGTATTGTCGTACATGGTGTCGGCGAAATCTTCGCGGGCGGGTACGAAACGCAGGGTGAAGGCATAGCCGACCATGCGTGATTCGGGATCGACTGGACCCAATCCCTGCAGAAAGGTGTTCCTGAAACCCCGTTTGAGCAATTGTGTTGTGAGCGTTGCTGTCGACACGACGCGCAGCCTATTGAGCGCCTCTGGGCTTAGCTTCGTTGAAGGTTCTGTTCCCAATGACATTCGATTATTGTTCCTCTCTGGCGGAAGGAGTCTACCGTTCCGAGATGATAGGGACTTGGTCTACGATCTTGTTTCTGCCCGAGACCTCGTTTGGGTTCGGAATGATCGATCGAACCGATTTCTGTGGTGAATCACAGACGCGGAGTTCGGCAGTCCTGTATCGCCCATTGGGATATCACGATAGCGTAGGCGACAGGGGATGTCAAGGGAATTTACTGTGTCTTCATGACGCCATGAATGTTTCCGTTCGTTTCAGTTTGGCGTGAATTGATATAAACTCATTCTATCAAATTGTTCAGAGAAAGTGTGTCTGCCCCTTGCGTGGAAAAGGAGGGGGTAGTCGACGGCAGATCAGGGCAGGTCGATACAGATATTGTAGGAGATTCAGAGCCTTGAATGTTCGGATCGGTTCATATCTCGGAGGAGATAAGATGAAGATTTTCAGATTGATCCCAATGGTGATCATGCTCGTGTTGGTCGCCTGTGCGCCGCTCCAACCGGAGCCAGTCTCCGTGGAGCCAGAGGGCGCGACCGCTCAATCCAACTCAACGGAGGAGCAGCTTGGCACCCTGCAGCAGCTACTGCAGAATCCGGAGTTTGCGTTGGAAATGGCCAGTTGGCTTGACGCTGCCTATTACAAGGGGCAGGGAGAGCCTGTCCCCGACTTCATCGCACCTGAAGACGAGGATGCGGTCGTGGAAAAGAGCGTGGTCGAAGAGAAGATCGCCATGAATCTAGCCGGATTCTATGCTGTCGAGGCTGGATTGGGCGTGTTGGCGGAGCGCACAGGCGAGAGTCCCGTCGACATCCTGACCGAGATCGTCGATGGCACACGAGCAGATGAAGACATGTTACTGATGGCGCGTTTCGCCAATGCCACCTGGAAGGCCGGACAGCCATTCCGATCCTTGGACCGCATCTCGCGTGACGCCTTCATCCCGGCGGCTATGCTCTCGGGCGAAGAACTCTCCAAGGACTATGATCAGATCATTGCTGCCTCTGAGCTGTTGCTTGCCAAGATGCAGGACCAAGCGGGTGCTGGAACCGATGCCCAATTGGAGACGCTGAAGCAACTTCTGCAGGATCCGGAGTTTGCACTGGAGATCGCGACCTGGCTCGATGCCGCCTACTACAAGGGGCAGGGCGAACCGGTCCCTGATTTCATCGCGCCGGAAGATGAGGACGCGGTCGTGGAAAAGAGCGTGGTTGAAGAGAAGATCGCCATGAATCTGGCCGGCTTCTATGCCGTCGAGGCCGGACTGGGTGTGCTGGCCGAGCGCACCGGTGAGAGCCCGGTGGCTATCTTGAGCGAAATCGTCGACGGCACACGTTCAGATGAGGACATGCAACTGATGGCACGTTTCGCCAATGCCACTTGGAAGGCCGGGCAGCCGTTCCGATCCCTGGAACGCATCAGCCGAGATGCCTTTATCCCGGCGGCTATGCTCTCTGCTGACGAGCTGCAGAAGGACTACGATCAGATCATTGCCGCGTCGGAGTTGCTGCTGGAGAAGATGCAGTAGAACGGCTATCGGCTTTGATGCTGAGGGCGGCCGCATTTCCGAATGGATAAGGCCCTTTCGGATCTATATTTCTTGAACAGAGAGGCAGAACTTGATGAGCACGGACTATGATGTAATCGTGATCGGCTCCGGGGCCGGCGGGCTGACCGCGGCCGTCGCTCTGGCCCAGGCGGGCAAGCAGGTGCTGGTTTGCGAACAACATGAAGTGCCCGGCGGCTGGACCCACTCCTTCACGCTGCAAGGCTATCGATTCAGCCCTGGCGTTCACTACATCGGAGACTTGCAACCGGGCGGCGGATTGCGCGGTATCTATGAAGGGTTGGGCGTCTCCGAAGATCTGGAATTCTGTGAACTCAACCCTGAGGGCTTCGACCACATTTTCATCGGTGACGAGCGCTTTGATCTGCCCAAGGGCAAGGAGAATCTGGCCGCTTACCTCAAGCAACGTTTTCCCGAGGAGGCAGACGGCATCGACGGCTACCTGAATGCTCTTGCCAATATGATGGGCGGCCTGCGTCAGGTCAGCAGAGTCAAGGGCGTGGGCAGCGCCATCAAGGCGGCAGGCGGAGCGGCGACGGTGGTGCGTTGGGGCACGCGCACCGGACAAGATCTGATCGACCACTACATCTCGAACCCGGTGTTGAAAGCTGTGCTCTCGGGCCGATCCGGCGATCACGGTCTGCCGCCGTCGGATGTGTCGGCCTTTGTCCATGCAGGCGTCACCCATCACTACTTCAACGGCGGCTACTATCCGCGAGGTGGCGCTTTTGCGATTCCGCGTGCGTTCGTGCGCGCCTTGAAGCGAGCCGGCGGCGAGATTCGTCTAAACACCAGTGTGTCGCGCATCCTGATCGAGGATGGCCGGGCCGTAGGCGTCGAACTGGAGGACGGTAGCGAGGTACGTTCCACCTACGTGCTAAGCAACGCCGACCCGGGCGTCACCTTCGAGAAGCTGATCGGACGTGAACAGCTGAGTGGCCGCTTGCAGAAGAAGCTGGACAACGTGACCTATTCGGGCTCCTGTCTGAGTCTCTTCTTTGCCGTTGACATGGATCTGCGTGAGGCCGGATTGGATTCCGGGAACTACTGGTTCTACGACAATGAAAACGTCGATCAACTCTACCGGGACGGCTTGGAATCCAAGCTGCTGGCATCGGATGGGCCGCCGGAGATGATGTTCCTGACCGTCACCACGCTCAAGGATCCATCCAAGATGCACGGCGGACATCACACGTGTGAGTCCTTTGCCTTCGTCGGCTACGAAGCCTTCGCGCAGTGGGCGGACGAGAAGAGCGGCGCTCATACCGACAACTATGAGGCGATGAAAGAGGAACTGGCCGAGCGCATGTTTCAGGGGCTGGAGCGGCGCGTGCCCGGCATTTCCAAGCACGTGGTCTTCTGGAGCCTGGGCACGCCGGTCACGAATGAACACTTTGTCAATGCCACCAAGGGCAATCTCTACGGCACGGCCAAGACCCGCAGCCAGGTGGGACCCGGCGCATTCCCGGTCCAGACCGAGATCGACGGTCTGCTCATGTGCGGGGCCAGCACGCTCAGCCATGGCGTGGCCGGCGCGACCTTCTCCGGTCTGGCCGCTGCCAAGAAGATCCTCAACTGTCGGACGTCCGATCTGTTGACCATGGGTGGTCCCGCGTTGCGCATCTTTCCGTCTGAGCATCCGGAGCAATGGCCGGATGAGTTGCAGGCGCGAATTGAGCGCGGTCAGAGGGACGCAGTCTAGACTGAGGACGCGCTGGAGATCATGTTTTTTGAGATTGGAGATTTTGGCCTTCGGCCCGAGATTAGGAGATTGCCGCAGTGACTGCAATCTCTTAATCGCCCAATCCCTGAATCCCAATGACCAGAAACAATTACCACGAGGAAACCCATGCAAGTAATCGGTCACCGCGGCGCGGCCGCACTGGCGCCGGAAAACACGTGGATCGGTTTCGATAGGGCGCTGGCCCTGGGTGTCGACGCCATCGAGACCGACGTCCAGGCCACCAGCGACGGCGTGTTGGTGCTGATCCACGATCTACGCTTGGACCGCACAACCGACGGCCAGGGATCGGTCGCGGAAACGCCTTGGTCGGTGATCAGCAGACTGGATGCGGGCAGTTGGTTCGATCCCCAATACCGCGGCGCCCGTGTCCCACTGTTGGACGAGACGCTGGCCCGCTATGGCCGGCGCACGCATATCGCCTTGGAGATCAAGCAGCCGGGTATCGAGATCGAGGTGCTTGGGCGAGTCAAAGCGCTTGGCCTATTGGACGCCGTCACCTTCACCTCGTTCGACTTCACCTCTGTCGAGCGCATCCGACGCGAGGAACCAGCGGCCTACCTCGGCTTTCTCACCGCCGACATCAGCCCGGCTAGCGTGAAGCGTGTCCTCGATACCGGCCTGAACCAATTTTGCCCACCGGCAGAGCGGGTGACGCTGGACCTGGTCTTGGAATGGAAAGCGATGGGGTTGAACGTGCGCGCCTGGGGCGTACGCACGCCGGCACTCATGCAACGCGCCATCGACGCCGGCGTCGACGGTATGACCGTCGATTTCCCGGATCTGCTGTTGCGGACGCTGGGCAGGCTCTAAGGTTCATCCAGAAACAAGTTCCCGTTTTCGAGTTCGACCTACGGATGATGCCCTGTAGGGCGGAATGCCATTCCGCCTGGCTGGGCTAGGCTGGTCGGATTCCCGATCCGACCTACGGATGATGCCCTGCGTAGGGCGGAATGCCAATCCAACCCACGAATGCTGTTCCGCCTGGATCAACCTGCCCACGATCCGTTGTGCATTTTGCTCATTGACTTGCCACCTGAATTCCGCTACCCTAAAGCCATACTGTTCTAGTGCACTAGAACAGTATGGCTTTTTCTGTTTTGGCCCGTCTCCACACCGGCATGTTCCGCCTGACCTTGGAAAACGCTGTGAAGATCCAGATCAACCGTGACCTGGCTGTGCCCCTCTATACTCAAATCGTTGGGCAGGCCAAATTCGATATCGTCTCGGGGCGTCTGCCGTCGGGCATGCAATTGCCGTCGATTCGCGATCTGGCCCAGGCGCTCAACGTCGCCCCCATGACCATCACCCAGGCCTACCAGGAACTGAAGCAACTGGGGCTGATCGAGATGCGACCAGGGTTGGGCACGTTTGTGGCAGACTTTGATGTGGCCGATGCGCCCGCAGCCCCCAATCGGTCGCTTCAGCTACGTCGCATCTTGCAGGGTGCGGTCACCAAGGCCCAGGCCGATGGCTTCGACCAGGCTGAGATCTCACAGGCCTTCCTTTCTCTGCTGACTGAGTCGGATGGTCTCTTCACAAATCGCTGTTTTGTATTGGTCGGACTCTTTTCCGATGCGCTACGTGCCTATGCCGATGATCTGGAACGCCAGTTGGCCGAGGAACGGGTGGTCGTCGAGCCGGTCACATTTGCTGAATTGGAGCACCGTCCTGATGTCTATCTGCCGTCGTTGGAGCAAGCCGAGGCGTTGCTCGTTCCTCTGCATCAAGTGCAGAAGCTGCGCGACTCGTTGGTGACGGCCGGCATCGGGTGGGAAGGGCCCATCATCGGGCTCAGTCTGGAGCTGCGGACGGATGCATGTCAAGCCATCTCTGCCATCGCTGACGACCAGCGTATCGGCATCGTTTCCCTCTTCCCCGAGTTTGTCAACACGATGATCCAGGGCATTTCCGCCGTTCGCCCGCTGACCCAGCCGCCCGTGATCTCGCTGGCATCGGATGAAGCCGGGCTGGATCAGATAGTGACCGAAGCGCAGGCCATCGTCTTTTCCAGCGGCTCCAACGGGGCCATCGAGAAGATTCGATCAAGCGTAGACAGCGAGACCCCCGTGATTGAGTTTCTACATACGCCCAATGCGGCTTCGGTCAAACGCATTCACCAGTTGCTCGCCGTTCAGCCAGGAAATGGTTCTGCATGACTATGGATCACGAAGCTCGCTTGCTCAATTCAATCAGCCGGGAAGCCCTCTGGGAGACCAACCGCACAATTGCCGGATGGACCCGCCACTCGGGCACGGCCGAAGAGCGAACCGCATTTGCCTATGTTCAGGAGACGCTGGACGGCTATGGCATGGACACCCACCTGTTGGAGCATCCTGCGCTGATCAGCTATCCGCTGGCGGCAACCCTGGCGACGCTTAACCGTGGCGGCCAGGAAACGATCCAGCTCGAATGTCTGGGCACAGCCTACAGTTGCGGCGTCGAGGCGCTGGACGCCCCGTTAGTCGATATCGATTTCGGCACGCCCGCCGACTATTCAGCTCAGTCTGTGGCCGGTAAGATCGTGTTGATCAATGGGCTGGCCACCCCCGGCGCGGTCTATGCGGCAGAGCAGGCCGGCGCGGTCGGCCAGATATTCATCAACGACGACCATCGCCACTACATGATTGTCAGCACCATCTGGGGCACGCCGACGCCCTCTTCGGCCCAGCGTATCCCCTCCACTCCGTCTGTCTCCATCACCCAGGCCGACGGCCAAACGCTGCGGGATCTGGCGGCGGCCGGCGAAGTGCGGGTCCGCCTCTCCTCCGAGGTCTTCCTGGACTGGCAGCAGACGCCGATCCTGATCGCCGAGTTGAAGGGCAACCATAGCGATGATTTTGTGCTCTTCAGCGGCCATCTGGACTCGTGGGAAGTCGGGGCCATGGACAACGGCAGCGCCAATGCCACCATGATGGAGGCGGGGCGGCTGCTGGCCCAGGAGAAAGAGCATCTACATCGTGGACTGCGGCTGGCCTTTTGGAGCGGCCATAGCCATGGGCGCTACTCCGGCTCCACCTGGTACGTGGACAACCACTGGGAAGAATTGTACGACCGCTGTGTAGCCCATGTGAACGTGGATTCGACCGGCGCACGGGGGGCGACCTACTACGGCAACTTCCCTGCCCATCTCGAGTTGGGCGACTTTGGCGCTCAGATCGTCGAGACCCGGACCGGCCAGCCATCGACCCCGCGGCGCATGAGCCGGGCCGGGGATATGAGCTTCAATGGTGTCGGCATCCCCGCACTTTTCATGAGCTTGAGCCAGGTTCCTTTCGATGCCGAGGCCGATACCGACTATGTCTCCCAGGCGCTGGGCAAACTCTTTGGCGGCCGCATGCCCTGGTGGTGGCACACCAGTGGAGACACCATCGACAAGGTGGATCTGGATGTGCTGGCGCTGGACACCCAAGTCTATGTCAGCGTTGTGTGGCGGCTCTGCTCTGTGCCGTTGCTGCCCATGAACTTCCAGCCGGTGGTCACCGACATCTTGGAGACGCTGGCCGATCTGCAGAGCTTGGCCGGCGATGCCCTGGACTTGAGCGTCCTCATTGAGCGAGCAGATCGGCTGGCGATGGCCGTCCGTGGCCTTGCCGATCGCTGCGATTCCGCTGAGGCAAGCCAAAACGATGGGGAAATCCAAGCGATCAACCGGCAGATCAAGGGACTGTCCCGTCTGCTGATTCCTTTGACCTACACCGAGATCGGCCCCTTTGATCACGACCCGGCCTGGACAATCCCGCATCTACCCGGCCTACAAGGAGCGCGTGACCTGGCCCATCTGGAGCCTCAAAGCGATGAATTTCACTTCTTGCATACGCAACTGGTACGCAATTGCAACCAGGTGGCGTTTGTGCTTCGCCAAGCCATCGATCTGCTGCGAGGAGATGGTGGTCTGTAGCACGACATTGATGCCGTAGCCGGCTACGGCATCAATGTCGTGCTACAGACTTGTTCCGCACGCCGTCATGAAAGCAACTGGTTTGAAAGGAGGCCCAACCGCGATCACTGATTGATCCACCCGCCCGTCACGTTGTCTTGATTTCGGTTCACTCGTTGCAGAAGTATCTCGTCTGTCGTTCTACTACAATAGGAGAAGACTGTACATGAAACCCATCCACAAACGACCCGCTTTGATCCTGGGCCTGATCCTGATCCTGGCGCTGCTGATCGGCGGCTGTAGCGCACCGGCTGCACCGGCAGCCGCGCCCAGCGAAGGTGAGGCCGCCCCTGCTGCCGATGCCACTGCCGCCCCGGAGGCCGAAACCGGCAAGTCCGGCGGCGAGATCGTCTTTGGCCGCTATGCCGATTCCCTCTTCCTGGACCCGGTGCTCAACGATGCTAATCTGGACATCTGGGTGCTCAACAGCCTCTACGATACGCTCTTCCAGTCCACCCAGGACGGTACGGGCATCGAGCCGATGTTGGCAACGGGCTATGAAGCCGCCGAAGACGCCCTTTCCTACACCGTCACCCTGCGCGACGGCATCAAGTTCGCTGATGGGTCAGACATCACGGTTGACGATGTTGTCTGGTCCCTGGACCGGGCGCGCAATCCGGAAAACGGTATTTGGAGCTTCTCGCTGGAATCCGTCGACTCGGTCGAAGCGGTTGGCGACAACCAGGTTGTCCTCAATCTGAGCCGACCCGACCCGTCCATTCCGGCTGCACTGGCCATGTTCAACAGCGCCGTGATGCCCAAGGCGCTCTTCGAAGCGTCCGCCGGTGAGACAGACGAGGAAAAGGCCAAGGCCTTCTCCGAGCAGCCGGTCGGGTCCGGTCCTTTCGTGCTCAAAGAGTGGGTGCGCGGTTCTCACATGGTGATGGAACGCAATCCCTACTACTGGCAGACCGACGCCGACGGCGTGCAGTTGCCCTACCTGGATAGTGTGCGCTTCGAGATCGTCCCCGAAGACGCCACCCGTATCCTGAAACTCCAGGCCGGCGAACTCAACGCCGCCGAGTTTATTCCCCTGAGTCGAGTGGGTGAACTGGAGGCCGATGCCAACATCAACATGGAGCTCTTCCCGTCGACCAAGGTCAATGACCTACTGATGAACAACCGTCCCGAGTTCCTGGACGGAACGGCCAATCCGTTGTCCGATGTGAACGTGCGTCAAGCGCTCAACTACGCCACGGACAAAGAAGCCCTGATCCAACTGGTGACCTTCGGTACAGGCAAGCTGATGGAATCCTATATGGCTTCCACCACGCCCCTCTACTCACCCCAGGAGATGTATTCGTACGATCCGGACAAGGCCAAGGAACTCCTGGCCGAGGCTGGCTACGCTGATGGCTTTGAGGTCTCCTCGCTGGCCATCTCCGGCAACGCAGACGATGCTGCCCTGCTCACTGCCATCCAGCAGATGTGGGCCGACGTAGGGGTCACGCTCAATATCGAGCAGGTGGATTCCGCCACCCGTACCGCTCGCTATCGAGAGAATGACTTCCAGATGCGCACGGCGGCCTGGACCAATGACATCAACGATCCCAGCCAGATCACCTCCTACTTCGCCATCTACGATGTCGTCGAGTCACTGCATACCGGATTCCAGAACGATGAACTGGAACAACTCTTTGCCGATAGCCAGAAGGAACTGGACGACGTCAAACGAGCCGAACAGTATGACCGTATTCAGGAGATCTACGTCGAGAACGCCCCGATTATCTTCCTGTACGAAACGCCCTATCCGGTGGCGCTGCGCACAGAGGTCAAGGACTTCTTCCAACTGCCGCTGGGCCAGAACATCTTCACCAATGTCTATCTGGAACAGTAGTCGGTTGGTTCGTAATTAGGTGAGCGTCCAAAACCAGTTCGTAGTGATGGCTTTAGCCATCCAGACCACTAAAGCAGTCACTACGAACGAAACCGCCAAGTAAATTTTGGGCGCCGACAAGCGCATACTGAGTGAGTTATCGCGGGTGGTGCGTGGCGAGTTTGTCCATGCACCACCCGCCATCTGCCACAGGAGGTATCCCTGTGAACCGCTGGAACTACGTCCTGGTGAGACTGCTCCAGATCGTACCGACGTTCTTTGTCATTATGTTCCTTGTCTTCATGATGGTCCGCATGTTGCCCGGTGACCCGGCCAGCGCCATCCTGGGGGATCGGGCAACTGAGGAAGCGGTGGAGCGTCTCAACGCACAGATGGGGCTGGACAAGCCGCTTCTGGTTCAGTTCGGCATCTTTGTTCAGAATTTCTTCCAGGGAGATCTGGGTGATTCCATCAGCTTCAAGATCCCAGTGACCGATCTGGTTTGGCAGCGTCTCCCGGTGACGATATTTCTGACGATCTACGCCGCCGTGATTGCGCTTCTTCTGGCCGTGCCCCTGGCCTTCGTCGCAGCGTTGAACCGCAATTCACTACTGGACAACGCCATACGGTCGGTCTTTCAGGTTGGACTCTCGTTGCCGACGTTCTATATTGGACTGCTGCTGCTGACGATCATGGGTGCACAGCTCGGTCTCTTCCCCATCGGCGGCTACGGCGACACCTTTGGCGAACATCTCTATCACCTCTTTCTGCCTGCACTTACTTTGGGATTTAACCTGTCGGCGGTACTCATGCGCACATTGCGCGCCTCGATCATCGAGGTATTGACCGCAGAATATGTGGATCTGGCGCGTTCCAAAGGGCTGAGCAACCGGGTGGTGCTGGGCAAACATGTACTTCGCAACGCACTCATCTCCACTGTCACGCTGCTGGGAATGAACATCGGCGCGCTCTTTGGCGGGGCTGTGATCACCGAGACCGTCTTCGCCATTCCGGGCATTGGCCGCCTGATGGTAGATGCCATCTACGGCCGAGATTACCCAGTCGTCGTGGCCTTGACGTTGACTTTTGCGATCTTGGTCTCTCTGGTCTTCTTGCTCACAGATCTAGTCTATGCTCAGCTGGATCCTCGGGTCGAGATGTCATGATAACCCCCTTGCTTAGCGCTATTCACGATTGGAGCTTCTGATGGCAGTGACCATTGCCCCAGCCATGACCCAAGGTCGACGTCGTGCGCGCTTTCGACCCAAATTTACGCTGGTCGCCGGCTTCTCCCTACTTTTTCTGTTCCTGCTCCTGGCACTCTTTCCGGGTGCGATTGCGCCCTACAGCCCGACGGAATTCGACTACACGGCCATTTTGCAGCCGCCCAGCCGGGCCCACTTCTTTGGCACAGATAACTTCGGCCGCGACATTTTCTCGCGTGTCATCTGGGCGGCACGCGTCGATCTGCAAATTGCCATCTTCACGACCATTTTCCCATTTTTCTTTGGCACCCTCGTGGGCGCGCTCACCGGCTACTACGGCAAGTGGTTGGACGCGATCTTTGGCCGCATCGTAGACATCGTCATCGTCTTCCCATTTTTGGTGCTGGTCATCGCCATCGTCGCTTTCTTAGGACCAGGATTGACCAACATGTACATTGCCGTCAGCGTCGTCGGCTGGGTGGCCTATGGACGTCTGGTGCGTGGTGAAATGTTGGTGCAGAAGCAGGCCGAGTATGCCCAGGCCGCCAAGACCATGGGCTATACGTCGCCTCGTATCATCGGGCGTCACTTGTTGCCCAACGTGATCGGCTCCTCCCTTACCTATTGGATGACCGACATGTCATTGGGCATTCTGCTGGGCGCGAGCCTGGGCTATCTTGGCCTGGGCGCACAACCGCCCACCGCTGAGTGGGGCGTCATGGTGGCCGACGGCAAGAACTTCATGACCACCGCTCCCTGGATCTCTACCTTCCCGGCTATCGCCCTGACCTTTGCCGGTCTGACCTTCAGCTTCATCGGCGACGGTCTGGCGGATCTGTTGAGGCCCAAGAAATGAGCCAATCATTGCAACAATCAACCCAAACCAAAGCGACTCCGGTGTTGTCTGTGCATGATCTGCGTACGACTTTCGACACCAAGCGCGGCCAATTGACTGCGGTGGACGGCGTCAACTTCGATCTCTTTCCCGGCGAGTTGTTGGGGCTGGTGGGCGAGTCCGGCTCGGGCAAGAGCGTCACCTTGCGCTCACTGATCCGCCTGATCGCACCGCCGGGTCGCATCACCGGTAGCATTGTTTGGCAGGACCGTGAGATTATGGAGATGTCCGACGATGAACTGCGCCAGGTACGTGGCGGAGAGATCAGCCTGATCTTCCAGGAGCCCATGAGCGCACTCAACCCGGTCCTGACCGTAGGCGAACAGATCAAAGAGTCTCTGCGCGCACACCGCAGCATTGGCGGGGAGGGTGAGATCGACAAGCATACGGTGGAGTTGCTGGAGTTGGTCGGCATTCCCTCCGCAGAGGAGCGAGTAGACAGCTATCCCCATCAGTTTTCCGGCGGCATGCGCCAGCGTGTGATGATCGCCATAGCCTTGGCCTCCAACCCGCAACTGCTGCTGGCTGATGAACCGACCACGGCCCTGGATGTAACCATCCAGGATCAGATCCTCAAGTTGATCCTGCGTCTGAAGAATCAATTGGGCATGAGCGTGATCCTGGTCACCCACGACTTGGGCGTCGTCGCCCAGACCTGTGATCGGGTGGCGGTAATGTACGCGGGCCGCATCGTGGAAGTGGCTTCGGTGGTCGAACTCTTCCAGCAACCGCGCCATGCCTACACGTTGGGCCTGCTCAATTCAATTCCCGGCGTCGGAGCCAGTCGCAAACCGCTGATGCCCATTCCCGGTGCACCGCCCGATCTGGCCAATCTGCCACAAGGCTGCCCCTTCGCGCCTCGTTGTCTCTATGTCACAGATGAATGTCTGGCCGAGCGTCCGCCACTGGTCTCCATCGGTGACGACCGCTTTTCCGCCTGCATCCATCATGGTTCCCTGGCCCGGCCCGGAGAGGAGGCGTCCAGATGAGCGCAACGCCAATGTTGGAAGTCCACGATCTGCACAAGTACTTTCCGATCCATCGCTCGCCGATAGACTGGATACGACGTCGTGAGGTCAGAGCGGTTCGGGCCCTCAACGGCGTTTCACTCAGTGTACAGCGGGGCGAAACCCTGGGCATCGTGGGTGAGTCGGGCTGTGGCAAGTCAACCTTGGCCCGCTGCCTTGTGCGTCTCTATGACGCTGATTCAGGCGTGATTACCTTTGACGGCCAGGACGTGATAGCCCTGAGTGGAGGGGATCTGCGGACCTATCACCGGCAGGTGCAGATGGTATTCCAAGATCCCTTCAGTTCCCTCAACCCGCGCATGACTGTGG
This sequence comes from uncultured Chloroflexia bacterium, assembly GCA_963848115.1. Lineage (GTDB taxonomy): Bacteria > Chloroflexota > Anaerolineae > Caldilineales > Caldilineaceae > JAWKOK01. The sequence continues at coordinate 5,682 of CAWKCP010000023.1, read as the reverse complement.
GGCAGACGTTGGGGGAAGCCATTCGGGTGCACAAATTGCGCCCTGCAGACCAGGTCGATGAGCGCATTGCCGAACTGCTCGACTTAGTCGGCCTGCCCTTGGACGCCTCCGGACGTCTGCCCCACGAATTCTCCGGGGGGCAACGCCAGCGCGTGGCCATTGCCCGCTGTCTGGCCTTGGAGCCGAAGACGCTGGTGGCCGATGAATTGGTCTCTGCCCTGGATGTGTCCGTCCAGGCCCAGATCATCAATCTGTTGCTGGAGTTGCAGGAACGGCTGCACCTGACCGTTCTCTTCGTGGCCCACGATCTTCGATTGGTCCGTCACATCTCGCACCGGGTGGCGGTCATGTATCTGGGCAAGGTCGTGGAGCTGGCCGAAACCGAGCGAATCTTCTCCAGCCCGGAACATCCTTATACCCAGGCCCTGATCTCAGCCGCCCCAACGTTGGACCCGAGTCGAAAAAGCGAAGTAGAGGCCGTTCAGGGCGAACTGCCCAGTCCCATCAATATTCCCAGCGGCTGTCCATTTCACCCGCGCTGCCCACAGGTCTTTGATCGCTGCCGCACAGAGGCGCCTGCACTAAAGGCCAACGAAGCGGGCCATTTCACGGCCTGTCATCTATACGATTGAGGTTGTACCGGCACATCGCACAGAAAGAGAACCAATTATGCGTATCACCGATATGAATTGGATGCAGGTCGAAGAGTATCTCAAGCAAGACGATCGCGCCGTCCTGCCGCTGGGCAGCACCGAGCAGCACGCCTACCTCAGCCTCAGCGTGGACAGCATTCTCTCTGAGAAAGTGGCGCTGGACGCAGCCGAGCCACTGAATGTGCCGGTCTTTCCGGTGCAGGCCTACGGCGTCACGCCCTACTTCCGCGAGTATCCTGGCACAGTCAGCCTGCGCGTCGACACCTACGTGCGCCTGGTGCGTGACATACTGGATAGCCTGGCCCACAGCGGTTTCCGGCGCATCCTGATCGTCAACGGCCACGGCGGCAATATCCCGGCAGATTCGCTGGCCACTGAATGGATGGCCGACAATCCCGGCGTGCAGGTGAAGTTCCACAGCTGGTGGAACGCGCCCAAAACCTGGACCAAGGTTCAGGAGATCGACACCATTGGCAGCCATGCCTCGTGGATGGAGAACTTCCCCTGGACGCGTTTGGCCGACATTGCATTGCCTGAGGAACAGAAGATTCTGGCCGACAGGACGGGTATGCCCCGGCTGGTTGGCAAGGGAATGCAGGCCTTCTACGGCGACGGCAACTACGGCGGCTACTATCAGCGTGCCGATGCCGAAATGCTGGCGTTGTGGGAAGTGGCGGTTGCGGAAACTCAGGCACTGCTCGCAGAAGGGTGGGACTGAGATGCAACTATTGATTTGGGGGGCTGGAGCCATCGGCGGCGTCATCGGCGCCTATCTGGCCCGGGCTGGTCACGAGGTCACTTTCGTCGACCGGGATCTCGATCACGTGGAGGCCATCAATCTAGACGGCCTTGCCATCACCGGACCGATTGCTGAGTTCACCGTAGCAGGCAGCGCCTTCTCGCCTGAAACTGTGGCCGGACAGTGGGAGACGGTGCTACTCTGTGTCAAGGCGCAAGACACGGTCGACGCAGTGCGCTCTATCGCACCACATCTGACGCCGGATGGCTGTATCGTCTCGGTGCAGAACGGCTTGAATGAGCTGGAGATCGCTGCCGTAGTGGGCCGGGAGCGCACCGTCGGCAGCTTCGTCAATTTCGGCGCCGACTATCTGCAACCGGGCGAGATCCTCTACGGCGGCCGCGGGGCCGTCGTGTTGGGAGAGATCGACGGCCGTCGTACGCCGCGCATCGAGGCCCTGCATCAAACATTCCTGGACTTCGAACCCAACGCCATCATCACCGACAATATCTGGGGCTACCTCTGGGGCAAGCTGGCCTACGGCGCACAACTCTTCGCCACCGCACTGACCCACGAATCCATCGCCGATTGCCTGGCCGATCCCCGCTATGCCGATCTCTACATCGATCTGGCTACCGAGGTGTTGGCAGTGGCAACGGCTCAGGGCATCCAGCCGGAGGCCTTCAACGGCTTCGATCCCGGCGCCTTCATGCCCGGCACGCCTCGGGCCGTTTCGCTCCAATCACTGGATGACATGGTGGCCTTCAACCGCAGGTCGGCCAAGACCCACAGTGGGATCTGGCGCGATCTGGCTGTGCGCAAGCGGCGCACCGAAGCCGACGCCCAGCTTGGACCCATTGTGGCCGCCGGGGAACGGGTTGGCGTGCCGACGCCCTTGACCGCCCTGTTGATCCGCCAGATCCACGAGATCGAAGAGGGTGACCGTCCGCAACAGACGGCCAATCTGGACGAGTTGAACGCGTTGAATCGGTAGGCTTGATCTTTAATGAGGGTATGCAATGCACGAACATCCATCGCTCAACGCAGAAACCGTACGCCATTTGGCCGCACTGAACGGCTTTGATCTGGCCCTGGAGCGGGCTGCCGACCTGGTTCCGGCGTTGGCGGAGATCCTGGCCGCCGACGCGCGTATCGTCGAGCTGGATCTGGGCGTTCTGCCCGCCGTTGGTCTGCCCTGGGGGGAGGATCCTGATGAATCTGACCGGCGGTGACGACCTGCTCTTTCTATCCATCTCGGAGATTGCGGAGGGCTACCGACATGGCCGCTACTCGCCCATTGAGGTGACCGAACGCGCGTTGGCGCGCATTGACGCGCTCAATCCAACTCTCAATGCCTTCATCACCGTCAGCGCAGACGCCGCTCTCGCCAGTGCACGGCAAGCTGAAACAGAGTTGCAGTCCGGCCAGGATAGGGGTCTGCTTCACGGCATTCCTGTTGCACTCAAAGACCTGGTGGACACCGCCGGGATCCGCACCACCTGTGGTTCACGTATCCTGTCCGATAACGTGCCGGACAAGGACGCGTTGATCGTCAATCGGCTCAAGCAGGCCGGCGCTGTGCTGTTGGGCAAAACCAATCTGTTGGAATTCGCCTACGGCATCGTGCACCCGGACTTCGGCCCGACCTGGAACCCCTATGATCCCACGCGCACGGCCGGCGGCTCCAGTGGCGGATCGGCTGCTGCCGTGGCCGCAGGGATGTGCTTCGCCGCGGTCGGCACGGACACCGGCGGTTCGATCCGCATTCCCGCCGCCTACTGCGGCGTGGCCGGCCTCAAGCCCACCTACGGCAGAGTGAGTCTAGATGGCGTCTTTCCACTCTCCTGGTCGCTGGATCACGCCGGTCCAATCGCGCGCTCGGCTGCCGATGCCGGCCTGCTGTTGGATGCCCTGCTGGGGCGGATGCCTCAACCTGCGCATCCGGCTGATCTGAAAGGATTGAGGCTGGGTGTGTTGGATGCCCATCGCACGGGTCGGGAAATGGAAGCGCCGGTGCTGGCTGCTTTTGACGCAGCGTGCGCAGCTCTGGCGGATGCAGGAGCTGTGCTGCAAAGGGTCGAGATTCCGGATCTGGGGTTGGCCGACGCCGTGCTCCATGCCATCATTGCACCAGAGGCCAGCGCGGTCCACGCTCGCTGGATCGAAGAACGGCCCGAGGATTACGCAATCCTCACCCGCAGCCAGATCGAGCTTGGCTTTGCCGTGCCTGTGTTGGCCCACATACGCGCCCAGCAGTATCGTCGCCATCTCACAGCCCATTTTCTGACGGCCCTGACCGATGTGGACGCCATCCTCTCACCGACCGCACCCTGGGTCGCGCCCCATGAAGACCCGGCCGTGATCGGCGATGAGGGCATGGCCGAAGCGCGGCGCACGGCTCCGGCCAATCTCACCGGCCTGCCTGCGCTGACAGTTAACTGTGGCTTCAGCCCCGCCGGCTTGCCCATCGGCCTTCAGATAACCACTCGCCCCAACGCAGACGATTTTTGTCTGGCCATCGGCGCGGCATTCGAGTTGAGTGTGTCAGAGATCAATTGGTGAGTCGACTGCAAAAAGGGATCTTGACACGAATTATCACGAATCTTCGCTCTGGGGCGACGGCACAATTCGTGTAAATTCGTGACCATTCGTGTCATGAAAAGGCTTTTTGCAGTAGAGTCATTGACGCAGGGCAAGATGGCATCTTATCCTGCATCCGAGTTGCTACAGTTCCCGTTCAACAATCGTGAATTGACAAAGCGGTGGCTTACCCTTGTAGGTGCGGTCTGTAACCCATAGGCATCAAGCTAAGCGTTACGTCTCACGTTGCCGTCGATTTCGGCAGGGATGAATCCCGCCGCTACCATCGAAAAGCGCCCTCAGGCGCTTGAGCTCAGCCGCTGAGGCGGCTTTTCGCTCTTAGCAGCCGGCTTCAGCCGTTGCTGCACGCCGGTTTGAACAGGCGATGGGTTTAACATAACCCTTAACTTGATGCGCATGGGTTTGTAACCGCACCCATGCGAGCCGAATTCTCAGGCCAATTGGTAAACCATCCCAACATAGCGATCTTTTTCGTGCTGATCCATCGTTAGGAGCCTTCATCATGACGATCAACTTCGTACCATCCAATGCCTTGCCTTTCCAGTCTGTCAGCGGTGACGGCGCCAGCGGACTCAGCCTGGCCCGGCTCTATCGAAACCACGAACACTTCACCTTTCAACTGGCCCAGGTGGAACCGGGCGGCATCTCCAAACGCCACCATCATCCCTGGGAACAACTGACCTGGGTGGCGTCCGGCGTGGGCGAAGTGCAGACCGATGACGGTGTCACCGCCATCGCAGCGGGCGACTTTTTTGAGATTCCCGGCGACGTCTCACACGCCATCGCCAATAGTGGAGACGTCCCGCTACTGCTTGTGACGGTCCTGGGGCCTGGGGCTGCATGAAACAAGAGCAAGATCCATATACAGGTAGGGGCGGGGCTTGCCCCCGCCCGGTCTGTTTGCATGCGGGCGGGGGCAAGCCCCGCCCCTACGATGGGCAATTCTTGTTCCAACCAATCACCTCCACGGAGTAAACGATGAATATCGAATTTCACGACAAAACGGTCATTGTCACGGGCGCAGCCCATGGTTTCGGCCGTGCCATCGCCCTGGGCTTCAGCAGTCGGGGCGCCAATGTCTGGGCCTGCGATCTGCTGGTCGATGAACTGGCCGAGACCCAGCAGCTCTGCGAGGAAGCCGGTGGCCTCTGCCAAGTGCGTGGGGTCGACGTCACGGATCGGGACGCTGTCTTCGCCTTTGTGCACGAGGCTGAGGCATCTACGTCCGCTGGGCGGGTGGACATCCTGGTCAACAACGCCGGCGGTGTATTGGGCCAGGTGGGCCGGCCGCTGGAGGAGGTCAGCGTCGACGACTGGAACAGCATCATCGCCGTCAACCTCAGCGCCGCCTTTTTCTTTGCCCAGGCTGTGGCCCCGGCCATGAAGGAGGCTCGCTGGGGACGCGTCATCAACATCTCCAGCGGCGCGGGATTGGGGGCCAGTCTGACCGGTATCCAGGCCTATGCATCGGCGAAAGCCGGGCAAGTCAATCTGACACGACAACTTTGTCACGAACTCGGCCCCTTCAACATCACCGTCAACAACATTGCTCCCGGCTTCGTGCTGTCCAACCCCACCACCGAACGCCAATGGGCTTCCTACGGTGAGGAGGGGCAGCAAGCCCTGCTCGATCGCATCGCACTCAAACACCTAGGCCGGCCGGAGGACATTGCCCATGGCGTCCTCTTC
>CAWKCP010000022.1:0-25938 GCA_963848115.1 uncultured Chloroflexia bacterium | reverse complement strand
TTGCTCTCTTTCCAGCTCAGCTTGCGTGGCTGATCAGGTCGGTGCCGATTTGATTGACTTATGTCGGATTGCTTCTCAATCGGATTCGCCTCGCGCTTAGCCCGTTGCGCCGCGGCATCAAGACGCACGAAGCTGGTGTAGGGCGCAGGATAGCGTGGACTGACGACACCATCTTCCATGCGCACCAGAAAGTCGACGGTGCGGTCCAAAAAATAGCGATCATGGCTGACGACGATCAGGCAGCCAGTGAAGTGATCCAGGTATTCTTCCAGCACGCCAAGTGTTTGAATATCCAGATCATTGGTTGGTTCATCCAGAAGCAACACGTTGGGTCGATGGACTAACGTACGCAGGAGATAAAGTCGTCGCCGCTCACCACCGCTGAGGCTGCCAATGCGCGCCCACTGCATCTTACGCGGGAAGAGAAACCACTCTAACATTTGAGCCGCTTCAATACGACCACCATCCTTGGTCTGGATCAACGGTGCCTCATCCTCGATAAATTCAATGATGCGTTTCTGATCATCCAGGTCGTCACTGCGCTGATCGTAATAGCCGATCTGCACCGTCTCGCCCCAGCTGACCGTGCCAGCGTCGGCCTGCTTTTTGCCGTCCAGAATGTCCAGCAGCGTCGACTTGCCCGCGCCATTCGGGCCGATGATACCAAAACGGTCGCCAGGCTCTAGTTCGATATTCATTTGGTCAAGAATCGTACGGTCACCGTAGCGTTTCGTGAGATCGGTTGCAGTCAGCACTCGATTGCCCAAACGCTGACCGGCCATGGCAATGGAGACGCGCTCGTCACCTCGATCGTAACTCAGGCGCATGAGTTCCTCAACACGTTGCTTACGCGCCTTCTGCTTGGTACCCCGCGCCATGGGCGCTCGTCGCATCCACTCCAGTTCCCGTTTTAGAAATTTCTGACGTTTCTGTTCGGATGTAGCCAGCTGTTCATGCCGTTGCTCACGATCGGCCAAATATTGACTGTAGTTGCCGTGATAGCTGACCAGCACGCGCCGGTCCAGTTCAACGATTCGGTTGACAACACGATCGAGGAAGTATCGATCATGGGTGACCATCAAGAGCGCACCGGGTGTCGTAGCCAGGTAGTCCTCCAGCCACGCGATCGTCTCGGCATCAATGTGGTTGGTCGGCTCATCCAGAACCAACAGATCGGCACGATCGATGAGTGCGCGGGCCAGTGCGACACGTTTTCGCTCACCTCCGCTCAGCGTGCCCACCAATGAGTCGAACATCGTGATGCCGAGTCGAGTGAGTACGGCCTTTGCATTGGCCTCAGCAGCCCAGCCATCCCTTGCCTCCATCGTCGCGCTCAGTTGAAGCAAACGCGCCTGGAGATCTTCGTCATGCGGAGACTCTTCCAGTGCAAAGGAAGCGGCCTCATAGTCACGCAGCAACTGCATCTGCGGCGAATCAGAACGGAAGATCGTCTGGAGCACGGTCAATCCATCGTCGAGTTCCGGCTCCTGGGCAAGCATCTCCACGCGTACACCGCCCCAGAGCGTAACAGTGCCCGCATCCGGTGCCTCCTGCTCGGCGACAATGCGCAGCAACGTGCTCTTGCCGCTGCCATTGATACCGATCAGCCCCACACGATCGCCCTGATTGATGCGTAGATTGGCATCTTCGAAAAGCAAACGCTCGCTGAATTGCTTGGAGAGGTGTTCGATGGTGAGTAGGTTCATAGATCGGATGCTAGCTGCTTGCTACGTGCTGCGTGAATTTCGTCAACTCGGACTGCCGGTTGAGTGTATCAGCAAGCGTGGGGTTGGGCAATTGATGGAGAGTTTAGCAGGAAGAAACTCCGATAATGTTGACGGTTTATCGGGCGGACCTGGCGGTCCGCCCTACCCAAAAGCCATTGCCTTGCCGTATGCCGCTAAACACGTTGCCATCGCATACAGGTCAGGGTGAAGCGTCGTGGTTCGATGGGGTCCGTGACGGCCTGCAATAGCAGATGATCGCCGTCTATCTTCCACTGGTATACACCCGGAGAATCCGATTGACTGAAATCGCCGCTGAGACCGGTCATCTTGAACAGGTCATCCTCTACGGCAAAGATCCCTTCGGCGCGCAGATTCCCCTCTTGGTAGAGTTGGAAGGAGCCATCTACGTCCAACTTCATCTCCCACTCGCCGGCCAACCCGCCAAAGTTATCCGGTATCTCCGGCCGATTATCGGTGGGAATCACGGCGGCGTACGTGCCGCTTAGGGATGACATTGAACCCACTGTTTCGCTTTCCACTGCCTGAGTAGGCGCCTCCAACGGTGCGCAAGCGCTCAACGATGCTAACAGGAACACCAACATGCTGACGATGATGAAGTTTCGCATTTTTCTCCCCTTTCTGAATCCAACTTGGTTCAACCGGCTACCGAGATGGTCGCCTGACGTGCGCCTGGGTCGGCTCTGGATATCGCTCAAAAAGATGAACTCATCCAATTTAACCAATCCATCTATACATGAGTGTAACCGGGCCGCGTTGGCCGTGCGTAGAAAAGAGCGTAGCGACCGCGTAGAAAATCGCGTCACCCGGGCTGCGAAGCAACTCCTATTTTGAATTGAAACCATTGCCATCGCCCTTTGAATGTGAAATAATGGTATTGAGGAGGTCGGCGCCAATGGTCAACGCCAAGCTAAATCTTCTGGGGTCGCCTGAGATCTTCATCGATGGTGAGTCCATCTCTCTCAGTACTCGAAAATCCTTTGCCCTTCTGGCCTATCTTGCTGTGACGGAGTCGGCACACAGTCGAGATAGCCTGGCAGCCCTGCTTTGGCCGGAGTACGACCAGACCAGAGCGCGCACCTATCTACGCCAAGCTTTCCACGCGTTGACCAAGCACCTTGGAACCACCGATTTTCAAGCGGATCGACAGATATTGGGCATGGCGCCCAGCCCAAGTTTTAGAGGTGGATGTTCATCACTTTCGCCGCCATCTTCAGTCTGCGCATGCCTACGACTCGGAACTATCTTCTCCGCAGGCGCTCGCAGAACTGGAGCAGGCAGTAGCCCTTATTCATGGCGACTTCATGGCAGGTTTCAACGTGCCCGACAGCGCGCCCTTTGAGGAATGGCAGACCTACCAAAGGACAACCCTGCAACGAGAAGCAGCCAGCGCAATGCTCGCCCTGGCCTACGGCTATGGCCGGCAGGGCAATTTCCAGACAGCGATCGAGCGTGCGCACCGTTGCCTCACCATTGATCTCACTCGACGAATCGGCTCACCGTTGCCTCATGACCTTGTACGCATGGTCTGGACAACAGGTCCAAGCCACTCGTCAGTACGCCCACTGTGTGCGACTGCTCGATGACGAACTTGGGGTCCTCCCCTCAAATGAAACCAGCCGAACTGATGGAAAATATCCGCGCACGAAAAGTTGTTCGACTGGTATTGGCCCACCGAAAGAAGACGGACGGGAGTCGCGCAAGCGGGGTAGGAACAGTCGCCATGTCTCCTGATAGAACAAGTACGAGACGACCCCAGACAGCCTCTGCCCCGGCTGTCAACGCCATTTGTGGGACGAATCGCGGACATCCGAATCGATATGGTCAGACATTGGTCGATCTCAGGCTGCAGATTGCTCACCATCGTTGGACACGGCGGCATCGGCAAGACCCAGCTAGCCATTGCTGTCGCAGATCATATACTCGATCGCTTTACAGATGGTCATTCTCTTTGTACCATCTTGCGACGCTTTCCTTCGCCCGACATTCTCTTCTCGTCCATTCTGTCATCCTGGCGTGACGCGCCATCCAGATCGAGCGCTGACCCTGACGCGCAATTGCTTAGGTATCTCAGCAAACGCCAGTTGTTGCTCGTCCTGGACAATTTTGAACACCTGATTTCGGGTGCTGATTTGGTTCACCAAATCCTGCAAGAATCCCCAAATGTTCACGTTTTGGTCACCTCGCGGGAACGGCTGCATCTTCTGGAGGAATGGATCTATCACCTTGATGGCCTTCAACGTCCCCGTGCATGAGGACGAATAAAGATCCGAATCCCTGGCGGTCTAGGTGAGCGTTGATTCTGTGAAGCTCTTCGTCGCCTCTGGCGCCAACGGACGCAGCAGAACATACAACTCACGGCTGACAATACGCCGTTCGTCGCGCGAATTTGTCGCTGCTCGATGGTCATCCTCTGGCACTGCAGTTGGCCTCTGCTTGGATGCACGGTTCTTTCTCCGATCGATGAAATCACTCAGGAGTTGGCAGATGACGCCCGGCTTCTGCGCAGCACTTGGCGAGACTTGGCTGAACGGCACCGAAGCATGCAGGCCGTTTTCGACTATTCATGGAGGCTATTGGCTGAGCAAGAGCGTAGCGTGCTGGGCCAGCTGTCGGTATTCGAAGCCTGGCTTCTCTCGGGCTGCGGCGTCGGCTGTTGCCGGGGCCGATCTGGACACGACTGTCGGCTCTGGCGGACAAGTCCTGGGTCCACGCTATCTGTCCAGGGTCGCTTTGAAATCCACGACTTGACCAGACATTTTCTTACCATGCTGACCGATGACCAACCACAGGCCGCCACCAGGAAACGGTACTGCGAATACTACGCAGGCATTCTTGCAGAATCAGGTCGATCGGTGGCGCGGTGCGGATGAAATCGAGGCTCTATCGGAGATCGTGGCTGAATGGGACAACTTGCGCCAGGCCTGGCACTGGGCGATTGAGCATCGCAACTTCAACGCACTGGATCGGATGGCAGATAGCCTGCAATGGGCTGCAGAAGTCCGCGGATGGCATCGCGAGGCATTGGACCTCTTCGGTCCGGCAGTTGATATCGTACAGGCTCAGATCGAGGCAGAGGAAACAATCCCGAGAGAAAGGGTGCTCGAAGCAGGTAAGCATGACCAGGTTCTGGCCCGCCTGCTCTGTTGTCAGGCGCATCATGCTTTTGCTCTTGGCCGGCTGCGCAAGGCGGAAGGACTCTGTCGGCAGGGAATTGCGGTCCTCACTGATCTACCGGTTCCTCTCAGCTGCAAATTGATGCATACCTTCGTCTAGCCTTGGCCATCACGCTAATAGATTTGCGTCGATCGGAGGAGGCTGCCACAACTGCAGAGAAAGCACTGTCCGCATTCAGTCAGCTTGAAGATAGCTATGGAAAAGCATGGGCAGTGCTGACAATTGGAATTGTCATTCATGAGTATGGAGACAATCAAGGTGCGTCTGTCCACTTCCAACAGGTGATCTCACTCAGCGAGCAAATTGGATCTCAGCGAATCATTGCCTACGGAGGAGGGATGATGGCCACAATTTGCCATATGCTAGGCGACTATGAGCTAGCCTTGGAACATTTAGAGCGAAGCAAAATAATCCGAAAGCGCTTCGGCGATTGGCATGGGATCGCCTACTGTGTCCTGGAACAAGGGCTCATTGCTGGAGAGCTGGGAAATCTGACGCAATCGATAGAACTTCTCCGCCAATCACTGGCGATTTCGGAGGATATCGGCGAGCGAGTCTTGCAGTGTAGGAGCCTTGGGTATCTTGGGGCATGGCACTATTTCGACGCCAATCTCGACGAGTCGTTGCATGCCTTTCGAAGGGGTCTGGCATTGGTTGAGCAAAAACGAGACCAGAGTGCCGGACAAGCGCTTGGCTCCAAGCTGGACTAGCTTTGACGCTCGACGAATTGGGCCTACACGAGGAAGCAAGAGGCAATTTGAAGACTGCATTGCGCGCCTTCAGGGCAACGTCTGCTCCCGAGGAAGTCCTCGTCGCCCTGACTGATATCGGGAAAGATTCTGGCAGACGAAGGTCAGGTATATGAAGCTGGTCAAGTGTTGGCGTTTGTCGAACAGAGCACGACAACGATCCATTTTTTCCAAAAATGGGCTCGCGATCTGTCTACCGGGTTACCACTGTCTGCCGCGCAGCGTGAGGCAGCAATGAATGCCGCCAGAACCATGAGCCTGCAAGAACAGCTGGAGTTTGCCTGCTCTGTGGTGTGAAACTCGGACCCCGAATCAGACAAGTTGACGTCGACCTGTCGACGCAGCCAGATGCCTGACGCTCATAGGTCCAACGTCGTCGTCATCTCATAGCGTTCCCCACTGTTCGAGGATTCCAGCGCCCCCGCCATCATCTCCGTGATATGCAGCCCCCAATCCACGTTGGGGATCGGTTCCCGGTCTTCCAGAATGCAGTCGACCAGATGTTGGGTCGACTCGTGATAGTAGTTGAAACTGCCGGGCGTCGGCTGGGGCCATTTCGCCTTGCTGCGGTCGCCGCGCAGGGGGATGTGGAACCAGCCGTCATCGTCCACGTGGGGCAGCAGATCGGTGCGCGTCGAGATGATCGAGGCGGTGTAGCCCGCGCCGAAAAGCAAATTGCCCTCGGTGCCGAAGACCTGAAGGCTGCCGCCCCCGGTGCCGGGCAGTACCGGGTGGAAAATGCGTCCCACATGACAGGTTCCAACACTGCCGTCGACCATCTCGTAGAGCGAGTAGGCATTGTCGACGGCCTGCATACGCACCGGTTGTGTGCGCGGCAGGTCGAGGACCACGTCCCAGTAGTTTGCGTCGTCGGGATCGGTGGCCGCGGCCAGGAAGGCGTCATACTGCGCCTCGGGCACAATGTGGTGCTCGGCCCGGCCGATGCCGGTGTGGGCCATGATGCTTTTGCAGGGCCCCAGCACCGAGACGATATTGGCCGGTGCGTAGGGCAGGTCAAAGAGGAAGCCGCCGCTATCCTCGTCGTAGAAAGCAGCCTGGCCGTAGGGATTGCTGCCCAGTGACGGGCCATAGTCGATAGGGCCCGTCGATCCCAGAGAGAACCAGAGGATCTCACCCAACACGCCCTGTTTGACCAGCTTGCGCAACAGGGCGATGTCCGGATCCAACAGAGAGTTGGCGCTGGGTTCGATCAGGGCCTTGACGCCGGCAGAGCGCACCGCATCGGCGATGGTGCGGGCGTCGTCCATGTTGGTGGCCATGGGCTTCTGGATCAGCACATGCTTACCCGCTTCGATGGCTGCCAGCGTGAAGGGGACATGGGTGCCCGGCGCAGTGAGAATAAAGACGGCGTCCAGATCGGCCTGGTTGAGCATCTCGTAGTAGTCCTGATAGGCCGCCTTGGCCCCAAACAGACGCAGACAGGCGTCGGTGCGCGTCTGATAGAGATCGCAGACGGCTGTGATCTCGGCGTTCGGCATGCGCATCAAGTAGGGCAGATAGTAGGCCGTTGCCACAACGCCGCAGCCGACGACGCCGATCTTGACTTTGGGTGATTGGTGTTTGGGCATGGCGGATCCTCTTTCGTGGTAAGAATTCGTGTTCTTCGTAGGTCCGGTTTCGATTGTCGTAGGTCCGGCTACCAGCCGGACAAGGTCGGTGACCTCTGGACCGGTCTGGTGGCTGGAACCTGTCACGCCGTGGTAGCATGACCTACGGCGCATGGTATCCATCCACCTCATCAGAAAATTCAGACCGAGTGGCCATTGGCTTCTATCCCCAACCATCAGGGTATACGCCCATTCCTTGCCATGTGCTGTAGCTGCTTGACGACCAATCCTCTGGCCGTTGCACATATCCGTGCTTCACCGGATTGTAGTGGATATAATCTAGCCGCCGCTCAAAATCCAGATCGTCTCGAATGAGATGGTCCCAGTAGCGCTTCTGCCAAAACTTCATCGCGCCAGTGATACCGATCTCTTGTTTGTACGCCTTGGTATAGTTTGGTTTGATCGAATGCATCACCTGGGAATGTGTTACCGGTTCCTGTGGTTGAATCAGCATATGAAAATGGTCCGGCAGGAAGACATAGCCGAGCATCCGAAACGGGTACCGCTCTTTTGCCTGGCGGATGGTTGCAAGTAACAGGTCTAGGTGTGGTTTGTGTTGGAAGACGGGTTGCCGCCCGTCTACGATCTGGGTGATAAAGACGATCGAATTTGGCACATAGTAACGACGAATGTTCACAGGGTATTTCGTCTCCTGTTGTGATTTTGGCAGATCCTATTAGAAGACGCGTTTTCACATATCGCGCCGCGCTCTCCGCCGGCAAAGCCTTGGTCTGCGGCCCCACCCACACATAGAAATCTCCGTCCTTGTCCTTGTTGATCTTCTTCCATTTGAAAAAGACCGGCTCGGGGCTACGTCGACAACTGAACAGGCAGACCGGCTTGCCGTCGACCAACTGCATGCGTGGGTCGACGCAGGTGCCGGCGCGGTCGCCCAGGGCGGCGCCTATGACGTTGGTCAGGTGGAGCATGAACTGATCGTCGCTCTCGAAGCCGTCCAGGTCCGTGCCGATGACGTTGCCGTTGTCTTCGACGCCGATGAGCAGGTCGCCGCCTTCAGTGTTGAGGAAGGCGGCGATGGTCTTGAGCACGGCATGGGTGACGATCTTGGGATTATTCTGGCCGAGCTTGATGTCCCAACGCAGGCTTGACTTGAACTCCAACGTCTTGGACTCACCCTGCTTGATCAATTCCTCGGCGCGACGATGGGTTTGCATGAACTGGTCGAACAACACGTTCTTCAGGCGCTCACCAAAGTTGTCATCGTCGGTGATGCGTTTGCAGAGTTCAGAGTTGGTGTCGATGATCTCTTGGAAGACATCTTCGACGCGTTGATCAAAGGTGAGGCGCCCGTTCTCACGTGTGTTAACGCGGGCGCGGGCATCCAGCGCGGTGTCGTCATCGAGCACGGTCATTATACTATCTAGGCTGACGCGGTGCTCGGGGCCCAGATTGAGGCCGTAGCGTTCGTTTCTGTTTGAATAGACCACGCCAGACTTCACAATCCACCTTGCTTGGCTTTGTCTGTCGAATAGAAAACGACCCAACGCCAGGTGCGGCTGTTGGGTCGTCCTGTGAATGGTGTTGGTAACTGCGACGATCCGTTATCAGGAACTGCGTTTGTGCAAATCCCCTTCAGTGTAGCGCCACGCAAATATCTGTGCAACCGGGATGAACGGCTCCGCGGTAGCATCGCAGAATCGACCTCATGACATCTACCCCACTATTGACAGTTTCGACTGCCATCTACCTCCCTTCAGGTCGAATTCGGACGACGAGTCACTGCGAGATCTGCGGCAGATAGATCGATAGCTGTTCCTCGGGTTCAGACTGGAACGGGCTGCCCATCGCGATACTCACAGGCACGTCGATCCGCTGTTCCAGCGCGCCCGCGGTCCCCAGTACCTCAAGCATTGCGTTCCAGGAATCGCCAGGCGCCATACCAGTCGGGCTGGCGGTCAGTGTGACCACGAACGGCGTCTGCCCGCTCGACGGGTTGACCGAAAGCCATGCTGCGTCTTCAGCTAGACCTACGACGAGATCACCACTACCAGCGTTGCCGATAGAGAGCAGCGCGCTCTGGTTGGCGGTGGCGCCATCGGCCACATGCCAGCCGACCTGGATCGGTGAGACCGTGAGAGACGGGCCAGGCAAGGTCAGATCATCGTCGACGATGACGGTTACGCTGTCCGAGGCGGACAGGCCACGGCTATTGGTCGCCGTTACCGTGATCCGGTTCTCGCCGATACGCAACTGGTCCGTGGAGATTGCAGCGCCCGTCCCCAGCAGCGTTCCCGGCTGGTCTCTCCAGAGGATTCGTTTGTCAGGAATCGTGCCGTCTTGGACGTCATAAACTTCGGCGACAAACTCGACCAATTGGCCGTAACCGGTCCGGGTTCCATCTGCCGGCGAAATTACGGTCACGGTGGGTCGCTTGTCGGCAATGACAACCTTGGGACTGATAGCCTCGCCCTGGTTGGCGCCGTCATGGGCCAATACCTTGAAACGGCCATCCGGGCTGCCGGCCAGCAGGGCTGTGCTGACGACGGTGTTGGTCTCTTCAATGCCGATCTTGACCATCTGCCACTGCTTGCCGCCATTGGCGCTGTAGAGCAAGTCGTAGGATAGGCGATCTCCGTCAGCGTCTGCCGCCTTCCACTGGATTGTCGCCGTCTCAGCCTTCGAGTTGACCGTCACCTTGACGTCGCTGACGGTCGGCGCATGGGCACTGATACCAAACTGCCACAGGTTCTCTGATGGGGAGAGGCGTACCAGTTCTACGCGGACAGTGCCTGCGGCAAGCGGCAGCAACAGATCAACGGCCAGCGCTCCCTCACCATCTTCCACGATGGTCGGCACGAAGTCGAAATGCGCAAGTTCCCCCCCGCCAGCATCCAGCATTCGTAGACGATGGGTGCCCTGATTCGGCGGTTGAGGCGCACTTGTCGGTGCCGGCCAGATACGCACCTGGCTCATCAGCACCGCATCGTTGGGCGGCAGGATCAGCCCATAGAGTTGTAGGTGAGGACCGCCTGCCACTGCGGACGTCGCGGCGGAGGCATCCGCCGGCGTCAGGTAATCAAGGATGGCCTCGTACGTGTAATCGCTGATCCATAGGTTGTTACAATAGGTCATGATGTCGTACCAGGCATCGTCGGGATAGATGCGCGGCACGAGTGCCGGATTGATGTTGGGATTGCCGAGGTCAAAGCCACGCAGCGACCCATCGCCGATCTGCCCATCTGTGTACGGATAGCTCGCATCATCTGCACTGTGGTCGCAGATGGCACTGCCCGGTGACGGGTGCCTGCGTCCCAGACTGTGGCCGACCTCGTGGGCCATGTACCAGTCCGCGTAGGACCCGTCCGTGTCCCATCCCCAGGTGTCACTGCCGGCCGGTCCGCTGGAGACGCGGCCGCTCGCCTGGCCACGCGGGAAAGCTGCACCGTCGGAGATCATGCCGTACATGAAGACCGAGTCGGGCAGTCCCTCAGCTGTGCGCAGCGTGCTGAGGATACCGTTGGTATAACCCGATGCACACAGGTTGCTGGAACAGGAGGGATGGCTCTGTGTCACTCGTTCGTCGAGCCCGTCGTCGAAGACGATGCGCCAGTTGGGTCGGAATCCGGAGCTCGGATCATCACCCCAGCCGGGTTCGCTGGACAGCGGATAGGCCCGTCGAATCCATGAAACCGCCTGCAGGAAATCCTCCAGATAGCGAGGAACATAGCGAGTACAGACGCCGGGCGAGCAGTCCTCATATTCGAAGAGAACGACTTCAGTCTCCAAGCGCGGCGACGGCTGCATGTCGAACATCGCGCTGGTCGCAGTATTGTCGCCATAGGTTGGCTCGTGGGGGAAATGGAAGGGGTTCAACTCGGCGCGCACGCGCAGGGTAGCATCATCAATCCACCCGGGCGGCAAAACAAAGGTGTAGCTCTCGGCAATGTTGTCTGCATCGGGTGCGGCTGGAACGGCCAAGTAGAGGCTCTCTCTCCAGGCGCCGCCGTCCAGAATACGATTGCGCGGCGCCAGCGGCCCATCGATAACCGCGCCCGCCCCATCCAGCCGGTAGAGATGGGCGGTCACCCCTGGAACGGATGCCCCGTCTGATTGCGCGAAGAGGCGCACAACGGTGCGTTTGCCCTGAATCAAAGGGACAGACGCGTCATCCGCTTGAATCGCCTGCGTCACTTCCAGACCAGTGGCACGCAGATTGGTCAACGTCACGCTCTCTTCGTCTGTACGCAGCCGCAGCAATTCATCATTTTGCAGAAAGAGGAGGTACTCGCCGTCGACGTGTAGTTGGTGCAAGGGCTGCCACACCGGCGTCGGTGAGGAGGTGTAGATCGGTGTCGAAATGTCTGTGGCATTGGCCCGGCGATAGACCGTGAACGAGCCGGTGCCGGTCGGCTGTTCGAGGAAGTAGACGTTGAGACTATCAGCCGTGACGCCGGTGATGTCGGCCTCCACACCGCTGCTATAGAGCGGCGGGCTCAACGATTCAATCAGATTGGTGTAGACACGTAATTCGTTGTGTTTGCCGACGTAGACGCCGATTCCCGGAATCACCGGATCGGGGCGATAGGAGGTGACTGCGGTTGCGATGGTGCGTAGGTTTCCGTCTGAAAGCCGATATCGTCTTAAGATTGATGTCAGACCCAGTTCGGCTGCGCCAGTAGAGATAGATCCCGTCGCTCTGAAGATCGAAGGGCCCGCTTCCCAGAGACGCCGTCCCAAGCAGACGAGAAGCGGTCCCCGTCGCCTTTTCGATGCGGAAGAGCCCATCGCCTGAAAGTCCCTCCAACACATAGACATAGGTGTCGGAGACGACGATGTCGGAGAGGTCGGTGTCAAAGTCAAAGGCGCTGACCAGCGTCGGCTCGTCGCCAAGCACGCTGTCAACGGACAGACGAACCAACCCGCCAAGGGATCGGCTTACCCAGTAGAGATGGGAGCCGTCCTCATCCACATTGGAATAGATGTCGGGCAGCGTTGCACTACAGAATTCATCGTAGGTAAACTCGTAATATCGACGCGGCGTTGCGCCGTGCACGGCCGTACGAGCAATGTACTGCGTGATCGTTGCACTTGAACTTTCCGGATCTGTAGATGCACCGGTTACCGTACAACCGGGATCGTGGACATAGATCACTCTTGGGGACTCGATATCATATCCGGTTGCGGGCGATACGACCGGTTCGGGGCCCGGCGAATTGGGGGCGGACTGCAACTTCGCAGGGAGAGCGACGGCAAGTGTACACAACAACAGAGAGATGAGAAGCTGTCGATAGATCTGCATCATTTGCCTCCTGGTGCACTAAAGATACCAAGGGCGAACGACAGGTCTCCGGGCGGTCACAGATGCATCTATGGCTCTGCTGCAGAAACGAAACTTGTCACACCGAGACCATGGTTTCGCCCACGCATGGCGTTAGATTACCAGTACGATGGCTACAAAATGGATACAGCATGACCTAGCCAATTGCCAACGCGTCCAGGGCGAACGCATACTCAAAGGCCAGCTCCTCCAGGTAGTCAAACCGCCCCGATGCGCCCCCGTGGCCGGCCGCCATGTTGGTCTTCAGCAACAGCCGTCGATCATCGGTCTTGAGCGTACGTAGTTTGGCGACCCATTTGGCCGGCTCCCGATATTGGACCCTGGGATCGTTGAGTCCGGCTGTGGCCAGGATGTGAGGATAGGCGACGGCGGCAAGATTGTCGTAGGGTGAATAGGACTTCATGTAGGCGTAGGCGTCCCGCTCGTTGGGGTTCCCCCACTCCTCGTACTCGGTGACCGTCAGAGGAATGGTCGGGTCGAGCATGGTGTTGATCACATCCACAAAGGGGACGCCCGCGATCACTGCAGCAAAGAGTTCGGGCCGCAGGTTGACGACCGCGCCCATCAGTAAGCCGCCGGCACTGCGACCGGAGATGACCAGTTGGTCCGGCGATGTGTATCCGCTATCGACAAGAAAATCAGCACAGGCGACAAAATCTGTAAACGTGTTCTTCTTGGCCATCAGCTTGCCCTGCTCGTACCAGGCACGGCCCATTTCACCGCCGCCGCGGATGTGGGCGATGGCGTAGATGAAGCCGCGGTCGAGGAGGCTGAGCCGGTTGGCGCTGAAGCCCGGCTCCATGGTCGCGCCGTAAGAACCATAACCGTAGAGCCAGAGCGGGTTGCCGGCCTTACGCCGCAGGTCGCGACGATAGACCACTGAGATTGGCACGCGGGCGCCGTCCGCAGCCGTTGCCCACAGTCGCTCCGAGACATAGGCCGACGGGTTGTAACCGCCCAATACTTCCTCACGCTTGCGCACCGCCAGCGAGCGTTCGTCCATGTCGTAGTCGTAGACGGTCTTTGGCGTTGTCAATGATGAATAGGTGAGGCGCACAACCCGGCTGTTGAAATCAGGATTGCGATCACCGGCAATCGTATAGACCGGTTCAGGAAATGCGATCTGGTGCTGATCGCCGCTGAGCGTGCCATCTGCAGCCAACGCCAAGATGCGGAGTTGCTTCAGTCCGCCGCTGCGCAGATGGATGACCAGGTAATCACGGAACGGTTCTACTCGGTCGAGCTTCGTGCCCGGCTCATGTGCGATCACCTCGCGCCAGTTGTCGGCGCCGGGCTCGTTCACGGGGGCGACCATCAGCCGAAAGTCGATAGCCTCGTGATTGGTGACGATGTAGAACGAGTCGCTGTGGTGCTCCACGCCGTACTCCAGACCATGACGCCGCGGCTGGATGACAGTCGGTGCAGTTTCCGGATCATTTGCCGGAATGAACCACTCCTCGTGGGTCATGGCACTGCGTAGACGAATGAAGATGTAGCGGCCGCTCTTGGACTTGCGCACGGTCACGAAGTAGCGTTCATCCAGCTCGCTAAATACGACGGCATCCTTGACGGGATCATCGCCTAGCCGATGCCGCAGCACCTGAAACGGGCGCGTGGCGGGATCCAGCGTGGTGTAGAAAAGCGACTGGCCGTTTGCGTCCCATTCCAGGCCGTAGTACGTGTCGGGAATGGCATCCGGCAGCATCTCGCCCGTGGTCAGGTCTTTGACGCGCAACGTGTAGTGTTCGTTACCATCAAAATCAACTGCGTAGGCCAGTAGCCGATGGTCCGGGCTGACACGATAGTTGCCCACTGCCGTGTAGCTATGCCCCTCTGCAAGTTCGTTCTGGTCGAGCAGGATCTCTTCGTCGTTCTCAAGATTGCCTTGTTTGCGACAGTAGATCGGATACTGCTGCCCCTCTTCGGTGCGCGAGTAGTAGTAATAATCGTCAACCTGTTCGGCCACCGATAGATCGGACTCCTGCACACGGCCACGCATCTCCTGATAGAGTGTCGTCTGCAGAGACTTGGTCTCAGCCATCACGGCCTCGGTGTAGGCGTTTTCGGCCTCCAGATAGGCCAGCAGGTCTACGTCGTCACGTTCACGCAGCCAGTAGTAGTCATCCCGGCAAATATCACCATGGACCTCACAACAGTGTGGTCGAGGTTCGGCAACAGGAGGTTTCGGATTCTGGGTCAAGTCGGTCATCTCCGTCAAGTTCATGGCCATTGTTGTCGGCGCAAGAGGAAAAAGCAGTCACTCGAATGATACTTCGTTGTGGACCAAAGTTCTTCGCACACGCTATCGCCACTTTTCGCGCTATGCGTTTTCATCGCGACGCAGATCGACGATCTCCACATCGCCAAGCACTGCCACCAGATCATCAGTCCGCATGATCACGGCCACGCCACGCACCCCTGAACCGAGCGAGACTTCATCCTGGTCCAACACACTACGGTCGACCAGGATGGGCACCGGCTGGGCCAGGCCAAACGGCCCAACCGTACCAACGCGATAGCCGGTCACATCCAGCACCTCATCCGGTTTGGCCATGGTGAGGCGAGATTGTCCGAGATGTTTGCGCAGATTGCGCCAGGAGATCTGGTCGGGTCCGGCCACCAGCACCATCCTATAGGCATCCTGGCCGATACGAAACAGGATGCTGCGGATTATCTGATCCGGTGACTGGCCACGCTCATCGGCAGCCTGTTCCAATGAGGTGACCGGCCCTTCATGGCGAAAGACCTGGTGAGGAATCCCCAAGGATTCGAGGGCAACGGCAACCGGCGGTGATTTGTCCATGCGTGAGCCTTTACAACACAAGATCTACAAAAAAAGGAGCCGACACTGTTGCGCCGACTCCTTCAAAGATTCTACTACAACGCCCGACCCTAGCCATCGGACAGGGCGCGTGCCTGGCGTGACCAGTCCGCCACATTGGCCGCCTGAGTCGCCTTGGCAATTTCTTCAAGCCTGGCGACGTCAGTATCAACGATCTGCTGGTAGGAGACGATGCCGGCCTCATTGAGACGCTCGGCATAGACCTTGCCAATGCCCTTGATCTTGGTCAGATCATCAACGGCCATTGGAACCTCGTCGGTTGGCTCGGCAGTCGGCTCGAGGACCACGGCGTCCTCCACCGCTTCATCAGCGACTTCCTCTGCTGATACCTCAACGGCCTCTTCTTCGGCTGTCTCCTCAACAACAACATCGGCGGCAACAACTTCAGGGGCAGATGCTTGATCCACTGACGCATCGTCTGGGCCATCAGCAGCACCGTCAATATCGTCATTTTCTCCGATGATTGCAGCACCATCTGATTGGATGGCAGGCACTTCGCCAGCATGGCGACTATCGGGGAGAGAATCATATCCGAAGACGCCGGCCTCTGCCTCCATGGCAATCAGATCCGCCTCAATCTCCTTCTCGGCCTCACTTTCTTCCGGTTTGTTGACGATATATTCATCATAGATCAGGTAGCAGACGACTGCTGCAATGATGATAGCGAGTAGGGACCATATAACGTTCAGTACGACGCCCATTGGATGCAAGCCTCCTTGAGTTAGCGATTGTCATGAACCTAACACAGGTTCATTGACGCAGGTCAGCGTGACACCGTGATCGACGTACCGTACGGATCGGGCCACGCTATGCGCATATTTTTCGCGAAATAGTGTACTTCGAAACGGGTCAAACCGCAATCATGCAGCGGCACGATCGGGCGAATTCGGTCCACTGTCGATGCAGCTCACTGCCGGGACAACCATGCTCCTTTTCGCCGCACGGAATCGCTGAAGACTTCGTAGAGATTTGGCAACACCGAATTCTCTACGCTGGGCCGGCCCAGTACAGCATCACGCCAGGCGCTCACCTTGGGGAATCCTTCGAACGCATCGACGGCCGGGGCCAACCGATTGGCCCAGTTCAATCGCATGAAGGCAGGCCCGGCTGTGGCATCCACAAGGCTGAAGCGTTCTCCGCTGAAGAAGGGTCCTTCGACCTCCTCTTCGAGGCGGCCAAGCCGAACACGTACCCCGTCCAACGCAGCCTGGGCTCTATCGTCATCGGCAGCGCTGTAGAGTTGATAGACATCGCCATACATGCCGACGATCAACTCCTGCCACATACGATCCTGGGCGCGCCCGAGAGGCGTGGAGGGCATCACATGGGGCGCATGCATCTCATCAAGATACTCGTTGATGACGGCAGACTCAAAGAGACGATGGCCCTCCGGCGTCAGGAGCACCGGCACCTTGCCGGTGGGGGAAAGCGCCAGAAACCAGTCAGGTTTGTTGCTCAAATCGATATATTCGATCTCGTAGGGGATCTCTTTTTCGTTAAGCACAGTCACGCTGCGCTGTACATACGGTCAAAGATTGAAACTGACAACTTTGTACATTTTTTGCTCCTCTGTTTGACTCAACTGCAATTCATGAGCACTCATATCGCTCCGATAGCGCCAAATACCGCCCATTTCCTCCATAGCTACCCGCCGTTCGTCGATGAGCAGATCCAGATAGCCAATCAGCATCCACAGCCCGGCCAGATTGACCCCGCCGGCGCTGGCCGGATAGAGCTTGACCATCAGTTCGGCTCCTGTCTCCACGCCGGCGGAGACATACAGATAGCATTCTTCCTTGCGGGCTGCAATGCGGTCCCGTTGACGGCGCACCAACCCGGCTACATCTCTGAAGGATTCTCCGTGGCCGGGGTAGACGATGTCAACCGGCAATGCTTCGATTCGATCCAACGAGTCAAGGAAAAGCGGCAGGGCAGCCACGCGGTCCAGACCGTGCGGAGGCGTCTCGGTCACCGGCGTCGGCGTACGCTGCAACAACATATCTGATGCGATCAGTTGCTTGGCGTCACGTTGAAAAAAGCAGGTCAACGTACTGGCGTGTCCTGGCGTATGGATCGCCTCCCATTCCAGACCGTCAAGATTGAGCAGTTCGCCTGCCTTGAAGAACGACAAGCGGTCCGCAGGAATGCCGCTGTAATTGTCACCGATCCACTGATAGAAGACCATAAGCTGATCGATGGTCGCCTGGGAAAGGCCGCAGCCGGGAAAGAAAACTTGGCGATAGTATTGCTGGCGTCGTCTCCACATCCCATTGAAATTGACCAGCCAGTCATAGCTGACATCCAATGCATGAAAGGTAGCGTCGCTGCACTCGGCAATTCGCGCAGCGTTGCCCATGTGATCGATGTGGGCATGGGTGATGACCACCCGCGCCAGATCAGCGACAACAATACCATGTTGCGCCAACCCGGCTTGAAGCGCTGCCCACGACTCATCTGAGTAGTCGCCGGTGTCGATAAGGACCGGTTCGGGTTCCAGGAAGAGATAAGCGTTGACCGTGCCATTCTCCAAGGCGAACGGAAGCTCGATGCGATAGGGTGGTTGACGACTTTCCATCATGTTACCTGGCCCGGAAACAGTCCTCTTTGTGCCGCGTCTACTTTTGCAGGTCGTGCAATTATCACACAGGCGCAAAAGCGTGCCAACTGGCACACCGCGTGTTCCGACAATCACGAGGGGATCCCAACAAAAAGCCCTGATGAAATCATCAGGGCTTCAGATATCGAATGCGATTGTGTGGTCGATAGACTTGCACCGGCCTACCCGCTATGCCGGAGGGAGATGCTATTGACAGGCCTCGCCGTTGCACTGATCCATGCCGGGACCGCCTTGCATCCCGTTTCGCAGATCATCACAGTCGAGAATATCATCACCATCGCCGCCGGAAAGCGTGTTGTGTAGACCAAGGACAACAATTGCGTCATCACCGGCATCGCCTTCGACCACGTTGAAGTGACCGACAACACAGACCAGATCGGCTCCGTCACCACCATGGATTTGATTCCACCCGCCGTCGACCACAATCACGTCATCGCCGTCGGTGCCGTAAATGGCAACGTCGTACCCTACGTAGACGATGGTGGCGACCTGGCCTCTACAGTAGACGTCGCTGGTCTGAGCAGCCGAGACCGTCAACGGCATGAACGACTGTACTGCGACAAGCGCAAGAAGCAATCGCCCAAACGGATGCCTAACTGAACGAAATAACGAACGAAATAGATGCATGGTTACCCTCACATTCATGTCTGAAACCGACGGCAGGGTACATCAAATGATAGGATACCAGCAAATTGGGATCGGAACTGGACGCGCTGACTCCGCTTACCTTACGCAATCTTAGGTCCCTGCAGTGGCTTTCTTTCGGGACGGCAACGGCCATCCTACGCAACCCATACACAGGCAATCGATTACAAACCTGATGCAAACGCGAGAAGCCGCCACCGCCCATCTCTTTTTACCGGATATTGCCATGCTCTTTACCGACTTCATGCCGGGAGCAACGATAGCGTCCGTTGATGTTCTCATGCTCACCCATGTTGTAGCCGGCCTGATTGCCATCTATGTCTTGCCTGCTATGACAAAAGCGAAGTGAATAACCGTTCGGTGCTCGAAATCAACGGGAGACTTCCGTATCTAGGCAATACTGGTCTGGAAGCGTGTCGTATCCTCGGAGAATCGCATTGTACGACCGACAACTCCCTTTCGAGTTCTCTCTCCCGATGAAGTGATCACTGTTCCCTAAACCGGAGATGCAACAGCGGCCCAAGACAGAACCTCTATGGCAAATGCCTTTCAGTTTGACATGTCACTTCTCGAATGGCAGACTTTGGATCTCCGAAACCCGTAACTCCATGGACGCCCCCATTATTTCGTCCAGCAATTACCGGCACGATTTGTTCACAAATTGGAGGTCCAAAGCGTATGAAGATCAATTTTCTCAGACTTGCTGCACGTTTGGTTTGTATATTCGTTCTGGCGGCCCTCTTATCTGGACCAACCGGTTCAGCAAGGGCCGAAGATCTCGTTTCAGAAGACGACGGGCAACCGATCTATTTCCCAATGGTGATGGGCGTCGATTTCGACCAACTTCAGTGGACTGAAGTCAATGCAGATGCGCCATGGGCAGCAAGAGCCGGCTTACAGATAGTTGAGACAGCAGGTGATCTCTACCTGATGGGTGGGCGAACACCCAATCCACCGAGCGTTCCCCCCCTTCCCGGAGACAGTGTAGTCTGGTCGGATGTCTGGAAGAGTACCAATTTGGGTAACACGTGGGAGGAAGTTCTGTCCGATGATACAACAGGCCACTGGCCATCACGAGCCTATTTCCAAGCACTGACGATGGGAGACAAGATGTTCTTGATGGGTGGACAGGACTTCACCGTAATAGAGAATCCAGACTGTCCTCCCTTCCCCAGCGAATGTCCGCCATTCGTATCTTTGTCCAATTTCTTCAACGATGTTTGGTCTAGTGGAGATGGTGTGGAGTGGACGCAGTTGACCGCTGATGCCGGTTGGGCAGGCAGGGCCGGCCTCAGTGCTGTGGTGTACAACGATGAGATTTATGTAATGGGCGGCTCCTTTAATGACGACCCCGGAGTAATCGGCGGACCACCGGTGCGTGTCTTCTACAATGATGTCTGGAAATCTTCAGACGGTATGAATTGGGAAGAGGTCACAGCAAGCGCTCCTTGGGCGCCTCGCGCAGGTGCGGAAGCTGTCGCGTTTAGCGACTACATCTATCTGCTTGGCGGCGAAGATGGTTTCATCTGTCTACCGGGAGGCCGTTGTCCGCCATATTACAATGACGTCTGGCGCACTCAAGATGGCAAGAATTGGGAACTTGTTGTCGAAGAAGCAGAGTGGCCTTCACGGCCCGGACATCGAGTCGTCCCGTTTTTAGGCAATATGGTGCTCTTCGGCGGCTTTGGGCTCAGCACCGATCCCTCAGACCCCTTTGCACCTGCGAATCCAATGGACATTTGGGTCAGCGACGACGGCGCCAACTGGACACAGGTAAGCGATTCGCCATGGAATGCCAAATCACCCGAAGAGATCAAGTATGACTTTGATGCGCTGGCGCTGGAGAATATGCCGAATGGGCAGCCGCCAACGATCATCACCGCCGGTGGTGATCGGGAAACGTTTGATTTCTCCGATCCAGAGAATTATCTCCGTGTTGACAATGATGTCTGGCACTACAGGCCATAGCGATCGTTGAAGCAAACCGACGGTCCAGTCCTCTGTGAGATTGCCATGGAAAGATGTTTAGGGCGAAACAGAGGCTGGACCAACGCTCCGAGGCTCAGCTTCGTTGATCCACCCTCACCAGCCACTGTTGAAGCGGAGCCATAGCCTTGCAATGCTCGTAGCAGACCTCGACCAGTTCAGGCGTGGTCACGACCTCAACGTCAAACTGGGGCGTCGAGGCGTGTAAGCCTTTGTACTTGAGCAGCTCGGCGCGCGGATGGTCGGCGTCGTAGCCGCGGGGCACGCGCTTGTACTGTTCGCCGCCGATCTCATAGTCGCCGGCAGCCTGGACCTCGGCGATGGCCGCTTCGAGTTCCGCGCCTAGTTTGTCGTCGACCACAGCCTGCCGGTAGGCTTCGAGCATCCCCTTTGGAAAGCCCCAGACACCGCCGTAGAGACCGATGCCAAAGGTGCCGAACTGGAAACCAAAGCTGGGATTCTCCATCTTCTTGCGCGACCCTTCCCAGAATGCAAAGGCAATGTTGGTCTTGTAGGGCGTCTTATCTTTGCTGAAACGTGTATCGCGATAGATGCGCATCATGGATCCGGCGCCGTTTGTGCGCGTGTCGTAGACGATGCCGGGCGAGATGCCGGCCTGGAGCCGCTCACCCAACGTAGCCACAAAGACGGGCACATTGGCGATCACATTATTGCGATAGCGTTGCTTATTGGCGTCAAACCAGGCCTTGTCATTGTTCTCGGACAATTCCTGAAGAAAGACCAGCGTATCGGTCGGAAATCCTTCGAATGTATTCACTGGCATGGGGTTCTCCTCTTTACATCCGCGAGAATCAGCAATAGCCGCGTCATCCGCGTCCTATCTGCTCAAACATTGGGCTCAGACAAAATCTCGAATCGAAGCCGGCTGCTTGGGAAAGAGGGCGTCCATCAGGAGATGTGCCTCTGCGTCCTTGGCCCAGCAGTCCTTGCGTACAAAATTCAACTCGTCGATGGTGCGATGGCCGAAGAGCAGGTGTAGGAGAGTCTGGTCGGGCAGAAATACGTCGCCGTCGAAGAATGCATTGGGTTCGTACGGCGCGACTTTCACCAACTTACCCTTCTCAAACTGCAATTTCAGGTAGGCAGTCAGCAGATTCAACTTGAGTTGGCCGGTGTGCCCGGCGACGACGCCGGCCTGCAATCGACGCTCCAGCACGGGCCGCACATGGGTCAGAAAGGCGGCGATGTCGGGCACGCGCATGTACCAGGCGTAGGGCCGATCGAGTCGCTCCAGCTGGTTGCCGAGGGCCGTGTAGAGCGGATGAACCTCGCCGAGTCCGAAAGAGATCGATATGATCGGGACCTCGCCGTCAACGTTGTAGGCCTCCGCCTCTTCCTGCAATGTCTTGGCGATGAAGAGTCCCAACTCGCGCATGGACTTGCCCTCAGCCACCGCCAGTTCTTCAACGACGTAGCGGCCCCTGCGCTGAGACTGAACAAAGTAGCCCAGAACGTCGACAGACGCTGAGTCATCCGTCTGCTCCTCAACGATTCTGACCTCTCGATACTTGTCCGATTCACGACGCTGGCCGGCGATGATGTGGGCCAACATCTCGTCGGAACGCACCCAACTTAGATGGCTGTGTTCCACGGCTCGAGCATAGAGTTCCTGAAGCAGCGGCACGTCGGCCAGGGTCGCAGTTCGCATCGTGTAGGCGCCATGCGGATCGAATGCATCTTTCTTATGGCGCGCCCAGTAGAGCGAGCGGCTGCCGCCCAGGTTGACCGTCATTTCATAGCCGAAGAGTCGATAGTACCAGGGGATGCCGGTGATGCCCTGGGCCAGTTCGCCGCGAGATCGGCTCAGTTCGTGGACCGCATCCATCTGCGCGCGGATCAGCCCACGGCGCCGGTAGCCGGGCAGCGTGCCCACCAATTCGGGCTGGCCGAACCCGAACTCGATGCCGTCATAGCACCATGTCTGCGACAGAAGAACAAGTGATGAGACGAGCTTGGGCCGTCCATTCTCCAGTGTATTGGTGTCCACGACCACCGTGAAATCGGCGGGCGTCACGATCGGATGCTTGCCGCCCATCAGGTCGGCAGTCCAGGCGCCGACCGATACGGCAGGCTCGTCTGGACCGTCTGCGTGAACCTGCGTATTGAAGGCGACGATCTGCTCAGTATCGTCGACGGTGGCCCAGCGCAGCAACAGACCGTCGCCCAGATCGCGCGGCAAATCCAATTCGCTTCGTGTCATCGTTGCCTATCCTCTCTGTACACACTGTTGGATCTTCAGCGGATATCGTTAGATCCAGTGTAGCAGATGGAGAGATCCAGAACAAGAGAATCGATAGAACAGGGTGCATTTCACGCCGGGGGCGGGTTTGCCTCACCCTGCCGGGACGCGTAGCCTCCGTCCAGGAGGTGAAGCAGGGAGAGGCGACCGCTCCACGTGCCCCCAACTTGAGCCACACCCGACAGATCGGGGATTGCGAGGAGGTTGCCAAAAGAGCCGGGCTCGCTTCGATTTCATCCGCGGATATCGGCCCGATCCGATTCATCCGGGTCCTATCAATTATCGCTCCGACAGCCTGCTAGGCCATCGAATGCAGACCGACCTTGTTGCCTTCACTGTCGATGAAGAAGGCGATGAAGCCCTTTTCACCGATACTCGATTTCGACATGGTGATTTGTCGCCCGCACCTTCAACCCGGTCCAGAACAGTACTCAGATCATCGCCCCAAATGAGGTAGACCAATGACCCCTCGATGCTGGGCGTACAGCCTTCACGCTGGCTCAGCCATCCGCCGGTACCATCGTCTTCGATGAATAAGGCTGATTGGAATTCGGGCATCATCTCCGTTGCCTCCATTTTGATCGCGAGTACCGTGTTGTAGAACCTGAGTGCCCGATCCATGTCTGCCACAGGAATCTCAAACCAATTGACTGCGCTCTACATACATGCTTCCTTGCTGTAATCTGCTGAACAGGCTGAGTGGGGGAGGATCAGGCTTCGATCCACAAAGATATCATTTCAGAACAAATGCTCTGACATTATAAGGTTTCATACATTGATTGAGGGTTGGGACGATGCAAGTCTGGCTGTTCCGAGGAATTGTGGCTCTTTAGGACTATCGGAGGGTACGAAACCCGACCTCCGGGAGGTGTCCAGCGGCGGGATGTCTCCGTCCGCCGTTTGTGGACACCTCCCGGAGGTCTAGCCACACGATTCCGCAGAGAGCCGGAATCGTATCGTTCAAACATTCGCGGCACAGGCCAATCTTACTCTAACCGGAGTAGGATTGGCCTGTGCCCCAATCCTTAGCGCTGGACGAACGGTAAGAAGATCATGTGCTCTGACACGTCGTCGCCCGTTGCCTTGTCCTCGATGACCGGTGTTTCCTTCGCCAGGGTTTCCTCCACCGGTGTTTCCTGTATCGAGTCATTCGGGTCATCGGACGGCGACTCGGCGCCGCTGTCCGCGCTCCGCACTTTCCCCGCCGGCACCACGATGTTGCCGGTCGTGATGGAGACGACATTCACTGAGGCCTCTTCCGGCAACGATAGTTCCGCCACCACGATTCCGTCCTTGTCCTTCACCTGCAGCCAGAAGGTATCGCCGGACTCGCCATGGTCCTCCACATAGGCGATGAAGGTGTAGTTGCCTTCCGACGTATCCGTTGCCGATGAGTAGAAGTTGGTCTTGCCGCTGAAGGTGGCCCAACTGAAGTCGGATGACTTTTCGGTACCCAGGGCGAGGCCATCCAGGGCGTTGCTCTTCATACGGAAGAGCGAACCGTCGGCAAGACGGCGCGTGACCGTCAGCCTACCCTTAAGGTTCTTGCCGTTCTTGTTGTACTCCATGCCAAAGCCGAAGCTGGTCTCGTCGCCGGCGCTGCCCGGCCAGGTGAAGAGGCCGCCGCCGGTGGTGAAGCCCCGGCTCGGGTCGTAGACCGTGACGACATCCTCATCAAAGCCGCTGTAGTAGGCGCCGTCGACCGTCACTGCGACGGCGTAGGTATTGATGGGCACGGCGTTGAAGCTGCACGTAACCGTGAGACGAGCGTCGTAGTCCACATCATGAAGCTCGGTCGTGCAGTTGGTGATTGGGTCAGCCGGTCCGCCGGGGCCGATGGGCGCCAGTTGCATACGCACGTGGGCCTGGGCGATGTCGCCCGGCAGCACGGACACACCGTTGTCAGGATAGAGTTCCTTGATATCGACCCGCAGCTCGAACGAACCGCTATTGTCGTCGCCCGCCGTCACCACCTGTACCGCCCGGGGGTTGCCGCCGTGGAAGCGGACCATAATGTCCTCCGGCGCCACCTCAATCACTATCTCCACAGGGTCGCCCGTGATTGAGCCGCCGATTCCGTCGTCAGCAATCAGGGTGATGGTGTAGACGCCCACCGGCAGGTCTGTCGTACCGGCCAGCGTCCAGACGGCCTGGCCGGGGACAGTGTCGGCGTTGTCCGACACGCGATTCAGCGTGAGCTGAGCGGGAAGGCCGGGATAGCTGTTGATGCCGTCTGACCAGGTAGTAGATGCGATCACCAGCGTATTGCCGGCCGAGTCCAGATCGTCGACGGTCACTGTCACCGGTGCGATGCCGTCGCTGTACTGTACCCCTTGTGTTGCAGGATCCACCGCAATGACCGGTTCGTAGTTGACCAGAACCGTGACGGTGGCGGGAGCGGAATAGGCCTGGCCATCGGTGGCCCGGAAGGTGAAGCTATCCAGACCGGCAAAGCCCGAATCCGGTGCGTACTGCACCACATTGGGGGCGATGAACCGCACGACACCGTGGGCGGGCACACCGACCACTTGATAGGTCAGCGCATCAGTGTCGCTAGCGGTCAGGGTGATATCGACGGCCGCATCCCGGAACGTAGTCACAGACTGATCATCGGCGACGGGCAGTTCGTTCTCTACATGCCAGGTGAAACGCGTGGCTGCTCCCTGGCTGTCCGAGCCATCCAAGCCGCGTACCAAGAAGACATGTGGACCGTCACGCAGCCCTGTATAGCTCTGCGTACCGTTACAGACGGTGTAAGCAGCAGTATCCAAGGAGCATTCATAGCTGTTGGCGCCCGTGAAGACAAAGTTCGCATCTCGGCTGAAGGTCGGGTCGCTGGGTGCTTCGATGATGGTCGTTTGCAGCGTGGTGACCGCAATCGTCCAGTCCTCGGCAACCGGGCTTGGATCTGCAAAGCCCTCAGCATCGATGGCACGCACCTCGAAGTGGTTCAACCCATTGTTCAAACCATCATACTGCTGCGGGCTGGC
>CAWKCP010000021.1:0-202995 GCA_963848115.1 uncultured Chloroflexia bacterium | reverse complement strand
TGGCCGGGGCCTTCATCGCACTTGGCGCCATCTTCGCTACGACGGTCACCACCGGAGCGGCCGGGCATCTGTCCTACGGCATGAACAGACTGGCCGGCGGATTGGTCTTCTGTCTTGGACTCATCCTGGTCATCGTGGCCGGAGCCGAACTGTTCACCGGTAACAACCTCATCATCATGGCCTGGGCAGACGGACGGGTCTCGACCTGGAAGCTGCTCCGCAACTGGAGTATCGTCTACGTCGGCAATTTCATCGGCGCCATCGCCACAGCCCTGCTCGTCTTCTTCGCACACCAATATACCTTCGGCCGCGGCGCAGTCGGCCTCAATATGCTCAGCATTGCGGAAGGCAAGACCGGTCTTGAATTCGGGCAAGCCATCGCTCTGGGCATGCTCTGCAACGCCCTGGTCTGCCTGGCTGTCTGGCTCTGCTTCAGCGCCCGCACCACAACTGACAAGATACTCTCCATCCTCTTTCCCGTCACCGCCTTCGTGGCCGCCGGCTACGAGCATAGCATCGCCAACATGTTCTTCATCCCCATGGGCCTCTTCGTCAAGGCGTGGGCCGGGCCGGACTTCTGGGCGTCGATCAGCAAGCTGCCTACCGATTTTCCCAATCTCACCTGGGGCAATTTCTTCATCGTCAACTTGTTGCCGGTGACCATCGGCAACATCATCGGCGGCTCGCTGATGGTCGGGCTAGCCTACTGGTTTATCTACATCCGTAAAGGTATGGTCGCAGCGCTGGCGCCTGGAACAGAGTCATGAACGACACTACACTCTCGCTCGAAGAGGCGCGCAGGCTTGCGTTGGCCGGCCAACGTCTCGACTCAAGCGACGCCACGTTCGACGGCAAAGAAACGATCGCCCAGACCATCGAAACGCTAGGCTATGTGCAGATCGACACGATCTCGGTCGTGGCCCGCGCCCATCACAATGCGCTCTGGGTCCGCCATCCAAAATACAGGCCACAGATGCTGCATGAGTTGCAGGCCGAGGATCGGCGCATCTACGAGTATTGGGGCCACGCCGCATCCTATCTACCCATGGGCGATTTCCGCTTCACGTTGCCGCAGAAGGAACGGCATCGCCAGCCACCGACCAGCAAATGGGCGGTGGAACGGATGGACAGGTGCGGCCACATGCTTGAGCCGGTTTTGCAGCGCATCCGCGCCGAGGGGCCGCTGCGTTCCCAAGATTTTGAGCCGCCGCCGGGGACCCAACGGGGCACATGGTGGGATTGGAAGCCCGCCAAGATCGCGTTGGAGCTACTCTTCTGGCGCGGGGAGCTGATGATATCCGAGCGACGCGGTTTCCAGCGCGTCTACGACTTGACCGAACGCGTGTTGCCCGACGATGTCGACACGCATAAGCCCGATGAGGATGAGCTGGGACAATTTCTCGTCCGACGAGCGCTTTCGGCCCACGGTCTCGCGCCCTCACGGGAAATACGCGATCATCTGCGCGCAGCGGAAAAATCTGTGACAGACGCCGCGTTGACGAGCATGATGGAAAGTGGAGAGGTTGTCCCGCTGCAAGTCGAAGGCGTTGAAAAGGTCACCTATTTCGCCCTGACGACAGCTCTCGACTATATCGACGATCCGGCGCCTGAGCCCGAGGTTTCTCTGCTGTCACCTTTCGACAATGCCATCATCCAGCGCAAGCGCCTGGAGCGACTCTACGATTTCCACTACACCCTTGAATGCTATGTCCCCGAACCCAAGCGCATCTACGGCTACTTTGTCTTCTCTATTTTGTGGGGCGACCGGCTCGTGGGCCGATTTGATCCCAAGGCCGATCGCAAAGATCGGGTGCTCTACGTTCGCCGTTTGCAGTTTGAGCCCTGGTTCGATGTCACCGATGACTTTGTGGCTGCGTTTGCCGCCAAGCTGAAAGACTTCGCCGCCTTCAACGAATGCGATTCTGTGGTCGTCGAGGACGTCAAAACCAAGGGCGTTGTGCGACGCCTGAGAAAACAGCTCAAGTAGAAATTCAGGTAAACCCATGACAACGATCAACAACATCATCCAGTATGTCGAATCCTTGACCGGCCACCCGATCAACGGCGACGAAGGCGTCCATTTCGGGCCGGCTGATCGCGAGATCAGCGGCGTGACCGTCGCCTGGATGGCCACACCCGATGCCATCCGCGCAGCCGGCAAGGCGGGGCACGAACTCCTTATCGGCCACGAAAGTCTCTTCTATCCATACGATGTGGTCAACGCCGAGAAGCCGCCGGCGGGCTGGGAGACCTGGCCGGTCAACGCAAAGCGCGCCGGCCTATTGGAACAGTATGGGCTGACCCATCTTCGTCTCCACGGCACGGTCGACGAAATCTGTATCCTCGACGACTTCGCCAACCAGCTTGGACTGGGCAAGCCAGTCCACAATGAGGGCTTCGTCAAAATCTATGAGATTCCTGAGTGTTCGTTGGGTGAACTGGCTGAACGCGTGCAGAAGCTGCTGGATATGGATGGCGTCCGCATTTCCGGGTCAGATGAAGGCTTTGTGAACATGGACCGGCGCGTAAGCCGGGTTGGCCTGCCCTGGGGAGGCATGGCCCTCTTCGTCAACGTCGGCTATCAGCAGAAGCTCATCGAACAGGGCTGCGACGTCTTCATTGCCGGCGAGACCGACAACTACGGTTTCCGTTTCGCCCAGGAATGTGGCATCCCCATGATCGAGACCAGCCACGAGGTTTCTGAAAACCGGGGTCTGGCCCACTTCACCGAGATACTGGCCGCAGCCTTGCAGGAAGTCGAGTGCCGCTTCTTCGAGAACCCACGCGTATGGAAAATGCACTCCACATAGCGCTTCAACCGATGAGACAATGGAGCAATGACGAGGCGCTTTCCACAGAATGAGTCGGTCTAGAAACCATCTGTGTAAGTCTACAAACAACGCATCACAGGAACAGAAAACGTCCTTGTGATGCGTTGTTTGTGGATAGCCTTCCCAGGATATCCCGTTCTCGTCATTGCTCACGAAGAATGGAGGTTCGGTTCTTGGTCATAGAGAGGAAACTCCACATCCGTTGCGAACTCTTGGCTGTCAATCGTCGCCTCCGGGACATATCCTCCCGTAAAGTCCGGCTTGGCCGCTCGTAGTACTTCCACCGAGACTGCCCGTTCACCCATCGTCGGTTCGGGCACGAACCCGCCGGTGAAGTCCGGCTTGGCCGCTCGTAGTACTTCCACCGAGACTGCCCGTTCACCCATCGTCGGTTCGGGCACGAAACCGCCGGTGAAGTCAGGCTTGGCCGCTCGTAGCAAGTCAACGGACGGTTGAGCCAGCGACTCTGTACTTCCCTGCGGTCTCGCCGCCCTGTCCAGCAGACTGACATTCAACCCAACGCCCGTCGTGCGCATGATGAGTGAAACCGCAACCAACAACAGCAAACAGGCCATAAGAATAATGCTCCACCCCGGAATAGCGTACTTTTTCTGCTGACCTAACATGGTTGATCTCCTTTTGTGAATGTGTGTTTGTTCCTGACATCATCATAGGCGCCGGGCGAACCTGCGGCGTACCAATCAGCGATCCAATCAGCGATCCACTAAATTCCAGTTGAAGTTGATCGATCATTGGGCTAGAATGACAGATAGCCGGTCACTTCCAATACTCTGAGACCTGACCATGTCGAAGCTGGAGATCAACCTCCTTGGCGCGCCCGAATTCATTCTGGATGCGGCGCCGCTCAATCTGGGGCGCCGCAAAAGCGAAGCGCTGCTGGCTTTCCTAGCGGTGACTAAGCAACCTCACCGTCGAGAGACCCTCGCCGCGTTGCTCTGGCCTGACGCAAGTCAAAGCCGGGCCTACACCTACCTGCGCCGCAGCCTCTCAGCGCTCAAACAAGCCCTGGACCCGGATCGACTCTGTACAGACCACGAAACAGTCGAGCTGGCAAACACCGATCTGCATCTGGACCTAGCTGAGTTCCGCAGCTTGCTGGCCACCGCCACAACGCAACCAAAAGATTCAATTGACTCAAAAGCTGAACTACTGCGCACCGCGACGGCTCTGTATCGAGACGATTTCATGGCCGGATTCACCCTGCCGGATTGTCCCGAGTTTGACGAGTGGCAGTTCTTTCAACGCCAGGAATTGGGACATCAACTCGGCGCAGCGCTGGCTGACCTGATCGACCTCCACGTTGAACGCGACGAAATTGACCAGGCAATTCCCTTCGCTCGTAACCAGCTTGCGCTCGACCCATACGATGAGAGTGCCCATCGATCGTTGATGCGGCTTTACGCCTGGGCCGGTCAGTGGGCCGCAGCCCGTCGTCAATTTGACGCCTGCACCCAGCTCCTGGCTGCAGAGTTGGGTGTTGAGCCTGATGACGAGACGATGCAGCTTTATCGAGCCATTCTCGCCAAAAACCTCTCGCCCCGCGCGCCTGTTGAACCGTCTTCATCGTCGTCTGAACCAAGTGCGACTCAGCTGGACCTGCCCGTCAGGCTTACGCCGCTGATTGGACGCGAGCAAGAATTGGCAGCGTTGTCATCCTTGCTCAGAGAGCCGGACAGACGGCTTATCACGCTCATCGGGCCGGGCGGTATCGGCAAAAGTCGACTCGCGCTGGAACTGGCCGACCGTTTTGTCGATCAGTTCGACCACAGAGCCATCTTTGTCGAACTGGCCTCGCTGGAAAATCCTGGACAGTTGTCGTCAGCCATCATCCTTGCGCTGGGCCTTACCCAAGCCTCAGATTCATCGCCGACACAGCAACTGACCGATTATCTGCGCAATCGAAAGCTTCTCCTGGTCCTGGACAATTTCGAGCATCTGTTGGTGGCCGCACCCACGATGGTCGAGCTTTTGCAGGCAGCACCAGGCGTGACAGCGTTGGTCACTTCACGCGCCCGGCTCAATGTGCAGGGCGAGTCTGTTTTTCCCGTCGATGGATTGCCCTTGCCCGCGTCAGACGAAGGTGAAGAGTCGAATGGCCCCAGCGACTCCGTCCAGCTCTTTGTGCAGCAAGCCCGTCTACAGCGCCCAGGTTTCCAGTTGACCGCCGACAATCTTTCTGCTGTGAATCGCATATGCACCTTGGTGCAGGGGATGCCTCTCGGCATCCTACTTGCCGCTGGTTGGGTTGAGCTGTTCACGCCACAGAATATTGTCGACCGCATCGACCAGAGCTTGGACTTCCTGGAATCTGACCTTCAGGATCTGCCCGACCGCCAACGCAGCCTGCGAGCAGTCTTTGCGTCAACATGGTCCATGCTCAGTGAACATGAGCAAGAAGTCTATCCCCGTCTTTCGGTCTTTCGAGGCGGCTGGACTGCAACTGCGGGACAAACGGTTGCCGGCCTGTCCATCCGGGATCTAAAGCGGTTGCTGGACAAATCATTGGTGCAATCTGTCGGGCCGAATCGGTTCACCGTGCATGAACTGTTGCGCCAATACGCTGCCGAAATCCTGGCCGATGACCCGACAGGCGAAAAGGCTGCACGCTCGCGTCACGCGATTTTCTTCATCGATTTCTTGGCGGAAAAAGCGCCCATGTTGGACGGGCCGGACCATCTGGCCACTTTGGCCCAGATCGGGCCGGAGCGTGAGAATCTGCACAGTGCCTGGTACTGGGCTGCTGACCAACGCAGGCTAGATCTGCTGGCCAAGGCTGTGGATGGGCTTTGCCAATACGAGAAATTCCGCGGTCATATCATTGACGGCGTTGATCTGTGCAGGCGAGCCATCGACAGTATCGATGGTCTGCTCCAAGAGGAGACACAGAATGTCGACGCGTTGGCGCTGACGGCTCGACTGCTCATGTGGCAAGGAGTCTTCTACCGAGAACGCGGGGACGAGGCCGGGCAAGAGAGTTGGACGAGGGCCCTCTCGATCATTGATGACCCGATCTTGGCCGCATCCGACAGCCGGCGAACACGGGCAGATCTATTGTTCCATCAAGGAATTGCCGCGGTGCGCCTTTGCGAATATGAACAGGCTCAAGCGCTCTATGACGAGAGTGAATCCTTGTACCGTGAATTGGGCGCGTCGAGGGAAATCGCCGATCTGTTGTTGGAAAAGGCGATCGTCTATTGGCACAAGAATCGATATGACGAGGCCAACGCCCTGAATTTGGAAGCCATGAACACATTTCAGACCTTGGGCGACAATACCGGCGTCTCCGATAGCCTGATGGGGTTGGGCTTGTGCGCTAACGGCCAGGGGAAATTTGAGGATGCCGAAACATATTTTCGCCAGTGCGTCACGCTGGCGGAGGAGGCGAGCGGAGATCGGATCTATATCGCAACGGTGCGCAATTTGCTTGGCTGGACGTTGACTAGCTGTGGGAAATTCGACGAGACGCTAGATCTCAGCCTGTCCAGCGCGGCCATCGCCCATGAGCTGGGCAACCAGTATTGGGCATCCATGTACCAATGGACTGCCGGCGCCGCCTATATTCACATGGGATCCTATGAGCAGGCGGACGAGTTGCTGATCCCAACCCTGAGCCTGGCGCAAGGGATCAATTATACTCGCGGCGTTGCTGCCGTGCAGATGCTCCTCAGTTGGGCTGCCCTGGCCACGGGCCGCCTGGATCGCGCTCGAACTCTGGCGCAAGCAAGCGTGGAAACGTCCCGCTCCATCGACCATCCAGATGAATTGGCTCGAAATCTGACAGCCCTGGCCATGGCCCATTTGGGCCGGAAGCGAGCCGATTTGGCCTTGCCTTGCCTTCGCGAATCCCTGCAACTTGCTCGCCGCACAGGGGCCAATCACGCCATGAATCAGGCGCTGCCTGCTGCCGCACTCTATTTCATGGTCCGGAAGGATCTTTGCTGCGCGCTGACCTACCACACGCTGGCATTGAAGCAGCCGATGTGGTTCCACTCACGTTGGTATGCAGATATCGTCGGTCGACCCTTGGATCTGTCATCCGTGAAACTGTCTGACGGCGATCGGAATGACGCAGAGGAACGAGCTCGATGTTTAACGTTGGCACGGGCGATATCTGATCTGCTGACAAAACTAGATAGCCACGCGTCCGCAAACAACCACACATCATAGCCAATTTCTTAAAAGCGTGATGCGGCGACGGATCTACAACCGTAGAGGGCGTCTCAGCCTTCCTCGGTTGGTGGCGAGCTCCAGCTCGATAGCAACAGGGCAGCCAGCAGGGATTGATGAACCATTGCGCTATGAGACGTGTCAATCTGTGTTGACATGGTGCCGCCCTGTGCTATCATGATCACATTCCGCTCAACGACCATCTTATCGCCTGAACCGAAAGCAAAACTATGGCCGATGGCTATCTGCCCACAACCTATTTCGTGAGCAACGGCCGATCATTGCGCCCTGTCGACGGCGCAGTGATCGACGAGGCAACCGTCACGCTTCAGGTCAACGGACGAGAGCTGGCGACCTTCATGTGCTCGCCAGTGGATCTAGAAGAGTTGGCTCTCGGCTTTCTCCGCAACGAAGGGTTTATCGAGGGCATGAAAGACGTTGTCTCGCTGGCGCTCTCACCCGCAGGCGCTGGCGTAGACGTCCGGCTACACCACGACATTCCAGCGACCAGAAGCCCCATCCGCACCACAGGCTGCGGCGGCGGCGTCACTTTTGACGATCTTCGGCAGGTGCGCCGCCCCCTGCCCAACGGCCTCTGCCTGACCAGCCAGGCCGTCATCGACCGCTACTTCGACATGCGTGCAGCCGAGCGGCTCTATCCCATCGCCCGCGGTGTGCATACGTCAGGCCTGTCTACAGCCGAAGATCTGCTGCTGATCAGCGAAGATGTGGGACGTCACAATACCATCGACAAACTGTGGGGTCACGCCATGCGTCAGGAGATCGATCCGGCAGGCAGCCTCATCTTGACAACGGGACGCATCAGTTCTGAAATGGTGGGAAAGGCGGCCAAGATGGGGGCGCAGATCTTGGCTTCGCGCACCTCACCGACCAGCCGTGCCCTGGTGCTGGCCCGGGCGTGGAATATCACGGTCATCGGCTATGTTCGCCGCGGGAGTCTGCGCGTCTACACAGGGCCTGAGCGGATTGACACGGTGAGGGATTGAAAGGGTGATAGAGTGAGCCATTGGGAGAGCATTTGGATCTGGTATGCTCAATTGTCGACCAAGTCCAGTCCTTTGAGTCAAAATTTATCACACCCCCTTTCTGGCCAACAAAGGACGTGATTCGTGAGGTTTATCGTCATAAACTCATCACGAACCAACCCCCGATCATCCTAACCGATATTTAGGGAGAGGCGCTATGGCACAAACCAACGGTATAGAAAACACCCCATATGCTGATGACCCGCGTATGAAGCTGGTTTTGCGGGCCTTGAAACGGCTCAATTACCGACCCGATGCCCTGCTGGAAGTACTCAACACTTCTCAGGAAGCTTTTGGGTATCTACCTGAAGAGTTACTGATATATATATCAAAAGTGTTGAGCGTACCCTTAAGCAAAGTTTATGGCGTCTCAACTTTTTACCACCTGTTTTCGTTTGCTCCTCTGGGCGATCATACCTGCATTGTCTGCACCGGCACAGCCTGTTACGTAAAAGGCGCTGAAGAAATTGTGCGTGCCGTGGAAGAAAAATATGGCCTCGAAGAGGCCCAAACTACGCCCGATGGCAAATTCAGCGTTTCAATAGCACGCTGTTTGGGCAGTTGCGGACTGGCTCCGGTCCTTGTCGTTGACGGCAACGTAGTGGGGAAAGCCACCACAGAGTCTACCCTCGATCAGATAAAGAACCTGTTGGAAGCGGATGAACTTGCGACAGAACCGGTACCAGCCTGATCCCTCGGAACGCAGCAGCACGAGAACACGATTACCGTAGGTCGGGCATCGACCAGAGCGTCGGGCGAGGACGCACCGACCTACAAAGGCATAATCCCGAAGCGCCATCAGTTTAGGAGAAATCTGATAATGCCACCCAGAAAGGCTTTCAATTCAGAGGCCCTGCAGGAAATGGCCGCAAAGGAGCAGGAAAAGCAGAGCAAGTACAGATGCCGGCTATTTTGTTGTGCCAGCACCGCCTGTCTGGCCTCCGGCTCAACTCCTGTACTGGAAACCATCAAACAGGCTGTCAAAGCCAACAAGCTTCGCCAAGAGGTTCAACTGGTGCCCACCGGCTGCATGGGGTTGTGCAGCCACGGGCCAATGGTCCGAGTTCAGGCAAAGAACCAGTCCACCGATGTTCTTTATCAAGAAGTCACCGCTGAACTCACCCAACAGATTTTGGAAGCCCATGTTCTCGACGAAGAATCGGAAGATGGAGCCAAAGATGTCGGGGCAGTGGACACGCTCCGTTCTCAGGCCGGCGTCCAGAAGCAGATCAAGAACAAACTCGAAAACTCGGTGCTGTCCGAGAACATTCCGTTTTTTACCCGCCAGACCAAAGTCGTGCTGGCGAATGCCGGCCTGGTGAACCCCGAGATTCTGGGTGATTACGTAGCCCGCGGCGGCTACCGCGCCCTGGCCAAAGTACTGGAAACAAAAACGCCCGAACAGGTGTGCGAAGAAATCATCCGCAGCGGTTTGAGAGGCCGGGGGGGAGGCGGATTCCCGACCGGACTGAAATGGACCTTCTTGCACAACGTCGCTGACGACGAAAAATATATCATCGCCAACGGAGATGAAGGCGACCCAGGCGCCTATATGGACCGCACCATCATGGAAGCCGACCCCCACCGAATTCTGGAAGGCATGGCCATTGCCGGTTATGCCACCGGGGCCACACAGGGCTATCTGTACGTACGCGGCGAGTACCCTATCGCCGTTCAACGGTTGGAACGAGCCATCCGGGCGGCCAACCGCAGAGGCATTCTGGGCAAACAAGTGATGGGTAGCGACTTCAGTTTCGAATGCGAAATTCGCATTGGGGCCGGCGCGTTTGTGTGCGGTGAAGAAACCGCTCTGATGGCTTCCATCGAAGGCGATCGGGGTATGCCTCGCATTCGTCCGCCCTATCCAACCGACAGCGGTCTGTGGGGACATCCCACCCTCATCAACAACGTAGAAACCTTTGCCAACGTCGCCCCCATCATCGAAAACGGGGCCGACTGGTTTGCCGGCATTGGTACGGAAAAGAGCAAAGGGACCAAAGTCTTTGCCCTGACCGGCGACTTAACCAATACGGGTCTCATTGAAGTGCCGATGGGCATCACCCTGCGTGAGATTATTGAGGAGATGGGCGGCGGCGTGCCAGGTGAACACAGCTTCAAGGCGGCTCAGACC
Source organism: uncultured Chloroflexia bacterium (assembly GCA_963848115.1). Taxonomy (GTDB): domain Bacteria; phylum Chloroflexota; class Anaerolineae; order Caldilineales; family Caldilineaceae; genus JAWKOK01. The sequence continues at coordinate 192,799 of CAWKCP010000021.1, read as the reverse complement.
GGCGGACCCAGCGGCGGCTGTATTCCGTCTAGCCACCTCGACACCCCCCTAGACTATGAAAGCTTGCAGGCATTAGGTTCCATTATGGGTTCCGGAGGATTGGTGATCATGGATGACAAGAATCTGATGCCCAAAGTGGCCAAATTCTTTATGGAATTCTGTGTGGATGAAAGCTGCGGCAAATGTATACCCTGCCGGGTAGGCACCAAAAAAATCCAACACCTACTGGAAAAAATCATCGACGGCCAAGCCACCCACGCTGATCTGAACCAACTGGTACGTTTATGTGAAACGGTCAAAAAATCCAGTTTGTGCGGGCTGGGACAGACCGCGCCCAACCCGGTCCTCAGCACGCTGCGCTACTTCCCTGAAGAGTACGAGAATCTGCTCATTCAACCCGCAGCGGTGGCCGAAGCCTGAGGTCAGCGCAGGGACATCAACGTCGCCGGCACGCACCAGAAACGGTTCAATTACCAGAGTGCTGCAGGTGCGTGCCGGGGACGTGCAGGATAGTTATTTGCTTGCAATGGCCTAAGATTGGACTACAATCCAATGGGAGACAAACAGATGACAGGACTGACGATTAACGGGAAATCAATAGAAGCCGCCGCTGGGGCCACCGTTCTGGAAGCGGCCCTGACCAACGGCATTGACATTCCTCGCCTATGCTACCATCCGGATCTGGCGCCGTCGGGCGGATGCCGCATGTGTTTGGTGGAGATCGAAGGCAATCCCGATCCGCAGGCCAGTTGCGGCTTGCAGTGTGCCGACGGCATGGTCATCAACACCGTAACCGAACAGGTAGAAGCCATCCGGCGTGACATGATCGACCTGCTGGTTTCGGACCATCCGCTCGACTGTGTCACCTGCGACAAGAGCGGCAGTTGTGACCTGCAGGACTACGCTTACCAATATGACATTACCCGCACCAGCTATGATTTTGAACTATCGCGTGAACTTTATCAGGATGACAATCCCTTCTTCATTCGCGACCACCAATACTGCATACTATGCGGCAAATGTGCTCGGGTTTGCAACGAAGTGGTCGGGGCCGATGCCTTCGAATACGCCGGGCGTGGCTTTGAAAGCCATATCGCCACTCCCTTCGACTGGCCTATGAAAGATTCCTCTTGCGTATTCTGCGGGAGCTGTGTGCAAGTGTGCCCGACCGCCACCTTGATGCCCAAATCAAGATTGGGCAAAGGCCGGGAATGGGAACTTGAACGCATACGGACCACCTGCGGCTACTGTGGCGTGGGTTGCGGCGTAGAGTATGCCCTCAACGGTGATATTGTTTACGCCCAGGGCTACCCCGAAGCACCGGTCAACGGCGAATTTCTGTGCGTCAAGGGTCGCTCCGGCTGGGATTTTGTCAGCAGTCCCGACCGCCTGAACCAGCCGCTAGTCCGCAAAGATCTGGCCTACGAGCTGGGTCTGACCGACGAGCCGTGGGAACTCTCCGAGACGACCGTGCTGGAAGGAAAGCCTGATACCGACGCCTTTGTGCCGGTCTCCTGGGAGCAGGCCATCGATATTACCGCCGATAAATTGGCCGCCATCATCAGCCAGGATGGCGGCGACGCTGTTGCCGGGCTGACCTCGGCCCGCTGTACCAACGAAGAGAATTACATCTTTCAAAAATTCATGCGAGCGGGGGTGGGCACAAACAACATCGATCACTGTGCCCGGTTGTGACACAGCACCACCGTCGCCGGTCTGGCGACAAGCTTTGGCAGTGGGGCGATGACCAACTCGATCCACGAAATTCGCGACGCAGACTGCATTCTCATCACCGGCTCCAATACAGCTGAATCCCACCCGGTGCTCAGCTACGAGGTAGTCCGGGCAGTCAAAAAAGGGGCCCACCTGATCGTCCTCGATCCGCGGGCCGTGCCCATGACCGATCACGCCACCCTTCATCTGCAGCCCAAACCGGGCGATGACATCTACATCTTCCTGGCCATGGCCCACGTCATCGTTCGGGAAGGGTGGGCCGATCTGGCGTTCATCGAAGCCCGCACCGAGGAGTACGACGCCTTCAAAGAGAGCGTAGCCGAGATGACGCCCGAGGTGGCCGCGCTGGCCACCGGCATTCCGGCCGATCAGATCGAGCTGGCGGCCCGGATGTACGCCCTGGGTGAACGGAATTTTGGCACTCGATCTTCGATGCCGGATCTGCGGCTGACGATCAGAAACCGTTTCGCGGCCACTCGACGATTCTGTATGCGATGGGCATTACCCAGCGCAGCAACGGCACCGACCTGGTCCATATGCTGGCCAATCTGTCGATGCTGTGCGGCCAGATTGGGAAACCCTCCACCGGGGTCAACCCGCTGCGCGGTCAGGCCAACGTTCAGGGCGCCTGCGACCTGGGCGGGCTGCCCAACGTACTGCCCGGTTACCAGCCCGTTACCGACGAGGCCAAACGCAAAGCTGTTGCCGAGCAGTGGGGGTTGGATGACCTGCCGGGCGAGGTTGGCTTGACCGTAGTCGAAATGACCAACGCGGCCATAGCGGGCAAGCTGAAGGCGATGTACATCATGGGCGAAAACCCGATGCTGTCGGATCCAGATCTGACCCACGCGGAAGAGGGTTTCCGGGCATTGGATCTGGTAATCTCCCAAGATATCTTCCTGAACGAGACCGGCCAGTTGGCTCATGTCGTGCTGCCGGCTGCCGCCTGGCTGGAAAAGGATGGCACTTTCACCAATACCGAGCGGCGGGTCCAGTTGATTCGGCCGGTGGTATCGGCTCCAGGTGCGGCCAAACCGGACTGGAAGATCACGGCGGCTATCGCCAAGAGACTGGACGAAAAGTTAGGACGAGACCGGGAGGGCTATTGGGATTTCGCCTCCGCGGCCGAGGTTTTGGCGGAAGCAGCCACCGTCACGCCGATCTACGGCGGTATCAACCATCGTCGGTTGGCAGACGGTCAGGGTTTGGTCTGGCCCTGCCCAACCACTGATCATCCCGGCACCCGTATCCTCCACGAGGAGAAATTCACCCGGGGATTGGGGAAGTTCTTCCCGGTCAAGGCCCTGTTGCCGGCCGAACAGCCGGATGAGGAGTACCCGCTCATCCTGACCACGGGCCGGGTGCTCTACCATTACCACACCGGCACCATGACCCGCCGCAGCGAGGGCCTGGACTGGCGAGCACCTCGGGATTACGCCGAGATCAACGCCGAAGATGCCGAGGCCATCGATCTGCTGGATGGGGATTCGGTGCAGATCATCAGCCGGCGGGGCAAGGTTCAGACCCAGGCCCGGGTCGGCAATCGTGTGCCGCCCGGTGTCGTCTTCCTCACCTTCCACTGGAAAGAGGCCCCGGCCAATCTGCTCACCCAAAGCCATACCCTTGATCCGGTGGCCAAGATACCGGAGTACAAGGTGTCGGCAGTGCGGTTGGAGAATCCGAGCCGACGGAAGAAATGACAAGGTGATAAGGTGAGGGGTGATAAGGTGAAAAACGTCTCGCATCCAACTCACTTTTTCACCCCTCACCTTGTCAGACAACCATGACCCACTTCAACTGCGACCTAATCGTCATCGCCGGGGGAGCGAGCCGGCGCATGGGCGTCGCCAAGGCGCTCTTGCCCGTTCCGCCGGATGGGACGGCGCTGGTGCGGCACGTGATCGAACGGCTGTCGGACGTGGTCAACGGGCAGACGATTGTCGTAGCCAATGATCCGATGCTGGCATCCGAGGCGGAATTGCCGCCGACGGTGCAACAGGTACCGGACGACTACCCCGGCGCCGGCGCGCTGGGCGGGCTGGCCACCGGGCTAGCCCGTTGCGACGGCTGGGCCATGGCCGTGGCCTGTGATCTGCCGCTGATTGAGCAGACTCTCTTCGCTGCATTTACCGCATTGGTCGATAGGCCCCAACCTGAACGCACATCCGATCGCGAAAACCGGCCATGGGATGCCGTCGTCCCCAGGTGTGAGGGTCGTCCACAGCCGTTGCACGCCCTCTACCATCGACGCTGTCTGCCGGCAATAGAGGCGCTGTTGGCAGAGGGCGGGCGGCGTTTCGTCCACTTCTACGACGAAGTTCACGTCTGCTATGTGGATGAGCCGATTCTGCGCCAGCTCGATCCTGAACTTCACTCCTTTTTCAATGTCAACACGCCGCAGGAATGGCAGAGAGCGCTGGAGCTGATAGAATGAAGAGAGATGATCCTACTGAACCATGAAACCGGCTTCAGCCGATGTCAACTTTCTGAAATTTGGTTGAGCCGCAGTTAGCTGGAGAACCCATGTGAACAAACAACGATTGGGCATTCTACATCCCGGCCAGATGGGCATATCCATCGCAGCGTCGGCAATAAATAGTGGCAATGAAGTGTTTTGGGCATCCGAGGGTCGGAGCGAACCTACGCGAGAGCGGGCAGAGGAGCATGGCCTAGCCGATGCTGGATCATTGGCCCGGCTCTGCGAACTATGCCCGGTGCTGGTCAGCGTCTGTCCCCCGGCGGCGGCCGAAGCACTTGCACAGCAGGTGCTGGACGTCGGCTTCACCGGTCTCTACATCGATGCCAATGCTATCGCCCCGCAGCGAGCACAGCGCATCGGTCAAGCAATGGCTGCTGCCGGGGCCACCTTTGTGGACGGCGGCATCATCGGCGGGCCAGCGTGGAAACCCAACAGCACCTGGCTGCACCTCTCTGGAGCGAAGGCTGCCGAGGCAGCATCGATCTTTGCGTCAGGGCCGCTGGAGACCAACATCGTCGGCGACGAGATCGGACAGGCGTCGGCGCTCAAGATGTGCTTTGCGGCCTACACCAAAGGATCGACTGCCCTGCTCTGCGCCATCGTGGCCGCTGCTGACGAACTCGGCGTGGGCAACGCGCTCAACCAACAGTGGTCCCGGAATGGCTCCGACTTCGCCGAACAGGCCGAGCGGCGCGTGCGCGGTGTCACGGCAAAAGCCTGGCGTTTCGTGGGCGAGATGGAAGAGATCGCGGCCACCCTCGAAGGGGCCGGGCTTCCCGGCGGCTTCCATGAGGCCGCGGCCGATGTCTACACCCGCATCGCCGGCTTCAAAGACGCGCCGGAGACGCCGGCGTTGGATGACGTGGTGGACGCGTTGTTGGAAAAGCCTGGGCAATAATCCTGGGTTTGGCGGAAAACGGGTCGCCACCGAATCTACCAAAAGTGGCCTGTCACAAATGGGTTGACCCGTGTTGGGGCATGTGGACGGGCGGGAGACAGACCTCAGTTCCACGCGTACGCTCCATTCGCCCGTTGACGTACCCGTCGTCACTCGTCGTCGCTCGAAGATACCCGTCGCCGGTATTCGCGACCGGTGATCATGACCGCGGGCACGTGATGGTTTGGCGGCGAATGGTCTGCCCGATTAACGCGGTTGCCTGCGCCGAACCAACACATGCCCTTACGCAACATGAACCACCAGGGGAAAGGGCGACCTGCGGGCCCTACATGATCTTGAAAGAGCACGAATAGGCGATGGCAGAAAACCTCCGCATCGAACCGAGCCAACCGATCGCCTTGGTCAATGGCCGGGTAGTGCTGCCAGATCGCGTGGCAACCGGGCTGGCCGTTGTGATCGACGGTCGGACTATTGCCGGACTGGTCGACACCAATGGTCTATCTGCCGATATCGAACCCATCGACGTCGGCGGTCGCCTGATCACACCGGGCTTGATCGACATCCACACCCACGGCGCACTGGGCTACACCTTCAACGAGCCGACAGCAGAGGCATACGACATCATCACTGGCGAGAACGCACGCAACGGCGTTACCTCGTTGTTGGCGACCACGGCCACCGCACCGATTGTTGACCTGGTCGCCTGTCTGGACTTTGCCCGAACTTGGATGAATGAAAAACACGCCCGCGCGCAGGTTTTGGGTGCGCAGGTATTGGGCGTCCATGTTGAGGGCCCCTACTTCAGTCCAGCACAGGCCGGTGCGCAAGACCCGGCCAACCTCCGCACACCCGATGACGGCACGCCGGATCAGTTGCTGGCCTATCACGATGTCATCCGCATGCTCACATTGGCGCCGGAACTGCCGGGCGCACGCCAACTGGCTCTGCGCCTCAACGAGCTGGGCATCGTGGCTGCGGCCGGGCATAGCTCGGCCACCGAAGACGAGTTTTTGCCGGTCATGCAGGCCGGACTCCACCACATCATCCACGTCTGGAGTGGACAGTCGACGACCGTGCGTGAAGGGCCCTGGCGCAAGCCCGGCCTGCTGGAGGTCTCGCTGGCCTACGACAACCTGACTGTGGAGATGATCTGCGACGGCAAACACCTGCCGCCCACATTGATGAAGCTAGCCTATCGCAGCATCGGCCCTGATCGCCTCTGCATCATCTCTGACGCCACCAGCGGGGCGGGCCTGCCCGAGGGATCGCACTTCCACATGGGCGAGTTGACCTACGAAGTGCATGACGACGTGGGCATGCTGCTCGACCGCACTGCCTTCGCCGGCAGTACGACGTTGCTCAACAGAATGATCCCCATCGTCGTCGAACAGGTGGGCGTTCCGTTGCACGAAGCCGTGCGCATGGCCTCGCTAACGCCGGCCCGCGTCATCGGCGTCGATGATCGCAAAGGCAGCATCGCAGTAGGCAAGGACGCGGACATCGTCGTTTTCGATGACGCTTTTGATGCGTGGCGCGTGATGATTGGCGGTCGTTGGCTGGTAGGGAGATGAACGGTTAATGGTGAATTGATAATGCTCAATTGTTAACGGTCAGCCATTGACCATTCACAAATAACCGTTCACCATTAACCATTCCTCGCTCTCACCCGCCATCATTTCAATAGGACCAAGAGGAGCACAACCATGTCAACACCACCGATCTACCAGGCAAAGGTCGATTCGCTGCCTGTCAACGTCTACAAGAACAACGAAGAGATGGGACGAGCCGCGGCTGCGAAGGCGGCAACGGTGATTCAGAAGGCCATTGCACAGAAGGGTTCGGCTAACATCATCATTGCCACCGGCAATTCGCAGCTTTCGTTTCTGAGCGCGTTGGCTCTAGAGAAACACATCGACTGGTCGAAGGTTTCGGTCTTCCACATGGATGAATATGTGGGACTGCCGCCGGGTCATTCAGCCAGTTTCCCGACCTTCCTGCAAGAACATTTTCTGAAGCATCTGAAATTGGGCGCCTTCTATCCGGTTACGGCCAGGACGGGCGAACTGGAGTCGGACTGCGCCGACTACGCCAAGCTGCTACACGCGCACCCGGCCGATCTGTGCGCCATGGGCATCGGCGAAAACGGACACATCGCCTTCAACGATCCGCCCTTCGCCGAGTTTCAGGATCCGGTGCTGGTGAAAGTCGTGCGGCTGGATCAGGTCTCTCGTCAGCAGCAAGTGGGTGAAGGCCACTTCAAGAACATCGACGAGGTGCCGACCCACGCCATCACATTGACGATCTCGGCGTTGCTAGCGGCCAATAGCATCCTCTGCATCGTGCCCGAGTCGCGCAAAGCAGACGCTGTGTTGAGTACGCTGACTGGCCCCGTCGTTGAGGATTGCCCAGCCTCTGTTCTGCGCACGGTTTCCAACGCGAACCTCTACCTCGATTCTGACTCGGCGGCCAAGTATCGTACCAAGGCTGCTCCAACCGCAGCATGAGGCTTACTGACACCGATATCTCGCTTACCGACGCAGAGATTCCTCACTTCGTTCGGAATGACAGGCGGACGATTTGGACGAAAAGGACAGACTTGTACGGAGAGTTTCTATCACGATTGTAGCGACTCTGTCATTCCGAGCAGAGCGAGGAATCTGTACTTGGACGAACGAGAGATTCCTCACTTCGTTCGAAATGACATGCGAAGAGCTACAGTATCGACACCATCATCAAAGCATCGAAGAGTTTGGGAGAGTAAAAATGTCAGACGATCAAATCAATCGCATCGCCATCATCGGCCTGGGCTCAATGGGCATGGGCATGGCAAAATCACTGTTCAGCGCCGACCTTGATGTCATCGGCTACGATATCTCCGACGCTGCTCGTCAAGCATTTGCCGATGCCGGCGGCGCGGTTGCCGATTCGGTGGCAACCGCCGCAGCGCAGGCAGATGTCGCCATCTCGGTCGTTGTCAATGCAGCGCAGACCGAAAGGGTGCTGGGCGATGCCTTGCCGGCCATGGCGGCCGACGGCGTCTTCGTCTCCTGCGCCACGGTTGCACCGGCCGCAGCCAAAGAGATGGCGGCGACGGTCGAAGCCGCAGGGCGTCTTTATCTGGATGCGCCCATCAGCGGCGGATCCATCAAAGCGGGCCTGGGCGAGATCACGGTGATGGCCTCGGGCAGCGAGGCAGCATTTGCCAAAGCCGATGCAGCGCTTGACGCGATGGCCGCCAGGGTCTACCGGCTAGGCGACGAGGCCGGTCCCGGCTCGTCAATGAAGCTAATCAATCAGCTGCTCGCGGGCGTCCACATCGTCTCGGCCTGCGAAAGCATTGCCCTGGCCATCAAGCTCGGCCTGGACCCGAACGAGGTCTACGATGTGATCACCAACGCAGCCGGTTCGTCATGGATGTTCGAGAACCGCGTTCCCCACATTCTGGAAGGCGACTATAGTCCTCATAGCGCCATCAACATCTTTACCAAGGATATGGGCATTGTCCTGGACACGGCACGCGCGGAGAACTTCCCTGTGCCGCTGGCCGGGACCGCCTTGCAGATGTTCCTGATGGCGGCAGCGTCGGGCATGGGTGGGGATGACGACTCGTCCGTGGCGAAGGTCTATGCTCAATTGGCCGGGTTGACGCTGCCGGGTACAGAGTAGAAAATAATCCGAGTTCGACCTATGGATGATGCCCATGTAGGGCGGAATGGCATTCCGCCTGGCTAGGCGAAGCTTGGCTGGTCGGATTCCCAATCCAACCTACGGACGCTGTTCCGCCAAGCTGAACGTGAAATCTTAACGTAGCCCACCGTGAGATTCCTCCCTCCGGTCGGAATGACACTGTGCGCTTCAGTATTCTGAAACGCCCAAACCATCGCAGACTAAGAAATCAAACATGGCGATTATGTTAAACCAGGCCCTTATCGAACAGATCATTCCGGGCACGATCTCGATCCTGCACCGGGAGTATCCCAACGGCATTCTCCACTTTCTCCAGGGCAATGAGGATGTGCGTGGGCCACGTTCGCTGCATCCGGCCTTCTACGGGTGTTTCGACTGGCACTCGTCTGTCCACTCCCATTGGCAACTCGTGCGGGCCATTCGCTGTTATCCCGATGCCCCGTTTGTCGACGAGGCCATCGTCGCGCTGGATCGTTCGCTGACCGACGCAAACATCGCCGGCGAGATGGCTTATCTGGTCGGACGCCCCAACTTTGAGATACCCTACGGCATGGCCTGGCTGCTGCAACTGGCTGCCGAGCTGCATGAGTACGAACGGGACGAGGGCAGTGCCAATGCCCGGCGATGGCGGCAAACGCTGGCTCCACTGGAAGCCCACGCGGCCGAGCGCTTCGGGGCCTATCTATCCCGCCTACCCTTCCCCATCCGCGGCGGCCTTCACAACCAAACGGCCTTCTCTATGGGGCTGGCGCTGGACTGGGCGCGCACCGTGGGAGCCGGTGACCTGGTCGGGCTGATCGAGAAGCGCACAATCGATTACTTCGGATCCGACATCAATGCGCCATTGGCCTACGAGCCGGCTGGAGTCGACTTCCTCTCACCGACACTGGCCGAGGCCGATCTGATGCGTCGCGTCCTTTCTAGTGATACGTTCATTGGCTGGCTAGACAGTTTTCTGGAAACCGAGGTCGACCACGTAGGCGAACGCCTATCACCTGTCCAGGTCGTCGATTTTACCAACGGCCAACTGGCCCATTTCGCCGGCCTCAACATGAGTCGGGCCTGGATGCTCGCCGGCATCAGCTCGGCGCTGCCGGCCACAGACCCGCGCGCAGCAGCCTTCACCAAATTGGCGAAAGCCCATCGGGAAATGGGGCTGCCTGCCGCACTCAACAGCGATTACATGGTCACCCACTGGGTTCCTACGTTTGTGATCTACCTGATCACCGGGCGGGGACTCATCGGGGAGGGTCTAAATGGATGATCCACGGAGAGCACGAATGGACACGAAGATCCCATGTAGTTCTTCGTGTCCATTCGTGCTCTTCGTGGAATCAAAAACCACGACAAGCCGCGCATTCAACAACCAATTGCCCTTGCGTTCGAAGTAGCGCATAATACAGATGTTTGCCGTCCATCTTCCTTGATCCAATCAGCGCAAAAAACGAGAGAGAACCATGCAGAAACTTTCCATTCAACTCCCTGATCGCCTGGTCGCAAAATTGCAGAAGATTTCTGACGATCTGGACACCGATCTTTCACTCACAGCCAGCCACATCTTGACGCGGGCGCTGCAACAGGTCAACACACGTTCCGCCATCATGCAAGATCGCGGGCAGCGACCCAGGCGCCCGGACCGACCCGCGCCTGGACTGGTGGCGCGAGGTCAAATTCGGCCTATTCATCCACTGGGGCCTCTACGCCATCCCCGCTGGCTTGTGGAAGGGCGACACCATCCCCGGCATCGGCGAGTGGATCATGAAACGGGCCGAGATTCCAGTGGCCGAATACGAGCAGTTGGCCACCGAATTTAACCCGGTCAAGTTTGACGCCGAAGAATGGGTCTCGCTGGCCAAGCAGGCGGGCCAGAAGTACCTGGTCATTACCTCAAAGCATCATGACGGCTTCTGCCTCTTCAAATCTGACGAGACCGACTACAATATCGTCGACGGCACGCCCTACGGCCGCGACCCGCTCAAGGAACTGGCCGAGGAATGTGCAAAGCAGGGCATCAAGCTCGGCTTCTACTACTCCCAGACCCAGGACTGGCATCACCCAAACGGCTACGGCAACGACTGGGACTACGACGAAGAGGCCAAGGATTTTGATGGGTACATCCACGAGTACGTCATGGCTCAGGTGACCGAGCTGCTGACCAACTACGGCCCCATCGGCCTCATCTGGTTCGACACCCCCATGATCATCTCGACCGAGCAGAGCCAGGATCTGCTCGACCTCTGCAACGAGCTACAGCCCGACTGCCTGGTCTGTGGCCGTCTGGGCAACGAGCTGGGCGACTATGCCTCGGCCGGCGACAACATGATCCCGAGTGAGTTGGTCGACCTGGACTGGGAGACACCGGCCACCCTCAACGACACCTGGGGCTACCGAACCGACGATCATCACTGGAAGTCGAGCGAGGATCTGATCCACAAGCTGATCGACATCGTCAGCAAAGGCGGCAATTACCTGCTCAACGTCGGTCCCACGGCTGAAGGCGTGATTCCGCAGCCTAGCGTCGAGCGCCTGTTGGACATGGGCGCCTGGCTCGACGTCAACGGCGAATCCATCTACAACACCAAGCCCGGCCCGATCCAGGGCGTGGACTGGTGCCGCAGCACGGCCAAGCCGGGCACCGTCTATGTGCATGTCTTCGACTGGCCCGAAGGTGGAGAGATCCGTCTTGAGGATGTGGAGGCGAGAGGCGCCTATCTGCTGGCTGATATTGAGAAATCGCCGTTGGCCGTTCGGCAGGAGGGCGAAGACGTGGTGATCAGCGGGCCGGCCGAGGCGCCCGATGCCATCGCCACGGTGGTCGTGCTGGACGTATAGGTCGATCGAATGTGCCGGGGACCTCCAAGGTCCTCGGCACGAACAGATGTTGCACTTGCAGATGGAGAGATGGTAACAGCGGACCGTTTGTTGCGTTCGATACCATCGCCACGGCAGAAAATGACGGCAATTGATTTTCACGAACATTTGCGCTACTATGGTTCTGTCCGAACCGAGATAGTGCCGTCCATGGTCGGGCGATTACGGCATGTCATGGACGAGCAAAATGAGCGAGGCGGCGCCCCACTGGAACTGGATGTGGTTCTTCAATGGGTCCGCTGTGTACGATTGGCACTGAGAGAACGGATGCTCTCCGACATAGGAACGAATCATGGTTACACCACAAGAGTTAGTTCAGGCCGGACTCTACCCCGATGAACAGACTGTTGCAGAGGAACCCTTGCAGGTATTATGGCAAGAGCGACCTCAGCTGCGCATTGACTGGGCAGTATATTCAGTACCAAACTCATGAAATTTCTCTAGCCAAAGCGGCCGCCATGGCCGGTGTGAGTTTTGATCGGATGAAGGCAATCTTGCGTCAACGCGGCATCCAACCTCGTTTGGGGCCGGAAACTGCAGATGAGGTCCGTCAGGAACTGGACGTCATTGCACAGGCTTTGACCAGGCACGATTAATTTCATGGCTGTTATCACCAATACGACCCTCATTTCAAATTTCGCAAGTGTCGGACAGCTCGACCTTCTGCCCAAGCTTTGGGCAAAGCTCCATTTCTCCGATCACGTCTACGATGAAATCCAGGCTGGTCTCGACCAGGGATATGTCTTCTATTCAGATCACTGAACGAGATTCTGGGCACGCCTTAACTTCACGGCGAGGCCATGCGACGCCGGTCCATCTGCAGATACAACGACGACACTCTGCGCCTGCTCGGCCTGCTCAAGCGCATCAGCCGGGACTGCAACATCGGCATCATCGCCACCTGCCTGCTGCCCAACCACGACCATTGGCTCGTCCGCCAAGATGGTCCAGAGCCGGCCCGGTTGCTGCCGCAGCGTGTGTTTGTCAGCTATACGCGCACCTTCAATCGTATTCACCAACGCAGCGGCACACTCTTTGAAGATCGCTACAACGCGTTGGCGGCGAGCAGCGATGCGTATCTGCAACAGATCTGACGCACCATTCACGCCCATCCCCTGCGACACGGTCTTGCCGATGCACCGGAAGGTTGGCCCTATTCGAATCTCCCGGAATGCCGGAGGGTGATGTTTGATGTGTAGATCAAATGTGCCGGAGACCTTGGAGGTCCCCGGCACGTGCGTCACAGGCGCGTATGTCGACGGTGGGAAGTCCCACATCGGCGGCTTCCCTTCCGGCAAGGCGCTACCGGTTGAGAGAACGCGGTTGTCACAGATAGTCTCCTAGGACAATAACCGGAAGATCAGTGACACGCCGGAACTGAACATCGTTGGTCACAAACTGTACGCAGCCGACCTCAAGTGCTGTTGCGGCATGGATCGCATCGGGCGTTCGTAGGCCAAACTCAGCACGCAACTGAACAGCTCGCTCTAGTACAGCCGTCGTGATCGGCATGAGGTGAAACTCTGCAGAACCGATCAACAGCGCACGGAAAATCGCTTCAACCTCACGATCACCGTCCCGTACAGGCTTGACAAGACACTCCAGCAACAGCAAGCTACTCCCTGTCAGCCTGATCATGCTGGCGCCGGCATGTGACCATAGTGGCTCCAGGAGGCTGGAAAACGGCTCAATCTTCTCCACAGAGTAGATCACCGAACTCGTATCCAGGCAGACCAAGCCTGACTCGGGCAGATCTAATTGTCCCACGATGTACGCTCATCTGAGAGATACCGGTCGACCTCCTCCGCCGAACTGAAAACGCGGTGGCCAGGCGCAGCAGCGAGAATCTCAACTACTGAGCGCTTCGTGCTCTCACCGATGCGTCTCGTGCCTCCTTTGCGGTCGTCAGCTGTCAGCAATGTCTCGACGGTGTTGCGGATAACCTGTAGCTCCGTCGCCATTACGTCAATCTGGTGGAGTAAATTTTCAAGCGTATGTTCCGAGTATTGAAGTGCCATTGGCGTCTCCAAAAGGGATCAATGCGATTCTACTCAAGTGCCGCCATCGTCATGTCCATAATTTGCCCCGATTCACTTAGGTGCCCACACGCCGATGCACGCCCAGTATATCCAATCGTCCTTGGGGCTGCAATTCACCGCAATCGGCTTCCCGTGTGAACGGACCAACGTTTGGGCCACAGCCGGAGGCATCATGCCGCAGTGCAGCGCCGAGCGGCAGGCGACCATGGGCGCCTGGCTGGATGTTTACGACGAGGCCATCTACGGCGCGAAGCCGGGCCCGCTCCAGGGCGTGGACTGGCGCCGCAGCACGGCCATGCCGGGCAAGGTCTAACTGCATGGCTTTGACTGGCCGGAGGATGGGGAGATTCATCTTGACGGCATGGAGGCGAGTAGCGCCTATCTGTCGGCTGATGCCGACAAGTCGCGACTGCCCGTCTTGGCGGATGTGGATTCCCCTATCGTCGCCTGCCCGAAAGAGGCGCCAGATACCGTTGCTACAGTGTCGGTTCCAAAAGTGTAGATCGTACACGCGGGGATATTCAACAGACCCGGCCACGTCACGTCCATCTTCAGTCCAACAGTTCATGCAGGCGGGCGTTGACGTTGGCCTGCAAATTGGGCGACAGGGTCCCAAGATCGCGCCGAATCATTGTTGTCGTCACTGTCATCAACCGGTGCAACTGAAGCATGGAAGAAACGCGCAGACCTGTGGCGGGAAAGTCAGGGTCGCTGGCGTCGATCAGGAGGTCAGATGCCAAGGGGCTAGCAGAGACCCGACTCGTGATGAATGCCAGTATCACATGTTTGTGCGGTCCAATGGGGTCGGTGAGACAGAGTGCAGGGCGTACCTTGCTGCTTGAAAGATCATCAAAGGGAAAGGGAATCAATACGATTTTATGCTTCGTCACGGAAAGGATCTCCGTCGAGCGCTGTGTAGATGTCTTCCTCCGGTTCGGCGAGGTCAGCAAAAGCCGGATTACTCGCAGCCGCTTTCAGCCATTCCATCTCATCGTGCACGACGTCGTTTTCGGATGAGTACAGGACGATCACGCGCACGCGCTGCGGACCGAAAAACGGCAGTGGGGCGTCCAACTGAAGTTGGTGGTCCTCGTTTACCGTTGCCGTCATCTCAATTGCATTCATGGCCGCTTTCATTAAATTGCCCCCATTCGACCCGATGCCTGCTCGCCGATACGTCCCCAGTATATCCAATGGTCATCCGGGCTGCAATTCACACAGATCAGCGTCACCGAACCACCGCTAGTAGTCGGACCAATACCGGATCCGCAAGCTCGTTGACATCGTCAGCACCGGCCCGGCCGAAGCGCCCGACGCCATCGCCACGGTGGTGGAGTTTGATCTGTAGATCAAATGTGCCGGAACAGCCGTCGATGATGGAAGCTGCCTTCAACGACAATCTTCGCCATCCCTGGAAGAGACGGCGTGTCACGTGGCCGGCACAGCCAGCACTTTCACGGACACCCCCAGGCGTTTCAGAAAACGTGATGATATCTCCCATGTCAAGGGGAATTGGGCTGTATCCGCTGCGGCTAAATAGGCAAGAATGTCGTTAAGCATCTCCACATCTTCGTCTGGACCTAGCTCCTCGTCAACAAACGTATTCTCTGCCCAGTCGACCAATGTGGCCAATGTACCTTGTCCGTTGAGGTAAGCCAATAGTTGGTCACTCAAGATTTTGCGTGTGATCATCTGCTTACTCCATCGTTTCTCATTTTGCTCACGTGTCGCCATATCGAATGCCGAGATTTCAAAATCAGTGTTCCGGCGTTGATGGGGATTGGCCGTCCTTCTCTGCCCACTCAGAAGTCTATCATATACGCAATAGCCGTTCAAGACGTTCTTATCGACGGGTGTATTTCACGCTGGGGGCGAGATCGTACGTGCCGGGGACGGTCTAGTCCATTTCCGCCGTGGCGATGGTATCGGACGCTTGTGTCGGGCCCGCTGCCCAACACGTTTTTAGTCGATAAGGGGTGTAATTCAGTTTGGGGGCGAAGCTGTCCGGATCGACGCCGGCATTCCGGGATTGAGCCAGGCGATGTCGCCGCATAATAGGCCGTGTACCGGCTCAATCCCGGAATGCTGTGAACCGGCGCCCAGCGTGAATTGTACCTTCCCCATCACCGCCGGATCGGAGAGAACCAATCAATCCAGTAGAATGAAGTGTTGTATGGTTCATCAGTTCCATCCGCGCCCTGCCCATGGATGCCGTTCACCAGCGTTCGTCCCCAGAGCCGACCTCGAACGCTTCGCGCTAGGAAGAATGTATGCCGGCAGAACGTCGCAATATCTCAATTCTCTTTGTCACGCTTGTCATCATCATGATGGGTTTCGGCATGATCATCCCGATCATGCCGTTCTACGTCGAGCACTTTGGGGCAACCGGGCGTGACCTGGGCCTGCTCATCGCCATCTACTCCATGATGCAGTTCATCTTTGCGCCCATCTGGGGCAAACAGTCTGACCGCTTCGGGCGCAAGCCGATTCTGATGATTGGTATTCTGGGCAATGCACTCTCGCTCTTGCTCTTCGGGCTTGCGCCCAACCTCTGGATGCTCTTCTTAGCCCGTGCGCTATCCGGCATTCTCTCTTCAGCCACGCTGCCCACGGCCATGGCCTACGTCGGCGACAGCACGTCGGATGAAGAGCGCAGCGGCGGCATGGGATTGATGGGCGCGGCCATGGGACTCGGCATGGTGATCGGGCCAGGCATCGGCGGCTGGTTCGCAGAGTATTCGCTCTCGCTGCCCTTCTTCATGGCCGCCGGGCTATCGCTGTTTACCCTGGTGCTTGTCTGGGCCGTGCTGCCGGAGTCCCTCGCCCTAGAAGTACGCCAGAACCATGGTCGCTATAGTTTCGCACGGCAGATGCAAGAGATGTGGCAGGCGCTCTTTGGTCCCATTGGCTTCTTGCTGGTACTGGCTTTTGTGGTCAGCTTCGGCCTGACCGCGTTTGAGGGTGTCTTTGGGCTCTATGCGCTGCACAAATTTGAATATGGACCAAAAGAAGTCGGCACCATTCTCACCATGATCGGCCTGATTTCGGCCATCGCCCAGGGCGTCTTCACCGGTCGTCTCAGCAAACGATTCGGCGAAACGCTGCTCATTCGTGCTTCGTTGCTGGGCTCAGCCATCGGCTTTGTGCTCATGCTCCTGGCTGACAGCACATTGACCGTCTACTTGACTGTCGGATTCTTCATCATCTGCAATTCTATGCTGCGGCCCACCGTCTCATCGCTGACCTCACAGCGCGCGGAAGGGGGCCAGGGCACGGCCATGGGTCTGAACAATGCGTTTATGAGTTTGGGGCGAATCGTGGGGCCGATCTGGGCAGGATCACTCTTCGACGTCAACATCGGCTTCCCCTATCTGAGCGGGGCCATTGTGATGTTGATCGGTTTCTTCATGACTCTCTTCTGGCTGCATCGTCCGGCACAGGAGACCGAGGGGGAGGCGGTTCCAGTGTCACAGGGTGACACTGCGACAGGCCAACCGTATCACACGAGGTAACAGGAACAGATGCTACTTTGCCTTGTGACCCCTCACACGTTGGTTCCCAGCATCTCTTTCGCGATCGCCGGATAGTACGCCTGGTAGGCGTGTAACAGACCCTCCAGCCGCATCGCCTTGAACATTGATCCCTTGACCTTGAGTCTACGACTCGATATGGCCTTGCCGAGCGGCAGCGAGCCCAGCAGAATCTCATGCAGCGTTTCGCCCGTCATGGTCAGCGTCAGGTTAGACTTGAGCTCCTGCCGGCCGAACATGGTTGCGACCGGCGTTCTGCGACCATCGACCCACATATCGATCTGCGGTTCGGTCATCTCGAACTTCACCACCATGCCGGACTTAATGAAGGATTCCATGCTCTTGGGATCCCCCTGCTCGACTTCCTCAAACAGGCGCGCGTAGACCGCCTGCGCCTGCATTGCGTTCGCATAAACTTCCGCCATGCCATTTCATCCCTTCGCGGCGTGTCGTACAGATCGGTTCAGTCTAGTTCTACCCTGGATGCGATGTAGATGCCCGCAAGCACCAGTGCGGCGCCGACGGCCGTGAGTTTCGTGATGGCCTCGCCCAGAATGAAGAAGGCCAGGATGCCGGAGCCGATCTGGCTCTGCCAGCGTCACAATCGAAACGAAGGTCGCCGACAGATAGCCCAATGCCCAGTTCAGCGCGGAGTGGCCGATCAACTGGGGACCCAGACCCAACGCCAGCGCCCAGCCATAGGCCTGCGCACTATAGCCAAGCAGCGACTGGCGACTGAGCAAAACCATGCCCACCAGGCAGAGCATGGCAAAACCGTATACCAGAGCCACATAGGTTGTCAAGGACCGACTACCCCGCACCTTGCGCCCAATCATCAAGTAGGCGGCCACGAAGACGGCTCCGGCCAGGGCCAACAGATCGCCGAGCAATGCGTCCTCGCCGCGGCCGAAATCCGCCAGGCCAATGATGATGCTGCCGACGACCGTCAGTGCGATGCCGGCCATGGTTTTTCGCCCCGGCCGCTCATTCAGAAAGAGCCACGAACCCAGCCCCACAAAGACCGGCCCCATGGAGACCAGCACCACTGCACTGGCCACCGATGTGTAGGCTAGCGACGTGATCCAGGTGGCAAAATGCAGGCTGAGACAGAGGCCTGCCACCGCCAACAAGCCCCATTCCGTTCTCGAAAGCCTGCTGATTTCGTCCCGGCGCATGAACCACGCATAAGGCATCAGAATGACTGAGGCAAAGATCAATCGCCAGGCCGCGATCACAAGGGAGGGCATGCCTGCGGCCTGGGCAAGTCGTATGAAGATGGACGCAAATGAGGCGGCGAGAATGCCGACGCTCAGGCTCAGGAAAATCCGGGTCTTGGAAACCTGCACGTTCGCATCCTCAAGGAGTGTTCGATGGTTGCCGTTTTCAACAGCTGATGAAAAGCCAGTAGGCGACTATAAGTGTGCGCTCATCATAATCAGCAACATCCGATATTGCCAAACTGAGTGCGTAGGCGGCCCTCAACTTTCAGTAGTTCACGAATTGTCATTCCGATGACCGGAGGGAAGAGGAATCTCGGGTTCGCCAAGGAGAGATTCCTCGTCGCTTCGCTCTGTCGGAATGACAGTTGCGACCAAATCGGTAACTACTGAATTTCCAGATTGCGGTGCCGTTTCCCCCAAATCAGCCGGCGATCCGTGGTATAATCAGGTCATTCAGTCTACCCGTCACTTCCGTTTGCGCTAGCCAATCCACTGGTCTTTCCCAATCGTACCAGGCGGCGAAATCATGGCTCAACTATCGCTAAAACTCCTCGGCTCTCCCCGTGTTGAGATCGACGCGGTCCCGATCCAGATCGTGCGGCGCAAGAGTCTGGCCATATTAGTCTATCTTGCCGTGACCGGCGACGTTCAGCGCCGTGACAAACTGGCCACACTCTTCTGGCCGGACAGCCCACAGGACAAGGCACGCGGTGCGTTGCGACGCGAGCTATCCAGTCTCAATCATGATCTGGGATCGGGCTTCCTGACGGCAGATAGAGAGGCGACGGCGATTTGCGACAGCGCCGACCTTTTTCTCGATATTGAACAGTTCCAGGCGCTGCTGGCGCGCGCGGACGCCAGCAAGTCCGCCACCGCGTCAATCGATCTGTTGACGGCAGCGGTCGACCTCTATCGCGGCGACTTCCTATCCGGTTTCACACTCCCCAGTTGCATCGACTTTGACGACTGGCAGTTCTATCAGACTGAAAGCTATCGCCAATCCCTGGCAGCAGTTCTGGAGCAGCTTTGTCAACTCCTCAGCCGGCAAGGCGATGTCGTCGCAGCGATCCCCTTTCAGCGACGCCTTCTCGCCCTCGATTCGCTACATGAACCGGCGCATCGCGATCTCATGCGACTCTATGCAGTGGCCGGACAACGCTCTGCCGCCTTGCGCCAATATGAAGAGTGCCGGCGCGTTCTCGATCACGAAATCGGGACCCCGCCCGAGCCGGCCACGACTGACCTGTACGAAGCCATTCGTCTGAACAACTTTCCACCGGCCAGGGAATCGGCCGGTGCAATCCCACCGGTTCCGGACGACACGCTCCAAACTGAAACGGAAGGCAGAACGACCGGTCCTGACGTATTCCAGGATCAGAACCGCGTCGTGACCGTTCTTGCCATCGGCATGAGCCAACCGTCGGACGCGATCTGGGATCTGCCGACGGATGAAGCAGCGGCACTGATCCGGCGCTTGATCGGACTGGTGGTCGAGGTGACGACGGCCTATCAGGGTGCGGTCGATCACCTGCTGACCGATGGTGCTGTCGCCCTGTTCGGCGCGACCCAGGTACACGAGGATGATCCCGAGCGGGCCACGTTGGCGGCACTCAGAATCCGACAAGCCATGGCAGACCTGCCGCTCAGCATCTCTGCTGGAATCACCACAGGCATGGTCCATCTCAGTGGCGTTGGTCTGGGTGATCGGACGGAGCTGACGGCCTTGGGCGCGCCGGTCAGCTTGGCGACGCGCTTGCAGGGCCTGGCCGGCGAGGGACAGATCCTCATCTCCGGCTCGACCTACCGACAGACACGCGGTGCGGTGCGCACTGCACCACTCGAATTGACTTTGAGAGGCCTCAACAAGACGATCACGGTGCACCAAGTCATTCGCAATCGACGGTATCCTCACAAGACGCGGGGCATTGAGGGCTTGCGCGCCGATCTGGTCGGACGTGACGAGGAGCTGAAACTGCTGCATTCATCTTTGGACTCCATCACCGGCAGACAACCCAGTGCCTGCGGCCAGGCAATCTCGCTGATTGGCGAGGCAGGGGTCGGCAAATCAAGGCTGGTTGCTGAGTTGAAGCGGCGGTGGGACCGCTACACCCAAAGGACCGCTAATACGGGCTGGCTGGCAGGTCGCTGTCTAGAGATGTCCAGCGAAATCGCCTACAGCCCCTTCATTGGCGTCCTACAGGAGATCTTTGGCTTCCAAGCAGACGATAGCCAGGCGAAGCAGGCAACGGCCATCCGCTCAACGCTGCACGATCTGATGCAGCATGATTGGCTGGCACAGCAGCAGATCGAGAGCATGGGACCGCTGTTCGGCAATCTGCTCTCGGTGACATTTGGCGACGATTGGGACAACCGACTGCGCCATGCCGGACCCGAGCAGATTCGCTTCCAGACGCTGATGGCCATCCGAGATCTGCTCACGGCGCTCGCTCTTCGCGGACCATTGGTGCTTGTTCTGGAAGACCTGCACTGGGCCGACGACCTGTCTATCGATCTCATATCACTGCTGCTGGAGGCCCTTGAGGATATGCCGCTGCTGTTGCTCTGTGTCTATCGACCAGAACGGGACCATCGCTCTTGGCAAATTGGCTCCATGGCCTCACACAAATGCCCGGATCATTTTGTACAGATCCGGCTGCACGAATCTGGATTCGACCCAGAGCAGTTTTCTGGTCTCCTCGTTGCTGCACCAGGAAGCAATTCCGGTCGATGTCAGGGAGATGATCCTGGCGCGGGCACAGGGCAATCCGTTTTACATCGAAGAGATCGTCCATTCGCTCATCGATCAGGGCTACATTGTCCAAGAAGGCCCCGTCTGGCGCGCTGCGTCTGGTGGAGCCGACAGAGCCATGCAAAGGACCATCCCAGAAAGCGTGCATGGCGTTGTCCTCAGCCGCGTCGACCGGCTGCTGCCCGAGACGCGCCATGTACTGTTGAGAGCGGCCGTGTTGGGACGACTCTTTTCTAGCGATATCCTGGTTTCAATGACGTCCAATGTCCATCAGATCGCAGATGTGACCAGAAATGTAACTGAAGATGAGATAGAAGATGCGCTCGATGAACTGACCGATCAGGCGCTGATCTACCAGGAACGCGCCGTCCCAGTGGCTGTCTATGCCTTTCGTCATGTGCTGGTTCAGGAAGCCATCTATGCGACGATTCCGGACGATCATCGACGATCGCTGCATGCTCGCGCCGGCTTGGCCATCGAAGCTGCACACGCCGAGTCGATTGAGCGACAAGTCGACATCCTGGCCTATCACTACGACCGCAGCGACGAGAACGGGAAAGCGGTCGAATATCTGCTTCAAGCCGGTGAGAAGGCAAGGCGTACCTACCTGAATGATGTCGCTGAGGACTATTTTCAACGTGCGCTGCAACGTCTCGAAGAAATGCCCTCGTCGCCCGAGCAAGAGGAAGGGCTCTTTGCTGTCCACGTTGGCCTGGGCAAGTGCTACGCCCTCACCAGTGACTATGTGCAAGGCGATGAACATCTGCGCCTGGCGCTTGAGCAGGGCAAAGCCATGGCACTGCCCATCAGCGAGTTGGCGCCCATTATCCAGTGGCTGGGCGACCTGCTCATCAACTGGGCAGGTCACGCCGAGGAGGCAATCCGACTTTGCTTGGAAGGACTTGAGCTTGCGGGAGAGGATAACCAATCCGTCGAGTGTGCAATGATCGAGGGCATTCTCGGTTTCGCCTATGAGGTCGCCGGAGACCTACCGGCAAAGTCCAAGGTGGCTGACCGATCTGGCGCTCTATGTCGCAGACTTGCCCTATCAGGAAGAACTCTCAACCGCATACAACGTGATCGCAGACGACTACTTCATGCGCAAAGAGACGGAAGCCGCCTCCAAGTG
Source organism: uncultured Chloroflexia bacterium (assembly GCA_963848115.1). Taxonomy (GTDB): domain Bacteria; phylum Chloroflexota; class Anaerolineae; order Caldilineales; family Caldilineaceae; genus JAWKOK01. Next base: position 170,463 of record CAWKCP010000021.1, on the reverse strand, counting down.
GCTCGAACTAGCGCTGGGACAATACCGAACGGCCAACGACCTTCGCCGGATAGGCGAGTGGTTGAGTGGATGGCTGGACGGATTCAGAGGTGCTGATTACGAAACGGCAGCAGCAACGTGGCGAGAGGGGCGAAACGCCCTCGCACAGACCGGCGATGAAAAGCGGCTCAACCGCAAGGACTTTGAGGCCGGGGCCCTCGCATTCGACTTTGGGCGGCTCGACCTCGCACTCGCAGAGGCTACAGGTGCGATTCAGCGAGCACCGGGCCTGAATGACGAACACCTACCCCACATGCTTCGTTGGAAAAGCGAAATCCACATGGCTCGTGGCGAACTCAAGCGCGCGATTGAGATTCTGCAAGAGATCCTGCCGAGTTTTTCCGGTCCAAGACTCTCGCCGGCAGAAGTGCTTGTACCATTAGCACGAGCCGAGTTGGCGGTCGGCAATCGGGACGATGCCATCCAACATCTCGAAGAGGCGCTTGCCGTCATGGGTACGCCGGATTTCGTGGTACCTCCACAGTCCTACAGTACATCCACACGTTCCCTCTTCGCCGACGCGCTGGCCTCGCTTGAATCAGCATACGGCGACCAAGCACGCTTTCAGGCATTTTGCCACGTGTTCCTTGCCAAGCATCCGCAAGCGGGCGATTCTCAATTCAAACAGTGGATGCTCACGCCAGCAACAGCGCCGGCAAAAACGCAAGCACTGCGTACGGCAGAATCATTTCTGAGGACGATCGACGGCGAGTTATCTTGGGTCGATCCGGTCGGCGATATCACATGGAACGTCAATGACGGCCTAGAGATCTATGTGCCCAATTTCCGTGATCTTTGGTGGAACTACCTGACCGCGCCGCGCTTGATGCGACCCATTGACGGCGATTTCGCCGTCGAGATAATCTGTCTGCCGCTGCATGATGATCGGCCGGCCATCGGCGGCATCCTACTCTGGCAAGACAAGCGCAACTACCTACGCCTGGACCGGGGCGAGCGAGGCCCCGACGAGGTCTCGCTCCAGGGATGCATTGAAAACGAAGACAGCGTCTTCGGTCGCGGCAGTCTCAAGAACGACAGACTCTGGTTACGATTGGAGCGCGCGGGCGAAGGCGTGAAGGGCCTGTGCAGTGTTGACCGAAAAGAATGGCATGCGGTGGGCGACATCGATTTCCCGACAGACGCGCCGCTTCAGATCGGGCTCTTCGCGGCATCCAGAATCGATCGTACGATCTACCGCGGAGCATTCGATGCAGGAACGGCAATTCGCTTCGAGTCGGCGACAATCTGGCAGACCGAGAGCGGTTCAAAGAAGTGAACATCCCGTTTCGTCGGGAGCGGCCGCTGAAGTCAGCCCCGATCTGTCAACACGAGGTTCGACCTATGAGGACGGTTCAACCACGGGCATATCACGCGTAGCAATCACATCAGCGCCTGTGTTGAGCACATTCGTTGCGATGACGTCGCCCATGTGGACCGGCGCACGCACGTGAAGACGGCGCAGCGCTCGACAGACGTCGACGACCAAGTCCTTGGGCACAGGCGCACTGCTTTTCACCGGCAAGCGAGCATGGCGAGCGCTGACGATCTCCACCGTGGTGGTCACCAACCGCTGCGGCGCGACATGCTCCTGCTCGGCATAGGTCTTACCGCGTTTGCACGAGAAGCCACGTATCTCGACGATATCGCCAGCCTCATCCTCGTCCACCTCAAGACGACAGCCCAAAGGGCAGCCGATGCATAGGTAGGTTGTTGTTTCCATATTTCCTCCGGTAGATAACAGGGTGACAGGGCGCATTCTACATCACCTTGTCACCCCCTCACCCCTTCACCCTCTTACCGCTCCACCACATCCACCCGCAACGCATCACCGTGAAAGTGTTCCAGAAAACGCGGTCGAACCGTCAAGTTGACCATCTCAGCCGGGAAGACATAGCGCAGTTTTTTCTCGTAGATGTACTCATTGCCCGGTGTGGCCAGGCGAATCGTGCAGGCCTCCATGGGATGACGGACCCGCAGATAGATCGTGTGCGTGCGTTCGGTGGAGATGGTCTGTGGCACACAATAGGCGACGTTCTCGCCAGGGGCCAGGGCAACATTGTCCGCCGGCGGCAATTGGCCACGCACGTGGAGCCCTGCATAACGGCCGGCCAATGCGGCCTCCTGGCTGACAAAGTCGACCAGATCGTGGATGTGCACCACGTTGCCGCAGGCGAAGACGCCATCCATGGCAGTCTGCATGGCGCTGTCGACGCGCGGCCCTCCCGTAACCGGATCCAAAGGCAGGCGCAGCTGGCGGGCCAACTCTGCATCCGGGATCAGGCCGATGGAGAGCAGCAACGTATCGCAAGGCAGATCCCATGCACGGGCCAGATCCGGCTTGAGCTGCTGATCCACGGGCGCAACGGTCACTTTCTCGACCCGTTCGTGGCCGTGGATCTCCACGACCGTCGTCGAAAGGTGGAGCGGAATATCGAAGTCATGCAGACATTGGACAATGTTACGATTGAGGCCATTGGCGTGGGACAAAATCTCAAAGACGCCCAGCACCTCGACGCCCTCCAATGTAAGCCGTCTCGCCATGATCAGCCCAATGTCGCCTGAACCGAGGATGACTGCCCGGCGTCCAGGCAGAAAGCCCATCATGTTGACGAACTTCTGGGCCAACCCTGCCGTGAAAACGCCGGCAGGCCGCGTGCCCGGTATGCGAATGGCTCCACGCGTACGCTTCGCGTGCGCCCATGGCCAGCACAGCGGCGCGAACATTGAGTACACGCACGCCCTCGGACGCAGACATGAGCTTCACGCGTCGATCGCGATCGATGTCGAGCACATAGGCATCTGTGAGCAGATCGATCTCGTGTTCCAGCACCTGCTCCAGCACACGCTGAGCGTACTCGGGGCCGGTCAATTCCTGCTTAAAATAGTGCAATCCAAACCCGGGATGGATGCATTGCAGCAGAATGCCGCCCGCCTCCGGCTCACGGTCGACGATCAGCACGTGGTCGGCTCCGTTCTCCTGTGCGGCCAACGCTGCGCTCAGGCCGGCCGGGCCACCGCCGACCACCAGAACATCGTAGTCGGGTCTCAGATGAACCGGATTGGCGCTGATCATGATCCGCTCTCCCGCAGATGACCCCCAGCAACATGCCCAGGGCCATCTTCATCAACACCCACATCAACATCCCCTTCGACATCTTCATGCAGAAACTGCTCGCCGCCATCGGCTGCAGATCGGTCCAAGACCAGCCACGAGTCACCGCCCCGTTTCGTCAGCGCCGTCATGGGCGTCGAGCACTCGCCGGCCAACAACTGCATGCAGCGCGCCGTACAGAAACCGCCCTGGCAGCGTCCCATACCGGCCCGCGTCCGAAACTTGATGCCATCCAACGAGCGCGCACCCCGGCCAATGGCTGCCACGACCTCGCCTTCGGTCACCCACTCACAGCGACAGGCCAGACGTCCGTAGCGAGGATCTGTCGCCGCCAGTGCGATCTGTTCATCGGTAGAGAGGGCGGCAAAGTGGACCGGTTTGGGCAGTATCGGCTCAAAGGTATCATTGACTGCCAATGCCAGTCCTTCATCACGCAGGATCTCCACGATCATCTCTGCAATGGCCGGGGCCGCGGTCAATCCCGGCGACTGAATGCCGGCCACGTTGATGAATCCCTTTTTGGCCGTGGGGCCGATAATGAAGTCGTCTCCATCAGCCGCGGCACGTAGACCGGCAAACTCGGCGATACAGTCGCGTGGGCTGATGCCGGGCGCCAGCCCGCTGACTTGGGCGAATACCGCTTCCGCGCCGGCTGTCGATGTGGTCAGATCCATCTTGTCTTCGACATCTTCGGCCGTAGGACCGACCATAATCGTGCCGTCGTACGTGGGAATGACCAGGATCCCTTTGGAGACCGGTGTGGGGCAGGGAAAGATGACACGCTTCACGAATCCTTGCAGGCGTTTGTCGAGCAAATACTCCTCGCCCTTCCGCGGGTGGATGGTGAAGGTACGCACACCGGCCATGCCCGCGACCTCATCAGCGAAGAGACCGGCGGCATTGATCACAAAACGGGTATGGACTTGGCCGGCGCTGCTTTGGATGACCCAATGATCGTCAGCCTGCTGGGAGAGCGCCGTCACCCGACAGCCTGCCATCAGGGTGCAGCCGTTGTGGACGGCGCTGTCAATCAACCCGAAGCAGGCCTCGTAGGGATTGATCACGCCGGTGGTCGGCGCATAGACGGCGGCGATGACGGATTCGGACAGATTGGGCTCTTCATGCAGGATGCGATCACGCGACCACAATTCCATGCCTGGTACACCCTTGATCCGTCCATGATCGAGCAGTTTCTCCAGTTCAGGCAATTGCGCCTCATGCATGGCGACAGTCACCTCACCGACGCGTTCAAAGCCGAATCCCAGGTCATCGCACAGGCGATCCCAGAGACGATTGCCGGCCCATTCCAGCCGCCCCTTGAGCGTGTCGGGCGCGGCATGGTGGCCGCCATGGATGATGCCGCTGTTGGCCTTGCTGGTCCCATAGCCGACATCAGCCTCCTTTTCCAACAGAGCGACATGCAGCCGGTAGCGCGTCAACGCTCGGGCGATGGCGCAACCGATCACGCCGCCGCCGATGATCGTGACATCGTAGTGCATTGTCTTGCTCCTTCCCTATCTCCGCCCCGAATGTCAGTCCGCGCTTTGGGCGGCCTTTCGAGCTTGCGTTCTATGTCAGTGTACCAGTTGCGCATGAGCAGTAAAGAGGCAATGGTCCCCTCTTTCGGGGGACATCTGTCCTGTTGAATTTGGCACGATGCGTGACGCAGGACGGACCTTCAGGTATACTGGGCAGAAGACGAACGACTAGCCCCAGTGCAAGACCGAGTGAGATAAGGCATAGATCTCAAGCAAGCACGAGTATGGCCGGAATCAGAGAAAACGCCGTACTCGGCAATACGGAGCAATGGATGTCACTGAAAATCGAACCATTTTCCAATCGCCATCTTGAGGACGCCGCGCTGCTCGCCGCGGATCGTTATCACGGTCTGCGGACCGTTGTTCCCTCGTTGCCGGCTCAATATGGCGATGTCAGCCGTCTTCTGCCCATGCTCGCCCAATTGCAGGAGTCTGCGTCCGGCGTCGTCGCCATGGAAAGCGACGACCTTGTCGGTTTTCTGCTTTCGATCACGATCGATGACTTCCGCGGTCGCCGGACTGTGCTCTCGCCCGAGTGGGCCAACGCTGCGGTCTCGGGCCGATCGGGGCGGGTCTATGAAGCGATGGTCGCCGCAGCCGCCGAGCACTGGTATGCCGACAGCGCTACCTCGTTCCTGCCGGTCCTCTTTGCCGACGATCACGAAGCCGCCGACACCCTCTTTCGGCTAGGGTTCGGCATGCTGGCCATGGATGCCGTGCGCGACCTCAGTCGGCCGCAAGGATCCTTTGCCGACGTGCGAATCACGCGGGCGACGGTGGATGATCTGGAGCCGATGATGGCGTTGTCGACTGGCTTGGCCAGGCATTTACAGGCGGCGCCTATCTTCCTGCTGCAGCACGAGCTTCCGAATCGAGACGAGTTGGCGGCAAATCTCCAGGATGAGGATTTGCGCTATTGGCTGGCCTGGCAAGATGGTGAGCCGGTCGCCTTCATGAAGATCGGCCCGGCCACCGACGATGCATCGACCATCATCCGTGACGCGGGCACAGCCAGCATCACGGGGGCGTATGCGCTGCCTACAGCGCGTGGACAGGGTGTCGGCAATGCCTTGCTGGTCCGGTGCATCGAATGGGCGCGTGAGGCCGGCTACGTACGCTGCGGCGTCGACTTCGAACCAACCAATGTCGAGGCCAACCGCTTCTGGCGGCGCCACTTCCAGCCGGTCTGTTTCGGCGTGCAGCGGTTATTGAATATTGGGTAGCCTACAGCCAAACAAGTGCAAGGGACGCGCCAGGAAGATTTTCGATAGCAAAGCCCTTTTTGGCCCGTCCCCGGCACTTTGGGGCGGAAAGCAGGAACGGTTTTGGCGCCAATGGGTGTTATGATAGTCTGAACGGTACAATCGCGTGATGCTGACAACGGATGTCCGTGGCGGTCATAGAGACAAATACCTTCAACCTGTTTTTCTCTGTGATCTCAGTGTGGACTCCGTGCCTCTGTGGTAAATGGTCTTCACACAGTAGCTAGACTGGACTAGACGATGCTGAATAGCACCTATCGTTCGGCACAAAACCTGATCTTCTCCCACAACCCGCTGGTGCGGCGGGCCACCATGACCCTGCTGCTGGCATCGGGGGCGTTGTTGATTGCGCTCTTCATCGGCATTGTCGGCCCGTTGCTGGCCCTGGCCGCGGCCATCGCTGTGGTGGGTTTGGTGCTGATCTTGGACGACACGCACTGGGGCTTTGTGGCCCTGGCCGGGGTCATCTTTGTGCTGCCCTTTGCCAGCCTGCCCTTCAGCATCGGCTTCAAGCCAACGTTTCTCGATGTGGCGTTGGGCGCGCTCTTCTTCGTCTGGGTCTTCAAACTCGTCACCGGGCAACAGAATGATTTCATCGCCTCGCCGCTTGGCCTGTTGGTGGGCCTCTTCATGTTGATGATGGTCTTCAGCTTCGCCAACGGGCTGACCCACAGCGCGGCCAACAGCTTCTTCATCCGTCGCTTCATGGAATTGCTACTGGGCATCAGCCTCTTCTTCGTGGCCATCAACACGGTGCGAACCAAGGATGAAGTGGTCTGGGTGACGCGCTGGCTGCTGCTGGCCGGATGGGCCGGGGCATCCATCGCCGTCCTCTTCTACATCATCCCGGAGGACGCAACGGTCTGGGTGCTCAACCGTCTGCAGCGCTTCGACTATCCGGGCGGGTATGGCGCCCTGCGCTACATCGAGGATGACACCGCCGGCACCATGCGCGCCATCGGGACTGCGGTCGATCCCAACGTGCTCGGCGGCATGATGATCATGGTGGCCGCGCCGTTGGCGCCCCAGTTGTTTGCCAGCGAACGCATCTTCCCGCGCTGGCTGACCGCCATCATGTTCGCCACTGCCTTTGTCGCCCTCTACCTGACCTATAGCCGCTCGGCGCTGCTGGGCCTTGCCGCAGCCGTCGGACTGTTGGCGTTGCTCAAGTACCGCAAGCTGATTCCGTGGGCCATCGTCGGTGCCCTGCTGCTGCTCTTCCTGCCCCAGACCCAGGAGTACGTGGCCCGTCTTTTTGAAGGGTTTGCCGGCGAGGATCTGGCTACCCAGATGCGTTTCGGCGAGTACAAGGACGCACTGATCCTGATTGCCCGCTATCCCTTCTTCGGCGTCGGTTTCACCGGCGTCCCCGACATCGACATCTATCTGGGTGTCAGCATGCTCTATCTGATCATCGCGGAAAATATGGGGATAATCGGTCTGGCCATCTTTCTTGCCATTCTGGTCGGCTTCTTCATCATGATGGGCAGTTCGTGGCGCAAGGGCTACGATCCCGGCTTGGAGGCGATTCTCTTGGGTTTCAGCGGGGCCATACTGGGCGTCATCGTCAGTGGAATCTTCGATCATTATTGGTTCAACATGACGTACCCCCACATGACCGTGCTATTCTGGCTCTATGTCGGCATGGCAACCGCCACGATCTTGGTGCAGGAACGCGCAATCAGGCCGACGCACAGCAAGATATCACGGCTATATCCGGCAGTGACGCATTGCAGTAGGATATCGTAGGCTGGTTTTCAGCTCGAAGCTACCTCTCTGCTGCTCCTTGACACATATTTTCAGCCAATCTACGGACTACTGCCGCCCAGTGCCACACGGGTGCGTTATTTGTCGTTGCCAGATGCGCATCAATGACGACATCAATAGCAATGGCTCGACCGTATCGGCAAACTGCTCGTTCCGAACGTTATCCACGCCCAAAAATCTTAACATGGTTTCTATACGCCCAATAGCCCGATTCTACTGCCCCATGACAATATGGATGAGCACAGACCATATGCAGCCAGGTGAGGCCATTTCACTCAGTCAGGAGAACACGGTTGACAGAGCTATTTCGCAGCAAAGCCGACACGCATCTACACACGACTTACAGTGATGGCGTGGCAACCCCTGCCGAGTTAGTTGACTACGTAGCATCGCATACGGACCTGCGTGTCATTGCCATCACCGATCACGATACGACAGATGGCGCCTTTGTGGCCCAAGCACATGCCCGCAGGCAAAGGCTGGATCTTGACGTGATTATCGGCCAAGAGGTCACGACCGACGAAGGCGATATCATCGGTCTGTTTCTCGAAGCAACACTGCCGCAGTATGCCACGGCGATTGAAGCAGTTCGCGCCATACAGGCTCAGGGCGGGTTGGCGATTGCGGCTCATCCGTTCAGCTACTGGGCTACTGCCACGCTGATGAAGGGTGTAGACTCGAAGATTTCAGCGTTGCCGCTCGATGGCGTTGAGGTCCGCAACGGCTTTCCGACCAATTTCATCAGCAATCCTTTGACGACTTGGAAGAACCGGCGACCTGACGCTCGGCATAGCGAGCTTGGCGGTAGCGACTCGCATGTACCCTATACAGTCGGTCAGGCCTTTACATGGTTTCCTGGAGACACAGCCGAAGACCTTCGGGCTGCGATAGTCGAAGGCGAGACTTTGGCCGGCGGCACGCTCTGGACGCCATTGAGTCTCGCCCGAATGGTTCCCGTTCTGCTGAAGTCCGGCATGCCAAGGCACCCGTCCGAACGGTTGAGCAGCGAAGAGGCCCTTGTAGCACAGCCGGCAACGGCCGAGGCAAGGAGATAGCATAATAATGTCAATAGCACTACCCAACCAGGCGCAACCGATGTTTGCCACAGAAGACACAATGCCCAGCGATGGTCTGTCCGCCGGTATCGATAAGATGAAAATGGCTGGCATGCCAAAGCTGGCACAGGAAATTTTCCGGCGGCATTGCTTGCAGCTTGAAGGCGGCACATCAGGCTTCGTCCTGGAGGACAAGATTAGTCGAGTCGAAAATGTATGCCACTACGATGAGTTGGATGAGAGACATGTCGATCTTGGCCGCAAGGCCTTGCACCGAACGGCGATCCTGAAACTGAATGGCGGCCTCGGCACAACGATGGGACTGAACGGCCCCAAGTCGCTCTTGACTGTGAAGAACAACCTCTCCTTCCTACAGATTATCACTCGGCAAGTTGCGCACATACGTCGCCAATACAAGGCCAAGCTACCGCTGATATTACTGAACAGTTTCAGCACACATGCCCAGACGCTATCTGCGCTAGACAAGCAAGGCAATGACGGTAACGGCAGGCCGATGGCATTGATGCAGCACCAAATTCCAAAGCTCTGGAAAGCGACGCTGTCTCCGGCGACATGGCCGATCGATAGAGCCAAAGAATGGTGTCCGCCAGGTCATGGCGATCTGTTTGCATCGCTGGTGACCAGCCGGCTACTGGACACATTGTTGGCAACGAGCCATGAATATCTTTTTGTGAGCAATTCGGACAATTTAGGCGCAGTGATGGACCCACGCATTCTCGGCTACGCGGTCGCCGAGCAGTCGCCGTTCGTGATGGAAGTCGCCCGCCGCACGTCAGAAGATCGCAAAGGTGGACACCTTGCCAAGCAGCAAAATGGCCAACTCTGCCTTCGTGAATCCGCGCAGTGCCATCCCGATGAGCAGCGGGGCTTTATGGATATTGAGTATCACCAGTTCTTTAATACGAACAACCTGTGGATTCATCTGCCGACATTGCAGCGCATTCTGCGAGAGCATGACAATATCCTGCCGCTGCCGCTGATTCGCAACTCGAAACGAATAGATTCGAATCGGGCCGATTCGCCCCAGGTTTACCAGCTTGAAACAGCCGTTGGCTCGGCTATCGGCCTCTTCGAAGGCGCTCAGGCGCTCTCTGTGCCGAGAAGTCGATTCCTACCCGTCAAGAACAGTGACGACCTGAGTCGACTACGTTCTAACGCCTATCGGCTGGGCGAGGGGTATCGCTTGGAAGCGACGCCAAAGCCACAGCAGACCACTCCGACCGGCCATCGATTCGGCCTTGATGAGATATCCGCAGCGCCGATGCAACTGATTGACGCAATTGCTTGAACCCCTTCCGATATCGGGAGAGATGAGGAGAATGACTATGTACGTCGCAATACTTGCCGGCGGCCGTGGCACACGCCTTTGGCCGCGCAGCAGACGAGATCTACCCAAACAGTTTGCCGATATCGCCGGCCGTGGCCAGACCATGATCCAGGAGACAGTCGCCCGATTAGAGGGCCTGGTACAAGACGACCATATCTACGTGCTCACCGGCAACGCCTATCTGGACCTGGCGATGGAGCAACTCACGCAGCTCCCTGCCGAGAACTTCCTGGTCGAACCTCAGGGACGCAATACCGGACCCGCGATCGGCCTGGCCTGCACGCACTTGCATCACCGCAACCCGGATGCTGTTGTGGCTTTTCTGCCGGCAGATCACCTCATTCAAGATGCGGTCTCACTGCGCAAGGCCCTGGCATTTGCAGAAGAGATGGCCCAACGCAGTCAGATAGTGACCCTTGGCATTGAGCCGACAGTCCCGCACACCGGATACGGTTACATCAGACAAGGCCGGCTTCTGCATCACCATGAGGGCACCGATCAACCTGTGTACGCCGTCGATACATTTCTCGAAAAACCGGATCTGCCCACAGCCCGACAACTCGTGGTAGATGGACGGCACTATCGGAACAGCGGTATGTTTATCAGCCGGGCAGATCAATTATTGAACGAGATCGAACGCCAGCTACCGGCCGTCGATGACTGTTTGTCCGAAATCCGCCAGGGATCGGATTCGCAGGACGGCGCAGAAATACTTGCAACCGCCTGGGCACGCATGCCCAGCATCAGCATCGACTTCGGTGTCATGGAAGGCGCCAACAACGTTTCAGTGATACCGCTGCGCGCCGGGTGGAGCGACATCGGTAGTTGGGATGCGTTGGGCGACATTCTGGTCCAGGATCAATGCGGAAACAGCACAGCGAAAGGCGAGTTGTTTCCCATTGACAGCCGGGATAACGTCGTCTATTCAGACCGAACGCTCGTCAGCCTGATTGGGGTGCAAGATCTGGTTGTTGTTGACAGCGGGAATGCGCTACTGATCGGGCACCGTGATAAGATGCAGAATGTGTCGACTGTTGTTGAGTATCTCCACAGCCATGGCCGTACAGAATTGATCTAGAGAAACACGCACTCGTCCAAGAATCACAGTGCGTTATGGCTGTAGGGTTGGCATCTGGATGGCAGGAGTAAGTGAGGTGACCGGTTGAACTCAGAAGCGAATCACAATGCATCCTCTTTACAGGTGGTCAAGGAAATCCAATTCAAGATCCAGGCCACATTTGAAGCGTTGCGTACGATTGATGAACCTATAGACTCTTTGCTCGAGCATGTGGACTCGTTTGACGAGTCGGCCGTCTATAACGTCAAACTCGCAGTCCACGAGATATGCACCAATATTGTTGAACACGCCTACGAGTTCAAACACGACGCTCAGGTAGAACTATGGCTGGGCCTGATAGAGAGACCCGCTGTTCGGCTGGTGGTGACGTTGCGAGATAGCGGTATTCCGTTCACTGATTTACCGGATGGGCACGAAGAGCCATCGGCGGATCTGGATGACCATGGCGACGGCGGCTATGGCCTGTTCCTAGCACACATGCTGATGGACAGTGTCGAATACCGGCGTGTTGGTGAATACAATATGTGGCGCCTGGAAATCCAGCCTAGCCCGTTTGGAAACGATAGCGTCTTTCACAAAGGAAACCTTACCGATGAACATCCAAGATAGCCGATCCACGTTCCATATCGTGACTGTCTCACCCCAAGAGCGGATTGACGTGATGAACGCCCCGGAACTACGCAGTCGCTTGAACGATTACATTGACGCCGGTGACAACAACCTAGTGATCGATCTCTCCTGCGTCCCATTTCTTGACAGCGCCGGCATGGCCGTTCTCGTCAACGCATTAAAAAGGGCGCGTTTGGCAGGTGGAGACGTCAAATTGGTCTGGCCGCAGACCGAAGCGGCACGCCGGGTCCTTCACCTGACAAAGTTCGACAGGATCTTCGACATGGCGTCGAGCGCGGACGACGCGGCGAAAATGTTCCGTTGATCATCCGTCGCAAGGCCCGTGATTGACGCACTCCCAGAAATTGCGGGCATTCCGGTTGTCGCAAACTCCTCGATCGAATTCGATATCGGCCCAGCCAATGCCTCCGCGCCAACACCTGCCTGAATCGGCGAAGCATCTGATGGTCCCATCAATATTTATGGGCACCGATCGCGTTGACGCCTCGGATCTGAACCAACTGATCGAAAATCAGCCCTATACCCGACTCCGACGTTCGGCTATCCAGCCGGACGATTTTGGCGATCCCCAGATCTGCTAGGGCGCATTAAAAATTCTTAAGAGCACTTCAACCGAAGATTTATGAAGATGGGGTTCCATCCGTTGTACCCTATGTGCACGAAGAAATTTCTGGTGCCGCCGTCAATGACATTCTCCGGATTATCGGCCCGACACAGGCCAGTAGGCAAATAAGGCTCTCTTCTTGAATCGACCTGAGGGTCGGAAAGTACGAGCAGGACTCTACCAACTATGACGACGGATATCGCCATCAACACAGCAAGCACATCAGCTTCGAGCGAGGGATCGGCGCCAAATCATTGTCATCCTCCGCCGATGTTGTAGGGCCCACAGCCGGTCTCAGCGGCAACCACTGAAGCTGAGGATCGCCCCACAGAGGCATTGCACAGCCGACTCATTTCGGGCGGTGCACTACTGGTTGCCAGTGCGACGTTGGTGAATCTGGGCAACTATCTCTTCAATTTGATCCTGGGGCGATGGCTGGGGCCGGCTGCATTTGCTGATCTCAGCCTCATCGTCACACTATTTTTGATGACCTCTTTTGTGACGGCGGCTTTCCAGACGCCGGCCGCACGATTCGCCGCAATCTTCAGCGCAGATCGTGATCCGGTTCAACTATCCAATTTGCGCCGCTGGTTGGTACGAATTGCGACCGGGTTCGGGTTGGGACTGGTCGTTCTGTTCGTCGCAGGAGCGCCGTTCTGGTCCCGCTTCTTCGATACACGATCCATGCTGCCTTTCGTTATCTTTGGCCTCTTCGTTCCGTTCTACGTCATACAGGGCGTTGATCGCGGGCTGCTTCAGGGACGCACAAGGTTCTCCTGGCTGGCGTTGACCTACCAAGGTGAGATGTGGTCTCGGCTGGTTTTCAGCATGATCTTTGTTGCCCTCGGATGGTCGGTCAACGGTGCGGTCCTCGGCATTGGGCTCTCGTTTGTTGTGGCCTGGGGGCTCGCGCGTCGTGTTCGCATCGATCTGCCCGTACCAACTGCCCTAGAGTCGGGACTAGGCGTCCAAGTGTTGGCATTCGCGGGTCCGGTTCTCATTGCCCAGTTGAGCCAGATCCTGATCAACAACAGCGATATTCTTATGGTGCGTCGTTTTTACCCGGCGGAGATGGCGGGTCAATATGCGGCGCTGGCGTTGATGGGCCGCATCGTGTTTTTCGCCACTTGGTCCATCGTGATCGTGATGTTTCCCATCGTGGCCCAACGCAGCCGCCGTGGAGAGTCGCATCGATATCTGCTCTATCTCGCGCTGGGTACCGTACTGTTCATATCAACCGTACTCGTTGCCGGCGCCTATCTCTTCCCGGAGCAGATTGTGCAGTTTCTATTTGGGCCCGCGTATTTGTCGATAGCGCCGTATCTCTGGCTCTATGCACTGGCAACCATGTTCTACTCGCTGGCCAATGTTGTCATACACTACCGGCTCTCGTTGGGCGAAGCGGCCGGGACCTATGTTGCCGTTGGCGCCGGCATTGCCCAGATCGTCCTAATCTGGCTTTTCCATACATCCATCCTTCAGATCGTACTCGTACAGGTAGCGCTCATGATCGTGCTATTCCTGACATTGATGCTTTGGGATACCGCACGTGCGGTTGCCACGAGGCATTCAACGGACAGCGTCGTCCACTGACATCAGTTTCTCTTCTTAGGGGCTAGACATTCACCATGAACATAAGATTACCGTACTTCGTCCACTCAAAAAGAAACAAAGCATCAGGCATCCTGGGATCGGTGGTCTTTCTGCTTTCGCTGTTGATCTTCGGCGCGGCAGAGACACAACCGGTTCAGGCTCAGAGTTGTGGCCTGGTCGTGAGCATTATCGCTGCACCCTATGTCCGTCGTCGACAGCAATAAGCCCGGAATCGAAGGGCCTCAGACGGCCGTGTTGGGCGCTCGTATCGAGAACACGAGCGGTCTTGCGGTCAACGATGTCACAGTGCAGTTTTCTAGCGGTGGCCTCAGCCTGCAGGGCAACAGCCCATCCAGTTACTTCGTCAACGATCTGGCGGCCGGAACAAGCGTGACGGCCTACTGGCCCATCACATACCCGGCTACCTTTGGCGTTAGCTATGACTACGTGATTTCAGCTTCGACACTTGATGGCTGCACGGCGTCCGACGCCAGCCAACTCACGACCCGAAGCCAGATCAGCGCGAGCGCCAATAATATTCAGCCGACGAATGGCACTATCACGGTCACACCGGCGGTAGTATCGCCGGGCAGTTTGACCACCGTACGTGTGACCGGCTTCACCCTGGGCACAGTCGGTCAGGGGCCTGATTCCACCTACGACGCCTGGCTCCAGCCGGTCGGCAACCTGGATTTTGACTCCTCCTGTGTACGTTTGGTGCGCAGCGAAGTAAAACTCACCAGTATCAGTTCCTCAACCTTTGTGGATCAGCTCTATTTCACGAACCTCAAGAGCTATCGCAATGACCCGGCCGACTATGTGGACTACACTTTCATCGCGCTATAATCATGCAGCACGGTTATACAGCCCTATCAGGAAGCGGCAAGTGGGACACAGGAAAAATACAATGCGGACTATGATGCTGAGACCAATCGAATCAGCGTAACCAGCAGCGGCTCCAGCAACCTGGAAGCGTCGATCACATCAAGTCTCAGCTCGGTTGTAGCAGGCGACACGATTCAATACACGATTTCCACATCTGCAGGGGGGCTGCCTGTGGGCTACCCCGACAATGGCAACCCGGTCGTGATATCCAGCTCGGTGCCGGCGGAGACGACCTATATTGCCGGCAGCGCAACAGAACCGGCCTCCACAGAGCTTCAATACAGTACCAACGCGGGGTCTACCTGGAGTGTCGTCGAGCCAAGTGATGCAACGAGCGTCACTGACGTACGCTGGGTCATGACGACTGCGGTCAGTTCAACACCCATTGTAACGACATACAGCGTTCAACTCGATGACAGTTACTCCGGAACTTTGGTCACCGCTACGGCAAAAGGCACGTTGCTGGATGGCTCCTTTCTAGTTTCAGGCAGCACGACGAGCACGGGTCCAGCAGTTGCAGAGTTGCAATGGAGTACCGAGTCGACCTATGTGGCGTATGAAGATCTGAAGGCCACAGGCTGGTCGGACTGGGATTACAACGACTTCGTGGCTCGCATCGACATTCAGATGGGTCAAAACGGTGCAGGACAGTTGGCCGCACTTGAGATCGACTACGAAGCGCTGGCCAGAGGAGCCGGCTACTACCATCGATTCCTTCACAAACTGCCATTGCAAGGCGGTGGCATCGCCACGCTGGCTGTCTATGATGGCAATGGGAGCCTTGGTCAGTGAAGTGACCAGCGAATTCACAGACAACACCGACTTCACCATCTTTGAAAACACCAGAACTGCTCTGCCGCCGACTTCGGGCATGTTTGATACCAATACACGTCCCAGCCAGCCCGGCACAGTCAACGGCAGAACAGCGAAGCTGACCATCTATCTCAATGATGCCGGCGCCAATCCCATGGTGGCGCTCCCGCCGATACCCTGGGATCCCTACATCTTCGTCATCAATACCGAACAAGAGGTTCACCTCTTGATTCCAGGCGAACTGGATAACTCACAGGTCGTCAACTCCGCCAGAGATCCCAACAGCCCCTTGCTGGGCTATGACCTGCCTCTGGCCCAGACCTTTTCAGACGGATGGCAGTGGCCGGTAGAGTTTATGGGAATTTGGCGTGGGTACGAGCAGTACACGGGCCACATCGGTTCGGGCAAGACAGACTTTGTCGACTGGTGGCTGCCGGAAAACGCCACCACGCAGTGGATATGGACGTGGGGAGTTTCAGCTGCCGACATTCAGGTCTTTGATGAGGCGGCACCCGAATCTCGCTATTTCGCCGGCGCTGTGGCCGGCGATCTAGATGATGACGGCAGTACGGAGATCATCATCGGCAACCTGCTCAACAATCATGTCGAGGTGATGGATGCCTTTCACAATCCCCTGCCCGGCTGGCCTCAGCCAGTCGAAGGTGGGATCAAGGCGGCCGCAGCGATCGCCGATCTCGACGGTGACGGCATGGACGAAGTGTTGGTCGGCGCGTCAGATGGGCGACTCTATGCCTGGCACTACGATGGAACCGTGGTCGAAGGCTGGCCCGTGATGCTCAACGAGGGCTTCCGGGTGCTGGCCACCCCAGCCGTGGGCGATCTTGACGGCGACGGCTCGCAGGACGTAGTCGTACCCGCAACGGATGGACGGCTCTACGCATTTAGTGCTGCCGGTGTTGCCAAGCCCGGTTGGCCGGTCAGCATTGGCGGCGTGGAAGACCAATTCGGCGGCCAGGTGATCAATAGTTCGCCGCAGATGGTTGACCTGGACGGCAACGGCAGTTTGGAAATTCGTCGTCGGTTCGACGGATCAGCATGTCTATGCTTTCAACGCCGACGGTAGCGTGCGCTGGACGTTTGAGACCGACGACATGGTGCTTTCGACGCCGGCGGTCGGTGAACTCGATGCCAATTCGGCTGGGTTGGAGACCGTTGTCGGCTCCGGCGACAGCTATGTCTACGTTCTGAGTTCAGAAGGCGCGCTGATTTGGAAGCGGCCCACGGGCTGGACTGTTCGTTCCTCCCCAGATCCTGGCCGACATGGACGGCGATCTGGATTTGGAGATCATCATCGGCAGCGACGATGACAGAGTCTGGGCCTGGCATCACTCAGGAAATCTGGTCGATGGATGGCCCCAGACAACCGATGCCGACGTCTTCTCCTCGCCACAAGTGGGTGATGTGGACGGTGACGGCATGCCGGAGATCGTCGTCGGTTCTGACAGTGCCGCCGTGTATGCCTGGCACGTCGACGGTTCGACCGTCAGTGGATGGCCGCAAAGCACGAGTAGTTCCGTCAAGGGCAGACCTGCACTTGCGAATCTGGATGCAGACGGCGCCTTGGAGATTGTGGCAGGCGATTTGAGCGGCAAGCTCTTTTCCTGGAACGGTGATGGCCGCTCTGTCAACCAAAAGGTGTTCTTGCCTCTGGTTGCCGCGGCAAGATGATCACTGTAGCTTGAGGTTCCAGTGACATCTCTATGAAAATCGAGTCGCAGCTTGGCCAGCGATCACTCGCCGAGCTGCGACTCGATTTTCCCGGGACTGGAGCCGATCCGGGACGGCCGGCCACACTAGTACAGGCGGCGGAAATGAGCCCACGGTTCGTAGGTTCGGCTATCAGCCGGACGACTCCTGGTACCTTTGGAGTAGTCTGATTGGCGAGGCTTGTCACGCTGATAGCGTGACCTACGGTCCATGGGTCTACTTACGCCGTCGTGTACTAGGTTGTTGATATGTCGAGTGCAACTGCTGAATCGCGGCAGACTAATTCAGTAGCGTGTCAAAAATGAATCTTTATGCATTGGGTCATGTGCGTGTATGATAGTCACAGTCCATAAACTGAGAAATCGCCCAGATGTTCGAGCAGCTATTTGTCGAAGGAAAGCATATGAAAGGCATCGTTTTTACAGAATTCATCGAAATGGTCGAAGACAGCTTCTCGATGGAAATGGCAGATGAAATCATCGAGAACGCCCATCTCGCGTCCGGTGGCGCTTATACGACCCTCGGCACGTACGACCACCGCGAAATGCTTGAGCTGGTTAACCAGCTGAGCCAGTCGTCCGGCATCCCGGTGTCTGATCTTGTACGCGTGTTCGGCATACATCTCTGTGGTCGTTTCGCTGATAATTACCCGGACATGTTCGCCGGCGCCGACGACACATTCGGTTTTTTGGGGCAGATCGAAAATCACATTCATGTAGAAGTGCGCAAGCTCTATCCAGACGCTCAACTCCCCAGCTTCGTCTATGAGTATCCCAATGAGAAGCAGTTGGTGATGACTTATTCGTCATCACGGCCGTTTGCGGCACTCGCCGACGGGTTGATCCAGGGCGCGATCGAACACTATGGCGAAGATATCGATATCGAAGTCGAGGACCTATCGGACGGAGCAGGCACGTCAGCACGTTTCTTGCTTACCAAACAAGCATTGTCATCAGAACAAGCCTAATGGACGAACTAGAAAGATACAGACGCCGCTTCGAGCGAGAACGCAGCGCTCGCAAACAGGCGGAAACTCTGGCCGAAGAGAAGACACGCGAACTCTTTTTGGCCAATCAACAGATGAAACAACTAACCAACAATCTGGAAGACATGATTGCCTTTCGCACCGGTGAGCTGGAGATCGCCAACCAGAACTCTGAGGCAAGAGATTTCGGAGCGTGAAAAGGCCGAACGCGGCGCGGCTGATTCTCTATGAGCAGACGCAGGAAAACCTGGTACGTACAGAAGCGCTCTACCGTGTGAGTCAACTCCTGGTTGCTGCTGAAGACTTGGATACGATTTTGCAGAGCCTGGTAGAGAGCGCTGTCGATGCGGTACGGTCGGATCTCGTCCAACTCATCGGCGTCGACATGGAAGCCAAGCAGGTTCTGTATTCCTTCAGCAGCGGACCAGGGGCCGAACAAACGCGATGAGTCTGACCTATGACGATCTTCAACAGGGTTTGAGCGGATGGTCGATATCGCCACCAAAAACCGGCCATTTCCCCCAAACATCAAGAAGACCCACGCGAGTCGGAAGAGATTCGTGCAAAGCGCCGGCGCAACCAGGCCGGCGCCATACTTGTGGTGCCACTCATTCATCGTGACAAGCTTCTGGGTACGCTGACCGCGATCAATCGCCCCGACCAGCGGGATTTTACGGAAGATGATGCAGATCTTTTGATGGCCATGGCATCACAAGCCGCCGCGGCAATTTCCAACGTCCAACTCATGGACGCGACGCAACAGGCGCTCCTGGTTGCCGAAGCCGCCAATCAAGCCAAGAGCCGCTTTCTGGCCAACATGAGCCACGAGCTACGCACACCCCTCAACGGCATTCTCGGCTATACGCAGATCCTTGCCCGAGATCACTCATTGCCTGCCAAGGTCCACGACGCAGTAAATATCATCCACCGCAGCGGTGAACACCTGCTCACGTTGATTAACGATATCCTCGACCTCTCTAAAATCGAAGAAGACAAGATGGAACTGGCACCAGTCGAGTTCCATCTACAGGATCTTCTCAACATGGTTTCCGGCATCGTCAGACGTCCGTGCCCAACAGAAAGAGATAAGGCTTCGAATATCATCTGCTTTCATCGCTGCCGACCGCCGTCTATGGCGACGAACGACGTCTGCGCCAGGTATTGCTTAACATCTTGGGCAATGCCGTCAAATTTACGGAAAGTGGCAGGGTGAAGTTCACAGTTGGCCGGCATCACGACCGGATTCGCTTCGAAGTTGAGGACTCTGGCGTGGGCATCGATGCCGAAAGCCTGAGCACCATCTTTGAGCCGTTCCGCCAGACGGGCGATCGCCGCGCCCAGTCGGAGGGAACCGGATCGGGACTGGCGATCAGCAGTCGGATGGTGGCGATGATGGGCGGTAGAATCGAGGTCAGCAGCCAACTGGGTTCGGGCAGTCGCTTCTGGTTTGATCTCGATTTGGCGCCGGCCGAATGGATCGACGAACCGAGCGTGAAACCCGGAGCGATATGTTAGTCGGCTATAGTGGCGAACGTTGCCGGGTACTCATCGTCGACGATCAAGAAGGCAACCGTTCGCTTCTCCGTGACTTGCTGGCGCCGCTTGGCTTTGAGGTGGTGGAGACATCTAATGGCCTCGAGGCAGTGGAAGCAACCCCGGTCTTTAAGCCCCACCTAGATCTTCATGGACTTGGTGATGCCGGTGATGGATGGCTTTGAGGCGACCGCAAAAATCCGGAAACTAGATTTGGGTTACGAGCCGGCAATTGTGGCCGTTTCAGCCAGTGTCTTTGACCTTACCAGAGAGCAGTGTCAGGCCGCCGGCTGCAACGATTATCTGGTCAAACCTGTCGACCTGGACCAGTTGTTGAATGTCGTAGAGGAACTGACCCACATCCGTTGGCTCTATGAGCGTGAAAACGACAAACTGAACGAATCAAAGTCGATATCTGCAAACCAGATGGTACCACCACCCGCTGAGCATCTTGCGCGCCTGCACGCGCTGATACTGAACGGGGACATGGATGAGCTGCAGGTTGAGACAAGCGCCATCGCCGAACTGACGCCGAAGTATGCCACATTTGTCGAAGCCGTCGCCGCACTGGCCCATGACTTTAGGCTTGACGAGCTCCAAGACTTGGTCGAACAGCACATGGAGGAAAGAAGTTGAGCAATGACGAACAGGCAACGATTTTGGTCGTTGACGATAATCCAACCAATCTTCGTGTGCTCGTTGATTATCTGGGCGAGATCGGCTATCGAACACTGGTAGCAAATAGTGGAGAGCGCGCCCTGACCCAGCTGGAACGTGTCCAGCCGGACCTAATCCTGCTGGATGTGATGATGCCCGGCATCGATGGCTTCGAAACCTGCCGTCGCATCAAAGCGGCGCCCGCCGCGGCCGATATTCCCATCATATTTATGACGGCGCTCTCTGAAACCCAACACAAACTGGATGGCTTTCAGGCTGGAGCGGTCGACTACGTGACCAAGCCTTTCCAACAAGAAGAGATGTCCGCACGGATCTCGACTCATTTGATGATCCAGCGACAGAGGCGCGAGCTGGAACGGGTCAATGCCGCCAAGGATGTGTTCATCTCGGTCATTGGTCACGACCTGCGCAGCCCGATTGACCGTCCTGCTCGGTTTCTCCGAAATGCTTGCCGATCCGACACGGGAGTTGAGCAGGGCTGACCGCGACCGCTTTGGCGCAATGCTCCGCCAGTCGGCGATCAACGCCCATGGCCTGCTGGAGAATCTACTCACGTGGTCCACCGTCTCACAAGGCACAATGGCCTACAACCCGAGCGACATCGATCTTCATGCGGCAGTCACGGAGACCTTGGCGCTTCTTCACTACAGCGCCACGCTCAAAGACCTCACGCTCTCCCATACACTGTCTCCGAATACCACGGTCCATACCGATCCCTACATGCTCAGAACGATCCTTCGGAATCTCATAGCCAATGCAATCAAATTTACGCCCGACGGCGGCAAAGTGCTCATCGATGGCATCCTGCAGAACGGCCAAATTGAGGTACGCATCCGTGATAGCGGTGTCGGTATGTCAGAGGAAAATATGGCGCGGCTGAGCGCCAGCGAGACAATGCTCAGCGGCACGGGTACAGAAGGAGAAATCGGCACGGGGTTGGGGCTTTTCCTCTGTCGCAGATTCGTCGAACAGAGCGGCGGTCGGCTATGGGCCGAAAACCTCGACGGTGAAGGAACCGTCTTCCATTTCACCGTCGGTATGCGATAGCTATCGGTTCCAACAACCTTGACCTGCCAGCGAAGAACCCCTCAGCAGCTTTTCAGCACAACCACAGTCTGGTCATCTAGCTGGGCCATGCCGGCGGAAAACTCGTCAACCTCACTCAGGAGTTCGCTCACCAGGTCAGTGGCCGACAATGCACGGTGGCGGGAGATGGCATCGAGAAGCCGATCATGGCCGTACATCTCGCCCATGCTATTGGCCGCTTCAGTGATCCCGTCCGAACAGACCACCAGTAGATCGCCACTGGCAAAATCGAATGTGCCTTCGCTGAAAACGTAATCGTTGAAGATACCAAGGGGCGGATCAGCAGGTTCAAGCAAAGATGCCTGATCGGCCCCTGCGCAAAGCAATACTGCCGGATGACCGGCGCTGGCATAGGTGATTTGCTGTGATGCCATGTCGTATTTCCCGACGAAGGTGGTTATAAATTTCCCAGCCGTCGTTAGATCGTCATAGAGTTGATGGCTGGTCATCGACAACGCTGTAGCCGGAGCCACGTTGCTTTGGCATGCGTGCTGCAGCGATAGGCGTGTCTCACTCATCAACAAGGCCGCCGGCATCCCCTTACCACTCACATCTGCTTCGATCAGGTAGAGCGAGTCGTCAGCCAACGGCTGAAAGTCGAACCGATCACCGGCAACATGATGAGCGGGACGACAGTTCGCGGCCAGATCGATGCCCGGAAAAGGCGAAATAGAGCGCTCCATAAGATTGCGTTGGAGTGTTGATGCTTCGTTCATCTCTGTGGCTACCGCTTTGCGCTCTTGCCGGCGTCCTAATTGTTGCCGTCGCAGGCCGGCCTGGATACGTGCCTTCAATTCTGCCATCGCAAATGGTTTCGGCAGAAAGTCAAGACCGCCAACTTTGAATCCCTCCAGCCTGTCATCGATGGCGTTCCGCGCGCTCAAGAAAATGACGGGGATGTCGGCTGTCGAGCTGTCCAACTGTAGCGCACGACAGAGCTGAAACCCGTCCATTTCCGGCAAGCCGATGTCCAAAATGATAAGGTCTGGCCGCGACGTGCTCAGCGCGGCTTGCAGACCACTTTTGCCGTCCGACGCCAGCGCAACTCGATAGCCTTCGGCGGATAGCTCGTAATCCACCCAATCGCTCAGAAACGGATCGTCCTCTACATAGAGGATACGGTTTGTCATGTCTGACTCCCTACACACAGATGGCATTCACAGCGTTCTCTTCGGTATCAAAGATCTGGAAGACCTTGTCGAGCCGGGTAAGTTCAAAGATAATCTGTACAGGTTGTTGAACACAACATAGATAGAGATCCCCACCCGACTGAAGTGCATGTTTGATTCCTTGCACCAGCGTCGACAGCGCAATCGAATCCAAAAAATCGACGTGTGCAAGATTGATGACTAATATAGTGCACGTGTGCCCGCTCCAGTTCTGCCATGGCTTCAGCCACCATCGGCGCCTCAAATGCGTCTAGCCGACCATTCGGCCTAATTACAGCAACCTCGCCGTTTCGTTTCATATCGACTGACAAAGTTTTCATTTTCCACTCCTCCTTGTCAAGCACCATTCACTGAATTGATGGCCCACATCGTCCTGACCCCTAAGCCTTATGGAATCCCGACACATACGATGGCGGAACCCGAGCTGGCGTTCACAAGCGGACTGAGTCATTGATTTCAATTTTGATCGATTCCTGTTAAACGGTTCTAAACGGGGCGTCAAAATGAACTTAAAGTCTGCGATCTTAATGAATCTTCTATGCCGCCTACAGATCCGAGCTTAATATGTGGCCCGTAAGATTGGGTTCATGCGGGTGAGGCAACAATGGCGGCGCAAGTGACGGGACAGGCTCGTCGCCCGCAACAGATACAGACATTTTGGGATAAGAACAGGACAATTTGGGGATTCCGATGACACAGAAGCGCATTCTTTTTCTGGGCACACATGGTCAGCACAATATCGGCGATGAACTCCTGCTGGATACCTTTCTGACCCAGCTCGGCAGCGAAAACCACTACTTCGTGAATTCCTACGATACTGAATTCACTGAGACACAGCTAGGGCCGAGATTTCAGGTCGATGTCTTTCACACCACAGGCGAGCCGTTGCGCTTTTTGAGATATCTGTTGTCTTGCGACCTGGTCTTCTTTGGCGGCGGCAGCATCATCAAGGAACTCTATGCAAGTGTCGGCCGAGGCCGATACGCAACTTTGTTGATGGTACTACTCACGGTTACGTTTGCCCGTCAGATAGCAGGCAAGCCCGTAATCATGAGCAACATCGGCGTTGGCCCGATCAAGACTGCACGGGGCAAGCGCCTCTCCGCCTGGATTCTCAAACAGGTCAATTTGCTCTCAGTACGGGACGAGACCTCCTATCAAACCTGTCTGACGTTGGGGCTGGATCCCAAGCAGGTCCACCAAGTATCGGATGTGGTCTTCGTCAACAATACACAGGCATTCATGGGTGATACGGACAACATGCCCATGGATACAACGGCGCCTACCAGGCCGCTTCGGGTGGCCCTCAACCTCAACTATGACATCGAGAATCCGGCCAACTGGGATATTTTTCTTCAAAATTTGGAGGATGGCCTACGCGCGCTCAACCAACGACAGCCGATCGAGATCCATGCGCTGCCGATGCAGTCAGAGTTCAAAGCCCATGATGACTGGACGGTACTCGCAGCGTTCCGACAACGTGTTCCCGAGATCGAGATGCATTTACATCGTCCCGGCACTTTTCAGGAAGTGGCAACCATACTATCAGAATGCGATCTCCTCATCTCTGAGAGGTTGCATTCCATCGTGATCGCCGCTATCCTTGGAAAGCCGTGCTTGGCCCTCACCTACGATGTCAAGGTGAGGGAATTGGTCGCAACACTCGACATCCAAGAACACGCTCTGGAGATCAATCAGCCCTTTGACCCCGAGCTCTTGACTGACCGGGCTGACGCATTGCTGCAAGCCCCTGATATCGCCAGTCGCCACCTCATTCACCGCGCAACGACACTGAGAGGCGAGATGGACGCGTACGTGCGAATGTTGCAGCAGAGCGTGGAGACTTTGACATGTCAGTGAGGACATCGTCAAGCAGCCCACGTTGGCGCCAGATCGGTGCCGAAGCGAGGTGTAATACGAGGTCCGTCCTCACGGTAAGACACATTATTATTGTCGTAGCGCTGATCTACTATCTATCGTCGCTCTTCATCTACAGAGGCGTTGCCGCCGGCATTCCGTCGATATTGGATGGCACTGCGGTTCTCAACGGCGATGAGATGGTGCCGTTCTTCAATCCGACAAGCCAGCTATTCGATCAGGCAGCAGGCAAGTTTAATCATCTGACAAACGGCTATGAGTTTCGAGTGCGCTATTCATTCCTGACCACATGGATGCGCTATTACAAGGTCCTTCCCTTCGCAATCATCATCGTCATTCCCAGTGTGACCTTTCTCGGCTTCCTGTCGGTCGGTAAATTCCTGTCGTCTGCACTGACAAACTTCGCGCCTACCGACATCTACATAGCCTCTGCGGCACCGGTGGCATTGATCTTTCTGGTCCTGGCTTATACCAAGATCACCCATTTTTACACGCTGATATTGGGGTTCAGTCTCTTCCTGCTGGCTTCAGCACTTGTAACCTACGGACTCATATTTGCCGAAAGACGGGCCTATCGCCTGATCGCTGCATCCTGCATTGTGACATTGCTGAACCCGGCCGTGCACTACCTCATACTTTTTGCGATCTATCTCAGTATCACCGTGGCCGCCCTTGTACTGTTGGAAGCGGTAACGTTTCTTCGTTCCGACTGGTTACGTCGACTGGTCAATCCTCGTACCTGGTGGCGTCAGCTTGTGCGGTCACGAGAGTGGTTGCAACCGGAGAACATCTTCACCATCCGCAGCCTATGGCCTGCAGTCAGCCAAGCGACGCTTACGCGTTGCGTAGTCGCCTTCGTACTTCTGGTCTGTTTGGCGCTCGTGCCCTATGGACTCTTCGTGAAATACGTAGCGTTGCGCGGTGTTCCCAACCTTTCAGAGACGGTGCCCGGCGATTTCTATTTCATCACCGACGCATCGATTCCTTTCTTACATATGTTGTCCTGGGATATGGCCGGCATCATGGACAAATATATCGGCGGAGACTATTTGTCCAAAGATCCGCGTACTAACAATATCATCTATTCCGTCCTGCTGCTCCTGCCCCTGGTCGTGCCCAAGATTCGCCGACAGGTTTTTGATACACGGCAGCGACAGGCCTTCGTGTTCGCAGCCTACCTCAATGTCTTCTTCTCCATGTGGGCGACGCTTGGCTATTCAGATCCATCGTGGGCGCCGACCTTTCACCGTGTGTTGGCATTGATCAGTCGCACGGCATACAGCTCGCAATCGTCCGCCGGCGACCTGGTACTGAAGCTGACAAGCACCATCGTTCAGGTGCTGCGTTTTCCCCATCGTTTCCAGTTGATTCTCTTCATGATGGCATGTATGCTGATGCCTGTGGGCTTGGTATGGATCGGTCGAGAGCTGCGCCAACGCGTCTCAGGTCGTGCGCCCCAGTTGGCTCGACTGAGCATGCCGATGCTGGCGCTGGTCTTCCTTATGCCATTGTTCAGCAATTGGGAATATCGGGACACCTTTTCGTCGGGCAACTACATCAATTTTCTAGCTCCGTACCCGGTGACAGCGCTGCGTGAAGTAAAAAACGTACTGAAGGATATGCCTCCCGGTAAAGTCGTTGTCCTGCCGCCCACCGAGACAGCCAAAGTGATTGTGGACAGTGAAGGCATTGAGCACAAGTTTATCGACAAATTTCACATTTACTACCTGGATCTACCCAGCTTCTACTACGGGCTGACCGGGGATTCGGACAACAAGTTTGAATTTTTTCTGCTTTTGCGTGCGCTATACTACCAACAAGACTGGTGGATCAATATCGCCCGCGATGTCGGAATTCGCTATATCGTGATCAACAAGGAGCTCATCGGCAACACAGTGGGCGGGGCCGAGTATCTGCGTGGGATCGAGAAACTCATCATGCCCGAAATGGACGAACTGACCGACTATCTGCGCCCGCTCTATGAGAACGATGGCTATGCAGTCTATGAAATGATCGATCTGCCCAAAGCCCAGCGTCCGGCCCTATGGATCGATACGGACTGGAATACATTCATTCAGGTGCTCAGCAGCCGCCCCGATCTAAGTCGCTACTACGATCTCCGCTATGCGCCCGTATCGGACGATCTGACTGATTTTGAGAATCTGACCATTCTTTCGGACAATCCGATGTCGAGCAGCCTCGATCTCTATTTCAAGTCCCACCAGTCGCAGTTTTCCGGTCCCAGTAGCAGCATCTTTGCCTTTGAACCCGACGTGATTCCCAGTTCCTACTATCTGTCACCCATGTTCCGGCTCTTTCAATTTTTCTCCGACAGCAAGTGGAACCGGCTCAACATGATCACGCCCGGCCTGTTTGGTACCGTCCGTGGCAGCTTCGTCGGCTTTCCACGAGCAACCCAATTCCGTATCGATGCCAAATTCCCCGAGGATGGCGCCTATCGCCTGATGATGCGCGGCGCGGCCTCGGCCAATCGTCTGTCGGTCCGCGCCGACAGCCTCGGCTACACAGCAGATCTCACCTTGACGGCTCCAGAGGGAGCGCTCTCCTTTTACGACCAGGAGACGGTCTTCGCACCCGGGCGCCAACCGGTCGACATCAGTCACTACTCTCTAGACGAATTGGGGCGACTGATTCCAACCGATATCGTGGCTGTCAATTACCGCTATCAATATTATGACTTGGGTCTGGTGGAAGCAACCAAAGGCAACCACACATTCTATTTTGACAAATATGACGACAACCCACTTCTCATGGAAGGGATCTTGGCAATCCCGGAAGAAACATACGCAAACCTGAGTTTGCCCGAGAACACCATCTTGCTTGAGTCCCAAGCGGAACTCTGCTGCACCCTGCCGGGGCGCGAGGAGTAGAGCTTAAGATGGACCTCTTTCAGCGAAATTCCAACGTAGATCAACCGTCCAGCCCAAAGGAGCAAAGAGGGGGGCGAATGCGAATTCTGAGAATGCCAACAGGCGTAAAGTTGCTGGCCGCGATCGGCGCACTGGCGGCCCTCACAATCGTGGTTGGGTTTGGACTGATGCGCATATTGGGACCTTCGGAGCGGTTCACAACCTTTGTTTTGCCCTACACCGAAGATTTTCAATCGGTCGATACCAAACGTTGGTTCGCAGTGTCCGGCGTATGGTCGATCCGCGACGAGACGCTGGCACAAATAACGAACCTGGATGATGGGGCTCAAATCTTCATCCCAAAGAAAGTGGAGGACGGCCAGTTCTATCATCTGAGCACCTACATCTCGCTGTCATCGAAGACACGTTCAGCCGGCATCAATTTTAATGCTCAGTATCCAAAACTTACCCAGCAGATGCATCAGATCTACCTGAATCGCGTCGTGCCGGAGGAAGGTTCAGAGACGCAGGCGGCTGACCAGGCAGTCGAAGCACTGGAACTGGTCGCCGGCTACACCGATGAGACAGGAACGTTTATTCCTCAGGTGAACGTGCCGATCGCCGAAGACTCGGGAGATTACAGGCTGGATCTATACGTTTCCGACACCACATATGCGGTTCAGCTCAACGGCCAGACTCTCATAGAAAAGCGCCCGCTCTTCTATCCAAATGGGGTGATCGGATTTCACAGCCTCGGTCCTGTGAAGTTTGACTCGTTAAAGATCACCGTCGCCGAGGATGCCCGTCCCGGCGAATTAGTCTACACCAGCGATTTTGAGCAGGATGCCGGTGGCGCCGGTTGGGTTCCCTTTGCCGGCAACTGGAAAATCGGGGGCGGGGAACTCGTCCAGACCGAGTCTGACCAATTGGAGGCCGGCATCGGATACGAAGGCAGCGCTTTTGAAGACTATGTTCTGCAGGCAACATTTCGCCACTTGGAGGGCACGGGCGGTGGGCTGCTCTTTAATCTACCGTCACCATACCAGGTGAACGGCGGCCATATGGTGCGTTTCTCAGACCAGACCGATTCGATCTTCTGGGGCTACTACAACGAATCAGGAATTTTCGAACGTCAAGGCTTCGCCGACATACCCGAAATCGGGGCTGCGGATCAGAAGTTGCGTGTCTACAGCGATGACTCGCTCGGGAGTTATGACATCTTCCTGGGCGAAGATCTGCTGGCCAGGGGCATTCCCTTGCAGCGCAGTACCGGACATATTGGCCTAATCACCTCTTTCAGCAGCGTGGCCTACGCCACTGTCGAGGTGTTCCCGCTCTTTGCCGGCAAATCGACGGAATTGCCGACACTGGTGGCACCTTTCCAAAATAAACCTGCTGTTCCAACAGATCCGGAAGACGGAACGCCGGCACAAGAGATTGAAGTGGCGAATTCAACCCTGGCACAAACCATCGAACCCAAAAATCCGTCGACCGGTGTTGCAGCGGCATCGGTTGTAGCGACGCCCACTTTACCCGTCATCCTTGCCGGAAACAATGCCTCGATCGGTGGCAGTTTCACTGGTGACATCCTGGCATCGGGCTGGAAACCGATCAGCAAGTCGTGGCAACTCGAAAACGGTACACTGGTGCAGACGGATGCTGAACTAATTGATCAGGCCATCGTCTACTCGAGCAATGCATTTCGGAATTACAGCTACGAAGTGCAGTTGGCCCATCTCGAAGGTACAGGTGCTGGACTTCTCTTCAACATGCCCTATGCGGATCGCCTCAATGGCGCACATATGGTGCGCTATTCCGACCGTACTCTTGGCGGTGCATTCTGGGGCTACTTTGACGACAAAGGCGCATTTGTAGGTCAGGGTCACGCCACGGTCGATATACCCTTCAACCAGGCTCACAAATTGCGAGTTGTCAGCGGTGATGCGTCGTACAATATTTATCTGGACAATGTCCTATTGGTTTCTGGCATACCGCTACGCCAAAACGCCGGTCATGTAGGACTGCTGACGTCCAAAAGTGCTGCGGTATTTGACGCCCCGTGGATAGGCGGTGTGCAGGAGACCGCCAGCCTGACCAATGGCCGGGGGCAAAGATCTTCTGAGCGAACGGTGGTGAGCGGCGAGTGGGTTGTGGAAAACGGCGTCTTCCAGCAGATGGCGCCGGACGCTACGGACATGCTGCTGAACTCAGGTATCTATGCAGCGAATTATGTCGCTGAGGCCGAGATCACATTGCCCGATCGGCCGGATGCAGGGGGCGGCTTCGTCATCCACATGCGCGAGCCCAATGACATAGCGGGGGCCTTCATCGTACGATTGATCAGGGGAGGCGAAGGCATCTTCTGGGGCACCTACGACGAGGCAGGTCTATTCCGTGGTCGTGGTTCCAAGGAACTCACCAAGAATCCCGCTGGGGTCTACCGGGTGAAGGTGGCGGTCGAGAACGACAGGGTTGACATCTTTGTCGACGACCAGCCGATTGCCGAAAACGTCCTGATGCCATACGCCGAAGGTTGGATCGGTCTGGTCGCGCACACAGGCCCCGTTACGTTTCAGGATGTAGCCATTGACGTCGAATTCGGCGCTAAGGCAGGTGAGCAAGGAGCCACAGAGTGAACGCTCTCGGAACCCAGCCAAAGGCGATCTTTACCTCGGCAACCCATTGGTTTGCAGAAGTTTGGCAGCGGCTAGTGGATGGCTCTCAACGACTGGACTGGTTGTTGCAGCCGGCCCTGGCATTCAGTGCGTCCCGACTTCTGATCTTTTTGGTCGCCATCGTTGGCGATACATTTTTGGAAACAGAATCGGGACATTGGGTCGCGGATCCGAACAGCGCGTTTTTCAGTCTCTGGGCCAAATGGGACAGCCAATGGTACGTTCAGATTGCCCGTGAAGGTTATTGGTTTCAGCCGTTGCAGCAGAGCAATGTTGCCTTTTTCCCGCTCTATCCCCTGCTGACACGCTTGACAGCACCTCTAGT
Organism: uncultured Chloroflexia bacterium; assembly: GCA_963848115.1. GTDB lineage: Bacteria > Chloroflexota > Anaerolineae > Caldilineales > Caldilineaceae > JAWKOK01. The sequence continues at coordinate 139,812 of CAWKCP010000021.1, read as the reverse complement.
GGGCGGCAATTTGGTGAGAGCCGGTTTCGTCGTCAGCAATCTCGCCTTCTTCCTGGGCTTGATTTTCCTATACCGTCTGACCGCTCTGCTGTTGTCAGAACAGACTTCACTGGACCGTCCTGCCTTGCGGGCAGCCTCCCAGCGAACGATCTTCTACATGGCGTTTTTCCCGACCGCCTTCTTCTACAGTGCCGTCTATACCGAGAGCCTTTTTCTACTGCTGTCCGTTGCCACCGCCTATTTTGCCCGCCAGCAGCGTTGGTTTCTGGCTGCCGCTGCAGGGCTGCTGGCAGCAACCACACGCAATTTGGGCGTTCTCCTGTGGGCACTGGTGCTATGGGAATGGCTGCGGTTCCATGGTTGGCATCTGGAGAAAATTCACCGGCGCGCCACATGGCGGAATCTATGGATTGGGATCAAGAGCCACTGGTATGAGGTTGTAGTCATCTCGGTAATACCAGTGGGGCTTCTGCTCTACATGGCTTTCCTGCAGATGAACTTTGCTCGACCCCTGGCCTTCGTCGAGGTACAGGCCGCCTGGGGGCGGCAGAACATCGGCCCGGTTGCAGTCGTCATCAGAGAGGTCAAGGCCCTGGCCGACTTCACGTTGACCAAGGGCAATCTCAGTCGGCTGCTAAATCTGGGCGCATTCCTGACGTCATTGGCACTCGTGCCGTTCATCTGGCGTCGTTTGGGCGCAGGATATGCCCTCTACACTCTGGTATTTCTTCTGCTGCCTGCCACGAGCGGATTGCAAAGCATGATTCGATACGTGCTTCCACTATTCCCGATTTTCATTTTGCTGGGTTACTGGGGCCGCCATTCATCTCTTGATCGCGTTCTATTGGCAACATTTTCGGTGCTTCTCGGCCTCATGACGACTATTTTTGCCAATTGGGTTTTCATCGCGTAGAGATCGGCAAGAGTGGAAATCTGCATTCTTTCGGGTCTCTGTAGTCGAAGCTGTGAGCGGAGTGCATCCCAGGTTCTGGGTGCCGGCTAGGCCTGAGGAATCGAAAACCAGACCTTTGTGCCCTTACCAATTTGGCTCGTCAGGCCGATTGATCCCCCATGTCCTTCAACAATGGCTTTGCAGATGTAGAGCCCTAGACCACTGCCTTGAATCTGAGCGTCTCGTGCCGTATCAGCCCGATAGAAGCGCTCAAACGTGTCGGGCAAGTCGGACTCGGCGATTCCGATGCCCTGATCGTGAACCTCCACATGCCAACCGCCTTCGGACTTCGTCGATTTGAACCGAATCACGCTCTGTTCCGGGCTGAACTTGACGGCGTTACCGATCAGATTTGTCAACACCTGCTCGATGCGATGGCCATCCCCATTGACCTTTTCGCCGCTGGGCCACTCATCATTGAACTCCAACGAAATCGATTTCCTTTCGAGCAACGGGTCACAAACCTCACGTGCCGATGCAATGACATCGCACGGCAGAAACGGCTCATGGTCCAATCGTAGCTTATCACTCTGTATACGCGAGACCGTCAGAATCTCCTCGATCAGGCGCTGGAGCCGCCCAGAACTGCTCTCGATAATTCGAAGAAAGCGTTCCTGTTCCGGCGTCAACGGCCCAGGTCTGCCGGAAAGCAGCGTTTCGGACCACCCCATGATTGACGTCAATGGTGTACGCAACTCATGCGAAACGGTGGAGACGAAGTCGTCTCGCATGCGGTCAAATTCTTTTCGGCGTGTGACATCACGAACCGAGGCCGTGAAATGAGTTTCTCCGCGCAGAAATGCTTCTTGAACGCGAAATTCCAACGGGAACGTATGTCCATCCCGATGGAGCCCTTCAAGTTCCACCCGCTTTCCCAGCACATGTGCTTCGCCTGTGGCGAAGTAGCGTTCCAGGCCGGCTCGATGGGCTGCGCGATACTGGACCGGCATTAACATCTGCAGGCTCGCGCCCAGAAGTTCCTCTCTGTCGTAGCCGAAAATCTCCTGTGCCTCTGGATTCACCATGACGATTTTGCCGTCACTATCGATCGTGACAATACCTTCACCCACGGCATCGAGAACGGTACTCAAGGTTTCGGCGGCCTCTTTGCGCTCGGTGATGTCGTGGGCTACACCGACAACACCATCGACCTCCCCGTCTTTGTCATAGATAGGCTCATAGTAGGCGTCAAAGGAAAGGCCACGGATCTCGATTGTCTGGTGGGTGGCCTTGCCGGCACAGGGCAGTTCGCACCGCATCAATATGTGGGGTGTGTTCGGCATAATAGTCGAAGATGGAGAGTCCAACGACTTCACCAGGCGCGCGTCCCAATGCTTGCAGTCCATGGCCCTCTGAAAGCGTGAAGATCCCATCCCGATCGACGGCAAAGATGATGATCGGCGTATTCGTGATCACGGTGCGCAATAGGTTGTGCTCGAACTCGACGCGCCTGTGCGCATCTATGAGTTCCTCATTTTGTAGGCACGCGAGACAAGCGCCAGACAGCTTCTGCAGCAGCGGATGCAAAATCCGAACCGTTAACGAATCCAAGGGTTCACTGTGCTTCACCAGGACAATGAAGCCCACCTCCGGCAGTTCGTAAATATGGTGATATCCCGAAACGGAGTCTCCGCCCTCGACCGGCAGCTGAACGAATGACGACGCCGAGGCCCCTTCGTTATTCTTGTTCACCAGAGAGTCAACAACATTGCAGCACTCGACATATCCGCGCTGATCTCGGGGAATCGCATATTCTGGTTCGGTTGAATAGAGGCCGTTACGGCGAATGAATATTTCACCGGCAGCGCAGTTCAGCTTGCGCAGAAAGGTACTGAGCACAGGGCGCAGCATGGTCTGCATATCAAGACTGGTACCGATCGCCATGGCCAATTCATACTGCAATTGAAGAAGTTCAACGCGTTGCCGGTCAATGTGCATATCGCTGTTGCGCTCACTGTGCTAAGATGCCTACGACTGATGTCTTGTTGTAGAATTCCAGATAGTCACGTCCGCTGTTGGCAATTTCACCCAGGGTCAGAGCACCCACCATGCGATCACCGCTGTTGTAGACCGCAGCCAACTCTTGATCAAAATCTTCTTGAAGATAGAGGACCCGTGAAATACAGTCGATAAAGACTGTCAAGGGATCTGCGCTTGACCCTGTATAGGCCTCTCCAGCCAAGCGTCGGGCTCGACGAGCGGCCGCCACCAACGATTTCGTGCTGCCGGTCAGAATGTCAATGTATGATTCAATAGGCACTTCGCCCACGCAGACCAGGGAACCATCTTCGTTGACCACGATGGGATCACGGACAATGTATTCAGCGCCCAGGCGGCTGATGCCGAAAGGGTACCCCTTGGCCCGTTCAAAAAAATTCTCGTGCGTCACTGCCGTGCCGGACGCCTCTTCGACTACCCGTTGATAGACCTGAAATGCCGGTTCCCAATCCAGAGCCTGAATGACATTGCTCTTGGCCTCCGTCACCCGGAATGGAGCCGCTGACCGATTCCCATCCGTGGCTGACACCGATGCCGCTCTCGATGTCCAGTAATGCGAGCACAGCGCAGTCTTCTACCAGGCCGTCGTTGGTGAACAGACAAGGTTTCTGCACGAAACTGAGCGAACCCGCCCCACCACCAATGTAGTTCTGTGTTAGCCCGAAAATGTTGAAGAGTGACTCGATCAGCGTGCTGATTCGGCCCGAGAGACCATCTACCCAGACGAACATGGTCTTGGCCGGTCGGGATATATCATAGTGATTATCGATCACGGATTCATAATCGACGGTGGGATCGCTCAGATCCGGAATCACCAAGATCTTTGGTCGCTGCTTGAACCCGATGACCAGCGTACCACGGCTGTAGTTAGACCCCATCGTAGATGATCTGTGGGAAGACACCGCCAAAGACAATGAGGCCAGTTTCCTTCAATATTGGATCGATTGTGTCCGGCATGAAACCGTTGGCATCGCAAGCAAAGATGAGGATGCTGCCGATCTTCGGCTGCCGCTCAAATTCAGCGACCATCTCTCGCAATTGCTCAACTGTACCACTCTGATCGAAGAGTTCCACTGTATAGTCCTCCCTGGGTATACCTCTCGAACTCACATCTAGCCCTCAATGCTGGATTATATCACGAAGACATAAAAGCCAAATCAAGACCACCTTAAAACTTTGGCTGCCGATTTCGGGTATGGTATGAAATACCTTTATTTGTTTTTAACGCGGGATCGAGGCCACATCAATTGCAATCAGGCACAATAAGGGCAGTAAGTGAATGGGGCATTCGAACGCATATTGTTGTAGCTGGGATTCCAGACCTGACAAGAGTCTGATAGAGAGTGAGGAAGAGAATGCAGATCAACCACGTTCAAGACTATGAGCGATACCATAAGTGGCAAACCGAGAAAATCAACGAGACACCATACCTGTCTATCATCATCCCGGCCTACAATGAATCGGAACGGATCGTTCCGACCATCGGCGCCATCGCATCCTACGTGTCCGGCTTTGACCGTCCTTGGGAATTGATCATCGCTGATGACGGTTCGACCGATGAGACAGTATCGATTCTGCAGGACCTACAGTTGGCAAACATGCGTGTGCTGGTGGCCGAGAAAAACGGTGGGAAAGGCAGTGCCGTGCGACGCGGCATGCTGGCTGCAGAGGGCGAGTTCATCCTGTTCGCCGACGCTGACAACTCGACCCCCATCGAACAACTCGGTGACATGTTGCAACAGATGGATTCCGGCTATGACGTGCTGATCGGCTCGCGTGCCGCCGATGGTAGTCAAGCCCAAAATCGGGATCTCATTCGAAGATCGATGAGCTGGGGACTGCACTCGCTGGTCCACATGATTCTCCGTGTGAACGTCAGCGATACCCAGTGCGGGTTCAAGCTTTTCCGCCGTGAAGCCGCGCTGCAGCTCTGTCAATATCAAACATTGATGGGATTCTCGTTTGATCTGGAGTTGCTCTATCTCACAGAAAAACTCGGATTTTCACTCGGAGAGACGCCGGTCGCCTGGTATGACGCACCGGGCTCAAAGGTCAACGTGATACGCGACACACGACGGTTCCTAGTCGACCTAGTGCGTATCCGCGTAAACGACTCTATGGGACGTTACACACAAGAAGGAGTTCTCGCATGCGAATCGCAGTAGTCACGACTCATCCGCCAGGGACAGGGACTTTGAACGAGTACGGCTACCATTTTGTGGAAGCCCTGCGTCAAAAACCGGAAGTCAGCGAAGTGATCTTGTTGGTCGATCACCTTGAAGACAATGAACAATATAAATCGTTGGCAAGCACCGGGTCGGATGAAAAAACAGCCGGCCAAGCTTCCATGCAGATCATTCCATGCTGGCGATTCAATGACCGGCTGAATTCTCTGCATATCGTGAGAACACTGCGCAAGGTTCAGCCGGACTGTGTGCTTTTTAACATCCAGTTCGCCAGCTTCGGCAACCGACAAGTTTCGGCCGCACTGGGATTGTTGGCCCCGAGAATGGCCCGTGCCGCCGGTTTCCCGACCATGGTTCTGCTGCACAACATCATGGAGACGGCGGACCTGAGCAGTGCCGGATTTGCGCAGAACAGAATTAAGGAGGCCATTCTGCGCATGGGTGGCGATGTGATCACGCGCTTCATTCTGGGCGCCGACCTTGTGGCGTTGACAATCCCAAAATATGTAGAGATTTTGACAAAGAAATATGGTGCGGACAACGTCATTCTTGCCCCACATGGCAGCTTCGACGGCAATGCATCAATGCCCAATTTTGATCTGCCGGACGGCCCAAAGCAGATCGTGACCTTTGGCAAATTCGGCACCTACAAGAAAGTCGAGGGGCTTATCGAGGCCATCAAGCAACTACGACAGGAAGGCCTGGATCCGATTGAACTGACCATTGCCGGCACAGACAGCCCCAACGCCGCGGGATATTTGGCAGGTGTGCAAGAACAGTACGCTGATGTTGAAGGGCTTTCGTTCACAGGCTACGTGGCGGAAGAAGATGTGCCACGGCTCTTTTCGGAAGCGGCGACCGTCGTTTTTCCCTACACCAGTACGACGGGCAGTTCAGGTGTGCTGCACCAGTCCAGCCTCTACGGAACGGCAGCCATCATGCCCAAGATCGGTGATTTCGCCGAACTGATCTCAGAAGAAGGATATGACGGGGAATACTTCGAACCGGACAGCGTCAGTAGCCTGGCCAACGCCATCCGTCGCGTCGTGGCCGACGATGAGCGGCGTCGAGAGATCGGCATGCGCAACTATATGGCAGCATGCGGACTACCGATCAGCGAGGTTGTAGACTGGTACCTGTTGCACCTGGAAGCTTTGATCTCAGAACGTCGGCCGCGGAACACCACGCCGGACAGGGGAAGCGAGTCGACACTGTCTCAACTATCCGCCCGATAGATACCTCTTCGCCGCCAGCAGTTGGCCGTCAACACTTATGCGGCTGAGACATAGGAGACAAGGATTCTAAGGCTTTCGAAGATTAATAGCTACACGCCAGTTGGCAAAGCCTCAAGCCATTCCAGAGAGAATTCCCCTTGCAGCGTATATTTATTTCTCTGGAATGGCCTAAGGCTGCGAGGTACCATCGGTTCTATACAGTAACCACCGGCGGGATTAACTGGTCAGATAGAGATGGCCCCTATTTAGCCAACAGATCCCGCGGTTCTTGGCCTACTATCTGTGCCCTGCCACTCTAGCTGCGGGGCATGAAACGATAACCGACATTGAGTTCGTTGAGCAGGTAGATCGGCTCTTTGGAATCAGGTTCCAACTTTTTTCGCAGATGCCAAACGTAAACTCTGAGGTAGTCGACATCGTCAATGTACTCGAACCCCCAGACGCTCTCCAATAATTGGCGGAACTCAACCACGCGTCCTTTGTTGCGTACGAGTACGGCCAACAGCTTGAATTCAGTCGGCGTCAATTTGACCATTTCTCCATCTGCCGTGATCTGGCGAGCCTCCAAGTCGATCGTGAGGTATGGATCGCTGTAGTTTGGCCCATCGCCGATCATCGGCTCCGTCTGCGCACGGCGTAGAGTTGCCCGTACGCGGGCAGAGAGCACCGTTACCTGGAAAGGTTTGGTGATGTAATCATCAGCGCCCAAATCGAGCCCGCGGATGATTTCCTCTTCCTGGCCCCTGGCCGTCAACATGATGACCGGCGTATCCGACATCTCTCGGATCCGTTGGCAGACCTGATAGCCATCCAATTTGGGCATGGCTACATCCAGAATCACAAGATCGGGCCGCTCTGAATAAAATTGCCGCAGCCCTTCCTGACCGTCGCCTGCAGTTGTCACAACTTCATACCCATCGGCTTGCAGGTTATAGGCGACCAGTTCCGAGAGCATTGGATCGTCATCGACTACCAAGATTTTTTCCGGCATTGGGATTTCTCACTCAGGATTCGGCGCTCGGGTCGAACGCCAGTCCGTTCGAATTTGCGTTCTAGCAGCGATTGTTCAGGTTAATTTGATCGTATCCGATAAGCAGCAACCGCGCAAATGGATCAGCCGTTCGTTTCCCAAGAGGCTCATTGTGCGGATACTCCAATAGGCAAGGCAATGTACGCGAGCAACAAACGAACTTGTACGACAGGCTCGTGTTCTTGCGATCATGACGATTGGTATGCACATCGCAGCACGGCTAGAAGAAAACATGTACATTGTGAATATCGTCTGACATGGCAGTACAATAATGAAAAGAATCATCTCAACCATGATGGATGTATCACAATGAGTGAAAAGACCATTGACCGAACCCCATTTGGATCGGTAACGATTGATCCGGCCCCGGAGTCTCTGCCCGGGCAAAGCACCGGCAGCCTGCTGACCCGAGGACGCCGTCCCGAATGGCTGCGCGTCAAGGCCCCCGACAGCCCCAAGTATCGGGAGTTACGCGGCCTCTTCCGCGGCAAACATCTGCATACTGTCTGCGAAGAGGCCATGTGCCCCAACATGGGCGAGTGTTGGGGCCGGGGCACGGCTGCCTTCCTGCTCATGGGCGACACTTGCACACGCAGCTGCGGCTTCTGCAAGATCAAGACGGGGCGTCCCGGCCTGCTCGATCCGGATGAGCCGCGCCACATCGGCGAAAGCGTACGCGCCATGAACCTGGACCATGCAGTGCTGACCAGCGTCAACCGTGACGAACAGCCCGACGGCGGGGCCTGGGTCTTCGCAGAGAGCATCTACTGGATCCGGCAGTTGCAGCCGGGTTGTACCGTAGAGGTGTTGATTCCCGACTTCAAGGGCGATTGGGCCGCCTTGCAGACGGTCATGGATGCCCAGCCGGAGATCCTCAACCACAACACTGAGACGGTGCCACGTCTCTATCGCACGGTCCGCCCACAGGCCAAGTATGCCCGCAGCATGGAATTGCAGCGCCATGCCAAGGCCATGGATCCCATGGCCCTGACCAAGTCAGGAATCATGTTGGGTCTGGGTGAACGGTGGGATGAGATCCTCCAGGTCATGGACGACCTGCGCGAGCAAGACGTGGACATCATGACCATCGGCCAGTACCTTCAGCCCAGCCGCTTCCATTTGCCCATCGAGCGCTATTACACGCCCGACGAGTTTGCCACCCTCCAGGAAGAGGGCGAGTCGCGTGGCTTCAAGTGGATGGAGAGCGCACCGCTGGTACGCAGCAGCTATCACGCCGACGGGCAGGCGCATTTGAGCCCTCGATCTGGATGTCGTTCGCGGTCGGGCAGCATAATCAAACCAACTATCAAACAAAAAAGAGGTCTGACGGAAAGCCGTCAGACCTCTTTTTTGTTCGATTAAATACAATCTAAGCCGTTCCAAACTGGCGATCGCCAGCGTCCCCCAGGCCGGGCCAGATGTATCCGCTGGGGAAAGGGTCGCTCTCATCAGTCAGACGCTCGTCGACCGCCGCAAGAAATATGTCCACGTCAGGATGGGCACGATTGAGCGCCCAAATTCCCTCGGGCGAAGCGATCAGCCCGACGAACTTGATCCGTTTCACGCCCCAACGCTTGAGCACGTCCACAGCAGCAATCGCCGAGCCGCCAGTGGCCAGCATTGGATCGAGCAGCAGACAAAGCTGTACCGTCGGGTCGGTCGGCAGTTTGTTGTAATACTCGACCGGTTCCAATGTCCGCTCGTCACGATAGAGGCCCAAGTGCCAGACCTCGGCCTGTGGCAGTAGCTTCCAAGTTCCCTCCACCATGCCTAAGCCGGCACGCAGAATTGGGACCAGGCCAACCGTTTCCGCAGCCAATTCGCCCTGTGCTGTCGTCAACGGAGTCTGAACTTCAACCGGATGAAGAGGCAGGTCACGGGTCGCTTCGACAGCCAACATGACCGTCAATTCGCTGATCAGCTCGCGGAAGAGCTTGGGATCGGTCTCAACATCACGCAGCCTGGTCAGCTTGTGCCTGGCGAGCGGGTGGGCAAGCGCATACACGTTGTGTGGTAACGACACAGTAGATCCCTCTGATTCAGTTGTTATGTTGTCGAGCGATCAGATTACCAGTTGACCTGGCGTGACGGGCGATTGCGGCGTGCAAGACGTTCGACCTCTTGCTGACAATTCAGGCAGAGCGTCGCATCCGGCTTGACCTCGAGGCGAGCAACCTCGATGGGCTCATCACATCGCTCACAGATGCCATAGCGCCCCTTCTCAATCGATTGCAGTGCAGCATCAATATCGCGGAGCTTATGCTCCAGGACGGCAATCAGTGCGGCATTCTTCTCGCGCTCAAAGATCTCCGCGTCACCTTCATCCGGTTCCACATCGACCTCAGCCTGGAGGAATTCCCGGAGATGGGCCAATTCCTCGACTACATGTTCGCGATCTTCCATCAATACTTGCTTCTCTTTGCCGATAAACTCTTCTCTAGGCATACAGTTTGTCCTAGCCCCATCGCGGGAATGTCATGCAGCGCTTTCCGTTGACTAGGGAAGCTGAAAACTGGCCGCATGTGCGGAGATGATGAAAACAGACAGTTTATAGCAGGTTTCGGGCCAAAGGTCAAGCCCTAGTTTCAACCCGACCCACAATCTGCTATAATGCGTCCAATTAGAACATGCGTACAATTTTACATAGCGTAGCATCTGCACAGGGGCGAAAGATCATGGATTGTACGGACCTGCGTCAAGAATTTGAGACTGATCGGAATTGCCATGGCTGACGAACGCAGCCTGACCAACAGCAAATCATTCGAGCGAGATGACACATCCCCGCGACCCATCTCAGGCGAGGCTCAAGGACCTGAAAAGAAGGTCGACCATGCGCTACGCCCCCAGAGCCTCAGCGAAATGATTGGTCAGGATCGATTACGCGACAAGGTCCAGATCCAGGTGGAGGCAGCGCGAAAGCGCAATGAAGCGTTGGACCATGTGCTGCTCTATGGTCCGCCCGGCCTGGGCAAGACAACGCTCAGCCATATCCTCGCCGGCGAAATGAATGCCAATCTCAAGGTGACTGCCGGACCGGCTGTCGAGAAGGCCGGCGATCTGGCGGCCATCCTCACCAACTTGCGCAAGGGCGACATCCTCTTCATCGATGAGATCCATCGGCTTGGACGGGCCGTCGAGGAGATTCTCTATCCGGCTATGGAGGATTTTTCGCTCAACATCATCGTCGGCTCAGGACCGGCGGCGCGCAACATTCAGCTGAGCTTGCCCAGGTTCACAGTCGTCGGGGCAACTACACGGTTGGCCATGCTGACGTCGCCGCTGCGCGCACGCTTTGGTGTCGTTGAGCGCTTCGATTACTACTCGGTCGAAGCGTTGCAGCAGATCGTGGACCGTGCCGCCGCACTGCTGGAGGTGCCGATTGATGCAGACGGCGCGTCTGAGATTGCCCGCCGTTCCCGGGGCACGCCGCGTGTCGCCTTGCGTCTCTTGCGCCGTGTACGTGACTTTGCGGAAGTGCGCGCCCAGGGCGTTATCGACCAGACGGTGGCGCGCCAGGCGCTTGCCCTGCTTGAGATCGACGAGTTGGGTTTGGATGACCTGGATCGGCGCGTGCTCGACGCCATCATCAACAAGTTTGGCGGAGGGCCGGTGGGCCTTGACACCATGGCCGCCAGCATCAGCGAGGAGGGTGACACCATCATGGATGTGGTGGAGCCCTATCTGCTACAACTTGGCTTTCTGGACCGCACGCCGCGCGGTCGTATTGCCACGCGTGCAGCCTATGCCCACATGCAGGCGCCTTACCCGGACACGCCGGCGCAAGGCAGTCTTTTTTGAAAGACGCGATGAGTTGAGTGCGGGAATCTGTGGCTAAAGGCTATGCTCGCAGAGCCGATCCACGTTGGCCTCATGGACGGATTGACAGGCGGGCGTACTGCGTTCGGCGGGCATCAACGACTGCGCCGCCACTTCAATGGTCTCGATGGCGTCGCCCTGTTGCACCGCCGGAAGGATCAGCCGGCGTAGGCCGTTGAGATAACCGACATCAGAGGCCAACCGCGCCATGACAGTCACTCGATCTTCGCACAGTGTTCCGAAGCGTGGAATGAAGAGCTGAAAATGCTGTTGCTTGAGCAGCGATGCCAACAGCCGCAGCGTCTCAAGTTCCTCACCGCCATCAGATTCCTGAGCAATGGACGGCAGCATGCTGTCGCTGCCGAAATCCCCGCCACACAGAATCCCTAGTGCAGGAAAATGGACCACTGAATTCGACTGCTGTGTGTAGACGTCCAGAAAATGGTCGCCGATGCGCAAATGAGCCAGACCGTTGGGCCGGGTTTGCACGCGAGGCAGACCGATGCCCGCAGCTTCACCGGCGCCATCAGTATTGAGCACTGCGACATCGCCGTTCAGTTGAAAGATTGACTGTGCGTTTGGCGGCGGGTCGATGAGCAGTAGCTGATCACTAAGCAGCGCTGTGGGATCGTCAGCCAATGCCTTGCCCAGCACGAAAAGCGTGTTGCGGCTCGGATCGCCGTCGGCATAGAGCTCGAGATCCTGATACAGTTGCGTTATCCGTGCGGTCGGTTCATTGCCGGGATCGACAAAGAAAATGTTGCTCTCGGTCATGCGTCTTCACCCGTCGTGGACGGGGAAACGGATGTAGTCACGGACGACGAACGGCCCGAAGCGTGATCCCCTGTCAATGGCTCGATAGCGCATGGTTCCACAGGCCCCAGTTGGGCCACGAGTTCATTCAGTTCAGCCGGCATATCGGCGATCACAACCCGACCATCGGGCAGGATGTAAATCTCCGTCTCAGTCGGCATCAGAGGCCAGTTCGACGAAGCCACCAGCCGAGAATCCGTCATTGACACGATGCCATCACTGGCTGACGAAGACACCGGTATCGGTCTCCCGTTCATAATACTCGCCGGTGTGCTCTTCCTGCTCGACCTCGCCCAATTGCTCCAGCAAAGCGCTGATCGACTCGCATGCGCTTCCCTTCAAACCCTTGATGGTGTATTCGACTCTACCGTCAGGCAAGACGGCGATCTCGATCTCTTCCTTGTTCAATGTTCGCTCTCTTCCTGGTTCAGTCTAGTTCAGTCGCGCGTGCATCGCACGACAGAAATCCGACACATTTGACACCGGCAGGGCGGTCACAAGGATTTCCGCCGGGATTCACTGGTACAACGCGGCCGAAATGAGCCCACGGTTCGTAGGTCCGGCTATCAGCCCGACGACTCTTGGCACCTTCGGAGCAGTCTGATTGGCGAGGCTTGTCACGCTGATAGCGTGACCTACGGTCCATGGGCCTACTTACGCCGTCGTGTACTAGCTCCAGCGCCGCACCGTCATGCGGATCACGTTGTCATCGCCGACTGTCTCTTCCACCAGCGAGAATCCGGCGACTTCTGTCTCAACCAGCACTTTGTTGTAGGCATAGCGTTGCTGGACTCGGTCCATCAACGAGCGCATGCGTTTCATCTGCATATCGTCGCCGACCATCTCGAAGACGCCGTCACCGTCCTCACGCAAGCCAAAGGTGCTCCCGCCGTTCGAAATCAGGATCGGCACCGTGGCCTGCTTCTTCGACCAGATAGTGTGTATACTGTTGATCCACCTCGTACTGAATCTCAAGATCATCCAGGGCCTGTTTGACCAGCGCCACATCGCGCAGCTGCGTTTTTACCTTCACAAATTTAGACATGATTGCCTCCACCTTGCCGCCGTGGCAATGAGTTTGCGAAGCCGGAATCTGGCCCCGCAAAACAGAACAGATGTGCCGTCCAGTATAGCACGGCTTTGGGCGAATCTGGCAACGAGATCTGGGAAATGGTCAATTGCCAACGTTCAATTGCCGATTGTCAATGGCTGGACGGGCACAGTCCACATCGCATTCCAGACCATTAACAATTGAACGTTGACAATCGACCATTGATCGTTTTATTGCCGTGCCATCACCATGCGCATGGTCGCATCGTCATCCACAATCAGATCGCCGCTCACGTCGACCGTCACCGTGTGTATCGTACCGGTGAAGGGGAACGGCCCGTCGTAAGCGTCTATGGAGACCGGTGCGCCCGGATCGGCTCCGATGGCCACACCGCTGGCCAGCCCCAACATGATGGGATTGGTGACGTCCATCTGGGTCTGGCCGACCAGTTTGTCGTCAATGTAGAGCTGTGCCCGGCCCGGCGCTCCCTTGCCGGCCAGGATATCGGGTTCGCCGGTGGGCTCAAACTCATAGCGCAGTTGGTGTCGACCGGCCGGCACCGGCGTCTCGGATTCTACCTCGAAGTAGGTGCGCGCTACATAGTTGTAGAGGTGGTGCAGCTTGCCATCCTTGATGTAGAAGGTATAGCCGCCGTCGATACCGCCTTGAGAGATTAGCACGCCTTCATCGCCCTCGGCAACCTCGACGTCGGCCGTGATGCTGTAGGCCCGATTCATAATGTTGGCGGCCGCGTTGACCGGTACTTCTTGCGTACCCGGGTAGAAGACGTAGCTGGTGCGATCCTCGGCAATCTTGGGTCGCTCGTCGGCGAAGCGCTGCTGGCCACGACCGTCGACCGGCAGAACGTTGTATTTGCCTGCCTCCACATACCATTGGCCGACCATTTCGATCAGCTTGGCACGCACTGCGTCCGCGGAATTGCCTTTCCCCTGTAACCAGTGCGAAAGCCCGCCGACGACGTTGGCCAGATTGACCTCAGCCAGGTTATGGTTCTCGGCGAAGTCACCTTCCACATAGTAGAGTTCCCAATTGTTGGCATCCAACTCAGTGAGCGTCTGCGCCGGAATGGGCGTGCCAAAAGCGCGACCGGACTCCACAAACGATGTACCCGGCCATGGACAGACGGCGCGCCAGCCGTCGTGATAGATGGCGCGATGGCCGAGCATCTCAAAATATTGGACGTGATGCTTGTTGGGCGCTTCGGCGTTCTCGAACGTCTCGGCCAGGCTGACGCCCTCAATCGGCGATTGGGTCACGCCCTTGATCGATTCAGGCGGCGTAACGCCAACGGCCTCAAGCACGGTGGGCACCATGTCGATAGCATGGGCGTACTGGGTTCGCACTTCGCCCTTGTCCTTGATTCCGTCCGGCCAATGCACGATAAATGGGTCGCTGGTGCCGCCCCGGTAGGTCTCGCGCTTCCAGCGACGGAAGGGCGTATTGCCGGCCCAGGTCCAACCCCACGGATAGTGATTGAAATGTTTGGGGCCGCCCAGTTCATCGATGGCCGCCAAGTTTTCTTCCAGCGATTCCGGTACAAAGTTGAAGAAGAGATTCTCGTTGACCGAGCCTTCCGGACCACCCTCGGAGCTGGCGCCGTTGTCCGAGAGCACCATGACCAGCGTGTTGTCGAACTCGCCGATCTGCTTGAGGAAGTCGAGCACGCGGCCGATATGATAGTCGGTATGGGTGAGAAAGCCGGCGTAGACCTCCATCATACGGGCGTAAAGCTTCTGCTCCTCCCGTGAGCACTCATCCCAGTGCTTGACATCGGGATCGTGACGCGAGAGTTCGGCGTCCTGCGGAACAATGCCCATCTCCTTCTGGCGTGCAAAGGTCTTCTCACGATAGGCTTCCCAGCCGTCATCGAACTGGCCGGCATATTTGTCGGCCCACTCCTTGGGCACGTGATGAGGCGCGTGCATGGCGCCGGTGCAGAAGTACATGAAGAAGGGTTTGTCCGGCGCAACCTGTTTGGAATCGGCGATGAAGCCAATGGCGGTATCGGCCAGATCTTCGGTCAAGTGATAGCCTTCTTCGGGCGTTTTGGGCGGCTCAACTCGATGGTTGTCATAGGTCAAGTCCGGGTAGTATTGGTGGGTGTCGCCACCGAGGAAGCCGTAGTAGCGTTCGAATCCGCGGCCCAGCGGCCAGCGATCATAGGGACCCGCTGCCGAAATCTGATCGGCCGGCGTCAGATGCCATTTGCCTACAGCATAGGTGTTGTAGCCATGCTCAAGCAGCATCTCGGACAGGAAGCCATTCTCGTGCGGGATATAGCCGTCGTAACCGGGGTAGCCGGTCGAGACCTCGGTGATGGCCGCCATGTGGTTGGAATGGTGATTGCGTCCGGTCAGTATGCAGGAACGCGTCGGCGAACAGAGCGCGGTGGTGTGCATGTTGTTGTAACGCAGGCCGTTGTCGGCCAGGCTGTCTAGAACCGGCGTCTCAATAGGGCTGCCGTAGCAACCGAGTTGGCCGAAGCCGGTGTCATCCAAAATGATGAAGAGGACGTTTGGGGAGCCGGTCCTGGCGCGATCGGGTTCAGGCCAGGCAGGTGAAGATTGGTCTGTCGTGCGGCCGATAATGCCCGGGAACGAAGATCCAGACTTATATTCGGTGAGTGCCATCTGCGATTCTCCTTTTTGGATAAGTGGGAATGCCACTGTGCGTACTGTCCAGTCCATTTTACCACGAAAGTCAGGCTGCAAACATAGGCCGTCGCCTGCCACAATTGATCCATTGGACAGTGTCCCGCTCCAATTCTATACTGAGGCATCCACGAGCCACTACCCGAAATACTGGAGCAGTCGAAAATGAACGACAGACCAAACATCCTCTGGATCTGCACGGACCAGCAGCGCTATGACACGATCGGCGCACTGGGCAACCCTCATATCCGTACGCCCAACATTGACAGACTAGTCGGCGAAGGTGTCGCCTTCACCCACGCCTACTGCCAGAACCCCATCTGCACGCCCAGCCGGGCCAGCTTCCTGACCGGCATGTACCCCAGCAGCGTTCATGCCTGCATGAACGGCAACGACCACTGGGCCGACGCGGCGCCGTTGGTGACGAAGCTGCTGGCCGACGCCGGCTACGATTGTGGACTGGCCGGCAAACTGCACCTGGCGGGAGCTGCCGACCGCATTGAGCCGCGGCCCGACGACGGCTACCGCGTCTTCCACTGGAGCCACCACCCCTCTGACGAATGGGACGAGGGTCATGACTATGCCGACTGGCTACGCGCGCAGGGCCAAGATCCGGCTACCCTCTTCGCCGATCCAGCGCAGATCGCGCCCCATCTGCATCAGACCACCTGGTGCACCGACCGGGCGCTCGACTTCATCAGCGAGGAACGGTCGCAGCCCTGGCTCATGAGCGTCAACTACTTTGATCCCCATGCTCCATTTGATCCACCCCAACTCTACCTGGACCGCTATGATCCTGCTGAACTTCCACCACCGATCTTTTCCCAAGGCGACTTGGCCGCTCAAGCCAAGCTATCCGATATAGTCTTCCAGACCCAGGCCACAGCGCCTGAAAACATGAGGATGGAGGATTATTTCGGCAGCGGCTATCTCGAAACCGCCGGCCTGGCCGACGAGTCAGGCCGACGGCCGACTACGGCCCAGGCCATCAAGGCTGCCTACTACGCCATGATCGAGCTGATCGACGACAATGTCGGGCGTCTGCTCGAAGAACTGGAGCGAACGGGCCAACGCCGGAACACACTCGTGATCTTCATGAGCGATCATGGAGAGATGATGGGCGATCATGGGCTGGTACTCAAAGGCTGTCGCTTCTACGAGGGACTGGTGCGCGTGCCGCTGATCATGCGCTGGCCTGGTCAGATTGTCGAAAGCATTCAAAGCGACGCACTGGTCGAGCTGACCGACATCGCCCCCACTCTGTTGGATTTCTGCGATGTGGAAATCCCGGAACGGATGCAGGGCAAGTCGCTGCGGCCGATCCTCTTTGGCGAAGGCGACCCCCACCATCATCGGGAATCTGTACGGACCGAGTACTATCGCACGCTCTCGTACCTGGAACGACATGTGATTCAACAAGGCGGGCAAGGATCCTTCGGTACGATGATTCGCGATGAACAGTACAAACTGGTCACCTATCATGGCCACGAGGTGGGTGAGCTGTACGATCTTGTCAACGATCCCAGCGAGTTCAACAATCTATGGGCGGATCCGGCCTATGCGGACATCCGTTTCCGGCTGATGAAGCAGAGCTTCGATTCACTTGCCTTTGCGGTGGACCGCGGCCCCGAGCAGGTGACGAGATTCTGAAGGAGATAGAACGCGGCTATCCACCCAATCCGCGTCGTACACGTTCTATCAAAGAGTCCACTGCAATCAGGGATCCGGACACGAATTCACACGAATTTTCACGTTGTCTCTCCGGAGTAAAACATTCGTGTAAATTCGTGACCATTCGTGTCAAGAAAGGGCTTTTTGCAGCAGAGTCATCAAAACGACGATTGCCAGGAGATACAAGATATGAAAACAGTCACCATTTATCGAGAGCCGGGTCGCTACGCAGGCTGGCCGGCCAACTATGGGATCTGGTCATGGGGCAACGAGATCGTGATCGGCTTCACCGTGGGCTACGCCGATGAGGAGGGCGGTTTCCACGCGAGAGACCGCGACCGGCCCTTTGTCGCGATGCAGGCGCGCAGCCTGGACGGGGGCGAAACGTGGCAGGTCGACCCGACGCCCTGTCGCACGCCGGGCAACCGCGGCATTCTGTCAGCCGATGAACATGTTAACGTCGATCTGAGCGCGGCGCAGGCGATTGACCTAGGATTAGCGAACAGCCCTGAAGCTTGCCCTGGCGGCATCGACTTCAGCCATCCCGACTTCGCACTGATGTGTGCGCGCACTGGCCTGGGCGGGGGCACGCTCGCGTGGTTCTACACGTCGGTCGACCGCTGCAATTCCTGGGATGGCCCCTTTGCCTTGCCCATGTTCGGTCAATCCGGCGTCGATGCGCGCACCGATGTACTCATCACCGACTCCAACGAGTGTCTCCTATTCTTGACCGCGGCCAGAGTGGACGGCAGCGAAGGCAAGGGCGTGTTCTGTGCGCGCACAACCGACGGCGGTAGATCGTTCGAGTTCGTCTCATGGGTGGCCCAAGCTGAGAGCGGCTATGCGATCATGCCTTCCAGCGTACGCCTGTCGGACACGCGCATTGTGACCGCAGTTCGCTGTCGAGAAGGCGGCACGAGCACGGATCCTGCCCGCTGCTGGATCGATCTGTACGCCTCCGACGACAACGGGACAACCTGGTCCTACATGAATCAGCCGGTACCCGACACCGGGCGCGGCGGCAATCCGCCCATGTTGATTCGATTGGCCGACGGCCGGCTCTGTCTGACCTACGGCGTTCGCAGACCACCCTACGGCATACGCGCCAAGATCAGCGAGGACGGCGGGATTATCATGGGGACCAGAGGTCGTCCTGACCGACAACGCCGGTAGCCACGATCTGGGCTATCCGCGATCCGTTCAGCGCACGGACGGATCGGTCGTCACCGTTTACTACACGAATGAACGATTGGGGGGTGAAGGCTATCTGGCTGCGACGATCTGGGGGGCCTAGCGGTGCTGTGGCTTGGACGGATGGGGCACGGATGACGCGGATTTGGCTGATTCTCATCGATCAAGATTCGACAACCCCTCAAGGTTTTTTGCTCACAGGGCCACTTGATCGCCGGTCCGTTCTTGCCATGCCTGTATCCGCACCGTCAGATCTCGTACGCGGCCAGCTTGCGCAGGATCATCGAAAAGATTGACGAGTTCCATTGGATCCTCGGCCAGATCATAGAGCTCGCACTGGTCGGTAGCGCTGAGGTTCAGCTTCCAGCGCCCGTCATGCACGATGGTGCGCCATGGGCCTTTCACACGCGCCCATTCCTCGGCGGGAACGCCGTTTTCGTAGAGGCGGATCGGTCGAGCGTCGTCCCCATTCCACTCGATGAAGACGTCGTTTTCGGCCAATGTCGTCTCGCCACGCAACAGATCTGCCTTGCTCTCGCCTTCCAGCCACTCCGGTATGGGCTCCCCCATCAAGTCGAGCAAGGTCGGCACCAGGTCGATCTGACCGATGGCCCCGTTGATGGTGCACTGCTCTTTGCCAAGCCAAGGCACGCGCATGAGCAACGGCACCCTGGCTGATTCCTCATACAACACGCTCTTTTCAAAGAGACCGTGATCGCCCATCATGTCGCCATGCTCACTGGTGTAGACAATGATCGTATGGTCGGCCTGTCCAGAACCTTCCAGCGCGTGCAAAATGTCGCCGAGCCCACGGTCGACCAGAGTGACGTTGGCCATGTATTGCGCGCGCAGCCGGCGGCAACCTTCCTCAGTCGAGAGGTCGATCCCCTGATGCTCGCCGCCGCCCATGTAGTGATCGGCCTGCATCCGGTGGAGGAGCGACGCGTTCTTCGCCGGTTTCTGCCGAAAATGGGGGCCGACCGGCAGCGTTTCGGGATCGTACAGATCATCCAGCGGACCGGTGTAGGGGTTGTGCGGCTCGAAGAAATTGACGTAGAGCACGAACGGATTCTTGCCCTGCTCGCGGATGAAGCGGGCTGCTTCCCGACCCAGGAAGCGAGCCTTGACATGTTCTTCTGGCAGTTGAGTCGTCGCCAGGCGGTCGAAGACCCTTTTGCCCTCCCGCTCGACATCCGGCGTGTAGCCCTGCTCGATCAAGTAATGGTGATAGGTGCTCAGTTCTTCCAGATATTCGGGCTTCGAGTAGTACTGCCGGTAGAGGTCCTCGACACTGACCCAGTCTGAAAAGCCATGCTGAGCGATGATCTCATCACCCAGATGCCACTTGCCGTAGTAGGCCTTGCGGTAGTCGTCCGACACCATCTCGGCGATTGTGTTCGTCTCCGGCTTGAGCGGGATATTGAGTTCAGTGCAGCCATTGGTGTGTGGGTAAAGACCGGTGAGGATTGACGATCGCGCCGGCGTACAGATCGGTTGGGTGACGTAGGCTCGCTCGAAGACAAAGCTCTCCTGGGCGAGTGCATTCATGTTGGGCGTCTCGATCCAGTCATTGCCGTAGCAGGCCATCGTGTCGTAGCGTTGCTGGTCGGTGAAGACGAAGAGCAGGTTGGGTCGTTGTGCCATCATTGGTTTCCTTCGCTCTGGCTTTTTCTGTGGATGCCGCGTCCGCTCTACTATGAACGGATGGATGCTGAAATGGGACGCCCTCTGTTGACGATTGGCGCATAGACTGCGTTTTCATCACTCTTCGAGAGAAGGCTTGTCGTTGCAGATCAGCCCTGGGCGATCTCTTCCGGCCACGGGTAGCTGCCGGGCTTCATGGTTAGGACAAAGTTGTCCATGCCGTCAACCTGAACAGAAACAGCACCTGGAGACAGTTCCCTCAGTACGTGCAACCGTCTCCAATCGAATCGCCGGATGAGGGCAGCCGCGGTCGCGCCCCCTTCCACAAGCAAATGCTCGACAGGCGCTCGTTCAAGGATGGCCGCCACCGTAGCGCCCAGATACTCAGTCAGCCGTTGGGGCAAATCCGGTTCACGCCGAAGCGGGCGATCGATGGCGATGATCACGGTTGGATGTGCCCGCAATGCATCAACAGCGGCCATGGCCCACGCAGAAAGCAGATGCTGCGCTTGATCGGGGATGACAAGTAGATCAGGAGGTAGACGCAACACAGGAACATCCTGTGCTTCGGCGCTCTGACAGAATCGACGGCTGCGAGCCGATGTGCTTCCGCAGACGAATAGCTTGACCCCGTTCGTATCGCCGTCCAAGTTGTATGCGGGTTGCTGCACGATGCACCGGCCTCGTTCCTCCAACAAGGCGCCAAAAAAGTCGACGGCGCCGGATGCCAGTGTGTCGGCAGGAATGGCCTGCGCCCAGACCGCAAGGTCGGCCAGAGAGCTTGTTTCACCCACGAAAATGCCTTGATCAGGCAGTCGTTGATCGGAAGAAACGACGCTGATCGGCCATCGCCGGGCCATGCCTAGCTCATCTCGTTGGATCAGCAGATCAACAACGCAAGCGGTCAGTGCAGGGAATTCGGGATCATTGGCAAAGTCTGTCTCGTGCAGCGGTCTTCCATCGACCAGATATCGCCCCCGTTCAATCGTTCGCCCCAGCGCCGGATCGGCCGGAATCAGCAAGGAACGCTGATGGTCAAGGTTCCCCAGCAGCGCTCCCAACTCCGCAACGACATTTCCTCGCAGCACAGAGTCGACCTTCTTGAAAACCCATTCAACCGGTATGCCCTTGCACAACTCAGCCGCGCGATGGATTTTCTGCACGGCCTCGCTCGCCGAACAGGCGCGAGAATCCGTATCGATGACAAGGACGTCCACCAACCTGACTCCGCAACCATCCAGGCCAACGCCCCGGGCCAGACCGCCAGCGTCGTGCACGGTCATCACATCAGCAGACAAGCCATATCGCCAGGCCATCCCGCCCATTTCGGCGGCACCGCTGAGATCATCGGCCAGCACAACGATCATGGTTCAGATACCGTGCGTCCGCCGGCCAAACGAGCGGCCCAGCGGATGGCCTGATAGAGACTGGTCGGACTGGCTATGCCCTGCCAGGCAATGTCGAAAGCGGTGCCGTGATCGACCGAGGTGCGAATGACCGGCAATCCCAGCGTGATGTTGACGCCGGTGTCGAAGGCCAGCATTTTGAAGGGAATGTGCCCCTGATCATGGTACATGCAGACGAAAGCGTCCACCTGCTCACGCTTGGCCTGAACAAAAGCGGCATCAGGCGGCAAAGGACCTTCCACGTCGATCCCTTTGTTGCGTGCGGCAACAATGGCCGGTTCGATGAAGCGTTCCTCTTCTTCCCGTCCGAAAAGGCCATGCTCGCCGGCGTGCGGATTCAAGCCGCAGACGGCAATTCGGGGCGATTTGCCGCGCAGCCGCTGCATCGCGTCGGCCGTCAGCTCGATGACCTCCAGGATGCGCTCCTGGGGGATGCTGGTCGGAACGTCGGCGATGCCGATGTGGGTGGTCACGAAGCTAGTTGTGATGGGGTCCGAGGCCAGCATCATGCAGGCGCGGTCGGCCTGGGTCAGCGAAGCGAAGATCTCCGTGTGGCCGGGAAAGGGCACCCCGGCCAGGTGGAGCGCTTCCTTGTGGATGGGTGCGGTGGCCACCGCGTCGACCTCGCCTCGTAGCGCCGCCTGAATGCTGGTTTCGATGTAGGTGTAGGCAGCGTGGCCGCACGCTTGAGCCACTGCGCCCGGCACAACGGTGGCTCCGTCAATGACTTTGCAATCAACAACAGTCGATGCTTCGGGACGGAGGCTCTCCTTCCACTCGGGCACTGTGACACTGTGGGCCAAGAACGACAGCCCGCAGGCGGATGCCACGCGGGCAAGGAGACCTGCATCGCCAAAGACGACGGGGATACACTCTTCCTGCAGCGAAGGCTCGAGCAATGCCCGCAGACATAGCTCAGGGCCGACGCCCGCCGGGTCGCCCATGGTGATGGCGATGATGGGAAGGCTGGATTGGGGCTGCATTTTGAACCTCGCTATGTTGGTTGGTCTGCGGTTCCGTCGCGTGCGAGGCAATTGGCGCACGCGGCAAGTTTAAACAGAGTACGTCAGCGGAGACATCAGCACAGTGCATGGCACGCCAACGCTCGGCGGTCATTCCCGGTAAACGGTTTCGCCAATCTTGCGCGAATTGATGTAGTCCCAATTTAACGGCACGCCCAATCCTGGTCCGTCAGGCACATCTACGCAGCCTTTGGCATCGACCGAATCCAGCTCGTCCAACCATCGCCGTTCAGCATAGATTTCAGGCTTGGTATTGGGCACCTTCGGATGGACCAATCCTAGCTCATAGAAGTTGGTGTTGCGGATGGAAGCCATGCAGTGGCGATGGGCGAGACCGCCGCCATGCAGTTCCACATCAAGCCCATGGGCTTCCGCCAGGGTCGCAATCTTCACCAAGCCGGTGATGCCGCCGTCGGCGTTGGCATTGGCGTGCACATAATCGGAGGCACGGCTGACAATGGTATCGGCTTTGGCCTCTAGCCCGCGCACATGTTCGCCCATGAGCATGGGTGTTGTGATGAAGTTGCGCAGTTGGACATGTGCGTACTGTGAGAAGCCGCCGCCCCGAAAGGGGTCTTCATACCACATGTAGCGTGCTTCGTCGCAGGCACGCCCCACACGCAGCACATCGTCAAAGGTGCCGAATGCCCCAGCCGGGTCCAGCAGCAGGGCCATCTCCGGCCCGACAGCCTCGCGAATGGCGAGCACGGCCGCAACTTCGCGTTCGATGGGACCGTTGATCCAGCCATGGATCTTGAAGGCCGGATAGCCCAACTCCTCTTTGCAATAGCGCGCAAACTCGGCGAAATCCTGCGGCGTCGAAAGGCCGCCGTTTTCGTCACCATGGTAGGTGCTGGCATAGGCCGGCAGCTTACGCTTCCAGCCGCCCAGCAGCTGATGGATAGGGACGTCGTAGATCTTGCCGGCCAGATCCCACAGGGCGATGTCGACGGAACCGGGCGGTGTGCCGTTTTCACTGCGGTTGGCCCGTTTCAGATCGTGCCAGATGATCTCGCGTTGCAATGGGTTGCGGCCCAGCAGATAGCGGGCTGTACGCGCATCGACCCCGCCGGGGACCTCTCCACTTACGCCCATGTTTGTCTCGATGGTCAGGATGCTGCCGGTGAGAGGCAAGCGGCTGCCCGGGCAATAGACAGTGTCGAATCCCAGTGTCTCCTCTAGGCCCATGTCGACGATCTCGTATTCAAACTGAGTGACGACAAGGCGAGTGATGCGGATCTCTTCGATCATGGTTCTGCCTCAAACTTTCTCTTCAAATACCTGACTCTGCTGCAAAATGAAGATTTGCCACAGATGGCCACGGATATGGCTCGGATTTCCACAGATGATTTTTAGACGTCCAGCGTATGTCCGGCACTATCTGTGTTCTATCCCTTTTTTTATCTGTGTAAATCTGTGGCGAAAAAAGCTCTTCGCAGTGGACTCATACCTGCGCTTCAAATTCTGCGATCTCGGCTGCTCCATCCAGTACGCCGATCTCGAGATGAAACTCGCGCACCTCCCCAGGCTCAATGTGCTGGAGGTAGCCACGTTTTCGGTTCCAAGCACGGCCCAGCATGCTGGCGTTGCCCGGCTCGATGCCGGTGACGTAGGTGCCGCGAACGAAGTGCTGCCATTGGCTGACCAGCGGCATCTCGGCCAGGGGAAACTTCCAGTAGAGACCCAGGGCCAGCTTGTCGTTGATCAACCCGACATGTACGTTGCCGTCTGCATCGGCGACGGGGCGGTGAACAAAGACGTTGTCTTCGAACTGGGGCTGTGGTCCTTGAGCAACTTCGTATACCTCCGGCTCGACCTCTCGGTCTTCGAGCCATTCGGTCGTGCTCGCGCTGTTGATCGCCACTCGCGTTCCCTCGTCCAACAGCGGGAAACCGGGATTGCAGTGATAGACGTACATGAGTGGCGAGCGGTCGATGCTCAGGTTTTCGATGCGGTCGTGGATGTGCAGGCTCTTTTCGCCCAGAACGGTGGAGATCTCACGCGTGAGTTCGAGATTGGTCTTGAAGACTTCGGCTTCCCGGATCTTGCCGCGCACACGGATCACATAGTCCTCTCCCTCCCAGTTGCCGTCGGCGACCACATTCTTGGCGGGGAGGAAAGAAAGACGGCCGTGTAGACCCAGCTCCTCATTCTCTTCCTCCGGATCGACCTCGGGATGGCCGGTGAAGGTCATGCCGCAGGTGAGCACCAGACCACCGAAAAAGCCGCGCATCCAACCGTAGCCCTCGGGTTCATAGAAGGCGGGGCCTACGTCGCCGGTGCTGCCGCGGAAGCAGAGTGACATGCCTTTGTAGTGGGCGGACGCCACATCCAGCGCACGACCGGGTAGAATAGAGAAACAGAGACCGGACGCGTTGTAGACCTCAATCAGATCCGAACCTCGTTCGATGCCTTCGGTCAACGCAGCCTTGCGGGCATTGGCCACCTGAGAGATGTCACCGACTCGGTCAAGTACTTCGCGTTTGGTGTAGTTCTGTCCAAAAAGATTGGGCACGATTTTTTTCTCCTCGTTCACGTAGGCGTGAAAATCGCGGCGAAAATCCGGCGGCTCTGCAACCGGCAGAATCTGTCAAACGATTTGGGTGTCTTGGCGCAGCACGCCAAGACACCCAAACGATTCCCTTTCTATTTCCCGCCCTGCACCCTTTTCACCCGCGCGACAGATTTGATCAGCGTTCGCACGGTCATTGCAACCCAGAAGACCGACCAGACGATCATCAAAATGCCGGCCAGCGGGACCCGATTGTCATCTGAGATCGGTTCGTATCTCACTCCCTCCGGTGTGATCCGGATGAAGCCACGCGGTGTCGCACGCCCGCCGGCGCCGCCTCCGCCACCGCCGCCTTCGCCGGGCGTACGCTCTTCTGCCGCCTCTTGATCCGCATCATCCTCGTCGTCGGCATTGGGGTTGCTTCCGTAGCCCCCGCCGTACCCAAATCCGTACTCGACCTGCGCGACTGGGATAATCGTAATCCCATTCTCCGTGGTCGGGTCGCCAAAGACACTCTTGACGCCGATACTGTCGACCAATTGTGTAATGGGCTCCGTGTCAATCAACTCCTTGAAATCCATGAAATTGCCTCCTATTTGCGTCTGGTCACGATCTGCGATGCCAGCATTATCAGCATACAGACCACACTCACGACCGCACTCGCTGCCAGGATGCCTCGAATCGGCTCCTGCAATGGATCTTCTATCGAGATTACCTCTTGTTGCTCTTCGCCACTGTAGATCTGCACTTCCACTGGCGTCAGTCGTCCCACTCTGCTCATAAAGGGACTGGTTTCCGGATCGCCGTCTAGTTCCCAGCCCACCAGTCGCGCAACCGGCAGGATGCGCCAACCGCCAATCTCAACTGGTTCAGCCTCGATTCGTCTGTCGACTTTCGCGCCCGATGGCGCTCCGTTGCCCATCTGCACGCTCCTTTCGCTGTGTGTTGAACAGCCTATACGATAATGCCAAGTGCCGGAGTAAGGACCCTGAATCAGTCCGCTATCTGTGCGATGAAAATGCCTTATCCATGACGCTGGGGATGGCTGACAGCATAAGTATACCATCCAGATTTCAGGTGGCGTATCGCCTCAGGCGAAACCAAGGGAATGATGCTCCCAAAGTCCCCGGCACGACCCACAAACAGGATCCGCTGACCTCACTTCAACTGGGCCGGGCCGGGGACTTGCGCTGAGACATCCATTTTCATGGAACAGCCTTATTATGGTCTATGGGTCCACGTCGTTCCATGAGGTCGGGTCATCGTTCGGTTCGAGATGGATGATGACGGTTGCGTTGGGAATGATCTGCTGCACGTCGAGCTCGATGCGCTCGGCCAGGTCATGGCCGCGCTGAATGGTCCAGTCTCCCGGCACCAGCAGATGAAACGAGCCAAAACGACGCGCGCCAGACTGGCGGGTGCGCAGGGCGTGATACTCGACGCCGCCTTGGAGATACGGTTCCAGCACGGCGTGCAATTGCTTCAGTTCGTCCGCAGACCAGGCCGTATCCATCAGCCCAGCAATCGATTGGCGCACGATGGCCACACCGGACCAGAGAATGTTGGCCGCCACCAACAGCGCCAGAATCGGATCAAGCCGCAACCAGCCGGTCAATGCAACCAGCCCAACGCCGATCAACACGCCGACTGAGGTCCAGACATCGGTCAAGAGGTGATGGGCGTTGGCCTGTAGCGCCACCGAGTGGTGCTGCTGTCCCGCCCGAAGCAGGATCAAGGCGACACTCAGGTTGATCACCGAAGCGGCCACCGAAACGATCAACCCCAGCCCGACCTTTTCCAGCGGCTCGGGCGTGACCAGCCGCGGTACGGCAGCAACGACTATGCTCACGGCCGCCACCAGAATGAGTGTTCCCTCGACGCCGCTGGAAAAATACTCGGCCTTGGTATGACCGTAGGAATGCTCTTCGTCAGCCGGACGCGCAGCGATGGTGAGCATTGCCAACGCCATCAGCGCACCGGCCAGATTGACGAGAGACTCCATGGCGTCGGAGAGGAGACCGACGGAATCGGTCAGAAAAAAGGCGCCCGTTTTGAGCAAGATGGTGAGCGCCGCCGCAGCGATCGACAGCCAGGCATAGCGGCTCAGACTGGGCGTGCCTCCGTCGACGGCGGAGCGTTTATCTACGATCATACGATTCACACTGAGCCTTTATGACCCCGCCACAGCGAACGATGATGTATTCATGGTTTGGTGGAAGTCAAAGGAATGATTGGTTGATCGGATCTATCTTACCCTTGCACAGGAAGTCGCCCAAAAATGACTGTCCCGGGCTTATTCGAGCAGCTGTCCAAGTAGTGCATGGTTTTGCTGTGGGGCTGTAGCACATAGTGTCTGCGCCAATCGCTTTTGCGCCAGCATGGCGATGACCTCTCCAGCGGCGTACATTTCGTGGGCTTGCGATGTTTTCTCAATCGTATATAGTTTATAACAGCAAACGGGAGAACCGAAGTAGAAAAAAAGGAGCATCGCATGAAGATCACTGCAATCAAGCCGATCCTTGCCGACGGCGGCCATCGTGTCTTTGTCTTCATCAAAGTGGAGACCGATCAGCCTGGCCTGGTCGGCTGGGGCGAGGCTTCGCTGGAGGGAAAACCACGCGCCGTCGTGGGCTGTGTCCAAGACATGGAGCCGATGATTCTGGGCGAGGACCCTCGGCACGTCGAACGCTGTTGGCAGATCCTCTATCGCAGCGGCTTCTGGCGTCAGGGCGTGATTGGGCTGACCGTGATTTCCGGCATCGACCAGGCGCTGTGGGATATCAAAGGCAAGGAACTGGGACGCCCGGTCCATGAGCTATTGGGCGGGCCGGTGCGCGACAGGGTGCGTGTCTACACCCATTTCGGCGGCTCAACCGCGGATGATGTTGTCGCCAGCGCCGTATCCAAGGTGGAGGCGGGCTGGACGGCCGTCAAGACAGTCCCCGTTCCCGCGACCAAAGTCGTTGACAGTTACAATCTGGTTCAAAAGGCGGCTGATACACTGCGATTGGTTCGAGAGGCTGTGGGCGATGACGTCGACATCCTGCTCGACTGCCATGGGCGTTTGTCGCCGCAGATGGCCATCCGCTACGGCAAGGCGTTTGAACCGTATGCGCCCTTCTGTATGGAGGAGCCTTCTCAGGCCGAGAACCCCGCCGCCATGGCGCAGATCGCTGCTGCGCTCTCCATTCCGATCGCAACCGGAGAGCGTCTTTTCACACGCTGGGGCTTCCGCGAGATTCTGGAGCGACAGGCTGCCAGCCTCTTGCAGCCGGACACCTGCCATGCCGGCGGTATCAGCGAAGTGCTCAAGATCGGCCGCATGGCCGAGACTTACTACGCAGGGCTGGCTCCCCACAATCCCTACGGCCCTGTCTCCACGGCCGCCTGCGTCCAGGTCGATCTGGTGGCCCAGAACTTCATCATCCAGGAGATGATCGACCCGGAGACAGCGCCCGAGGCCATGTCGTTTGTCGTGGAGCCATTGGTCCTGCGTGATGGTCACATCGAGCGGCCCACCAAGCCCGGCATCGGTGTTGAGGTCGACGAAGAAGCGTGTGCCAGACGCCGGCCCGACTTCTCGTCTGACACAATCCGGCGGCAGAGCATCGGCATGTACGGCGGGGTCTACGCCGACGGCGGAATCGCCGATCTGTAGCGAGTTGCACAATCAGCCTGCGTCAGCCCAGCATTTGCCAACGCCATCTGTGTTCCATCTTTCCTTCATCGGTGTAAATCTGTGAGTCCACTGCAAAAAGGGATCTTGACACGAATTATCACGAATCTTCTCTCGGGGGCGACGACACAGTTCGCGCAAATTCGTGACCATTCGTGTCAAGAAAAGGCTTTTTGCAGTAAAGTCATCTGTGATAAAAACCTTGACCCGAGTTACGAATATCCCGAATCGAAGTGTATGGCAAGATAAGGACATGAAAAGACAATGAGAAACCAGAAGGACACCCGCCAGTTTCTACCCAGAGATGGCTTCGCCGGCACACTGATCGCACGAGTCTGGACGCCTGCCGGACTGACCGGATCGATCTCCGGTCCTAGTCCCGTTCTGTTGACCGACGAGGGCGTATATGACCTAAGCAGCATTGCACCCACGTGTGGCGACTTGATGAACCAGGGCTTCAAAGGGGCCGACGTCGATCCGGATCGGTTGCAACGCTTGGGCAGCTATGACGATATTATGGCGAACACGTTGGCTGCGCAACCTGACAGCGATGTCGCCCATTTTTTATCGCCAATTGACATCCAGTCGATCAAGGCCTGTGGCGTCACCTTCATGGTCAGCATGCTGGAGCGGGTCATTGAAGAGCGAGCCGGTGGCGACGCCTCCAAAGCCGAGTCTGTGCGTCAACGGATCAACGAGCGCATTGACGTCGATCTTGCCAGCATCGTGCCCGGCTCAGCCGACGCCGAGGAATTGAAGGCCGTGCTCCAGGCAGAGGGGCTCTGGTCGCAATATATCGAAGTCGGCATCGGGCCCTATGCCGAGGTCTTCACCAAAGCGCAGCCGCTCTCCTCGGTCGGTCCCGGCGCACAAGTGGGCATTCTGCCCATCTCATCCTGGAACAACCCGGAGCCCGAAATCGTGCTGGTCGTCAACGACCAGGCGCAGGTGATGGGCGCAACCCTTGGCAACGATGTCAACCTGCGTGATATCGAAGGGCGCAGTGCTCTTCTATTGGGCAAGGCCAAGGACAACAATGCCTCTTGCGCAGTTGGACCTTTCATCCGGCTATTCGACGAGACATTCAGCCTTGATGATGTTCGCAACACCGATGTTTCGCTCACGGTCGAGGGCAAAGATGGCTTTACACTGGCCGAAGTCAGTCCCATGGCGAAGATCAGCCGGGACGTGCTTGATCTGGTCGCCCAGACAATCGGCGAGAACCACCAATACCCGGACGGCTTCGCGCTCTTCCTGGGGACCCTCTTCGCCCCAACCCAGGACAGAGGCGGCGCAGGCAAGGGCTTCACCCATCATGTCGGTGACATCGTGCGGATCGACGCGGAGAAACTAGGCGTACTCGAAAACCAGGTCGTCTATTGCAGCGAAGCGCCGCCATGGGAATTCGGTATCTCCGTGCTCATGAAAAACCTGAGTCAACGTGGGCTGCTGTAGGATAGTCGGTTAGATATCGTCCAGCAGATCAGCCAGATCGGCGTCATGAAGGCGATTGGTGCACGCACGGGCCAGAATCTGCAGGTCTATTGGCTCCTCGTATTCACCTGCGGCGTGTTGGCCGCCATCTTCACCTACGGCGTGTTGGCCGCTTTGGCGGCCCATGGCATCAGGCTCTTCTTAACGTTGGCGCTGGTTCTGGTCCTGGGTGTGACAGTCATGGCCATGGCGGCCGGACCTGGTCCAAACGCTTTTGACGGTGCACAGGCCGGCATGGCTGGACAGGGAGCTGCAATCCACGGCGACTTTGTCAACATCGACGGAGACGAGGTGTGTGAAAACTATGCCACACGTGAACCGGCTGAGGATGGCACAGGTAACCGCTGGGGCGGCGGCCAGGGTCAACAGGCCGCTACCGGCATGATGAGCGCCAACTTTGTTAACGAGGACGGCGACGGCGTGTGTGACACTTGTTTGGAGGATGAAGGAACTGGCCAACCCGACCTGAATTCTACGAATGGAATCGAACCCACTTAACTTGTCCGCCATACACAGTATAATTTGTTCATGTTTTGGACAGTAAATATTTATTTATTGTTCTGGCAAAAATTTGTTCAGACCTTTGAAAACCAAAGCGTCACAAACCGTTCTTCACATCAAGGAGAGTACAATGAAACGTTCGTTTGTTTGGAGCCTCGTGTTGGTCTTTGGCCTACTGATGGCCGCGTGTTCACCGTCTGCCGCGCCGGCAGAGGAAGCTGCTGCGCCGACGGAAGAGCCGATGGCGGAAGCCACGGAAGCCCCTGTTGAGGAAGCAGCCAGTGACGATATGGCTGACATCGTCGACACCGCCGTTGCCGCCGGCGACTTCGAGACCCTGGTCGCTGCTGTGACCGCCGCTGGTCTGGTTGACACGTTAAAGAGTGAAGGTCCGTTCACCGTCTTCGCTCCGGCAGACAGCGCCTTTGCCGCTCTGCCCGAGGGCACCGTTGAGGGCTTGCTGGCAGACCCTGAAGGCGCACTGACCGATGTGCTGCTCTATCATGTCGTGCCCGGTAAGGTAATGGCTGCTGATGTTGTCGGCCTGGACGGCCAGTCCGTTGAGACCGTGGGCGGCGGTATGCTCGACATCGCAATCGATGGCGAAACGGTTCTGATCAATGGTATTCCGGTCGCAGTGGCTGACATCGAGACCAGCAATGGCGTCATCCACGTGATTGACGGTGTCCTGATTCCGGCTTCCGATGAAATGGCCGAAGAGAGTGTAGAGATGGCCGACATTGTCGACACCGCGGTTGCCGCCGGCGACTTTGAGACTTTGGTTACCGCAGTGACCGCTGCGGGCCTGGTTGACACGCTGAAGAGTGAAGGTCCATTCACCGTCTTTGCTCCGGCAGACAGCGCTTTTGCCGCTCTGCCCGAAGGCACCGTTGAAGGCTTGCTGGAAGATCCGGAAGGCGCTCTGACCGACGTGCTGCTCTACCACGTGGTTGCCGGTAAGGTTATGGCTGCTGACGTTGTTGGCCTGGACGGCCAGTCTGTTGAGACCGTCGGTGGTGGTATGCTCGACATCGCAATCGATGGCGACACGGTTCTGATCAATGGTGTTGCTGTTGCGGCCCCTGACATTGAGACCAGCAATGGCGTCATCCACGTGATTGATGGCGTGCTGATTCCGGCCTCCGATGAAATGGCTGAGGGCGAAGGCGAAATGATGGAAGACCATGGCGACATGGCTGACATCGTCGACACCGCCGTTGCTGCCGGCGACTTTGAGACTCTGGTTACTGCTGTGACCGCCGCCGGTCTGGTTGATACCCTGAAGGGTGAAGGCCCGTTCACCGTCTTCGCTCCCGCAGACAGCGCATTTGCCGCTCTGCCCGAAGGCACGGTTGAAGGCCTGCTGGAAGATCCGGAAGGCGCTCTGACCGATGTGCTGCTCTACCACGTGGTTGCCGGCAAGGTGATGGCCGCCGACGTCTTGGGCCTGGACGGCCAGTCAGTGGAGACTGTGGGCGGTGGTATGCTCGACATCTCGATCGACGGTGAGACGGTTCTGATCAACGGAATTCCGGTCGTAGCCGTTGATATCGATACCAGCAATGGCGTCATCCATGTGATTGACGGCGTGCTGATTCCCTAACTAGTTCCTCCACTCCTCCTGTGTTCAGCGGGACATCGAAAGAGCATCTTCGATGTCCCGCCTTTTTCTTGCATTCGGCATTGACCTTGCATAGACGATAGAGAACCAGCGGTTCGTTACGAACGTTCTTGATATTGGTAGCGCTCGTTTCATGCCCTACAATAATTGTCACAATCTTGCTGACCGAACGATTGGCCACCGGTAGACATAGACCAAATGGGACGGATAGAGATGAAGACGGAATCACAGACAGTATTAGTGACGGGCGTCACCGGCTATGTAGGCGGTCGGCTTGTGCCACGTCTGCTCGATGCGGGGATCCGGGTGCGAGTTCTGGTTCGTGGCGGTTCGGAGCGACTCCGAGATCGCCCCTGGTTCGATCATATTGAGGTTTTTTCCGGTGATGTGCTGGAACCGACTTCGTTGGTCCATGCCCTGGCCGGCGTGCAGACCGCCTACTACCTCATCCACAGCATGGGTGGAGAAGGTGGATTTAGCCAACGTGACATCCAGGCCGCGACGAATTTCGCCAATGTGGCTGCTGCCGTAGGCGTTGACCACATTGTCTACCTCGGCGGCCTCGGTGACGAGGCGACCCAACTCTCGGAGCACCTGCGCTCTCGCCAGGAGACGGGCGAGGCGTTGCGATCGACCGGGTTGCCGGTAACCGAGTTCCGTGCCGGTATGGTCGTGGGCTCGGGCAGCCTGTCGTTTGAGATGTTGCGCCATCTGGCTGAACGATTGCCGGTCATGATCTGCCCACAGTGGGTCTATACCAAGACCCAGCCGATTGCCGTCCGCGATGTGCTCAGCTATTTGGTTGCCGCGCTGGATCATCCCGCCAGTCGTGGTCAAATCGTCGAGATCGGCGGTGCGGATGTGCTCACCTATGGCGACATGATGATGGGCTACGCGCGGGCGTGCCGGCTCAACCGCCGCCTGATTCCGATTCCGATATTGACGCCGGGTCTCTCGTCGCACTGGGTGCACTGGATGACGCCCATCCCTTGGAGCATTGCCCGACCGCTGATCGAAGGAATGCGCAATGAATTGATCGTGCGTGACGACTCGGCGCCCAGGCTCTTCCCCGAGATCGTGCCGCTCTCGTTTGACGAGGCGGTGGGGCTGGCTCTGCAACGGATTCGCAGTGGGGAAATCGAGACGATCTGGAGTGACGCGTTGGCTTCCAGCCAGGGCGATCTACCGCCGGTCTTCCTGACCGAAGAGCAAGGCGTTCTGATTGAGCGACGGCACAAGAGTGTGAATGCGGCGCCTGAGGCGGTCTATCGTGCCTTTGCCGGTATTGGAGGGCAACGCGGTTGGCCACCCTACAACTGGCTATGGCGCACGCGTGGGCTTCTGGACAGGCTGGTCGGTGGCGTCGGTATGCGTAGAGGCCGCCGCGATCCGGATGAGCTGCGCGAGGGCGAGGCGCTGGATTTTTGGCGAGTGGAAGCGGTCAAGCCGGATCGTTCGATCCTACTGCGTGCCGAAATGAAAATGCCTGGGCGGGGATGGCTGAAATTTGAAGCCATCCCAAGCAAAGATGGCGAATCCACCGAACTGGTTCAGACTGCCTTTTTTGCCTCCAAAGGCTTACTGGGCTTGATCTACTGGTACGGGATCTACCCTCTGCACGGCGTCATCTTTTCGGGCATGATCGACCAAATTGCGCAGCGGGCCGAAGCGGAGCAGATTGATGCTGGATTGGGCGTCTTGGCGCCACAACCCAACCGCATGCCAATCGCCACTTAGGGATAAATGCCGGACTAGGCCCATTGATGACTCTACTGCAAAAAGGTAAATTTGCCACAGATTTGCACAGATAAACAACTGATTTTCACAGATGAACTTTGAGCCGCTCCTTTGCTATCAAACCTTATCTGTGGTTATCTGAAGCCATCAGTGTTCATCTGTGGCTGATCTTTTGTTCTTGCAGTAGAGTCATTGATGTCCTGGCGAACCTATGACACGGGTCGTCTATTGGCGAGGATTTTCCTCAGCGCAATACACCACAGGAAGAAAGGTTGAGTAAACATTCTCCCCCACAACGATCCGCATGCCGCCTGACCGCTCGAATAATCCAGCTCTTCCAGTCACATGCCCCGAATAGACGCCCGCAACGGTTGAAGCCCGCACAGTAAATTGAACAGGTTGTTCCACCATTGCGGTCTCTGCGTCGAGTGTGAAGTCAAGGTCATCTCCGCTGGTTTCAAGTGCCACAGTTTCAGAAAAGCCACCACTGGCATGAATGGTCAACTTCCCCTGTACCAAAGTCCCCGGCTCGACGATGATGGCATCGGGAAGGACTGAGACTTCATAGTCCGGCAGCGGCGAAAAGCGCCAGATTGTATCGTCATGTAAGAGCCAAACATGATCGTGTTGGTCGACTGCCAAATCTTCCCCCGTGAAGATTGGCGGCAGAGAATAGGTCTGCCAGCCTTCTTCTGAACGCCGTACGAGTTCAGGCGCTCCCGACTCGATGTAGCGGGAGAACCACAACGTTCCATCGTTGCTGACAGCCCAGCGGCTATTGGCCTTCCGTGTGGCTCGCATCAAGGCAAGCTGCTCTGTTGCCAGATCTGTGATGTCAACCGACTCAATTTGACCACCGTCGTGGATGAGTGTGATTGCGTCGCTGTTTCCGACGACAAAGAGCAATCCACCCGCAGCCGGAACCAAGACGCTCTCACCAGAAACTTGGAGTTTCAGCGTCCACCCGCTTGGCGTATGCTGGTAGAGACCGTCGTCCGCACTGATGGTCCAGATGCGACCGCTACTATCTTGAGCCAGATCCTTGGCACGCATGCCAGCCGGCAGATCAAAGCGATCCCACTGATCATCCGAGAAGTCGGACGGCGTGCCGTTGTTGTGTAGCCGGACAATGATGCCGGTGTCAAACGCGATCAGTACTGTATGTTCGTCCGCTACCGTGAATGCGGAGAGGTCGCGTTGCGGTTCGATCGGCCAGGATGCTGGATATTGGATCGTGGTGTCACCAATCATTTGTGCTGGGGGCACGATAGACTGGTTATAGACTGGAAAATTCACTTTGCTGGAAAGATACCATATTGACCCATCAGGAGATGTTTCCCAGTCTTGAAGTAAATCAAACTCGGCTAGCTGGTTCCACATATCGTCACCGAATTGCGGTGTACCTTTATCCTCGAGCGTTGTCAACCACCGTGTGAATTGGAAGGGCGCTTCACTCCAGCCGGGTGAGAAGAGTATTTCTCCGTCAGCGGTTGATCTGAGTGCTGATACATATCGGTTGTCGCTGAAATGATACTCGACTGTGCCCACCGCAATATCAGACGATAGGTGGCGAATGATGCCCGGGCTGAAGAACCAGAGCGCATTGTCGGTTGAGATGATGTCGTTGATCTGAAAGGGGCGGAATCTGGTTCCGCCATCACCCATCAAGTTGACCACGTGGTGATAGCTGCTGCTCGGGCTCACCGGAAAGAAATATGCTTGCCATATGGAACCGCCTAGATCCACAAAGAATCCCTCTACGACTCCATAGTATGAGACTTCATCCATGGACTGCCAGTTACTGCCATCCCACTTGCTCGGATGCTCGGCGGTCGGTGCGTAGAGATAGCCGTCGCCATCTTGTCGCATTGTGACTAGCTCATAGGCCGTATCGGCAGGCTGCAGGCTCCAAGCTTCTTTGGACTCAGATTCTGCCGACGTAGCCAGCAAAGGATTGTCCGGGGGTGGACGGGAGTGCCACTGGGTACCGTCATAGGCGTCGTAGCCCACCCAGACTTCGCCGAACGAAACAAACCACATGTCAGAGCGACTCTGTTTCGTCAGTGCGGCTGGGAAGTCCGCTTCGACAGCCCTGTGGACATCGGCATACGATTCCCATCCACTCTCCGCCGTCCATCGATGAACTTGGCCGTCGCTGCCTTCGATCCAGACAGTTCCGGCAGCGCCGGTCAGCATGGTCTCGTTACCGGAACTCAGCTGCCAGTCCACGTCATGGTGGGTCCATGAACGGTCAGCATTGCGATGGCTGACGCCGGCATCCCCGCTGATCCAGAATCCTCCCTCTCCATCCATCGCGATATCGTAGACAATGAAGTGGGGCAGCCCTTCGACGGCTGTCACCCGCTCCACGATACCCTGTTCCGGCGTCCAACGGAGAATGCCGCCATTGAACGCCAACCAAAATCCATCTCCATCCACGGCAGCGGCGTTCCAGTCAGTGGACCAACCGGTCCATCCGATTCTGCCTAATTCGTCATCCATGACCGGACATCCCTCACAGCCGGCTGCTCCCTGTCCGGCCTGCGCGGTGCCCAGTATGCTTGCGAGCACAAACAGTGTGATCGACACTTGCCGGACAAGCGAAGAGCGAAACATGGTTATCTCTGCCCCCTATATTCCCTGAACAAAGGACTCGGTCTACCCAATACTACATGCCCAATGGCTACAGGATGGCTACAGGATGGGTACCGTATGTCCTCGAATCCGGTCCGGCGGAAGCGACGCGACCATTCGCTGTTCAGGCAAGGCGCCTGCGCAAGGTTGGCTACGGTCGGAGAAAGCTCCAGTTCATGTGCAGCTGCGTGACCCCTCGGTGACATCTTGGCCCAGGTCTTGCGCACGATATCTATGACGTTAGCCAGGCGGTCATCCGTTGGGCACAGAGAAATTCCTTGGACACGGACTATCCCTCAACCTGATCCACGCAGGGATCCCCACTTTTCCCGGCATCGAAACAGGCGATGGCTTGATCGATGTGCGTTTGATCTGAAATCATGAGGGGCACGCGCTCGCCAATTGTCGCAATATGGCCTTCTTGCCCTCCAGTCCAAAATACTCATCCTGATTCTTTGTCATGAACCGCTGGGCCAGGGAGATAGCTTCTGTCTCCGTCAACAGTTTCTCGTCGACTTCGGCCTGTAGCGCCCGTGTCAACCACGCCCGAGCCTGCTTGGAATAGGCCAGTGTGGCCGCGGGCAGATGGGTGTCGCCGCCGAATATAAAGAGTTTATTGGCCGGCGCCGCATGAATATAGCGCCGGACGAAGTCAGCGGCGGCGTACGGGTTGATGCTCCACGCCCAGCAGAGGTCAACAGCGACATTGGGGTAATGCTTGGCCAGGGCAAGCAACTCTTCGCTGTAGGGGTAGGCGATGTGCATGAGCACAAAACGAGCGTCAAGATATTTGGCCAAGAGCGGAGTCAAGTGTCCGCTCTTGATATAATCAACGGGCATACGGCTGTGACCGGCGTAGTAGCCGGTGTGGATCTTGAACGGCAGATTGTAGTCGATGGACAACTCGACGCCCCTGGCCCAGCACCAGTCGCCCAAGCAGAGACGTTGTTCTTCCGTGATTCCATCTGCATCGATCAGGTAGGCGGCCAGCGCAGCTTCGGCTTCCGCATCGGATCGTTCCTGCCACCGTAGCGTGCGGTTGTAGGCATGTTGCGCCTTGATGGCCACTGCCTTGGCTGCATTCTGCTCGAAGACCGTCTCCATTGCCTCTCTTAGTGACGCCAGATCGGTGACGGTAACGCCGGTCTCCTCAGCCAACGGCTCCAGGTCGGGCGTGCCGCTGCACATGGCGGCCCAGTTGATGTCGTAGAGAAAGAAGTCCGGCCCCGGCGCCTCAATAGGAACGGGGCGCTGAAAATGGTCGATCTGCACGTGATCAAGATTGGCTACATCGCGCAGTATTCGCAGCCGCTCGCCGGGTTCGCCGAATGTTGGGCTGTTGGCGTGCGCCGTCTCCAGTGCATCCGCCGTGATCTCGTGAATGTCGTAGATCTCGCTGGCGATGATGCGCACTGCCTCGCCGTATCCTGTAAAGCGAACGGCTTGCCAAGCTTGCTCCACCGCCTGAAAGCGCCCCCGAATGTCGGGATTGCCGGAGTCCAGCAGCGCCTCGACAGCAGCAGGAGCGGCCCCGGCGACGACCAGATCTGCCGGCACATAGTTGTAGAATAGGTTGCGTAGGATGTCGGGCGGATTCTTGGTGTAGGTTGCCTCGTAGTCCAGATGTTCATGGGTGCTGGCGAGCGGGGAACTGCTGATAAATTGAGCTAGATCGGTGGTCATGGCGGGCTCCTGTCATTCAAGGACTGGCATTGTCGTTGTGTCGAACGGATCATATGCCGAAGTTCAGTTGGGCGCAACTGCGTTCATGCAAACAGGTTTGCCCACCGAGTTGATAGCGGTCGGCACGAGTCACTGCGAATCAACCCACCATTTCCACGCAGGTTCAACAGGGCCGGAACAGCGCCCGGGTAGTATTTCGAAAAGAGCAGCTACGACTTACCATCATGTCACCACGACCGGCTTTGTGGCCGGCAAACGGATTCGCCACAATGAGCGACGTCAATGATGCGGTGAATCGGCGCAATTCCACGCCCTTTTTGCAGGCATTCTTGCCGCTCCTCCTCTTCTTGCTGGCAATGTTTTTTGCTTTTGGCGCAATATCGACGATGGACTGACCAGCGCGCCAAATTGCAGGTGTCGACGCAAAATCAGACTTGTCGCAATCTTCCGCAACCCGTGCTACACTCCCTGTGCATGTCTTTGCCTGTTGTTCCCGCTGGTTGACTGATCCTTCGTCTTCGCGGTACAGCCCCCATCGAATGACGTAGTTTCGCTTATCAGACTATCCACAAGGAGAAAGTTGATGAAGATCAAATGGCTCGCGCACGCCTCATTCCTGATCGAGGGCGATGGATTGCGTGTTATTACTGACCCCTACGAACCCAACGAGATCATGAACCTGCCGCCCATCACCGAAGCAGCCGACATCGTCGTACGTAGTTCGGATGACGACGAGGCACACTGCTTTGTGGGGACAATCCCGCCGGGTTTCGAGCTAGTGACGGCGACAGAGATCGTTGGCTCGGGTGCGACGATACACGGACTCGAGTTTGACGCCGTCTGGTCCCAGGAAAGCGTCCATAAAGACGTCGTGCGCGATAACGCTATGTATCGCTTCACGCTGGACGGCATCAACATCACCCACATGGGCGATGCAGGAAATGCGCTCACTGATGCGCAGATGGAGGCCCTGGCCGGCACCGACATACTTTTTGCGTTGGCCGGCGGCTATCCGACGATTGACCTGGGCGATCTACATGCCCTCATCAAGGCCGTCAAGCCAAAGATCGTCATTCCCATGCACTTCCGAATTCCCGGTCCGCGCTTCAATATGCTGCCGGTCACCGTCTTTACGTCTGAGTACGAGGATTCGGTGATCGACTGGGTCGACGGGACAGAGATCGAGGTTTCCAAAGCGACTCTGCCCGACGAGACCCGTATCATGGTCCTGAAGCCGACGCTATACCGAGAGGAGTGAGCGAGGCCATGGCTGAGGTTTTCAAACAGGGCAAGAGCGACGCCGAACGCTACGAGGCGGATCAACAGGTGCAGGTTGTGGTGCGTGGGATCCTGGACGATATCCGTCTGCGCGGCGACGAGGCGGTACGCGAACTGTCTCTGAAATTCGACAACTGGAGTCCGGATCGCTTCCGGCTCTCGCAGGCGCAGATCGCTGACGTCGTGAACTCCGTTCCCACACAGGTGATCGATGATATTCGCTTTGCGCAGGCTCAGATCCGCAACTTCGCAGAAATCCAGAAGGCAGCGTTGCAAGATGTCGAGGTCGAAACGCTGCCCGGCGTGATCCTTGGCCATAAGAATATCCCGGTCAACAGCGTCGGCTGCTATGTGCCCGGCGGGCGCTACTCGATAGTGGCCGCAGCCCACATGAGCGTGCTGACGGCCAAGGTTGCGGGCGTCAAGCGCGTCATCGCCTCCACGCCGCCCATCAACGGCCTATTGTCCAAAGAGACCATCGCCGCTATGCACCTTGCGGGCGCCGATGAGATCCACGTCATCGGTGGGGTGCAGGCCATTGCACGCATGGCCCTCGGCACTGAGACCCTGGAGGCGGTGGACTTGCTGGTTGGTCCCGGCAATGCTTATGTGGCCGAGGCCAAGCGTCAACTCTTTGGCCGCGTGGGCATCGATCTATTGGCCGGGCCGACCGAAGTACTGATCATCGCCGACGAGTCAGCCGACGCCGAGATGGTGGCCACCGACCTGCTGGGCCAGGCCGAGCATGGCCCGACTTCGCCTGCCGTGCTGATCACGACGAGTGTTGGTCTGGCGGAGGCCGTGCTGGTCGAGGTCGGACGTCAACTCGAAACGCTGCCCACTGCCGACATCGCAGGCGTAGCGTGGCGAGACTATGGCTCGATCATCGTGGTGACCGATCACGCCGAGGCTGTGATCGAGGCCGATCGCATCGCCAGCGAGCATGTGCAGGTCCTGACCACCGACAATGACTTCTTTCTTGAGAATATGACCAACTACGGCGCGCTCTTCCTTGGACCGCGCACCAATGTAGCCTACGGCGACAAGGTCATCGGCACCAATCACACACTGCCCACCAAGCTGGCGGCCCGCTACACAGGCGGTCTGTGGGTGGGCAAGTTCTTGAAAACCGTCACGTATCAGCGGGTGCTCACTAACGAGGCCAGCGCAATGATCGGCAAATATTGCTCGCGGCTCTGCGCCGTCGAGCGCTTTGCGGGACATAAGGCCCAGGCTGATCTGCGCGTTCGACGTTATGGCTGATGTCGTCTGGCATGGTCGAATTCTCTGAGCCGGCCTTGACAAATTCGACGAGAGCCGGTTGAATGAACATATCTTGGCAGCGTAGCCACCCAGACGCCAGTCCCCAAAAAAACGGATACTACGGCATCGCAGCTCTTTCGCTGCGAAATCCATGCGATCCGTGAAAAGACCGAAGAGAAGCGATTTCCGTTTGATTGAATGTCCGGACCCGAAGCCGAACACTCAATCCGTTCAGTACCCCGTTGTTCGTGTATAGCACAAGGAGAAAATGATGAACAAGACTCGTCTTCGACTCGCTACGGCGTTGTTTTGCGGCCTAGCGCTCATCCTGTGGATGGGTGCAGGTGCCTCTGCACAGACGCCAACACCTGCCGATGAAATGGCGGAAATTTCAGCCCAAATTCAAGCAACAGGCGCTGCACCGATCATCGTGGAATTGGCCACGAATTGGCAAGCAGACAACTATGGCGATGTCCAGGCGGCCAATGTCCAGGATGCTGCCATTGCCAGCGCTCAGCAGGCCATTCTTGGCCAGATGAGCGCTTTTGACGTGACAAACGTCAAGACCTATCAGTCAATCCCGCAGCTGGCGCTCACGGTATCCTCGCAGGAGGCGTTGGTTGCCTTGAGCGAGGCGCCCGAAGTTGCCGGAATACAGCTGGACAGGCTGTCCGCGCCCACGTTGCTGGAAAGTGTGCCGCTTATCCGTGTCAATCACGCGCACACGCTCTTCTACAAGGGCAACGGTCAGGTTGTCGCCGTGCTTGACACCGGCGTAGCCAAGAATCATCCGGACCTCGCCGGCAAGGTCGTCTCGGAAGCATGTTATTCCACGACCAATGGTACGCAGGGAGCAAGTTCCCTCTGTCCTGGCGGTCAGGATACGACCACGACCAACTCGGGCCTCAACTGTGCCGCCAACATCAGCGGGTGTGACCATGGCACCCATGTAGCGGGCATCGTCGCCGGTGTTGCACCCGAAGCCGACCTGATCGCAATACAGGTCTTTTCACGCATTGACGACTCGGGTTCCAACACACCCTGTTCAAATGCCGGACGGACAAGTCCATGTGTGTTGGCCTATACGTCCGATATCAACTTGGCGCTTGAACGCGTGCGAGCCTTGAATCCGGGGCTAAATGTTGCGTCCGTCAACATGAGCCTTGGCGGGGGCCAATTTACGTCCACTTGTAACAATGACGCGCGTAAGCCGGCCATTGAATTGTTGGCCGGGGAACGGGTGGCGACGGTGATTGCCGCGGGGAATAGTGGTTTTCGAAATTCCATGGGCGCGCCGGCGTGCATTTCAGCATCAATCAGTGTGGCCGCATCGACAGATAGCGACTCGATCGCCAGCTTTTCCAATATTTCGTCGATTACCACACTCTACGCACCTGGATTTGACATCTCCTCGGCTGTGCCGGCGACCGGCAACGCGGGCAAGAATGGTACCTCCATGGCCGCGCCCCATGTTGCCGGTGCGGTGGCGATCTTCAGGCAGGTGAAACCATCCGCGACAGTGACTGAGATCAGAAATCTGCTGGCCTCCAACGGCCCAAACATCACCGACAATCGCACCAGTGGGTCAATCACAAAGCGTAGGCTGGATGTCTATTCCGGCCTCTGCGATCTGATCACCTGCGACCTTGATGATTATCGGACGCTATTGCTCAACCAACCGCTGAACGGCACTATCAGCCCGTCCGATGACCGCGATCATTATTTTCTGTTCGGCGTGGCCGGTCAGCAGATCACCATCGAATTGGACCGCACGAGTGGGAATCTTGATCCCTATCTGGAACTCTATAATCCATCCGGCGTGCGCGTTGTCGTCAACAACAACAGCGGTGCGGGAAGCAATGCACTTATCAACGGTCGGACACTACAGCAGACCGGTCGTTACCAGATCGTCGCACGTGGCGTCAGCGGGACCGGAGGGTATCGGCTCCGCTCAATGCAGCAATCGATCGTCCTCAATCCCAGGCCTAGTATCACCAGCCTGAGCCCCGCTTCGGCGACCGGCACCTTCAACGGGTCCGATTTTTGGGTGCAGATCCGAGGCCGCAACTTCTCCCGCGCCTCCAGGGTCTGATTGGAATGGTTCATCACGCAGCGTATTTTACTCTAGCCCGACGCGGATCTGGATTCGTGTACGCGGCTCCGACCTGAACTTTCCATGGCCACGCACCGCGTTTGTCACGGTGCGCAATCCCTCTCCCGGAGGAGGCACGTCCGCTGCGCGGGCGTTCCCGATCGTCTTCCCGTTCCTGGGTGAGAGCAAGCTTCTTCAGCCTGAGACCGGCGAGATCGTCGAGACCGACGTGAAGACGACGATGGCCATCAGTTGGACGGCGCCGATCACCGTCACCAGCTGGCGCACGATGCAGAATATGGATCTGCGCCTGCGCGACCAGGAAGGCAACACGGCCGCCTGGATTCGCGTTGTCGAACGCGAGGGGGCAAACAGCGTCTATCGAGTGCTCAACTCTGCAGAGGTGAGTGTCTCGCGATCATTGACTGAAACGTTACCACTACCGGAAGAAGGTCTACCGGGTATAGACAAGGATATCGTTCTGACCGACACAGTTACGCTGCACCTGGCCGATAGTGCTTTCTCGGGATCGGGGCGTACGGCAATCATGACGCCGACGCTTACCTTCGGCCCCAATGCCGTTGGGACGTATAACATCGAGTTCCGTGTGGACGACGAGGACGGGGAGATCCAAAATGATGATGTGCTCGGCCAAATCACCATCGTGCCCAGTTCGTGTCCATATGCCGTCGTTGAGGGACAGGTAGACGGTCCCGATAGCGGATCGACAGATACGGACTATCTCTTTACCGCCAGTGTTGTGCCCGTCCAGGCATCGCTACCGATCAGCTTCACGTGGTCGCCTGAGCCCAAGAGTGGTCAAGGTACGGCAACGGCAACCTACAATTGGAGCAGCGCCGGCGA
Source organism: uncultured Chloroflexia bacterium (assembly GCA_963848115.1). GTDB lineage: Bacteria > Chloroflexota > Anaerolineae > Caldilineales > Caldilineaceae > JAWKOK01. The sequence continues at coordinate 95,770 of CAWKCP010000021.1, read as the reverse complement.
GAGGGTTCTCTCTGTGAACGCCGAAAACTGTGGCGGCTTCGCTGGCGATGTCAAGACGGTACAGATTCGCACCACCGAAGCGCCCGATCTCTCGATTAGCAAGATTGCGCCCAGCGTGGCCAAGGTGGGCGATCGGATCACCTATACGCTGACGGTCAGCAACAGCGGTTCTATGCCTGCCTACAACTTGGAAATTACAGACGTCGTTCCTGAGTATGCGACCTACGTCAGTGGTGGTGCTTTACAGAGCGGCATCGTGAGCTGGGACGTGGGCCAACTCGATGGTTACGGGGCCTCTACCCAGGTGCAGTATGTGGTAACCGCATCGCAGACCATCACCAATGGCGTCATCAGCGTCAGTGCTGACGGCGACCACAGCGCATATAGCAACGAGCCGGTCGTGACGATCATTGCAGATGACACCGCCAAGGTGGACGGCGTGACCGATGGCTCCCTTGTGGGCGAAACGATCGATGTCGATGTCGATGCAGGCAGTTTTGCCAACTCGGCCCAACTGGCATTGACGGAACTGGATGGGCCTACCTATCCGCTACCTGAGACGGTGTCGGGCGTCAGCGCGGCAACGATGCAGGTGGTGAAGCCGCTACGAAGCTTCCAGCTGAGATCGTTCGGCATCGTGCGCGGTGGACAATTCTTCTCAGTGACTGCGAACATGGGTATATCCTACGTGTTGGCGCCTCTGACCGCTGCAGAAGGCAGCGCCACGGAAATCGGTCTGCGCTACTGGACCGGCAGCGAGTGGAGTGACGAGGGCATCAGCTGCGTCGCTGAATCGACGGCGCTTGAATGTGTTGTCCAGGCGCCGTTCGATACTGAATATGTTGTACTCGAAACCACCGCTTCAGGAAACGACACTGAGATCGTCGGACTGGCCGCAAGCAACGATGGGCCGACGAAGCGTGGGAACGCGACCAGCCTAAGCGCGACCATCACCAGTGGTTCCGGGATCTCTTATCTTTGGGATTTCGGTGACGGTAGCAGCGGTACCGGAGCGACGCCTAGCCATGTATATGCAGCGAGTGGCACATACACTGCCAAGGTAACGGCCAGCAATAGCGTCAACACCCAGGTGGCAACCACTGTCGTCGAAGTGGCGGATGCTGTGATTGAGGTACGCAACTTCGAGTTTGTTGCCAAGGATGTGACGGTGCCGGCGGGTAGTCGCGTGATCTGGGTACGGGTGGAAGGCAATCACAATGTCAATGCCGACAATGGTGAATTCCGCAGCGGTGACCCAAGCAGTCTATGGGCTACCTATTCGTTCACCTTTGACAGCGAAGGTACCTATCCGTACTACTGCGAGTTGCACGGTGCTTCAGGTGGATCAGGCATGTCAGGCACTGTAAACGTGAGTCCCAGCAGTTCCAACGAGACCGAGATCTTCCTGCCGTTCGTGACCAGATAGATGGTTCGGTTTGGCTGATGGCGACCGTGAAAATTGCCTGAGGTCTGGTTGACCGAGACAAGGAAAGACCCGTGCGATCTTCTGCACGGGTCTTTCCTTTTGATCTGTCGTCTTCGGTGCGCCACAGTCCTCCCTTTGTCGTGTCGGAAGAAGTTGGATTGCAGTGTTCGCAATATGTTTCGTGTGAAAATGTTCGGCCCCATTTGTGTACGTGCGGTTGGGACCGTACTACTGGCTTTCACCAGGCAGACTGCCTTCTAAGAATCAGCGCCAGGGGCCTCCGGCGTGTCCGCATCAGAAGCTGAAGGGGTATCTGTCGCAGGGGCTGCAGGCATGTCCGCTACAGGGGCGGCTGAAGTATCAGCTGGTGGTGTCGAAGTTGTGGTCGAACCTGTGGCCGCAGGTGGCGTCGCAGAGGTGGCCGACGATGACCCTGCTGAGGCGCCCAGTACGCCCTTGGGATTGGGACCGTGCGAGTTTTCGCCCGGCTGGCTGTCTTTCACGAACCAGATGAGCAGGACGATGAAGCCAATCACCGGTATCAGGCCGATAAACAGCCACCAACCGCTATGGTCTGTGTCGTGAAGTCTTCGTACGGCCACGGCAAGGCCGGGGATAAGCACTGCTAGGCTGTAGATCCCGCTGAGAAGACCCACACCCATATCGCCGCCGCCAAGGTTGAGAACGGTGTCAATACCCATCAACACGGCTATGATGATAAAGTTGAACAGGGCAAAATACCAATATTCCGCCCGCTGTGCGCGCCCACTAAAGGTCGCATATTTCTTGAGTACGTCAACATACCAGTGCACCTTTTGACCCATCCTTTCCCTTGATGTAATGCTTCGATTGTCCGCATCCGTTTGGTAACCAATTCGAGGGTAGCACAATGCCGGTTTATGTCCAAACAGCTTTTTTCCGACATACGCGCTCATTTTTTCGTGACTGCGATCAGCGCGCAGCTATAATATGGATACAGAGTCGGTCACGTCGTCTACATTGCTGATCACAGGAGGCAGCGGCACTGCCTACAACATTTCCACGCCGGAAGAATTGCAACGTCAAGGATTTGGCGGAGCCATCGCCCACGCGACGCTGAAAGAGGCGGTCCAGCGCGGCTATGATCGGAGTTGGATCTGGGCTTTCTCGCTGGGGAAAAGCGTATCTGAAGGGATCTGGATTCGTGATGGCCGACTTCGGTATCCGCGATTATCAGTGGAGAAAACGACCATGATTGACCTTGATCACCTCTTTCTATTTGCATCGCCGGGCGCGCCGGAAGCAGTTGCTGCCATTGTCTGTTCTGAAGGAGAACTATGAAGATTGAAGCCCGTCCGTTCCGTGATACCGCTGACCTGCTAGCGATGCGGCAACTGTTGATCGCTGGCACTCAGTCCCAAATTCCCGCTTCCTATATGCATCCAGGCGTTCTTGACTGGGCGCTGCATAACCCGCCTGACGAGCAGGCGAATCGAAGCAACGTACTTCTGTGGGAACGAGTTGATGACCGTCAGCCTACGTTGCAGGCATGGGCCATCTTTCTCTCCGATGAAGGCAGCTTTGATCTTTTTGTGCATCCCAAATTATATGGCACGGCGCTGCATGAAAGAGCGATGGGCGAGTTTGTGGCCTGGGCGGAAGTGCGAGCACGCAAGGCCGGGCTGGCCGCGCTTTGGCCATTCTGGGCGATGGAGTATGATGTCGTTCTGATACGACTGATGCGGGAAAGCGGATATGTCGAGAACCAGGTCGATCCTGCGCCGCCGCTCTTCCACCGGTCACTTGATGGCTTGCCGTCGGTAGACCTGCCGGCCGGATTTTCGCTGCGAGGAGTACAAAGCCTGGATGATGGCCGGCTACGCGCCAGGGTGGCCTATGAAGCGTTCCAAACAAGTGACGAATGGGATGACTATTGGCAGTCATATCGCAGGTTCATCGACTCTGAAGTCTACAGCGGTGAACGTGATCTGCTTGTACATTCACCTGACGGACAAGGCGCGTCCGTCTGCACGATCTGGTTCGACGAAGTCAACCGAGTCGGCTTGTTTGAGCCAGTCGCCACCCGCCCTGACTTTCAGGGTCAAGGGCTGGGCAAAGCGGTGATGGCGGAGGGACTGCGCCGTATGAAGCTTGCCGGCATGCAACAAGCGATGCTCGGCTTCAACCCCGAGAATGTAGCAGCACGTGCACTGTACAGTTCAATGGGTTTTAAGACTGCCTACTATTTTGCCACGTACAGCAAAGCGCTAACGTGAGCCTGGAAACTATTTCCAGATCGCATGATCAAATCTAACGGCTAAATCAGACGGTCAAATCAACCGGGCAAATTCAACGGCAGAGGGAAAAAACCACCCGGAGACCGAAGGCCAAAGAGCATCTCTCTTCCACTCATAACGCATAGTGAACGCCTGTCAGGTTCTCTGACACACCCCAGAGTTTCTCTGCAACCGCCTCATCGTGGGATCTGTCATTGGACTCCACTTTTGTAGGATGCCCACGCATCTCCATCATGCCTTGAGGACCGTAGTAGCCGCCACCGTGGGCTTCGGGCGAAGTCGCAGCGTAGAGGGTCGGCAGTGCACCCATGGTCGAATCCTGTGCGAGGAAACGATTGCCAAAACGCGTCATCGCGCTGTGTTGCTGCAGGTTGGTCGCAGTCCATCCGGGATGGGAAGCGGTGGCGATAGTCTCCTTGCCGGCCGCTTCGAGCTTACGCTGTAACTCATAGGTGAAGAGCAAATTGGCCAACTTGCTCTGACCGTAGGCCGAATTGGCGCTGTACGATCGACTTTCCCATTGCAGATCGTCGAAATCGATCTCGCCGAAACGGTGGGCGACACTGCTCACTGTAACAATTCTAGATTTGGGCGTCTGCAAGATGAGGTCAAGCAGCAACCCGGTCAGGGCAAAGTGACCGAGGTGGTTCACGCCGAACTGGGTCTCGAAGCCCTGGGCGGTCTTGCCGTAGGGTGGGATCATGATGCCGGCGTTGTTGATCAGCAGGTCCATGCGATCATAGGTGGCCAAGTATTCAGATACAAAGCTGTGAACCGAGTCCAGATCGCCCAGATCCAGTTCCATCACAACGATCTCGCCGGCTGGATCGGTCTGGCGGATCTGGTCGGCGGCCCCGTTGGCTTTGTCGAGATTGCGACAAGCCATGATGACGGTTGCGCCGTGGTCTGCCAGTGCCAGGGCCGTTTCGTAGCCGATGCCGCTGTTGGCCCCGGTGACGATGGCGATACGGCCAGTCTGATCGGGGATATCAGCGGCGGTCCATTTGCCTGTTTTTGCTCATCGTTCATCTCCAAAAAGGTACTCGAAATCGACTGCTAGTCGAGTATTCGATGAGTACCGAGCACGTCACTCTAGCAGCGATCTCGCTTCGCCGAATCGTGAGCTACCGAGCTGGCTTTCCTCTGCGATGCTCGTGGCCTCACTCGATAGGTCAATCGATCTGTATCTCCTCTGCTCCCAGGGCCACAACCCACACTTTGAACCCGTAGAAGACCGGCAGCAGCATCAGCAAGACCAGTATCATTAGCAGTGGAATCGCCGGCAGAGGAAGGAAACCCATTGCAAACGATAGCGCGGCGGACAGCGCCGTTACCATGGCCGCCCGCCGATAGAGTGGCAGGTGTCGCTGTTCCAGCTGAAGTGTGCCCATGAGCAGAGCGATACAGACCAGCGTCGCGGCAATGGCGCCGACCAGCAACCAGCCAACGTCTGACGGCATCGGTTCGCCGGCATGTTCCACCACGTTGAGGACGGCCGCACCTGTGGCCACGATGCTTGTGGTCATGGCAAGATGCAAGTAGATCCATGCTCCCGGATCGCAGACCATCAATTGGCATGTGCTGGGAAACGAAATCAAAGTAGAGCCACCAGATGCCGATGGCCAGAAGCATACCCAACGCTGCTGTTATGCCCACTCCCCAAGTCAAATGATGGTGTCCGGCCACACCACGCACTACACCCACGATCACCTCGCCCAGCACGATGATGGTTAAGAGTCCGAAACGCTCAACAATGGATGGGCTGGGTCGCATACTCCGCTCGTGTTCGGCCAATATCTCCGGATCGGACGGTCGCCGGACGAATGAAACCAGTGGCATCAACACACTGACCAGCGTCGCCAAAGCCCCAAAGGTAGAATCGCCATGGCGGCGGTACAAACGCTGAGACAAAGAAGAGTATGGTCGAGAACAAGTACGTGAACACGAAGGGCCGGGCGAGAGGGCGGTGCAGGGGATCGTGTACGCCTGTTCGCCACCAGAGATAGGTGATGATCAATTGGAAGGCGGCAAAAGAGAGCGCAAACCCCACCGATCCAGCGCCAAATGCATTGTGGGCAAAGACTGCCATGGCCGCGACCGTAAACATCTGCAGAAAGGTGAAGACCCGGGTGCGAATGTCGTTGTTGCCATGTAGATCGTGGTACATGGCGCCGTTGAGCCAGGCAAACCAGACCAGTACAAAGAGCATGGCGAATTCGAGAAGCCCCTGCAGGCCAACGTGCGCGGCCAGCCCATGGCTGAGTTCGGCGATGACGACCACGTAGACCAGATCGTAGAAGAGTTCCAGGAAGGTGATGGTGCGTTCCTCCTCGCGGTCGCTCGTCTTTCGTGGCGGTTGCCACCATTTGCGGAAGTTCTGTCGATACGATGCTCATCGGGTCTTCCTCGTCATTCTGGTGCGCTCAATGTTGTCGTAATTGCTTCGCCTTCTTCGTCACAGATAAGCATTGACTGTAAAAGCCTGATTTCCACGGATGATCTTCGGAACACCTCTGTGCCGGGCGGGGTGATGTCCAGCGTATTCCCGATAGTATCCGTCTCCTATCCTTTTCACATCTGTGTGAATCTGTGACGAAAAAGGCTTTTTGCCGTGGATTGATCTGTGGCAAAGAACGGCGTCAATCCAAATAGTACACGCCGGTCATCTCTTCCGAAACCTGCCAGAGCCGATCGGCGTCAACTACATTGTGTGAGGCCGCGCTCGACGGCACCTCTATCGGATAGCCGCGCTGTTCCATGAATCCATCGGGTCCAAAGTACTCGGCTCCCACGAGGGCCGGATCAACTGCCGCACGAATGGTGGGCAACGCTCCCATGTCCGCACCCTGGAAAAAACGGTCCGTGAATGGGGCGAATGGTTTGAAATACCAACGATCATACAGATGCGTTCCCAAGTTGGTATCGGATACGCCGGGATGTGCTGCCACTGCAATCGCGTCAGCGCCGGCGGCTTCGTACCGCCGCTGTAATTCATAGGTGAAGAGCAGATCGGCCAGCTTCGACCGTCCATAAGCCCCGTGTGTCGTATAGTCAGAGCCACCTTCGTAGTTCAGATCGGTGAAGTCCATCTTTGCCCATGCGGTGTGCGCCGCTGCTTACATTGACCACCCGCGAACCAGGTGTGGTCAGCAATCGGTCGATCAGCAGCCCGGTCAGCGCAAAGTGTCCAAGATGATCGGTGCCCAGTTGACGTTCAAAGCCATCTTCGGTCGTTCCATACGGCACCATCATGATGCCTGCATTGTTGACCAATACATCGAGCCGGTCGTAGCGTGCCAGAAATTCATCGGCAAACTGGTGAACGGAGGATCGGCTGGCAAGATCCAACTGCATAATTGTTGCCTTTGCATTTGGAAGCTCTGCTTTGAGGCTATCCAGGGCGACCTGTGCTTTTTCCATGTTACGACAGGCAAGGATGACCTCTGCGTGCTTTGCGGGCAAATTCCTTGGCGGCTTCAAATCCGATGCCGCTGTTGGCGCCGGTGACAATGATCACTTTGCCGGATAGATCCGGCATGTCGGCTGCTGTCCAGACCTCGCCGGATTGTTTCTGTCGTTTGCTGCTGACATATTTGTAGAGACCGACGCCGGCCAACAATACCAGCGAGGTCTTGACTATGGTTTCCGATTCATGCGAGATTCCTTTGCGAATTATTTGTCGAACGCACAGGCATTCGACCGATTTGTCTTGCCAATCTGGAGCCAGACTGAGACATTATCGACTGTGAGAGGACCTCTCACAGTCGCATGGCTCTCTATTTGCTTCCTAAGGACCGCTGGAGCGGTTCACCCTCAGTTCTCGCCCACTTCAGTTTGGATCGTCTGCGAAGGTAAATACGCTACTCCGGTCAATTCTTCGGAAACCGCCCAGAAGCGCTCGAGCGCGGCGGCGTCATAGGCTTCTTTGTTGACCTTCTTCTCTGCTGGATAGCCACGCATGTTGAAGGTGTTGGGGCCGTAAAAGACACCGCCTTTGGCGTCGGCTGGCCGTCATGCCGTAGAGCATGGGCAACACGCCCATCTTGATATCCTGGGCCAAAAAGAGCTTGGAGAAACTGTAGCCCAAGGCTTCCATCTTTGTGCCGGACTGTTCGACGCTGTTGTCCTGCAAGTTGCCGATGACAAGGCCTGGATGCGATGTGTTTGCGATGGTATCGTATCCGGCTGCGCTCAGACGCTTCTGCAATTCGAATGTGAAGAAGATGTTGGCCAGTTTGCTCTGGCCGTAGGCGTTCCAGCGGCTATACTCGGTTTCGCCCATCAGATCGTCGAAGTTGATGGTCCCCATATAGTTGGCGCTGCTGGAGACATTGTGAATGCGCGCGTTGGGCGTCTGCGTGATGGTGTCGAGCAGCAGCCCGGTCAGCGCAAAATGGCCGAGATGATTGACGCCAAGCTGCATCTCAAAGCCGTCGGGCGTCTCCTGCCGCGGGATCGCCATCACGCCGGCGTTGTTGAGCAGGATATCCAGGCGGTCATACTTGGCCTTGAAAGCCGTGACGAAATCACGGACCGAACTCAGATCACCGACGTCGAGCTGCATCAGGTCCAGTGATGCCTGCGGTTGCTCTGACAGGATATCCGCTTGGCCTGTTCGCCCTTCTGCATATTGCGGGCCGTCATCACGACGGTGGCTCCCTTTTCGGCGAGTGTTTTCGAGCATTCGTAGCCGAGACCGCTGTTGGCGCCGGTGATGACGAAAACCTTGCCGGTCAGGTCGGGGATGTCTTCTTGTGTCCATTTATTGGCCATGTTATTGCTCCTGATCTCCCTCCGGATGAATTGAACGTTCATTCGATTTCGAGTGGTAAAAAAGGGACTTCTACTGCCGAATCGCTTCCCACGACGCATCGATCACGTCTTCAATCAGTTCGTCCGTCAGTTCCAGGAAGCCGGCTGCATGACGTTGAGCCAACGACGTGGCCACGTCCAGCGTGAAGGCCAACACAACGGACTCAGGCAGATCCTTGATGATCCTCTCCTCTTGCGCCCGCTGAAAGACCTCGATCAGCGGCAAATAGTATTGTGCCGTTTCGAGTTCGATCTCCGGCCGGTGGTAGGGAGATCGGCTGTACTGCTCCAGGAAGGCCGATTCCAGTGGGCGATCAATGTAGTAGCGGATCATGCCGCCCAACATCTGGTGGATCTGTGTCCGCAACGGCTGAGTCCGCTCAAAGCTTTCGGCCAAGGACGCGCCGAAATTGCGCTTGATCTCCTATATAGAGCTCATCCATCAACTCATCTTTGCTGTCGAAGTAGTGATAGATGATGCCCGCACTCACGCCGGCTTCCTTAGCGACCTTGGACATGGCAGTGCCATGAAAGCCATTTTTCGAGATCAAGCGCAAGGTCGCGGCCAGGATGGCTGCTCGTTTGTCGTCAACACGTTCCATGAGAATCGATCTCCATGATTGAATGTTCGTTCAGTATCGATACAGCACGCTCGATGAAGTGTCAAGACCGATATGTCACGAGTGTGCGCCGACACGCCCAAATCAGATCTCAGGCGTCGACAGTCTCGGTGAGGAACTCTTCCGCAGCCGCGTGCAGATCACGTTGAGCGTCCCCTTGCCTGAGCCGCGGCAACGACGTCCGGCGACAGCAATTCTGATGCCTCACGGACGTGATTCCCCGCCAAGTCATCCATCATCTTTGAATCGAGCGACCATAGGATTCTGGGCGACCAAGGCCCAGAGTTCAATCGCCTGCTCGGGATCCTCCTGTGAAATCAGCAGACGGGCAACGGCCGGGAGAGCCAGTAGAATCGGCAGAATTGTTCGCGTTGTCGTGGCCGCGCGCAATGAGTGAACCAGACACTCTCGTGCACTTCGCCGGCGGCCCAGCGCCAGATCGACATAGGCGATGTAGGCGTAAGCCTGGCCCAATTCGTCCGGTTGCTCCAGTTGTCGGAAGATTGCGATGCCGGCTTCCAGATGTTTCCTGGCATCGCCAAGCCTCTCCAGGCCCATCGATGTATAGCCGAGCAACATGTGTGCATGTCCTTCGGCGTAGGGATCGGCCATCGCTTCGGCCAGGGCGAGCGCAGCGACTCCCCAGGAATGCCCACGACCATAGTGGCCCTCGACAGCCAGGCTAATGCCCAACCAGGTATGCACGGATGCGGCTGATTTCTGGGAACCCAGGCTTTCCAGAATCGTCAAGCCCTCCTCGAATTGTCGACGTGCCTGTTCGAACGCTCCCGTGAATAGCCCCAGCAGGCCCAGTGTGTCCAGCGCGCTTGCAACGCCCAAAGGGTCTTCCAACTCACGATAGAGTTGGAGCTTCTGCATCATATACTGTTTTGCCGCGTCCAGTTCTCCCAAGTCCATACTGATCAACCCGAGCCGACTGCTGGCATCGGCGATGCCTTTGGTGTCTCCGATTTGCTTTGCGATCTTGAGGCTCTGTTGCGCCATCTCTTGGCTTCGGGATAGTGGCCGTACTCACGGGCGATGCCGGACGACCCCATATAGGCCTGGCAGAGTCCCCAATTGTCATTCAGTTCGGCATAGATTGTTGCGCTCCGCTGATAGTGTTGCGCAGCCTGGGCGCGCTCGCCAGATCTGAGAACTTCGCCGAAGGTCAAGTGCATAAAACCGATCGTGCGTCGCACCTCTTCATCACCATCTGAATCACTATTTGGACAGCCAGGTTGTCGATTAGACAGGGTCTCTGCTTCGAGCCAGAAGTGCGGCCGCCGCCTGCGTACGCCCGAGATCATGAACAAAAATCGCTCGCCAGATCAGTCCCTTGATCTGCAAGTTCCATCGCTGCAACGAATTTCCTGAATCGGTCAACTCGCCCGGGAGCGATATCTGTGTGATCGCTCGAAAGGCAGCCTCTCCGATGCCAAAGGCGCCGAGGCGCTGGCAGAACATCCCCAGCCCGTCCATTGCCGCCAATAACAGATCCAGGCGCTCCTGCACAATCGCCCATGTCCACGCCGCACTCATGTTCTCACTCTCGACCACCATCGACTGCCACGCTTCGGATTGTCTGGGACCTCTTCCTACCACGGCCCACTGGGTCAATATGGAAAGGAAGAAGCTGCAGTGTCGCTCATGTGTCTCGGACTGACGAGCGCCAGAGCGACCGAGCGCTTCAGCGGCATACTGGCGCAGAAGAGGGTGCTGGTCGAACCGGTCTGCATTGCTCCGCCGCAGAAAGGATTTGGTGGTCAGGCCAAGCAAGACCGACGGCGTGGCGTCTGCGACGTGTTGCGCGGCCTGACGCGAAAAGCTGCCACGAAAGACCGACAATCCTTCAAGAACAGCCTGCTCCGCTGCGGTCAGGTATCGCCAAGAGGAATCGATGACCGCACGCATGCTATGATGACGAAGTGGGCGCTTGCCGGCATCGCTCCCCAGAAAGTCCAGGCTGTTGCCCACACCCGCTTCCATTTCCGCCACAATCTCTGACGGTGTCAGAACGCGCGACCATGCTGCAGCCAGTTCGATGGCCAGCGGCATGCCCTGCACCAAGCGGCATAACGCAACGATGGCAGTCGACTCCTGGTCAGAGGGCCGAAAAGTCGGCAGAGCCCGGCGCGCTGTTTCCACAAAGAGTTGAACGGCCGCGTAGGCATCTCTCGTTTCATTGGCTGTCGTTTCATCAGCCACCGTTCCACTGTCCAGCGTTTGGTGAGGCCGCCCCGCAGCCGGCGTGGCCAGGCCGCGGACCGGTTGCAGTATTTCGCCGGGAATTTTCAGCGCTGACCGAGAGGTCACAAGTATGGAGATTCCCGGCGCCTGCTGGAGAACCTGAGCGACAAAGTCCACACAATCGGTATCGACGAGGTGCTCGAACTCGTCCAGTACCAGCAGCGCTTCTTTGTCGTGCAGGTAATCAAGCACCTGGTTCGCCGGACCCTCGCTTTGCCGAAGTTGAAACCCGACGGCGCTGGACAATGCCACAACCAGAGCCTCTCGTGAGTCCACATCGCCCAAAGCAACAAAGGCCACGCCATGTAGAAAATGGCGGATATCGCCGGAGCGGAGTCCCTGAGCCACCTGGATGGCAATCCGCGTTTTGCCGATGCCGCCCGGTCCCAACAAGGTGACAAGCCGGGACTCTCGTTGGAGAAGCAGGGCCAGAATCTGATCGCGCTCGACCTGACGTCCGACAAAAGGTGTCGTGGGCGAGGGTATCGGGTCTAGTCGGACTTGGGCCAATGCCAAGATGCGTGTGCGCAGTTTCTCTGTTTCAGCGGCCGGCGATATGCCAAGTTCTTCCTCCAGCGCGGCTCTGCAGCGTTCAAACTGGGCAATGGCCATCTCGGTCTGCCCAGTCCGCGCCAGGAGCATCATCGCCTGTCTGTGGGCGCCTTCGTTCCACGGCTCCAACACCAACAGCCGCTTTGCAAAGAAAAGCGCTTCATCGTATGCCAGCCGCTCGCTGTGATGTTGGATCAATTGGGCTAGCGCCCGAACGACCCGTTGATGCCAGCGCTCCTGTTCGCTATGCAGCCACTGCTCAAATTCGGGACAGTCGTCCAGATAGATGCCCTCAAGATAGGGGGCTCGGTAGAGTTCTGTCGCCGCCGCCAGATCATCGGCATCTGTGCTGGTAACCAGACTCTCCAACTGATAGATGTCCACCGTTGCCGGTGCGTCGGCGCGCCAGCGTACGGTACGCCGGTTCACTTCAAGACAACCGGGCAATTGGCTGGACAGGCTGTGCAGAGAACGGCGCAGTAGGCCCAATGCCTGTTTCTGGTTCGTCTCAGGCCAGACCAAGCCGGCCAGGTAGTCGCGGGTGACCGAACGGTTTTCGCTGATTAGGAATGCCAGGATGGCCAATGCCTTCTGCGACCGGAAAGCCGTCAGCATCTCCCCGTTGGACTCGACCTCAATTGCGCCAAGCAGCCGGATATTGAACATAGTTTTCTCGCATGAGTTTGATTTCGAGGACGTTTGGAGGACGCTCGACATTTTACCGTAGAAGATGAATCATCGCTACCCGCTTCGAATCGATCCGTTTGAACACCATGGCTATGGCGAAAATAAGAGCTGAATAGGGTAGCGTGGTCGGTTTCCGCCATGGCATTTACACCGAAAAACTGGGAGGAAAGAACCATGTCCGTAGAGAACAAAACAATCCTGCGCCGCTTCTTCGAGGAAATATTCAACGATCAGAACCTGGCGGTAGCCGACGATATCGTGGCCGTCGACTACATCAACCATAATGCTGCGCCGGGAGAGACGCCGGGTAGAGAGGGACTGAAGCAGTTCGTGGCCTACCTCCATTCGGCCACTGAAGGCATACGCTTCGTGATGGAGGATCAGGTCGCGGAGGGCGAGAAAGTCGTGACCCGCTGGACCGCAACGGCAACACACACGGGCGAGTTCGCCGGCATCCCGGCGACAGGCAAAGCGTTTTCGCTCAAGGCGATCAACATCCACCGGGTTGTGGATGGACAGATCCAGGAGGGATGGCTTGAGTGGGATGCGTTGGGCTGGATGCAACAGCTTGGCGTGATTCCGACTGACGCTTAGGTGGACGGCCCATGACTATGCCGGAGCCCAACCAACAACTGCAGTCCAACTGGTCTCTTACCGACATTTTTACCTATCACATTCCGGCGCTGCGCTCGAATGGCATCAGCGACGGCCAAATCAGCACGCTGTTGGTAAAGAGCCAACAACGTTGGAAGCTCTTGGGGCCCGTCGCCCATCGTCCCGCAGCCAATGATCGGCCAGGTGGATGATTATCGTTTCCGGCAAGCGAAACCTTGAGATCGGACGAGGAGGAAGTGATGAAGACAGTACAAGGTGACCTATCCCTTGGTTCCGCTCGTCGGAATGACAATTCGAGGAAGCAGGAGAGCCATGAGCACAAACAACTACCGCTTCAGGATCGGCGAGTTCCTATGCATGATCGTGAACGACGGCACGGTTGTCTATCCGAACCCGATGGAGAACCTATTCGCCAATGTTTCGCCCGATGCACTGGCGCCGGCATTCCGCGCACACAACCTCGACCCGGCCACATGGACCGGTCATGTGAGTCCCTATCCCAGCCTGTTCATCGACACCGGAGAGCATCGGGTCTTGGTTGACATGGGTGCAGGAAAGATGGCCCCGACCACGGGCAACCTTCTGGCAAACCTTCGCGAAGCAGACGTTGATCCGGAGACGATCGATATCGTCTTCCTCACCCATGCGCATCCAGACCACATCGGCGGTGCGCTCGATGAGCTGGGTCGCCCCGCCTTGCCCAAGGCACGCTATGTCATGGGGCAGGCTGAGTGGGATTTTTGGGCCGCTGACCCTGACCTGAAGAATATGCAGATTCCCGATCCAGTGCGGGCGAGCATCCGCGCCTGCGCCCGAGAGACGCTGCCGCGGTTGCAGGAACACTTGGAACTGATCGAGTCGGGGGCGGAGATCCTTCCTGGACTGGAAGCCTTTGCCGCGCCTGGCCATACGCCCGGCCAACTCGGATTGGCCGTCTCTTCGGCCGGCGAATGCTTGCTGGCCTTGACGGATGTCTTCCTTCACCCCATCCATATCGATCATCCGCAATGGGTCGCCCTCTTCGACTACGATCCGGTGGCGACTGTGGCCACTCGCCGCCTGCTCTACGAGCGCGCATCCAGCGAAGGAGCGCTGGTCACGGCCGGCCACCTGCCCTGGCCCTGTCTGGGGTATATCGACAAACAAGATGACGGTTGGCGCTGGAAGCCTGTGTGACCAAAATGGAGCTGACCCACATCTGTGGGGATAGATCGTCAACGGAAAGTGCATCACTATGGGAGGTAGTTCAGATGGCACACCTACTTGTACGACAACGTGTTGAGGATTCCGCGGTCTGGAAGTCGGCATTCGATGACGATGCTGAGTTGCGCGGTCTCGCCGGCTCACTGGGAGGGCACGTCTTCTAGTTATGTCACAGCGGCTGGATCAGCACACAATCCGTGGAGGACAATATGACAGAATGGTTTGAAGGCGACGTGATCGCCAACGGGGTCAGGCTTCACTATTATCGCACCGGCGGAGCGGCGGCAACGCCAAGCCGCCCCTGGTCATCGCCACTGGGGTTACCGACATTGGCATCGGCTATTCGCGCGTCGCGCGCGCGCTGGAGGATGACTATGACGTGATTATGTACGACAAGCGCGGGCATGGCCACTCCGAAAAGCCGGAAACGGGCTACACCTTTGAGGTGCACGCGGCCGACCTGGTGGCCCTGATCGCAGCCCTGGGTCTGGAGCATCCGAGGGTCCTCGCTCACTCCGGAGGCGCGGCGGCAGCAATCATTGCGGCCGCAGACCATCCGGACCTGATGGCCGGCCTGATTCTCTACGACCCCTGCTGGGGCAGCGGGTGGGGAGGGTGGGAGACGACGGTGGTGGGGATGCCGAGTGGTTCAACCGCGTGGTCTCGCTGACGCGGGAAGAGCTAATCGCAAAGTGGCGCGAGGACAACCCGACCTGGACCGAGGAAGAGCTGGCCTACCAGGTCGAGAGCAAGGTGCAGGTCAGCCCCTACGTCGTGCAGACCTTTGACCAGCCAGAGCCGCTCTGGCGGGAGGCCCTGCCCAAGATCGCCTGCCCGATCCTGTTGCTCACCGGCGACCGGGAGAATGGGCTGATCGCACCGGAGGACGTGCAAGCGATGTCCGGCCTGTGGCGCGATGGCAGAGTGGTGCAGATTGAGGGCGCGGGCCACATGGTCCATTACGATTGCTACGAGCCGTTCGTCGAGGCGGTACAGGCGTTCCTGAATGAGATCTGAGCGGGACTTAGGGCTGAATCGCCGCAAGATCTGGTTCTCGAATAGACATAGCCTGAGAAGCACTCTTCTGCGTGCTACCCGCAGCGCTATAAGATCTTCAGAATATGATTCGTGCTTCTACCCGTTTTCGTGCTCGTTCTCGTGCTCGCCCAATTGCCATGGATCATTATCTGAACATCTATAGCCGTGCGACTCGTGGTTGACGGTTTGGCCGAGTTTGGGGATCATTGACGCGATTATTCACTGATATGGCGGATCATGAAAGGTGACCAGATTAAGATGCCGGAATCGCTGCAGGGTCTAACTGAAGTGGAGCGGGCACTTCGTGTTCAGGCCAACTTCATCGCCTACTTTCGACTCTTTGAAGGCCTGCCCGATGTACACTTCACCGAAACGGATGACGCCACCTGGATCGTCGCCGACTTCGGTGCGCCGGGCAACCATATGCTGCGCGCCCAGTTCTCCGAGGAGTCAGCCGACCGTCGCATCAATGAAGTCATCAGCGATGTGGGCGAACTGACCAGCAAGATCGACTGGTATGTCTTTCCGGGTTCCAGCCCGGACGACCTCGGGCAGCGGCTGGCTGCCCGAGGCCAAGCCGGCGGCCCTGACGGAAGTTGGGACTTGATCGGCGAGATCGGCGGCCCGGGCGGCAATTGGATGATCGCTGATCTGACCACGCTGAGCGACGCCCCGACCACGCCCGATGGCTTTCACGTCGAGCGGGTAATCAACGAGGTCATGCTGGAGCAATGGCGAGCCGTCTCGGCAGCCGGCTTCGGCGGCGGCGATCTGCAAGTCTTCTCCGATGCCTACGCCCGCCACGGTTTTGGTGACGACGCCATCGCTATCCACTACATTGGCTATCTGGACAACGGCTATTGGGGCGAGCAGCCCGTGACGTCAGCGACGCTCTTGGTGGCCGGCGGCAGTGCCAGCATCTACAATGTCTCCACGCCGGAAGATTTTCGTCGTCGGGGATTCGGTGGGGCCATCACCTACGCCGGTATGCAAGAAGCGAAACGACGCGGCTACGTCGACACGTGGATCTGGTCGTCGAATCAGGGCAAGGGCGTTTATGGCAAGCTGGGATATGTGCCCATGGATTTTGGGGTGCGCGAGTATCAATGGAAGAGGACGAGTGCTGCGTAAAACGTACTGCGTAAGGTCTCGATACCAGCGGCATATCAATATTGGCTGCCTGAATCAGTAAAGCGCCCCGATTCTGCTGCTACGTCTACCAGCGAAGATTACGCAGTACGTCAAATCGGTGCTCGGGATCGACGCACCGGTCAACTCGCGAACGGTTCTACGATGTCTGCTCGGTTCAAGGGCATCTATGTGCTCGCTCCTATTCCGATGACTCGTTGATAAACCGATAGATGGCCGAGAAATCCAGATCGCCCATGCCGTTGCGAATGGCCAGGGCGTAGGTCTCCTTGGCCGCATTTTCCATGGGCATGGCGACGCCGTTCTCATAGGCCGACGTCGCAGCCAATTGCAGAGTCCTTCTGCATCCAGCGTAACGGGAAGTCAGCCTCGTATGCTCCGCTTTCGATGTTCGGGCGTTTTCCGGCTACGAAAGGCGCAACGACAGCCGAGCCGATCAACGTTTCCAGCAATTGCTCACTCTCCAGCCCCATGGACTGGCCCAGCGCCATCGCCTCAGCGAAGGCGAGCATAGAGACGCCCAGCAACATGTTGAGCACCATCTTCATGGAGACGCCCATGCCCTGATCGCCGACATGGAAAGTCTGTCGGCCCATCACGTCGAAATAGGGACGGCACGCTTCGAGGTCTTCGGCGCTGCCGCCGGCCACGAAGAGCAGATCGCCGCTTGCTGCCGGCGCCTTGGTGCCCGCCACCGGCGCGTCGACCAAACGCACTTGCCGTGCCGCCGCTTGCTCGGCCATCGTGCGTGAGAACGATGGGTTGACCGTGCTGCAATCGACCCAGAGCGCGCCCGCCGGCAGGTGATCCAGGAATCCATCATGCCCCAACGCCATTTCGGAGACTGACTCCGGTGTCGCCAGCATGGTGAAGAGCAGGTCGACCTGCCGCGCAACCGCTGCCGGTGAATCTGCCCAGGCTGCGCCGCCCGCCACCAGATCGTCGGCCTTGGACGCCGTCCGATTGTGGACAACCAGTTCGTAGCCGCTCGCTTGCAGATTGGCCGCCATACGGCTGCCCATGATGCCCAACCCAATAAATCCGATTTTCATGCGAGCCTCCCTTTCCAAAGGTGTACACTTCTCGTACTCGTCCTCGAACACACAGCCGAGTACGAGTACGAGAACGAAGAACAAGGGGTTAGCGATACAGATGTGGTCCGAAGTCGGCCTGGTAGAACGGCGAAACCATCTGTCCAGGCGGCACGATTTCGTCGATCTTGGCCAGTTCGTCATCAGTGAAACTGACGTCAACCGCGCCCAGGTTGTCCTCAAACTGGGCCATGGTGCGCGGGCCGATGATGGGGCTGGTCACGCCCGGCTGCTGGAGCACCCAGGCCAGGGCCAACTGGGCAACGGTGCAACCTTTGGCCTCGGCCATGGGCGTCAGCGCCTCGTTGACGTCGTAGACCTGCTCGACCATGCGCCGTTGCTGAATGGGGTTGCCCTCAATGTTGGCGAAGCGGCTGTCTGGCGGCGGCGGTGCGTTGCGCGTATACTTGCCGGTCAACAACCCGCCGGCCAGCGGGCTCCAGGGGATGGTGGCGATGCCATAGGTGCGCGCCATGGGCAGCAGTTCACGCTCGACACGTCGGTCCAGTATGTTGTAGGGCTGCTGCTCGCAGACGAAGCGGTTGAGGCCCAGTTCCTTGGAGACCCAGAGCGACTCCATCACCTGCCAGGCGGCGAAGGTGCTGGTGCCGATGTAGCGCACCTTGCCGTCGCGGACCAGGTCGTCCAGGGCACGCAGCGTCTCGTCGATGGGGATGTCGGACTGGGGGCGGTGGATCTGGTAGAGATCGATGTAGTCGGTCTGGAGGCGGCGCAGGCTGGCCTCGGCCTGCTGGATGATGTGACGCCGGCTGTTGCCCTGCATGTTGGGATCGTCGTCGGCCATGGTGCCGTGGACCTTGGTGGCCAGCACGATCTGGTGGCGCTTGCCGTTGCGTTTGAGCGCTTCGCCGGTCACCTCTTCGCTGCGGCCGCGGCTGTAGACATTGGCCGTGTCCAGGAAGTTGATGCCCGCCTCGATGGCCTTGTCGATGATGTCGTACGAGTCCTCGGGCGTGGTCTTGCCGCCGAACATCATACAGCCGAGACAAAGCTCGCTGACCTTGACGCCGGTTCGTCCGAATGAACGGTATTGCATGTGGTTGGTCCTTTCTTTTTGTACTGGATCACTGATGACTTCACAGATGGTACTCGATCAACTTCGTGCCTGGCAAGTGCAATGGCACTGATCAGACATGTGCATCCGTTAACCATTGAGCATTATCAAGTCACCGTTAACCGTTACGTACCTACAGTGGCATAATCTCATCGATTCGCGCAATCACCTCGTCATCGAGCACCACCTCGGCCGCGCGTGCATTGCTCTCGATCTGCGACTGCTTGGTTGCGCCGGTGATGACGCTGCTGACGCCCGGAAGACGGAGGCACCAGGCCAGTGCCAGCTCTGCACGGGTGATGCCCAGTTCGTCGGCAATTGGCTTGAGTTGCCGCACCTTTTCGCGATTGACCTCGAACTCGTCGCCCAGATTGTCGCGCCCGGCGTAGCGGGTACCTTCCGGCACTTCTTCGTCGTACTTGCCCGTGAGCAGGCCATTGGCCAGAGGGCTGAAGGAGGTCAGTCCAATGCCCAAGGGCTCGGTCACGGGCAGCACTTCCTTCTCGACTCGCGTGCGGCGCATCATGTGGTAGCCCGGCTGCTCGGCCTGGGGCGGATAGAGATTGTACTGGCGGGCGATGCCGTAGGCTTCGGCGATGCGTGCCGCCGGCCATTCGCTGGTGCCCCAGTAGAGGATCTTGCCCTTGTGGATCAGGTCGTCCATGGCACGGACGGTCTCTTCCAGCGGCGTCTCATCGTCGTAGCGATGGCAGTAGTAGATATCCAGATAGTCAGTGCCGATGTTGCGCAGCGAGCGGTCGATAGACTCCATGATATGCTTGCGTGAGAGACCGCGGTCGTTGACGTCATCACTCATGGCGCCGAAGACTTTCGACGAGATGACCAGTGTATTGCGCGAAAAACGCGCCAGCACCTTGCCCATCATCTTCTCCGACTCGCCCCGTGCGTAAACATCAGCGATGTCGTAGAAATTGATGCCGGCTTCGTAGGCGCCGACAATGATCTCTTCAGCCGACTCCATCTCCTTGATCGAGCCGCCGAAGGTGGTCCAACCGCCGAGGGAGACAGCGCTGACTTTCATTCCTGCATTGCCAAGTCTTCTGTATTGCATTCGTGGTCCTTTGTGTTGATGTTGGTGATCAGGGAATAGGGATTAGGGATTGGGGATTAGGGAGAGTAGGCGATTTGGGGGAGATTGGGCGTAGTCAACGACGACCCGATCCCTATTCCCCGATCCCATCCCTAATCCCTATTCCCCAATCACTGCACACTAGCGTCGCTTTTCGGCGCCACTGATATGGCTATATGGATATGGCAGTTCGGTTGCCCCGGCCTGGCTGAGGCGTGTCACCTGCTCCTCGCTGAGTGCCCAGCCGCTGGCCCCCATATTGCTCTCCAGCTGCTCCAGGTTGCGCGCACCGATGATCGGCGCCGTGACGGCCGGCCGCTGGAGCAACCAGTTGAGTGCGATCTGGGGCACGGCTCTGCCCGTCTCCTCAGCGATGTCGAAGAGCACATCGAGCACGGACCAGGTCCGCTCGCTGTTGTAGGCGCTCCAGGACTCGCCCCAGCCTTCTTTCTCTGCCTTCTCGACTCGGCTGCCTTCTGCGGGCATGGTCATGCCGCGGCGGAACTTGCCGCTGAGCCAGCCGCCGCGCAGCGGACTCCAGGGAATAATGCCCAAACCTTCACTTTGAGAAAGGGGGATCAGTTCCCATTCAAGTGAGCGGTCGAGCAGATTGTAGAGCGGCTGCAAACAAGTGAATGGCTCCCAGCCCATCTGCTTGCTTATATCGATGGCCTTCTGCAACTGCCAGCCGCTGAAGTTGCTGGCCCCGATGTAACGGACCTTGCCTGAGCGCACCAGATCGTTGAGCGTGCTCAGCGTCTCCTCCAGCGGCGTTATCGGATCCCAGCAATGCACCTGATAGAGATCGATGTAGTCGGTGGCGAGACGACGTAGGCTGGCTTCTACGCTGGCCAGGATATGTTTCCGACTCAGCCCAACGTCATTGGGACCGCTTCCCATGGGAAAGCGCACCTTGGTTGCGATCACCAAATCGTCCCGGTTCTGTCCTGCAAGCCAGCTTCCCACAATCTCTTCAGATCGGCCCAACGAATAGACGTTGGCTGTGTCCAGGAAATTCCCGCCGCCTTCGACAAACCGATCCATCATCTGATGGCTCAGTTTCTCATCTGCTTCGCGGCCGAAGGTCATGGCGCCCAGGCAGAGGTCGCTGACCTTGAGGCCGGTCTTGCCCATAAAGCGATAGTCCATGGTCTTTCTTCCTTTCTATAGACACTCAGATAAAGATTCGTACCCGTTCTCGTTCTCGCAACCGTTCTCGCCCAATTACCACGGATCATTATCTGAACATCTATATCCTACCTACCACGCGTACGCTTCAGGCGCAGCGCCGCCGGGTCCGGGCCAGATCTCGTCGATCTTGGCCAGGGTTTCGTCTGAGAGTTCGATATCCAGCGAGCCCAGGTTGCCTTCGAACTGGGCCATGGTGCGCGGGCCGATGATGGGCGCAGTCACGACCGGGTTGTGGAGCAGCCAGGCCAGGGCCACGTCAGCCGGCTCTTGCCCAAGCTCAGCGCAGAGTCCTTCCCACGCTTCAAGCTGATCACGATGGGCCTCGATAGTGCGCTGCATGCCCTCCGATGCGCGCCGGCCTTCGGAGACCTTCTTGAGCACGCCGCCCAGTAGGCCGCCGCCCAACGGGCTCCACGGAATCACGCCGACGCCGTAGCTTTCACAGGCGGGCAATACTTCCAGCTCGACCATGCGCGCATTGAGGCTGTACTTGCTCTGCTCAGAGACCAGCCCCATGAAGCCGCGCTGTTTGGCAGCTTCGTTCGCCTGCACGATGTGCCAGCCCGCAAAGTTGCTGGAGCCGACGTAGAGAATCTTGCCCTCGCGCACGAGCTGCTCCATGGCCTGCCAGATCTCTTCCCATGGCGTGCTGCGGTCCACATGGTGCATCTGGTAGAGGTCAATGTGGTCGGTCTGGAGCCGGCGCAGGCTATCCTCACAGGCCTGGCGGATGTGGTAGGCCGAAAGGCCCTTGTCGTTGGGGCCGTCGCCCATCGCGCCGTAGAGCTTGGTGGCCAGCACGACCTGTTCGCGTCGTCCGCCCTGGGCCAACCAGCGCCCGATGATCTCCTCGGTGTGGCCCAGGCTAACCTCACGGCCGTAGCGATTGGCTGTGTCGAAGAAGTTGAGACCCACGTCCAGCGCATGGTCCATGATGGCGTAAGAGTCTTGCTCGCTGGTGCGCGGGCCGAAGTTCATGGTGCCCAAGCAGAGCTTGCTCACGGTCAGGCCGGTACGGCCAAGATTCGTGTATTGCATGGTTGTTTAAGTCCTTTCCTGTTTTGGTTGGATTCTGCTGCGTACTGCGTGCTGCGTAAGGTCTCGATGAGTGACCGGATCCGCGACACTGATCTGACGGATATTCGCTGATTTTTTTATCTGTGGATGTCCGCTCCATCCGCGTCCTATCGTTCGTGCCTAGGCCTCGTCGCGCCAACTATGTTGCGCCGTCCAACCAAAATCACGTTCGATCTTGCTGCAATCGAAGGCCGATTGGAATTCGCCGTGGCCAGCAGCGAAGTTGGCGCCGGGGCCATAGAGTCGTTCGACAGCCTCCTGGATCGGTGTGTCGAGACAGGTATCGGCCGCGGCGATGAGGTAGACCTCGTGGCCTGCGCTTTCACCTTCCAGCGCAGCGCGAAAGGCTCCGGCCACGTCACGCGCGTCGATGTAGCTCCAAAAGTTCCCGCCGCCTTCGGGGAAGTTCTCACGTCGATAGGCCAAGATATCATATCGGTCGTGGGGGATGACGTTGTTGATGCGCAGGCTGCAGAAGCTCATCTGGGGATAGCGCACGAGCATCGAGTCGGCAATCTTCTCACCCATATACTTGCTCAGGGCATAGGCGCTGGGCGTGTCGACCCGGTCTTCTTCATTGAACGGGAAGCGCGGCGGAAGCTCATCGGTGGTCAGCCAGCCGGTTGCCATCTCGCTGGACGCATAGATGAAACGGGTCACAATACCGCTGTCACCCGCCGCCTGCATGACGTTGTAGGTGCTGAGCACGTTGTTGGCGAAGGTCTGCTGACGCGGGAAGCCGGATGGCGACGGGTTTGCCGCCAGGTGACAGACGCCCTCGGGCTTGAACTGAGCGAAGACATCATAGACCTCGCCAGCGTCGGTCAGATCGAGCTGGATGAAGGAACCGGGCAGCCCCTCTTTGGGCGGCATCCGGTCTGCGTTGAGAACCTCATGGCCGGCTGCCGCCAGTTCTCGAACAGTGTAGACCCCGGCTTTGCCGCTGCCGCCGGTAACGATTACGCGGATGGGTAGTTTCCTTTCTGATTGGTTCTTGTGTATGCACTTGCGCTTGACTCCCGTAGGATTCATCATCTCATCTCATTGTAACGGATCGGGCATCAAGAGACCAGAGATATCCCTCTCGCGCCATATTCAGAAAGATATTATGTCAAACACATCACTCTGTCTCAGCAGCGATATATCCCGCCGCTAGACTGCATGTAGGTTCTGTTGGCATTTCAGATTCCGGGCGGTCTGGTCGGCAAACTCCATGGAGAAGTTGAATTCGTACAGATCCTCGTATCCTAGTACGCGACGGCGTAAATTGACCCATGGAGCGTAGGTCACGCTATCAGCGTGACAAGCCTCGCCAATCAGACTGCCCCAAAGGGTCCAGGAGTCGTCCGGCTGATAGCCGGACCTACGAAGCGTGGCCTCATTTCCGCCGCGCTGTACTAGTTCCACGCCGCCGGCGTACTCGAGACCTCGTCCAGTCGCCGAAGATGTTCGTCGTCCAAACTCCAGCCTATCGACTCCACGCTGTCATCTAATTGCTCAATCGTGTCACTGCCACAGATGACGCAGGTAATCTCGGGGTGGCTGAGAATCCACGCCGTGGAAACCTGTGCCGGCGTCCTGCCCAGTTCACGCGCGATGCTGTTGACCTCGACCACAATGCGTCCTGCTTGGCCCTGGATCATACGCTCATATTTCTCCGGTCTGTGTCCCCATAACGAATCGACCGGCGGACGCCGCGCCAGCGAATAATCGCCGCCCAGCAGTCCCACGGCCAGCGGACCGTAGACCATAATGCCCAGCCCCTGATCACGCGCCAACGGGAACATCTCGGTCTCCAATTGGCGGCTCAGCAAATTGTACGCATTTTGCACACACATAAATGGTGTCGCCAACAGTCGATCTGCCGTCCACAACCCCTTGCAGATCTGCCAGGCCTGGAAGTTGCAGGCGCCGATGTAGCGCACCTTGCCCGAGCGCACCAGGTCGTCCAGCGCACGCATGGTCTCGTCCAGCGGCGTGGCCTGATCGTAGGCGTGCAGCAGATAGACGTCAATGTAGTCAGTCCGCAGACGGTCCAGCGAACGTTCCACCTCGCGGAGGATGTGCCCACGCGACGAGCCACGGTCGTTGGGTCCGGGGCCGACCTGCGAACCTACCTTGGAGGTGATGACCACCTGATCACGCCGGCCCTTCAACGCTCTGCCCAGGATTACTTCGGATCCACCATACTGATCGGCGTCGCCCGGTGAATAGCGATCGGCGCAATCGATCAGGTTGATACCATTGTCCAGCGCATGGCCAATTAAGTGATCGGCAACCGCCGCATCCGTCTGCTGGCGCAGTGCCATGCCAAGCGCCAGCCGGCTAACGACCAGGCCGGAAGCGCCAAAGTGCGTGTAGTGCATGACAAACCCCTTTCTTGTTGAGCAATCGGGAAGTAGGCAAGTAGCGATATTGACCCTATTTGTTTTCCTGGAAATGCCTGACCGTGATGGTTGCTTCCGTCATGCTGAAGGGCTCGCCGTCGACGATCACGGGACCAAATACGATCTCCCTGGGGAAGGGCGGCTCGCCCTCCATCGTCATCCGAATGTCTTCACGCCCACTGTCCTGCAGCGAACCACGCACCATTTCGAAGAGACCGGGCACGGTAAACGGGTAGGCCTGCGCCTCGCCCAATGGCTGCGCCTCCTGCCACTTACGTGCGTTGGAATCCCAGTAAGAGACGATGGCCTCGACAATCTCGCCGTCGGCGACGACCACCATGTTGCGCCGCTTGTCGTCAGGCCGATCAACCTCGACCGTCATCATGTAATCCAGGCTGGGCGATGCCAGCCAGGCTGCTTCGGCGGCATCCACTTCCTCCATCGTTGCTTGAGGCGATCCGCCCGGCAGGCAGCCTGTCAAGAGAAGCGATACAGTGCAGAACAGCACAAACGAGTGAGCCATTCTTTTCAGATAATCAAACATAGGTCGGTCTCCCAAAATGGTTCTCCAAACGGCCATTGCTACGAGATCAATGGTTTCCGGCCACTGAGATTCAGAGATTCAGAGCTTGCGGGCTGTTCAGGAATCTCCCAATCTCAGGCCGAAGGCCATAATCGCTCAATCCCAAAAGATATGGTCTGTCGTGCTCTCGTTGAGATCGGGTCAACGCTCTGCCGGGAAACACTTGAGCGGGGCTTGGCGCTCCTGCGACATCTGTTTAGGCAACTGAAAGAGATCACCGGCCTTGCTGCAAAAGTAGAGACGTGAAGGCGACGGTTCCCGGGCATGGCCGTCGGCCCACAAGGCGTAGAAGTCTGGATGGGCGTTGACCGGACGACGAACATAGGTGTGGTTGTAGGGACCGCCCTCAGTCACCTGACGCTCCATTGTCCAAGATCGGCCGTCATCGCTGCTCACCCACATGGCCACCTCGCCGCCAGGGTTGTAGGCCTGAGCCCCTGTTTCGGTCGGTGCGACGAGACGCAGCAGTCCATCCTGCTTCACCCCATCCGATTCAACGTAGAGTGACCCCATGTCATAGTTACTGTCAGATGTGGTGATCTCGTGGATGCGCCAGCGGGTTCCGGTCCAGCGCGCCAGCGACCAGGTACGCGGGCCGTTCTCTGGCCCCGATTCGAATCCGGTCGATGTAATAAAGAGAATGAGCGGGCGGCCTTCCGCGTCGTAGACCATGTCCTTCATGTAGACGAGAAGCCCCTCAGCCTCAAAATCATGGACGAGGGTGGCGTTGTTGACCTCGATGAGGGGCAATTGCGCAGGCGTGCCGTCGGCAGCTGTCCAGGTCGCGCCATCGTCAGTCGTTTCGACAAAATAGAGATTGGTTCTGGCATTGAGGCCTACTGGCAGCGGATGATAGTTGAAGGCGGTTCCAGCCCGATCCCGGTGGACTGCGCTCACCTGATAGTGGCCTTTGTCGATGTCGGCGATCGGGACAAACGGCGACCACTCGATACCATCCTGGCTGGACGCATAGTAGGTCTTTCGATTCCAGTCCAGGACTGTAGACGGTGAAGAAGTACGTGAATCCCTGCTCCGGTCTGTACCAGACCTGCATGTAGGAGAAATTGGTGATCGGCATCCTGACATCGTCGAGCCATTGATACGGCTCCATCATCTGAAATTCGGTGACGTCGTAGGGCTTGACACTGCGATGCACATAGGCAGGGCGCAACGGGCCATGGGAGGTCGAAATCACCCAGACGAATCCGTCCCGGTCGACGGTGATGACGGGGTTGTCATGTGCATCATGGGTGCGCTTGTCGAGGAGCACGGTCGGGCGGTCTACCGTGCCGGTAGCATGGTCAAATGCCGAAACGTGATGGTAGACAGCTTGTTGAGCCTCAATCGGATCCATGTTATCCAGCGTCAGCTCGAAGTCCTGATGATAGCCTGAGCGGACGCCCCCATAGCAAAAAAATGTCCGATCCACCTCGGGACAGTAAATGGCAAAAGGCTGGTGCTTGGCGCAATAGGTCCCAAGCCCGCCGCTATACTTGTATCGATATCTAGACGGCAGCTTCTCTCGCTGATACCAGAGGCCGCGATAGCCGTCAGCCCTTTCGTTCAATGTGGGTGTTGTTCCCATTGGTTTTTTCCCCTGCTCTCTGCGCTGACGTGTCGCGCCGAACCCTGGAATCTGGACACTGCTTGAGGTTTATCGTCGTCACCAAATCTGACGATTGCCGGAGGTTCCAAAGTGGTATAGCCCTAGCATGTCATGGACTGGCCTCGTGTGCAACTCAGAAATGTCGTACGACTTGAATTGAAGGCACTGCGCATTCCCTGCAATTATTTGCACACTTGTAAATATATCGATAGCGAGGCAGAATAGGCGTCTTGCGGGAATGTATAGATGTTCAGATAATGATCCGTGGCTATTGAGCGAGAACGAGGACGAGCACGAATCTTTTTCTGAACATCTATAATTATGGAGGGATAAACCATGGAACTCGGGGCTTTTTCAGTCAGTCTTTCGGTCAGCGATCTTGGCGTTTCGAAGGCATTTTACGAAAAATTGGGCTTTGTCGAAACCGGCGGTGACGGCGAAGGCTATCTGATCATGGTCAACGGCGCAGCCATCATCGGGCTCTTTCAGGGCATGTTTGAGGGCAACATTTTGACCTTCAATCCAGGCCTGGGCCAGGACAAGGAATTGCTGTCCGAACTTTACGGATGTACGCGACATTCGCAATCAGCTTTTGGCGTCCGGCATCGAGATGGCTACAGATACGGACCCGGATGGGACCGGTCCTGCGCATATAGCGCTGCAGGATCCGGACGGCAACGCCATTCTGATCGATCAGTTTTTCCCCAGGCCGGGGAGCGAATCCTAAACTCGGTACCTCACAATTTGTCATTCTGAGTACGTGACGAAGCGGGGCTTCGCAAATCGGTGAGAAACAGGTTGGTCCAGCAACGAGCGTTACCTCTGTCAGCCTGAGCGAGTCCGCGTATTCAACGCCAAACCGGCAACTGTCCAGCGAAGGATCTCGCCTGGCAAAGCAGAGACCCTCCGCTGAATTCTGAGGCCATCGAACTGTTGTCGCAGAACCGCTCAGGCCTGTCCTGAGCCCCGTCGAAGGGGTGACAGTGTTCCAACTGGGCAGTAAGAACTTGTCTCTTAGAAGCGGCTGAACCGGAGGGCTTTCTCTTCATTGAGCTGGTGGCGGTTCTTTGGGATCTCAGGGGTAGGGCAGGTTTCCTTATCTGTCTGGCTCTGGCGGGTAGGGAAATCCGCCCAACGTTTCTTTGTCAACCCCCCGAGATCCCAGACAGCCCTGTGAGCGAAGAATCTTGCGTCGCTCAGAATCGTGAACTACTGAGTTTTAGTCCTGCCGACCATTCGGTCTCGCGGGGATGAAGCCGGCTGCTGCCCCGGTGTCAACGCATCTGCGATTTAGCTCACTCCGGATTACGATAGACCATCTTGAAGCCGCGCATGTGCTGCACGAACGTAGGCACGAAGTCAACCTGACCGAAAGGCAAGTCTGCAGCAAACTCAAGCTGATCGTGATCAGGATCGAAGCGCTGGGTCACCAGGCTGTCGCTGGTACTGTAGGTTTGCGCGTCCGCATTGCGCGGCAGCCATTCGTTGATGGGATTGACAACTTTGACATCTACGATCTTCATGGACGCTGATCGCATTGCCTGGCGTAGGCCAAAAGAGCGGAAGAGCGCTAAAGCGGCGCCCGGCGGTTGGCGCGCGTTCTCACCCACATTCCCACGTGCCAGCAAACGGCCATTCTCTTCGTCGTGGAAGGCAAAGGAAAACCGTCCGTTCAGCCGAGACAGCCTCGAGGTAGCCAGTTTGGGGGCCAATCCCAGAATCTCCCGATTATAAGCAACGGTCTTTTCGCTATTATTCCAGAGTCCGTAGCACATCTGACGCGCCTGTGGATCAGAGATCAACAAGTGAACCGGTGCAAAGGGTCCGTCCTTGGCCGGCGCAGTCGGCTGATGGGAGACATAGAATGCCACCTGAAGTTCGGTGTGCGGGCCATGGCTGGCCTTCGTTTCATTGGCGACATAGAGTGCCATCAGCGCACGACCTGATTCGGTCTTGACCACGAAGACCTGCTCGTGGTTCAGTAGCGTTGCAACTGCGTCGTAGTTTGCGCTGCCACCGATGAGCGTTAGATGCCCATCATAGACGTGGTAGGGCGTCGGCTGTTCGCCGGCGGACGTTTGTACCTTTTCATTGGCGATGGGATATTGCTCAAAAATAGACTGTGTCATCCGACCTCCTTGTCTCCCATTCCGAACTCTTGAGCGTTCTGATCAAACGACGACTGCGTGATCCCCTGGCGCTGAAAAATCGCCTCGATCTGTACTGGCGACGGAGAGAAATCATGGATACGCAGTCGGTGCTTATTGACCAGGGCTTCGAGCCCAACCTTGGTCGGGAATCCTGCCTGACGTTTGACCAGGGCGTCTACTACATCGGCCAGCCATCCGGGACAGATCAGATCGCTGTAGATCAGATAACCGCCTGGCCTCAGCACCCTCACCATCTCAGAAAAGGCGTCTCGCCAATTGGGGATATGGTGCATGACTTTATTGGTCGCAACGATATCGAATTCAGCATCCTCAAATGGTAGTTCTGTTCCATCCAGCGTGCAAAAACGCGCATTCCGCATGCCAAGGCTCTGCGTTTCTGCGGCCGAAATCTGAGCTGGATCCACATCGACGCCGGTTACGTTTAGGCCATACTTCGCGGCCAGATAGATGGGTGCAGCCCCATTTCCACAACCCAGATCCAGATAGCGCTGACCGGCGTGGAAATCAATCCGCCTCAGCAATTCCTCAGCATGCTTGCCCACTTGCACGCTATGGCCCGGACTATTGACAAATCTCTTTTCCAGCTTCGACATCTTCATTTGCATTTCTCCCTCGACGCTCCTCCAACATTTTCCACACACGTGTCCGTAAATATAGATCGATTATGTCAATATTTATAATTGTATCCTCTTCTTTCTTTGTTTTCACGCCTCCGGCATGGCTCAGTGCCGCTCGGGGCAAGACTAGGTTTCACAGGCCGTGCCAGGGACATTCAGCGGATCAGATTTTTGGTCCGATATGGTATCCGAAATCCTTCTACCTGATGCTCCCAACCGCCGGTCTCGAATAGCGGATCCAACCCTCAGCGACCAGTAGATTCAAACTCCAGCTTAGAAAGATGGCCAGCGGATATCCCATGGCTTCGGGCAGGCGGGTACTTGCCAATCCCGGCACCCAGAGGCTGAAGGTTACGAAGAATAGCGAGAGGGAGAAACTTCGTAGCATCCACTCTCGATGTGCCGCGATCCTGCGCTGGCGAACGTGCCAGAGTGAAATTGAGGTAGTCGAGAACCAGAGAATCGCAACGAGACCCAGCACGATTTTGGCGGCCAGGCTAACATCGAATGCAATGGTCAGCCACAGCCCACCAATGCTCGAGATCCAGATCGTCCCTACATAGATGCGGCCAAGTAGGCGATGCAGCGGTCGATTCCTCTGCAGAATGCGCCGATTGAACTGAAGGGCGCCTGTGATCAGCACGATGCCGCCGGTCACTGCATGCAGCACAAAGACGAGCGGAATCGACCGGTGAGGGGCATCCGCAGCGATGCCCATTCTGTAGGCGATTTCGACGCCGGCCATGACAAACGCATAGCCGGCATAGAACAGACAGATCAGAAAGACCGCCCACCACATCACCTGTCCCACAAAGCGTCCACGCCGTTGGACGCCCACGCTGCCGGCAATCCTGTCATCTGTGTACAGACTACTCATTGTTGCCTCCTCCTTTGCACCCGATTTCCACGTTGTCAGACGCATCGATCAATGGCAGGTTGGCTGTCGCCAACGCCCATATGAACCGACTTCGTTGTGGTACGAGTATAGATGGCAGACGGGCAGAGGTCATTGACGCCGTGCGCCAATCTTTTTGTCCGAATCGGACAACGATTCATATGGTTGGTCAATGGTGGTTTGTGGATGTGGAGAGGGGTCAAGCAGGGAGATCAGTCAGTCAGGTGTAGGCCTGAAGCCCGGAATTGTGCAGGCGTTTGCCCGGTCCAGCGTTTGAAGGCACGATAGAACGAGCTTAGTTCATTGAACCCGAGCAGGAAGGCGACTTCAGCGATACTAATCGTGGGGTCAGCCAGATAGGTGGCCGCACTTTCGTGACGGAGTTGGCTCAACAGCTGGCGAAAGGTCGTCTCCTCTTGCTGCAACGTCCGATGCAGCGTTCGCACGCTCATGTGCAATTCTTTGGCAACGTCTTCTGCGGTGGGCACGCCGCTTTTCAGATCTTGCATCAGTTGGTGGCGTACACGTTGGCTCAGCGTAGCTTCGCTCGGCATCTGCTCCAACAGGCGATCAGCGTAGTCATCCAATACGCTGACGAGACCGGGGTCAGCCTGCTGGTTGGGCGCTTCCAAAATCGAAGTAGGCAGATAGATGGCGGTGCGACCACTGACAAACTGGACAGATGTTCGAAACACTCGCTGATGTTCGGCGGTATCCGTTGGCGCCTCATGGGCAAAAGCGACCAGCCGTGGCGACCAATCATTGCCTGTGACAAGGCGACCGAACCGCACCCAGAGGGTGACCAAGAATTCAGCCGGGTGACGCGGGAATCGGTTGCCCGCCGGGCAGCGCGTGGGATAGTACGCCTTCGCCGTCCTCCATGTTGAGTTGCAGGTCCGACACCTCGTGGATCAGCCGCTGGTAGCGACAGGTCCGGCGATAGGCCTCGCCCAAGGTCGGACTGGACATGGCAGCATAGGCATGGACGCCAAATGCGTCGATGGGCGCAGCCTCAGCCAGATGAATACCCAAGTGGTCATCTCCCGTGGCCGCCAACGCCTCTTGCCAGAACTGCATCATCGCCCGGTGCGGAATCTTGCCGTCCGCATCCGTCAGAACTGAGCGCGGTATGCCGCAAGAAGCCAGGAGTTCGTCCGGACTGTAGCCTAGCGATTCGAATGCTGCAACCACAGGCGACACAGCACGCACGGTGATAAACGGCTCCCAATTCGTTTGGATCATTTGACGACGTTCCTGATACAAAATTCTATGCACGCTTCAGATGCGGCAACACTTCCTCAGCAAAGAGCAGCGTACCATCCGGCCGCGGCACGTCATGAAAATGCACCGTCACCATGGACGCGCCCTGGTCGATAGGAACTAGCAGCTGTTCGGTGACCTGATCGGGCGTGCCTACGACCAGATTCTCAGCCGCCGGTCGAATATCAGGATCGTCCAGCAGTCGCTTCACTTCCCGCTCGGTCTCGCCGATGAGCACGCCGCTGACGGTCATCTGTTCAATCTCGTCATAGTCGCGGCCGACGGTCCGGCAATGCTCTTTGAGCACATTCTGTTTGTGGGCGTAGCTCTCCCGATCCGTGTAGATATAGTTCCACCAGTCGGCATGCCGGGCCACGACGCGCAGTAGATAGCGCTCGCCCGATCCACCCACCATGATCGGCGGCAACGGATCGGGACGCGGCTCGCAGTAGGCATGCTCGATCTGGTAATATTGCCCGCTGTAGTTGGCCGGGGCCTGCGTCCAGAGGGTGCGGATCAGTTCGATGGACTCAGCCAACTGGGCGATGCGCACTCGCGCCGATGGAAAGGGCCAACCGTAGGCCAGATACTCCTCCTCGTTCCAGCCTGCGCCGATGCCCAGCACCATCTTTCCCGCAGAAAACGCCTGCATCGAAGCCGCCATTTTGGCCAAATGCGCCGGGTTGCGGAAGCTATTGCAGAGCACGGCATGGCCGCAGACCTTGTCCGGATAGCGGCCCATGGCGTAGGCAAGCAGACTCCATCCTTCGGCCACGTTATGGTCGCCGTACTGCACATGGTCGGGCATCCAGATCGAGTCGAAAGGTTGGACGACCTGGTCTAGGTAGGGAAAGGTCTGATCAACGAGGCGCGACCAAATGTTGAGACCAATCGAGATGGGCATAGTTTCCTCCTTTGAACGAACACGAGATTTTGCCACAGATGACTCTACTGCAAAAAGGGATCTTGACACGAATTATCACGAATGTTCTCTCTGGGGTGACCACATAATTCGTGTAAATTCGTGACCATTCGCGTCAAGAAAAGGCTTTTTGCAGTGGAGTCACAGATTCACGCAGATGAAAAAAGGATATGACACAGAGGGTTCTTGAAACACTCTGGACATCTAGACGTCATCTGTGAAAATCAGTACCCTATCTGCGTGAATCTGTGGCAAATTTCCGCTCGTCTTCCCTTACCCCTACGAAAACGGAAACTTGCGCTGCGCCTCTGCCAGATCCAGCGTGACGCCCAACCCTGGTCGATCCGGCACGATGACGCAGCC
The DNA here is from genome assembly GCA_963848115.1 of uncultured Chloroflexia bacterium. GTDB lineage: Bacteria > Chloroflexota > Anaerolineae > Caldilineales > Caldilineaceae > JAWKOK01. The sequence continues at coordinate 62,814 of CAWKCP010000021.1, read as the reverse complement.
GTTTTCGTCAATCGAGGGCGTCTCCTCGATCAGATCGGTGAAGTAGCCGCAGGCGCCCTGGCGGAACTCAAAGATCGGGCAGTTTGGGAGAGCCGCCGCCAGGTGCAGGCTGGCCACAAAGAGGATCGCCGATCCCCACACATGCGGAACACACTGGAGGTTGGCCGCCTGGGTCAACGCCCCGATGCGCCGCGCTGCGGTGAAACCGCCCACAACCGCCAAATCCGGCTGTAGAATGTCGGCTGCGCCGGCGGCGATGATGTCACGGAAGTCATAGGCTGTGGCGTCATTCTCACCGGTGGAAATCGGGATGGTGGTGGCATCGCGCACCCGCGCCATGCCGGCCCAGTTGTCACTGTAGGTCGGTTCTTCAAACCAGGCGATATCATACGGCTCTGCCGCACGGGCCAGGCGAATTGCCAGGGTCTCGTCCAACGACCCGTGAGCATCGATCATCAGCTTCACATCAGGGCCGATTGCCTCGCGGACTGCGCGAATGCGGGCGATGGAGCCGTCGACCTGACGCGGGGCGTCCATGCCACCGACGCGCATCTTCATGGCTTTGAAGCCCTGATTGATGTAGCCCATGGCCTGCTCACCCGCATGTTCAGGTGGCGCGTGGCCGCCGCTGGCGTAGGCGGGAATCGAGGTACGATAGCCGCCGCCGAGCAGTTTGTAAATGGGCACACCCAATGACTGAGCGAAGATATCCCACAACGCTATGTCGATACCGCTCATGGCGCAGACGGTGATGCCGCGCCGGCTGAGCCTTGGCGCAGCATGTCCGTACGTCATGGCCAGTTCAGTACGTGGACCATTGTACATCTTCTCCCAAACGTACTCGGGCCTCGTCGGATCCTCGCCGATGATCTCGGGACCAAGTTCCTGCTCCACGATGGCCACCGCGCTGTGGCAGGCGCCACGGGTGCGTCCGTAGCCGGGGTGGACCTCGCCATAGCCGACCAATCCTTCGTCAGTCTCCACGCGTACGATGATGGCATGGGATTCGCTTTTCGGACCGTAGTCCGAAAACCACTCGGGGCCTCCTGTTGGCGTTTGCCATGTCAACGGCACCGCTTGCACACCTTGGATCTTCATTTCATTCTCCTGTATCACTTGCCTGTCATTCCATGTGGAAGAGAGGTGCTTTGTCAGCCCCTTCGCCCGCCCAGTGCCAGGCTAACACCCACACCCGCCAGCGCAACGAAGACGTAGCAAAAAAATACTGCCTGATAAGCGTTGATGGGGGCCATTGGCAGAGAGAGAAACTGCTCCAATAGTACTCCGGCGATCGCAGTGCCGACGACCATGCCGAAGAAACGAATCATACTGTAGACGCCGGCAGCCACGCCCATCGCCTGGCTTGGAACGCTCCCCATGGCCGAACTGTGCAGCGCCGCCAACATCAACCCCACGCCGATTCCGTGGGCAGACTGTAGCATCCCGACCTGCCAGAGTGGTGCAGTCGCTGGTAGTTGCCAGAGCCCGATCATGACCAGGGTTTGCACAACAAAACCGACTGCAACCGGAAGGCGACTGCCTCGTTGGTCGGCGACCTGTCCGCCTATGCGCACCATCAACGCCATAGAGCCGGGCATGATCATCAGCATCACGCCCAACTGGGTTGATGTCAGATGATGAATGTCAACCAGATAGAGCGGAATCAGAAAGCTGGTGCCGGCCATGCCAAACATGCGCAGCATGGCCCCGGCTGAGGAAATGTCAAAGCGACGGTGGTGAAAGATATCCAGCGCGATGAAGGGATCGGGGCGCCGACGCTCCCACCAGACAAAACTGCTACCGAAGAGCAACGTCCCCAGCAGAAGTCGCCAGTCGCGCAGCGGGTCCACGCCTGTGATCGGCCGGCTGGAAAGAAAGAAGAGAAGTAGGATCAGCGTGCCGGCCAGCAAAAAGACCCCTAGCCAGTCGAACCGGCGCAGAAAGTTCGGACGAACCGTGCTCAACCCGGCGGGCACAATCTGGCGGACGGCCACAAAGGCCAGTAGACCAAAAATGAGCGGCGGCACGAAGGTTGCACGCCATCCCCACCCCTGAGCCAGAAAACCGGCGATCAGCGGCCCGACAAACGCAGTCGTGGGTCCGACCGAACTCCACGTACCCAATGCTTTGCCCCGCTCATCGGGCGAAAAGATGGTTGAGAGCAAGGCCATGCCCAGGGGCATCATGCCGCTGACGCCCACGCCCTGGATGCACCGCCCGACCATCAGCCAAGGCAGATCGGTAGCGAAGATCGTGACCAGAGTTCCGATGGAGAAGAGTGTGATGCCGGCTAGGATCAGACGCCGCCGGCCCACACCATCGCTGAGCCGTCCATAGACCGGCATCAAAATCATGAACGGCAGGGTGAACGAGGTAGCGACCCAGGCCGTCATATCAGCAGAAATGACAAACTCGTCGCGGATGATCGGCAGTGCGACGCGTGACATGGATGAGGCCAGCGGCATGAGCATGGCCGGAAGCATCAACGCATAGAGAATCCGTTGCGCGTTTGCGCGAGACAAAGCTGTACTATCGGCAGCGCTGGTACTGTCAGAATCTGGCCCTGGCCTGCTTGCTGATTGATCGGACGGGCTTGAGGCGTGGCTGTGCCTGCGAAGTGCGCGGGCGGGGTGAGACTTCATGATGGTTGTGCGCTTCCCAGAGCAGTGATCTCGGCTGATTCAGGCAGTTGGGCTTTGCCAAAATAACAACTATACGGGAGTTGGCAAAGCCTCAAGCCATTCCAGTAAGAGTTTCCTTGCACCGGATATCTATCTCTCTGGAATGGCGTACTGCGATACGCATGGACAGCAGGCAGCCCAATACGTATCGATCGGTCATATCGGTCTTCGCTGACCCAGCCAGCATTATAGTCGATCATCGCGACTCTGTCTTGCACAGGGAAAACCAGCTCTCCAAGATTCTGTGGTCGAACAGCACCGAATTGATTTGATGGCTGAAATGGAAACCTCGGCATTCGAAGGTGATGCTATTTCCCACTTCATCTCAACCGCTGGCGGATCTCAGTGGATATCCTGATACAGTTCCTACCAGTGGTAGAGATGCCGGATTTCTGTCGTGGTGTTCACGCCCGATTGAACTAGTCGCCCCCCACGAAAAGGGTGGCGCCCACAAAATGAACAAAAAACGTCCAAATACAAAACAAAACCTTGACAAACGATAAAAGGCATGGTATTATCTCCATAGGAAGAAGGACAGCGACATCGACTGTCAAGAACTTTTCAACATACTGAGGTTATGAACCATGAGCAGAACGGCATATCAGTATCAAGCGCCAGGTTCCTCTCTACAACCCATCAAGAATGCAAACAGCGCCGGCGATAGAGAAAAGGTGAATCACCCAATCTGGACGGCAGCGGTGTTCGACGAACAAAGTCGTAACATTGATAGTGCATCAGATGACCTGATTGTTGGTTGGAGCCTCTTGCAGATGTACGGCGCCCAAATGGTAAAGGCCGACAACAGGCAGTCGGTGATACCCAGAAAGACCTTGCCGGAACGACTTGCGTCAACACTACTGTATCTGGCGGAGGACCACGATGGCGTTATCGAAAACATTTCATTCGACAGATTAGCCATTGCCCTCGAAACACATCGAGAAACTGTTGCTTCTCTGCTTCGCGCCTTCCGACGACAAGGCCTGGTTGATTTTGGCCGACGTCGGATATTGATTCTAGATTTTGAGTCGTTGCATGAAATCGGTGGAGAACCCGATCTACTTGCCTCTATTTAAAATATCGCTTAAAGTATCGTACCGTGTTTGAGCACAACCTTTTACCATTTTTTACCATTCAACATTTTCCTACAGGAGGAAAACAACATGAAACGCACCCTGTTCTTCGGCTTCGCAACGCTTGCACTGTTATTCGCTCTGTTGATCAGCCCCACAGCCGTGTTCGCCCAAGAAAGCGCTGATATCGTCGATACGGCGGTCGCAGCAGATGACTTCTCGATCCTGGTGGCGGCTGTGCAGGCTGCAGGTTTGGTCGACACGCTAAAGAGTGAAGGTCCTTTCACAGTCTTTGCCCCGACTGATGCGGCATTTAACGCCCTGCCCGACGGCACGATAGAGGCACTGCTTGCTGATCCGACCGGCGACCTGGCCAATATCTTGCTTTTCCACGTAGTGCCCGGCAAAGTCATGGCAGCCGACCTGTCTGATGGCTTGCAGGCCAATACCGCACTCGGTGCTCCAGTCACTTTCAAAATCTCAGATAGTGGCGCCATGGTGCAAAATGCCAATATCATCGCCACCGACATTGAGACATCCAACGGCGTGATCCACGTGATCGACGCCGTGATCTTGCCGCCGAGCGATGAAGCGCCGGAGATGCTGCCGGTCACGGGTGGAGCAGCAGGCAATGCCACCTACATGGCGCTGATTGCTGTGCTGGGCCTGCTCCTGGTGGGCGCCTATGTCACCCGGTCGAGCCAGAGTGGTGCGTAATGTAGTGTCTCGTCTCGTTCGATGACGAGCGAGTTATGAGTCGACAACGGGGTCTGACTCATCCCTTCAAGACCAACGGGGTCATCTATGCTAGATGGCTCCACAAAAACAATGGTGCTACTCTCCCCCGGAGAAACGCAAAACAGAAGAGATCTCCCAGGAGTAGTGAGAGATCTCTTCTGTTTTGCAGTGATAGATAAAGTGTCTCAAGCTAAACCAGATGAGTCTCGAACCGATCCACAGAACACAATGAGCCAGAGCAAAACTTCGTCGGCAAAAACGGATAGAACAAGATTCCATACGCAAACCATTCAACTCAGCGGTTTGCTTCTGATGGTCTTCAGCTTTTTACTCCTGTCCGGATGCAGCGCAGCCGGTTCAAACACGATTGACTCGTTCCAGCAGACAGCCAATCGGCCCGCACCGCCAATACAGCCGGCCTACTTCAGTGACTCCACTGGCGGCGACCGCACACCAGATCGGATTGTAATCCCCTCCATCAGGCTGGACACAAAAATTGTCGATCTGGGGTGGAGTGCCACAACCGATCCGGCAGGACGCATCTTTAACAATTGGGATGTGGCAGCCTACGCAGCCGGTTGGCACATCAACAGCGACCCGCTGGGTGACGGCGGCAACGTGGTGCTCAGCGGTCACAATAACATTCTGGGGGCCGTCTTTCGGGAGTTGGATCAGCTGGATACAGGCGACGTAGCCACCGTCTGGTCAGGCGGCAAGCAGTATGATTACGAGATCGACGAGGTGTTCATCGTTCCCGAACGAGACGCGACCTACGAACAGCGCCTCGAAAACGCGAGATGGATCGGAGAGTTCGACGACAATCGCTTGACCCTCGTCACCTGTTGGCCAAGAGACGGCAACAGCCACCGGATCATCGCCGTCGGCCATTTTATGGACGATAGAGTAGAAGGCAGTTGACCTTCACTGAACATAGGCTGCCTTCTCCGCCCGGTTCACAAAGCGTGGACAGGAAAATCGTATCCACGAAGGGCCACAAAGGAACACGAGAAAAGTCAATCTTCGTGTTCCTTTGTGGCCCTTCGTGGATCATCATTTCTTTGAAAACGCATACTCACGCAGAATAACCATACGCGCGGTCAAGCAGTTCAACCGTATGCAAGACCGGCAGGGGATGGCCCAGTGCATCCACATATTTCTCGATCTGAACCATGCAGCCGATATTGCCTGCGACCACGGCGTCGGCGTCGGTCGAGATGATGTTGCGTGCTTTGCGTTCGCCGATCTCAGCGGCCAACGCCGGCTGCTCCAGGTTATACGTGCCGGCCGAGCCACAGCAAAGGTCACCTTCAGGCACCTCGACTACCGTCAAGTTCGGAATCCGGGCCAGCAATGAACGCGGTTGGGAGCGGATGCCCTGGGCATGAGCCAGGTGACAGGCATCGTGATAGGCCACAGTCAGCGGCTCAGCCAGCGCCGGTGGCGTTTCGATGCCCAATGTATCCAGAAATGCACTAATGTCCACGACCTTGTCGGCAAAGGCACGGGCCGGGACCTCGTACATGCTCCCGGCGAAGAGCAGGCCATACTCATGCATGCCTGAGCCGCAGCCGGCCGCATTGGTGATGATGGCGTCGACATCCTTGGGGAAGATGGCCATGTTGTTGCGTGCCAGCGACCGTGCCTGCTCATGCTCGCCCACATGCATAGAGAGCGATCCGCAGCAGCCCTGCCCCTTGGGAATGACCACCTCGACGCCGTTTCTCGACAGCACGCGCAGCGTGGCCCGGTTGATTTGCGGGGCCAGCACCTGTTGAACACATCCGGCCAGCAGTGCAACCCGCGCGCGCACCGTTCCCTGTGCAGGGTAGAACTCTGGCAGAGGTTTGGATTCGGGCAACGATTCGGGCAAGAGATCGATCATGGCCCCCAGCGCACCGGGCAACGCACCTCGTAACGAGCGCCCGAGCCTGCCGGCACGCACGGCCTGGCGAAAACGGTCAGGATAGGGGAGCGTCTCGCGCACCAGCAACCGCGTCGAGCGTTCCATGGGTGTGCGAGATCGTTGGGACTCGGTCTTGTTACGGAAGGGGGTCAGCAGATCGCCATATTCAACGCCTGACGGGCAAGCAGTGACACAGGCCAGGCAACCCAGACAGCGATCCACATAGGGTGAGACGTCGTTGACCGAGAGATTGCCCTCCAGTGCCTCCTTCATCAGAACGATTCGCCCACGCGGCGAATCCATCTCCTCACCCAAGACCTTGTAGGTCGGGCAGGCGGCGAGACAGAAGCCACAATGTACACACTTGTCCACAGCCTCGGCCATGGCCGGCCCCTGACCGCCTAGATTTTCAAGAGGTATCGCATGTTGCATAGTAGCGTCTGCTCAAATGATGTAGTTTGGAAGTAGCAAGTCGGGGTCAAGCGTCTGTTTGACGCGTCGATAGAATTCCATCCCCGACCACGAGCCAATCAGCGGTCTGTCCGACTCACCGGTGAGCACAAGACCCGCTCGCCCTGCGTCGCCCAGCAACGCATCCAGTTCATCGACAGCGCCCGGCCAGGAAAGCCACGCCAGATTGCCGCCCGCGATGTATCGCCGTGGTACTCCTCTTCCGTCGATCAGGCGATCAAAGTCGAGCAGCCCAGTCGGCGATAACGGAACCTTGACCAAGGCATCTTGATCGCCGACCCAATCAAATGCGCCGGCAGCCTGCCAGGTCTGCCGATCCTCCGCGCCCAGGAAGCGCTCTCCCTGACCGATGCATCCAGCCAGACCATCGAGCCTCGGTTCCAGCGTTGATGCCAGCCCGCCGATGCGCAGCCAGACAGTTGCGCCGCTGTCGGTGACGGCGATGTCCAGCGCATCGATATCGACGGGCAGTGTAGAGAGCCTGGCGAGCATCTCCAGCGCCGACGCGACGGACGGCTGATCCAGGCGCAACGTGGCATAGGCGGGCGGCTGTGGAAAGACCTTAAAGCTCACTTCGGTCAGCACGCCCAGTTGGCCCAAGCTTCCGACCATCAGCTTGGGTAGATCGAAGCCGGCTGCGTTCTTGACGACAGTGCCGCCGCCACGCACGAGACGACCCAGACCATCGACAAAGCGTACGCCGATCAGAAAATCGCGAACGCCTCCATAGCGCTGGCGACCGGAGCCGCTGATCCCGGCGGCGACGGTGCCGCCCAGCGTCGCGCCCTGGTTTGCCAGTGGCGGCTCAAAGGGCAAGTATTGGCCATGCTCAGCCAATCTGGCCTGTACCTCTGACAGTCGGGTGCCGGCCAATGCCGTGAACGTGTATTCGCCCGGATCATAGGCGAGGATGCCGGACAGGGGCGTCATATCAAGCACGGTTGACGCAGCGCCGGGGTTCGACAGCGTGTTCATTGTGCCGCCGCCCACAATCTGCACCGAGCTGCCGGACGCGAAGATAGACTGGATATCCTCGACGCTGCTCACATGGACAACTGACTGCTTCGTTCGAGTCGATGGCGTCATGCTCGGAAGATCACTCCTTCCTTCTCAAGCGGATGGGGACCATGGTGATGCAGCGCCGGTGCGTCTGGGCCAGGCAGCATCTTGCCGCGATTGGCCAGTTCATCGGGATCGACGGCGCGACGCAGTTCCTCCATGACAGCCAGGTCCGTTTCATTGAACATGTCCGGCATGTAGGCCAGCTTCTCCACGCCGACGCCATGTTCGCCGGTGATGGAGCCGCCAAACGCGATGCACATGACCAGGATTTCACCGGCCAGTTCCTCGGCCCGTTCAAGCTCACCCGCCTGACGTCCGTTATAGAGGATCAGCGGATGCAAGTTGCCGTCCCCGGCATGGAAGACATTGGCGACCCGCAGATCGTAGCGCCTACCCAGATCCTCTATGTGGGCCAGCGCCTCGCCCAGGCGGCCACGGGGCACCACGCCATCCTGGACAATGTAGTCCGGGCTCAGCCGCCCCACTGCCGAGAAGGCGCCCTTCCGTCCTTTCCAGATGCGCGCCCGCTCGGCATCGTCCTGGGCCGAACGCACTTCGGTCGCGCCCGAGCTTTCGATGACTTGCAGCAGATGGGCAAACTCGGCATCGACCTGGATGCGCTCTCCCTCCAGCTCGACGATGAGTAGCGCCGCGGCATCTCGCGGGTATCCGGCATCCACAGAAGCCTCTGCCGCCTCGATGGCCAGGCTGTCCATGATCTCCATGGCGCCGGGCAGCAGACCTGATGCCACGACCAGTGCGACGGCATCGCCTGCGGCCTCAAGCGAATCGTAGGCGGCCAGCACCGTACGGTAGATCTCCGGTTTGGGCAGCAGACGTAGCGTGATCTCCAATGCCACGCCAAAGAGCCCCTCCGACCCGACAAAGAATCCGGTCAGATCCGGCCCCACGCTCTCCAAGCTCTCCTGGCCAAACTCGACGACTTGGCCGTCGGCCAGTACAGCCTTGATGCCCAACACATGATTGGCCGTCATGCCGTACTTCAGGCAGTGCGCGCCGCCCGAGTTGAAAGCCACGTTGCCGCCAATCGTGCAGATAAGTTGGCTGGACGGATCGGGCGCGTAGTAGAGACCGTGGGGCGCGGCCGCATGAGAGACGTCCAGGTTGACTACGCCCGGCTCCACCACGGCGATGCGCGCCACCGGATCAAGACGCAAGATCCGGTTGAGCCGGTTGAGCGCGATCACGATGCCCTCTTCCACCGGCAAAGAGCCGCCGGACAGGCTGGTGCCGCTGCCGCGAGCGACAAAGGGCACGCCATGCTCGTTGCAGAGGCGCACGGTTTCGACGACTTCGTCTGCGCTTTCAGGCAGGAGAACGGCCCTCGGACGCGCCCGAAAGGCGGTCAAGGCATCGGATTCATAGGGCGTCAGTTGTACCGGGTCCTGCAAGAGCCTTGACTCAGGATAGATTACAGCCAGCGAATCGATAAAGGGTGCGGTGTGCATAGATTTCCATGCCCCCCCGAATGGAGTGTTGAAGATCGGACAACGCTACGATGTTCGGGTGAATAAGAGCGGTGGGAGGATTGTAGCGCATTGATACGCGAGCGTCAATCGAAGTCCAGATCATCCAGCGCTTCCTCGATGGTCTGATCACCGGCGACGACATCTTGCAGAAGGCGGCGCAACTCCGGCAGGAGCCGGCCGGCGGCGGCACGTGCCTGCCAGATGCTTGCCCCATCAAGTTGAGCATACAAGGCGCTAAGCTGGGGATACTGGGCCGCCCAGTCTGCCGCCACGCTTGCGCGAGCAGGAATCGCCGGGCTGATGGACAATCGCTCACGCATGGCGGCTTCAGAAACCAACGACTCGATCACGGCGAGGGCCGCTGTCGGGTTCTCGCTGTCAACCGAAACGGCGTAGCAGGAGCCGAACGCGACTGTGCCGTTTCCCGCTGGCCCCGCCGGCAATGGGGTCACGCCATAGCGCGTGTTTGGATACTCGGCATCAAGATACGGGGCCAACCAGTTGCCTTCGATCGCCATACCGACCCGTCCATTTCCAAAAACCGGTCCGCCCCAACTGCTGCGAAAGTACTCCGGCTGGATGGCATAGGCGTCGGTCAACAGGCCGTCATAGAAGGAGAGCGCCTCGCCTACGGCCTCATACGTTCTGGTCCGGTCAAGCATCTGTGGGTCGAGCCGGCCACCGGCCTGGAGGAAAAAGGGCAGCCACCTGGAGACATCATCATCCAGCACCAGGCCAAAGGGCGTAAATCTCACCGTGGGCAGGTCAGAGACGGCTTTAGCCGCTGAACCAAGTTCGGCCCACGTCCAATTTTCTGACGGATACGGTATGCCCGCATCATCAAAGAGGTCCATGTTGTAGAACAGGCCCAGCACACTGACATCTTTGGGCAGGCAGTAGAGATCGCCGTCGATGGTGGCGGCGGCGACCAGACTGGGATACATTCCTTCACTCGACGACGAGAGTGGCGCCAGGCGTCCGTCCTCCACCAGGCCGGGAAGGCGAAAGAGATCCACCTCGAAGAGATCGAGCGATGGTTCACTGCGAAGAACTCGATCGAGGCCACCGGTATCGGTCGCCACCAGCGTCACCGTGATTGGAGTCCCGCCCTCGACCGTCGTCAAGCTTTCCAACTGTGCGGCCAGCAGCGAAGCCTCTTCACCGGGTTGGGCAGGCAGCCAGGCGCGCACTACGATCGCCTCCGGCGTCGCGTCGTCTTCTCGCCAGAATTGCCAGGCGGGTAGACTGCCGGTGCAGGAAGAGAGCAGCAGCGTCGCCGCAAATAGGAAGGCGAAAAGAAATGACCGATAGATTGGGCCGCTCCAAGGCAGCGGTCCGGACGAACGTCGCCGGCACAGGCCACAAATGCTGACATCGACCGGTCTGAAACCGGCCCGTGCCGGGGATGTGACCACCGGAAACGACTTCTTCAAGAAAGACTTGGATGACTGCTGCAATGACCTCATCCTCAATGCACAGGGGCCGGGGCATGATGCCCCGGCCCCTGTTTCGTCGGTGAACAGACGCTCCCTATTCACGTCCCTTGGTATACTCTTCGTAGGCTTCGGGCGTCATCAATGCGGCCAATTCGGCATCAACGCCGGCTCCGACTTCGACTTTGAAGAACCACGCACCGTATGGCTGCTCATTGACCATCTCGGGCGCATCCTCCAGATCGCTGTTCACCTCGGTGATCACGCCGCTGACCGGTGCAAAGATATCGGAGGCGGCCTTCACCGACTCGACAACGGCGACGGCTGAACCGGCGGTCACTTCAGCGCCGACCTCGGGCAGTTCGATGTAGACGATATCGCTCAGTTGGCTCTGGGCATAATCGCTGATGCCAACGGAGGCGATTCCATCCTCCACACGCACCCACTCATCGTTCTCGGCATATTTGGCACTGCTGTCAACCTTGTAGTCGCTCATAATTCTAACCTTCCTGGTTTCAGTTCACCCTTGCGGGAAAGTGCTGCGTCGTTGGACGAAAGATACACCATTGATTTTCTGATTCAATATCGAAGCCGATTGAGGCGCAACGGGCTACTTGTAGTGCGGCTGATAGAACGGGCGTTTGACCACCTGCGCTCGTTTGGCCTGTCCGCGAATGAGGATATCGAGGTCGGTACCGAGCTTGGCATATTGGCGCGGCACGTAGCCGAGGCCAACGAATTTGCCCAGCGTGGGGCTCTTCATGCCGGTTGTGACATGGCCGACCACTTGGCCGTCTACGGCGATCTCATAGTGCTCGCGTGGCACGCCTCGATCAATCATCTCAAAGCCGACAAGCAGCGATTGCGGCTTTTCGAGCTTGATTTTCAGGAGTGCGTCACGCCCGATGAAGTCATCGCCCCAGGAGATGGTCCATCCCAGCCGAGCCGACAACGGGTTTACCGAAGCGCTGATCTCATGGCCATAGAGCGGCATGCACGCCTCGAAGCGCAGGCTATCTCGCGCGGCCAAGCCACAGGGCAGGAGTCCGTCCGCTTCCCCGACTGCCAGGAGCTTGTCCCAGAACTCAACGGCGGCCGTGTCGGGCAGGTAAAGCTCAAAGCCGTCTTCCCCGGTGTAGCCGGTGCGACCGACCAACATCTCGACGCCACCGACGTTCGCAATCGACGATGTTCGCGTGGCCAGTTGGTCAAGGTCTGCGGTTGTCAATCGCTGCAGGATCTGCTCGGCCTTGGGCCCCTGCAACGCCATCATGTAGGTGGCGTCGGACACGTCGACCAAGGAGATATCAAACCCTGCCACGTGGGCCTGAAGCCATGCCCAGTCTTTGGCACGGTTCCCGGCGTTGACGACAATCAGCCAGCGCTCGGGCAGGCGGTATAGGAAGATGTCGTCGACAATCGTGCCGTCCGCGTACAGAAGCAGACTGTAGTGGGCGTCAAACGGCTGCATCGTCTCGACATCCCAGACCTGCACGCGCTTCAAGAAGGCAATCGCATCGGGGCCGGCCAGTTCGAACTGGCCCATGTGGTCGATATCGAAGAGGCCGGCGGCCGTGCGCACTGCCTCGTGCTCGGCGCTCGGGCCGGTCGGATATTGGACCGGCAACGACCAGCCGGCGAAATCGACCATCCGTCCACCCATGGCGAGATGGGAGCTCGAAAAGCGTGTCTTTTTCATGCGCTCTCTCTGTGCTCGACTGCTGAAACACCGGCTCAAACGCCGGTGACAGAACTCGGATTTACAGCCGGTCCGCACAATACAATATAGCAGTTGCACGGTAGGTTGGGCAAACTGATGACGATCATACGGAGGAGGTCAGAGTTCATGGTCTTCGGATCGATCAACAAACGCCATGTCGCTTGACTTTGAGCAATGGCTCAACTAGAATCAATTTATCAAAGTGTGCCAGACCGAGGAGGCTCTTTGTCACCCTGTCGCCCCCTTACCCTGTCATTCTTATGCCTCCTTAGCTCAGTGGATAGAGCAGCGGACTTCTAATCCGCAGGTCGTAGGTTCGAATCCTACAGGGGGTGCCTTAGAAAAATGCACTCGGCGTACCGAGTGCATTTTTACGTTGACTCGGATCCACACCAAGGAGATTTGCCCAATGATAGCCAAAACCATCCGCATCGATGTCTGGTCGGACTATGTCTGACCGTGGTGCTTCCTCGTAGCCTCCAGTTTGGAGAAGCTCGTAGCATCACAGCCGCCGGAACGCGAGATCGACATACGCTGGCGTTCGTTCGAACTGCGCCCCAAGGGCGCTCCGCCAATTTCGGCGGACTATCGCAAGAAGATCGAAGAGGGTCGTCCCCGTCTCTATGCCACGGCACGCGAGACATACGGACTGGAATTAAATCCAGGGCCATTCGGCATCAACAGCCGGCCGGCGTTGATCGGGGCCAAGTTTGCAGAGGCGAACGGACGGGGCGCGGCCTACGCCGAGACAATTCTGCGCTCGTACTGGCAGGAGGGGATGGACATCAGCGAGGTGGACGTGCTGACCGATCTCGGCGGCGAGATCGGCCTGGATCGGGAAGCGTTCACCCGTGCCCTGACAGATCCGGTCTACATCGCACAGGTCGATCAAGACATTGAGACAGCCAGAGCGTATGGACTCAATAGCGTGCCGTCGTTGGTCTTTAACAACAAGTATCTGATCCCGGGCGCGCAACCGCTGGACGCATTGCAGAATGCGGTCGAAACTATTGCGGCTGAGCATCCAGAATAGCGATCATCTCGTCCAGGTCGGTGAACTTCACACGCGGGCGGCCTTGCTCTTGCCCCTTGGCGATCTCCATCTCGTTGAGAATGCGCCACTCATCGTTGGTCACATAGCGTACGTTGCGCTGATTGAGCAGATTGACCACGGACTGAGGATCATCGTCCGGCGCTGGTGTGATACGACCCGCACGCATGTCATCCAGCAGGCTGTTGACCGACTCGACGGCGTCCGGTTTGTTGGTGCCGATGACGCCTGTCGGGCCGCGCTTGGCCCAGCCCACCACATATTCTCCCGGCTTGGTCTGTTCCGAGCCGGGATAGAGAACCCGCCCAAATTCGTTGGGAATCGTACCGCGTCGTTCGTCATAGGGGACGTCCGGCAGCGGCACGCCCTTGTAGCCGACTGAGCGTAGGACGAGGCCGCAGGGAATCGTTTCATATTCACCCGTGCCTTCAGAATTGATATAGCCACTGGCAGTGGGCCGCAGACGATTCTTCTCCAGGACAATGGCCACGATCTTACCATCCTCCTCGACTATCTCCTTGGGTGATACCAGAAAACGTATATAGATCTTGTGCGGCTTGCCTGTATCACCCATCTCGGAATAGGCGTTCAGGTAGTCCAGGTTCTTCTGAGCCGACGTATCGTCCTGTACCGCAGCGCTGCTTGCGGCGTCAAGCTTGAGTTCGCTGGGATCCACGATGGTGTCGGTCTGGGCCAGATGGCCGAACTCACGGATCTCTACATTGGTAAACTTGGCTTGAGCCGGACCGCGCCGTGCCACGATGTAGACATTCTTGATCTTGCTCTCTGCCAGCGCCGCCAGCGCATGATCGGCGATGTCGGTATCCGCCAATTCATCCACCGATTTGGCAAGTACGCGTGCCACATCCATGGCCACGTTGCCGACACCGATCACCATCGCGGTTTCGCAGCTCAGATCCGGATCAAGATGAGTCCAATCGGGATGGCCGTTATACCAGGCAACAAATTCTGTGGCCGACATGCTGTTGGGCAAATCTTCACCGGGAATGTTCAACTGGCGGTCTGACTGGGCCCCGACGGCATAGATTACGGCATCATAGAACCGGCGGATCTCGTCATGGGAGATATCCTTGCCGAACTCAACATGCCCAAAGAAACGGAATCTCGCATCTGCGGCTGTGCGGTCATAGATTCTAGAGACCGATTTGATGTTCTGATGATCAGGTGCGACACCGTATCGGACGAGTCCATGGGGCGCAGGCAGGCGTTCGAACATGTCAACCGTCACCGAGAGGTCCTTCGGTTTTAGCAGCGAACCGGCGGCATAGAACCCTGATGGACCTGCACCGATGATGGCTACGCGCAGTGGGCGGTCGACGGTTCCAAGTTTAGCAGTCACGGGCGCCTCCTAGGCAAGTTCTGACGACACGGAAAAGAGAGCGAGAGATTCACTTCAGCATATTGCTGAACTGGCGTGCCAAGGTCAGTAGACTGATCCCGAGCGCAAAATAGTCGGACGGACCCAAGGACGAAACTGCAAGCTCCTCGTTTTCGTCCTTGTCACTGGCCGCCCAGGCCAGGGCGCCTCCCAAAACGGCGCCGGCTATCCCGCCGATCAACAATGCCTTTGTCTTATAGTTCACGTTTTGACGCTCCTGGAGATGTTCGACTGTTGGTGGATTGGGCGCCCGATGGTTCACCGCCGGGAACCAATGACCGTAGGGTTGCCTCGGCCTTTGTCCGTTCACGCTGGGCCCGCACAACCGGATCGGCCACGCGCTGACTTGCCTCTTCCGTCTTCAGGCGAACCTGCTTGCTGATATTCTGTGCTTGACCCATCACACGGGGCAACCGCACATGCAGAAAATTGAGCCCACGCACCGCGAAATAGAAAGCCACCAGCGGAATCAACAATATAAAAAAGGTTTCGATCGCTAGAAACACGATCGAGACATTTGTCCAGAACTGAAGATCCATGTGCAACTCCTGGAACCCACGTATGCGGATGCCGTGTCGTGAATCCCGGCGCTGAATCCCGGCGCAAATCAAGCCGAAATCTCGCTACAATTCCTCCCACTGGTAGAGGAGCGCGGATTTCGTCGTAGTACTCTGCACTGAGCATTACGCAATTCTTCACGCCCCACGACACATTTCATTCTAGCAAAGGCCAAGCGTTCCAACAAGGAGCAGTGCCACCGGGGTGCATTTCACCCTGGGGGCAGGATCTCACATGCCGTGGACGGTCCAGGAGATGTTGGCATGAACCCAATTGGATTGGACAGTCCCCGGCACGTTGTGGCCCCGAATCTGAAATGCACCCTGCCACCGGAAACTCGTCAAGCTTCTAGTGGGCAAGGTTGGTGAAGAGCGCCAACCCTACCCATTGGGTCCCGTCACGCATAGACCATTCTACGGCGCCGGCACAATCCCGAAGATCGACAGAACGGCCTCAATAGTGAATTCTGCGCCGGTTGACAACATACCAACCGTGGCAATGCCCACGACGACAACGATGTAAGCGACGATCGGGAGAAGGATCGAGCGCCATCCGCGCGTCTCAGTCGCTGTGGATGCGGCCAACCAGACGGCAAGGAAGGTCCACACCAAGATAAAGAAGCTGATGGCCGACTTCATCACCGGGATCAGTCCGATCAGCGCCAGCAGGGAGGCGGACTGAGCGAAGCCGACGGCCCGGAAGGTTTTGGTAAACTCGCCTTTTCGGGTGAGCAGGTATCCTGCTGCCGTAAGCCCTAGGACGGCCACGATCCACAAGCCAATTTCGACAAGCAACGTGGCAAAATCGAGTGTGCCGCTGCGAACAACACTGTACAACGTCAACATGGCCACCATGATTAGAATAGCCGGACCGGTCATGTATGGATCGTCGACCACACTCTGGTAGGCCTTGCGGTCCAGCAACATACAGCGAACCGCATAGTTGATCCAGGTTCGAACCTGTGTGACGCCCTTTCGCATGTTGTAGGGCGCCCGATCCGCCACACTGTCGTCAATTTCGCGCTGCGTAGCGGCCGCCACGGGCACGCCGCGGTGGTTGTTGAGGACGTGAAAGACGTCAGTCGAATTGCGCGTCTCCGGCACGTCCATATCATGCGGATGCAGGATGAAGGCGTCAGTCTGTTCGCCGCCGACACCGCCGTGGCTACCGATGAGTTCCTCCAATGCGGCTACCGTACCGTCGGGATAGACCGTGCTGATCAGCCACAGGTCACCGGCGCTGGGGAATTCCATGACACGGTTCAGCTGCCAGGCCCGCTTTTCGAGGCTTGAAGCGCCATGGCCTTCAGCCGGCGCATAGGGCAGGATAGGATCTTCGCCTTCCACCACGCCGGTAGCCAGGTTACGCCGCCCTGTCTTTCCGATGGCCAGGGCTGTACCATCATCCTCATAGCCGACCACCAGGCCGATGCCCTCGTGTTGGACGACCGCATCGACCATGCCAGGGTAGGCCGCCTCCAGTTCGCTGAGCAATATCTTACGCGGGAAAAGGTCGAAGTAGACCTGGGCTGCGTTGCCGCTGCCATAGGCGGTCACCGATGCTTCCTCCGAAGCTTCAACCACATCGACGGCATCTGCACCTTGTTCAGCCAGTTTCTGGCCCTGCTTGGCGACTGCTCTGTCAAAGACTGAGCTCGAGCCGCTCTGCTGCACATTGGCCAACTCGCCGGCTACACTGCTGAGTCCGTTGGCCCCTGTGTCGCCGCCAATCAACTGTGAGACAGTCGTGCCTGTAGGCAACTGCTGCTCGATGAGTTCCTTGACCGTCAAGCCATAGCGTTGCAAGAACGTCGGTCCAAAGGATTGGCCATGATCGGAGAGAATGATCAGATCGTAGGAGCGAGGGGCTTTCTCCTTGATGACAGTGCGCAAACGAGCAAAGGTGTTATCGAGGCGGTGCAGATCACCGAAGGCATCGTCGGTCCACGGTCCTGAATGGTGGGCGACTTCATCGTAGCCCAGATAGAGCATGTAGATAGACGGCGCGCCGCGCATCATATCCATGATGGCAAGATTGGTCGACATGTCGCGCATGAGCGTACACATAGCAGCACGTACAAAGGGGTACCAGTGCTCAAGCCGGTTGAGCCGGGGTTGAACATCATGGCGTTTCTGTTTCCACGCCTCCCAGAGTTCACGGCCGGTCTCAACCAGGAAGGTGGCCAGCCCACGGGTCAGAAAATAGGGATCCAGCATCAGCAGGGCGACATCGGTCGACCGTCGCTTCTTCTCTTCCTCACCCTCATCGAACATGTTGGCCATGGTAAACATCGACTTCTCAGCATCACCGTTGAACATATTCATAATGCTCGAACCTTTGCGCATCAGACCCTGCCCGTGGGCATAGCGAGCGTTCAGTTCGGTGGCATCGGAGGCGGAGACGTAGAGTTTCTCTTTCTCCTTGTCATACCAACGGTAGGCGGGAATGTCATTGTTGTCGCCGAACATGATCCCGGCCTGACAGGCGGATGTCATCGAGGGCAGGCCGCAGTCGGTCAACGAAAGTTCGTAGCCGTCCTCGTCGATCATGGACTGCAAGGTCGGCATCAGCCCATCATCCAGCGCCTTCTTCACATGCCAGTAGCTCAAGCCGTCGATCTCAACCATCATCAAGCCGCGGCCCGGTTCATCGGCGCTGTCGAACGGCTGTTCCTTGGCCAATCGCTCGATCCGGTTCTGGTACCATGATCCCTCTTCGTCGATATCCAGAATACCGGTCAGGACTGCATTGAAGAATGCAATCACAATACCGCCGACCAGACCGCCAATGATACTGACATCAAACCCAGGCAACAGCCAGGCCGTGATCCACAGGGCGAGTGCATTGACCAGAAAACCGATCACGAATGTCACAATCCACCCCAGTGGGCGTGCGATCAGAAGCACGATAGGGCGGATCAACATATTGACGATAGCCAGTAGGAAGGCGGCGGCAACGACCACAACCCATCTTGGAAAGGCCTCGATAGACACAAAGCTAATGCCCGGCATGACCCATGAAGCAAAGAACAGCGAGAGCGCGTCCACTACCCAAAGCACAGCGATCCGTACCAGGAATGTCACAATTGTTTTGATAGTATGAGTCATGGTGTTTTCCTAAATCTAGACTGGTTTCTCAGTATTGGATCCCGTCACTATCTTTGAACTTTTGACCTGTCATTCCTGCGCAGGAATCCACTCTGAAATCGAACATGGATACCCGAGAAGACGGGTATGACACCTTCGCGACAGCAACAAAACTGCAAACATACTGTCCCGTGAAGTGGCCTGTCAGTGCATGTCTATCGTCAATCCGTGCCTGTCAGCGATTGCCGCCAATCGTTCCAGCTCCTGCTCACAGTCGGTTATCTCGCCGTCCAGGCGAGCAGCCCGCAGCTCGCGGCAGGATTTCGCCGAAGAGCGGTCCACTGGGCAAACCGAGTGCAGAGAGATCCCTGCCGTCCATACAGGGCCGCACATCTCGCCATTCAGCATCGTAGCGGCGCAACATCTCCACACTGGCGTCATCGTCGCACAGAACCTGGGTCAACGCACGTGCGGTCGACGTGGTCCCATCCAGCAATCCGGCAACCTCGCTGGGGCGCAGTCCCGAGCCTTGACGGCCCAGACAGCTCAGTTCCGGCAGATGTTCGCGCAGCAGTTCCAGTGACTCAACCAGCCTCTGCGTCTCGCCGCGCAGCCCCAGCCGCTCAATCAAGGCTTCATCCACATCAGGCGGCTGCCGGTAGGTCAGGATAGCCCAATAGAGCCGTTCAATCGGTTCAGATGTCAATCGCGGTTCAGGCTCCGACTGTTGCAGAGCGAGGCGCAGTTTTTCAAACTGGCGACTCGTCCACTCATCCGCAACCAGGTCGGGGTGAATGTGGAAGAGCACCTTCAACTCATCGAGCCGACGGAAGGCCCGTTCCGGCTCCTCCTCCTGGAGG
This sequence comes from uncultured Chloroflexia bacterium, assembly GCA_963848115.1. Classification (GTDB taxonomy): domain Bacteria; phylum Chloroflexota; class Anaerolineae; order Caldilineales; family Caldilineaceae; genus JAWKOK01. Next base: position 43,292 of record CAWKCP010000021.1, on the reverse strand, counting down.
ATGCGTTCGAACTCGTGACGAATGCGTGCCGGGGAAACTCGATCGAGCATTTCAAGTGCGTCGGCGAGCAGGACCAAGGTGCGCACGCCAATGGCAAAGCCGAAGCGTTGCTCGTAGCGTACGGCCCGCAGGATGCGTGTCGGATCATCTACAAAGCTGAGGCTATGGAGTACGCGAATGCGACCGTCATCCAGGTCATGGATACCGCCGTAGAAATCGAGCAGTTCGCCCCAGCGCCCAGGGTTGAGGCAGAGCGCCAGCGTGTTGATGGTGAAGTCGCGCCGGTGAAGATCCAGCTTGATGCTGCTGCTCTCAACGGTCGGCAGCACCGTCGGGGCCGTGTAGAATTCGGTACGCGCGGTGACAAAATCAAAGTTGGTCGGTAATTCGCCAGTCTCGCCAGACTCACCGAGCCCTTCAAAGAGTCTGTCGTAGTCAATGGGAAAATCAGGATCATCCAAAATCCACTTGGCGGTACGGAAGCGGCGATGGGGTACCACGCGACCGCCATAGAGAACCTGCATGTGGTGTGCGAAGGCAATGGCGTCACCTTCGATGACCACGTCCATGTCCAGCGCGGCTACACGTCGCTGCAATTCGTCTTTCAGGAGCAGGTCACGGGGAAAGCCGCCGACGACATAGACGGTGTAGTCCATCTTGTCGACCTCACGGCCCACCAACTCAAGCAGATAGTGCTGCACCGGCGATAGCGTCTCGCGTAGCCGGTTGGTTAGCTCAGCTGCGCCGTGCGCCGGCAGCGCGGCCTCGTCCCACAGCTTGATCAGATCCGTACGCGTCACGATGCCGACAATGCGTCCATCCCTGTCGACAACCGGAATCTGGCCCCAATCGGTCTCGATCATGGTCTTGCGCAGCGTCGATATCGAATCATCCGGGTGCACGACCACGTCACCTGCACGCATAAATCGGCTGACCGGTTCGTGGCCAAGATTATGGCTGACGGCCCGATCGGCCTCCCGCCGCGTCAGCACGCCGAGCAATGACTCACCTCCGCCGGCATGTTGCTCGAAGACAGGGAAGCCCTCATGGCCATAGCGACGCATGAGTTCATAGGCCGCGTTGATGGTCATGTCCGGCGTAAGCGTCTGCGGACGCCCGTAGCTCATGATATTGCCCACTGTTACGGCCGAGCGGCTATGGGCTCTGACCAGCTCAACGATGCGATCCCGCACCTCAGACGTCGAGGCAAAGCCGTGTACCGGCGCGGCCGCGGCGCGGCTGTGACCGCCGCCGCCTAGCGCCCGCGTCACAATACCGACGTCGACATCGTCTGTCGTGCTGCGCGCCACCACCTGGATCATGTCATTCAGGTCAATGACGAGGAAGAGGGCATCGACCTCATGGAAATCTCGCAGCCGGGAGGCCAAAGCGCTGATCTCGTCGCCGAAACCATGGGCGGACGCTTGCGCGATCACGATGCTATGGCCATCGATCTCCAGAAACTCGCTGTGAGTGATCAACTCATCAAACAGCAGACGCTGAGCCTCTGTCAGCGGGTGACTAAGAAAACGACTGAGCACTGACAAATTCACGTTGCGCTTCGATTCCATCAGCCAGGCTAGGCAACGGGCGTCTCGGTCCGTGGTCGACGCATAGGTCAAGCTACCCGTATCCTCATGAATGCCCAATGCCAGAAGCGTGGCCTCCACCGGGGTCAGCCGGGCGCTCTCATCGATCAAGCGCTCGACCAACAATGTCGTATTGGCCCCAACGTCATCCGTCCAACTCTCCCACCCTTCCGGCAACTCCTCATCCGATGAGTGGTGATCGATGACGAGGACGCGTGTTCGCTTGCCCATTCCCTTGGTCCAGTTGGCCGAACGCGTGTCGACAAAGATGGCCTTTTCGACCGGTCCGCGCGGCAGGTCGCGCACGGTGACAAAGGGCAGTCTGCTCTTATAGAGGGCTAGGAACCCACGAACATTGTGGTTCAATCGCGCCGGCAGCACGGGAAGGGCGTCCGGGAAGATCAGGGATGCACCCAAGAGCGAGGCCATCGCGTCGAAGTCGGTATGCTCGTGGGTTAGGATAACTTCTAGTGCGTCTCTAGCCATTGCGCTTACCGGATTCAGGTGGCAGTGAGATCATGATGCGACGAAATGTACTCAAGCAGCCCCTGACAACCAGAGTCCACCATACGATAGACAGCATCGAAGCCGCCGGTGAAGTAAGGATCAGGCACGTCAGCTACGCCGCCGGTCAACTCAGGATCGGCATAGTCCAACAGGCGCACGATTCTGCCATGCGAAGTGCCGTCAAGCGCCATCGCCTCTACATCGTGCTGGTTAGGCTCATCCATGACGACGAGGTAGTCAAAGCTGAACAGATCCGACGGTTCAATCTGGCGGGCGACCAGGCCATCGATGGCAATGCCGTGTTCACGCAGAATCGACTGTGTTCCCTGATGCGGCGGATTGCCGACATGCCAGTTCCCGGTGCCCGCGCTGTCAACCGAGATAGATGAAGCCAGATCGGCAGAATCCACCTTCCGGCGAAAGACTGCCTCGGCCATTGGCGAACGACAGATATTGCCGAGACAGACGAACAGCACGGAGATAGACAATTGTGTGGACAATCGTGATGACATGGTGAGATGATGTACCTGGTAGACGCGGGCGATATGCGTTGCCTGCATTTGACGGGATCTTAGAGGCTGATTGTAGCGCATCAGACTTGCAAGTGTAAAACATCGTGTCACAATGGGGTGTAATTCACGTTTGAGGCAGGATGCCACGTGCCGGGGGCGATCCAGTCTAATTGGGCCAGGCGAACATCCTCTGGACCGTTCCCGGCACGTTTTGCTTAAGATTTGCGGAGACCTAGTCAATATGACTAATCCAACTCGATTTCGCGCGGAACGACCCTTTCTGCCGTCCCGTCCTGCACGCTCGTCGGCTGTTCAGACGGCGCTCGCCCGCTTTCGGCCAAGAGAGATCAACGGATTTACGCGTCAAGAACAGCCGATCCTGCTGGATGCAGGTGCGGATATGACCGGCATGGACCCAAACAAGAATGTGCGTCTTCTCGGATACTACAGCCGAACGGCCGCCGTAGAGAAGCGCGGGCTGGTCATGACGCTCCACGGCTGGGAAGGATGCAGCCACTCCAATTACAACTTGGTCGTCAGCAGCGCGCTGCTTGATGCCGGCTACGATGTATTCCGCCTCAATCTACGTGATCATGGCCCCGGATACCATGTCAATCCTTACCAGCTCAACAAGGGCATCTTTCTGGGATCGCTGATCGACGAGGCTGTTGTCGCCACCCATCGTGTAGCCGAAATGGCCGGCGATCTGCCCTTCATCATCGTCGGCGCGTCCATGGGGGGAAACTTTGCTCTGCGTCTTGCCGCCCGGCACAGCAGGCAGCCGTTTCACAACCTGCAACAGGTGGTGGCCATCAGCCCGGCCATCAATCCGTCGTCGTCCACCAAGAAGCTGGACGCCAACCCGGTCTACCAACACTACTTCAAGAAACGTTGGATCGGGTCAATCCGCGCCAAGGAACGTCATTTTCCGGAGTTGTACGATTTCTCCGACATCGATATGAATGCGTCGATCTACGAAGTCACAGACCGGTTGATTCGCAAGTTCGGCCTGTTCGAGAGCGCCGACACATACTTCAAGACCTACACGCTGACCGGCAACACGCTCGAAGAGATAACAATCCCGACATCAATTCTGACGGCCGCCGACGATGCCATTATCCCGGCAGCCGAATTCTACACGTTGCCCGCCAATCCGCAGATCAACATCCAGATCCATCCGTCCGGCGGCCATGTCGGCTTCGTTGATATCATGCCCTTGCGCCATCGACTGCCGGAGATGGTGCTGGCACAGTTGAGGCGGAATTCGGCCATTCCATCACTGTAGCATCCTATCCAGCCTATGCAAGCCATTCCTTTCATCGATGGTTGGCCTCTATGATACAATCAGCACCGTTCAACAGTGGGGAAGGATGGTGCGGATTGACTGCAAGGACAATCAGATGTGGGGAATCCGGACCCTGATCAGTAGGTTCGTCGCCAACCGGCGACAAACGGTCGCACTCATGAGCGATTTTCCATGGGAAAACGAGTGGCCCGAAATCACGGACGGTCGTGTGCGCGCCGCAATTGCCCGCGTGCCACGTGCGGCCTTCATGCCGGACGATGTACGCAAATGGTCGCACTGCGATTCAGCCATGCCGATTGGTGAAGGCCAGACCATCAGCCAGCCTTTTGTGGTGGCGTTGATGACTCAGGCGCTGCGGCTGAACCCTGGCGACACTGTGCTTGAGATCGGCACAGGCTCCGGTTATCAGACGGCCATTCTCGCCGAGCTTACGACCGACGAAGCAACCGGCGAGGGGCTGCCCGGCGCGTCTGTCTACAGCATCGAACGTCACGTGCGGTTATCGACACGGGCAGCCGATGTTTTGAACCGACTGGGCTACGCGCCGCACCTGCGCGTCGGCGACGGTGCGCTAGGCTGGCCGTCACAGGCGCCCTTCGACGCCATCATACTGACCGCAGCGCCGGCCTATTTACCCCGTCCATTGTGGGATCAACTCGCCGAAGGCGGACGGTTGGTCGCTCCGATCGGGCAAGCGCCGGATGAACAGATGCTCTGGTTGGTGCAGAAGGTCAATGGCGCCATGCGAAGGGAGTCGATCGGCGCGGTCCGCTTCGTGCCGATGTTGACGCCACTGTTGGACGATCCCGCCATGCGGATTGAGTTTCCGTAGACGAGAAAACTGGTAATGTTAGTCAGACGATCAGATCATCAGGGAAGATGAGTGCAATACGCTATGACACATGTTCTTATTTTGGGAGCCGAAGGACAGCTCGGCACTGCACTACAAGACGTATTCGGAGGTCAGGCCGGCGCCCGGGTGACGCTCGGTGATCTGCCCGACTTTGACATCACCAAGCCCGAGACCGTCGATCAGGTGGCCGATCTGGCGCCCGATGTTGTTATCAACGCTGCGGCCTGGACCAATGTCGACGCTGCCGAGCAGAATCCCGAACTGGTCTTTGCGGTCAACTCACTGGGGCCCCACTATCTGGCCGCGGGCTGCGCTCGTTGTGACGCGCTGATGGTGCAGATCAGCACCAACGAAGTCTTCCCCGGTGCGCCGGGTCGATTCTATTTCGAATATGATCAGCCGGGTCCGTCAGGCGTCTACGCACGCAGCAAATTGGCGGGAGAGACCGCAGTGCGCACAACCTGGCATCGGTCGATGGTCGTGCGCGTGGCCTGGATGTTCGGTCCGGGCGGCGACAACTTCCCGTCCAAGATCGTGGCAGCGGCCAAACGCCACGGTCAGCTCCGCGTGGTCGATGACGAGATCGGCAACCCGACCTACGCACCCGATGCAGCGGAAGGAATCGCCAAACTCGTCGAACACGATCTGCCCGGTATCTACCATCTGGTCAATGAAGGGTATACTTCACGTTTCAGCTTTGCGGCTGAGGTGCTCCGGCAATCGGCATGCGATGTTCCGTTGACCCCCATTCGTGCCGATGAATGGGAGCGAGCCAGCCAGCCGCCGCTGCATGCAGTGGTAGTCAATCAGGCGGCAGCAGCCTTGGGCATCCGGCAGCGTCCGTGGCAAGAAGCGCTCGCCGCCTATGTCCGTGCGCAGGAAGCCATGGACGCCGGTACGGCACAATGATGTCCGCGATCAAGCAGGGCGTTCAATGACGATTCAGAAATCATGCCAATTCCATGTAGGGCGCGCCCCTTGTGGGCGCCCACCGTGTTAGACAGTTCAAATAGATAGTTCAAGTAAACGGTTCACAATTAATGGCAAAAAAAGCGAAAAAATCAACATTCAACGGCCGGCCCAATCCTGTGGCAGCCGACGAAACCTACAGCGCACTGCGCGACGACAATCGCGTGGTCATGCGCCACCAGATCGCGCTCAACATCGACAACTTCCGCCCCGCGGCCGATGACTTCGTAGCGCGCCCCGAGCAGACGTTCGCAGAGCTACAACAAGCCGTCACCCCTTTCATGTCGGTCATCATCCCCACCTGCAATGGCCAACGCTTTCTGCCCGACGTGCTTGATGCGCTGGCCAAGCAGACCTTTAGCGACTTCGAAACCATCGTCATCGACGATGCAAGCATCGACGATTCGGTCACGCTGATCGAACGTGACTACCCGAAGGTGCGCCTGATTGTCAATCGCCGTAATATCGGCTTCGTGGCCAGCTGCAATACGGCAGTCGACGCGTCGGACGGTCGCATCGTCGTGCTGCTCAACAACGACACCGAGCCGGAACCGACTTGGCTGGCCGAGCTTGCATTGGGCTTCTGCACCAATCCCCATGCCGCCGCCATCACCAGCAAGATGCTGCTCTTCGATGAGCGCCAACGACTGCATACGACCGGGGACATGTTAGGAATGGATGGATTGCCGCGCAATCGCGGCGTCTGGGAAGTGGACCAGGGCCAGTTTGATGATCAGACCGAAGTATTCAGCGGCTGCGGCGGAGCGACGGCCTACCGCCGCGAGGTCTGGAAAGCGCTGGACGGCTTCGACGAGGACTTCTGGATGTATCTTGAGGATGTCGATCTAGGCTTTCGCGCCAGGTTGATGGGTTGGCAGACCGTGCTGGCCCCCAATGCCCGCGTCTATCACCACCTGAGCGCATCCGGCGGCGACACGCTCTCAAGCTATTACGTCGGGCGCAACACCATCTGGATGCTGGCAAAGAACATGCCGGACGCCCTGCTTCGTGAAAATCTGTCAGCCATGATTGGTGCGCAGGTCGCCATCGCCTTGGATGCAGTGCGCAACTTTCGGGGCGAAGCCGCCCGCAACCGGCTCTACGGTCAGCTTGCCGGCCTGCTGGGATTGCCAGCCCAACTGGCCAAACGCCGGCTCATCCAGTCACGCAGACTTGTTTCGGACAGCGAAGTACGACAACAGATAGGATAGCCCCCACTTACGAGGAGACGCCATGCAAGCCCCACCCGAACGTCTTGGTTCATTCTACTTGGGTTCCGTCTACGATCTGGATGCCGGCGAGATCACAGACGAACCGGTCAACTACGACGCGAGAGATCTAACCACCCACGCCGTCTGCGTTGGCATGACCGGCAGCGGCAAGACCGGCCTCTGCATCGATCTGTTGGAAGAGGCCGCGCTGGATCGAGTTCCCGCCATCCTGATCGATCCCAAAGGCGATATCACAAACTTGTTGCTGCAATTCCCCGAACTCCAGCCGGAGGACTTCGCTCCGTGGATCAATAGTGACGATGCACGACGCAAGGGCAAGAGTGTCGAGGAATTCGCCCAGTCCACCGCCGAACTGTGGCGCAATGGCCTGGCCGGTTCAGGCATTGCGCCTGAACGCATCCAGACGCTGCTCGACACGGTCGACCTGACCATCTTTACACCCGGTTCCGACGCCGGTGTGCCGATCAGCATTCTGGGCAGCCTGGCCGCACCGGGTCTTGACTTTGAGACCGAGTCGGAGGCCATTCGCGAGCGCATTGCAGGCACCGCCGCCGCCCTGCTCGGGCTGATCGACAGCAAGGCCGACCCAATGCGCAGCCGCGAGGCCATCCTGCTGGCAAACATTTTTGAATTCTACTGGAAGCAGAACGAGGATCTGGACCTGGCCAAGCTGATCATGGCCATTCAGACCCCGCCCGTTCGTCAGGTCGGCGTCTTTGATGTGGACACCTTCTTCCCGGAGAAGGATCGTTTTGAGATGGCCATGGCGTTCAACAACCTGATGGCCTCACCCACTTTCCAGAGCTGGCTGATCGGCGAACCGCTTGACATTGATCAGCTCTACTTCACGGCCGAAGGCAAGCCGCGTCACAGCATCTTCTACATCGCCCACCTTTCCGATAGCGAGCGCATGTTCTTCGTCACACTCCTGCTTGAGAGCCTTGTGACCTGGATGCGTCGCCAGAGCGGCACCACCAGCCTGCGTTCACTGCTCTATTTCGACGAGATCTTCGGCTTTTTCCCTCCCACTGCCGAGCCGCCGTCCAAGCGCCCATTGCTCACGATGATGAAGCAAGCCCGCGCCTTCGGCGTCGGCGTCGTACTGGTGACCCAGAACCCGGTCGACCTTGACTACAAGGGGTTGACCAACGCCGGCACTTGGATGATCGGCAAGCTACAGGCCGAACGGGACAAGGACCGGGTTCTCTCGGGCCTGAAGGGCGCCATTGCCGAGGCCGGCAGCGAGTCCAAGATCGACTACGACGAGCTGATCAGTCGTCTGGACAGCCGAGTCTTTCTTCTGCACAACGTCCACGCCGACGGGCCAGTCATCATGCACACGCGCTGGGCCCAGTCCTACCTGCGCGGCCCCATGACTCGCCCCCAAGTACGCCAACTCATGGCCAACCGCATGCCCCCGCAGGCAACGCCCAGCGTTGGCGCAGTTGCTGCTGCAACAGCGGGCGCACAGACCGCCACCGCCACGACTGCATCGGTCGAACCGGCAGCCCCTTCAGCTACGGCGCTGTCGCAGGCAGATGTCATGGTAGCGCCCGACGGTTTCTCCGCATCGGCCCCCTCACTGGATCCCAAACTCGAACAGGTCTTTCTGCCCATCGAGGTCTCAGACAACGAGGCATTGAAGATGTTGGAAGAACAGGGCGCGAAAGTCGCGCAGGTCATCAGTGCTCAACTGGCCTACGAGCCGGCGCTTGCAGGATTTGCCGACGTACGGTTCGTGGACAGCAAGCGCGGCATCGAAGAGGCAACCGAGCGCAGGCTACTGGTCGACGCATCAAGGGGCCCGGGCGGCATCGATTGGAGCGAAGCCGAGCCGATCTCGGTTCAGATGCGTTCGCTGGAAAAGAGCCCTGAGTCCTTCGATGATGAGCGGGGACCATTCTTCGCATCGATTCCGGATTCGATCAACAGCGAACGAGAACTGAAGAGCGCCCAGAAGGAGTTGTCCGACTGGCTCTACTATAACAGTCGCTTCCCGATCAAGATCCATGAAACGCTGGATCTGTTTCAGGAACCAGGTGAAAGCGAACGATCATTTCAGAGCAGGCTGCAGCAGGCGGCGAGAGAGATGCGTGACGCGGAGATCGACAAGATCAGTGCCAAGATCGAGACGGCGATCGAGCGAATCGAGGACAAACGAACGAAGGAAGAGCGCGAGTTGGAGGAAGACCGTGCCGAGTTCAACGCACGTCGTTTGGAGGAGGCGACCGGGATTGGAGAGAGTGTCCTGAGCTACTTCGTGGGTCGCCGGCGCACCAGCACCATGTTCAGCCGCGCCATGACCAAACGACGCATGACGACCAAGGCCAACTTGGACATTCAGGAATCTGAGGAACAGATCGCAGATTACAACGAGGACATTGCGGAGTTGGAAGCGGATCTCCAAGCGCAGATCGACGACCTGAAAGCGAAGTACGATGATCTGCTGGACGACCTGAGCACTGTCGAACTGAAACCGCGCCGCGCCGACGTTGACGTTCAGTTGGTGGCGCTGGCATGGAAGCCGGCATGGCTGATCCGCTTCGACGACGGGCTGCGAGAGCGGACCGTCCCCATTGCCGCCTATGCTCTGCCTACCGTCGCCTAGTACACGACGGTGTAAGTAGACCCATGGACCGTAGGTCACGCTATCAGCGTGACAAGTCTCGCCAATCAGACTGTTCCAAAGGCACCAGGAGTCGTCCGGCTGATAGCCGAACCTACGAACCGTGAGCTCATTTCCGCCGCGCTCGTACTTGGCTTGTCACCGAATTACAGAGGAACCAGCCTTGGCCCGAGTTTCGATAGCTTCCCGGTTTTGCAGAAGCAGGAATCCTCGTTCATCCTGTGCAAAGCCCACCGTTCTGCTTTCCCTCTTCGCGTTGCTCTTTCTGATTGTCGGCTGCATGCCGCCGACAATCATCCTTCCGTCGATTCCGGGCGAGATGGCCACGCTGTTGCCGCCGCGAAGGCGAATGACGAACCGGCGGCCTATCCAGGCCTGCCCGACTTCAATTTCATCTGGTCGAGTTTCACATCGACGGGGAGACAATTCGCTTGACCGATACGCCGCCGATCCAACTCGAACTTTCCCCTCTGGTCCCGCCGCAAAACTGGGAAGGCATCATGCGCCTGCAGGATGGCGCCCTGGACGGCTTCCTACTCGTGACCGACAGATTTCCTACGACCAGGCTGGGTTTTGTGTCACGTGACGTGGACCAAGCAAGGGAGTGACTGAATTTCAGTACTTCACGATTTGTCATTCTGAGCGGTATTTTCGAGCACGTCACTCTGGCAAAAAGCCAGCGAAGAATCTCGCTTTTAACCGAATCGTGAACTACTGAATTTCGTGTTCCTTGGTACCCATTCGTGGATTCGTTTTCCTGTAGACGCCTCAACACGTTCAGCTATTCCTGTTCAATTGCGAGATCTGCCGTGCGTCGGATGTATTCCACCATCGAGTTGAGGCCATTGGCACGGCTTGGCGTCAGATGACTGGATAGCTCGAGGTCTGAAAAAAGATCTCGAATATCGAATTCAGCGATGAAGGTCGGAGTCTGGTCGTTGTAGACATCCAGGACAACGGCAATCAACCCTTTCACCAATTGGGCGTCGCTGTCGCCGACGAAGTGCAGCGTCGGCGGATCTGTGTCTTGGACCTCGCTGGTGATCCAGACACGGCTCTGGCAGCCGAGCACCCTGTGCTCCTCAGTCTTGTCCTCCTCCGGCATCGCTTCCAGTTCCCGACCCATTTCAACGATATACCGGAAACGCTCTTCCCAGTCGTCCAGGAAACTGAAGTCTTCTCTTAGTTCCTCAGCGCTCATATCGATTCAACTCCGTTCGAAAATGTTCCTTGCACAAGCGTCGCGCCCTCTGTGTTTGAATTAGGCGGCGATACGCTCAACGCATCACCGGGAAATAGTACCGGTGTCGCGGAGCATTCGGATCGGCCACGTAGACGGCAGTCGCAGAGGGCACGCCCACTTGGCCCTTCGTGTCCTCTGCCTCGACCATCAGCAGATGACGGCCCGGCGCCCACCCGGTCGTGTCGACCATGCCGGCAACGACGGCCCAGGTAGAGTCTGCACCCTCTTCAGCCTCCGGCCTCTCAACCTCGATCACGCTCATGGGATGGCTGACCGTTCCGGTGATCCAAGACGGCGCATCGACTGTGTAGTGGGCGGCTGCGATGGCCTGGGCCGATTCTTCGCCATGTCCATTGCTGGCAAATCGGGCGTCATCGGCAACACCGACGAGCAAGAGCAGTGTGCCCGCATCGATGGTGAGCCGATCCGGGACCGAACCCGGCACAGACTCCGCTGACTTTGCAAGCAGTTGCGCGGCTGAACCTTCAGCCGCCATCAGCTCTTCCAAGGCAGCCCCGACTGCCACGCCTGCCGTCAGCGATCTGATTTCGGGACCCGAAGGTCTCTCGTAGGGACGCACCGACGCCTTCATCGCGTAGGTCAGCGCATCGATGCCGGAATCGAGCACATTCGCCTCAAAATCAGTGCAGGTTTCGAAAAAACGCGTGCCGAGTTCAAACGTATAGGAGGCGATGCCCAATTCGCCGTAGGACCAATCATCGGTCGTTCCGTCCGCCAGGTAGAGGCAGGAGGCGTCGCCGACCTGGCAGACCTCGTAGCCTGTGTAGTAGCCGAACTTTCGCCCCAGCGTCTGGAGCGCATCCCGATTGGGCGACGGTGTGCTGGTCCACCCCCACGGATAGAGGATCAGTTCGCCATAGGAATGAAGGCTGATGAAGATCCCGTCGGTGTTGGACGGTGCAGCGTCTGTATCATCCGGCCCGCGACTGTCGGGAAAGAGCGAACGCACATACCCCTCGATCACCTGCGTTTCCGGCTCAGACGCTGATGTTGCGCCGCGATAGGTAATACTGCATGCGTCCGCACTAGAGCAGCCGGAGACCGTACAGCCATTCCATTTGAAGCTGCTGTTGCGGTTGAGATCAACGCCCTCGTAGATATTGAGTCCGGTTTCACCAGGAAATCCGCAGGTCATCGAATCATGGGTGTTCTTGCGCCATGAATACCCCTGCTCGGCCCACTTTCTGCCGTCGGGATTGGCGACTGGGATCAGATGGAATTCGGTGTAGTCCAATAACCACGTGATGTCCGGATCGACGCCATATTGAGCCACAAGATGTTCCGCAAACCGGGTCGCCAACTCAGCCGTTGTGTACTCTCGGGCGTGGATGGCAGCGATCACGGCCAGGCGCGGTTTCGGTCCGATGATCGACTTATTGGTCAAGACCAGAGCATTGAGATCGTAGCCGGTTGCACCACCGGGTGTCCCCTTATCCCAGGAGTCACCGATGTCACTCCAGGTCGCCAGATTGGGGTTGGCTGCAGCGAGTGCGGACAGGTCGGTGTAGGTCTCCTCAACCGTTCGATAGCAGGGATAATAGGGAATGCCGCCCTCAGCCTCCTCCGTATCCCATGTAGCGTCAGCAGAGCGGAGCAGTGCCGCGCGCATCAATGCGCTATTCATCTCAGCCGTGCGTTCCGGCAACACGCTCACTTGCAGGCCGGCGTCGATCAGCCCGCGCTGTTCTTCGGGAGTGAGCCGCGCGACAACTGAACCATCACCGTGATCAACTTCCCAAATGTCCAGTTCGGCCGCCAGTTGATTCAACTGGTCGCTATCTTCGAAATAGACGCGTGCCACCACCTGCGTTGTGGCATCGGTGATCAGCGCATCGACAACGGCGAAGGGCATGGCGCTGACGCGATCGGTCGACGCTAACACCAAGAGCAGCAGAAGAAGACCAACAGAAGCAGATCGGGTACTAATCAATATTATGTCAACCAATCGTTCTACCTATAGCCTTTCACGAAAAGCAATACGGTTTGCCCATTCATGAACCATGATTTCGTGGGGGCAACCCTTGCGGTCGCCCGCTGCTGGTTCACACCCTATCGCCCGAACCCGAATTCGGAGACGCTGAAAAAGATTGGGATCATAGCAATAGCGCCGATGAATATCGCAGCGATTTCCAAGAAGACCCAGCCCTGGGCTGCCCGCATCCATGTCCTACGCCAGGAGGTCTGCGCACGGATCCGATCCCGGTAGTCGAAGCGGACGAGATATTCCTCTTCGGGCGCGATCGACTTCAGGGGCTGCACATCCCAGCCGGCATTGTGAAAAAGCTTAGGCAGTGATGTCACCAGCCAGAACGCGCCGGCACCCAGCGGCAGAATGAACAAAAAGACGTAGATCAGAATGGCGACGGCCCAATCCAGCAGGCGTGGCAAGGGGCTCAGATAGGCAAATAGGTCACCCCAAGCCCAGAGCAGAAAGAGGATCAGCGGTGAAGCCAGCACCCAGCTACCGGCCCCATCCATCCCAGGCGTTGTTTCGATCAGATTGACCGGTACCAACCGGCGTTGCACTCTGGGTTTTGATGCGGACATACAGGTTATTCTTCGCTTTCCGATATTTTCTGTTCTTGCAGTGGAGTCATCTGTGACAAAATCCTCTCCGCCAACCGAACCAGACCGTACGATTTCAGCGCCAATGGATCTCGTCCCGATCACGATTGTGATAGCGCCACCACAGGCCGGCGGGATAGCCGACCATCTTGGCGACGTCGCCGACCACCCGGATCACAGGGACCAGGAGCATCGCTTGAAAACGCTGAATTGGCGTCAGATCCTGCCCCAATTGTGCCACACGCTGCACGGGTCGCCGGCAGTATAGGAAGAGACCGACGAATAGGCCCAGCCAGCCCAGCCAGCGGGCGGTGAAGCCGAAAAAGGCATGGCCGAGTAGAGCCGGCAGAAGGATGAGATAGACAATGTACCGGGCAGCATGACGCTTTCGCCACAGATCGGCCTTGCCGTCGCCGCGGGCATAGCGGTAGTACTGGGCCCAGAAGGAGGAGAGGCTTTCTCGCGGCCGAAAATAGACCAACGCATCGGGCGCCCAGAGAAAGCCGGTCGGCTTGTCCGGACACTGAGCGTTAATGCCAAAATCGAAGAGCAGATCTTCACAGTAGTCGAGCCACTCGGGATAGCCGCCCGCGTCGCCCCATGCCTGTTTGGTGAAGGCGACTGAACGACTGCTGGGCAAGAAAGAATCGGGATCGATGTCAGCCGGCAGAGGCAGGACAGTGGCCGACATGGCCGTCAGGAAAACGCTGTCTGTTTCAGGCAAGAAGAAGCCGGCCACGGCCCGCGGCGCATCCGAATCGCCCTCGGCTTGATCCCAGGGAGCGACCAGATTTTCCAGCCAGTCGTTGGCCAGGCGTACGCCGGCGTCGGTGGCGGCGATGACCGGCCCATGGGCGGCGTCAATGGCCAAGTTCCGGCCGCGGCTGATGTTGGCCCCCGGTTCGACAAGCAGTTTGAGCGAAGGATAGGCGTCGGCATACTCATCAGCGTAAAGGCGAATCACGTCGACGGTTCCGTCGCCGCTGCCGCCGTCGCAAATAACGATTTCATCAGGCCGACGCGTCTGTCGGCCCAGAGAATCCAGAAGGCGCCGGATGCTGGAGCGTTCGTTGAAAACGGTCACAATCACAGAGACATACATGCCGGAATTGTGCCGCAAAACCGGGTGGATTGCAATAAGCCCATTCCAGAGAGATAAAGAACCGTTGCAAGGAAACTTTGCCTGGAATGGCTTGGGGCTTTGCCAACTCCCGTATGGTTACTATTTTTGAAAAGCCTAAGTCGGGTGAAGTTGGTGGGTTCGTTCGGTGTCCGCTGCCGGGGCTGGTATAATCGAGCTGAAGATTCATGTCAACCCACTGCCTGGAAGGACGCAACCGCATGACAGAGCGTGTCTTTGTCGCTCTTGATCTGGAAACCACAGGACTGAATGCGGATCGAGACGCCATCACCGAGGTCGCGGCGGTTCGTATCCAGCACGATCGGATCACCGATCGATTTTCGACCCTTGTCAATCCAAAATGCAGGATTCCTCTCTACATCCAGCAGTTGACCGGCATCCGCAACGAAGATGTGGCCGATGCGCCGCCGATCGAGGCAGTGTTGCCCGAGTTGATGGCCTTTGTGACCGCCGATGTAGATGCGATCGTCGCCCACAATGCCCGTTTCGACGTTGGCTTCCTGGCTGCATCCGGTCTCAACTTCCATCGACCGGCGCTGGACACGTTCGAGCTGGCATCGATATTGCTGCCCGGCATGACAACCTACAGTCTGGGCGGTCTCTGCAACGAACTAGGCATCCAGTTGACCGATGCCCACCGGGCCCTGGATGACACGGTGGCCACGGCCTCTCTCTTTCTTCGTCTGGCGGAGCGACTGAACACACTGCCAATCAACACGCTGGAGGTGGTTGTCGCAGCGGCTCAGGGCGGCGAAAAGGAGAGCCGCTGGGCCCCGCTTCTGCTCTTCCAGGATGCATTGCAGGGCAAAGGCGGTCCAGTCGGCCCATTGCCGCGAACGGATCTCGAGCAGCGAATCAACGCCATTGCCCGAGATTCCTTCTCCCAGGACGGCTTGGCCCAAAATCTTCGAGATGACACCGATGACCAACCGTCGCTGGTAGAGAATGGAGCGCCACCGGCCACCGCCGTTGATCTGAACCTGATCCAGGAGATTTTCGCGCCCGATGGCCGGCTGGCGCAATTGATGGGTGACGCCTACGAGCAACGGCCGGGCCAGACCGACATGGCCCACCATGTGCTTGATTCGCTCAACCAGGGCGATCATCTGATTCTGGAAGCCGGAACCGGCGTCGGCAAGAGCCTGGGATATCTGACCCCGGCGGCCATCTGGAGTCGACAGAACGAGCAGACAGTTGTCATCGCCACCAACACCATCGCCCTCCAGGACCAGTTGGTGGAGAAGGACATTCCACAGGTCCAAATGCTGTTGCCCATGCTTGGCATCCAACCGGTGCGGACGGCCCTTTTGAAGGGCCGCCACAACTATCTCTGTACCCGTCGCCTGCACGAATGGGTCGGCAGCAGGCAACTTTCGCCCCAGGAACTGAGCGTGTTGGCTCGTGTCTTGGTCTGGCTGCCGGACACCCGCACCGGTGATGTGGGCGAAATTTTTCTCCCTTCCAAATCTGACAAAGCCATTTGGGATCGTATCTGTTCGGATGGCATAACCTGCTCACCAGTCCGTTGCACTGGCCATGCCGGTGTGCGAGATTTCTACTTTGAGGCGCGCAAACGAGCCGAGCACGCACATCTGCTGGTCGTGAACCACGCGCTGCTGATTGCCGATCTGGAAGCGGGCCGGCGCGTGCTGCCCGCTTATGGCCAGGTCATCGTCGATGAGGCCCATCGCTTCGAAGAGGCCACCACCGAACAGCTCACCTACTCGGTCGATTGGACCACACTGCAACGCTCGCTCGCCCGGCTCTTGCTGGAAGGCGACCTGGTTCCGCAGATCATGGGGTTGGCGATGAGGAGCAGTGTTGCGCGTGTGCAGACGGCGTTGGGCGGCCTATCGATGCGTGCCCGTCAGACGTCGACTGCGATTCAGCGCTTTGCCGATCACCTTCAGCACTTCGCAAAAAGCCACAAGTCTGCGCAGACAGACACCGGCTACGCGCAGCGGCTACAGCTTGACAGACGCATGCGCTCCCAGCCCGAGTGGAGCGAAATCGAGATCGAGTGGGACGCTACGGCGGATCTGTTGGCGAGGCTATGCCAGGAGCTGCATAGCCTCGCCGATCTACTTGAACTGCTGCACTGGAATCGATCCGACCCGGAAGCACGCTATCTGTCCGAGATAAGCGGACTTGCCGGCGAGTTGGATAGTGCACTGGCCCAGCTCAATGCCATCATCCTCCAAGGCGGGACTCTCCAAAACGGGGGCCCGGCCGACCAGAATATCGTTGCCTGGATCGAATACGCCGAGAACCGTCGCAGCAACGAACCGGCCAAGGCCAAACTGGTCTCGGCTCCGCTCTATGTCGGCAGAATGCTCCAGGAGCAGTTGATCCACCAGTGCCGCAGCACCATTTTCACCGGCGCCACGCTGAGTTCAGGCACGGATTTCGGCTACATCCGCGAGCGTTTGGGGCTTTGGGACGCCGCGGCCATCACCGTGCCAAGCCCCTTTGACTACGAGCAGAGCACGTTGCTGATGATGCCGCGCGATCTGGCGCTGCCCAACGAGGGCGCCTATCAACAGTCCGTGAACCAGGCCATCGTTGATGCCGCGATCGTGGCAGGCGGGCGCACCATGGTCCTCTTCACCAGCTATTCTCAGCTGCGCACGACCGCGTCGGCAATCCGTGAGCCGTTGGATCAGATGGATATCAGTCTGCTCCAACATGGCGCCAGCAGCCGCAGACGGCTCCTGCGCGAGTTTCGCCACTCTGAACGTGCCGTTCTGCTGGGCACGCGCACCTTCTGGGAAGGTATTGATCTGCCAGGAGAGCAGCTCTCCGTACTGATCATTGCACGACTTCCCTTCGCCGTGCCCAGCGATCCGCTGGTTGCCGCCCGCAGCCAGGAATTCGAGAACCCGTTTCACGACTACAGCGTGCCCGACGCAGTACTGCGTTTCCGTCAGGGTTTCGGTCGCCTCATCCGGCGCACAAGTGACCGGGGCGTGGTAATTCGATCGGACAGCCGCGTCTGGCGCAAGAGCTATGGTCGCTCATTTCAGGAGGCGCTGCCCGTTTGTACAGTCTCCCATGCCCCGCTATCAGATTTGGGCGCCGAGGTCGATCTGTGGCTCAATAGATAGACCATGAAGTCATCGGTTCGGGCGAACCAATCACAATTATTTGAGTAATGACGTGACCCAGAACTACCAAGCAGACGGGGCGCAGTCCGCCCTGCTAAATACAGATTCTTCCTCATCTGCGGTCGCCAAGGTGGTTGCCGCCATTTGGCGCACACTGGCCAATCCGTTCTTGCTGCTGGGGCTGACTGTCGCTGCCTTTCTACTGGTTGTGGCCGGGTTGCTGACGCCACAGATGCCCCATCCGGTCTATTCCGATCCGGCAGCAGCCGCGCGCTGGCTACTGAACGCCGGCATCGATTTCGGCTCGTTCGGTGAGTTGTGGCGTGCGCTTGGTCTCTTCAATCTCCTTCACAGCACGCTGTTACGCATCCTTCTGGTCCTGATCGCGCTGATGCTGGCAATCCTGCTGGCCGATCAGATTGGGGTCGGCGTTGATTCTGAGCGGATTGCCGGCTCGACTGTCCGCCCGGACGCGCCGTCCGGCTACGCCGATTGCTTTGCCCAAGGGCGGCCCAATCTACCGAGCGAGATCGGCGTTTCCCATGTCGATCGAAGCGCTTTCCGATGAGACGGATGAGCACTTGGCCAATCGTTTCAAAAAAACGATACGGATTTCGGTCGACGCAGCCGAAACTGGTGTTCAGGTTGAAAGCGACCAAGGCGATGGGGAGAGAGCTGCCGCAGCCGATCTGAACGGCGCTGACGATGGCGGCCAGGAAGAACGTTTCCTGTCCATGCGTGGGATGCCGTTCGCCTACTTGCGCCCACTGCTCGTCCTGGGCCTGATTGGTCGGCCTGCTGGCGCTCTGGCTCAATGTCACATTCGGCTGGGAAGTCATTTCGCCGAGTCTGGCGCCGACCGAGTCCTTCCAATACCCCCCGCGCGATCTTGATATCCGCTACCCGACCGCCGTCGCAGACAGCGCTGGTTTCGCCATCCCGATGCTCCAGATGACGCTTGACGGTCGACAACAGATGCTTGGTATCGGCAACGTGGACCGAGTCGGAGAAAACCGCATCATTACCCGCCCCAGCGTGCCGAGCTTGCTGGTGAGTACCGAATCCGACGAGGCTTCCCTGACATTGCCCGGCGATACCAGCCAGACCGATAGGCAATCCATCGGTCTCTCCTTTCCGACGCCAGGCAGTGAGGCGTCCCTGATCCTGCCGGACCAGGGTGTCGGCATCCGCATCATCCGGCGACCTGTCAGCATCGGCGACGACGAGACGAAAGACGACGAGGATTATTACGTCGAGATCTACGAGGCCAGTGCGGCTTCGCCCACCGACCGTATCACGCTGGATGAGCGGAAGCGCCAGCGCATCGATGTGGCTGACGGCGATGTTACACTTGAGTTCATGCCCACGGTCGGCGTCGTTGTCGCCGTTCGTTCTGAACCGGGAAGTTGGCTCTATTGGCTGGCAGGACTGTTGGTGTTGGCCGGTCTCGTCGGCTTCGTGCGTACACCGGCCTATGTGTTGACCCAGATCGGTCAATGGTCGCCGACAAAGGCCTTTGTGATTGTCCAGAGCAACGCGCGAAGAGAACTGCTCTCCCTGAAGGAGCATCTGGCGCGTACTGAGACGGAACGGACCGAATCAACCCTGGAGCCGTGATCATGGGAAAAATGAAGCCATTTGTCATTGGTGTGGCCGGCGGCAGCGGCAGCGGCAAAACGACCGTCAGCACGCGCATCCGGGAAATCGTCGGCCAGAAGTATATCGCCTACTTGCAGCACGACAACTACTATCGCGACCAGGGCCATCTCACCTTCGAGGAACGGGCCAAGAGCAACTACGATCATCCTGACAGTCTCGAAACCAGTCTCATGGTCGCGCAGTTGCGCGAACTGCGCGACGGCAAAGAGGTGCAAATGCCCCTCTACAACTTCGCGACCCATCGCCGCATGGCCGAGACAAAGAGTATCGCGCCGAGCCGGATCGTGCTGGTCGAGGGCATCCTCATCTTCATCGAGTCGGATCTGCGCGAACTGATCGATATGCGCATCTTTGTCGATACGGACGCCGACATCCGCTTCATCCGGCGCGTGCAGCGCGACATGAACGAACGCGGGCGTAGCCTCGATTCAGTCATCAGCCAGTACGTGTCCACCGTGCGGCCCATGCATTTGGAATTCGTCGAGCCGAGCAAGCGCTACGCCGACATCATCGTACCGGCCGGCGGTCACAACCGGGTCGCCATGGAGATGATCGTCAGCCGCATTCACGCGATCCTGGCCGAGGGCGAGTGAGTTCGGCCATGGAGAACTCGGCGGCGAAGGTTGCAGGGAATGTCGCGGGAATGCGACGGAAAAGACCGTAGCGCGTACCAAGGTCTTGCTCGATATTGGGCCCGCGGTTCACCAGGGCGCCGGGTTGAGCCGCTACGCCGAACGGCTGGCCTTGCACCTGCAGAGAGATCAGTCAAAACGACTGGATCTGTCGCTTTTCTACAATGCCCACAGCGGCCACGCGCCGCCCCCCTCGCTGGCGCACGCAAAGACCCAAACCGTCAACATGGGCCAGTATCGCTGGCGCATGAGTGCGTTGACAAGTCAACTGATGCGCCGCCCGATGCAAAGCCTCAACTGGCCGCCGGCTGGTACCGGCGCAGGGAATCGTGCGCCGATCTACCACGCCACCGAGCACCTTCTGCCCAGGTTGACCTGTCCCACGGTAATGACCGTTCACGATCTGATCTTCGAACGCTATCCCGAACATCACACCATGCGCAACCGGATCTTTCTCAAGCTGGCCATGCCGACATTTGTGCGCGCCGCCGCTGCGATCATCGCGGTCAGTGAACATACAAGACGCGATCTGATCGAACTCTATCGTTGTCCATCGGAAAAAATCCACGTCATCCACCAAGGCATCGACGAGGATTTTCATCCGGCTTCGAAAGCCGAGGTGGATCGGGTGCGGGCGGCCTACGACGTTCAACGCCCTTACCTATTCATGATGGGCACGCTGGAGCCGCGCAAGAACCATGCCACGGCCCTGCAGGCCGTGGCTCGGCTGAAAGCTGCCGGCGAATCACATCAATTGGTTGTGGCCGGTGGGAAGGGCTGGCTCTTCGAGCCGGTCCGTGCCCAGGTGGAGGAACTCGGCCTGGAGAACGATGTCATCTTCACCGGCTATGTCGCGCAGGAAGATGTGCCGGCGCTCTACACCGGGGCTGATTGTGTGATGATGCCCAGCCTCTACGAGGGCTTCGGCTTTCCCGTGCTCGAAGCCATGGCCTGCGGCACGCCGGTGGTCTGCAGCGATGCCAGCAGCCTTCCCGAGATCGCCGACGGCGCCGCGCTGTTGGTCACGCCCACCGATGATGAGGCATTGGCCGCCGGCGTGCGCCGTGTGCTGCACGATCCCGAATTGAGCGCATCGCTCATCGAGCGCGGCCTTGCGCGTGCGGCCCAGTTCAGTTGGCGCGAATGTGCGCGCCGGACTGCGGATCTCTATGAGGAAACGGGCAACAAGTAGGTTTGGTTTGCATCCACAGGCAGCAATGGCTGAAGCCGGCTAAGCCAGCCGGAATACCATTCCGCCCTACCGAAGCCAGCCAGTTTCCGTGTAGGTTGGATTGACAATCCGACTGGCCTGGCACAGCAATGCACTGCTCGATCACTTCAGACTCAACAACCCTGCGTACCCACGAACTTGATTGCTCCACATTTCAGGCCTGTGCTATCATGTCTTCTATGGTTGAGATTCCAACAGATCGCCCATTAGCCGACCCGTTAGAGAGACCCCCGCTGCCCGACACGTTCGCCTTCAGCCAGTCGAGCTTGCAGGCGTTCGAGGACTGTCAACGGCGCTTCTGGCTCGCCTATGTCGAGCAACTGCCATGGCCCGCGGTCGAAGCGACGCCGGTTCAAGAACATGAGCAGCTGATGCGCCTGGGCTCCCGATTCCACCGGCTGGTCGAACGCGCCGAGATCGGCATGGAGACGGGGCAGATGCAGGCTGGATTGACGCCGCCGCTGGACGGATGGTACGACGCCTATCTACGCCATCGACCGGCCGATCTGCCCGACGATCATGTCGAAGTGGAACGTGTATTGTCGATCCCCTTCATCGGGGCCAGGGGGCGTTTTCGACTGGCCGCGAAATACGATCTCATCGCCGCCGATGATCCGGAGAACGAGAATCATCGCGTCACCATCGTCGATTGGAAGACGTCCAGACGCCGGGCCGATGCGGGTAGCCTTCGTCAGCGCCTGCAGAGCATCGTCTACCCCTATGTGTTGGTGGAAGCCAGTCGCCGGCTGGCGTGGGGACCGATTGCGCCGGAGCAGGTCGCGATGACCTACTGGTTCACCGCTGCGCCCGGCCAGCCGATTGTCTTCGGCTATGACCAGGCGCAGCACGATGCCAACCGTGTGCGTCTGCACCAGATCCTCGACGCCATTCTTGACGGTCGTTCCGAGGCCGATTTCCCCAAGGTGCTCGACGTCGAGATCAACCGCAAGCGCTTCTGTAACTACTGCGTCTACCGCAGCCGCTGCAACCGCGGAAGCGAGGCAGGCGAACTGGACGAAGTCGCCGATGCCGAGGCGCTCTTTGTCGCCGATCTGGCCATCGAGCTGGAGTTTTCCTTGGATGATATCCCCGAGTTGGCCTTCTGATGCGCACACCCATCGACCAATCCTGGAGCCTTGTCCCACAGGTTGAACCGTCGGCAGAGCTGATCGACTTCGTCGGCGGCCACCCGTTGATTGCGCGCCTGCTTGCCCAACGCGGCTACGAGACACCCGAACAGGCCGACGCCTTCCTCAATCCGGACGCATACACGCCGGCGGAACCGACACGCTTGTTCGGCGTCGCCGAATCCGCGCGACTGCTCTACGACGCGATCGAGCAGGGTCGGAATATTCTGGTCTGGGGCGACTTTGATGTGGACGGCCAGACCAGCACATCGCTGTTGGTGGCTGCCTTGCGAACCCTGACCGGGCCTGAACGAATCCACTATCACGTCCCCAATCGGTTTACTGAGGGCCATGGCATTCTGCCCGAAAAGCTGACCGAGGCCCTGGAATCCTCTCCCATCCCCATCCACGTGTTGCTCACCTGCGACACCGGCATCGATGAAGGGCCTGCCATCGGGGTTGCCAAGGATCTTGGACTGACCGTGGTGATCACCGATCATCATGATTTGACGCCTGAGTTTCAGCCGCTGACGCCCGGTATTGATCCACTCTGGGGCCTGGACAAGGAGAGCGCCGGCCAGGATAGCGTTCGCCGTGCCGATGCCATCGTCAACCCCAAGTTCCAGCCCGACGACGATCCGTTGCGCACGCTGCCAGGCGTAGGCGTTGCCTACAAGCTGGTGCAGGAACTCTACACACTGGCCGGCTGCCGTGGCGATGAAGAAGCCCTGCTCGACCTGGTTGCACTGGGTATCGTGGCCGATGTGGCCGAACAAGTCGATGACGCCCGCTACCTGCTGCAACGGGGACTCGATCAGTTGCGAAACACGCAACGCGTCGGCCTGCTGGCCCTGATGGATGTGGCCCGCGTCGTACCCAGCCAGATCGACAGCGAATCCATCGGCTTTCAGATCGGCCCACGCATGAACGCGCTGGGCCGGTTGGAGGACGCCACGGTCGCGGTTGAGTTGCTCACCACCGACGATCCCATACCGCGCCGGCCAATTGGCAGCCAAGATGGAGAGCCTCAACGGCCAGCGACGGCTTCTGACCAGCCAGACCGCTGCCGCAGCCATGGAGATGATCGACCGCAACCCCGACTATCTCGATTTCAACGGACTGGTCCTGGCACATCCAGCCTGGCATGCAGGCATCGTCGGCATTGTGGCTTCCCGGCTGGCCGAGGAGTACAACAAGCCGACTGTGCTGTTGTTGACACCGGAGGGCAAGCCGGCCCGCGGCAGCGCCCGCAGCGTCATCGGCGTCGATATCGGCGGGTCAATCGCTGCCTGCAGCCATCTGCTCAACGGCCACGGCGGTCACCCCGGAGCCGCCGGTCTCAGCCTGGATGCCGGCAACATCGACCGCTTTCGCCGCGAGTTGAGCCGGCAGATTGAACTCCATCGCAGCGATGACGCCTATGACGGATTGCTCATCGACGCCGAAGTCTCCTTGTCGGACCTAGACCTGGGGCTGGCCGGCGAGTTGCAACGCCTGGCTCCCTACGGCCAGGGAAACCCCACCCCCAAGCTGATGAGTCGCAACCTGACCGTCACCGACGATCGGCGCATCGGCCGCGACGGCACCCACCGCAAGTTGGCTGTAACCGACGCCGCAGGCAAGATCACGCAGTCGGTCATCTGGTTCCACGGAGCAGACACTGAGATCCCGACCGGGGCCATCGATCTGGTCTACACGCTGGGCGTCAACGAATATCGCGGTCAGCGCAGCGTTCAGCTTCACCATATTGCCATCCGCCCGGCCAAGAAAGAGACGCCGGAAGGGCCGGCAGAACCGAGCGAAACGCTGGTCATCCATGACCTGCGCGGCCAACCGCTGTTGTTGAGCGCCGTGCCTTCGCACGACGAGGCGAGTTGGTACGCCGAAGGCGTCGACTTGACCGTGGCCGAACATACAGAGGCCGGCCGGCCTCGCCTTGCGCCCCGTTTCGACCTGCCCGATCAACCCAAGGGCCGGCCGTTGGTCGTCTGGACGATTCCGCCTTCGTCCAAGCGGCTGCGCTGGCTGATTGAGACGGTCGAGCCGGCAGAGGTCTACCTCTGCGGTCAGAATGCCACGGACGATCGGCTCTCATCCGTATTGCGTAGCGTGGCGGGTATGTGCCGCTATGCACTGGGGCAGGATGGGCTGTTGCACCTGAATCGCATGGCGGCCCGGCTCGGCGTCACTGAGGGGGTGATCCGGCAGTGCCTGTTGTGGCTGGAGAGCAAGGGGCTGGTCACGCTGGTCGAATGGACGCCGGTCGGCCAGACCAGTGACACCGTACGCATCGACGTCGGCGACGGCCAACAGGACGCCGACGGACTTGCCTTGGCCCAGGCCGAGCTTGACGAACAGCTGGCCGAGGTCCGGGCCTATCGCCGATTTTTCATGCGTGCGGGATTGAAAGAATTGGGATTGGGATAAGATGTGCGGAGTTGGTTGGGGCAGGTCTGAGACCTGCCCCAACCAACTCCGCACTACACACATTGAACAGACGGATGCAGAGCACCGACAACATCGAGGATCAATCCGCCTCCACGCAATACCACAATCGGGCAACGGCCCTACTGTCACGCGCCTACGCCTCGCATCTCCCAGAGTGGCTGGTGCTCGCGATAGCAGCGTTGACACGGCTATGGCGGCTCAACTATCACAGTATCTGGTTCGACGAATCGGTCAGCCTCAATTGGTCGGGCGCGGACCCAAGCTACACCTGGCGCATCACATTCCAACTCATCGAGGAGAAGCATCCGCCGGTCTACTACATCTCGTTGCACTACTGGCGCGAGTTTCTCGGCCTCTTTGGGCTTTCTCATGCCGATGCCGCCATCCGCGTCTTTGGCAGTCTGCTCGGCATTCTGACGGTCATCGGCATCCTGCTGCTGGTGAAGCGACTCAGTGGCCGACCCGCCGGCCTGTTGACCGGCCTACTGGTTGCGCTGAGCCCTGTTCTGGTCTGGTACAGTCAGGAATTGCGCATGTTCCAACCGGCAGCCACCGGTGCGGTCTGGACGGCCTACGCGTTGTTGCGCGTGTGGGAAGGGCGGACATGGCAGCGCAGGCTCGGGTGGTGGTTGCTCTTCGTGCTTGTGCTGGAGGCGGCACTCTATACCTATCTATTCAGTGCGTTTGTCGCCCCTGCCGCCGGGCTGACCTTGTTGGCCCTGGCCATTGTCGGGCGCAAGGAGTCGGGCAACTGGCATCGTTTTGGTGAAGGGTTGATTGCGCTGGCAGTGTTGACCCTGCTCTTTTTGCCGCTTGCAAACAATGCTTGGGGCGTGAGCAATGCCGAGAGCACGCCGGGCCAGCCGTTTGCCGATTTTGTGCCCAATCTACTCCGCGAGCTGAAGATCTTCACTTTCTGGCGCATGGACTGGCCGCATCTGCTGCTCTGGCTGCTGGGCGCACTGGCGTTGATCGGTGTGGTGTTGCCCGGCCTAGGAGCTGCGGGCGACCACAAGGGTGCGCCCCTACGTGGACAATCCATCGTGAAGAATAGACAGCCGCGTGTGCTCGATGACCGCATCTGGCTGCTGATCTGGATCGGCGCCCCGCTGCTGGTGGCCAACGTCCTGCTCAGTCGCAGCGGCTCGGTCTTCCGCGAGGATCGCTATCTCATCTTCATGGCCCCCTTTGTGCTCTGGGCCATTGCCCGTGGCGTCATTGTATTGGGCGAACGTTGGCGAGCGGTCGGCTGGGCAGTGGGGCTGGTCGTGACATTGATGATTGCCGCCTCTCTGCCGCGGCTCTGGACGCCGGACGCCTATCGTGAGAACTGGCGAGCCGCCGCCGACTACATCGTCGACTACCAGCATGCCGGCGCGGACCTGCCGGCCGCCATTGTCACCCATGTCGACTACACCCGTCGCCCGCTTCAGTGGTACCTGGAAAAGGACGAGCGCGCGGAGAGCGATCTGCCGGTCTTCCATCCATTCGGCAGCCCCATCGCGCCAGGGGACGCCGATGCTGTCGTAGGCCCGCCGATCCAGGGAATTATGGACAACGGCGCCGCCACGCTCTGGCTGACCCAGAGCCACCTTGAGGGCGTGGATGATGAGCGGGTGGTTCAGAATTGGTTGAGCCGCCAGTATCCACTGGTCACCGAACAATTTCCTACCGGCATCAACCTGACCGGCTATGCCCTACAAAGCCGCTTCGATGAACTACCCGAGCTGTCGTCTGACGCCCACTTCACCGACGCCGAGATCGTGCCCGGCCTGACGCTGGTTGCCTGCGAGTTGATCACGCCGGTCACAAGCGCAGGCGATCAAGCCATGCATCCGCCCAGCGGCTGGGTGCATGTGCGTCTCTGGTGGCGCGCCGACGCCCCGCTGGACGACGACTACATTGCCACCGCGCAGATGGTCGGCGAAGAGGGCGTCTGGGGCGACCGGCTCTATCGCGGCAACGAGGCCCTACGCCGCTGGCCGACCAGCACCTGGCAGCCGGGCGAGATCGTGCGCGACGAGATCGACATCAACCTCAATCCGGTCACGCCCGACGGCGAGTATCCGGTATTGATCGGTGTCATGGATGGGGCGGGAGAGCCGGTTGGCGCGCGGGTGGAGTGTGGGCGGGTGAAGGTGACAAGGTGATGATCGGACTGGTGAATCATGAAACTAAAGATCGGCAGCAACGGTAGAATTGTCATTCCAGCGACGCTACGGCAGAAATACTCAATGACATCGGGTTCGAGCATTGAAATTGTGGATCACGGCGGCGTGCTGACGTTGATTCCATGGCATGATGATCCCATCGAGGCCGCGGCCGGCATGCTGGAGGGCGGCACTTCTTCGACGGAAGCTCTGCTGGCTGAACACCAGCAGGCACGCAAGAATGAATCAGCGTAGTTCACGATTTCAGGTTGAACTGTTATTCCGACGGAGCAAAGCAACGAGCAATCTCTCCTTGCCAAACCTGAGGCTCCTCTTTCCACCGATCATGGAGCGTTACGCTCACTCTGTTCGTGAACCGCTGAATTAGGTGACTTCTTGAGGATCATCTCTCTGCCGAAACTCATGCGGCGTAACCCCCTCAAACTTCTTGAATACGGTTGCGAAATATTGCCCAGTGGAAAAGCCTAGATCGTAGGCGATGTCCGAGATGGGACGGTCACTTTCTGTGAGCCATTGCTTGGCCATTTGAAGGCGTTGACGGGTGCGGTATTCTGCCGGCGAGAAGCCAGTCTCGGCAAGAAATTGCCTGTGAAATTGGCTGATGCTCATGGTGGCGATTCGGGCCAGATCTTCGACATGATAGGCCTCGGCCATGTGTGCTTCCATCCATTCAAGCACACGACAGATCGGCTGAGACGTGGTAACGAACTGACTGCTTCGAGATCGGCAATGGGTTTGATAGGCTTGAGCCACTTGGATGAGTAGTTGGTGCAGGTACGAGCGGACAAGCGGGACGGCATACATCGAAGGAGTTCGATGCTCAGACAGAATGTGGCCGAGCATGTGCTCTATCCCTGTCGTACCGAGAAAACGAGGATGTTGCATCGCCTCAAAATCAGCCCTCAACTGCGCTATTTCGCTCAGAGTTAGCCCCGGGAAAGCCAAACCATCCTCAGGTAGGGAAACATGCAGCCAGCGAATTTCGCAGGGGTGCATCGTGTTGTTCAACCCGCTATGAACCGCGCCAGGTTTCGTGACAAACAGCTCGCCTCGACGCACATCGTATACATCTGACTCCACGATCCAGGTGACTTGCCCCTGTGCGATATAGCAGATTTCGTAGGCGTGATGACGATGTGCTGCCAGTCCTTCCGCATGCGCAATACGTGCCCAACCAATCAGGGCCAGCTCGGGCAGCAAACAGGCTTCATCTTGATATGTAACTCGCTCAGGCTGAATTGAAATGTTCGCAGATGCGATAGATTCGTTACCCATAATTCCCTCTCTGGCCTATATTCCACACGTTCAATATTCTACTTGGCAGAAAGACGAAAGACAAACGTCCACGCAGTGAGTATGATCAGCACTGTTGGTCCCCACGCGCCTCTACAAACCGAGTATTGTTTTTCCAAGGAGAACCCATGGCGACACCGATTGATCCTACGCTCTTGCCTTCCGAAGAGGACATCGCCTTCTATCGGAACCACGGCTATTACATCACCAAGCCGATTTTCACCGATGCCGAGCTTGACCGCGCCCTTGAAGCCAGCGAACGATTTTACGCCGGCCTGGATGAACAGGTGATACGTCTACCGGACGGCAAAACGACCCGACAGAGTTGGCGGAAGGGAAGCGGGTATGATGTGCTACGTAAAAACGACTTCTCTATCCACTCCGTCCCCGAACCAAAGACGCTTGCACTGAAGCCAATTCTCGGAGCCATCGCCGCACTGGTCGCCAGCGATGATGTGCGATTATGGCATGATCAACTCCTCTACAAACCACCCCACGATCCGAACAAACCCCAAAACGTTGGTTGGCATACCGACTATGGCTACTGGCGGACCTGCACGTCAAACGAGATGTTGACAGCCTGGGTGCCCTTCACGGCCATGCCCGCTGAACTTGGCCCGATTGGGTTCATTGACGGCAGCCATCAGTGGCCGCCCAACAACCATCTCGATTTCTTTTCCAGCGATCTTGACGGTCTTGAGAGACAGTTTGTCACCGGCGGTGCAGCGGTCAACAAGACTGTGGCCGTGATGGAGCGCGGCCAGGTCAGCTTTCATGATTGCCGTACCATTCATGGCAGCGGATCAAATTTGACGGATGGTCCCTGCCGTTCAATTGCCCTACATATGCAACCGGCTTCCAACCAGTATCAGCAGGCCTACCGGGACGATGGAACGCTGGCCCGCCACGAAAACGACTATCTGACCCAGGATGAAGCAGGCCGGCCGAACTATGCTGACCCGATCTATTGTCCGTTGCTTGGACGCTATGATGAAGCAGCGGCATTGCTCAGAGCGTAGTGGGCGGGGCAAGCCCCATACGATATAGGGTCGTTGACCTGACAATTGGTATTGCTGATCTCCGGTCTCTATGGACCACAATTTTCAGCACTTGCACCGAGTGAAAATGTAAGATATCGTACCGTCTATATGGTGCCGCTCGATCGACATCGCCATTCAGACGCCGGCGGCTTGACAAAAGCAGACTATCCCCAGCACCGGCAAGTCTTCACCCTTCAGCGTTGAAAGGGACAGAATCCAATGACCGGAAGAGAACGTGTTCTGCGCACGCTCAGACATCAGTCGCCAGACCGAGTGCCGCGGGAGTTATGGGCACTGCCCGGCATCGCCATGTACCGACGTGATGAATTGAACGCGCTGCTGGAACGCTATCCTTCAGACTTTGCATCACCTGATGTCACCCACGGCACGGGACCGGATATCCAGTATGGCACCGGCTATAAGACCCGCGGTACACCGGCGGTCGTCGGCACCTATGTTGACGAATGGGGTTGCCCGTTCACCGTGGCCGAGCCCGGCGTCATCGGCGAGGTCAAGGCCCCGCCGTTGGAAAACTGGTCGGCACTGGACAGCCTGCAACCACCCAACGAGGTGCTGGAATTTGCCGATTTCAGCCGCGTCGACGCCGGATGTGCAGCCACCGAACAGTTCGTCAAGGCGGGAACAACCGTGCGGCCCTTCGAACGCATGCAGTTTCTGCGCGGCTCAGAGAACCTCTTCATGGACCTGGCCTGGGGCACGCCCGAGGTGTTGCGTCTGCGCGATATCGTACATGAGTTCTTCATGCGTGAGTTGGAATGCTGGGTCAAGACCGACGTCGACGGCATCTCCTTTATGGACGACTGGGGAAGCCAGACAAACCTGCTCATCTCGCCGGCCATGTGGCGTGAGATCTACAAGCCGCTCTACGCCGACTACTGCGACCTCATCCATGGCGCGGGCAAGGCGATCTTCTTCCACTCGGACGGACACATTCGCTCCATCATCCCCGATCTGATTGAGGTTGGCGTTGATGCGGTCAACTCCCAGTTATTCTGTCAAGATATTGAGGAGATCGGCCGCGAATTCAAGGGCAAAATCACCTTCTGGGGCGAGATCGACCGCCAGTGGGTGCTGCCCTTCGGAACGCCGGAAGATGTGCGCGAGGCCGTGAAACGAGTGCGCACGGCCCTGGACGACGGCAACGGCGGCGTGATCGCTCAATGCGAGTGGGGCAACGACGTGTCGGCCGAAAATGTGGCGGCGGTGTTTGAGGCTTGGTTATAGGAAGGAGGTTTATTGAAGCGAAGGCCGAGTTCGTCATTCATAATCCGTTGACTTTTTTCGAACATGGACGTTCATTTCGTAGTCAAATAGGAGAAGAAAATGAACAAAGGTATGTCACGTAGATCTTTCTTGATGTTGTCTGCTGGCGCGATGGCCGGCGCGGCACTTGTTGCCTGCCAGGCCCCGGTTGCGCCGGGCGCCGGCTCGGGCGCCGCCGTACCTGCTGCGGAAAGTGTAGAACTCACCATGTGGGGTTGGACCGACCTCATTTGGGAACACATCATGGAACAGTTTGAGGAGCAGCATCCGGGCGTCACGGTCAACCTGACCGAACTGGGCGACATCGTATTCGGTGACCAGAAGTTCCTCACAGCAGTCGCGGCTGACACCGGACCGGATGTGGCCATTCAGAATCGCCACACCTTCCTTCAATTCGCCGCAAAAGGCCTCTACTCGGACGTAACCCCGAAATTTGATGCCTCCAGCCTAAATCGCGATGACTTCACGCCGGTTCAGCTGGCCGAATCCTCCTGGGAAGGCAACATTTACGGTTTGCCGTTGAACACCGACGTGCGCTATCTGTATTGGAATACGGATGCCTTCGAGGAGGTCGGTCTGGACCCAACAAAACCGCCAACCACCTGGGAAGAACTGGGCGACTACACCGAAAAGCTGAACCTCAAAGACAGCAACGACAACTTCGAGCGCATGGGATTTGTCCCCTATCTCTTCGGCAACTCCTGGATGTGGCTCTACGGATTCCTCAATAAAGCGCCGGCCATCAGCGACGACAAACGAACGATCCTGTGTGATGACGAGCGCTGGATCTACACCATGGACTGGATGGTCGACTTCTACGACCAATACATCGGCGACTTTGAGTTGGCCAATGCCTACAGCGAAGCAGCAACATCGGCAGGCCTGGGCGAACCGTTCGTGGCCGGCAAGGTCGCGATGGTGGCCGACGGCGACTGGACCGTCGGCAGCCTGCTACGCAGCCCCAGCTTTGAGTGGGACACTGCGCCGATGCCAATCCCGCCCGGCGGCGAGCAGAGCACCTGGTCGTGCGGTTTCTCCCTCGTGATGCCGCCATCGGTGAAATCTCCGGACGAAGCGTGGGAGTTGATGCGCTGGACAAGCGGTGTCGAGGGCTGGGACGCCAGGGCCGAAGCAACGCTGGCTGACACGCAGCGTGTCTGGGAACGCGAGCAGATCGACGGCGAGCCCCAGTACTGGCCGACACAGGCTTGTTATATTCCTGCGCTGCAGATGCTGGAAGAGAAGTACGTCACGAAACTGGGCGAGCGAGAGCAGAAGGCCTGGGCACTGGGCATCGACGCTCTGGAAAACTGGACCCATGGCTGCGGCAGTGAAATGGGTGTCGCGGCATTGGAGTATTGGGTAGAGATGGACAACGCGGCCCGCACTGCGCTCTCCCACAAGATGTCGGGCGAGCAGGCCATGGTTGAAGCCCAGAAGAAGGTGCAGGAAGCCACCGATCGTGCGTGGGAAGGCATCGATTCGGCGTAGGTCTCCGGTTTTGCAGCGAGCGTTCCAAGAAGCTTCCGGGAAGCTGACAGCTTCCCGGAAGATCTAACACCATGGCGCCCCATTCGACACGGCGTCTAGAACCGGCTGATTACGCAGCAGCCTGGTAAATGCTGACTTACTTGGGAACGGCTGGGAGGGAGATTCTCACTAGAATCACACACTGTGTTATTTGATCGCCATTCCTTATAGCCGACAACGGTTCAGTCAGGAGAGATGACGATGGCACTAGCTACCCAAAAAAAACCTTGGCTCAAAACCATGCGAGGAAGAGAGGCCATCAGCTTCTACCTATTCATATTGCCGTGGGCAATTGGATTCTTCGTCTTTATCTTTGGCCCCATTATTGCATCGTTGGTATTGAGCTTCACCCGCTATGACATTATGCTGCCGCCAAGATTCGTCGGGCTAGAAAATTTCAACGCACTTTTCCAGGATCCGCTCTTTTACACAAGCCTCTACAACACGCTCTATATCGTGGTATTCGCCGTACCGCTGGGCATGCTGGCCTCCTTCGGCGTCGCACTGCTGCTCAATCAGAATGTCAGATTCCTCGCCGCCTATCGCACGGCCTACTTCATCCCCTCCATCGTGCCGGCCGTCGCCTCTGCCGCGCTCTGGATCTACCTGCTTCAACCACAGTGGGGATTGGTCAACGGCTTTCTACGCACGGTCGGGCTGCCCACGCCGGGCTGGCTCTCATCGGAGATCTGGTCGAAGCCATCGATCATCATGCTGATGGTCTGGGCATCGGGCGGCACCATGATTATCTACCTGGCCGGGCTGCAGGATATCCCACAGACGCTCTATGAAGCGGCTGAGATCGACGGGGCCAATTGGTGGGGAAAATTCAAAAACGTGACGCTACCCCTCATCACGCCGACCATTTTCTTCACGCTGGTCATGGGGATTATCGGCACGTTTCAGGTCTTTGCCGTTATCTTCGTGCTGACCGACGGTATGGGTGGACCTCTAAATTCGACCCTGGTCTACCTGATCTACGTTTATCGCAATGCCTTCAATTTTTTCAGGATGGGCTATGCATCGGCCATGTCCTGGGTACTCTTCGTAATCATTCTGGTGCTCACCTGGCTCCAATTCAAGACTGCGTCCA
This sequence comes from uncultured Chloroflexia bacterium, assembly GCA_963848115.1. Lineage (GTDB taxonomy): Bacteria > Chloroflexota > Anaerolineae > Caldilineales > Caldilineaceae > JAWKOK01. The sequence continues at coordinate 10,116 of CAWKCP010000021.1, read as the reverse complement.
GATGGGTCTACTACGAAGTCGACAATCGGGAGGACTAGATGACCACGGCCACACAGTCAGCCAGATCGAGAGAGCCGGAATCTTTAGCGATCACAGAATCCCGGCGTTCAGCCAAAAAGACCGTCAGGAGCATTTTTTCTCATACGATCCTATTGATTGGCAGCATCTTCTTCGTGGTGCCGCTAGTCTTCATGATCTCAACATCGCTCAAAGCAACCCGCCAGATCGCCCAGTTCCCGCCCACGCTGATCCCGGATCCCGTGATCTGGCTGAACTATCCTGATGTCTTCCTGTACGCCCCCATGCATCTTTATCTAATCAACACGTTGTTCATTGTCATTCCCAGTATTTTCGGTGCGGTCTTCACTTCATCCCTGGCGGCCTATGCCTTTGCACGCCTGCGCGCCCCCGGGCGCAATACAATCTTCATGTTGTTGCTCTCTACCATGATGGTGCCGGCGGTGGTCACCATGATCCCAACCTACATCCTCTTTGCGCGTATCGGCTGGGTCGGCACCTTTCTGCCGCTGATCATCCCGCCATTGGCGGGCAGCGCCTTCTACATCTTCCTGCTTCGCCAGTTCTTCATGACCCTGCCCCGGGAACTGGAAGACGCCGCCATGATCGATGGCTGCAGTCGTTTCCGAATCTTCTTGAGCATCGTGCTGCCGCTGGCCAAGCCGATTCTGGCCACCGTGACTGTCTTCGCCTTCATGGCCAGTTGGAACGACTATATGGGGCCGCTGATCTATCTGAGCAACAAATCTCAATACACGCTCTCTCTGGGTCTACAGGTCTTCGTGATGAACCACCGGGCGGAGTGGGGCTTGCTCATGGCCGCCTCTACCATGATGGTGGCCCCGGTCATCATCCTCTTCTTCTTTGCGCAGCAACACTTCGTGCAAGGCATCACCATGTCGGGGCTAAAGGGCTAACCAACGTGCGCATTCTTCTACTCGCACTCTTGCTCTTGACAGGTTGCGCATCCCAGAGCCCAACCCTGCCTGCCGATCCGACTACACCGCCGACGGCGGAAAGCCCATTCATCAGCGTCACAATCGATCCGATGCCCGTTGCGCCTGAGATTCCGGTCACCATGACCGTAGAACTGGATGCCGGACAGACCGAGCTGTCCCTGCTGAGGCTATCAATTTCCTATCCCGGTGGTCACGTCCAGACCGTGGTGGAATCCATATACGGAGCAGATGCGGCGCTTTCGTGGACCGTGCCGGAAGATAGCGGCGCCGGCACGGCAACGTACCGGCTGTCGACGGAAGGCTGTGGTTGCGGGCCCGATGACAAGGGCGCGACAGCAGCGGAGCAAGTCAGCGCGATTGCCGGCGAGTTTGTCATCGAGTAGAAGTCATGGCTGTTGCGCGTCCCCGGCACGACCCAATACCCTTTCATTTTCCGGAGTGGTACTGGGCCGTACCGGGGACGTTACCGATCAAATGTCAACCCAATCCAGACAGAACTGCACAGGAGAATCGTCAGTGATCAGCTACGCAGGCCGCAACCGTGAGACGGTCAACTTCCTAAAGACCCTCTATTTCGACACGCCGGAGTGGACGCCCTATGTCGTCTCGTTGATGCCGGCCACGTGGATGAAATACCGGGAGGATCTGGAAGAGGTGGTCCTGGCCCACCCACGCACCTTTCCCGGCTACATCAAAGGCTCGAAGGACTTCGACGAAATCACCAACCCTCTCTACGAGTACGGCCAACACACCGATTGTTGGGGCATCGTGTGGGACAACATTGAACAGGGTCTGGACAGCATACCCATTGTGCATCCACTGGAAGATTGGGACGCACTGGAGAGCTACACACCGCCCGACCCCATGACTGACGGGCAGTTTGGTCCGCGTCCGGACTGGGAGACGGTGCGTCAGGAGATGATGGCGGCCAAGCAGGCCGGTGGGCTGGCCAGAGGCGGCGGTCTTCCCCATGGCTTCATGTACATGTTGCTCTACTACCTGCGTGGCTTCGAAAACCTGATGGTCGACATGGCCACCGACGACCCCAGGCTGTGGACGATCATTCAGATGATTCAGGACTACAACGTTGCCCTGGTCGAGAAATATCTCGAACTTGGCGCCGAATATATGTCCTTTGGCGAGGATCTGGGGCTGCAATACAGGTTGCCCATCAGCCCCACCATGTGGCGCAAATACATCAAGCCGACCTACGAGGCCATGCATGGCCGGTGCCGTGACGCGGGCGTGCCTGTCTATGAACACTAGCTGACGGCAAGATTTTGGAGATCATCCCGGATCTGATCGAGGTGGGCGTGCGCATCCTCAACCCGCAGATCCGGGCCAATGGATTGGCCGGCCTGCAAGAAGTCGCCAAAGGGAAGGTCACCTTGCATCTGGATCTGGATCGACAGCTCTTCCCGTTTGCCACGCCATCGGAGATCGAAGACCATATCGGCGAGATGTACGAAGGCCTGTTCATGCCGGCAGGCGGTCTCATGCTCCACGCCGAGTGCGAGCCGGACGTCTCCCTGGACAAGGTCGACGCCATCTGCGCGACGCTGGAGCGGATCTGTAAGCCGCCGTTGCTCTGATTTTTTTCACGGCGGAGGCACGGAGGGTGCACAGAGTTACACGAAGGACAAATATTCTGGGTGTACGCGTGGGCCTGCTGTGCAGACAAAACGAGTTGAGAACGTAGGGGCGTGCCCTTGTGGCCGCCCGCCGCCAATTGTCAATCATCTGGACACACCCAAATGTTTTCCGTCTGAAGTCACCATCCGAGGAACGCATGCAAACCAACAATCCATCCAAGGACCGCAAATTGAGCGCGGCATCCATCCGCGCCTTGAGCTACACCAAAGGCCCCGAATGGTTCTGCCAGTTTCGGGAGTCCGACCTCGGCGGCGATTTCGCCTACGAAGAGGGCGTCATCCGCCGCGATCCCAGCGCGGTGCTGCTGATCGACGGCACCTACTTCACCTGGTACACCAGAGGCGAAGGCGAGACGGCCGGCTTCGGCAGCGGCGATCCGGAGGCCAAGGTCTTCCCCTGGGATCTGACTGAGGTCTGGTACGCCACGTCCGAGGACGGCTGGGACTGGCAGGAGCAGGGCCTGGCCGTGGGCCGCGGACCCGCTGGAGCCTACGATGATCGAGCGGTCTTCACGCCCGAGATCTTTGCTCATGAGGGCAAGTACTATCTGGTCTACCAGACGGTCAAGGCACCCTACGTCGTGCGCGTCAAGAACCAGATCGGCATGGCCGTGGCCGACTCGCCTCACGGTCCGTGGCGCAAGTTGGACACGCCGATCCTGTCGCCGGCAGACAACGGCGAGTGGCTGGGCGATGAGGATGACCGCTTCAGCGTGGTCACCCAGGGCGACTTCGACAGCCACAAGGTCCACGATCCCTGCCTGCTCTTCTATCAAGACAAGTTCTGGCTCTACTACAAGGGCGAGCGGATGGGCGAGCAGATGACTTTCGGCGGGCGCGAGATCAAGTGGGGTGTGGCCATTGCCGATCAGCCGGAAGGGCCCTACGTCAAGTCAGAGTACAACCCGGTCACCAACAGCGGGCATGAGGTCTGCGTCTGGCCCTATCGGGGCGGCATTGCGGCGGTGCTGACCACCGACGGCCCGGAGAAGAACACCATCCAATATGCAGAGGACGGCATCAACTTTGAGATCATGTCGGTGATCAAAGGCGGACCCGAGGCCATGGGCCTCTTCCGCAGCCAGGAGACTGACGAAAGTCCACTGCAGGCGCTCAACTGGGGGCTGTGCCATGTCTACCAGGATGGCTGGCAGTGCATCCGCCGCTTTGAGACGTATTATCCGAGGCATGTGTAGCGGGAGTGGAACAGAACACAACGAGTGGGTTCATGGACCGAGACTTCTTGGTCACCAAACCAAGGAGGGCAATCGCGTCTAAATTCCAGAGAAGAGCCTCTCTGCGGCAGGGTTAAAACCCGCCGCTAACAACGAGAAGCCGACTCAGCGGCTCAGCGCCTGAGGGCGCTTTTCGCTGTTAGGAGCCGGATTTCATCCGTTGCGGACAATTTAGACGCGATTGCCCAGCCAAACCAAGGAGATGGTCCATGAACCCCATTGTTGTCTGGCTAGCGGCGCCTCCTGCGGCACAATGGTGCCTGCCGGCTGACGCATCCGTACCTTATCTTGCCAACACGATCCGCTCAGCCGCTAGCGGCTGAGCGTCACGGCTGTAGCACCGTCGGCCGTACGCAGGTCCAAGCGATTACCATCCAGACGGAACGTGCTGGCGGACTGCAGCGCCGTGAGGTACTCGAATTCCTGCTCCATAACGCCGGCGGGCTCGGGGCATGCCATCGACGAGGAACCCGGCACGCCAATGGAGATATTGTTGCCCCCGACCTCATATGAGCCAAAGTAGTCGTTGCAGCTGCCGCTGCCGGTCACTTGGTTGTCCGCACCGAAATTGGCGGTGATGCGTGTGTCAATGATGACGCTCACAACACCTCCTCGTCCGTTGTTGTAGGAGATCACCTCCCAAGATGTATCGGCAAGCGGATTCTGTGCGTTGACACCGATCTGCACCTGCTGCGTTACCACCTCGCCGTTACGCAGCAACACGCGCATTTCATAGGTGGTCGTTGAAGACGGACAGACCTGCTCACTGCCTTGACCAGCCCTTGGGTACCGATCATAGGATTCGCCCTGAGGGTAGACCCAGACGGCCTGCACATTCTCAACAGACCAGTTGATATTGGTGCACTCACCCTGATTGATCGTCGTCTGATCGGCCCAGAAAGCAAGCTCAGGCGATGGCGTTGCCGTGGGTGGCGGCACAGGCGTAGGTGGGTCTGCAGGGGTTGCCGGGGCCGGCGGAACGTATGCCGGCGGTTCGGGCTGGATCACGGGTACATCTTCCACATTGACTGCCGCCACGATCGAGGTCGACACCCAACCGATGGCGCCAGGAGCGGACGGCAGAGCGACCGCCCACCATTGACCATCCGGGCTGCGACCGACGATCTCGCCTTCGGCTCCGAACGGCGCCACGCCGAGCAGCGGATAGTTTGTGGCCGGACCTGAGCGGATATTCGCACCGCCGGTCGCGGTCACGCGACCCGTAGGCACACCTGGCTCAGGCTCAGGGACTGTGAGACCGCGTTCTCGCTCCAACTGCACTGCGGTCGCGCCATCGGCAGTCTGCATCCGCATGCGTTCACCCTCGATGCTGAAACTTGCAACGCTCGCCAGGGCGGCCAGATACTCTTGTTCCTGCTCCATCACGCCGGGGGGCGAATCGCAGGCCATCATCGTCGTGCCCGCGGGGCCGATGGTTAGATTGGCGCCTTCGGTCAAATACGCGGCAAAGTAAGTGTTGCAGCCGGCATTGCCTGTGATCTCGTCGGCGGAAAAATCGGCTGTGATCTGGCTGCCAATGATGACACTGACGACCCCGCCCCGACCATTGTTGTAGGAAATCACTTGCCAGGTGGTGCCCGCCAGGCTTTGCGAATCAGCCACAAAGGTCGCAAGCGTCTTTCGGCCATTGCGCAACGTGAGTTGAGCGCCGTCCACGTCAAAGGAATTGGTGGTGGCCAGGGTCTGCATATAGGTATTGGCCTGATCCATAACAGGTTCAGGACAGGCCATTGCCGTAGCACCCATGGGTTGGCCGAACGTGAGGTCTGTCCCATTCAGGGCATACGTGGTGCTGTAGCTGTTGCAGCCGTCCGACCCTCCTGCCGTGCCATCGTCGCCAAACTGAAGCGAGACAGTGACGCCGGGCAAGGGAAGGGAGCCGTCCAACGAACTGAGAATCCAGTTCGTGCCGGCCAAATTCGGGCTTGCCGGTGGCTGGACCCCCTGACAAGCCGCCAGTGCAAGCAGTGTGACAAGCACTAGCACCAAGATGATAAAGCGTTTCTTCATGAAAATTCTCCTCTGAGGTTACAAATAGGTTGAATCATTTTTACGCAAGCACTGTAGTGGATTCTTGCCCATCGCCCTCCTTTGCGCTGGATCGTCGTTTGCCCAATTCCAGGGCCAGCGGGATCAAAACCACCATGACGATCAGCGAGAAGACCACCACCATCACGACTTCGTCGTTGCCGAAATTCATGGTGGCGACCACCATGGCCGCGGCAATGTTGCGCTGCCCGGCGCCCAGGGCCTGCAACCAGCCATCGGCTTTCCCCAGTTTGCCCAGCAGGTAGCCGCCAGCTGTGGTCAGAATCACCAGAATCAGGCTGGCCAACAGGCCGCCGGAGCCCAGCAGACCGATCACTTTACTGAAATTCAACACGACCATCAGCACCAACAGGATCAACAAACTCAGGTTGGAAGCTTGAGCAAAGAAAGGTTGCGCTGACCCGGCTATTTCCGAATACCGTGCGCGTACAAACAGGCTCAGCGCCAGCGGGATCAGGATCAGGTAGACCAGCCCGGACGCAATATCCCAAAACGTGACCGAGATCCCGGTCAGCAGCAAAGGCAGGGCAATCGGCAGCACCACGATCGTGGCCACCACCAGGAGCACCATCAGAGCGGTGGCTGCGGCGGTATCCGTTTTGGCAAATACCGCCGTTTTGGGCAGTGCCGGCGCACCGGCCGCCAATGAAACCAGCAGCAACCCGACTGCTAGAGGCTCATCCAGGGAAAAGACCCGGATCAGAATGAGCGCCAAGATCGGTGGGACGACGAAGTTAGCCAGCAAGGCGATAATCACAAAGCGGACATTGCGCAGTGGTCCGGTAATTTGGTCAATCGTCAGGCTTAGCCCCATCGAAATAATCGTGCCCAGCACAAAGACCAGGCCCATCAGGCTATAAAGTGTGTCTAGAAGTTCCATCGTTTTTCTCCAAAATTCCAAAAGAGTTTATCTATCTTGTCCTGTCCTCATCAGACCCGCTGCCATTTGGGTGGGTCCCAGCGTCCCACGATTGCATCCTGTTGCGGCCCATAGAGACGCATGATCGGGATGATGCCCCCTGACCGCGGCGAGGGTAGCCAGTTGCTCTCCTTGTCCTTGCCCGGCGACTCGTGCTGGATGGTCAGCGACAAGGAGCCATCCGCGTTGAAGGCCAACTCGTCACGGTCACCGATGGCGTACCGATCCATCGGGTTCGCGACCGCGAACATCCGGCTGTCATACACGGTCAGCGACCAGAATCCATCGACTGGGGGCAGTTCTCCCTCGGCGAATATTTGCCTCGTCTATTTGTTACCCTGGCGAAGGCTGCCTCGCTTGCGCCTCCGCCAGGAGGGTGAGAAAACGGCCTACTGGCGCGCCATAGAAAAACCGAAGCTCTGCTCCTGATGAACGCTACTGCTGTGTCATCAGCCGTTTCAGCTCGGCATCTTCGTCTTTGATAACCTCGCCGGACACATCAATGACTACCTGTTTGATCTCGCCGGTGAAGCGGAATGGCGCTTGGTAGACCTCCGGGGCCACCGAGTCATAAGCCGCATAGCCGCAGCTTGCGCCCAGCACGCCGAATGTCATCGGGACGGTATATGGAACCTCCAGGTTACCGACCAGCTTATTGTTGATGTAGAGTTGGAATCGGCCCGGCGAGCCTTTGCCCTCCCGGAACTGAGGGTCACCGGTTGGCTCAAACTCGTAGCGCAGGCTGACCTCCCCTGCAGGAACCGGTTCGCTCGAGACCACCTCGAACCTTTCCAGCCCGACATAGTTGTGGATGTAGTGCAGTCGCCCATCCTTGACAGAGAGCGCGTACCCACCATTGCGGCTACCATGGGTCATCAAAACCCCTTCCGCTCCCCCGTCAGGAATAACCACGTCAGCCGTGATGCTGTAGGGACGGTTGTAGAGCCTGGGGGCGGCGGCAAAGGCGATCGGCGCGCCGCCGGGGTAATAGGTATATTGCTTGCGAGGTAGGGAGACGGTCGGGCGCGGAACATTCATGCGGGCAAGTTCAGCCGATCCTAGGGGCAAAACGCCATATTTGCCGGCTTCTGCGTACCAGCGCTGAGCCATTTCCTGCACCTTGTCCGGCATCTCTTCCGCCAGGTTTTTGGTCTCTGCCGGGTCCTCCGCCACATGGTAGAGTTCCCAGCCGTGGGCATCCAGATCATTCAGCAGTTCAGCGGTCAGCGGCATCCCAAAGTAGCGTTCTTTCTCGGCGGCTTCGGTAAAGCTGGGACCCGGGAAGGGGCAAACCGCTTTCCAACCCTCGTGGTAGATGGAACGGTGGCCAAACATCTCAAAGTATTGGGTGTGGTGTTTGCTTTCCACCGCGGCATCGTCGAAGCTGTGCGCGAAGCTGAGCCCCTGGACAGGCGATTGCGGCACGCCGCGAATCATCGTCGGTGCTTCGATGTCCAACGCTTCCAGCACCGTCGGTACCAGATCAATGACGTGAGTGTATTGCGTCCGTATTTCGTTGCCGGCCTTGATTCCCTCCGGCCAGAACACGATGCAGGGGTCGCTGACGCCGCCGCGATAGGTTTCCCGCTTCCAGCGGCGGAAGGGGGTATCGCCGGCCCAGGTCCAACCCCACGAGTAGTGGGGAAAGGTGTTAGGGCTGCCCCATTCATCATAGTGCTCGAGATTATCTTCCAGGGTTTCCTCAACACCATTGAAGAACAAGGTTTCGTTGAAGGTGCCGTGGACGCCGCCTTCGGCGCTGGCCCCATTGTCGGAGATGACCACAACGATTGTATTGTCCAGCTCGCCGAGCATTTCGAGGAACTCGATGATGCGCCCAAAATGGTAGTCGGTCTGCTCGACGAACGCGGCATACACTTCCATCTGGTGTGCATACATCTTTTTGGCATCGTCCGACAACGAGTCCCATTCCGGCACATCGGGGTCGTGGGCGGAGAGTTCCGCACCTGCCGGCAGAATGCCCATCTCCTTCTGGCGTTCAAAGACGACCTTGCGGTATGCGTCCCAGCCCATATCGAATTTGCCCTTGTGCTTCTCAATCCATTCCGGCTCCACATGATGCGGGGCATGCCCGGCGCCGGTGGCGTAATACAGGAAGAAGGGCTTCTCCGGGGCGTTGACGTGGGCATCCTGAATAAACTCAATGGCTTTATCGGCCAGATCAATGTTCAGGTGGTAGCCTTCCTCTGGAGTCTTGGGTACAGGGACCGGGTGGTTATCGTAGGTCAGATCGGGTAAGTACTGGTCGGTATCGCCGCCCAAAAAGCCATAGTAGCGTTCGAACCCACGACCCAGCGGCCAGCGATGGAAGGGACCTGCCGTGGTGGTTTCTTCAGGCGGGGCCAGGTGCCACTTGCCGACGGCAAAGGTGTTGTAGCCGTGCTCCAATAGCATTTCCGAGAGAAAACCGTGTTCAAAGCCCATATAGCCATTGTGGGCCGGATAACCAATCGATAGTTCCGTGATGGCCGACAGGCCCAGGGTGTGGTGGTTACGCCCGGTCAACACGCAGCCCCGGGTGGGCGAACAGAGCGCCGTGGTGTGGAAGTTGGTGTAGCGCAACCCCTGGTCTGCCAACTTGTCCAGGGTGGGGGTGTCACACAGGCCGCCAAACGCGGACATTTGCCCATAGCCCACATCATCCCATACGAAAAAGATAACGTTGGGCGCGCCCTCTTTGGCCCGCGTTGGTTCCGGCCAGGCGGGCGAGGACTCGTCCAGAGTCCGGCCAATGACGCCGGGAAAGGATGTTCCGGGTTTGTATTCAACTATTTCAGACATTTCTTTTCTCCTTGATTAAGTTTCACGAGTGTTTGTGTGGTGCTGTGCTGGTGTACCCGCCCTATTCCACCAGCTCAAGATCACCTGGTTTCCAGCTTTGATCGAACCAGGCTTCCAGCGGGCCATAGAGCCGCAGAATGACCCAGAAGGCTTTTCCTGGTAGCGTCTGAACCCAATTGCCTTCTTTGCCTTCCGGGGCCTGGGGAGCAAACCAAACGGTATAGGAACCATCCTTGTTGGGTTTTAAATCCGGGTTGTTGCTGTCCACCCCACCGGACTTCTGATCGGTTTCCAGGATGGAGCGGTGCTGGGTTGAATAGACCATGAACGACCAGAAATCTTTGGCGGGGATCGGTGCGGGCAGGGTGACGCTGTATGTCTTGCTGCCATCCAGGTCGCGCCCCTGGGCATCCTGGGCTGCTGCTGCATAGGCCGACCCCATGCCGACCTGTGACATCGCC
>CAWKCP010000020.1:0-539748 GCA_963848115.1 uncultured Chloroflexia bacterium | reverse complement strand
GCGCCGACGTGATCTCGGCCGCCAATCCTTGCAGCGCATCGTCGATTCCTGCCAGTTCAATCTGGGTCGCCGCCCGGAACTCGACCAACAGCGTCACCCGGCCCGGTATCACGTTGTAGACGCCCGGCTCCACGCTGATGCCGCCACAAGTGATCACCGCATCGGGAAACCCTTCACGGACGAGTGTAGGCCCACGCGTGACAAACTGGCCGGTAGCCACCAGCGCGTCGGCACGCAGATCCATGGGCGTGGTACCCGCGTGGTCGGGACGACCAACGAACGTAAGCTTGAATGAAGAGCGCCCGAAGATGGCGCTGACCACGCCGATGACCAGGCCCGAATGCTCCAGTCGCGGGCCCTGCTCAATATGCAGTTCGAGATAGCCGCCCAGGGTTTCGGGATCGCGCAGAGCCTGGGCTAGGCCCTGTCGGGTCACACCACCTGAGACTAGCTCCGACATGGTTGCCAGATCATCGGGGTAGGCTTCGGCCCTTGCGAAGAACGTATCCAGCGTTCCGTCGGTGTGGCTGCCGACCAGAGATCGACTGCCGAAGAAATCGCCGAAGCGCCCTTCCTCGTCGGTGAAGGCGATGGCTTCCAAATCAAATGGCAGAGAAAGCCCCTTCTCCGCCACCACTCGCAACACCTCGAGCGCTGCAATAACGCCCAACGCGCCATCGTAAGGACCGCCATTGGGCACCGTGTCCAGGTGTGAGCCCAGGAGCAGCGTTTTTGCATTGGCCGGTCCACACGCCAATCTTGCCGACAAATTGGCCGCAGCGTCGGTGGTGACAGTCAAGCCTGCTGTCTCGGCCTGCTCCGTGAAGTAGCGGCGCGCATTCCGCTCCGCCGGTGAAAAGGGACGACGATCTCGCCCGCCACCTTCCGAGTCGGGAAGCAGACCAAACTCGGCTACGGTATTCAAGGCGTTCAAAAAGCGAGTGCGATTGACGGTCAACATAGATTCTCCAGCGGTGCGCTATCGGTAGGGGATGATACAAGGTGACAGTTATCCATGAGCCATTCTGCCGGTGACTGTCACCTTGGTCACCATGCGTCGACCCCGGGCAAGACGCGGTGCAGATACTTTCCGCGTCCCGGTGTGGCCAGACATTCGTCTCCATCGATAATCAATTCGCCACGCGATAGACCTGTCGAATCTTGCCGGTGATCTCCAGCCCTTCATAGGCGTGCCAATCATTGGGTGAATGGGAATTGGCCTGCCCCATAGTCCAGCGCTCTGTTGGATCGAGCAGCACAATGTCAGCGTCAAAGCCGGGCAGCAGCTCGCCCTTGCCCGCCATGCCGAAGATGCGCGCCGGATTGGTGGCGACCAATTCCACAAAGCGGGGCAGCGAAATGCGCCCTTTGGCCACGCCCTCGGAGTAGAGCACCTGGAAGCGGGGCTCGATGCCGGGCATGCCGTTTGGGCAAAGGTCGAAGCGCTCCTGGCCGTAGCAGGTGGCCTCCCAGTCATAGGCCGCATCGTCAGAGGTGACCTGGACGATGCGACCGTCGCGCAGCGCCTGCCAGAGCTTGTCCTGTGCGGCCTGATCGCGCAGCGGCGGCGAGCAGATCCACTTGATGCCGTCGGCCCGACGCAGCATCTCGTCTGTGAAAACCAGGTAGTGCATGCAGGTCTCGGCGGTCACGTCCAGACCCTGGCCGCGGGCCACGCCGACCATGTCGACGCCCTCGGCCGTGGTCATGTGCACAATGAAGAGTCGGGCCTGATTGCCGTCGGCCACTGCGTCGTGCACCATCTCAATGCATCGCTCCATGGCGTGATTCTCAATGGCCGGCGGCTTGCTCTCGGCGTGATAGATGGGGGCCGTCTGCCCGCGCTCGATGAAGCCGGGGATGCTGGCCTCAGCCATGTCGTTGTCCTCGGCGTGGACCAACACCATGCCGCCGGCGTTGCCCAGCCGGGCTAGAATGCGGCGCATATCCGGCTCTTCGATGAGCAGCCCCTCGTCCCGATAGGTCATGTAGAGCTTGATGGTGGGCGCGCCCGCGGCCACGAGGTCGGGAATCTCGTCCAGCGTGGCCTCGGTCGGCTGGGTGATGACCGGGTGGATACCGTAGTCGATGATGGCCTTGCCCTGGGCCTCGGCAAACTTGGCATCCAATGTCGACATCAGAGTGGCGCCCGGTCCCTGGTTGGAGAAGTCGATGATGCTGGTGGTACCGCCGAATGCCGCGGCGCGTGTGCCGGAGGCATAGTCATGGACGCTGATCGTGTTCATGAAGACATCGTTGAAGTGAACATGGGTGTCGACGCCGCCTGGGAGAACCAGCAGGCCAGATGCATCGACAGTCTGGTCGGCAGAGACGCCGGACAGATCGCCCACCGCGGCAATACGTTCGCCATCGATCAGAAGATCTCGTTGTTTGACACTCTGGCCAAGGACAACTGTACCGTTTTGGATTAGGGTTGTTGGCATTAATTTGGCTCCGTTTGTTTGATCCACGAAGACTTACGAAACTCAATGGGAACACCTGTTTTTCATTTGGGTGTCTTCAAAATGAGTTGAAACGTTTGGCTGCTGGCGGTGGGCGGCCACAAGGGCACGCCCCTACTTGCTCAACTCATCTTCAACACACCCTTAATCATTTCTTCGTGTTTTTCCTCGTGGCCCTTTGGGACTCCGTGGATCTACAATCGCCCCGCCTCCATGGCATCCAGCAACGCCATATTGCGATGAACAGGATCCCCCGCCACATTGCCAGCGACGATCATGGCTCGCTCTTGCGCTTCCTTGCAGATGGTGGCCGAGTCCATGGTGAGGACCTGGCTGTCGCGCACCAGCACGCGGCCGTCGACCATGACCAGCCGCACCTCGCGGCCGGTAGCGGCGTAGACCAAATTCGGTACGATGGTGCGGATGGGAGCCTCGAGCATGGGCAGCAGGTTGGGCTCCATTAGGTCGACCATGATCAGATCCGCCTTCTTGCCGGACTCCAGCGAGCCGATTTCGTGGCCCAGCCCGATGGCCTGCGCGCCCTCGATAGTGGCCATGCGCAGTACATCCCAGGCGTTGAGCACCGTCGGATCGCGGAACTTGATCTTGTTGAAGAGCGCGGTCAACTTCATCTCGTTGAAGATGTTGTTGCAGTTGTTGCCGGAGGCCTGGTCAGAGCCGAGCACCACCTTACCGCCCGCATGACGGAAGATGTAGGCCGGCGGCACGATGCCGTCGATGATGCCGATGCTACCCGAGCAGAGCGCCATGTTGGCCCCACTGTAGGCGATCATGGCGGCCTCCTCATCGGTAGCTTCGGTCAGATGGACGGCCAGCAACTGGTCGTCCAGATAGCCGATTGTATCCAGAAATTCGGGCGTGCGTTTGCCGTAGCGTTTGAGCATCTGCTCGATCTCTCGATCGCCCTGGGCCACGTGCATGTGGATCATCAAGCCATGGCTCGCAGCCAATCGCTTGACGATCATCAACTGATCCACGTCGATCATGTCTGGCCCTTGCGGCCCCAGCATGACGGTGAGGCGGCCATCCTCTGCTCCATTCCAGTTGTCGGCAAAGAGCAGTGCCTCATCGATGGCCTGTTTGCCGACCGACTCATCCAGCGGATAGATATCCCCCATGCGCCAGCCGGCCATGCCACCCGGCGGCATGGCATTGATCGTCGGCGTCAGCACGGCGCGCACGCCTGCGTCCACGAAGACCTCGGCCCAGCCGTCGTAGGGCTTTGTGTAGTCGCCCATGGTGGTGGTGCCTGAGCGCAACGCCTCCAGTACGTTGAGGCGTGTACCGGCCAACGCAGACTCGGGTGACAGATGGCGAGAGTAGGGCGCCAGCGCGGCCTGCATCCAGTTGCTGACATCTTGCGCCACGCCGCGCACAATGGCCAAGGGCGTGTGCATATGGCCGTCGATCAGACCCGGCAGAATGGCGTGGCCTGTGGCGTCGATACGTTCATCCGCTTGAAATCGGTCGATCAACTCATCCGTCCTGCCGACGTACACGATCCGGGAGCCTTCCACCGCCACAGCGCCGTCAGCGATATACCCCACGCCTTCGCCTTGCATGGTGAAAAGATGGGCATGGACAAAGAGGGTGTCTGCATGTTCATTCATCGTATTTGAGGCTCCGTTTCCATCTGGATATGGGTGTCTATCGTTGCAGTCTGCGATGCAAGATGTAGCTCGACATTGATGTCGTAGCCTACCACTTCAGCGGGGAAAATCTGCACCGACATCAATGTCGAGCTACAATTTCAGCCTCCCGCTGTGATACAATCGAGCCACAGATTTTACCCATTCAATTATACTGATTTAGAGCAGAAAAGCGAGGGAGAAAATGTCAGCCGATCTGGTATTGACCAATGGAAACATCCACACCATGGACGCGGCTCTGTCCTATGTCGCGGCCGTGGCCATCGCCGGTGAGCAGATCGTCGGCATCGGCAGCAACGAGGCCATGCGTGCGTTGCTCGCCGATGATGGACGCGAGATCGATCTGGGCGGACGCACCGTCACGCCAGGGTTCATCGACGCCCATCTACACTTCCTCTCTTACGGGCTGAGTCTGGCGGAGATCGATCTGATGAACGTTCCCTCCTTGGCGACCGCCCAGGAGCGAGTGGCTGCCCGCGCCGCCGAGGCGCCCACAGGCCAATGGCTGACCGGCCGCGGCTGGGACCAGGTCTTCTGGGAGGGCCGGCAATTTCCAAGCAAGGCTGATCTGGACGCTGTCACGTCGGACCATCCGGCCTTTTTGCGCCGCAAGTGTGGCCATGCCGGCTGGGCCAACTCGCGTGCGCTGGCTCTGGCCGGTGTCACAGCCGAAACATCTGACCCGCCCGGAGGCGAGATCGTGCGCGACCCGGCGACCGGCGAGCCGACCGGTATTCTGCTGGAGAATGCTATGAATCTCATCTCTGCGCTGATCGCTGAGCCCACCGATGCTGAGGCGGTGGAAGCGGTGAAATTGGCGCAACGCAAGGCCCATGAACTGGGCATCGTCGGCGTTCACAACATGGAGGCAGCCCCGGCGCTGCGTGCCTACCAGGAGTTGCGTCGCAAGGGCGAACTGAAGCTGCGCATTCTTCAGCAGATCCCGGAGAGCGAGTTGGACGCGGCCATCGAGATTGGCCTGCAATCCGGGTTCGGCGACGAGTGGATCCGCATCGGCGCGCTCAAGATCTTTTCGGACGGCTCGCTGGGTGCGCGCTCAGCGCTGATGGTCGAGGCCTACGAGGATGAGCCGGATAACTTCGGCATCGCCGTCTCCACAGCCGAGCATCTGAAGGCCCAGATCGAGAAGGCGTCACGCGCCGGTCTGGCCGTGTATATCCACGCCATTGGCGATCAGGCCAACCGCAACGTGCTTGATGCCATCGAGGCGACGCGCACCGCCGGCATCGGCCTGCACCTGCGCCATCGCATCGAGCATGCACAGATCTTGCATCCGGATGACGTGGGTCGCTTCGCCGAACTGGATGTGATTCCCTCCATGCAGCCCATCCACTGCACCCAGGATATCGTCTCTGCCGACAACAACTGGGGCGACCGCTGTCGCTTGGCCTACGCCTGGAGTACGCTGCTGAGCACCGGCGCTGTCCTTGCCTTCGGCTCGGATGCGCCGGTGGAGACGCCCAGCATCATGGAGGGTCTCTACGCGGCTGTGGCCCGCCGCCGCACCGATGGCTATCCCGGCGCTGAAGGCTGGTATCCGGAGGAGTGCCTCAGTATCCAGGATGCGGTCTACGCCTACACCCTGGGCGCAGCATACGCAGCCTGTGAAGAGTCCATTAAGGGCTCGCTGACTGCCGGCAAATTGGCCGATCTGGTGGTGTTGGACGCCGACATCTTCAGCATCGAAGCGGAAGAGATCTTAGAGGCAGGCATTGTGGCCACCATGGTCGGCGGCGAGTTTGTGTATGAGAATGGCTTGTAGGACGGCAGACCCGGATGGAGAAGAGTTGGGTCCGTTCCACTGTGGCCTAGCGGAACGGATCCAAAGAGGGAAAACAAGGGACTCGATACTATCAATCCATGAGGTCAAGCATCAACAGCGTGTATAGATTCAGACCATCCGGATCAGCGCCGGGTCGGTTTCGTGATCCTGCTGCTACGCGGTTCAACAGGTCCAGCTTGATCGAATCTTCGTTGTCTTCTTCGTCGCCTCCCTCTTCGTCCAGGCTACCGGTTTCGACAGCGTAGACTTTCATCGCGGACCCGCCGTCGATAAAAAAGGCCTGCTCGATCTCGAAGATCCCCTGTCCCTGCAACAGCCTCAGAATTTGACCGGCGTCTACGACGCTGGCGCCGATGCTCAACTCGTGCCGCCCATCGAAGAGCACCCAACCTATGTCGCCGTTGCTCGTCTGCACGAAAAGACCGGCCGGTTCACGAATATGAGGGTCGAAATTCCTGGATTCGCGCCCGCACTCAGCCAGCGGAGACAAGGCGTTGCCATGCTCGTGTAGATTGCGGCGCACCTGTCTTACTGTGTTGACAGCGAGGAGGTGTCGGCCATTCACTACGGCAGGCACGAATCCGCCAAGTACCTGGCAGTATTGTTCCAGCGAAGGACAGTCGATGGGCCGAACAAAAACGCGCTCGTTGAGCGGGCAGCGACGTCCGGCGAAGAGTTGGGCAAAGCGCTCGCGGCTGAATGAAAGCACGGCGCCAAATGACGGCAGTGGCGCACGTCCATCCCAAATGTGGATCACTTTCTCGATCGGCTGACTGCCGTCACCCTCGTTGGCGATGAAGACGTTGACGCGCTCCCGCCCCGGCACTTCCTGTGCATAGGTCTGCCAGTTGTCGATCTGATCAACCATTTCGGGCATCCATAGCCCAGGCGTGTAGAGCGCAACATCGCTTTCGGATGCCGTCGTCCCGGAGACATTGATGGCTCTCACCGTGAACGTCCGGTTCCATAGCGTCACTTGATAGCCGGGAATCTCTAGACGCGGCAGGATGTCAACCTGCCTGTCCATGCGGACACCGACCGCTGAGGGATGAGCGCCCTGAAACGTGCTGTTGACTCGGCCGCTATCCGGATCTCTGAAGAAGTAGAAACCAAGATAGGAAAGAACAGGCGCAAGCGGAAAATCGGGATACCGCAGGTGGTGTGACCAGGGGAGTTTTCCATGGATCAGATTTTCGGTCATGCGATAACCGAGATTGCCGGCGATGCCATGATATCTGCTGCCTGCCAGCCGCTCACGCAAGGGCAACAACGTCTGGCCGTTCATGTAGTAGCCTAGTTCGGCCGAGCGGATTCTCTGCTGTGGAACCAGGGCAACAGTAACAGAGGTGGTGGTCAGGCGTTCGGGGGCAGGGACAAACGAGTATGACGTGGGCAGGTCTTCATCCGTCTGCTGCCAATAGGGCATGCGAATGTGGTAACGCCCCAACGTGATGTCAGGATATGTCGCCTGCAAGCGCTGGAACGTCTGCGTCAGCTGCCTGTCAAAGGCTCGATCCGTCTCTAGTTGAGCCGGATTCAAAATGTTGCCCCCCAAGCCGTCCACCCGGCGAAATCCGCGAAGCGCATGCGGATTGGCGTATGCCGCAGTGGCGATTCGCGCATCTTCCCAGTCCTCCGGAGACATCGATCGATCAATTGGAAGCTGCATCTGGGACACCTGCTTTCGGTTAATGCCACACAACATTGATCCACGAAGAGACACGAAGCGGCACGAAGAAACACAAGAGCTAATATCCCTTCGTGGATCTTTGTGTTTCTACGTGGATTTGCTTTTCACCGGAATTCATATCAAAAGCATCGCACCAAGCACGATCAGCCCGCCATAGATCAGCTTTTCGAAGAGGCGGGTCGACATGGTCCGGTTGAATCGGCTGCCGAGCCAGTAGGCGAGTACTACAACCGGCAGGGAGAGCAGAAAGAGTTGCAGTACCCATTGGGTCCACAGACCGGCAGCGGCCTGGCTGATCAGGATCATGATACTGATTGGCAGGAAGAACCCCTGCAGCATGACCCGAAACTGCTCGGGCGACCAACGACGCATAGCGCCATAGACCACGACCGGTGGGCTGGCCATGTTGTAGGCGCCGCCAAAGACGCCGGAGACAAAGCCGAATAGATAGACCCAAGAACTGCCATGCAGTGCGCCGAGCGTTGGTCTGGCTAAATAGTAGATGCCGATGAAGATAAGAAGGACGCCCAGAACTGTGGTCAGCCAGGCTTCAGGGAGCGTTCTCAGGCCCCAAACGCCGACCGGTACCCCGATGATCGCCGCGACGATCAACTGCCAGGTGGTCGTGAATTCCATCCGCTGCCAATTTTGGAGAACGATCACGGCCGTCAATAGGCCTGCCATCATGCTGACGAGCGGAGCAGCCGTCTGGATGCCGAGAACGAGCGTCAGGAGGGGGATGGCGAGCAAGGACTCGCCGAAGCCCAGCGTGGACTTGACCAGCGCGGCCACAAAGAGGACTGCCAGGGTCAGCGCGATCATCAGGGTTGGCGTCATTGCTCGTCAGTTCAACTCAATTGGGGGCAGCCGTCTACAAT
This sequence comes from uncultured Chloroflexia bacterium, assembly GCA_963848115.1. Taxonomy (GTDB): domain Bacteria; phylum Chloroflexota; class Anaerolineae; order Caldilineales; family Caldilineaceae; genus JAWKOK01. The sequence continues at coordinate 531,244 of CAWKCP010000020.1, read as the reverse complement.
GGAGGGGTCGATTCGGGCCAACGAAAAACGAGGGGGCTTTGCCCCCTCGTTTTTGTTTAATTTAGCCGGCTTCCTTGACACGTTGGTCTGCGCTCGCGCCACTCTTGACTCGATCGGCTTTCATGTGGCAATTCTTGTACTTCTTGCCGCTGCCACACCAGCAAGGATCGTTGCGTTTAAGATCGGGGCCCGACTTGCGCATGGTCTGTGGCTTCGCAGCAGCGCCGTTGGATGCGCCCTGGTTGGTGCGAATGTTTCGGGCGATGGGCGTCGCGATTACGGGCTGCTCCTGAACATGGATAGAGAAGACGGCTTTGACGATGTCGCTGCGAATCGATTCCATCAACTCGCCGTACATCACGAATGCCTCGCGCTTGTAGGCCACCAGCGGATCGACCTGGGCGATGGCTTGCAGGCCAATGCCCTCTCGCAGCCGATCGAGATCGGTCAGATGGCGGACCCAGCGGTAGTCGACAGCCGAGAGCATGATCTGCTTTTCCGCCTGACGCATCTTTTCGTCGCCGATCTCCTCATCCTTGGCCGCATAGGTCTCCAGGGCCAGACGAACGGCCTCTTCTGTGATCTGCTGCTGGTCGAGTTTCTCCCAGCTTTCGACTGTGACCTCCGGCGGAATGTGGAAGATGCCACTCAGCGCCTGGATCAGCTCTTCGATCTGCCATTCATCCTCGTAGCCCGAAGTGGTGAAGCTGTTGACAATGACCGTAACTTCTTCCTCGATCATCGCTTCGATCGAGGTTTTGAGTGACGGCTCGAAGAGGATGCGATGACGCTGTTCGTAGATGCCATGACGCTGTTCGTTGACGACTTCGTCGTAGCGCAACACATGCTTGCGAATGTCGAAGTTGTGGCCTTCAACCTTGGTCTGTGCATTCTCCACCGCTTTGTTCACCATGCCCGCCTCGATGGGCATGTCATCCTCAACACCCAGCCGCGCCATGATGCCGCCGATGCGCTCTCCGCCAAAGCGGCGCATCAGGTCATCTTCCATGCTCAGATAGAAACGGCTCTTGCCCGGATCACCCAGGCGGCCGGAACGACCACGGAGCTGATTGTCGATGCGACGCGCCTCGTGGCGCTCGGTGCCGATGACGTAGAGCCCGCCCACCGAGCGCACAAGCTCGCGATCACGATCGATCTCCGCCCACTTGTCGGCGAGCACTGTCGCCCAACGAGTGTTGTATTTTTCGGTGGGATCCTGGCCATGCTTGAGCATGTCAACGGCTTCATTCCAGGCTCGTTGCGGGATCTCGGTTAGATCTTCGTCCTCGCGACGCAGTTGGTCGCGGGCCAGGCCCTCGGGATTGCCGCCCAGCAGAATGTCAACACCACGTCCGGCCATGTTGGTGGCGATGGTCACGGATCCCGGTCGGCCGGCCTGGGCCACGATGGTGGCCTCTCGCTCATGGTTCTTGGCGTTGAGCACTTCGTGTTCAACACCACGACGCTTGAGCATCTGGCTGATGCGCTCACTGGTTTCGACTGCCACAGTACCGACCAGAACCGGTTGGCCTTTGTCCTGGGCATCGGCGATCTCGTCCAACAGCGCCTTGAACTTGGCCTGCTCGTTGCGGTAGACGCCGTCGTCCTGATCGTCACGGATCACAGGTCTATGGGTCGGGACCATGACCACTTCTAGGTTGTAGATGCGCTGAAACTCTTCCTCTTCCGTCTTGGCCGTACCTGTCATGCCGGCCAGCTTGTTGTACATGCGGAAGAAGTTCTGGAATGTGATGGTCGCCAGGGTCATCGATTCCTTTTGAACCTTGACGCCTTCCTTGGCTTCGATGGCCTGATGCAGACCTTCGCTATAGCGGCGACCTTCCATGAGACGGCCGGTAAACTCATCGACGATGATGACTTCGCTGTTGCGAACGATGTAATCCTTGTCGCGGTGATAGAGCGCGTGGGCTCGCAGCGCATTGTCGAGATAGGGAATCATGTCGAAATGTTCGGCGCTGTAGAGGTTTTCGATGCCCAGACGCTTCTCAATGAAGGCGATGCCGTCCTCAGTCAGCGTAGAGACACGCTCTTTTTCATTGACGACAAAGTGGGTCTCTGGTCGCAGACTGGTAACCAGATCGGCAAACTGCACATAGTAGTTGGAGCTTTCCCTCGCCTCGCCTGAGATGATCAGCGGTGTGCGCGCTTCATCGATGAGGATGTTGTCCACCTCATCGATGATGGCGTAGTTCAGCTCGCGCTGGGTGAGTCGGTCCAGACTGCGCGCCATGTTGTCGCGCAGGTAGTCGAAGCCGAACTCGTTGTTGGTGCCGTAAAGAATATCGGCCTGGTAGGCCTCGGCGCGGGAGATCGGCCGCAATGACTGGTAGCGGTCGTCCGCAGCAGGGAACTCGGGGTCAAATAAAAAACTGCCTTTGTCAGGGCTGCCGGCGCTGTTCTGGATGACAGCAGCGCTCAAGCCCAGGAGTTGATAGACCGGCCCCATCAGTTGGAGGCCAACTTTGGACAGGTAGTCATTGGGGGTGACCAGATGGACACCCCGACCTGACAGCGCATTGAGGTAAAGAGGCAGGGTCGCCACCAGCGTCTTCCCTTCGCCGGTCTTCATTTCGGCGATGGTGGCATTGTGGAGCACCATGCCGCCGATAAGCTGGACATCATAGTGGCGCAAGCCGGTGGTGCGCTTGCTGGCCTCGCGCACGGCGGCGAAGGCTTCCGGCAGAATGTCGTCGAGGACTTCGCCTTCAATCGCCAGCACATCTTTCTTGATCCGGTCGACCTCCATGCGGGCAAAGCGCTGCTGATCCGTGCCGAGGACGGCCAGATAGGCCTCCTCTGCAGCATCCTGGTCGGCACGCAGGGGTATAGTAGCGTCCTGAATGCGCTTCCGGAAATCATCGGTCATGTTGCGCAACTCTTCGTTGCTCTTCTGCTCGAATGTAGATTCCAATTCGTTGATCTGATCAACAATCGGACGCAGCCGTTTGAGCGCTTTTTCATTGGGGTCGCCGGCGATGGCGTAATAGACTTTCTTTAACATAGGAATCCTTCAGCAAAGTAACGCAGGTCACGTAATGGTGCCGCAAGACAGATAAGTGGCCACAGGCAGGCTTTTCGGGTTTGTTCACTCAACTTGGTTCTCTATCGGTGATAACGGTCTACGCCGGCTGATCGTTTCATGTGGCGCATCCTGTCTCACCAAATCTGTAGCAGCTTATTGTACCATGCACGCAAGACCCGTCAACCTTGGCATCCGAAATTGCGCGAAGTACGGGGGCTGGTGACTCGACCGCAAGCAGTCTTTTCGTCCCTGATCTATACAGATAGCCCTGGAGATCAAAAAGCGCCCTGCGGCGGATTCCGCCGCAGGGCGCTTTTTGATCTCCGGGACCGATTGTTACTTGACCTGAACCTTGATCTGCTTGGGGCGGATCTCTTCGGCCTTGGGCACTGACAGGGTCAACACACCATTTTCGAACGTCGCCTCGATCTCATCAACATTAACCGGCACATTGAAGGTCAAGCGTCGCTCAAACTCGCCATTGAACAGCTCCCGAGTGACAAAACTGACTTCCTCTTCGCTTTGAGGGTAGTGGCCATGTATTTTCAACTCTTCGCCTTCGAAGGTGATCTCTACGTCGTCAAGGCTGACACCGGGCAGGTACGCCTTGATCGTGAAAGCTTCCTCGGTGGCCCAAGCGTCAATGGGCAGGCGCGTCACGCGCCTGCGAGGTGAACTGCCCTCGCCATTGCTCCCACCGTTGCGTGCATAATCATAGGCGCTGTTCGCACGATTTACTGCATCGGCCATGTTGGCAAACTCGCGAACGAAGCTGTTGTAGGTCTTTACTGACATTTTCGTATCTCCTCTGGATGAAATGTCCGGCGATATTCGGTGCAAATTGATGATTCGCCGGCGGTCTTCACTTCTCAACTGATGTTGTCATCGAAACACAAACGCTTGTTACTCTCTGGTCTATCTAAGATATAGGATAGCGCTGTAGTATTTGATGGACGCATGTATCTCGTTATCATCAGGTATGCGCTCTGTCAGCGAAACGTTAGCATAGCTGCGGCGTGATGTCCTGTTCAGCCGTTTTGTTCGATTGGCTGCACTGAACGCCAACACGAAGGTTGATCGACACCAACCGCCGTCCGGCAGCATTTTGCGCCAACCGACCGGCTATCTCCGACAGGCCCTGATCGCTTGCCCAACCGGAAAGGGTCACATATTCACGGCCGGCGTCAATGCTGATCTGTGCAGTGCATCCGCCTAGCAGGGGATGGTTTGCCATCGCATCCCGTATTCGCCACGCCGTAATTCTGTCCGTCGCCGTGAGATCAACTCTGACCATTACGGATCTCCTTCTTCACGATTCCTGCCAATTACGATAAAGGCCTGCCCCCTTTACTACCATATCGATAGGTTCGGGCCACTGAGATTCAGAAATTGAGAGATTTCGGACTCGGCAGGAATTGCCCAATCTCAGGCCGAAGGCCAAACTCTCTCAATTCCAAAAGATATGATCTCGTCGTGCTTTCAGTTTTACGTTCAAAACTGTGCATAGGTCAAGCATACGGTACCAAGGTTTGAACGGCGTCGGCAATGCATTTGCGGATTGTTAGAACGTTTGGTGAACGGTTAGGCTTTTCCAAAATAGTAACTATACGGGCGTTGGCAAAGCCTCAAGCCATTCCAGGCGAAAATTTCCTTGCAACGGGGATCTATTTCTCTGGAATGGCCTTAGTGGCGTAGAGTGAGGTCAGTCCTCATGAACTGAAATCTCGGGCGCAATTGAGCGGGGTGTGACAGCTGACGACTATCCGAAGCAAGAGTGAATATTCTTGCGTTCGGGCTATGATCTAGGTGGTGGGCAAAGTGGTGGACAAATCTACCGTATCTCGAAAGAAGATCTGACGTCATGATAGACAGAGTTCAATTGCGATCGGTTTCTCTTTCATATCACCGCTCATCACGTCGTCGTCTGCATTACGGAGCGAAACAATATTTAGGAGTCAAGTATGATGGATCATATCGGTGGCGGTTCTTCGATGTTTAGACTGGCGTTAATTGTCGGCATCATCGGGGTAGTCGGCTTTTTCGTGGTCGCTGCAGTTGTTGCCGGTGGCGTCTAATCCCCGTTTGATTCTGAGTTCAATGACTGTATGTACGAAATCATCTCTCCCTCCTCGTTCACATAGTCAGTCAGATCAAAGGCTGCATATAGTTCCCTACTCTGTTCAAAATAGGAAAGCGCCTGGTCATAGGTTTGCTGTTCGAGAGCAACGTGACCCAGGTTGTGTAACGTCGCGGCCATATCCGTCCAGTTTCCCCGCTTCTGGGATAATGCCAGATCTAGCTCATACCAATTGAGCGCCCGCCCGAAATCACCTTGAGCATAGCAAGCCGAGCCGAGGTTGTTGTAGCAGGTGCTGATGCCGGTCTCGTCATCAACGCGTTTGAAGACGGCCAATGCGTTCTTATAGGCCTGAAGCGCTTCGTCGAGTCGGTCAATCCCTTCAAGCGCAAGACCCATGTTGTTGAATGCACTGGCGAGGCTGTGATCATCGTTGCGTCGTTGGGCAATCCGCAGCGCCTTGCGGTGCTCATTCAATGCGCGCTCATAGTTTTCCATGCTGTAGTACGCGCTGCCCAGGTTCATGTAGGCAGTCGTGAGGGAGTAGGGATCATCGATCTGCACGATGCAGTCGAGCGCAGCCAGAAAGTAGGTTACGGCACGACGAGGTTGATCTAGGATGCGGGTCGAAGTGCCAAGATCCGTGTAGACGTAGGCTAATTCTGAAAGCACATCCTGACGCTCGAAGATGTCACGCGCTCGTTCCAGCCAGTTGATGGCTTCATCAATGCGCCCGACGAAGAAAAGTTGACGGCCGATATTTGCCTGGAGCCATGCGTAATCGTTGGTGTCCTTGAGCGCCAGGCTGGCCAGCGCGCCTGCCGAAGACCACCAGAGGATCCCAAGTGGATGCCGCCAGAAAGCGTAGTAGGCCAAGGCCAGCGCATACCCGCGTGCCAGCCTCAGATCGTCCAGAGATTCAATCGCAACCTCCGGCACCTCCATTGGTACCAGATCCAGCTCTGGACTGGAGAGTAATTCGAACGGCTCCCCTTCCCAAATGCGCCGTATACGATTGGTGCACCAGTCCGCAGCCTGGTAAATATTGCCCCATTCGACGTCGATCTCAGACCAGCGCTTCTGCGGCAGTTCCTGGTATCGTTTTGCGTAGCTCAAATAGTAACTCGCGTGCTCACGATCCCAATCTTCACCCAACAGAATGACATTCTGTTCCAGATAACGGCGCACAACCGGGTGTAAGACAACCCGCCGGTTGTACTGATCCAATTCGATCAATGCCCGCTGGATCAATTCATCTACAACGGGGTCGAGTTCGCTGCGCTCACCAAGGCCATGCCAGAAGAGATCGCGTAAAGCAGTCAATGAGGCACCACCCGATGCACTGACGAGTCGATTCAGTAGCGGACCGACCTGCGGTTCGGCGATGGCATAGTTTTCGACGGCGAGCTTGACCACGTCCTGCACATGGACCGTGCCGTCCGCCTGCACCAGGTTCTCCATCAAAAAGAGTAGATCATCCCAGGAAAAGTCGAGCATGAGACCCAACAGCAGACGTATCAGCAACGGTCGCCCATTGGTCAGCGCAAAAAGTTCATCAAGCTGTTCGGGGGAGAGAGGTGCGAGTGAGCGGGGGGCTCTGTTCTGAACCAGCTTGACGGCCTCCGTTTTGACCAGTCCTTCCAGGTGCAGGTGTTGATTCTTGACAAGACCTGCGATACCTGGGCTGAAATTGCGGTCGATCAGCAGGACGCGCGACTTGCCGCCTGACTCGTGCAGATGGCCGATGATGTCGATCAACGCAGTCAGATCGCGCTCGGTCGCACCGGCCAGTTTGTCCAGAATAAGCAGGCGCTTGCGGCGATAGAGCTGCTCGAGAATGCTGATGCCCCAGCGGTCTTCGCTGGCCCGGGTCAATGTCGTCCCAAGCACCGTGTCAAACGTGCGCACGACGTCGTACATGCGAAAGGGCGATGTGCCGGCAGGTCCCACACGGATGATACCGTCGCTGAAGTGATGGATGTTGTTCCAAGCGGCAGCCGTGGCGATGCTGCTCTTGCCGTTGCCCTGTTCGCCCGAAATGGCCATGGCCGGCAGGTCGCCGCCGGTCAACCATCCATGAAGTTGGGTCAAGATACCGGGGCAACCGCTGAACCCCTCCAGCCGATAGAGGCTTAGGTTGTTGGGCGTACTCAGTTCAGAGTCTGTTCTGTCGCGCATGAAATACTGGTACCTTATCGATTCGGGCGGATTCAGAAGCGGCGCTGTCGTGATGGGCGCGGTCTATCTCATTCTCCGAGCGGGTCGGCAGCCGTCAGAGAATAAGGCATGGATAATCGCATACGGCGGCGATCTCATTGACCATTGACTCGGAAAAGACCATGCCGCCGCTCAGGCGTCCGTAGGTCTTTTCATCGGCCGTGGCGTCGATCAGGATCAGGTCGGGGCGGATTCGCCGGGCCAGGGTGTTAATATTGGCGGCCGTGACATACTCAACGTAGTCGACATGATCGATTACGCCATGATCCATCGCCATCGGGCGCTCGGTGCGGGCGCTGATGATGATCGTGATCTCTTCATTCTTCTGAAGCTGGTGCAACGCTTCGATCGCACCACGATCTGCACCGATCATCCATACACGCATGGCCGTCCTCCCATGAATTGGTACTTAGATCAGATTAAAATAGGACAAGGCCGAGAAAAAGAACAGAATAAAAAGGGCCGCAGGGACACCTGCAATCAATCCTGCCCTCATCATGTCCTTGCGTTCAACTGCGCCGGTGACTGACACAAGCGTCATGCGGGCTGAGGCGCTGGGGAGCATGTAGGCAAGCGCAAGCGACATGATGGCCGGCAGCAGCAGGCGTTGCGGAGCAATACCGCTTGCCTGGCCCAACGAAATCAGGATGGGCGCCCAGATTGCACCAAGTGTTACATTGTTCATGAACTGAGTCAACACAAATGCACCGCCAATGAGTACCATCAAGACAACCGTATAGGGAAGGCCAAGAAGCATCGGTGATACAATCTCGGCAAACCATGCGCTGGCGCCCGTCTTGTTCAGAGCATCGCCCAATGTCAGTCCCGCGCCGATCACGAAGAAGACGCCCCAGTTTACGCCACGCAGATCGTTCCAGTCGATCACTTCTTCGATGGAGAGCAGCGCCACGGCGCCGAGCGCCACAACAGCGCTGCTGAGCAATGTGGCGGGCAGACGCATCCAGGTCTCAAGCGTTTGGCCCGCAACCCAGAGGAAGACTGCGCCGCCCAGTACGATCAGCAACTCCTTCTGCGGCATGTTCAGATTGCCGAGCCGGGTAATCTCACGGATCGCAGGCAAGGTGTCGATTGTCAGCTTCGGCACCCGAATGGCCTGAAGCAGCAGGAACCATGTTAAGGGCAGAAGCACGACTACAATCGGCAAGCCGTACATCATCCAGTCGAGAAAACCGAAGTCACTGATCTGACCAAGCAGTCCTGCTGTGATGGCGTTCTCACCGCTACCCATGATGGTGGCGATGGCCCCGATGCTGGCACTGTAGGCGATGCCCAGAATCAGTAGAGTGAGTACTCGCTTGGCGACTTCCTGCTCCTGAACACGCTGTGCGATGGTGATGGCTACGGGAATCAGCACCGCTGCGGTCGCCGTGTTCAACACCCACATGCTCAACATGCCGGTAATGAACATGATCCCGAAGAGCAGACGTCGAAATTCGCCGCCGCTTGCGACAATGGCATAGAGGGCCAGGCGCCGAGTCAACCCATGTTTGCGCAATGCCTCGGCCAGAAAGAGACTCCCCAGAATCAAAAAGACAACCGGCTGGCCAAAGGGCGCAAAAGCGCCCTGGGCGTTGTCGATCCCGAGGGCGATCTGTGCGATAGGCACCATCAATGCCGCGATGGGGAGCGGGGCCGGTTCCAGTGCCAGGATACTGCCGGTGAAGACGAACAGAGCAAGTGCGGCTTGACCCTGCGCGCTGAGTCCCGGCGGCTGCGGCAAGAGCATGACGACTGTCGTCATGCCTATCACGATCAGAAAACGTCGAAGATCAAAGACCTTGCGGACGCCGGCCTGAAGCGGTTGCTGCAATAGATCCAGCGGTGTTGACCGTCGCTGGATGCGTCGCTTGCTGGTTGTTGTCCTCCGTGCCGTGCCGGAGACGCGCACCGGCTCGACTGGCTCAGTGGTATGTTCTTCCGCTTCAAGTGAGGTTGTGTGTCCGTCAGAGCCTGGTTGCTGCGGCGGCAACTTTGCCGTCAGAGGCAAATTGGATTTTAGACGTCCTTTGCGAAGGCTCATTTTTTCTTGGACAACCAGTCGTTTCTATTCCGCACAGAGCGCCAACCCTTCAATCGCCGGTCCGGTCTCCGGATCGATTTCGAGAGCCCTGAGTAGCCACGTTCGCGCCTTGTCGCATTCGGTCGGATCTTTGTAAATGTGTCCGAGCCCAAGCGTATAGATATGCTCGATGCGAGCATCTTCTCCGAGAATGTTCACGCCTTTTTCCAGCGCAACGACAGCATCCTCGTAGTTGCGACGTGCGTAGAGCGCCATGCCCAGATGGACTAAGGATGGACCATGATCCGGGTCGAGTTCAACTGCATCCCTCAGGACCCGCACGGCCTGCAAGTGATCTCCGACATTATATAGCCCGAAGCCCAGCGCATCCAACGTGACGGCAGACTCATAGGCTTCGACCGCTTGGCGGTAGGCATCGTTGGCCAGATCATATTCATAGAGCCCGACTCGATATTGTCGACCGAGTTCAATGTAGAGATCGAATCGATCCGGCGCTATTTCGATGGCTTGCTTGTAGAGTTCGACCGATGCCTCATATTCGCCCTGCCACTCATAGAGGTGGGCAAGATTGCGTAGCGCCAGCACATTGTCCGGTTCGATCTCCAGTGCCTGTTCCAGGTACTGTTGGGCCACATCCCAGTTGCCGACATCCGTGTAGATTTCGCCGATGACGGCCAATGTGGTGGCGTTCTCGGGATCAAGTTCCTGGGCATCCAACGCGTTGTTGATCGCATCATCGTATTCAGCCCGCCAATCCTGAATGCGGGCCAATGCGGTGAGTGCCTCGGGGTTGTCCGGCTCAAGCGCGACGGCCTGTTGTGCATTTTCGTAGGAACGCTCCAGATCTTCCAGGAGCAGGTAAAGCTCTGATAGCTTTGTGTAGGCCGTGGCGTCGTTCGGCTCCAGCCGTATCATCTGGCGAAACGCTTCGATGGCGTTTGGATAGTCTCCCTCAGCCAGGTGATTCTGGGCATCCGCCAGGTAGGAGAGTGCACCGCGCGTGGGAACAGGCGTCGGCTGCAGGTCGCTCGGCACCAGCCAGACCGGTTGCTGCTCATAGAGGATGATGGCGACAACCGCCACAACGACCAGCACCCAGAGGAAGCGCCATTTGCTGCGCCGGCGTTTAGGGCGGTACGATCGGTCAAGGTACATATCGCAATTATAGCACGCTTCCGATTGGGGCCGACAAGTCCATAGCGTGGTCGGCCTCAAAAAAAGGGAATCTTGCTCCGAACCCGTTCGCTATGGTATAAAGAACGTGTGAGAGGATGGAGTCGCAGACAAGTCCCCGTAGCTCAGTTGGATAGAGCACCGGCCTCCGGAGCCGGGTGCACAGGTTCGAATCCTGTCGGGGACGCTCTCCACCCCACTTGCCAGACTAGGCGTTACATTGTTAACGACAGCCCGGTCGCAAAGTTGAAAGCGAAGAACCCTTACCCGTCTAGTCCTCCAGCGCAACCACGCCCGTATTCCCATCAACTGTAATCATCTGGCCTTCTTTGATCCGACGCGTAGCTTCGTTCACCCCCATCACCGCGGGAATGCCGTACTCTCGGGCTACGATCGAGCCGTGGGCCAGAATGCCGCCGATCTCGGTGACCAGGCCGGCGGCCTGGGAAAAGAGCGGTGTCCAGGCCGGCGTTGTCGTTGGGCAGACCAGAATCGTGCCGGGATGCATCTTTTCGAAATCAGCCGGTGAGCGAATGATGGTCGCCGGTGCGGTCACAGCGCCTGGGCTGACGGCAAAGCCGGTCAGATTCCCTTTTCCGTCACCCTTTGTCTTCTGGGTCTCGAAGATCGTCATGTCGATTGGGCCGATCTTGTAGGGCACGTCTGGTATCTTTGGCGGCGGCTGGAGCTGTTTGCGGGCCTCACGCAGCGTCCTTCGTTCCTGGGTAGCGATTTTGAAATCAGGCCGGGCTTGGCCAGTGGCTCGGGCCACCAGGGTCGACTCAATCTCGGCCATGCTCAGAAAGTAGATGTCGTCCGGTTCCTGCAGACTGCCATCCTCGACCAGCCGCCGGCCCAATTCACGGGCAAGACCGCGCAGAACCGGCCATCCCGCGCCGATATAGAAGAGCGCATCCTCTCGGTAGGGAGCGTACTTCCGCGCCCAATCCAATAGGGTGCCGAAGACCTGACGCTGAAAGAACGGCAGGGATTGGGCAACATTTGCCGCCAGCCGATCCCGTTCTTGGGCAATCTCAGCCTGTCGGCGGGCCGAGTTTCCTGGCTTCTGGACCAGAGCACGCAGCCCGACCAGTATGGGCAGCGGATCTTCTCCCTGGGTCGGTTCGGCGAAGTCGAGCGTGTAAATCTGGTGGCCGTAGCGGTCAACATAACATTCTATGCGCTCGAGTGCCTCCGCCCCGTCTGGACGGTCCGCCAGCGCCGCCGACAGCGAAGACGGCGACGTTTCCAATACCAGCGCCCTCACTGGTTCCGAGCCACGTAATTGGTCAGCAATCGCCTCTAGCTCGGCCTGTGCCTCCAGTGTCTTCGACGGAAATCCACGCAGAAAGTGACCACTGGTCAACGCTCCCTGACTACTCGCCTGACTACTCACCTTGCCGAGCCTGCCCACGTACCAGTTCAGGAGATTGTCGGTCACCTTGGCCAACCCCAGTACGATTGAGACCTCGAACCAATAGGTGGCATCAGCAACTGTCAACGACTGAATGCCGCACCAGAGCTGGCCGTCATCCGCCGTGGCCACATCCAATGCCTTCCACTGGTCGATCGCGCGCTGATAGGCGGGAAGCTTTCGATCTCGCCAACGCGGAATAGCCGTGCGAATCAGCGAAGGTAGCATTTTGACATAGGCTTGGAGAATGCCGGGCAAAATCTCGAGCAGGGTAGCCGGGTCAAACCGATAGTCGGCTCGCGTGTAGGCGTAACCGTTGGCCGTCACAAAGAGCGGGCGCTCGACAAAGCGATCGAGATCGAACTCAAAGTCAAATTCATCCAGAAAGAGATCCGTCGAACGATCCAGCCCGACGCGTAGATAGAGTTCGTCGAAGAGGGGCGACAGGGGGCCGGGCATGTGCTCGACGACCTGGCGGCGAATCAGCTTGCCGCCAGGTCTCGGCGGCTCCCACTTGACATCGGTCAGGGGTGCAGGAGGCAGATTCGTGATAGGGCGTGATTGCAGAATCCACAGATCGTCACCGGCAAAGGCCCATTCAACATCTTGTGGCGTCCCAAAATGTGCTTCGATCCGTTGGCAGACACGCACCAGGGCTTGGATTCGAGTGGGCGAAAGCGAGGCCGCTTCTCGCTCGGCGTCGATAACGGGCTCCGTCCTGGTACCGTTTCCCTCCGCTGGCACAACTTTTGCCTTCTTGCTGCCGATCACCGACTCTAGAATGGCGCCGCCGGCCCGATCAACCAGATAGGTATCCGGCGTGACCACTCCGCTGACGATGGCTTCACCCAGCCCGTAGCCGGCGTTGATCACCACCTGTGACCGGTCGCCCGTGGTCGGGTGGGCTGTGAAGAGAATGCCCGACAGATCGGCTGGGATCATCCGTTGCACGACGATCGCCAGGCTCACATCGGCCGGGGCAATGCCCTGGTTGAGGCGATAGGCCATGGCCCTGGCCGTCCACAGGCTGGCCCAACACTGTTTGACCGCGTCCAGCAGCGCCTCTGCCCCCCTCACGTTCAGGTAGCTCTCCTGCTGGCCCGCGAAACTGGCCCCAGGCAGGTCTTCGGCAGTCGCTGACGAACGCACAGCAACAGCAACCTTACCCTCACCAGCCAGACTCTCGTAGGCGGCAAGAAGTGCAGAGCGAATATCCGCAGGCATCTCTGCGTCCAGAAAGAGTGATCTGATCGCTGCTGCTCCATCCTCCACTCGCGTTGAATGATCGGTAGAGATTACAGATGCCAGGTCGACGATTTCTTTCTGTAGGCCATGCTCAGACACAAACGCGTTGTAGGCGTCTGTCGTCAAAACGAACCCTGGTGGGACGAGAAAGCCGGCGTTGAGCAGTTCGCCCAGACCGGCTCCTTTGCCTCCCGCGGACAGGATGTCGCTTGCGCACAGATCATGCAAGATCTGAGTATAGGCCATCGTCGGCTCTCCGAAGGGAATGATCTAGTCTGATTAACCGCTAAGCTGTCCCTACGCGCCAATCATCGACCAGGATGCCATACATCTCAACATCCTCGAGCACATCCCACTTGCGCACATGGCGCCGGCGCGTGCCTTCGTGCGACATGCCAAGCTTTTGCATCACACGGCCGGAGGACGGGTTGCGGGAGAGATGACGGGCATGGACGCGCACCAGCCCGAGTTCATTGAACGCGAAGTCCAACATCGCCTGCCCGGCTTCGGTGCAATAGCCACGGTTCCAGTAGGGGACGCCGATCCAGTAGCCGAATTCGGCCTGATGGCCCGCTTGGATATCCATCAGGTTGATGGAACCGATCAGAGCGCCGTCGCTCTTGCGCACAATCGCAAAAGGCGTACTCTCGTCCCGTTCGATCATCGCTTGCCTACCGGCGATCCAGGCCTCGGCCATGCCATCCTCATATGGATGGGGGATGCTCAGCGTTGTGGCGGCGATGGCTCGATCGCCGACCAGGCGCTGTACATCGGCCGCGTCAGCCAAAGCAAAAGGGCGTAGAATCAGGCGCTCCGTTTCGAGTATCGGCAGCGATCTCATGTCGAGAGGATTCCCGGTTGACTTCAATTGACGCCGGGTGGAGAGAAGCCCTGTGCAGCGTCATCCAGCACGAGTACCCAGTCAACATCTAGGTCGTCGGCGTTCGATACGGGCGGTGAAAAATCGAGGGTGTCCCGACGTTTGGAAATGCCTTGGTCAATGGCTTCGCCACTCCGGGGATCGAACCACCAGACCTGGACCGTATCACCCGACATCCCGCTCAAATTGACGGTCACCGGTTTCCCCTTCGGCAGGTAGACCATGATGTATGAGCCGTCAGCATCCCGAGTTGCGCGGACATGATCTCCTCCCTCGCCGGCATCCGAGACCAGCACCTCTTGTGCAGGAACGCGCGTCAGGTAGGGTCTCGACTCCATCAAGGCGCGCAGATGCTGCATCTGACCGCCGCCGGGCCGGTCGATTGCTACATGCCAGGGCATGAGGGTGTCGCCGTTGTTCTTGGCGTAGCGACCTTCATCCCACATCTGCCAGATGAAGTGATGGCCATATGTGACGCCACAACCACCGGCAAAGACTGAACGATAGGCTTGCTTGCGCACGTCATATTCAGTGAAGTAGCCATTGGCAGGATCCCACTCAGGCCACGGATTGACCGGATGATCCTCATAGTTGATCTCACCGTCAAGGGTCGGTTTCGCCGGCGTCAAGGCGTAGTCCCGCGTGATCATCTCCCACACCGGTGTATCCCGTCCGGAACCATGGCCGGACTGCATCATGTTCATATCGAGCCAGGTTTCGGCATGCAGATCGCCTGAGCTTGAACGGCCACCGCTGATGTGGTAGGTCATGAAGGGGTGGAAACCGCTTCCTTCGTCAATCCCTGCCGCCATGGCCCGCCAGATATCCCGATAGTCATGGGTCTCGGTTACGGCAGGTCGATCGCCGCCAATGATCCAGAGGACGTTACTTTTGTCGCTGTATCGCTCTCCGAGGTAGCGGCCATACGAAAAAGCGTTCTCTTCATTGAAGACAATGGGGCCGACGCCCCACATGTGGGCCACCTTGTCGCCCCAGGTCGGCAGGAGACCGACGTAGAGATTGTGTTGCGCGGCCATCTCGACGATCTCATCTACGAACGTGAAGTAGGCCTCGTTGGGCGCAGCCGGATCGTTGTTGAGGAGGGGGCGTTCGCCATACATATTGGGCGTGTTGAGCCCATCTTCCTCAGCCAGGATCACAGCCTGGATGACATTGAAGCGTTTGGACTGGCGGTTGGCAAGATAGCGACCGGCCTCCTTGCGAGTCAGCCGATGGAACAGTTCCCATGCCGTGTCACCCAACCAGAAGAAGGGACTACTATCCTCCGTGACCAAAAAACGGTGATTGTCACTGACCAAAATCCTCGGCAACTTTTCCATAAGCAAATTAGGCGTCGGCAAGATGGGGATCGCCGCCGGCTTCCTCATCTTTGTCCGCATAAGTCTCCGGATCACGCCCGTAGAGGACTGTCACGTCATGAAGCCGATCGGCGACATGGCCGGTGATCTGTTCCGGAACGAAACGCCACGTCCAATTGCCTGCGGCTCTACCCGGCAAATTCATGCGCGCATCGGATTTCAGACTGAGCACGTCTTGAAGTGTGAAGACTGCTGCCACGGCCACACTGTTGAGACAAGCCTCGATCAGGGTCCAGGCCACGTCACGACCATCGGTGCGGAAATAGCGCCGGAAGTGATCCCGTTCCTTTTCCGCGCTGCTTTCCTGGTACCAGCCCCACGAGGTGTCGTTGTCATGGGTTCCGGGATAGACGACGAAGTTACGTGTGAAGTTATGAGGCAAAAACTTGTCGCTGGCATCAGTAGCGAAGGCAAACTGGAGAATCTTCATGCCCGGCAAATCCAACTGATTGCGCAACTCGATCACGTCAGACGTGATCTCGCCCAGATCCTCGGCGATGATGGGCAGATCGTCGCCCAGCTCTTCTTTCACGACCTGGAAAAAATCGGCCCCGGGGCCTTTGACCCAACGGCCATTGACTGCCGTCTCCTCGTCGGCGGGCACCTCCCAGTAGCCGGCAAAGCCACGGAAGTGATCGACGCGCACAATGTCGTAGAGCCGCAGCGCAGCGCGGATGCGGCGCAGCCACCAGGCATAGCCCGTCTTCTGCATGCCGGCCCAGCGATAGAGCGGATTGCCCCAGAGCTGACCGGTCTTGCTGAAGTAGTCGGGCGGTACACCGGCCACAACGGTCGGCTGATACTCGCTGTCCAAGAAGAACTCTTCGGGATTGGCCCAAGTATCAGCGCTGTCCATGGCCACAAAGATGGGAATGTCGCCGACGATCAATACCCCTTCCCGATTGGCGTATTCTTTCAGGGCGAGCCACTGGCGATAGAAGACCCATTGGTTAAATTTGTGCGCGTGAATGTCGACTGCATGCTCCGCAGTCGCCTCGATTAGCGCCTGCTTCCGGCGACTGCGCAAATCGATCTCCCATTGGTTCCAGGGTGCGCCGCCATGGGCATCTTTCAACGCCATGAACAGCGCGTAGTCGTCAAGCCAGTCTGCGTTGTCGACGCAGAATTGTCCAAACTCGGCCTTCTGTGCCGCCTTGGCCCGGTCCTCGAATTCGGCCGCCACACCATAGAGTATAGGGAGTTTCCAATTGTAGATGGCGCCGTAATCAACCCGCTCACGCGGAAAATCGGGGGCCATATCAAGCATTTCCCGATCCAATAGTCCCTCTCCGACCAATTCTTCCAAGCTGATCAGATAGGGATTGCCGGCAAAAGAGGAGAAGCTCTGATAGGGGCTGTCGCCGTAGCCGGTCGGCCCAAGCGGGAGCACCTGCCAGAGGGTCTGGCGCGTATGGTTCAGGAAGTCGATCCATTCGTAGGCGGCCTGGTCAAAGCTGCCGACGCCGTAGCGCCCGGGCAGTGATGTGGGATGCAGCAGGATACCGCTTCTACGTATATAGTCCATTTGTTTTCTCTCCTACGCGCCCGCAAACATGCGGGGAATCAAATACATATTGGCCAGATAGATGCCGGCCACCAACAGACCTACGACCACGCTGACCCACAAAAATTCGATCAAGCGACGGTTCTCTTCTGCGATGGGCTGAGCGCCCATGCGTACGACCGCAGGTGCGCTATAGCGAGGCAGCAGACCCCAGGCCACCAGCGCGCCGCCAATCAGACCGCCGAGATGCCCCCAGTTGTCGATGTTGCCCACACTCAAACCAAAGACCATGTTGATGACAATAATAAAGAGCATGTTCTGGAGAATGGCCTTGCCCTGCGCGCCGAAGTTCTCACGATATTTGAGGAAGTAGACGGTGATAGCGCCGGCAAGACCGAAGATGGCGCCGGACGCACCGGCTGAAGGAGCTGGAGAGAATGCATAGCTTGCCAGGCTGCCGCTTAGCCCGGCGATGACATAGATGGCCAGGAATCGCCAGTGCCCGTAGTAGCCCTCGACCATCGGACCAAGCGCATAGAGCGCATAGAGGTTGAACGCAAGGTGCATGGGACCGATGTGAATGAACATCGCCGTAAAGAGACGCCAATACTCGCCCAAAACATAGATGCGGTACGCTTCCTTGGCGCCAAACCGAATCAGCACATCCGTGATCATGGTGCCGTTCCAGGTCTGGTAGAGCATGAAGCCGTAGAGCGTCATGATCAGAAAGACGGCAATGTTGATGCCGATCAGGATGCGCGTCAAGGTCGGCGGAACACGTTTGATGTAGAAGCGCGGCTGTGAGGCTTCAAACGCCTGGGGAATTTCGGGCACGGACGAGGTGACCTGCGCCGATGTATGGGCCGATGTCGATGTCGGCGGTCGAGTGGTCAAAGGATCTTGATCATTCATATTCCTGTTCCCCAATCCCGAATCCCTTCTAGAGATTCACGGGCGTCCAGTCGACGCGGGCCTTCTCCGCGGTGATGATGCTCAACACCTGATTGCCCGTGTCATCGAGCTGCTGGCCACGGTTGATGACGACGTAGTCGAATTCCACGATACGCTTGAGCTCCTGCCTGGCAGTCGCAATGCGCATCTTCAGATTATCGACGCTCTCGGTCTTTCGATCTTGTAAGCGACGCACCAATTCTTCCTCGCTTTCTGCGTTGAGAAAGATTGTGATGGCATTGGGCACCAGTTTGCGGATGGTTGCAGCGCCTTGTACGTCAATACGCATGAGCACATCTTTGCCGCTGGCCAACGCTGTACGAACTTGTTCCTTGGGGATGCCTTTATAGTCGCCGTAGACGACCGCGTATTCCAACAGCTCATTTTTTTCGATCATCTCTGCGAACTCGCCGACAGAGACAAAATGGTAATCTCTTCCATCGACCTCATTGGGTCGAATCGGCCGCGTAGTGGTCGTCACGACAAAGTGAAAGGGATGGCCGCTGGCTCGCAACATATCAAGTGTCGCATCCTTGCCCACACCACTCGGTCCCGATAGAACAACCAGCACCGGACGGGGCTCATTGAAGCTCGCGTAGATCGGTGCGATTTCATCATCGCTTGGCGTGTTAATGTTCAACTTCTTGCCCCCTGCAATTGGTCTCGCTATAATTCATTTCAAGAGCTTCGATCAAGTATACGCAAGTTCGTGCGGGAGCGGAAATCTATTGCGGGAGGCCACACGAGGATTCTGCCAAAATGCCCATCTATGAATATGTTTGTTTGGAATGCCGAAAACGAGTGAATGTCTTCTTTCGAACGTTCTCCCAAGCCAGCGATGAGAACGCGCATTGTCCACTCTGCCAGGGTAAACGACTACACCGCTTGGTCAGCCGGGTGACGGTGGCCAAGTCCGAAGAGAGTCGCATGGACGATCTGGCCGATTCATCGCTGATGAGCGGGCTGGAAAACGAAGATCCGCAGGCATTGGCTCACTTCATGCGGCGTATGAGCGATGAAACAGGGGAGCCCATCGACGCTGAGATGAGCGAGGTAATCGGCCGATTGGAGGCTGGTGAAAGCATGGATGCTATCGAAGGATCGTTGCCGGATCTGGGCAATGATGCCGGCCTTCCGTCGTTCGAATAAGGGTTCTTCAGGATTCCACGGGTTGACAGAGAAACGTAGGGCGGGTAGGGATACCCGCCAGAGCCTTGTGCCACCTCTATGCCTCAGTGGTGAATTGAAACCAGAGCTCACACCTGCTCAAAATGGTCCACCTCAAGCACAAAAATGGTTGCCCCGCCCACGTACTTCTCCACCGGCATCGGGATATGCACTTCGCCCGGTTCCATCACCGGCGGCAGAGGCGTCACATATTGCACTCGACTGACACATGCCTCGCGCACTAGCATCAATACCTCGTCGACCTTCTCATCCTCTGTGCCACAGAAGATTGTCGCATTGCCAATTCGGTGGAAACCGCCGGCTGACGCAGTGACTGTCGCCGAAAATCCGCGCCGCATCAGGCGGTCCAGCAAATTGCGACTATCATCACTGTTGACGATTGCCATGACGAGTTTCATGATCGCTTATCCTTGCTCTGATTCATGTTGGACGCTCATGTCGAGTGACCCCTGCAGGCTGGGTTCTTGCAGGGAAGCCCCACAAAAAGGCTCGACTCGTTGCCAAATGGCTTGCTTAACCGCATCAACCGTCTGTGCGGCGTCGACAAGCAGCCAGCGTCGCGGGTCTGCTGACGCAAGCTCAAGGTAGCCGGCACGCACTGCCTGATGAAAGGCAAGCGTCTGTTCCTCCATTCGGTTCCACTCTTCCGCTGCGCCCTCTTGCTTGCGCTGAAGTCCCGTCTCAGACTCGACATCCAGATAGATGGTCAGATCAGGGGCCAACGTTCGGGTGGCATAGTCGCCCAGCATGACCAGCGGCTCAAGGGCCTGGCCATGGCCATAGCCTTGATAGGCCAATGTGCTGTCGGCATACCGGTCGCAGAGGACCACTTTGCCGTTGTCCAGCGCGGGACGGATGACCTCATCCACCAACTGGGCACGTGCGGCGCTGAAGAGCAACGCTTCGGCCCGCGGACTCATCTCTGTGTGGGCAGAGTCGAGCAGGATGGCGCGGATGCCGTTGCCGATGCGCGTGCCGCCGGGCTCACGCGTAGTTAGCACGACTTGGCCGATCGCTTCCAATCGATCGGCCAATAGCCGGATCTGTGTCGTCTTGCCGCTGCCTTCCGGTCCTTCAAAGGTGATGAACAGGCTCACAAAGGTTAGTCGTTTCTACTGATGGTGATTGGTGATCGGGGAATGGTGATTCGGGCCACTCAATGTGATCGCCCAGTCCCTAATCACCATTCCCCGATCACCAATCCCTACTTCCTGAAAATTCGTACACGTCTGCCGGGCTCACGGCCATAGCTGTGGCTCACCAGGTTTGCGGCGCGCGCCAGTTGGTGCTGTTGGCTGCGAATGGTTGCGACCTGCGGCCGCAATTCGGCCACGTCAGCGCCATTGAGCACGCGTTGGACCGCGTCCTGCGCTTCGCTCATCGCCTCGGAAAAGGCGTCGGCCGGCTCGCTCGACAGTTGGAAAATGTCGGCCAGACATTGCTCCATCTGCGTCACCGTGTTGCTGCGTAGAATATAGATCGGGATACTACGCCGTTCAGCATCGACGATGGGCTGCGGCTGCTGGCGGTAGTAGTTCTTCAAGGTCATCACCACATCGGCCGCGCCCAGGGTATCCACCAGCTGGACCGGCACGCGTAGCGCCTTGGCAGCCGAGCGCAGGCGATTCTGGCCGACGCCATAGGGATAGATGCTCACGGCTTTGCGTTTGGTTTCGCTGTCCTGCTTGGGCAACTCGCCACTGGTCTGGATATCACCGCTCATCCCGGGACGGGGCGTCCCCCGTTACGCTTGCCGTTGCGTCGACCATCGCGATCCTCTTCCCGCCCTCGTCGACGCTGGGAGCGACTTAGACCATCGCCGCTCATGCTCGGCGACGCCGGCCCGCTCGACTCGGCCTGCTTGACCACAACCTGGCCGTTTTCGTCCAGGCTACGCACCTCGGGCGTAATGCTCCACCCGCGCAGCAGTGCATCGACTGACTCGGCTACGTCATGATGGATGGCCATGTGCTGCCGGTCGATGATCTCGATGAGCACGTCGAAGGTGGGCGGCGCCTTGCGCTCCAGCACACTCTTCTGGGTGCCGCGACGCCGCGCTTCCTCATCCGACAGCGTCACTGAGTCAATGCCGCCGACCAGATCGCTGAGCGTCGGGTTCATCAGCAGGTTTTCCAGCGTGATGCCGTGGGCCGTGCCGATGAGCTGCACGCCGCGCTCGGCAATGGTGCGTGCGGCGATGGCCTCCAGCTCGCGCCCGATCTCGTCGATGATGATCACCTCGGGCATGTGGTTTTCCACCGCCTCGATCATGACCTCGTGCTGGAGCGTGGGCTGGGGTACCTGCATGCGCCGCGCCCGACCGATGGCCGGGTGCGGAATGTCGCCATCGCCCGCAATCTCGTTGGAGGTGTCGACGATGACCACACGTTTCTGGTCGCCGCGCACACGCGCAGCCTCGCGCAGCAGCGTCGTCTTGCCAACACCGGGACGACCCAACAGCAGGATGCCCTTATCGCTGGTGACGATGTCCTCGATGATCTCGATGGTGCCGTAGACGGCACGACCGACGCGGCAGGTCAGGCCGATGACGTCGCCTTTGCGGTTGCGAATGGCCGAGATGCGATGCAGCGTTCGTTCGATACCGGCGCGGTTATCGTCGCCGAAATCGCCGATATGGGCGATGACCATCTGAAGGTCGCCGGTGGTCACCTCGATGTCTCCGAGATACATCTCGCCATGGGTGAAGCGGGCCTCGGGCAAGCGCCCGAGATCCATGATCACCTCGATCAGCTCATAGTCGCCGTCGATCTTCTGTAGGGCCTCTTGGATGCGTGGCGGCAGCACCGCCAGCATCGCTTCGAGGTTGTCCGTAATCTGGAGTGTTTCCATCTCTTTCGTCTTCAGGTTCTTACGATCTCCTATGCGGTTGTACCGCGCTCGATCCTGCTTCAAACAGACTTTGGTCAGAGACCTGATCATCTGTCAAACCGCTGGCTGACAGATCAGTTTCACTGGGTAGTCTATCTTGTACTAGTTCCGGCATATTTCTCTGGTTTTCCCACTAGCTCATTTTTTCCATTAGTCGAGTGTCGCGGTCGGCGACGTACGGTATATGAGATCTCACGACTGAACTTCTCATGATTCGAAAGCTCATGATGTGAGACGTAGGGCGTTGTAACAACCTTGCCTATCGATTCCAATGCTGGAATCGTCGCAGTTGTTCCCTTTTTCACTCTGGCCATGATATGTTTTACCATCTTGGCCCGATCCGTAAACGGCGCAAACCCAAGTTCATTAAGTAGAGCACTCAGTCCACCATGATAGTCACTGACTCCTACGTAGACCGGAATCTGTAGAGAATCGGTCTGAACGGTCTTTAGCCCATAACAGAGCAACTGGCGTGCACGGCAGCCATCCGCCTGGAGCATGTCGGTCCAGATCGACAGCCACGTGCCTCGCTCTCCGCGCAGTAGATGCAGCGCACCGCTGATCTCGCCATCCTCAACCAACACATAGCGACTACAGATGCCTGAGACCCGGTCGAAGAGAATTGGGGCCTTGCTCTCATCCTGTCCGTCACCACATTCGGCCTGCTTCACGGCTTCCGGCGTCACCTGTGCGTAGAGTCGCTGCAATGCCCACTTGTCTCCGGGCGCTGCCGACCGGATGACGCCCACTTGTTGGAAGTCGGCACTGTCGAACCGCCGACCGTCAAATCCGTGCGCTTGCAGACGCCAGATGGTCTGCCGCTTGTAGGCGCTGAAGCCGACGTGGGCAAAGGAATTGACAATCAACGGCTGATCGGGCACATCCACATAGATACGTTCAATCTGATGTTGAGACGCTTCCGTGATGGTATATGAGAGCAGCTTTTCCCAGATGGCTGGATGGCCGGACGGGGTGTCCAATGCGGGTGCAAGCAGGTTGATGTCGTACTCGGGTCGCTTCGGTCGTTTCTGCACCTGGATGAACCCGGCGCGAATCAGACGATGTCCTGGTTGTTTGAGGACATACGTTGCGACCTTGGCGTCACCCCAGGGGATCACAGCGGTCAACGCTGCCGAAGCCGGTGTACGGGGTTGCAACAAAGCTTGAACTGCATTTAGATTGGTTGCTTGTCGCCCTAACCGTTGGATTAGGAAAGTATCGCCTAATCGGAATGGCTGTATCAAGGGCAAGTAGACTCCTCATGTGAGGATGCCAAACACCGGGGCCGGATCGTAGTGGAAAGAGGTGGAATATCCGACGGGAAACTCTGCCAATAATTCGGCAGAAAATCTAAAGGTGCCTGAACCCTCCTAGACGTACACAAAGGAAGAAACCAGCAGCACCCACATTGTACTTGATCGAATAGGGGTTGACAAGTAATCTTCATTTCGTTCGGGGAGAAGGGATAGACCGCGGATGGAGCGGATATGGCGGTTTCTCGCGTTCAAAACACAGGCCAATTCGTCGTGGCATGTGTTGGTTCGGCGGAGACATTTCGGCCAAATGGAAAACGCCCTCCACCGCCGAGCCGTCACGTGCCCACAGTGACGGGCACCCGTAACGATCGTCTTTGGGCAAAAGTGTTTAGAATTCTGCGAAATCCACGATCTCGTTGCACTCTCAGTTTAGAACCGCTCAACCGCCTCAACCATCGCCTCATAGTTGCGCAGCGCCTGAGTTGGCAGCACCCGGCCATACGGGCAGGACGAAGGCATGAGCACGAAGCCACGCCCGGCGCCGGCTGTGCCCTCGTCGAGCGCGGTCTGCACCTTGCGGGCGAATTGGTCTGTCGGCAAGAATTCGATGTCACTGGCCTCCAGGTTGCCGAAGAGCACCATCTGCCTGCCGACTCGCTCGCGGACGTAGCGCAGCGACACATTGCCCTGAGGCGGCGGCTCAATGGGATCGAGGCCAACGCAGCCGGTGGCGGCAATATCGTCGAGGATGTCCCTGATATTGCCGTGGCAATGGATGCGTGCGAAACCGCCCTCAGCTTGAATGGACTCTACCATCAGGCGGTCGTAGGCCGTCACATAGTCGGTGAAGAGTCGCGGCGGGAGAAAGGGCGGCGATGCGTATTCCGGACCGAAGATGCGCCAGAGCCGGCCGGGCAAAGCTTTGGCAATGGCCGCCGTCCGTTGCAGCAGGACGGCGGCGATCCGATCCAGCAGGTGGCGAAAGAGGATCGGCTCGGTCGAGGCGATAATCGTGTATTCGGACATGTGGAAGAGTTCGGCCGCAACGCAGAGGGGATCGGGCGTGTCGATCATGACGATGCCCGAGTCGCCCAGCTGCTTCTCGGTCGCCAACACGCCGGCCGTGTCCGGCACACCGCCGAAGGTCAGTTCAGGCAGCCGAAGATAGGCCTTGAGATCGTCCACGCTCTTGAGCAGGTGCTCGATCTGCCAGGTCGTGTTGACATCGGGATCGCGGCGCGAGCGCGCCGTCAAGACTCTATCGTCACAGCGGACGATTCGTGTCTGCACCCGGCTTCCGACTGAATCGACGAAGGTCTCCACCGATGAACGTTCTTCCAAAAGATCGACCGGTTCGTCCATGAACGGCACGCCTCGCATGACAATGCGATCCGTCTTCTCCCCGGCCAGGTCGATCAACGGTTTCCACGACGGATGCGCATAGATGTTGAACGCGTCGGGGTCGTGTGGATCCTCGTCCAGCCCGTTGATCTCGTAGAACGAGATCGCTGGTCGGTCCACCGTCTCACCTTGCAATGTAGCCATCAACCGTGAGCGTCTGTCCATGCTGAAGATCCTCCGGTTCTTGGGATTTGGTCGCAGCTTGGATTCTTGAGAAGCGGCTCTTTCCAAAATCGGATTGAGCGCATACGAACAGAATGATAGTGTAGAATGATAGTATGGATTGTAGATGCCATCAACCAGTAAGAAAGTGGCGTCGGGGTGTGTTGGCGGCGTTCACGACGAGATCGATACCGATTGAGCACCGGCAGGCGGTTCGTGAAGAAGTATGGGCAGTGACGGCGAGTCCGTGAAAAACATGTCGATACGTTATGGCGCGGCAACATCTCCGCAAAGGTGACAGGGCCGGTGTTTCCTGTGTATAATGGCGCTCCAGCAACAGATAATGACCATTATAGCCCATGACCCGACTACATTTCCTTCACATTTGGTTAGGAGAAACGCAGATATGGCGATGCGCGCTGACTACATTTGGATGAACGGCGAAATGATCCCCTGGGATCAGGCGCAGGTGCATGTCTTTACCCATGCCCTTCACTACGGAAGCAGCGTCTTTGAAGGCATTCGTGCCTATGCGATCGACGGCAATCCGAACATCTTTCGTGGGGAAGAGCACTTCGATCGCTTGCAGTTCAGTTGCAAGGTAGCGCGTATTCCGTCTCCACTCACGTCGGCAGAATGGATGGACGTGACTGCCAGTGTGTTGCGTGCAAACCAGCACAGCGGCGCTTATGTTCGACCACTGGTCTTCCGTGGCTACGAGTCGCTGGGCGTAGATGGTCGCAACTGTCCCGTCGATGCCATTCTGGCGTCGGTGCCCTGGGGCGCCTATCTTGGAGCCGAAGCGCTGGAAAACGGCGTCGATGTGCAGGTGAGCAGTTGGCGACGCATGGCCCCGGATACGCTCAACGCATTGGCCAAGATCGGCGGCCAGTATGTCAACAGCCAGAACATCGTCATGGAGGCCAAGGACAACGGATTCACCGAGGGCATTGCGCTCGATGTCAACGGCTACGTGAGCGAGGGCAGCGGCGAGAACATCTTCCTCGTCCACAAGGGCGAGATCTTCACGCCGCCGCTGGGCAACAGCATCCTGGGCGGCATCACCCGCAATTGCGCTGTGGTCATTGCCCGCGACCTCGGCTACACCATCACTGAGATGGTGATTCCGCGCGAAATGCTCTATCTTGCCGATGAGATCTTCTTCACCGGCACCGCTGCTGAGGTTACGCCCGTACGCTCGGTTGACCGTATGCCGGTCGGTAGCGGCAAGCGTGGCCCGGTGACCAAAGAGATCCAGAACATCTTCTTCGGCATCATTGATGGCTCTGTAGAGGATAAGTGGGGCTGGTTGACGCCGGTCGATCTCGGCGCGAGCGCATAACGTGCGAACCAGAAGGGGCCGCTGTCACAGCGGCCCCTTTTTCGATCCGATGATTTGACTCCACAGTCCAGCACTCCATCTGACGGAATCCGGGCAGGAACAACCCCTGTCCCTGAATGTTGGCCCATACGATTTCAAGGATCGGTTTTGCCTGAATGACCCATGATTCAACCTCAGACTTCGGGTCAAATGCCGGCACTTTGCCGGCTTGGCTGCCGCGGCGGGTGAATCGGCGGAGTTCTCTATGTGTCGGACTTGTCAGGTTCCAAGTCGGTCGGCGCCGGGTCAAAGCCCAACTCGTCTTCGATGGCTCGCTGCGCTGCATGGGCCAACTGTGTGGCATCGTCATCGGGCGTCGGTTGAACCGGTTCCAGAGGCATCACCTCGGCGTTCATCTTTCCGCGGAAGGTCAACACACGCAGGGCGGCTTCAAAGAAGCTTTCTTCTTTCACCCCGCGCCAGATGGCGATGTCCGGCCGGTTGTAGCGCAGGGCACAGGGCAGATAGGTGATGCCGTTCTGTGCGGCGATGGCGAACGAGCCATAGTGAAATGGGCGCAGGCTTGTCGCCGTCCCGAAGCGCCCCTCCGGGAAGATAACGAAGGGCGGGTAGGGCTGTTCGGTGACGTTCTTTGCGATGGAGTCACGCACATCTCGACGAGACGCCTTGTCGCTTCGATCCACGAAGACCGTTGCGATCGAGTCGGCGACCCAGCCGACGAATGGCACGTGAAAGACGTCAGATGTGCTCAGGAAACGCATGGGCAGGATCGACACGACAACCGGGATGTCCAAGAATGAAACGTGATTGATAAAGGCAATGCCCTGCAATTCAACCAGCTTTGCATCATCGGCGCAAACCACTTTGATGCGCAGCAGCCAGTTGATAATGCGGCAGATCCAGGTGATCACCCAGGAGTGGATGCGGATTCCCTGCCGTTTGACGGGCAGCAGCCAGGCCACAAAGACCACTGCAATGCCGATGAGCATGACCGCCGAGATGGCGAGAACCCGAAGGAGACCAAGTAGCGGGTTGCGTTTCGACAGCTCGATACGCTGTTCCGGATTGGCTATGAAAATGCGCATGGACAGAATGATGCCTGCTGCACCGCCGACGATGGCCACAACACCAATCAGCCAGGCCAGGAAGCCCAGAGGCATGATGGCATTGCCCAGCACATAGATGCCGAAGCCCAGACTTAAGACGCCAAGCAGACCCGCTCCAATGCCGCCGCCTTTGAACGCCTGCAGGATGCCGACCAGGCCGATCAGGATACCGGTGCTCCCGATAATCGAATTGATCAGTTCCGGCCACAATGCCCGGTTCAACGGCTCTGCATTGAAGATAATGAGGGCGACGAGTATTGTCAGTATTCCCTGGATCAGCAGCCAGAGACGCCGGCCATGCGCATCCTGCGAAAAGATCTGCAACACAGTCAGGATGCCGGAGGCCAGCCAATAGATACCGATCAACTTCAAGGTCAGGGTGATCCCATCCCTTGGAGAAAAGACCAACAGCACTCCGATGACAATCGCGACAACGCTGTCAATCAGGATTCGCCACCATGGGTAGCCGGATGGGTCCTGTTCATTCTGAGACGGCTGGGCCGGTGGATCGACAGTTGCAGAGGTTGTTGTCATTTAGCGTCGCTTTGTCCGGTGCAATGCCTGGCAAGAAACATCCACGAAGAAACATCCACGAAGGTACACAAAGACGCACGAATTTCCACAGTAGATCGATTTTTCCGTGTGTCTTTGAGGATCATGTCTTCCCGAGGATCGTCCTAGTCCCCACCGATCACCGGCTCCAGTTTCTGGAATTCTTCTCCGCTGATCGGATCGGCGCCGTGTCCGGCAAAGACCAGTTCCGGGTTCAGGCTCTGCACACGGGCCAGACTATCGGCCAGCTGATCCCAATCGTAGGCGTAGGTGCTCTGTGCGTGAGGCGAACCGGTGCCGGAGACTAGATCCCCGGCAAAGGCATAGCGATCATTCAACATCAGCACGCTCGAACCGGGCGTATGCCCCGGCGTGTGCACCACATAGGCATCAATGCCGAACTCGTCGAGCCGGTCGCCATCCTCCACCACAAAATCGGGCGGCGTTGGCTGAAGTACTGCCAGCCACTCTTCGATGGTCGGCAGCGCAAATTCTGAGACCGCTTCCCAATCTCGAACTGTGCCCAGCCGTGTCTCGCCGGCAGCCAACACGTCGGCGTCGTCCGCCTGAACCGCGATCTGCGCCCCGGTTGCTTCACGCAGCGCTTCGGCGCTGCCGTAGTGATCCAGATGCGCGTGGGTGATGTAGATTAGGTTCAGATCATCGCGGCCAATCTTCTTCAGATAGGCAAGGATCACCTTGTCCAGTTCGGGCACGCCTGCGTCGACCAGAACCAAGCCCGATTGACTCTCGATGAGATAGGCGATGCTGGGTCCCAGTTGCAATGAATGGATTTTGACACCGTCCTCGAGTTCGATCAGATTGGCGGCGATCAGGTAGTCAAAACCGGCGTTAATGGCATTGTCCAATAGGCCCTGCTGCTGCGAGGCATTCGATGTGTTGCACCCGCCTAACAAGGCAATAGCTGCTGTCGCCAACAGCGCCAGAATGGCACGGGGCACAAGCGATCGAGGCGCTGAGTTACTTCGGGCTGTCAAAGGGTTCACTTCGATCTCTGGGGCTGATTGTGACACGACATTGATGTGGTAGTCGATCTCTTCATGTAGGCAAGTATGCTACGACAGATACGCCATATGTGACATGAATGTCGTGCTACAAAGATGGGTTCCTACAACTTGGCCTTGTTTGCCATTGCCTGCTCGTAGGCCTCGACATACGCCTCGGCGCTGCGATCCCACGAATAGTCCTGGGCCATGGCGGTCTGGATCATCTGCTGGATGTGGCCGCGGCGGTCGAAGTAGGTGCTGACGGCCCAGCCCACGGTGTAGAAGAGCGCGGACGCGCTTGCTTCCCAAAATTTGAAACCGGTACCGTCGCCGGCTTCCTCATCGTATTGCTGAACCGTGTCGTCAAGACCACCGGTGGCGCGCACGATAGGCAGCGTGCCATATTTGAGCGAGTAGATCTGGTTGAGGCCGCAGGGCTCGTAGATGGAGGGCATGATAAAAAAGTCGCAGCCGGCCTCGATCCAATGGGAGAGCTCGTTGCTGTAGCCGATGAAGCAGCCGACACGATCCGGGTAGCGAGCGGGCAGACCGCTGAAGAAAGCTTCCAGCCCCTTGTCGCCCGAACCGAGGATCACAAACTGGACAACCATCTCCTCGACAATCTGCTCGATGGACGCGGCCAGCAGGCCAAGCCCTTTCTGATCGACCATGCGGCTGACAACGCCGATGATCGGAATGTTGGGGTCGACCTCCAGTTCGAAGCGGCGCTGCAACGCTGCTTTGCAGACGGCCTTGCCGGCTAGATTGTCCGCCGTGTAGGTCGCAGGGATCAACCTGTCTAGAGCTGGATTCCATTCGTTGTAGTCCACACCGTTGAGAATGCCGATGTAGTCATTGCCCCGGTCATTCAGGTAGGGCGCCATGCCGTAGGCGAGTTCGGTTGTGCGGGTCTCTTCGGCGTAGGTTGGACTGACTGTAGTAATCATGTCAGCGTAGTGGATGCCGCCCTTGAGGAAGCTGATCCCGCCGTAATCCTCGAACTTGTCCGAGGTGAAGTTGTCCCACCCAAGGCCCAGGTATTCGTAACAATCGGCGGGGTATTTTCCCTGGTAGGCCATGTTGTGGATGGTGAGCATGCTGGCGGCATTCCCCAGCCGCGGATCATTCCAATGCCACAGTTTGAGATAGGCGGACCCAAGTGCCGTATGCCAGTCGTGGACATGGACAATGTCAGGCGCAAAGCCCATGTCACGGCAGAGTTGCAAGCCGGCTCTGGTCAGAAAGCCGAAGCGGTACGGGTTGTCCAAATAGTCGTTGAAATCGTCGTCGTGGTATAGACCGGGTCGATTGAAGTATTTGTCGCATTCGATGAAATAGACCGGCACGCCATCATTGTCAGCCGAGTCGACTGCGCACCACTCCAGCGCGTTGCCCATCCAGACGCCCAGGAAATTCAATTCACGATGGAGGCCAAATTTGTCGACGTCGATGCTGCTGTATTTCGGCATGACGACGATGACCTCGTGGCCCATGGCACGCAGCGTTTTGGGCAACGCGCCGACGACATCGGCCAGCCCGCCTGTCTTGGCATAGGGCACGCATTCAGAGCTGATCATGACGATTTTGAGTGGAGATTTCACAGCACGTTCCTTTATCTGTAGACATCCCGGCGAGGGCCAACACGCAAGATTTCGACGACCAAAATGTCGGATTATACCGTAAGATCACTGCGTTCTTTTCGCCGGATTCATCAGTGACATATGGAACATTTAGTTCGTTTATGGTTAGCATGAAATGTCTCTTGCTTGAAGACGAAAACCCTTCGCATTATAGCTTCTGAGCGCACTATTCACAATTCATCTACGTGATTCTGTCCATTCGTTGCGGCAGACTGATGTCTGCTCAATTGACAATTGTCCTCAGCGCAGCCCCTGCTGCTGGATCAGCTTGGCCACCAACGCCGTCCAACCCGTCTGGTGGCTGGCCCCGATGCCGGCTCCGTTATCGCCGTGGAAGTACTCGTAGAATGGAATGTGATCGCGCCAATGCGGATTTGTCTGGAAATACTCGTTGCCGCCATGAACGGCGCGATGCCCGTTCTTATCCGCCAAAAAGATCTCCGTCAGCCTGCGTGACAGCTCGGCAGCGACTTTATCCAGTGTTACGAAGTTGCCGGACCCTGTCGGCATTTCAACTTTGAGCGTGTCGCCGTAATAGTAGTGATACTTCTGGAGCGATTCGATCATCAGGAAGTTGACCGGGAACCAGATGGGACCGCGCCAGTTGGAGTTGCCGCCAAACATATAGCTGCTCGACTCGGCCGGTTCATAGCGTACCGTTGAAGGCTTGCCGTCGATCAACAACGTGTATGGATTGTGTTCATGTTCTTTTGACAGGGACCGCAATCCATAGGGGGAGAGAAACTGCTTGCTGTCCAGCATGCGCGCCAGGATATGGGTCAACTGATCCCGGTCAGTCAGTGAAAGGAGACAGTCGCCGGATGCGCCCGGTTCGATCATGAGATTGAGGTTATGGATCCATTCCGGCCGATACTTCAGGAACCAGTCCATGCGTCGTTGGAAGCCCGGCAACTCGCGCAGTGTCTTGAAATTCAGCGTCTCGACCGCGAAGAGCGGCACCAGTCCGACGAATGAGCGAATCTTCAGCGGCGTGCGTTCGCCGCCGGGGTGATGGATCGAATCATAGTAGAAGTTGTCGACCGGATCCCAGAGGCCGGTCTCGCCGCGGCGGCCGTTTATGGCGCGGGCGATGTGTACGAAATGCTCGAAAAATTTGGATGCGACGTCGGCATAGGCCGGTTTGACCCGCGCCAGTTCCAATGCGATGGCCAACATATTCAGGCAGTACATGGCCATCCACGCCGTGCTGTCAGCCTGTTCCAGGTGGCCGCCGTGGGGCAGCGGTTGGCTACGGTCGAAGACGCCGATGTTGTCCATGCCCAGGAAGCCGCCCTGGAAGATGTTATGGCCATCCTCATCCTTGCGGTTGACCCACCAGGTGAAGTTGAGCATCAGTTTGTGGAACGCCTTTTCCAGAAACTCGGTGTCGGCATACCCTGAGCGATTGCGCGCGATTTTATAGACCCGCCATACTGCCCAGGCGTGGACGGGTGGATTGACGTCATTGAAGTTCCACTCGTAGGCCGGAATCTGTCCGTTGGGATGCATGTACCATTCGCGCAGCACAACAAGGAGTTGACGCTTGGCCCATTCGGGGTCGATGAGTGCGGTGGGCAGCATATGAAATGCCAGATCCCAGACGGCATACCACGGGTACTCCCACTTGTCCGGCATGGAGAGCACATCCATGTTGTAGAGATGCTCCCAGTCGGCATTGCGCCCATGCTTGCGCTCCGGCGGCGGCGGTGGACTCGCCGGATCGCCGTCCAGCCACAGTTCAACCGAATAGTGATACAACTGCTTGGACCACATGAGACCTGCGAATGCCTGTCGCTGCACATTGCGTTCATCATCGGTCAGATTCGGTGGCTGAATCGACGTGTAGTAGGCGTCGGCCTCGGCGATGCGATTCTCATAAACGGTGTCAAACGCACGGAACGGATCGTCGATTGCTCTGTCGCTGAGCCGAACACGCACGCTCATGGATCGGCCCGGCTGGAGCACGGCCCGGAAATGGGCTGCAGCCTTGGACCCACTGCCCGATGGATTGACGCGATCCATGTGGCCATGGACGATGGCCTCGTGAAAGCCGTCTTTGACGTAGATGCCCTTGTTGGGTTGGCCGAAAACGCGTTCGGTGTTGGTCTCGTTTTCGGTGAAGAGTAGACGTACCGGTTCGGCTTGGCCGTTCATGTCGATGTACCACCAGCGTTCGGCCAAATGTCTGTGTGCGGTGAAGACGGTCAGCAACTCGTCTTGCGTTGAATGGACAGCACGTAGCGAGGGACGTTCACGGCCATATCCCCAGGACCAGTCATTGCGGAACCAAAGCTGGGGCAGTATGTGCAATGGGGCCGGATCCGGCCCGCGATTGACAGCTGTGATACGACAGAGGATGTCTTCCTGGTCGGCCTTGGCATACTCAACGAAGACGTCAAAGTAACGATTCTGATGGAAAGCTTGGTCAAGGGCGTCCATCAACTCGTATTCAGGCTCGCTCAGGCCTCGATTGCGGTTGACGTCGATCAGATCCTGGTAGGGGTAGGCGACCTGGGGATATTTGTAGAGCATTTTGGCATAGGAGTGGGTTGGTGTGCTGTCAAGGTAGTAGTAGTACTCCTTGACATCTTCGCCGTGGTTGCCCTGGGGCCCGGTCAGGCCAAAGAGCCGCTCCTTGAGCATGACGTCCTGCTCGTTCCAGAGCGCCAATCCCATGCAGAGGTTCTGATACCGGTTGCAGAATCCAGCCAACCCATCCTCGTTCCAGCGATAGGCACGGCTGCGTGCGTGGTCATGGGGAAAGTAATCCCAGGCATCGCCGCCTGGACTGTAGTCCTCGCGCACGGTGCCCCAGGCTCGTTCAGCCACATACGGTCCCCACTGTTTCCAGTCGGCGATCCGCGCCTCGGAATCGAGCAGCCTCTGATGTTCAGCCGTGTCGATACGCGGCATAGACAGTCCTTTCAGTAGACGAGGGAATGGTGACTAGTGATCGGGGAATGGGGATCGGGCTGGCTCGATCCCCATTCCCCGATCACCATCACTCCATTGGCGTGATGTTTTGCTGGGTGCGCAGTTGCCCGATGATCAGCGGCTTGAACCAGGCTTCATTGCCTGTGGCTTCTGCACGCTGTCTGTAGTTGTTGGCCCGCTGGGTACCTTCTCGTCTCGCCTCGAAAAATGAGTTGGTCTGAAGCATGGTCGTCTCAAGATATTGCCACGTATCCCCGTCCGCCGACGTCTGCCAGCCTACAAATGCGTGGCCGGGTACGAGCGCGACGACCGGGTTGAGCGAGATCCCTTCCAGCAGGCTGGCGAAGAGCAAGGTGGCGTCAATACAGTTGCCCATCTTACCGTCGATGCATTCACGAGGCAGGCGAATGCGCTGCGAGCGAGTTTCGGCATCCAGATCAAAGTTGACGATGGAGTGAACATAGGCGATGTCCAGATCTTCCTTCAACGCGTCGTAAATGGCCTGAACCTGGGATTCGACATCGCCCAGATAGCCTTGCAGGCGTTTCTGGTGATGCCGGCGCACAACCGTGCGCAGAAATTTCATCACGCTCGGTTCGTTGGGTGTCACAAACGCGGCCAGATAGGGAGAGAAGTCGGTGATCTCGCCGGTTACCGCGTCCTTGACCGAACGTGGCGCGGTCGTACGCGCCAGCAGCCAGATCCCTTCGGTCCGATGCTCGAGAATCTTGCCGGTATCCAAGTCCTCAACCTGGATATTTAATGTCGCGTGTGTGAGTTCATGGAGATCGCGTATTTCTCTGGGAAAGAGCGACGGCAGCTGTTTGACAGTCTTTGGTGTTCCTTTCTTGATCTCAATGGTGTCCACAGCCTTCGCCGTATAGCCCTCGATGAAACTAATGACACGTAGTCGCTTGATCCCGCGGATGTTGGTGCTGACTGTGAAGACCACTAGCGGGGTATCCTCGATATTGAGGAGGTGGTAGAAGGCGGTGGGGAGATGCTCAAGATAACTATCGATGACAACCTCGACGCCGGTGGATTCAAATGAGCGGGTCGTTCCGGGCGAGGTAGCGCTTGAGGGTCTATATTCACGGATGGTTGGCAACGATTCCAACGTGGGTTGCGTGATCTCGGATACGTCCGGGCTCGCAGTCGGTTGGCTGGGAGGCTTGCTGTTCGCTTCCGATTCAGCAATCTCTGCCGTTGCCAATACTTCTTCAATCGCATAGAGACGCTGTTGCTCAGCCATCAGCTCATCGGTCACACTGCTCAAGTCGAGGTCTGAGACAGTATCGCCGGCTTCGGCTTCGGCAAAGAGATTGTTCTGCAGGTTGTTGACAACCAATCGTTGGCGATATTTCATTTCGCTCAGTTGATTATGTGACTTCCCCTCCAGATCGATGAAAACGGTGGATGTTGAAGAAGACGGGTCGGTGGAAGGCATGTTGGTTCTCCTTCGAAAACTGGCATGAGTCTCGTTAGCCAATGATTATGAGAATGGATACATTTCACCGATGAACTGCTTGTCGACATCCGACAATTCGAAGTTCTGCCAAGGAATCTCGAAATCACCGATGGTCTGTTCTTGAGGGACGGGGTAGAGCATAATCGATGCTCGATCAAAGCCCGTGAACTGGGTCTGATCCTTGTCATACTTGTTGAGGATATTGACACGCACCTGTTGTTCCGTCCAGTAGTTGGGTGCGCCTCGATAGGCTTCGATGACGGCCTCTTCGTTCCATGGGATGCCTCCCTCGCCCGGGTTCTGGTGCTCGTGAATGCAGCCCAGCGCGTGGCCGAACTCATGCAGTACCACGCGATGATATTCCTCGTCGGTCGTGTTGGCGTCAAACCAGCCGAAGTTCATGGTCGGCTGGTCCGGTAGTATCAACAGGGCATCGACGCCGATGTAGGACCAGGAACCGGGCTGCAGGAAAGAGATGCGAATTTCGGCATCACTGGCGTTGTCAAAGACGAATTGGATGTTGGCATGCTTGCTCCATTCATGGGCCACGGCCTCAACTTTCGCCTGCACAGCAGGATCGCCATCCAGAAAACGCACATGCAGCACGCGACCCGGCTCCCAGAGTTTGTGCTTGACCAGCGCCATTGCCTCGGCGAAGTCCTCTGGGTTTTCCGGCAACATCAGGTTGTTTGGATTTGCGCCTTCGGCAATGGTCTTGGCGCGTTCCTCTTGATCTGCGGGCAGGACGCGGTCAATGCAATAGTGAGAAGCAGTGCTCATGGGGTTCTCTCCTTTGGCTAAGAAGTAACATTATGTTCACAGACTACACACGTTCTTTGCCGGTGTCAAGGTGCTGATAAGTGCTGGTGCATCTCAGAATTGGCGCATTTTGATGATGCTCCCCTAGCGTGAAATGCATCCACAGGTGCTGGAGCTTGCGTGCAGCAATTCCAAATATGGCGTCTCCGTTCGCCCCTTGCACCGCTGCATCGATCTGCTGGATGAGATGGGCATCCCCATCTGCTCGGAACTCGGCCCCTATGGCGGGTTCTCTCTGGTGTGTGGCGACAAGATGCCGCTCCTGGTCTTCACCCCTGAGGAAGCTGTTGCTGTTCATTTGGGGACAAGCCTGGTCGGTCAGATGTGGGGACGACTGTACGAGAATGTTGCCCAGAGGGCGCTGGCCACGTCAGACAACGAGCTGCCGGATGACCAGCGTCAGGAGGTGGCATGGGCGCGTCGATCCTTGATCGCTACGGTCTTGCGCCGATCATCTCAAGCGCCATTTGCGCCTTTTCCGGAACTGCTCAGACAGGCCATTCGAGAGCGCAAGCGCGTCTGTCCAGTCTATCAGGGCCGGAACCAGCAGGATCCTGTGACATGTGAGTTGGATCCCTATACGCTCATCCATCGGGACAGCTGGTGGTACTGTGTCGGCACCTGTCCCCTTCGGGACGCGGTGCGCACCTTTCGTGTAGATCGTATCGTCGAATTGCGGCTAGCTGTGCTACGTTTCTGTTCGGGCACTCTAGTGGTCCAATATCTCACCCGCGTTTTTTGCGTGCCTCTAGCTATTCAGCGTCGATGCCGATGGGTCAAACCATGGCTCTTCCGTGATCTCCGGCGCTATTTCCAGATCGCGCCGCCCTGCCACGAGACGTCCAGTGACTACAGCGGCATCATGTTGGAAGACGAGCAGCGTATCGCGCTCGAATGCCTCCGCACGAAGGCGTCGCTTGGTCTCGATGCTGGTCATGGGATCGAGATCGTACGAAGGGACCCAGGCCAATCGGTCCATGTGTGACGCCCAGCTGCACGCATCGGTCAGAAAGCAGAGACTCTCTCCGCCATCCTCCACCCAGACTGTCTGGAGTGCAGGCGTGTGCCCCGGTGCAATGTCGGTGCGCACGCCGGCGGCAATGCGCTGTGGGCCGTCGACGACTTCGAGCAGATTGCGGTCAAGCAGCGGCAACCAGTTGTCGTTGCTGTAGGTAGCACGCGTGCGTTCGTTGGGGAAGCTGGCCTCGGCTAGATCGATTCGTTGTCCGAGGTAGAGTGCGTTGGCAAATGTAGGAATGATCGGGCCTGGCTGACCGTCATCGGTGTCCCAACACGTTGCCCCGCCGATGTGATCGCCGTGGAAGTGGGTCATCACGACCACGTCCACATCCTCCGGTTCGAAGCCTACTGAGCGCAGGTCGTTCACGAGCCGTTGGTCCCGGTTGGCCAGCCCGATGAACCCCCGCTGGCGTTCCGGGATCTTGTCGCCGTGGCCGGCATCGACCAGAACCAGGCCGGCATCTGACTCAATCAGCAGGCACCTAACATCGGCGGGCACGCGGTTGAGTTCGTCCGGCTCGACCACTCGCTGCCAGAGCGCGTGTGGCACAAGCCCGAAAAAGCCGCCTCCATCCATGGCGTGCAGCCCATCACTGAGAATATGACAACGGATAGAACCGACGGTGAGTGAATAGGCCATGGTCAATGTCTCTTTCTGTTGAGGTTGGGTGTTGAGACAAGATCGGTCTTCTCCATTAAAGCGTAGAGCCTCATTCAGTGCAAGGTGATCATTTTGACCTCTGCGCGCTGCTGGAACCAGCCGCCGGGGGCAGACGTTTGTTTATCTTGATCCTATGCCGTGCTAACTATAGGATCATACTCCGGCAATAGGTGTTTCCAGAGAGGAACTCGACAAGATGGGCGAAAACCGATTATTGGGGCATTTCGTGCGAGCGCAGTTGCCGTTGATTGTCGTACTTGCTCTTTCTTCGCTATTGAGCGTGATGCTCGTACTCTTCCGTGTCGCCTACTCGGATAGCATCCTCTATGTGTTCTTGGTGTGGAATCTCTTCTTGGCCTGGATTCCCCTCGGCTGCGCCTTTCTCCTCTGGTGGCTTGAACGCACACCACGCAGGCCGGTACTTGCCATGGCGATTCTCTTTGCGGGTTGGTTTCTCTTCTTTCCCAACGCTCCCTACATCGTCACGGATCTGATGCATCTTGGCGCTCGCTACAATGTGCCGATCTGGTACGATGCGATGTTGGTCTTCTCCTTTGCCTGGAATGGAATTGTCTTGGGGCTACTGTCGCTC
Source organism: uncultured Chloroflexia bacterium (assembly GCA_963848115.1). Lineage (GTDB taxonomy): Bacteria > Chloroflexota > Anaerolineae > Caldilineales > Caldilineaceae > JAWKOK01. Next base: position 493,283 of record CAWKCP010000020.1, on the reverse strand, counting down.
TGGATTGTCCATGGGCTGGTTGCGGAGTGGGTCGGTCGCTGGATGGGCTGGTTGATGGTGGGCGTGACGCTGGTCGCCAGCGGGTTCGGCGTCTACCTTGGCCGCTTTCAGCGCTGGAACAGCTGGGATATTGTGGCCGATCCGCAGAATCTGTTGCTGGATATGCTGGACCGACTGGTCAACCCCATGGCGCATCCACAGACATTGGCCGTGACGATCCTCTTTGCGACCTTTCTTGGCATCGCCTATCTGACGCTGGCAGTGTTGGTCAGCAGCAACTGGCATGATTACAGGCAGAATGAGGAACGGCCCAAAACGCCGGTGTTTGGGTAGGCGACGATGTCTGACGTTTGTCAGAGTTTACGTCGTCGCGTAGCTCCCACAGCTCCTCCGGCTAGAAGATCGCACGCTGCGGTCGACGACGCCATCTTTGCGTTCGACAATCGTCTTCTGCATCTGCGATGGCAGACACCACCTTAGGCCAATGCAGAAAAATGCCACCCACGAGGAAACACAATCTGCACGGAAATGGCATTCTTCGTGTTTCTTTGTGCTCCTTCGTGGATAATCATTTTTCTGGAACCGCCTTAGGTACATCAAAGCCACCAGGTCCCTGTGACATCGGATCACCATTTTCGATACACAGTGGGTTCGCTATTGCCTCTCACACGTCGTATAATACTTAGTCGGGCAAAATCATGAAGACCTATCTGAAAGAGCTTTGTTCGATGGGTTTGATGAGGACGAACATGCTGCGCAGCCGCAAGTGGTCTGTTGGGTAGTGCATGTCGATAACGAGAGGAAGTACTATTGAGTGACCATATCGTGCCACAGCGTATCGCCTTTCTGGGTGACTACTTGCCACGGCTCTGCGGTATCGCGACCTTCACGCATGATCTTGCTGAGGCGATAGCGTACGCGGCGCCTGGCTCCGATTGTTTCGTGGGGGCAGTCAACGATCGTGTGGAGGGGTATGACTATCCGGCGCGCGTGCGCTTTGAGCTGCAGGAAAAGGAGCTGGATTCCTACCGACGGGCGGCAGATTTCCTGAACTTCAACAATGCGGACGTGCTCTGTGTGCAGCATGAGTTCGGCATCTATGGCGGACCGGCGGGCAGTCATTTGCTGGCGCTGCTGAAAGAGGTGCGGATGCCGGTGGTGACCACGCTGCACACCATCCTGCGCGAGCCGGACGCGGCGCAGCGCAAGGTGATGGAGGAACTGGCGGCTCGCAGCGACCGCTTGGTGGTGATGGCGCAACGGGGCGCGGAGATTCTGCGCGAAATCTACGGCGTGCCGGATGCGAAGATGGATATCATTCCCCACGGGATCCCGGATCTGCCCTTCATCGAATCGAACTTCTACAAGGAACAGTTCGGCGTGGAAGGGCGTCAGGTGCTGCTTACCTTCGGACTGATCGGGCCGGGCAAGGGCATCGAGCACTGTGATCGAGGCGCTGCCGGAGATCGTGCGGCAGCATCCGAACGTGGTTTATCTCGTGCTGGGCGCCACGCATCCGCATCTCCTGGCACGCGAAGGCGAGCGATATCGGCTGAGCCTTGAACGGCTCGCCGAGGAACGCGGGGTGAAGGAGCACGTCATCTTCTACAACCGCTTCGTGTCGCTGGATGACCTGAAGGAGTTCATCGGCGCGACGGACATCTACCTGACGCCCTATCTCAACGAGGCGCAGATCACCTCCGGCACGCTGGCGTATGTATTCGGCGCGGGGAAGGCCGTGGTTTCCACTCCGTACTGGCACGCGCAGGAATTGCTGGCGGATGGGCGCGGCGTTCTGGTGCCCTTCCGCGACCCCGGAGCGATCGCCGAAGGCGTGTGCGCGCTGCTCGACGATCGCGCCCCGGATGGAGAAGATCCGGCAGGATGCCTATGCGATGGGGCGCGAGATGATCTGGCCCGCCGTGGCGCAGCGGTATCTCGAATCGTTCCAACATGCGCGCGCCGACCGGAAGATCAGCACCGCGTACGGCCTTCGCCGGATGGACGCTCGACAGCCGACCGCGAGCGCTGCCGCCGCTGCGGCTCGATCATATCGTGCGCATGAGCGATGGACACCGGCATTTTTCAGCACGCCATCTTCAATGTGCCGAACTTCCACGAAGGCTACTGCACCGATGACAACGCGCGCGCCTTCATCCTCTGCAATCTGCTCGATGAACTCGGCGATCAACCGTCAACCGGGGATCTCGAGCAAGCTGGCCACCAGCTATCTCGCCTTCCTCGCGGCGGCCCTCGACTACGACAGCGGGCGCTTCCGCAACTTCATGAGCCACGGGCGGCAGTGGCTGGAAGATGCCGGCAGCGAAGACAGCCATGCGCGCGCGCTCTGGGCCACCGGCACCGGTGCAGGTCGCTCGCGCAATGACGGCCACCGCAGGCTTTCGGCCCAGCTCTTCGAACGCGGGCTTCCCGTGGTGGCCTCGTTCACCTCGCCCCGCGCCTGGGCATTCACCCTGCTGGGCATCCACGAATATCTGCGCCACTTTCCCGCTGATGCGAAGATCGACGCGATGCGCGCAACGTTGACCGAAAAGCTCGTGACGCTCTGGAACCAATGCGCCACGGAGGACTGGCCATGGTTTGAATCCAGCGCCACCTATGACAACGCGCGCCTGTGCCAGGCGCTCATCCTCAGCGGCCAGTGGATGCCCCACCCGGAAGCGCTGGAGATCGGGCTGAAGTCCCTGCGCTGGCTGGTCTCGATTCAAAAGACGCAGGCCGGCCGTTTCCGGCCCATCGGCAGCAATGGCTTCTACCAGCGTGGCGGCGCACGCGCGGACTTCGACCAGCAACCGGTCGAGGCCCAGGCGATGGTTTCCGCGTGCCACGAAGCGTTCCGCGCCACCCAGGATGCTGCGTGGTCAGGCGAGGCCAAACGCGCCTTCGAGTGGTTCCTGGGCCGCAACGATCTCGGCCTGCCGCTTTACGATTTCACCACCGGCGGCTGCAGCGACGGCCTGCATGCCGACCGGGTGAATGAGAACCAGGGCGCGGAGTCCACGCTGGCCTTCCACCTTCCCTTGCCGAAATGAACTACGCCGAACACCTGATCACTCACCTGCCGCGTCCTTCGTTGCCTGGACCATCTACCCTATGAATTCCATCCGCCTTCGCCGCCATGAGATGACGCTGCTCCCCGACAGCGCGCGGGTCATCCTCCGCCCCTTCATCCCTGGCAGACGTTCATCGTATCACCACCATCATCGGCCGTGCGCTTGCCCTGACGGAGGAGGAAGTCGTCACGCCAACTGCATGCCGTGCATCGTGAGTTCGATGACCGGCACTTGGACATCGAGTCGATGCCTGCATGCCCATTACGACGAAAGTGCGGCAGCACGTGTTCACGCAGCGTCCGCTTTCGCGCGAACGGCAACTGCTCATCGGGGCGCTGTTCTCCGGCGAATACGCGCTGGAATCCGCCGCCCTCTTCAATCCCTCCATCGTGCCGCACCCCGACCAGAGCGGCGTGCCCGCAGGTGGTCTGCGTTTCATCATGAGCCTGCGGGCGACCGGCGAGGGGCATATCTCTTCCATCGAGTTCCGCGCCGGCAACATCGCGCCGGACGGCAGCATCACGCTCGATCCGGTCTCCCGCTTTGTCACCACGCCGGAAATCGTCCCCGATCCCAGCTATCAGAAGAGGCCCTTCATCATCAAACTGCATGAGATGGGCGTTGATGACGACCACGCCGATGCCGTCATGGCGCCGCTGGCAGAGCGACTTCACCCGCAGCGACTTGAACAAGAGCGTGGAATCCGTCCGCCACGAAACGCCCAGCCCGCCACGCGCGACCTGCACCGCACGCTCGAGTGCATCCAGTGGCTGGCCGACTCCAACTACGAACTGCGCTTCTCAGACAAGCTCGCGATGAGCGAGCGCATCATCTTCCCGGTCTCGCCCAATGAGACCAACGGCATCGAAGACGCCCGCTTCGTCCGCTTCATCGACGACGATGGATCGGTCATGTATTACGCCACCTACACCGCCTACAACGGACGCGACATCCTGCCGCAGCTCATCGAGACGGAGGATTTCCTTCACTTCCGCATCCTCACCCTCAACGGCAGCGCGGTGCAGAACAAAGGCATGGCGCTCTTCCCGCGCCGCATCGCACGGTCGCTATGCCATGCTCTCCCGCCAGGATGACGAGAACCTCTTCATCATGTTCTCCGACAGTCCCCATCACTGGAGCGACCCCCAGGTGATCCTGCGCCCGTCCGAAATGTGGGAGTCGCGTGAAAATCGGCAACTGCGGCTCCCCCATCGAAACCGAGGCCGGCTGGCTGGTCATCACCCACGGCGTCGGCCCCATGCGCAAGTACTGCATCGGCGCCGCCCTGCTCGATCTGGATGACCCCACCAAGGTCATCGGCCGCCTGTCGCGAGCCGCTGCTCGCACCCGAAGGCAACGAACGCGAAGGCTACGTGCCCAACGTCGTCTATAGTTGCGGCTCCCTGATCCACGGACGCGAGCTCATCCTCCCTTTCGCCATTAGCGACCGGGCTTCCGCCATCGCCAGCGTGTCGCTGGATGATCTATTGGCGGCATTGCAATCAGGCAAGTCTTGATCTGGAGGGGATGGTCTGATTCATCCGGGGTGCCGCTGATTCGATGAACCGGAACGTCTGTGTCCGTCCACTGTCCATCATTTATGCAATTTGAAACAAGATCGCCGCCAGCACACCGGCAATGGCGAGCCAGCCGAAGCGCTGATGCAGGGTGGCCGTACCGCGTACGACCTTGTTGAGTTGGGCCGGCATCTCGTGGATGGCAGTGGTCTGGATCAGCTTGGATGCAGTCGGCAGGGTGAGGAAGGCCAGGGCCATGAACCAGGGGGCAATCCCTGCCACGATCAGCAGCAGAAGCAAGACGTAGCTGCCGCCGACCAGCAGATAGTATTCCCAGCGACTGGCCCTGCGACCGAAAATGTTGGCCAGCGTGCGCTTGTTGTTGGCAAGATCCTCTTCCAGATCGCGCATGTTATTGGCGTGGAGGATGGCCGTCACCAGCAGACCGATGGGAACCGAGAGTAGAGCCGCTGTCCATGTCACGGTCTGAGTCTGCACGAAGTAGCTGCCGATCACCATCACCGGACCCATGAAGACGAAGACGATCAACTCACCCAGCCCGGTATAGGCAAAGGCCCTGGGACCGGCAGTGTAGAACCAGCCGGCCAACACGCTAAAGAGGCCGAGCCATAGGATCAGCAGTCCCCGAGTCGCCACCAAATAGATTCCCAATACCGAGCCCAGAGCGAAACAGAGTAGCCCGCCCCAGAAGACCTGCCGAGGCGTCAACATTCCTTCCTGCAAGGCCCGGTTGGGACCCAGTGACTCGGGCGTGTCGGTCCCCTTTTTCCAGTCGTAGTAGTCGTTGATCAGGTTTGTCCCCGCGTGAATCGCCACCGAGCCGACCAACGTAATGCCAAAGAGCCACCAGTTCCAGAATCCGTCGTAGGCGGCCAGCGCTGCGCCGAGTACGACCGGTGTGACGCTGGCCGTGAAGCTGAATGGACGCGTGGCCATCCACCAGATGCGCAGGAAACGGCGCAGACGCGGCTCGTCCTCCAGATTACGGCTGCGTTGCGTCCCCGTGGTTCGCCAGGGCACTAGCTGGTGCTCCAGCTCTGCGACGGCGATGGTGAAGAGCCAGCCCAGCAGCGCGACCACGATCAGTACGGCGAAGATGGTGGGGATGTCGTAGAGTAGGTAGCCCTCCCAGATCATCGCGCCCAGTCCGCCCTGGGGCAGCAGCAGTTCTGTGCCGACGATGACGGTCAGCGCAAAGCCAAGACCCAGATTGATGCCGGTGAGGATGTTGGGCAAGGCTGCGGGAATCGCCACCGTGCGTACCAGTGTCCAGCCGCGTGCGCCGTTGTTGCGCGCGATGTCGAAGTAGCGTGTGTCTACATTCATCACGCCGGCCACGGTGTTGATCACAACCAGAAAGAAGACCGAGATGATCACGATCACGTATTTGCTGGTCTCGCCGATGCCGAAGAGAATTACCACCATGGGGACCAGGGCAATCTTGGGAATCGGGTAGATTGAGGCGATCAGCGGCGAGAGAATCAAGCGTGTCGTGCGGTTGATGCCCATCAGAACGCCAACGACAACGGCGGGGACGACGGCCAGGAGAAAGCCGACAATGAGTCGTCGCAGTGTGAGCGCAGTGGCCGTGATCAGCGTGCCGTCTTCGAGCAGTTCGATCAGCCGACCAAAGACTTCGCTCGGCGCCGGGAAGAATCGCGCATCCAGCACACCGGTTCTAACCAATAGCTCCCAGGCGATCAACAATATGATGGGTGAAATGAAGGTGAGAAGTCGATCTTTCATGTCGAACCGTGTTCATCCATAGGTGAAGGCGATCATTGCGTAATTTTCTGTCCCGGTATCTTACTGGACGGCCGGGGATTGCGGCAATCTTTCTGGTTTGCGGCATGCTTTGCCTATGCTCTTGTCTGCCATAAGTATTGCAACCAGGTCAGCTGTGCGCTACCACTTCGGCTCCCCATCGCCAGTATGAACCGTTTACAGAGTTCGATCAGCGATGTTGCCCCCTTTTTGAGATTCATCTCATTCCAAGCAGACTCAAATTGATCGGCAGCAAACCGCTATGGGCAGACCCTCGCGGTTGACGGCCACAGTACGCGGCGAGCAGGTGGCCCGCCCGCCGGCTTTGCGCTATAAGGTCAAGGGGCTGGACGTGGCTTTGTACTCATGCTCAATCCTGTCCTAACGGGGGGTATAACTGTTCCAGGCGACGCGTAACTGCGAGACCATGGTAGCGGGAGATCAAGCCTCACCCGTTTCCGCTGCACCGGTAGGCAGGGCCAACTGGTGATATTTGGTAAAGAAGACTTGCGCCGTAAGGTAGGCCGCTGCCAAGGCTGTGAAGGCTGTGGCTGCCGTCAGCATGTACATGACGACAATCTGTAGCTGCACGGCCTCCATCGGCGACGCTCCGGCCAGGATCATGCCTGTCATGGCGCCGGGCAGCTTGATCAGGCCAACAGTCTTGGTCGTGTCGATGATGGGGATCATGGCTGAGCGGATCGAGCGGCGCACGGTCGGCTGTACGGCCTGTCGACTGGTCGCGCCCAATGCCAGCGCTGTTTCGATCTGGCCCCGGTGATCGGCGACGTCATCGCGTAGGCGACCCATGACCAACGAGCAGGTTGTCATCGTGTTGCCGATGACCATGCCCGCAATCGGGATGATGAACTGGGCCTCGAAGTCAAAGATGCCCAACACGACCAACAGACCGATGGTCGTCAACGTTCCAAAGCCGATGCTGGCATTGGCGATCCAACGCGAGTGGGGAATGCCCTTGCCACGCGCCGCCGACGTGTGGCCCGCCACCAGCAACATCACCAGGATGATAAAGAGCGTCCATCCGACGCTGTCCATTGCGAAGATGAACTCCAGCGCATATCCGATGGCGATCAGCTGGACGAACGATCGGACAGTGGCAATCGCCAGATCCTTGCCGAGGCCGGCTCGCTGCCAATAGCTGAGCAGGCCGGCCAAGGCGACCAGCGCCAGGCTGGCCCCCAATCGGGTCAGATCGAGTTGATTGAATAGGTCAAACATGCTCGCTTCCCTCCAGTTCGCCCGCGGCGAATTGCTGCAATAGATGAGCGTTGTCACTCTGATCTGACAACACATGCTCCGGTTTTCCCTGATCGACGATACGGCCATCGACCAACAGGTATAGATAGTCAGCCACCTTTCGTGCCTGTTCGATGGCGTGCGTCACCCACATGACGGTGACGTCGTGCTCGTGCGCCTCCTCGATGACCATCTCTTCGATGCGTCGCCGTGACGACGGATCGAGCGCACTGGTCGGCTCGTCCATCAGCAGGATCTGGGGCCGATTGGCGAGCGAGCGCGCCAGCGCGACACGTTGCGCCTGACCGCCGGACAGCTCGGATGCCTGTTTGTCCAGCAGGCTTCTGTCCAGGGCGGCAAGGTCAAGCAGGATCTCGATTTCGTTGTCGCCAAAGGTCCGATCATGCAGGGCCGGGCCGAAGCGGAGATTGTCCGCAACCGTGCCGGGAAAGGTGACGGGCTGCTGAAAGACCATGCCCACGCGCCGTCTCAGGTCAAGGACATTAATTGCCGTCACGTCCAGTCCGTCGACGAAGACCGTTAGCGGCGGCGGTTCAAGCAGACGGTTGATGCAGCGCAGCAACGTACTCTTGCCGCTGCCGCTAGGCCCCAGAAGGCCAATGATCTGACCACCGCGGGCCTCAAGGCATACGTTCTTCAACACGGCAACATCGTTGCGTGCCAGGCTGAGATTGCTCACGACGATTGTCTTCGAGCTCATCTGTTATGCTCCATCTCGGTTTCTGTCTTTTCCAGGACAAATGCTGGAAAGTAGTTATCCACGAAGTTATCAACGAAGAAACACGAAATCACACAAAAGCTGGTTTTCTTTGTGCCCTTTCGTGGATCATTTCTTCCTTGGAAACGCCTACAAAGCCTTCACTGAAATGATAATCCACGAAGGAGCACGGAGAAAATAGCTTTCTGTGAACCTCTGCATTGCCTCTATGTTGTCTTCGTGCCTTTGTGACGCAAAAGCCCTTTTTGTATCGGACTACTGGAATTGGCGTTAGTTCGTGTATACTGCTTTCACTTCACCCAACCAAAGCAATAGTGAGGCACAATTCCGAATGACAGGCGAAACAAACCCCTCCAATTCGAACAAAAATCCTCAGAACAAGCAACGATCTGCCATAACAACCGTGGTTGTTTTGATGATTCTGTTGGGCTTTTTCTGGCTGACTCGCGAGTGGTCGGACAGTCCCGAGGCCGCTGGGACCGCAGACGAACAGCCTGTTGCGGAGCAGGCGCCCGTCGCGGAAGATTCCACTGTAGAGAACGACGACGAATCCGTGCAGGCAGTTGAGGAAACGTCCGAAACTAGTGACTCCCAGGAGGCTGTCGATACTAAGCCCGATGACGGCGGTTCAACCGCAGCTTCCTCAGACACGCAATCAGACACGGAGTCTGACTCAGACCGCGTCGAGCGAAGAGGACGCTTCCGGGCCAAGGGCGCCGCCCGGCATGGCAACCATCGCCCAGGATGAACTGCCGCCCGAGGCGTTGGAGACGATGGCCCTGATCGAAACCGACGGACCCTTTCCCTACGGCAAGGACGGCAGCACGTTCCAGAACCGGGAGGGCATTCTTCCCTCGCAGCCCAATGGGTACTACAGCGAGTACACCGTCGAAACGCCCGGATCTTCTGATCGAGGGGCGCGTCGTATCGTCGGCGGTGCAGAGGGCGAGCTCTACTACACGGATGATCACTATTCCAGCTTCTCTTGGATCGAACAGTGATGACCAAACTGGACCCCATCTTCGACGGTGAGAAAGCGCCCGGTATCTATCGGCTGACCTCGCGTGCCAGGCCTTCGAGCGTGTTGGCCGCGGTCGCTGACCATGGCTGGCAGGGCTTCTACCTTGACGGTAGATCCATCGCCGACAAGGAGGCGTTTTTGCAGGCCGGGGCCGAAGCCATGCACTTCCCGGCCTACTTCGGCCACAATTGGGACGCGTTCGAGGAATGTGTGACCGAATTGACCTGGCGCCCGGCGCCGGGCTATGTGCTTCTCTATGACAAGATGGCTCGATTTGCCAATGGAGACCCTCAGGAATGGGCCATGGCGCAGTCCATCCTTGAGGATGCAACCAACTATTGGCAAGCACAGTCGGTGCCATTCTATGTGCTTCTGCGCGGCACATGGTGGCATGGGCGCAGGTTCCCTAATATTTGATCACAGCCTGAATTTGATGACAGTCTGAGGTTACTCTGTGATAGATGATGAGTTTGAAAACCGATACGCTTCTTCGATGATCGATGAGATCGACTTCCACGACAAGAGCGTGCTGGAAGTCGGTTTCGGCAATGGATGGCTGATCAACTCAGAGTGGCGGCAAGTAAAGGCCATGACTGTTGTCGAGAATAGCCGGGAGTTTGTTGACAGGGCGACCGAGCGGTGGGCCGGCACGCCCGTTGCCGAGAAGGTCACCTTCATCCACGGCGATATGGGGGTCTTGTTGCTGCCTGAGCATGCCTACGATCTGGTGGTCTTCTCTCACTCCTACTGATGAATTCGCGGCCAGGATGTGGTTCACATCCTTTCAAATGTACTGAAGAGAGTTCATCGTTCGCTTAAAACGGGCGGCTTGCTCTACAGTTCTCAACCGGGGGATCGGAAGACGCTGATTGAGGTGCACTATCAGGACGCGGTGGCCTTCTCAGAACCCCTGGCGGAATCGTATTTCCGATATTTCCTCGACGTGACCCGGCAGACGCTTATGAGTGGCGTTGCATCGGGACTGTTCACTGTCGAATCAGAGACCACGCATTCGAGCTATACCGAGTTCCCGTCGGTGGCGGCTTGGAACGCAGACCGGACCGCACAGGCCGACGATGCCGTTGAGTTGAATGACATGGCGGACCGGCTAGAGAAGCTCTTCCCTGACGGTATCGATTCACTGCGGCAGCATCGTGAGGATTGGTATCTTCTGCTGAGGAAGATTGAGAATAACCGGATACAAGTTCGACCATGACACAAGTTCGCCCGAAACAGATCGCTAGCCGAAAAGCCAGGCCGTTCCTCAAATGGGCAGGTGGGAAGACACAACTTCTCGCCCAGTATGCGTCTCACTATCCCCACCAACTAGCCAGCGGCGAGATCAATCGCTATGTTGAGCCCTTCCTGGGCGGCGGTGCGGTCTTTCTCGACGTTGTGCAGCGTTTCTCGATCGCCGAAGCCGTGTTGTTCGACATCAACAATGAGTTGATTCTAGCCTATCGGGTTGTACAGCAGAAGCCCCAAGAGCTTATCGAGCGTTTGAGTCAGCTCCACGCGCACTACTACGCATTGAACGATGATCGGCGCGAGCATTTTTATTATGGAATCCGCGATGCCTACAACGGCCAGCGCGATGAGGTCGACTATCAACCATTCTCCGACGCTTGGATTGAGCGGACAGCCTTCATGATCTTTCTGAACAAGACCTGCTACAATGGTCTCTTTCGGGTCAATTCGAAGGGAATGTTCAACGTGCCGTTTGGTCGATACAAGCGCCCGGCTATTCTGGACGAGCAGAATATCCTGCATGTCTCTTCATTGCTACAGATGGCGAGCCTCCACGTAGGACCGTTCCAGGCCTGTGAGCAATATATCGATGACCGGACCTTTGTCTACTTCGATCCGCCTTACCGCCCCATCAGTGCCACCTCCAGCTTTACCTCCTACTCAACCCGGCGCTTTGGTGATGCCGACCAGATCGCCCTTTCTGAGTTCTTCGCTAGGCTGGATCGAACGTGCAGGGCCAAGCTCATGCTGAGCAACTCGGACCCGACTCATCTCGTCCCCGACGACGACTTCTTTGAGGCGTGTTACGCCGGCTACAACATCCACCGGGTCCATGCCAGCCGCATGATCAACACCAACGCTCGAAAGCGCGGCAAGATACCCGAGTTGTTGATCACGAATTATTGAGGTCCGCACCCTCTGCTCGGATGCGATTCAGTGTGTCGGCACGTGTGCGGCCTCGCTCCCAGCGTGAATTACGCACCCTCTTCTCCTACTGCCCACAATTCCAGTGTCATCGGAATGTCATGTGGTTGTCAGGGACTTTCGCCTTGGCCGATCTACCATTTATTGGTGATTGGCGCTTCCTGTTAGGCGAAAGTTGAGGTTGCATTCGATGTTGTCTCATAACTTCCTACCGATCCAGAACGAAATCAGTAGCCACGAAAATCTTCTGTGGTCAGGACGTCCTCGTCAGGGTCTGGTTTTCCGCACCTCAGACATCTTCTTGGTTCCGTTCAGCCTGGTCTGGGCCGGGTTTGCATTTACTTGGGAGCTGGCGGTTCTGGCCGGAGGGATTGGCTGTTTCGGGATCTGGGGCATCCCATTTGTCCTAGTCGGAATCTACATCACGGTAGGCCGATTTTTTGTGGATTCCTATGTCCGTCGCAATACTTACTATGGGCTCACGAATGAGCGGGTCATCATAATCTCAGGTCTCTTGCGCAGCGAGACAAAGAGTCTCAATCTGCGAACGGCCAGTGATATCACGATGAGCCAGAGAGGTGATGGGAAGGGCACGATCACCTTTGGCGCAGTCCCAGCGTACGCAAGAATGTACCAGGGGATGCATTGGCCCGGTGCAATGTATCAAATGCCGCCTCAGTTCGAGCTGATTCCGGATGTCACGCGCGTTTACAAGATGATTCTTGAGATCCAGAAAGCGCAATAGAAGATCGATCTGCTTTCAACCATTTTGTTTCCGATTCAAGCGGTAAGCGCCAACAGGCCCAATAGAAAAGAGGCGGGACAGCTGTCCCGCCTCTTTTCGATCGGGCCTGTTTCGACTACTTCTTTTCGACAACCGCGGCATCATCGGCATCGACCGCTGTTTCTGATTCAATGACGCTGTCGGACTCGGGCAGTGCGTCCAGTACCTTGAGCGCCTCGAGCATCTGCAAGTCTTCGCTTGCCAGCAGTTCGTCAATGGTCAACTCTTCCAACTCGCCGACGGTGATCAGGTCGGCCGTGATGGGCAGGTCAATTTCGATATCGGGCGCGATACCCTGCTTGCGAATCAGGCGCCCTTCGCCGGTCAGCCACTGACGAGTGCCCAGCAGCAGCGCCGATCCATCATCAAGCGTGAAGGGCTCCAGCACGGTACCGGTGCCAAAGGTCGTCTCACCGATGACCGTGGCACGATCATAATCCTGAATCGCACCGGCTAGAATCTCTGCGGAACTGGCCGTCCCAGGGCTGATCAGGACGACCAACGGGATGTCGGTGGCAACGCCGCCCTTGCGTACGGCGTAGACACGTCGCTTGCCGTTGGAATCTTCTTCCTGCAGAACGTTGCCGCTATCCAGAAACTGGCTGGTGACCTTGACGGCCTGATCCAGCAGCCCGCCGGGGTTGTTGCGAACATCGAGAATGAAGGCCTCGGCGCCGGATTCTTCAGCTTCGGCAATGGCTTCCTTCAAATTGTCGGTGGCGTTGGCGCTGAACTGGCTCAGTCGCAGCAGACCGACGTTTGTGCCCGGAATCATGCCCCACTCGGCCGCCGGTACTTCAATGTCATCTCGGATGATTGAGACATCCAGGCTCTCGCTGTTTTCACCATCCAAACGTAAGAGCGTCAAGACAACCTCTGTCGACTTAGGACCACGGATGTTGTCGACGACGTCGCCCAGATCCCAGGTGGCCGTATCTTCGCCGTCGACCGCCATGATGATATCGCCGGCCTTGACGCCGGCCCGGTCGGCCGGGGAACCATCAAACGGCGCCACGATCATCGGCATGCCGTCCTTGACACCCAGGCGTGCACCGATGCCGGAAAAGGTGCCGGAGATGTCAGAGCGCTGATATTCTAGTTCTTTGGGGGTCATGAAGGCGGTGTGGCCCTCATCGCCGAGCGCTTTCAACATGCCCTCAATGGCGCCATAGGTGAGTTCGGTCGGATCCAGCGCATCTTGATCGACAAACCGCTCGTTGACAATCTGCCAGGCCTCCCAGAAGGTATTGAACTCTTCCGGGATTTCGTCCGGCGTACCGGCCGGCGTCGTGAGCCCGCCTTGTGCAAATGCCATCGACGCTGACGACGAGAATAGTACGCCGCTGCCAAAAGCAACCAGCGCTACGAAAAGCACCATGACGGTGGCCAGCGATACTTTAGCTAATCTATTCATTCTTTTTTATCCCTTGATTCATGATTTGAATCACCATTGTTCCCAGTTCGCTTGTCTTTCCAATGTATTACCAGATCTACCACAGAGACACGCTGTTGTACAGTAAGCGTGCCACCCGCAGGTGCTTGAAGAGCATCAAGCAAACCCATAAGATATGATCTCGTTGTGGATTCAATATAGTGAGCCGTTATCCCTTTAGACGTAGTGTGGCCACGGCATCTGCGGGAGCCCAGCCGGTCGGACCGTTTCCGTCCAGCATGACATTGACCCAGTCACCTCGTTCCTCCAACACGTTGACTTCTGCGCCGGAAGGTAGGACTAGGCGCGATCCATATTCCGCGCCGGGCCCGCTGTTCAATTCGACGCTGTCGGCAACGACAACAGCCTCGGTCAGACCGTGATACTGAACCATCCGACTGCCCAAGGTCAGACCGGTGACAATCAGCGCCAGGCCGACGATGGGCGCTGCGATCCTTGAAAATCGACGCAGGAATCGGTTTTGTACACGCAGTACACGGACGAGGAGCAGTAGCGCAAAGAATGTCCACAGTCCCAGCGCCATCAATGCCAGTTCATTGAGGGTGAACAGGTTTGTTGTCAGATCGGCGATCTGGTAGATGGCGCTGCCGCCGGTGGCCTCCATGATGGCGCCCAACGTCTCGTCACTGGCAGAGGCGCTCTCTGCGATTTGAGCGCGTACTTCCGCCAACATTTCCTGGATGCTCTCGTCCCGCGGCTCCATCTGTTGGGCCAGGCGAAGGCCCCAGAGCGCTCGTCCCAGGTCTCCTGCCCGTAGATGGCTTAGCCCTAAATTGTAGTAGAGCGCGCTATCCGCAAAGCCCTGATCTGCCACCTGCTGATAGGTCTCGGCCGCCAGCGCATATTGGCCCTTTCGATAGAGTTGTTCAGCTGTCTGCATGGCCTGTTGGCTGTCGGCGGAAGGCGACATAGTGGTCGCCGCTTCCGTTGCTGCGACAACGGTGACCATTAGCGCAATGACCGTCAAACTGATAAGGAAAAACGCTTGAAACCGTCTCATGATTCTCTCTCTAAAGCTTGCTCAGCTAGGTCAGCACGACATCCAACTCATTGACCAGCGCTTCAGCCTCGTCCAACAACTGAGCGGGCGTGGCAACAATAATGCCGGCAGGACTGTAGAGGTTGTGCTCGTTGTTATCTAGACAGTCCAGCGAGCACCGGATCAACTCATCATTTGCGCCATGATCGCGCATTGCTTCCGTAATCGCGGTATTGGTCATACCGCCCACCGGCTTTTGCAGCTTGGCGGACAGATACTCGGTCAGAATATCTCCTGCTGCCACAAATTTATCAGGCCCGAGCCCCTGACCTTTGGCTCGCCGCTTTCGCACCACGGCAATGGCCTTGTGGGCCTCCTTGCGAGCCCGGGAACTACGCAACGAACCGGCATTCTGTTCCAAATGGTCGTGACGGCGTTGCCAGACAAATCCGCCGGCTAGGACGGCCAGCGGTAGGCCCCAGAGCAACCAGTACCAGGCCTGAGCGGTCAACGGAGCGTTGATGGTCTCCAACACGATCGGCGCCGGCTTCAGACTGGCAACGAGCATTGAATCAATGTCATCGGCGGTCAGTGCTGCCAGATCATCTGTCCCATTTTCTGTAGAGCCGGCTGCCATGATGGCTGCTGGGACGCCAAGTCCGGGT
Organism: uncultured Chloroflexia bacterium; assembly: GCA_963848115.1. Taxonomy (GTDB): domain Bacteria; phylum Chloroflexota; class Anaerolineae; order Caldilineales; family Caldilineaceae; genus JAWKOK01. The sequence continues at coordinate 477,837 of CAWKCP010000020.1, read as the reverse complement.
GCGACGATGACGGCTATCGGCTCAGTTGAAGTGGTGATGTACTGGTCAAGCGCCGGATCGTAGTAGGTATAGTCGATGGACGGCACAGTGAACTGGCCGGCGGTGGTCGGCACCATCAGCCGCTCATATGTGTGTGTTCCGCTCACCAGGCCATTCTCGACTTGGGTGCTGAGTGTAGAATCGGCGTCAAAGATACGCCAGCCATCGATCTCCGGCCAGACAGGGTCAGACGCTGTGCTGATGTTGCCCTGCCCTGTAACTGTGACCTTGAGTGTGACCGGTTCATCGACGCGGGTCTGAGTATTGTCCAACGCCGCCTGGATGTTGAACTGGCCGACAGCGCCGGTGAAGCTCTCAGGTGCGCCTGCGGGCAATGGTTGTACGTCGACCAGAACCTCGTCAGTATCCAGTATGGAATCATTGCGCAGACCGCTGCTCGAAATCGTAATGCGGGCGGGGGCGATGCTCTCCTGGCCCTCATCAGTGGGAAAGAGAACCTGGGTCAACTCGGTCACGGTATAGATGCGTCCATTGGCCGAAACCCGATAGCTGGTAACGTCGATGTCCCCTTCGGCCCAGAAGCCTGTCAGTGCGGGCGGCTCGTAGTCGGGCTGACCGCCGAAGATACTGGGCAGGCGCATGGAATCCAGCGCTTCGTAGTAGCGGAAGATGTAGTTGATCTGTTCACCCACATAAGGCTCAGGGTTATCCACATAGGCTTCAACAAAAACGTCATTGTCCCCCAGTGATGAAGGCGCTTTGAAGTCCTGCTGACTTTGGCTCGGCCTCTGGGTCTGCCCGGACCCTTGCGTCACTTCAATGTTGATGGGATCGGTGAGAAAGGTCTGGCCGTCCAGGGTTAGCTTGACCGGGTCAATGGTGAGCGTGCCCGCTCGGTATGGCTGCAAACGGTAGCTGTACATCACATTGTTGCTGATGGAGCCATTGATAATGCTCATCTGCGTCGAAGTGCTGTTTCCGACGATAGAAAAACCGTCCAAACTAGGCAACTCCGGCTGAGGAATATTTTGATTCGCGACATCGACAACGACCGTCAATGTCAAAATGTCGTCCGTACTCAGCTCAAGTTTGTCGACGCCGGCGACGATCGGCTCAGTTGTCTGTGCCAATGCAGAGCCGTTCTCTGCAAATCTGGTTATGAAGATGAGTGCGAGTATCGTGAGCGACTGGCCCAGGATCCGCATGGCTTTTCTCATCGGTCAATTCTCCTACTCTCATCGACGGATCGATGTGTTATGCGCCAACAATTCGGTAGAAAGTTGCTGGTCGGACGCATCTCTGTCGAATGAGCATTTTGTCTCTCGGACAGTGTAGATACAACAAATTAGGGCAAAGTGAGTTCTGCGTGTGGGGTCGCTTAGACCGCACGTGCACCCTACCAATCCTGCTCGACACTTTCCGGAGGGAAGACGTAGATCTGCTGAAGATACTCTTGCAGCGTTTCGGTCCCCTGTGCGGCGGCGAGCAGCAGTTGGCGGGCCTGTTCTTCACTGAGGCCTTCAAGCTGCTCAGCGAGCTGGCCCATGCCGGGCTGTGGTTGCTGCGGCTCTTCAAGTTCGTCACCTGGTTCACTGCCGGAATCGCCTGGCTCCTGAGGGTCAGACTCCTGATCTTCATCCGGGGAATCTTCACCGTCCTGGCCTTCTTGCGGATCGTCTTGTTCCGGCTCCTGGGATTCATCTTGCTCCTGATCGCCTGGCTCCTGATTTGGCTCCTCTTGCTCTTGCTCGCCCTGCTGGCCGTCGCCTTCCTGATCCTGTTCACCAGGCTCCTGCTCTGCATCCTGGTTTTCTTGGCTATCCTGGCCTTCTGAGCCTTCCTGCTCTTGCTGTTCCTGCTCGCCCTGTTGTTCTTGCTGATCCTGTTGGTCCTGGCTTTCCTGCTGCTGCTCTTGGTTCTGCTCTTGCTGGTCCTGGTTCTCTTCGTTCTGCTGTTCTTCCTGCTCTGCTCTTGCTCTTGCTGCTCCTGCAACTGTTTCAGCGAAAGTTCGAGGTTGACCTTGGCATCCAGATCCTGTGGGTTGTAGCGCAGCGCCTCTTTATAAGCTTCGGCCGCGCCCGCATAGTCCTCGGTCTTAAAGAGCGAGTTGCCCAGGTTGTAGTGGCTCTGCTGGGTCAAGGTTTCGTCAGCGATCACCATGGCGACCTGCAATGCAGCGGGCACCTGATCGTAGACTTCCTGGCGGTAGAGAACCCCTGCCGTGTTATAGAGCGGCGCTGCCAGCTCGGCGTCGGCGGCGACGGCCTCCTGATATTTCGCCACAGCGGCTGCATAATCCTGCTCGGCAAAAGCCGTGTTGCCGGCCTCGTTCAGTTTTTCGGCTCCGGAGCCGCATGCGGTCATCAAAAGGCCGGAAAATGCGATTGTTATCAGTGCTTTCTTCATGCTGCCACTTCCCTTTTTTCGCGCGGCATCAGACTTTCGCCCATCATCACGTTGCGGCGTTGCGCCATCTTGCGGTTGCTCACACGGTCCGGTATGAGCATTGAGATGACCAGAATGACCAGCGCAAGCGCTAGAAAGATCTGATATCGTTCAATGCGTCGTACCTCCAACTGTGAGCCGATCTCGCCCTGTTGGAGCCGGTTCAGTTCGCCAACCAGTGCGTCCAACTCGGCGCCACTGGCCGCAGCCCGATAGAACTGGCCGTTGCCGGTCGCAGCGATGGTCTGCAATGTCTTTTCATCCAGGCGAGAGAGCACCGTCTGACCGTTGCGGTCGGTCTTATAGCCGATCACGTTGCCGGCCGGGTCGGTCTCCGGAATGGGCACGCCCTCAGGCGAGCCGAACCCGATGGTGTAGAAGATGATGCCCTCGTCAGCGGCCTGTTGCACAGCTGTCATGGCCTCGGCGTCGTGGGCCTCACCGTCGGTGATCAACACAATCACCCGCTGGCTGTTGCTGTTCTCATCGAAGCCGCTCATGGCCGTGCGTACGGCATCGCCAATATTGGTGCCCGGTCTTGAGATCACGCCGGGCCGCGCGCCGTCCAAGAAGGATTGGGCAGTGGTGTAGTCCGAAGTCAGCGGAAACTGGATGAAGCTTGCGCCCGAGAAGAGCACCAGGCCGACTTCGTCACCGCCCAGGCGAGACATGAGATCTGAGATTTCCAGCTTGGCGCGGCTCAGACGGTTGGGCTTGATGTCCTCAGCCAGCATGCTCTCAGAGACGTCGAGCGCCACCATAATCTGAACGCCGGTGCGCTCGATTACCTGCACATCTTCGCCCCACTGAGGTCGTGCCAACGAGAAGAGCAGCAGGACAATGGAGGCGAACCAGAGGCCCGTCTTCCAACGTCGTCCCCGCCAGTTCACGGAGGCGCCCAACCGTCTGACCAGCACCGGGTTGCCCAACCGGGCCAACACAGCGTGGCGACGGCGATTGGCATAGACCATCAAGAGGGCCAAGGCCGGAATCAGGACGAGGGCCGAATATAGATAGATTGGTTCTGCAAAGGTCATGGTTGTAGTTCCAGGTGATAGTGTTGCTTGCGACTGGATATGTACTACGTACTACGTACTTCCTACTGCGTAAGGATTCGTTGGCGGTGTGCCCATCTCGATTGGGCGATATCGAAACCAAGACGAATCAAATTGATCAGAATGGTCTCCACAAGAGTATTACGTAGTACGCAGTACGCAGCCACTCGCTCTTCCTAAGGTACCGTCCGAAACAACGTCTGTCTCAAAAACATCTCAACAAGCAGAAGGGCCAATCCAGGGGCCAGTATCCAACCGAAAAGTTCACTGTAGTTGGTGAAGGTCTCAATTTCGATCTGAGACTTCTCCAGCGAATTGATCTCATCATAGATTGCCCGCAGTCCTTCGGTGTTCTCGGCCCGATAGTAGCGGCCGCCGGTCTCATCGGCGATCTGGGTCAGGGTCTCTTCGTCGAGCGTACTCTCTTGCATCACGATGCGCTCTCGCCCAAAGGTGTCGACAACCGGGACCGGAACCTGTCCGGGACGTCCCATACCGATGGTGTAGACCTTAATGCCCAATGTTGAGGCTGCTTCGGCCGCAGTCACCGGGTCGATCTGGCCGGCGTTGTTGACGCCGTCGGTCAACAGGATGACTACTTTGCTCTTGGCATCCGAGTCCTTGAGCATGTTGGCCGCATTGGCCAAACCCATGCCGATCGCCGTCCCGTCTTCAATCTGAAGCTCGGTAGCAAGCTTGGTCTGGTCCAACATGCGCCGCAGCACATTGTGATCCACAGTCGGCGGGCTCTGATTGAAAGCGTTGCTGGCAAAGACCACCAGCCCGACCTGATCATACTGTCGCTCGCTGACAAAGGTATCGATGACTTCCTTGGCCGCTTCCAGTCGATTTTGTGGTTCAAAATCGAGCGACGCCATGCTACCGGAGATGTCCAACGCCAGCGCAATATCCACGCCCTCGCCGTTGATGACCTGGCGAGATTGGATCGATTGAGGGCGGGCAAGGCCGAGGATTATGGCGGCGATGGCGGCCATGCGCAGAATCGAGAGCACCGGTCGCAGGGCAATACGCCACGATCGACGGCCGCCTTTTGCCATGCGGATGTCTGAATAGCGCAGGCTGGCAGAGCCCCTTCGCCTGCCCCGCATCTGCTGCCAGATCAGTAGGGCTGGTATCAGCAGAAACAGGCTGAACATCCAGGGTGATGCAAATTGATAATCCATCGTCATACCTCGTAGGTAATACCGGCAGAAGTCTCTCGACAGGTCCGGGTGAAGAAGGACCGGGCTTCCGCCGTTGTATTCACGCTAGTTTGCGTTCGTCAGTAATTGTCCGCAATTAAGTTCGTCGTGACGGCTTCAACCGTCTGGACCGCTGAAGCGGTTACTACAAACATAACCGTTACGCTAATTGCGGACAGTCACTTAGGTCTGTGCCGCCATCGATGGTGCTGACGGCGGCGGCGCTGCTGACGGCGGCGTATCGCCCTTGGCGTTGTCGTTCTGGTCAGCGGCCAGAGCCGCGACCTCATCGACGCTCAGATTGACCAGCTTCTGCGCCTGATCGACCAGCTTGGCAGCCGCTTCGACGCTCGGCTTGAAGTCGGCAAATTTGACCAGATCGCTGTCGGCAAAAAGGTGAATATAGGACGCCGCCAGCGTTTCGGACATAGGCGTCGTGCGCAGCGTGCGCTTCAACTCCGATGTCGTCTGTTCCAGCGCCAACACGTCGTATTGGCCTTCGATGTAGGTACAGAGACAGGTCGTCACCAATGCGTAGTGTTCTGTGAATTCGCCTGCCTGGGCCAGTCGTAGTCCGCCGATGCGAGCCAGTTCGTCGGTCGCAACCTGTCCCGGCGTGCGATTGTCAAGAAGTATGCGTTCGGACCTCTTTCGATAGATCAGCCATCCGACAATCGCGGCCAGCACGCCGAAGAGCAGCACTCCGCCGGCGATAAACGGTGTCGGATCCGGAATCGCCAAACTGGCCTGTGGTTTGATGTCACGAATCTCGACATCCTGATCGGTCAGTACAGATACGATCTCCAGGGAAATCGGCTCGGCAATGGCTTGGCTCAGATTGCCTTCAGTATCGCTGAGTGTGATGGGCAGCATCGGCGACCAGTACGTTCCCGGCGCAAACAAGACCGCGGCGATGGTCTGGCGGGTTGTTTCGGTGCCGTCCGCGTTTGGCTCGGTCGTCTTGGTTGACTGTTCCTGAATTTCAAACTCACCCCACTGGCCGTCCATCTTCGGTATGAAGACCTGATGGCCCGCAGGATGGGTCACCTCAATCGTCAACAGAGCCGGATCGCCGACGGTCAATGGCGCGCCGTCGGTCATCAGGCGGGCAGTCACACCGGTGGCTTCCGGCAGCGCTGCACCTGTAGGATCAGTTTCATTCGTCTGAGCCGATACGGATGCCGGCAACAGAAGAGCACAAGCTATGAGCGTCAACAATAGCGCTGTGATGGTGCACCGAAATTCTCTTATGCTTTTTGTCATAGTCCACACACGATTCATAATCGAGTACCCATTTAGTGACGCATGCGTTCTGAGCGTCGCTTGAAAAAGCGAGTCAGTTCATCGACATAGTCGAGCGACGTGTCGATGTTGAGCCGATCAACACCGGCTTTGCGCAGGACGCCGATCTTGTCGGCGTTGTGGGACGCAACATTGGCAGCGAACGCTTCTCTCCAACCCTTGTCTCCTGTATCCACCACCACCATCTCGCCGCTTTCGGCGTCTTCCAGTACCATGATGCCGACGTCGGCAATCTGTGCATCCAGCGGATCATGCAGGTCGACAGCGATGACATCGTGGCGGCGATCGGCCATGTAGAGCGGCGTTCGATAGCGCTCAGCATCGGTCTGGTAATCGGAGATCAGAAAGACGATACTGCGCCGTTTCAGAATTCGATTGACCGTATCCAACGCCAGTCCGATATCGGTGCCGCGGCTCTGTGGCTCGAAGGCGAGCATCTCACGCACGATGCGCAGAATGTGGCGGCGCCCCTTGCGCGGCGGAATGTAGAGCTCAATCTGGTCGGAGAAGACAAGCAGTCCGACCTTGTCATTGTTGTTGGTGGCGGCAAAGGCGAGCACCGCGGCCAACTCAGCTGCCAGCTCTCGCTTGAAGCGCTGGGCCGAACCGAACTCGCCGGAACCGCTAGCATCGACCACGAGCATGACCGTCATCTCGCGGGCCTCGACGTAGCGCTTGACGTACGTCTCATTCATGCGCGCCGTCACATTCCAGTCGATGGTACGCACTTCGTCGCCGGGCTGATAGGGGCGGACCTCGTCAAACTCCATGCCCCGCCCTTTGAAGACCGAGTGGTATTCGCCGGCGAAGCTATCATTCACCAGCCGACGAGTGCGGATCTCAATTCGCCGGATTTTGGCCATTAGTTCGTTGGTTAGCATAGTACGGTTTCTCGTGAATGGTGTCTGCGCGCTATTGGCTGCTTGCTACTTGCTGCGTGCTACGTGAGAGTTTCGTCGAGTATATGAATGGTCGATTTGGAACGAATCACAAATTCGGTGTCCAATCCCGACGTTCCGTCTCATCTACAGTCTCACGCAGCACGTAGCAAGCAGCATCTTTACGGAACTTCCGTATAATCTAGAATCCGCTGCACGATATCATCGCTGCTCACTTCTTCGGCCTCAGCTTCGTAGCTGATGAGCACACGGTGTCGCAACACGTCCGGGGCGATCTGCTTGATGTCTTCCGGCGTTACGAAGCCGCGGCCCTGAATGAAAGCATGGGCTCGGGCTGCCTGAATCATTGAGATGCCGGCACGAGGCGAGGCCCCGAAGGCGATCAGCGGGCTCAGATCGTTCAGACCAAACTGGGCCGGCGAGCGTGTGGCCAGCACCAGGCTGAGCACATAGTCCTTGATCTTGCCGTCCACGTAGATGCTGGTGACCACGTCCCGGGCGTGCAGCAGCTGTTCGGGCGTCAACACCGGTCGTACCGTCGGCAACGCAGCGCCGGTCATGCGGTCCAGGATTATTCGTTCCTCTGCCGGTTTTGGATAGTTGACAATAACCTTCATCATAAACCGATCGACCTGGGCCTCGGGCAGCGGATAGGTGCCCTCCTGCTCAATCGGATTCTGCGTTGCCATGACCAGGAAAAGGTCATCCATCTTGTAGGTCTTGTCGCCGATGGTGATCTGGCGTTCCTGCATGGCCTCCAGCAGTGCGCTCTGCACCTTGGCCGGTGCACGGTTGATCTCATCGGCGAGAATCAGGTTGGCGAAGAGCGGCCCCTGATGGATCGTGAACGTATGATCGCTCGGATTGTAGATCTGTGTACCGACCAGGTCTGCGGGCAGCAGGTCGGGCGTGAACTGAATGCGAGCGAAATCGGCTTGAATCGCGTCAGCCGACGTGCGAACCAGCAAGGTCTTGGCCAGACCAGGGACGCCCTCCAGGAGAATGTGTCCATTGGCCAGGAGTGCAATCAACATGCGTTCGACCAGGTTCTGCTGGCCGACCATGACTTTGTTGATTTCGGAGAGCAGATCGCGGAAAAATACCGATTCCCGTTCGATCTGAGCGTTGAGTTCACGAACGTTCTGGCGAACATCGGCGTCGATGACGCTGGTTGTGGGCGCAGCAGGATAGTTGCTCTGATAGTCATCCGGGCCATCGGTCTGTCTGCGTGCAAAAGGGTTTCGGGCATTGACGCTCATGCTATGTTTCTCCTAATCTATATCAATACAACGTGCTTTCAGTTTAGCATTCCATTTTGGCTCGGAAACCGAAATCTGTACTACTTTATCGAATCTATCCACCATTCAAGGTGATTGCATTGTCGATGGCACCTTCGGTAGTGAACTTGATATCTTCAAGTCCACTACCCGGCGCCGAATAGACAGTGTCTTGGTCAATCCCCCGGGACAGGTGGGATCGTGAATCGACATGCCGCTATACTCTAACACAAGGATCCGTGCAAGACTTTACGCCAAACTACCATTTACCTTACAGCAACCTCACATCGATCCTATAGACGTTGTTTCTCTAACGGAACTCTGTTTTCCCAGAGCACAAAACGATCTGCCTGACATCGTCGTTCCCAGTTCAAACCTTGGAGACCCTTCCAAATTAGTGGCTGCGCATGCGATGCACTGTCCGGAAGAAGTGCGCCATACGCGCGAATCGTGGACAGTGCGTTGCACGCATCGACGGACGCCCAAAAAAGGGGGCGCTCGCCCGTCGATCGGCTGTGACATTGACGTTGCATTCTGCTATACTTCCGTGCGTATGAATACTTGGAATCAGTACCACTCACCAAACACCATCCAGGAAGCGCTGACGCTCCTCCAACAATACGACCACAACGCCCAGATCGTGGCCGGAGGTACCGACCTGATTCTGGACCTTGAGTTCGGCAATCATATCGCGGTCGAAGCGTTGGTGGACGTGACGGCAATTCCAAACATGGATCGGATCATTGAGGAAGACGGTTGGATCGAACTGGGTGCAGCGGCTACACACGCCCAGATCGAACGCAGCCCTCTTGTGCAGGAACATGGAACTGCATTGGCCGAGAGTTCGAGCGTCGTGGGTGGGCCCCAGGTGCGCAATGTCGCCACTATCGGCGGCAACGTCGCCCATGCCTTGCCTGCAGCCGACGGTACGATCGGTCTGCTCGCGCTGAATGCCCAGGTTCAGATCTGCACCCTGTCGGACAATGGAAACGGCGGAATCGTGGATTTCGCCTGGCAGCCGCTGCTCTCGATCTTCGCGGGGCCGGGTCGCAACAACCTGGCTGCCAATCAGATGCTCAGCGCCTTCCGCTTTCCCAAACGGGGACCGCGTCAGGCCAGCGGCTTCGACCGTATCATGCGTCCTCAAGGCGTCGCCCTGCCGATCCTGGGCGTGGCCGCTTCGTTGACGCTGGATCGTTCGCTGGATCAGGTTTCGGGCGCCACCATCGCCATCGGCCCGGCCGGCCCCATCCCCTTCCGCGCCACCGAGGCCGAAGCCGTGCTCACATCCGGCGGCCCCTTCGATGACGCTCTGATTGCGGCTACCGTTGAAGCAGCCCAGGGCCAGGCCAAGCTGCGCACCAGCAAGCATCGCGCGTCCAAGGAATATCGCCACGAGATGATCGAGGTGCTGCTGCGACGCGTGCTGGCCAAGACAGTTGGCCGGGCGCGGCAAGGGTAACAGAGATCTGGATTTAGCCGCAGATATGGTACGGTAATAAACGACAAAGTGGTCGCATTGCACTTTGAAAACCGAATAGAACTTCCTGAGCGACGGCGTGGGAAACGGCGTAAGTAACGGGTGACGAAAAAGTAGAGTGACCGCTCGATAATGGATAGAGTCGAGAAAGTTATCCATTATTGAGGGGGTCATTGATGCGAAACCAATCCGTCTCCGTCGTCGAAATGAAGCGTATCCCCCACCGAAATGCTGTCAACCGAGTGCGTCAAGCCTACCAGAAACTGGCGCAATTGGCGGACGAGCAGGCCAAGTTGAAGCTCAGGAAGGAGCCAAATGATCATGGAACAAGTCGCCCTTTATGCCCGAGTATCGACACCCCAGCAAGTGGAAGAAGCGACGATCGAGAGTCAAATTGCGGCGATTGAGGCCTATGGCGCCGAACAGGGATACAGCTTGAATCCCGACCACTACTATCTAGACCAAGCCGTGAGCGGCGGGCAACTGGACCGGCCGCAACTGAATCGACTACGAGATATGGCTCCTGAAGGCCATTTCGACATGGGGCGCAGATAAGCACAGTAACACAGATAGAAGTTCCAAATCCATCTGTATTTATCTCCGAGTCTTCTGCAAAAGCTAAAATTTGCCACAGATTCACACAGATAAGGACCTGATTTTCACAGATGTCTTACAGATGTCCAGAGGTATCCCAGGTCCATCTGTGTCTTATCCTTTTTCATCTGTGTGAATCTGTGGCGAAAAAGGCTGTTTGCAGTGGACTCATCTCCGCCTATCTGCGACTAATTTTCAGGAGGAATTGATCGATGGCACTACTTTCATTGACGGTAAACGGCACGCCCCATGAATTGGATATCGCACCCAGCCGCTCGCTGGCTGAAGTGTTGCGCTATGACCTGGGCCTGACCGGCACCAAGATCGGCTGCAACGAGGCCGAGTGCGGCGCATGTACGGTCATTGTCAACGGCAACAGCGTCGACTCCTGCATCTACCCCGCGTTCAAAGCGCAGAGCGCTGAAGTCACCACCATTGAAGGCATGGCCGGCCAATGGCGTCAAGCTCAATCTCCCGATCCCCCAATTTCTGAATCCCAAGCGGTTGATAGAGGTTCAGAAATTGGGGGATTGGATGATCTGCATCCTCTCCAACAGGCCTTCGTCACCCACGGCGCGACCCAGTGCGGTTTCTGCACGCCCGGTCTGATCATGCAGATCAGCACGCTGTTGGCGGAGAACCCCGACCCGAGTGACGACGAGATCAAGCATTGTCTCAAGGATACGCTCTGTCGCTGTACCGGCTACAAGTCAGTTATCAGCGCGGTCCATGCCGCGGCTGAGCAGATGCGCACCGGGATTCTGCCTGCGCCTGAATTGCCGGATGTGGTCACACCGTTGGACAACATCGGCCAGCCCTTGCACCGCCCGGACGCAGTTGAAAAGGTGACCGGTGAGACGCTCTATGCCGATGACTATCACTTTGACGGCATGCTCCACGGAGCAACCTTGCGCAGCGCACTGCCCTACGCCAATATCCTCAGCATCAACACCGAGGCGGCCAAGGCTGCGCCCGGCGTACACACCGTGCTGACCTATGCCGACGTGCCCGGCGATCCGCGCCATGGGCTGGTGGAAAATGACTGGCCGGCCTTTGCCGGCGGCAAGTATCCGGCCCGCTATGTGGGCGATCCGCTGGCCCTGGTCGTGGCCGAGACCAACGAGATTGCGCACGCTGCGCTCAAGTTGATCGTTGTCGAATACGAAGAGTTGACGCCGGTAACTGACCCGGTCAGCGCCCGCCGCGCGGACGTGCCCATCCTGCACCCGGATCGACCCACCGGCAATCTGCTCAAGCACATCAAGGTGCGCCACGGCGATATCGACCAGGGCTTTGCCGACGCCGACGTGATCGTCGAACGCACCTATCGAACGCCCATGACCGAGCACGCCTTTCTCGAACCGGAGTGCTCTGTGGCTGTGCCCGCGGGCTATGACGAGGACCATGCCAAGCTGACTATCTACGTGGGCAGCCAGATTCCCTACAGCGACCGTCGCCAGGTGGCCAAGAGCCTGGGCCTGGAGGACGAGGCTGTGCGCGTGCGTGGCACGGTGATGGGCGGCGGCTTCGGCGGCAAGGAGGACATCGCCGGGCAGTTGCACGCGGCGCTGGCCGCCCAGGTGGCGGGACGTCCGGTCAAGGTGCTCTATAGTCGCGAAGAGAGCCTGCGCTTCCATCCCAAGCGCCACGCCACCATCATCACAGTCAAGACCGGCGCACGCAAAGACGGGACGCTGACCGCAGTCCAGGCAGAGCTTTACGGCGACAGCGGCGCCTACGCCAGCCTGGGCGAAAAGGTCATGACCCGGGCCACCACCCACGCCACCGGCCCCTACGTGGTCGAAAACGCCAAGATTGACTGCTATGCCATGTACACCAATAACGCCCCCTGTGGCGCATTCCGCGGCTTTGGCGTCACCCAGTCGGCCTTTGCCGTCGAGAGCAACATGGACATCCTGGCCGAGGAGTTGGGCATGGATCCCGTCGAACTGCGCCGCAAGAACGCCATGCGCGTCGGTACGATGACGGCCACCGGACAAGTGTTGCGTGAAAGTGTGGGGTTGGTGGAGTGTTTGGAAACGGTGGTGAAGGATATTGGGGATTGGGGAGTGGGGAGTGGGGATTCGGCCCGCCACGAAGAGCAGTCTCCCATTTCCCACTCCCCAATCCCCAATCCCTGGTCCCCCGTAACCATCGGCACAAAGCGTTACGCCTGGGGCCTGGCAGCCGGTTACAAGAACACGGGACTGGGCGGCGGCGCGCCTGACAAGTCGGAGGCCGAAGTGGAGGTCTACACCGACGGCACGGTGGCCATCCGCACCAGCAGTGCGGAGATGGGCCAGAACCTGATCGGCGTGCTGGCTGCCTGTACGGCAGAAGAATTGGGACTGCCCTTCGAGCGGGTCAAGGTGTTGGTCATGGATACGGATCTGACGCCCGACGGCGGCCCGACCACGGCCAGTCGCCAGACCTATGTCAGCGGCAATGCCGCGCGGTTGGCCGCCCGTACCATGCGTGAACGTATGCAGGGGGTGCTGGCCGAGAAGTTTGATGTTCCGCCGGAGGTCATCACCTTTCATGAAGGGCTGGCCTATGTGGATCCCGAGCGGCTCGAACGCGTGCAGGGCATTGAAGAGCAAAGATCGAAGAACGGGTCGGCCAACGGGCATGGCAATTCAAACGGCAATGGTGACCGATCTTCGTTCTTGGATCTTCGTTCTTCCCAATCCATCTCGTTTGCCGACGCCGTACAAGCATTGCTTGACGAGGGGCGCGAGCCAAAACTGCGCTACGAATATTGGGCGCCGAAAACGCAGCCCCTGGGCACCGGTGGTGACATGCATTTTGCCTTTTCCTATGCCGTGCACGCCGCGCAGGTGAGTGTCGATCTGGAGACCGGCGAGATCGCGGTCGAGAAGGTCTCCACGGCCCACGATGTAGGCCGCGCCATCAATCCGCTGAGCCTCAGCGGTCAGCTTGAAGGTGGGGTGGTCATGGGCATCGGCAACGCGCTGACTGAGCACTACATCGAAGATATGGGCGTGCCCTGGACCCAGCATCTGGGCCAGTACAAGATGCCAAACATCAAGATGATGCCGGAGATGCACAATCACATTGTCGAACATGCCGCGGCCGACGGTCCCTACGGGGCCAAGGGCGTGGGCGAAATCAGCTCCATCCCCATCAGCCCGGCTATCGCCAACGCCATCTATAACGCCGTCGGCGTGCGTTGTATGGCCCTGCCCCTGGACCAGGACGCGCTGTTGATGGCCATGAAGCGTGGCGAGACGGTGGTTGATCGACGTTGGGGTGATCTGCCGGAGGGGTGACAGGGTGAGGTGGGGACAAGGTAATTGGTGTGTTCCAGTTGTGTAACACTACAAATCACCTTGTCACCCACCTCACCTCCTGCCACGATGGTGTCCAAAGTACGCTTTGCCCTGCGACTTAACGGTTGCAGGGATTTCATTGTATACTGTGTTCTTGTTTGAGGTTTGCGCTCGTACTTGGTCTAATCTCCGTGTTGACTGCTATTTTGGGGCGAGTCAGGCAAGCTCTCGAATAGGTTCTCACCACTGGCGATTCGCCACCTTCGTCAAAGCGAAACGCCAATCAGGAAACATGATACTATGAAACGTTCTGTCTTCATTTCCCTTCTTGCCTTCCTCGCGTTTGTGCTCAGTGCTTGCTCTCTCATGCCGGAAACCACAGTCGGCGGCGGTTCTTCCAACGAAGCGCCGACCCCGACGCCCATCCCCACCTCAATCGTGCCCATGCAACCTCGCTATGAGGTCAAGCGCGGTGAAGTGGTGGACGAGCTGACCTTCCAGGGACGTATCTCACCGGTGATCGAGGAGGAACTCTTCTTCCGCGCCAATGGTGTTGTGCGCTCGGTCTTTGCCAAGCGCGATGACATGATCGAAGAGGGTGTGCTGATCGCAGAGTATGAGATCGCAGCATTGGAGCGAGAACTGGCTTCGGCGCTGCTCGATCTTGAGCGTGCAGAGAGCCGCAAGGAGACTGCAGAGACAGCGCTGGCCTACGACCTGGAGGTCGCCGAGACCAATCTGGGCATTGCAGAGCTTGAGTTGGCCCAGTTGCGTAAATCCGCATCGCCTGATGCGACGGCGTTGGCCATTCAGGAAGAGCGACTGAAGCTCATTGAGATCGGGATTCGCAGATTGGAGGAAGGCATCGACCCGCTGCTGGTCAACGATGTCAAACGGGCACAACTCCAGGTTGACAAACTCGAAGCGGAAATCGACGAGGCGACCATTACGGCGCCCTTTGCCGGTCAGTTGCTTTCCATCAGCCTGACGCCCGGCCAAACGGTCGAAGGCTATCGTACAGTCGCAACTATCGCTGACATCAATGAGCTGGAGATTTCGGCCAACCTGCTCTCTGCTCAGATGGAAGGGCTGGAAGAGGGGATGGAGGTGGCCATCTCTGCGGTGCGACGTCCCGGCGTTGTGCTCGAGGGCAGTATCACCCAGTTGCCCTATCCCTACGGCAGCGGCGGAAACCCTTCGGTCACCACCGTCGAGGATCGCGATGACATGACCCACGTCACCCTGGTCACTCCGCCGGAAGAGGCCGGCCTCGACCTGGGCGATCTGGTGCGCGTGGACGTGGTCCGCGAACGGAAGGATGATGTGCTCTGGCTGCCGCCCCAGGCCTTGCGCAACTTTGATGGCAGGCGTTTTGCCGTGCTGGAGGAAGACGGTGCTCAGCGGCGTGTCGATGTTGCAGTCGGCATCGAAACCCAAGAACGTGTCGAGATCGAGGAAGGCTTGGAAGAAGGCCAGACTGTTGTCGGACAGTAGCCACGATGTGTACCTCTTCAGCCCGACATTCAATAGAACGTGACTTGAGCGGTTCCGGCGGATTTCCGCAGATTTCTGTGCTCTTGATCAGCGATTATCAGCTCCATCGGCGTTCTATCTTTACCATGGCGAATAGATCCGTATGAAATTTGTGATGCGTACCTGGGCGATCTTCCTGATCGCAGTCAGACGCCTCCTCTCACAACGTGGACTGGCATTGGCGACCATACTTGGCCTGGTCGTTGCCGTCTCAATCGTGATGAGCATTCCGCTCTATACAGATGCCGTCTACTATCGGATCCTCCAGGACGAACTCACTGAAAGTGAAGAGGGGGCGCTTCAGCGTCCGCCCTTTGCCTTCATGTTTCGCTATGTCGGCTCGCTCAGCGGTCTTTTGGAATGGGACGATATTGAGGATGCCGATGCGTACCTGACCGACCGGGTCGTCGATATTCTCGGTCTTCCGCGTGAACGGAGTGTGCGCTATGTGCGCACCGACAATTTCCGCCTCTTTCCGACCGAGGACCTGGCCTACGCAAACGTCAAGGATCCGCTGGAATGGGTCAGCTATGCCTTCATCAGCGATCTGGAAGACCAGATCACGCTGTTGAGCGGCGAGTTCCCCGAGGTGGCCGATTCCAATCCCGACACAGCGGTGCAAGTGTTGGTTTCGGCGGAGATGGCTGATGAAATCGGCCTGCAAGTCGGTGAAACATACATGACCTTTCGGGCCGATTCGGGCGAATCCGGGCGCTCGGTCCAGTTTCCCATCTACATTTCTGGCGTCTGGGAGGCCGCTGATCCGGAGTCCGATTACTGGTTCTACCGGCAGGCCGTCTTTGAGAAGCAACTTCTGGTGCCTGAAGGCACGTTCTACACGCGCCTTTCGCCGACCATGGAGGACGAAATCGCCCAGATCCTCTGGTACCATGTCCTCGACGGCGACAACATCAACACCGACGATGTCGGTGGGTTGGTAGGTCGCATCAACTTCGTCACTCAGCGCGCCAACGCGCTGCTGCCCGACACGCGGCTTGAGCTTTCGCCGTTGGACCCGCTCCAGGACTATCGGCGCTCGTCGCGTATTCTCAACATTCTGCTCTACGCCTTTGCCATCCCCATCATCGGGCTGTTGTTGGCCTTCATCGGCGTGGTCGTCGGCCTTTCGGTCGAGAGCCAGCGCAACGAGATCGCAGTGCTGCGTTCGCGCGGCGCCACGGTCGGCCAGGTGATGGGGATTGCGCTCTTGCAGGCCGTCATCCTTGGCGCCATTGCGCTGGGCGCCGGCGTATTTGTCAGCCAGGGCATTGCCCAGGTGATCGGCGCGACCAAGAGTTTCCTAGTCTTCACGCTGGACTCTGATCTGCGCGTGATCGTCACCATGACGTCGCTGCGTTTCGGTGTTTTCGCCGTCATCGTCGTCATCATCGCCCAGGTGATTCCGTCCATCGGCGCGGCCCGCCACACCATCATCTCCTACAAGGCCGAACGTGCGCGTACGTTGCGCGCCCCCTGGTGGCAGCGCGCCTGGCTTGATGTGTTGCTGCTGATCCCGGCGGGCTACGGGGCCTATCTGCTACGCCAGCAGGGAACCATTGCCACCACCAGCGTCACCGGCGGAAGCGCGGGGCCGTTTGACAACCCGCTGCTCTTCCTGGTGCCGGCCCTGGTTACACTGGCGTTGACGTTGATCTTGCTGCGCATTCTACCCAAGATCATGGCCGCACTGGCATGGATTGCGGCGCGCGGCAACAGTGTCGGCTTTTTGCTGGCCAGCCGCTATCTCTCACGCGATCCCGGCTTCTACACCGCGCCGTTGCTCTTGCTCATCCTGACCTTGAGTCTCTCCATCTTCACGGCATCCCTGGCCATGACGCTGGACCGACATCTCAACGATCAGAGCTACTACCAGATCGGCGCCGATGCTCGCCTTGCCGAGTTGGGCGTGTTTAATGAGGAAGATGATAGCGCCGGCGAAACCGGGATGGGGGCCATCGCCGGCGTCGGTAGCGGTTCAACGACCAGCAATGATGATTCAACCATCCCCGAGGCGCGTTGGGTCTTCGTTCCGGTCTCAGAACATGAGCGGGTGGACGGCATTCAGGCAGCGACGCGCGTCGGCGACTATTCCGCCCGCATTCAGGTGGGCGATAGCTGGGACGATGCCCTCTTCGTGGGCGTTGACCGTCTCGACTTCCCTGATGCATCGTTCTGGCGACGTGACTTTGCCCCGGCCAGCCTGGGCGCGCTCATGAACGCGCTGGCTGTTTCCAACAATGGTATCCTGTTGCCACGGAAGATGATGCAGGATAATGCCATCCGCGTCGGCGATCCCATCAATGTGCAGGTGAGCACCTTTGCCTACGGAGCGGACATGCTCATGAATGTGGTGGGCGAGATCGACTACTTCCCCACCTGGTATCCTGATGAAACTGACGAGGATGCAGGCCCGGTGATCGTGGGCAACCTGGATTATCTGTTTGAAGAATTCGGCGGACAGGTGCCCTACGATGTCTGGATCCGGACCGACGAGGACATCGATTTTGAGCAGATGACTAAGGACCTGCGTGAGCTTGATCTGCGCGTCGTGGACTGGCGGGCGGCACGGCCCAAGATCGACGAGCAGCAGCGGTTGCCGTCTCGACAGGGTCTCTTTGGCGTGCTTTCGGTCGGCTTTCTGGCCGCTGCGCTGCTGACCGTGCTGGGCTTCCTGCTCTATGCGCTCTTCTCGTTCAGACGGCGCTTCATCGAACTGGGCACCCTGCGTGCCATCGGTCTGTCGCCGGGCCAAATGACCACCTTCCTGGCCTGGGAGCTGATCTTCCTGATCTTCCTGGGGCTGGCGGCCGGTACCTTCCTGGGCATTCTGGTCAGCCAGATTTTCATCCCATCGCTCCAGGTGGGCGACAGCATCACGGAGTTGATCCCGCCCTTTATCGTGGAGATCGCCTGGCCGGCCATCTTCCGCATCTATGCGCTCTTTGGCGCTCTCTTTGCCGTGGCTCTGACGGCGTTGGCCGTTCTGCTCATGCGTATGAAGATCTTCCAGGCCATCAAGCTTGGTGAGACAGTTTAGGAGGGGATTGGGGATTGGGGAACTGGGGATTGGTGATTAGGGATTGGGGATTGGGTAAACAAGGCGCCCAATCCCCAATCCCTAATCACCAATCTCCAATCTCCAATCCCCAATCCGACAACTATGAGTGAACCCTTTATCACGTGCGAAAATCTCGTCAAGGTCTACCAGGTCGCCGATCTGGAAATGGTGGCGTTGCAGGGACTGAACATCACGATTGAACGGGGCGAACTGGTCGGGATTATCGGTTCCAGCGGCAGCGGCAAGTCGACGCTGATGAATGTGCTGGGCGGACTGGATCGGCCCACCGCAGGCAAGGTCAAGGTCGATGACCAGGATCTGCTCAAGATGTCGGACCGGCAGTTGAACCGCTACCGGCTGGAGAAGGTCGGCTTTGTCTGGCAGCAGAGCGCACGTAACCTGGTGCCCTATCTCAATGCCATCCAGAACGTGATGTTGCCCATGACCTTGTTCGGCCTGACCGGCAAGGAGAAGAAGGGCCGCGCCGAAGAGTTGCTGGACCTGGTCGGCCTGCATGATCGCAGTCGTCACCATCTGCCCCAGCTTTCCGGCGGTGAACAGCAGCGCGTGGCCATTGCCGTGGCCCTGGCCAATCACCCGACTCTGCTACTAGGCGATGAACCCACCGGCGAGGTCGATTCGGCCACTGCCGACATCATCTACGACACCTTCCAGATGCTCACTCAAGAGATCGGGGTCACGACCCTGATCGTCAGCCATGATCCCGAAATCGCGCGGCATGTGGATCGTGTGGTCGGCATCCGTGACGGTATGTTGGCCAGCGAAGTGCGCCGCCAGACCCGCCAAACCAATGGCGAACAGGCCGTCGATGAGGACGGCAACGCCATCGAGGGCGATGTCGAGGAAGTCGAGGAGACTTTCGAGGAACTTGTGGTGCTCGACAAGGCCGGGCGTGTGCATATTCCCCACGAATTTTTGGAGGAACTCGGGATCGGCCACCGCGCCCAATTGGAACTGACCGAACATGGTATCCTGGTCAAGCCTTTGGCCCCTGAAGATCGTGCCCGTTTGGACGGCATAGCCGCAGATGACGATAATGAGTCCGAAGTTGACGATGACGAGATCGGCCGCGACGAGCCGCCTCCCAAGAAGTCCGGCGCCGGCAAATTCTTTCAGCGATTCCGGCGCAAGCCCAAAAAGGCGGGCGTTGCCGGAACTGCTGATTCAGGGGCTGAGGCAAAGGAAGAAGCATGACCACTCAAGCCAACGAACAAGCGACCGAACAAGTCAGTAAACAGAGCGGCGTTCAGACCGGCGAGCATTCACGCCACGCACCCCAGTCCGACGACACGCCCATCATCGATACCCGCGATCTGTGGCGCATCTACAAGCTTGGCTCACAGGAGATACCGGCGCTGCGCGGCATTGACATGACCATCGGCTCGGGCGAATTTTTGGCGCTCAAGGGTCGCTCCGGCAGCGGCAAGACCACGCTGCTCAACTGCGTCGGCGGGCTGGACAGTCCCTCCAAGGGCAGCGTGCGCATCTTTGGCGAGGAGATCGGGGGCTGGTCCGAACGCAAGCTGACCAAGTGGCGTCGCCAGCATGTGGGGTTCATCTTCCAGTCGCTGGGTCTGATGCCGACGCTCTCGGCCTACGAAAATGTGGAGCTGATCCTGCGCATCACCGGCGCGGCGCGCAAGGAGCGCCACGACAACGTCGTCGCCGCACTCGATCTGGTGGGCTTGACGCCGTGGATGGATCACCGGCCTTTTGAGCTTTCCGGCGGCCAACAGCAGCGCGTGGCCATTGCCCGTGCCCTAGTCACCGAGCCCGGCCTGGTCCTGGCTGATGAGCCCACTGGCGAGCTGGACTCCAAGACCGCTCAGGATATCCTGGGCCTCTTCCAGTCCATCGTGCGCGAACGAGACATGACCATTCTCATGGCCACCCATGACAGCCTGGTCGACGAATTCGTCGACGAAATCATGCACTTGCAGGATGGGCAGATTGTTTCGGAAGAGGAATTGCATCATGAATAGGTGATTGGGGAATAGGGATTGGGGGTTGCGGCCTTCGGCCCGGGATTGGGAACTTGATCAGGCGACACACAGTGCCCCAACCCCTGAATCCCTCAATCGCCTGATCTCCCAATCACCATTCCCTAATCCCAAATCACCATTCCCAAATCACCAACCAACCATGTCGCTACTACCCTCCAACCTACGCAAAGAATATCGACGCGATCGGCTGCGCAAGGCCAATGCGGCTGCGGACCCGCTTGTGCAATTTGGCAGCTGGCTGCAGGAGGCGACCGAGTCGCCGCTGCGCGAGCCAAACGCCATGACACTGGCCACGGCGTCGGCCGATGGGCGACCGTCGGCGCGTATGGTCTTGTTGAAGGGGTTCGACGAGCGGGGCTTCGCTTTCTTCACCAATTTCGAGAGCCGCAAGGGGCAGGAGTTGGCCGAAAATCCGGTCGCGTCGCTGGTCTTCTGGTGGGATATCTTGGAACGCCAGGTGCGCGTTGAGGGGCGGGTCGAGCGTCTGCCCGACGAGGAGTCGGACGCCTACTACGCCAGCCGTCCGCTGGGCAGCCGGCTGGGCGCCTGGGTCTCTGCCCAGAGCCAGGTCATCGACAGTCGAGCCGTGCTGGAGGCAGACTTATCCGATCTTCAGCAGCGCCATGCGGATCAAGCGCCGCCTCGGCCACCGTTCTGGGGTGGCTACCGTGTCGTGCCTGACGCCATCGAGTTCTGGCAAGGCGGTCCCAATCGACTCCACGACCGCCTGCGCTACACCCGGCGCGATAATGGAACATGGCGGATTGAGCGGCTGTCACCGTAAAGAGCATTCACCACAGAGAATGCACAGAGGACACAGAGAAAACGCTCTTTTCAGTTCTCTGTGTCCTCCGTGCCACCTCCGTACCTCTGTGGTGAATGCTTTTACCCCCCGGCAAGCCCCAGGAACAACTGGATCATCTCTTCGGCCAGGGTGGAGGCAAAGTCGACCCAATCACCTTCGGTGGTCAGGCCCTCCAATTGCAGAGACTCGGGCTGGATCTGCCAGTTGGCGCGTGCATACCACATGCCCAGGAAGGCCATCACCAGCACAAGCGTGAATGCGATCCGTGACGACGTGCGACTCGGTCTGACCATGTGTGTTGCTGTCCTTCTACTGGAGAAAGGATTTGCCACAGATTGACACGGATAAAAGACTGATTTTCACAGATGATATCTGGACCGCTTCCGTTAGCCAGAATCGGCTATCGTGTTATCTGTGCCTATCCAGAATTACCTGTGTCAATCAGTGACAAAGATCCATCCAAGACAAAATTGTCTCAAAATCAGTTTGCGCTAAAGTAGAGATATGATATACTTAGAGTTGCTAGACGGCAACAATTCGGGCGTATAGCTCAGCTGGCTAGAGCGCACGGTTCACATCCGTGAGGTCACTGGTTCAAGTCCAGTTATGCCCACACAATCGAAAGCGCTAACACTCGCTGCGAAACGCACCTCTGGAAACAGGGTGCGTTTCTTGCTTTTTGAGACAAAACAGATCATCCAAACGGAACACATGTTCTGGTTCTGCCTTACCGGAGACCTCATGGCTCGTATCAACCGGAGTACTCTCGGATAGGAGGTCGGATAGTGAAACTGAGCGACGCACTCGAAGGCTTTCTGCTCTTCAAAGCAGCAACAGCCAGCACAAATACCGTAAAAGAGTACCGATACTCACTGAACATGTGGGTTGAGTTTCTCGTCGACACAGGTGTCCGAGCCAGCGAGCTCTGTGATCTGAACATTGGGGATGTGGATAAGGAGACAGGCGCGGTCCAGGTGCGTCACGGGAAAGGGAACAAACCCCGAACCGTCTACATTGGGGCCGTGAAGCGAGAAGCGATCTGGCGTAACCGCTACGACCGTCCAATATGTATCCATATCGCATGCCCCAGCCGGTGGCCGGGGCGTGACGCCAGTCAATCCATCAACGGTACGGCAGCGATGCCAAGCCCGTCCACGGTTCTCACGGATCGGTAAGTGTCTTTTGTGCGTTTCAGCCTGATATTGTGCACTGAGGAAGGGTATTTCGTATAGGGCGGTTACGGGGCAGATGCGGCGTAAGGAGCGCGTATCTTGCAGCGTGCCGGGGATAAAGCAGATAGGAAATACGTCCCATCTTGTTTCTCTCCAACAAATGGCTAGACGGCCGCCTTGATGCCACGCACCATGGCAGTGAGGTAGACCGACTTCAGGGGCTTGATGGCCATGATCGCGGTCCGGACTGGCGTCTTTTCTATCACGTTTAGCACGCGTGCCAGAGCGTGAGGGGTCCAGCCTTCCACGTTGTCCAGCAACATGTCGCCCAGTTTGCCCCGTTCGATGGCCATGGTCACCACGCGATCGAAGGTCGTTTCGGGTGTGAAGACCCGTTTTTCACGTGGCGCCATGTGTAGGGCGCCATGCTTGCAGGCCGGATAGCAGACGCCACAGCCGAGACAGAGGTCGGCATCGCGCACGGCCCAGCGCCGCTTCTTCCCGTTCTCCTCACTGTCCACGATCTGGATGGCGTTGACCGGACAGGCCTTGGCGCAGCGGCCACAGCCTTTACAGATGTCGGGATCGATGTCGGATATCCAGTTGGAGGTGACGATGGCATTGCGCATGTCGTAGCGCCGGATGGCGTTCATCATGCCGCAGCAGCAGCCACAGCAGTTGCAGATGTAGCTGACATCCTGCTGCACGTTGTCGGCCGTCTGGGCCAGGCCTGCTTCCTTGCATTGCTCCAGAATCTGCATGGATTCGGCTTTGGAAATGGGCTCGGCAATGCCCTGTCTCGCCAGAAGTTCAGCGCCGTGGTTCAGCGTCATGCAGGTGCGCAGCGGCTTGTCACAGGCACGATCCGCGTGCAGGGCATGGTGGCGACAAGCGCAGAGAGAGATGGCATGGGCCTTCGCCGATTCGACTAGATGGCTCGCTCGTTCCCAGTCGAGGATCTCGGTGAACTCCTCCTCGGGCAATGCTTCTTCACGCACCAACGAGCGGCCGATCTGGGTCTCGCCTTCGAACACGGACTGGATGAATCGCTCATCCTCGAAGAGGTAGGCCTCGAACAACTGGGCCAGTTCCTTCATGGGATAGTCCTGACGGACACGCATGAAGGTGTATTCGAAGAAGCCGATAACCACCGGCGCAAGGGCGACGTAGCGCCTGCCGTCCTGTGCCACGTCCAGTACCAGCCCCCGTTCGGCCATGCCGGTTAGCATGTCGTCCAGCGTCTCGACCGTCATTTCGAGCTTGCGGGCCAGCGAGGTCACAGATGTGAACTGGGTCGGCAACTGGCGCGCCAGATCGGCCTCGGACGGTGAGAAGAGCAATCTGAGGATCTGCATGAATTCGGGGGAGTCAGGCGCACCGGTGACGTTGCGGTCCAGCCGTTGCTGCAGCCGCCGGTACGCCTGCGAAGGTTCGACTGTATGTCCCATGGTTCATCCTTGTGAGATTGCCTATTCGACCGCATCCCATATCGTGGTTTCGGCGATCGTTGCCAGTTCGCGCTCCTTTTCGGCCTCAGCAGCCTTTGCCGGCGACTGCCACTCCTCCCAGGCTGCCTCCCACGCCGCCATGTTCTCGTATTCGAGCTCAGCAACCACTTGACCCCACACCCCGATCTTGGGTGTGTAGACGCGCTTGATTGGGTTAGTCTCTTCGCGCAGGTAGGGCGATAGAAACTCGATGAACTGCGCCTGTTTCCCTGGTTTCACGGTCCAAACCAAACGTTCGACGATCATTGTTCATCCTCCTTCTGAATCGGAACAAACTACTGCACAGGCACACAACACACGGTGCAACAGCCATATCTCGAGACTCGTGTGGGCAAACAGATTACCTTGTGGACACCAGGATAACTGACCGGTGTCCACAGAATGTCTACATGAGAGGTGTCATCCACGACAACTGTCGCAAAGCTGCCTAGCCCTGTCCCTCGAGCCCGATGAGGTTCTGGGCCCCTGCGCAACTATCGACCGCAAACAGCTATGGCCGCCGATATCCAATTGCCTCTTCGACACGAGCGCGTGCCAGCTGGATTGCAGCTTCGCGCGGCGACAGGTCCTCTTCTGCCATGCGGGACAACATTTCGGACATGTTGGCGCGTATGTTCTCAGCAATGGCGGTCGATGCCTGTTGTTCCGTCCCGCCCTGATATTCTACGGCAGCACAGATGACACCGCCTGCATTGGCGATGAAATCGGGGACATTCAGTATGCCATGCTCATGCATCCATGCTTCTGCCGCATCGGTCGCAGGAATATTCGCACCTTGCAGAATGAGCTTCGCCTGCAACGAGGAGACGTTCTTTGCGGTCAGCACATCTGGCCGAGCGGCCGGAATCCAAATATCACACTCGATGCCGACCAGCGCATCCCTTTCGATTGCCACGCCTTCATCGAAGGTATGCACGGGTTGACCTTGGCGCTTGTGGTCCGTGAGCGCCTCGATATCCAGGCCTGACGGGTTATGGATCGCGCCCTGGCTGTCGGAGGCTGCGGTCAGAATCGCTCCTCGTTCGGCAAGGAAGCGGGCGGAATGAATACCAACAGCGCCGAAGCCTTGTACTGCTACCCGTGCGCCATTCAGCTCGACGCCTACTGTCGGCGCTGCTACCTCCGCCGCGATCGCCAGCCCGTAACCGGTCGCACCGATCTCGTCCAGTGGAATGCCACCCAACACCCGGGGCAGACCAACCACGCGGCCGATCTCATCGTGTATCCAGGCCATGCATGTCTCATTCAGACCCATGTCCGGACCCGGGATGTAGTCGTCGAGTTCGCGGATCATGCGGGCAAACGTGCGTACGAGCGCTTCCTTTTGGCGAGGTGAACAGGCCGGATCGGCGACGATACCCGCCTTGCCGCCGCCGTGAGCCAGTCCGGCTGCAGCATTCTTGAATGTCATGGCGCGTGCCAGTCGGCAGACTTCATGCACAGTCACGTCAGGAGCCATGCGAACCCCGCCGATTGCCGGACCGCAGGCCACGTTGTCTACAACGACGATGGCCACCAATCCGACTTCGGGTTGACGAAGCTGAACAATTTTCGCAGGCCCCAAATCATCACCAAACTGTTCGATGATGGTCTCCATTGGTACTTACCTCCTTCGAATGCCCTATGATTCGCCATCCTGCTTCCTCACACGTCGCCCAGGATGATCGATATTGGCTTTCGCAGAAACTCAAGGGTACAGATTGTCATGGCTTCAGTGCCGTTGCATCGATCGGTTGAGTGCGCAGGCCACAGCCGTAGTCGTATCCTTCGTGCAGCGCTCTGAGGTCTGCCCTAAGCATCTCTTGATGGTGCAGTGGGAGATGACCCCGTAGCGCCTTCTCGACCGCGGCAAACTCGACCACAGTACTCAGCGCTACGAGTGCGCCTAACATAACCATGTTGACCAATTCCATATCGCCTGCTTCTTGGGCGAGTGCGGTGCCGGAAATCATGATTGTGCGAATATCATTGCGCTCCATCGAGCGCGTCACAAGATCGGAATTCACGATCATGAGTCCACCACTCTTGACAAGCGGCTCATATTTGTCGGTGGAGGGCAAGTTCATTGCGACCACACAGTCCGGATTCCTCACCAGCGGAGATGCGACCGGCTCGTCTGCGATGATTACCGTGCAGTGGGCCGTGCCGCCACGCATCTCTGGCCCGTAAGAAGGGATCCAAGTAACCTGCTTGTCGCTCTCCATGGCGGCATAGGCCAATATCTGTCCAGCGAAGAGCGCACCTTGGCCACCAAACCCTGAACAGATGATTGATGTCTCCATTAGGCCTCCCTCATGACGTTCTTGAAATCGCCGATCGGGAAAACGGTCGTCATTTGGTCGCGGATGAAGTCCAGTGCCTGGACGGGCTCCAAGTGCCAGTTGGTCGGACAGGTGCTCAGGATTTCCACGATGCTTAGTCCCAGTCCCTGCATTTGTGCCTGAAATGCCAACTTAATCGCCTTTCTAGCCTTACGAACTTCGGCGACTGAATGGGTTGAACGCCGCACCGCATAGGCTACACCCGGCATGCTTGCCAGCAATTCAGGAATGCAAATTGGATGACCGTGCATTCGGCTCGCACGCCCATGCATCGTTGTCGCCGTGACCTGGCCAAGCAGGGACGTGGGCGCCATCTGGCCGCCAGTCATACCGTAGGTGGCGTTGTTTATGAAGAAGATCGAAATATTCTCACCGCGCGCAGCAGCATGCAGGAGCTCGTTGGCTCCGATTGCAGCCAAGTCGCCATCGCCTTGATAGGTGAAGACGATCCGATCCGGCAACATCCGCTTCAACCCTGTGGCCATGGCCGGGGCGCGGCCATGAGCCGCCTCGCAGCCGTCTAGATTGAAGTATTCGTAGGCAAAAACCGCACACCCCACCGGCGCGACAACGATCGCTCGCTCCCGTATCCCCAACTCATCGATCACTTCTGCAATGAGCCGGTGAATGGTGCCATGTGTGCAGCCCGGACAGAAGAGCGTGGGGACGTCGCGCAGACTCTCAGGGCGTCGATAGACCTGAATCATCTGATCTGAGCCGACGCCCGTGAGTTCCCTGTGCGTCCGTGTGGATGAGTTGGTGGTCTCTTGGTGCTTCACGATACACTTCCCATTTTTCTGAGTCGGCGCCTTCTCTTTCCGCTAGTTGACCACTGCCGGTGAACCTTTATGGCCATTGGCACGTTGGATGACTCCATGGGTGGCTGTGTGCATTTGTTCAATCGCCTCAGAAATTTCATCCGGCAGTGGAATGGTGCCGCCCATTCGGCCAAGAAAGTGCACCGGCACTCGCCCCTGCACAACGCGCTCGACGTCCTCCAACATCTGGCCCGCATTCATCTCGACGACAAGCACCCCACGCACCTTCTGGACAAGCCCACTGAGAACGGCATCCGGAAAGGGCCAGAGCGTAACCGGGCGGAACAGTCCCACCTTCAATCCCTTGGAACGTGCCTGCGCAATGGCGGACTGGGCAATACGGCCCACCATGCCAAAGGCAACGACCAGAATGTCGGCGTCGTTGGTCCACTTCGTCTCGTAGCGAGTCTCATTGGATCGTATCAGCGCCAGCTTTTCTTGTAGGCGAAGATTATGCGCTTCCAGACATTTGGCGCCAAGATGGAGCGACGAGATCGAACGCGTTTCTCGGCCGTGCGATCCCGAAATCGCCCACTCCGGTCGCTCGGATGGCAGCTCCCGGAACGGTGGCATCTCTACTGGCTCCATAAGCTGCCCCAGAGCACCGTCACCCGCTACAATCACGATATGTCGGTATTTGAATGCCAATTCGAAGCTGATGCCCATCATGTCGACGGCTTCCTGAATCGAAGATGGGGCGAGAACAAGGGCATGGTAATCTCCGTGTCCTGCCGATCGGGTAATCTGGAAGTAGTCACCTTGACTGGGCTGGATGTTGCCTAGCCCCGGACCGCCGCGCATGATGTCGATCAAGACGCATGGTACTTCGCTGGCAGCGATGTAGCTCAGCCCTTCCTGCATCAGGCTGATGCCGGGCGATGATGAAGATGACATGGCACGTGCGCCCGTGCAGGCTGCGCCATAGAGCATGTTGATGGCGCCGATTTCGCTTTCTGCCTGTACGAATACACGATTCAGTTCGGGCATTCGCCACGACATATATTCCAGCAATTCAGTCTGGGGCGTAATTGGATAGCCAAAAAACGCCTCCGCACCAGCGCGGATGGCAGCTTCGGCCAGAGCCTCATTGCCTTTCCACAGTTCTTTCGCCATGGTGCACTCCCTTACCCGGCTTGCGGTAGCTGAGTCGTTGGCGCTTCCCGCCAGACTGTGAAGACTGCATCCGGACAGACCACGGCGCAAATGGCGCAACCCGTACACAAATTCAGCCTCTCATCGACCATGACTGAACGATACCCTCGGCTGTTGTAGTCATCCGACAGCCGTAGCACCTTCTGAGGACAGGTGTGGATGCACAGTTCGCACCCCTTACATCTATCGAAGCAAATGGTGACTGAGCCTCGGGCCATCATATCCCCTATCGCTTCTCGTCAATTGCCAATCAAAAAACCCTGACATCTCACCTGCCAGGGTTCTGCGCTACGATTTCTGTCTTCGATTGTGACAACCAGTGTTGCTCCTCTAGCAGGCCCCTATTCGGTAGACTGCTTCCGAAAATACCAACCCTGGCTAGGGATTCTGCTCCAATTATAGTCGATATGTCTTCGATGCGCACCGGGCATCTGACCAGTATTGACGCAAAGTCAAGATGGCATTGCCCCAGGGAAAGGCAGCGAATGTTGCTACGAAGCTTGGAAATGACGAAAGGCATTGGGAATTGATTCCAGCGTATGGTCCAAAAATTCCATTCGACTGGGGAAACGAGGCTACGCAGCCCTGCGATGGTAGTCGTGGATGATTCCTCCCAGTACGTCTCGACGCTGGATCGGGCCGTCTCGACTCTGAGGCAATCGGTGAATCGGCGTCTCGAGATCGATGCCTTGATGTGGCCGAGCTGTGTTTAGTATTCTGTGCATCCAGTGCCACCAACAGCGGGCATAAAAGAGTGCACCAGCCGCCTCTCCACTCGCGATGTCACTCGCTCTCATTCTTGCCCTACTGCGCCTTCATTGAAATCGTCCATGTCGAAACCTCCTGGCTAGACTGCTGGCTTTGTCACCTTCAGTCTCGCTCAGGAGGTTTTTTCGTCAATCAACACAATACATGAGCCATCCCAAAATCCGGGATGGCTTACATATTGTCTGCGCTTCTGCTTCTACTCATCTTGTAGCCACCTTGTAGACATCGTGTAGACACAGTTGTGTTTTGCTATTGGTGTTTGCTCCAATTGAGAGTGTTTTTGATAGAACCTAGAAGATGTAAAGGGCGCGTGGTGGCAATGCCTGATCACGATCCTTCCGAGATACATAACCGAACCGATCTCAGCCTGCAACATCTGGAGGCTGAGTTGGCGCGAATCGATTTGCTCTTGAACCGACAGATCTTTCGATGGCAAATGGCCAACCAAGATCAATCCGATATCTTCCGCGGGTTGTACGTCTCCGACGACGAAGCGCACATGCTGCTGCAACGGCCTTTGGGAACGACGTGGGGACATCTAGCAGTAGCGAATCCAGGTGCTGCAGAAGAATTTGAGGCGGCAGCCGAACAGCTGGCGAGACGAACCAAGACAATCGTGGCAAGAGCCAAAACTGAGGGACACTCTCTACGTCTTGAGCACCTTGTCACAACGTTCGAGCTGAACTCCTTTGAAGTAGATACGCTACTCATCTGTCTTGCTCCGGCCCTCGATTTGCGCTACGAGAAGATCTACGGATATTTGCAGGACGATGTCAGTCGCAAGCGTCCAAGCGTCGCTCTTGTCATGAACGTACTGTGCGAGAACATGGGGCAGCGGTTTGGCACGCTAGACCACTTCCGTGATGATGCAAAGCTGTTCAGATATCACTTCCTCCAACGTAGCAGAGATGACCAACAGGTCGGACAGTCACTATTGAGCCAACCACTGACAATTGATGAATCGTTGGTGGCTTGGCTCACTGGAAAGTACCAACCTCATGGCGAGATGGGTGACTGTGTTGCCCTTACGTTCCCAGAACACAATGAGAGGGCTTCGTGGATTTCGGGAGGTAACTTCGACAAAGAAGAGTGGCTGAGCCTCTTGAACAATCAGGCCGATCAGCCTGTCATCGCGTTTTATGGGCCAGATCGCCTATACCAAGACGCCGCTGCCAATGAACTGGCCGCTATTCGTAACTGCCCGCTACTTACTATCAACCTTGCAACAGCATTGGAACACGAGCTTTCTCCCATGATCATCCTTCGGATGGCGCTGCGAGACGCCCGCCTTACGGGATCGATTCCCTATTTGACAGACTGGCAGGCATTCCTAATCGATGGTGTGAACCAACCAAGTCTGTTGTCCGAACTTTGTGCCTATCCAGGTCTGATCATTGTTGGCGCGTCGAAACAATGGCGAGCACAAGGCGATGAGCGCACTCGCCGACTGCATTGGCTAAGTTTTCCTGTTCCATGCTATCGGCAACGTTTAGCGCTCTGGAAGTATTTCTTGCATGAAGAGGTAGCGACGAACAGACCGATCGTCGATGTATTGGCCGGCCAGTTCCAGTTAACTTCAGCGCTCATTCGAGATGCCGTCGCCTCGGCTAAGGATTTGGCGGTCCAGCGTGGTGATTGCGTGCAAGATGAGGATCTGCTTGCCGCCGCTCGCATGCACTCGAATCCACGATCTGGCGTCGCTGGCGTGCAAGATTGAGCCGCGCTACGGGTGGGACGACATTGTCTTGCCTGCCGATCCGTTGTGCGCAATGCAAGAACTAGTCGACACCGTGCGTGGTCGGCCAACCGTGCTTGATGGGTGGGGCGTGGCGCGGAAGCTGGTCTCCAGTCGTGGCATCACAGCGCTCTTTTCAGGACCACCAGGCACCGGCAAGACGATGGTAGCTGAGATCATTGCCGGCGAGCTGGGACTGGATCTGTACAAGATCGATCTTTCTGGCGTTGTAAGTAAGTACATAGGTGAAACAGAAAAGAATCTGGAACGTATCTTCAGCGAGGCTGAGACTAGCAACGCCATTCTCTTTTTTGATGAGGCTGATGCTCTTTTCGGCAAGCGCTCTGAAGTACGTGATGCCCATGATCGCTATGCAAATATCGAGATCAGCTATCTGTTGCAGCGCATGGAGGCCTACGATGGCGTGACGATTCTGGCGACCAACTTGCAGGCGAATCTGGACGAAGCCTTCACGCGTCGGCTACATTTTTTCGTAGACTTTCCATTCCCAGAGGAGAGTGAGCGTCTACAGATTTGGCGGACACTCTTCCCCGCAGACGTGCCCCACGATCCAGACCTCGATTTTGAATCGCTGGCACAGCGGTTCCGACTGGCCGGCGGCAGCATTCGCAATGTACTAGTCAGCGCTGCGTATCTGGCAGCGGCAGACGGTCAGTGCGTGACGATGCAGCATCTGTTGCACGGTACTAGACGTGAACTGCAGAAGATGGGGCGCTTGACGATGGAGGCCGATCTTCTTGGTAACGAGTCTGAAATGGATAGCGGGTCGGAACACTATGGCTAGAAATCCTCGGTAGAAGTCTGTGCGCCTGGCAACGCCGGTAGGAGATGTCGCCACATTTTTGGGTTTAGCGGATACGGAAACAATCGAGATGTGTCGACATGGATGGAGATACTCATGGATGTAACGAAGATATTCGATGATCGAACGCCGAAAGCTGTGCGCAAGGCCGAGAACCTTGAATCGCGCAGGCAGGATTCTCACCATGGCGATGTGCAGCCCCGGTTGAGCGCGTTGCAGCAATCGATCGGCAATAGGGCTGTGCAGCGTCTGTTGGCGCAGCGTAGTTCTGATGAACCGTCTGACCTTGATGAAGGTACGGCGGATCGAATCAATCGCGGACGTAGCGAAGGACAACTACTGAATACGCAAACACAGATGCAAATGGGGGCATCCCTTGGCCATGATTTCGGCAATGTACACGTCCATACCTCGCGTGAATCGGACCAACTCAACCGCCAGTTGGGGGCTCGTGCATTCACCACAGGTCAAGACGTCTTTTTTCGCGACGGAGCCTATCAACCTCATACCTCCGATGGCCAGGAGTTGATAGCCCATGAACTGACCCATGTCATCCAGCAGGCCAGCGGCATGGTGGGCAATGGTGGCGGTCCGATGACAGTCAATGCCCCAGGAGACAAATTTGAGAAGGAAGCGGATGCTGCGGCCAAATCGGTGCGCATGTCCGAAGCCGGTATGGACGTCCAGCGTTTGGAGGACGATGAAGAAGAGATTCAAACCCAGGTTGCTCAGCAGGCATTGGACGAGGATGAGGATCTGCAGAGCCAATTGCCGGAAGACGAGATGCCAGTTCAGATGCAGGAATTGGATGATGAAGAAGAATCGCTGTCTTAGTCCCGAACGTCTCGTGGCGAGCAATCGAATGGACGCAAGCGCATGATTCATGATCTAGACCAGACAATCCGGAAGATGTTGATCGGTGGCATGCCGATCAAAAACGGGGAGATCAACATTGAGTTCGATCAGCCCAAGCGCGAAAACAGCATCAAATGGCTCCAGAAGCCTACGGTCAATCTATTCTTATATGACCTGCGCGAGAATCATGTGCTTCGTCAACATCAGTGGGAACGGCAGTTGGACAATGTCGACAATACTGCCCAACTCAAGCGCACGCCCTTTCGCGTGGACTGCTTCTATATGCTAAGCGCTTGGGCCAACCATTCAGATACCGAACACCGAGTCCTCGCAAGCGCGATGCTGGCTCTTTTTCGGTGCCCGACATTGCCCGATGATCAACTGGTCGGCACCCTGATCGATCAACCATACCCGATTCAGACGCGACTAGCCAGTCATGATCGGCTTACAAATCCGGCAGAAGTGTGGAGCGCGTTGGACAACGAACTGCGGCCAACCATCTCCTATGTGGTGACGCTGGCATTTGATCCCTGGCTTGCGAGTGAGACGTTCAAGCCTCCGCTGGTGCTCAATCGCCGCATGCGAACAGGGCAGTCAAGCCCACTGACTCCGCCACGATCGCTCCGCGACGAGACTCAGGCTGAAATGAATGAGATTGGGGGCTGTGTACGCAGGAAGCATGATGGTACTCCTTATCAAGACTGTGACGTCGCGATTAAGGGAACCGGCTGGATCGATAAGACTGACGAGCATGGTCGTTTCCGGTTGGGTGCTTTGCCGGCTGGCCAGCATACGCTGATTGTCTGGCATCCTGGCGGGAGAGGACGTCCCAAGCAGCGGACGATCAGGGTTCCTGCGGATGGTGATACCTACGACATTGAGTTCTGAGTGAAAGAGGAAGGAGTGCAAGCAGAATGGCGGTTACCTATGCATCACCAGGAGTCTACGTTGAGGAATTGAAACGGGGAACGAGTCCGATTGAGGCGGTCGGTACTTCGATGGCAGCCTTTGTAGGCATGACGGCTCAGGCAAGCCTGAAAAAGACCGATCCGGATACTGGTGAACGCGCTTCAACTGAATCTGTGCTTGGCAAAGCGACTCTTGTGACCAGTTGGAGTCAGTTTACCGATACCTTCGGTGAATTTGTATCTGGCGCTTACCTCCCGTACGCAGTATATGGATATTTCAGCAACGGCGGTAGCGCATGTTACGTCGTCAGCCTGCGTGCGCTGCAAGAGACTGAGAACGTCGTAGGCACGGCATCCGTGAGGGTTCCGGCCAAGGGTCGCGGCAACAGCTTCACGATTACAGCCAAGATGCCTGGCGCCTCCGGTAACGACATCGCCGTGGAGGTGACGGCCGGTGAAGACGACACCTTCTCGTTAAGTATTAACGGGGAGGCCCGAAATGGGCTATCGATGGACAAGGGCGCCGATACATTTGTGGGCAAGGCTTCGTTCAATAGTGCGACCATTGTCAACCCTGGATCGCCCGCCGCTGTGCCTAAAGCAGGCCGGTATCAATTGAGTGGAGGCGGCCTTCAGGCGCTGACCGTCGATGCCTACATCGGCGATCCTGATGAAAGATCCGGTTTGGCCGGCCTCGAAGCAATCGATGAGATTCGTCTGCTGCTCCTACCGGATCTGATGGTGGACTACGATGGTCGAGACCAGGCCCAGCAGTATATCATGAATGTACAGAGAGCGTTGATCGACCACTGTGAAAGGATGAAGTATCGTTTTGCGATTCTGGATACACCGCCGGGATTGAGTCCCCAGGAGGCCAAAGAGTGGCGCGAAGCGCTGAATTTCGACACTTCATATGCCGCTCTCTACTATCCATGGATTAGGGTCGCGGATTACAGCGATAGCGAAAACTCAACCAGGCTGATTCCGTCAAGTGGGCATATTGCCGGTATTTACAATCGTAGCGACTCAGAACGGGGCGTTCACAAAGCCCCTGCCAATGAGACCGTGTTGGGCGCTATCGATCTGGAGATTAACCTGAGTCGAGGCGAACAGGATCAACTGAATCCGAAAGGTGTCAACTGTATCCGTTCCTTTCCTGGACGTGGCATTCGGGTGTGGGGCGGACGTACATTGAGCAGCGATGGAGCATGGCGCTATGTCAGCGTGCGCCGACTTTTCATCCTAGTAGAGGCGTCCATGGATATCGGGCTTCAATGGGTGGTCTTTGAGCCCAACGACCGCCCACTTTGGGCGCGGGTACGGCGTGATGTGACGGCCTTCCTGCGCACGGTCTGGCGTTCAGGCGCG
The DNA here is from genome assembly GCA_963848115.1 of uncultured Chloroflexia bacterium. Lineage (GTDB taxonomy): Bacteria > Chloroflexota > Anaerolineae > Caldilineales > Caldilineaceae > JAWKOK01. The sequence goes on along the minus strand of CAWKCP010000020.1, from coordinate 443,445 downwards.
CTCTTTGGCAGTACGCCTGAAGAGGCGTTTTATGTGAAGTGTGACGAGGATTTGAATCCGCCGGAGGTGCGCGATCTTGGTCAGCTCATCATTGAGGTGGGGTTGGCTCCAGTGAAGCCGGCTGAGTTCGTCATCTTCCGCATCACCCAATGGGCTGGACTGAATTCGGAGGTGTAGCCGATGCCACTGCATCGGCTAATCAGCAGGCGCCCATGAACGTGTGAGATTGACCCGACTTTCTCTCTCGCTTATGGCTTCATAGACAATGACATGAGTAAAGGAGTAAATCATGGCGAACAATGGCACGGACCCACTGGTTGGCTTTCATTTCGCGGTCAAGCTTGAAGGCGTGGTGAGCGGCTACTTCACTGAATGCAGCGGTCTAGGATCAGAGCACGAGGTCATCGAACACAAGGTGATCAGCGCTGAAGGACGGGAAATCGTCATGAAAGTTCCCGGTCGGCTCAAGTGGGAGAATATCGTTCTCAAACGTGGTATCACTAGCAGCATGGATATTTGGAAGTGGCGCAAGCAGGTCGAAGACGGAAAAGTTGACGAGGCGCGAACCAATGGTTCGATTGTGATGTATAACCAGCAACTGGAGGAGGTCGGGCGCTGGGACTTTGAGCGCGCCTGGCCGCTTAAGGTGAGCGGTCCGCAGCCTAAATCAGATAGCAATGAGATTGCAATCGAAGAGTTGACCGTCGTTCATGAGTACATCGTGCGAAAGATCTAGTGCACCGAAATGGATATACAACACGCTAATGGAAATGCAAAAGGTTGCTGGAGATGAATCAACAGCGGGAATATGAGTTTCTGTTGCCGTTTGGTTATGCAGACGAATCTGGACGGGTGCATCGGCAGGGTAGCATGCGGCTGGCCACAGCGCTCGATGAGATAGAGGCCGTGAGCAATCCACAGGTCCAAGCCAATGAGGCCTACCTGCCCATCATATTGCTCAGCCGAGTCGTAACGCGCCTTGGCGATCTGCCTGCGATGACACCTCTGGTCCTTGCTGGGCTCTTTGCCGCCGATCTGGCTTATCTCGAGGATCTTTACTTGCGGCTGAACAGCCACGAAACCGTGTTGATTGGCGTGGCTTGTCCGCAGTGCAGCCATCAGTTTCAGCTGCAGGTTGCGCCACTTAGCGGTTGATGCGGAGTTGCTTCCATGTCTGACCAGTTAGATCTCGACATGAATCAGCGGTCCAATCGGGAACATCAGCAGCGGCAAGCGGTCGAGATCACGCCTGAACTTATCAGGTCAATTGCAGACAGGGTGTACGCCATGCTGTATGCGGACGCTCAACGGGAACGCGAACGCCTAGGCTCATTGCTACGAGATTCGAGGTTCAGGTAGGGGTGTAGCCATGACAACCGACGCTCAATTGCGTGCACAGGTAAATGCAACCTTTCGTTTTGTGGTTGAGATCGGCGGCGAGAAACAGGCTGCGTTTACCGAGTGTACTTTGCCTGTCATCGAGTGGGAGGTTGAAGAGGTAAAAGAGGGCGGGGTCAATACATTCATTCATCAACTGCCGGGCCGCCGCAAGTCAGCCCGGATTAGCCTGAAGAATGGTGTTAGCAAGACGAGCCTGGTTGCCTGGTACTTGGATACGATGCAGGGTAAGTTCGTGCGCAAAGCGGTAACGGTGACGCTGTGCGATCTCAAGCTTAGACCGGTAATGGCCTGGAGACTGAGTGAGGCTTTCCCGATTAAGTGGTCCGGTCCGCAACTAAAGAGCGATGATAGCGCCGTGGCCGTGCAGACGCTCGAACTGGCATGTAACGAAATCAGCATTGAGGCGTTCGCCGCCTAGTACTCGTGCTGCGGTTTGGCATATGCGGGAGAGATTTGACAGAGGTGCATGTGAGCAGAGCATTTGCGTCCGGTAACCCTTTGATCCGTCGTTTGCGACGCCACGCCAATTTGGCTACGCTATTCCGTATGCGGACTCCAGTTCGCGATGTCCAGCGTACGGGATCACCGGCAGCCGCGGTCGCTGGAGAAGCCAGCATACTTTCTGATGTAGTCACAGCGGCACGATTGCCCACGTTGTCAGAAGGTGTCATGTCGCCGCCCGGAAACTTGGCTGATGTGCGGCCGCCGGGTGAACCGGCCCCTGCACAACTATCGCCTGAGGCGCCTATAGCGATACCCGCCACAGTAGTACATCGTTCACCCAGCTCGTCGACGCCGTCCCAAATGCATCTTCCGGAAAGCGCGCTTAAGCCGGCCGCAGACGATCCTGAGATCATTGCCGCCAGTCCAGCACGCCCTTTCCGTGGCGTGGCTTTCTCACCACAATCCATCCCAGTACAGACAGATCGCTATCCGGATCGGCATCCCTCGGGGCCAGTGCAACGGTCTATGCCGGTGGCGACGGCAGTGTCTGATACACCTGCGCTACAATCGGCGCCGGAGTCCGAGGTGGATGATGTCACATGGACGCGCCTGCAGATGATCTATCGCCGACACATGGAGCAGGAAGCCAGCGAACCGGATATCCCGATAGGGTTAGGCGAGCCAAGCAAAATCGGCGGAGCGCCAACCCGCCAGGACCAACGGCCCATCCAACGGCCAAGCATAAATCCTGAGCTTCATAAGCCAATCGAGAGACCGCCCAAAACGACGTCTAACTGGCCAAAGGAAACGGCGCCAACTTACCCAGTCGGGGCTGATCCGCTTTATCAAGAGGAGGCCGCCGGGTTGGGGCGTATGCTTGTCGAGGACAGGGAAGTTGCGAATCAGCCAGTCCAATTGGTGCAAGAAGAAGTCGGATTTGACGGAGCAGTGAGTCGTCCGGCAGTGAGTCCGATCACGGAACAACCTGAATTGGCGTCTGAACACGAACCTGTTGAAGCAGCCAATGCGCAGCCACAGCCCGTGTCTGAGATTGCATTCGCACCTGACGCAACGTTCTACACACCTGAGATCGAAACATCTGAACCGCCAAGTCACCTACATCCAAGTTCATCACTCGGGGCGCCGGCAGGAGAACGGAAGAAGTTGACACCAGACCTCCCTATCGCATCGACTGATACTGCCGGCAACGAGACCCCGGAGATGCTCACGGTTGAAGGGGACGATTTGCCGCCGCCCGAGGTGCAGCCACTGCCGCTTGAAGAAGCCTGGCCGGTTCAACGCCGCATTGAAGAGACTCAACTCCAGATAGAGCCCGTACCGTCTGCCGTTGTCGATTCAGGCACACGCGTACCAGTCGCCACCGTCGGTGTACCTCAGTCGCTGAACCAGATCACCACAGGAAAGCCTACGGCATCCGCTGTGGAACACATCGACGCCCGACGTCCACGTGCTGAACCACTTGTTGCTCGAACGGCAGAATCATCAACGGAAATCCAGCCGGCGGACAGCAAAGTCCTAGAATTGGAAGCAGTGGCGGAACCCAATGTCGGAGCCGACCTGCCACAATCCCCCCTGCCGGTATCAGAGCCAAAAGCGGGCGCTATTGACGAAGAGCACCGGGAGCAGCACTCTGAGGCATTTGTGCAGCGAGCCCCGAATGAATCGCGCAGCGAGCAGGGCAACGAGGTGGAGGCAACCACTGAATTCGTTGCCACAGAGATTGGGCCGCTGCCGGTCGATCTGTGGCAGATCTTGGGCAAGGCGCCTCCACCCGCAGAACCAGGACAGGCTGCAGTGCCGCAATCCGCCGGAGCGACTCCTGCCCAACGGATCGTTCAGCACTCGAGAATCACCGAAGGTGCGAATGAGGCGGCAAACGCACCGGTGACCACAACGATTGGTCAGCAGCAGCAAAGTGTTCAGCGCCAGACGGCAGCGGCCGCTGCACCAAGTGAGGAACTGACCTCGCCTGCTCAAACAGACTCGAACCAACCAGCACAGGATGGTGCCGATGCCGGCGAAGACAACGAGATCGACATCCAGGCACTCTCAAGACAAGTGTACGCTGAGATTCGTCGGCGTCTGGTTGTAGAGCGGGAGCGGCTACGTTCTCGGCTGTAGCGTGAAGTAAGGGAGGTGAACAACAGATGGTCAAGGCCAAAATCTATGAGATTGACAGACAGGGCACGAAGAAAACGGGCGGCGTCTCCGTAACCTGCGACTTCAATCCCTATGAATACAGTGTGTCCAAGTCAAATTCATGGGTATATACGTCCAAGAATCGAAAGGATGCGCCTGATGCTGAGTTCAAAAAGGCTGGTGAACAGACGCTTAAACTCAGTCTTTTCTTTGATACGTTTGAAGAGCAAGAAAAAGACGTAAGCAAGACCACCGAACTTCTTTGGAAGCTGATGGAATCCAAAACGCGCAAGCAGGGCAAGAAGAACAAGAAGGTGCCGCCGCCGGAGGTTGCCTTTGAATGGGGCGTCTTTTTCTTCCGAGCGGTGATCACGCAGATGACCCAGCAGTTCACGCTCTTTCTAGCCAATGGGACGCCAGTGCGGGCGAAAGTAGATGCCACCTTCGCCCAGTACAAGGACTTCAAAGATTATCGTAGGCAGAATCCTACCTCCGGCGGCGGACCCATCGCGCAGGTTTGGCCGGTCGTTGCCGGGGATCGTCTGGACATCATCGCAGCGGAAGTCTACGGTGACCCGCGAGATTGGCGCCGCATTGCGGAACATAATGGCATCATCAATCCGATGCAGGTGCGTGCAGGCCAGCGCCTCGAAATACCGCTCGACTAGAAGGTCTGCAATTATGCAGACCGGTCTCGTAGGGAACAACGATGGCACAGAAGACGATGTTGGCTAGTCAAATCACAATCAAACTTGACGGCGTTGAAGTCCCACGACCCCTCATGCAGAATCTGGTCTCAGTGCTTGTAGACCAACATTGCCATCTGCCCGACATGTTCGCGATCTGCTTCACAGATTCCGAGATGAAGCTCCTGGACAATGGTCCCTTCAACCTAACCAAAGAGATTGAAATTGGCGCCGAAACCGCGGACGAAAGACATGTGGCGCTGGTGAAGGGCGAAATCACATCGTTGGAGCCGGACTTTCAGGAGGGGATGATTGCCCAGCTTGTCGTCCGTGGCTATGACAAGTCGCACCGACTCTATCGTCAAACCAAGAGCAAGGCATACCTGAACAAGAAGGACAGCGACCTGGCCCAGGAAATCGCTCGGAATTTGGGCTTGCAGACCGATATTGATGTGACGGGCACGGTTTACGATCACATTTATCAGGACAATCAGTCCGATCTGGCCTTCCTGATGGGCCGCGCCTATCGCATCGGCTACGAGTGTTTTGTCGCCGACGGCAAACTCCACTTCTGCAAACCGTCTTCGGGCAGCGCTGCTATGACATTGACATGGGGAGACGATTTACTCTCGTTTCGCCCGCGCCTGAGCCTGGCTGAACAAGTTGACGAAGTAGTGGTCAAGGGCTGGGATATTGAAAAACAGCAGGCTATCGTTGGGCGGGCTCGGCGTGGCGGACTCTATCCAAAGATCGGCGATCCCAAAGATGGCGCCGGCTGGGCCGCGGCTTTTGGAAAGGGTAAGTTGGTGATCGTCGATCAGCCGGTTGTCAGTCAGGCGGAGGCCGATATCCTGGCCGCGGCGCGCTTGGATGAGCTGAGTGGCGCCTATATCGAAGCCGAGGGCGAAGCGCTCCGCCGGCCGGATATCCTGGCCGGTCGTATGGTACAACTCGAAGCGCTGGGCACACGCCTGAGCGGCGTCTATCTGGTGACACAGGCTCTGCATGCCTATACGGCGGCGGGGCTCACAACAACCTTCCAGGTGCGAGGTGCACGAACAGGATTCTTGCTGGAGCGGCTTCAGAGTCAGCGCTCGCCAACGCAGTGGCCTGGCGTGGTCAGCGCTATTGTCACCAATAGCGACGATCCCAGAGATTGGGGACGGGTCAAAGTTAAGTTCCCGTGGATGGCCGATGATGCCGAGAGTGATTGGGCGCGTGTCGTCGCACCGGGCGCCGGATCCAAGGCGGGATTCTGTGCGCTGCCCGCAGTAGGGGATGAGGTTGCAGTCGCATTTGCTCATGGCAATTTCGGCGAGCCTTTTGTGTTGGGCGGCCTCTGGAACGGCAAGCAGACCGTGCCGGCTGAGGTAGGCGCAGCGGCTAGGGGAGAAAAGCCGCTCGTGCGCAGTTGGCGTTCTCGTAGTGGCCACGTTATCGCCGTCCATGACAACGGCGATAACAAAATCGAGATCATCACTGCTGGCGGCAATCGACTGGTACTGGACGACGCTAAGCGCACGCTCACCATTGAAAGCAAAAACGATCTTGTTGTCAAGGCCAGCGGAAACATGAAGCTTGAGGCCGGTGGCAATATGGATCTGAAAGCCAGCGGTACGATGACCGTCAAGGGGACGAGGATCAACCTGAATTGACGCTCTGGCGCAGCGCACTCCTTCGGTAAGACGCGGAGACTACGATGGGACAGCCTTTGGCAAAACAGGGCGACCAGATTACGGCGACCGATATTCATATCGTCTTGGTGCCTGACCCGCCCGGACAACCCGTACCGAAACCGCTTCCCCACGCGTTCAACGGCATGCTCGATGGTCAGTTGAGTCCAGACGTCTTCATCGCGGGAGGGGAGCGGCGACGGTTGGCAGTACAGCCACAAACCTACCACCCCACCTTCCTGCCGTGATGCCAGGCACGTTTCAGAACCCGCCGAGTAACCAAGGCTCCGTTCTCATGGGTAGTGCTAGCGTGTTCATCAATGGCAAAGCGGCGGCACGCAACGGGGATCAGGCGCAGACCTGCGCTGATCCCCTGCCGAACCAGAATGCAAAAGTTGTTGCTGTCGGTACCGTTCTGGCAGGAGGATGAACCATGGCCAAAGAACTTGTCGGGCGGGGTGGATGTTCCCCCCGCGCATTGGTCCCACCGGTGGCTTGGCACTCACCGATGAACGCAACGAGTTGGAGCAATCGATCCACATCATTCTGTCTACCACACCGGGTGAACGGGTCATGCATCCTGATTTTGGTTGCGGTTTGGAAGATCTGGTCTTTGCCCCTAACAACAGCCACACGTGGGCTCAAGTCAGTCGCCTAGTAGAGGAAGCCCTTGGCATGTGGGAGCCACGCATCAATGTGATCGGCGTAACGGTGCGTGCCGATGGGGAAGACGCAAACCGCCTGTTGATCGACGTAGCATATGAGACGCTGGTCACTCATGATCAGCGCAGCCTGGTCTACCCCTTCTATTTGATCCCAGGGGAATGACAATGTTGCGATCGGCGGCATCGTCTGACGAGGATGCAAAAATTACGACATTGTAGAAACGCATTGCGCAGAGATTATAGCGAATCATCGACAACTGACAGTTCCTTTGGAGGCAACAATGGCCTTTGAGGCGCCAAAACTCGATGACAGGCGATATCAAGACATCGTCGACGAGGCGAAACAGCGGATTCCCCACTACTGTAAGGAGTGGACAGACCATAACGTCAGCGATCCCGGCGTAACACTGATCGAACTCTTCGCCTGGATGACGGACATGATGCTTTATCGGCTGAATCAACTGCCGCGCCGCCATGTTATCAAGTTCATGGAGATGTTGGGAATTCGCCTCGGGGAGCCACAACCGGCCAGAGTCCCGGTTACCTTCTGGCTGACGGAACCGCAACCCATTGCCGTCACGATCCCGACCGGCACAGAGGTTGCCAGCACCCAGACCGAGAGTGTGCGCTCCATCGTCTTTACCAGCGACGAGGATCTGTGCATCGTACCTCCCCAATTGGCTGCTGTGCTTTCTCAAATTGCATCGGTTGACGGAGATAGGCTGCAGATTGTACCGCACGATTTGCGCAGCCTGAACGACACAGTAGACAAGTCTGATTTTGCCATCTTTTCGGCCAAGCCTCCACAGCCCGACGATGCCCTCTATTTTGGATTCGAGAATGATCTGAGCCGCCACATCCTGGATCTTGCGCTGGACTTCGATCCCATCAGCGGCGCCGGGCATAATCCACGCCGCCCACCCTATGTTTGGGAGGCAGCTACCGCTGAGCCCACAGGCGTGTGGCAGCCCTGTGTGGTTGAAATGGATACGACCCGTGGGATGAATGCAGCCGGCCGGATTCGTCTCCATCTGCCACCCATGGTCAAGACGTCTATCCAGCGACAGGGTCTCTTCTCGGTACGCGTACGTGTGATTCAGATTTCCGCATCCCAACTGACAGAGAATATGCGACCCTACAAGGAGTCGCCACGGATGCGCAGCATACAATCAACGTCCTGGGGCGGAACGGTGTGGGCGACCCACGCCCAGTCCATCAGCAACGAACAGTTGGGGTACAGTGACGGCTCACCGGGCCAACAATTCCAACTGCAGGCAACACCGATTCTAGAGCGCCAACCCGCAGAAACGCTGATGGTCCTGCCCAGCGGTATGCCGCCTCAAGCTTGGCACGAGGTCCTTGACTTCGCCGATTCAGAGAGTGACGACCGCAATTTCACACTCGATAGCGTGACTGGTGAACTTCGCCTGGGCCCTGCGCTGCGGCAACAGGACGGTACGATCAAGCTCTTCGGTGCGATACCGCCTAAGGGTGCGAGGCTGATCTTTCGCAAGTACCGCATCGGCGGTGGCGCAGAGGGCAACGTGGGCGCGGGCTATCTGAACACCCTCAAGAGCGCTATTCCCTTCGTGGCACGCTGCGAAAATCGGAAGCCGGCCAGCGGCGGATTTGACGCAGAAACGCTGGAAGCTGCGATTGCTCGAACCCCGGCTCATCTACGCTCTCGGGATAGAGCCGTGACCGAGGACGATTTTGAGTTTCTGGCCAAACAGGCGTGGCCTGCCCGTATCGGGCGGGCCAAATGTTGGCAGGTCAGGCCCGACCAAGCCGGGAAGGGCGATTCCGGCCGAGTCTATGTGTTGCTCATCCCTAGGGTTGTCGAACCCGGAGGCCATCTCCAGAATGAGCAGCTCCATCTGGAGGAGAGCGCGGTCGAACGGGTGCGCCAATACCTGGATGAGCGACGCCTCTTGACCACACGCGCCTTTACGTGGAGGAGGCGCGATACCGGTGGGTGGCGGTGCGTGTGCAGTTGGGCGCCAGTCCGGCATCGACTGAGAACGTAGTGAAAGAAGCGACACTGAAACAGCTCTATCGCTTCTTGAATCCTATCACGGGCGGTCCAGACGGCAAGGGCTGGCCCTTTGGACGAGATCTTTTCGTCGCTGATGTCTATCAATGCCTGCAGGAGGTGCCCGGCATTCACTTTATCCGGCAGGTGGAACTCTTTGTTCCCGGCGGCGACAGAGAGCCGGTCGGCGATCCGGTTGGACCTGACCAACCCGTAGCCGTTGATGATCACAGTGTCGTGGCATCGGCCATCCATGAGGTGGAATTCATTCGGTAGGCAGGAACGTCTGCGTGTTTCGCGGCGGGTCGCCGTCTGAAATGTACCTGGGGCCGATCAACTCGATGGAGAGAGTGATGGAACAGTGTGAGCGATTTTGTGTTGAAGTGCACGGTCCAGATCTGTTACAGAATCGGATCGCGCTGGAACCCGGCGCCACTACCATCGGGCGCCAGGGCGCCAACGATATCGTGCTGACTGACGAGCAGATCTCGCCCGAGCATCCGCGCCTTGACTGTGAAGGAGATGTCTGCACCATCACCGATCTGGGCAGCACCAATGGGACAGTCATCGATGAGAGAGGCTGACACCCCATGTCGCTCATGTGATGGTGGTCGGCGCAATGGTTCAGATCGGCCCATACCGGCTCTACCTGGACGTTTGTCCAGCCTTGTCGACGCCGATTGACGCCATACCGATCGGTCTCACGGGAGAGAGCAACTACCTGATCGACTACTTGCCTGATAGCTATCGGACAGACTTCATGTCACGCTTTTCTCGGCATCTTCGAGGCTACGCTGACGCCGATCAAATCGACCACGGACAACTTCGATCTGTACCTCCATCCTGGCACGGCGCCGGCCGGCTTCCTTCCCTGGCTAGCCCAGTGGTACGACATGATCTTTGATCCAACGTGGAGCGAAGCGCAAAGACGGACACTATTCGCCGAGGCCCACGAGATTTTTGCACGTCGTGGGACGCGTCGCTCGTTGAGCCGTCTGTTGGAGATCTACTTAGAGTGTAAACCTGCGATTATGGACAACCAGGCAGACCTAGGCCCTGACACCTTTGCCGTGCGAATACCGGCTGCGGCTCGGGCGGTCGATCGGACTTTGCTTGAAGCGATCATCGACGTTAACCGGCCGGCACAAACTCGATATGTATTGGATTTCGAAAATGAAGTCAAAGACGACTAGGTAATCGGCACAATCTAGATCTTCTCTTGCGTCAGAGGCCGATGTGGCCCAATCGCCGACCTTTGAGCGTCACGCTGATTGTACAGGACGGCAGAGCGAATGGAGGCATTCAGATGAGTCCGCATGCGAATGGACAACTGATACGGCGAATCATGGTGGTGGCGCCCAACGATGTGGTACGCCAAATTTCCCATAGCCGCCAACGACGTGACCATTGGGCAGGCCGCCGAAAACGACATCGCATTGCAGAGTCTCTCCGTCTCCGCACATCATGCACGTATTGATTTTGACGGTGCGGAATGCTGGGTAACCGATTTGGATAGCGAACACGGCACCTTCTTGGCCGGGATCAAGCTCCTGCCACAGGTTCGGGAGCGATGGCGAACAGATCAAGCGCTGCGCATCGGCAAAGACTACGAGCTCTACATCGTTGAGGAGGAGCGTTCGGCCACATCGGAAGATGTCGAATCTGCTCGGCCTAGCCCGCCACGACCCCAGGTGAGCGTCATCGGCATCACCAGTGCGGAGACCGAATTTGAGGTGGCGCCGGGCGCAAACAGAGCAGCGAACGTGATCCTCCGTAACCAAGGCTTGCTGGTCGACCACTTCAAGCCGAGCATTGTCGGTGTACCCGACGATTGGGTGACGCTCTCGTCAGATGAGGTGAGACTGGAGCCGGGTGACGCCCAGGAGATTGTCATCGACCTCCATCCGCCACGTACCCCCGAAAGCAGTGCAGGAGCGTATCCACTGAAGCTCGCGCGTGGCCAGCAAAGCCGTGCCCGATGAAACAGCGTCGCTGCCCTTGAGTCTGATCGTCTCCGCCTTCCACGACTTGTGGAGCGGTTTGCAGCCCAATCCGGCTCGCGCAGGTCGACCGGCTCAGATTCTCTTTGACAATCAGGGCAACAACGTCGAACAGGTCTCAGTTTCTTGGCAGAGCGAACTGGATGAACTTCTGTTCGATCCGACGCAAGAGAGTCTCAACGTGCCGCCCGGCGAGCAGAAGGGGGTCGAATTCTGCGCCCAAGTAGGTAAACGCCACTGGATCGGTAGTGAGAAGCGTTTTCCCTTCACCAGCACGATTACTCACGCCCAAGGAAGCGAGAACCTAAGTGGCGAGATCGCCAGTTCACGCGCTGATGCCGCTCTGGGCGCCGGCGTTGGCCGTAGCCCTTCTAGCGGCCCTCTTCCTCCTGCTTCGCGCCCTGCTTCTTCAACCGCCCACACTCAGAGTGTGGGCGGATCCAACCGAGCCGATTGCCGACCAGCCGGTCGCGATCTATTGGGAGGGCAACCGTATCCGCCATCTTGAGCTGGGTCCCTTGCCTGGTGAATCAGCACCGATTGAGTTGACGCCGTCAAACAGCGGCGTCTACACCATCGAACAGGGTCTGAGCGCGGACACCACTGTCCGACTATTCGCCGCCAACTTTCTCGGCGATCCCACTGTGGACGAGCCTGTTGACATCGCTGTTCGCTTCAACGTGCCGGTGGTGGCGGCGTGGGATGTTTCTCCCACAGAGATCATGGAGGGAGAGAGCGTGACCGTCACTTGGCTGGTGAGCGACGCTCAGGACGTCAAGATCACCTGGTTGATGGACGATGAAGCAGAGGGCGAAGCGCGCACGCTCGGCTCCGGCCCCACCGGCGTGAAAAGGGTGGCGCCCCAAGGCACGCAGAGGACGGTTTTCTACCTGCAGGCCACGAATAATGGGAACCAACCCGACGGGGTGCGTCCACTCACGGTCCGATATTTGAAGCCAGTGGTCAATGAATGGTCCGTCTCGCCCGCCGAAATCATGCAGAGGGAGAGCGTCACCCTCACCTGGGATGTGGCGAACAGCGATAACATAGCCATCAGGTGGCGTCCCGAGAACAGCCAGCGATATTCCTCCGCCTCTCTGAACCAGGTTGGCCCTACAGGCATCGAGATGATTCAGCTGGACGACGCCCAAACCTATATCATTGAATTGACGGCCACTAATGGCGACCAAAGCGAGAGACTGTTTGAAGCAGTAAAGGTACTGCCGCCGCCACCGCTTATCCGCGCCTTCGATGTTGAACCGGATGAGTTTGTGCGCTGGAGTCGGGAATCAGTCACATTGACCTGGCAGACTGAAGGAGCGCAGACGGTAGAGATCGAGGTTGATACGACCGGTAGCTCTGAGGATCGCACCCTTTCGCCTCGGCTCACATCCGACCAGAAAGACGACGACGCACCGGAGCAAGACACGACCTACCGACTTGTGGCTACCGGGCCCGGCGGCATTGGAACCAGGGAAGTGCGCGTCCGGGTCAGTGAACCGGTGTGTACCGTGAAGGTTGACAATTCCCGCCTACGAGACGGACCCGGTACGAACTACAAAATCGTGGGGACGGTCTCACTCGATAGCAGACTCGATCCCCAGCAGATTGCCCCGTCAGAATATTCTGACGGGGGATCTTATTCCTGGCTACTCGTGAAAACAGACATTGACGGACGTACGATCACGGGCTGGGTTGCCGATTCCTTAATTGACAACTGCACCCCAGGAATCTCTCAGATCCCTACAGTCGATGTGGCTTCGATCCCGTCGGCGCCGCCAACGGGCACGCCAACACCAACACCGACATCGACACCGACAGCAACGGCGACAGACGCACCGACGCCTACTTTCACGTTTACACCTACGCCGACGTCCACAGGCAAGCCCACATCGACATTCACGCCGACGCCCACACCAACTGAGGCGACATCGACGCCAACGTTCACACCCACCTTCACACCCACCTCCACGCCCACGACGGTGCGGTTTAGTGTCCGCTATGAGGAAGTGGGTTTACCAAGCCCCGACGACCCAGATCGCCGATTGGCGCCGGTCAAGGCCGAGAAAGGCAATGCAGACAGATACTGTGCACAACAGGGACATGTCGAGGCGATCTCCTATACGATAGATTACATAAAACAGGGCGCGTACTACATAACTTGGAATCAGCTACTTGGACGCTGGAAGGTCGAGCGAGTCCAATTGGCAACCGATCGCTTTCCGATCATTGCAACTGTCAACTGTGGAGAATAGATGCCTTTGACCGTGTGAACATTGACTGGGTGAACATTGGGCGAGGAAGGCGCACAAATGAGCAGTCAAGCTAATCAGAAACCTGAACGGCGCATTATGGTGGTTACACCTGACGACGCTGTGCGCCTATGCCCTGTCACTGCCGATCAATTGACTGTGGGCCGTGCGGCCGAGAATGGCATCGTACTGGACCATGCCACGGTCTCGCAGCGCCACGCACGCATCGATATTGACGGTGAAGACTTCTGGGTGACCGATCTGGACAGCGAGCATGGCACCTTCATGGGCGGCATCAAGCTCTTGCCGCAGGTTCGCGAACAATGGCGCCCCGATCGGGCATTGCGTATCGGCGAAGCCTATGACCTGTATCTCGTCGAGAACGGGCCGCAGTCCCAACAAGAAGAGGTTCAACCAGCCGAGACCAGCCTGGCGCACACATCGCTCATCGGCATCGCCTGCGAGAAGACTGAGTTTGTCGTGACGCCGGCGAAAGCACTGCCGCCACAGTCGCTCTCCGCAACCAGGGCACCCTTGTCGACTACTTCGAGCTGACGGTGTCCGGCGTGTCCGAAGCTGGGTGACGCTCGCACCCAACCGAGTGCGGCTGGAGCCGGGTAAGCGCCAGGAACTGACTATCGAGTTCCATCCGCCGCGCGCACCTGAAAGCAGTGCGGCAGAATATCCACTCTCGTTGCGCGTAATCGGCAATGCGGAGCAAAACCAGAACGAATCGCTGGCTATGAGCTTGACAGTGTCCAGCTTCCACACCTTGGCCAACGAACTGCGGCCCAACCCGGTCCCCGCAGGCCGGCCCGCCCGACTCCTGCTCGACAACCAGGGCAATGGCCCCGAACAGGTCTCTGTGACCTGGCGCAGCGAACCGGATGATCTGCGCTTCCAGCCGGCGCAGGTAAGTATCGACCTGACGCCCGGCGAGCAGAAAGGGATCGAATTTTGTGCCCTGGTGAATCGGCGACGCTGGTTCGGCGGCGAGCAGCGCCACCCCTTCACCAGCACCATTATCTATACCCAGGCAAGCAAGACCCAGAATGGCGACGTCATCAGCCGGGCGCTGATGCCGCTCTGGGCGCCGGCGCTGGCTGTGGTTCTCATGGCACTCCTCTTCTTGTTAGCGCGTTTCCTGCTGCTGCAGCCGCCGACGATCAAATTGTGGGCGGATCCGCCGGATCCGGCTGCCGGTCAGCCCGTAACCATCCACTGGGAAGGCAACCGCGTGCGTCGCCTGGCGCTTGAGGGACTGCCGGACGAAGCAACGCCAATTGAGTTGACGCCGGCTAACAGCGGCGTCTACACCATCGAACAGGGGCTGGACGAGACAGCGACCATCAGGCTGTCCGCCGCCAACTTCATGGGTGATCCGACTGTTGGTGAGGTCAAGATTTTCGTCGGCGCCGGCATGCCTGTTGTGACGGCGTGGAACGTTTCGCCCATGGGGATCATGTCGGGAGAGAGCGTAACCGTCACCTGGCAGGTGACCCAGGCCGAAGATGTCAAGGTTTTCTGGCGTGTCGACGATGAGTTGGAAGCCGAGGCGCAGCCTCTCGCCAGCGGCAACGATGGCACGGAGGTGGTGATGCCTACAGGATCGGAGCGGACCCTGTTCACGTTGTACGCCGCCAACGGTGACGAGTCAGCGGACGAACCGCCCTTCACCGTGCGCTATCTGAAACCGGCGGTGGCAGAATTTTCGGTCTCGGCCACTGAGATCATGCAGGGTGAGGACGTCACTGTCACCTGGGCGGTGAACAACAGCAATGAGGTGGCCGTTTCCTGGCGTTCCGAGGATAGCCAGTACGCTGACCCGCACTCTCTGGGCCGGGTCAGCCCGGCAGGGTCGGCGACGATCCAACTCGACAATGTCGGCGCCTGCATCATCAAGCTGCAGGCGACCAACGGCGACCAGGCGGTGGAGCCGACAGTCGACGTGCTGGTTCAGCCCCGTGCGCCCGAGATCCTGGCGTTCGATGTCGAGCCTAAGGAGTACGTGCGCTGGAGCGAGGATTCGGTCCGATTGCGCTGGGAGACAGCAGACACAGAGACAATCGAGATCGAGGTAGAGACGACAGGCAGCGTTGAGGAAGAGCTCCTTGCGTCACGCTGGGCGATTGGAGAAGAGGACGACAACGCACCGGAGACCGACTCGATCTACAGGCTGGTGGCCACAGGGCCGGGCGGTGTGGCAATCAAAGAGGTCAGCGTGACAGTTCGCAAGCCTGCCTGCACTTTCTGGGGACGACACCCTCCTGAACGCCGGGCCTGGCGCCGGCTACGCAGTGCTCGGAACGCTAGTTGCAGGAACGAGCGTGGAGCCACTGGGATTGCAGGCTGACGGCTTGGCGGCAACCGGGGGATCGAGCGGCGATTCCTGGATCCAGGTTGCAGCTGCCATCAATGGCTCGAAAGAAATCGGCTGGCTGGCTCGCTCATTGGTCGAAGCGTGCAATGTGGAGATCGCCGCCATCCCGACCGTCAGTTCTGTCGGGCAGACGCTGCCTTCTGAGCCAACGAAACCGCCGGCGCCCACGCCCACGTTGGCCTCGACGCCAACGGCGACGCCTACGCCGACGCCCGCGCCTACGTTGACACCCCTGCCAGGGAGCACGATGGCCGGCGCCGTGTCTGGGGGCGAGGCCGCCAAGCGTTGGTTTGCACTGGAACCCGATCATATGGGCGCCCGCATCCAGATGGCGGTTGCCTGGGATCGTGCCGATGCACCGGGATCTGGGCTGGGCTTCCACCTGTTTGACGAAGCCGGCCTCGCCGAGCATCTGGCCGGTTCGCCCCTGTCGGACGTCGCCCTGGTCTCCGGCCAGCCGACCCCCGGCGAGGGCGAACAACGCCAGATCGCCCGCTTTTTCGCCGGCGATCTGGCCCCCTATACGCTCGTAATCTACAACGACTCGAGCACGGATGCGTCGTTTGAGTTGCAGGTGTGGAATGCAACTATGATCGAAACAGCTACTCAGGTCGAGAAAGAGCCTGCAACGCCGGCCCGGGAACCGTCAAGCAGCGACCGTTCCCGCCCGCCGGGCAACGGCCGTTTCACCGCCGCACGTCTCTCCATCCCACTGCTGCTGGACGGCGATCTCTCCGATTGGCCCGGTCGTTGGACGCCAGCCCAGGCCATTATCCAGGGGGCGGAGCATCGCATCGGCGACGCCGATCTGTCGGCCGAGTTCCAGACGCTGTGGTCGCCCCAGGGTCTCTACCTGGCCGTGCGTGTGCAGGACGACGTCTATCGGCCGGGACCCGCAGGCACTGACATGTGGCAGGGGGACGGGCTGGAGATCTTCTTCGACCGGCTGCTGGCGGAGGACTACGAGTCGACCGACGTGGATGCCGATGACTACCAGTTGGGCGTTAGCTTCGGGCCTGATTTCGGTGAAGTGCGCGGCTATCGCTGGTATCCCTATGACCTGGAGGCAGCTTTTGCCCTGGAGGGCAAGGCAGTGGCCACCGGATCCGGCTATGCAGTGGAGCTGTTGATGCCATGGTCGCTACTGGAAGTGGACGGCGCAGCGCAAAGCGGCGGGTCGAGCTTCGGTTTCGATCTGGGCGTCAACGATAACGACGGCGTGGCGTTGGAGCAGCAGACCGTGTTGTCGGCGTCTGCGGCGCGCACGACGTATGATGACCCGACCGAGTGGGGGACGTTGGAGCTTGAATGAGCGCGTACGGGAAACATCAGAGCGCGAGGTCTATCTGGCAGATTGCGAACGACCGGTTCTGCTGATGTTTGTCCTAGCCGGTCCTCCCAGAAAAGATCATTGATCGATCTTTGGACCACACATAGCTGGCTGCGCAAGGAATACATGCTCCGAAGCGGCGTCGCTGCTGACCGCTGACAATATGTGCTTGGCCTCCTATAGATTCCGATAAGGTCGGATTGTGGGTGAGGGTATTTTGCGATGAAGAGACAGCATGCACACGAGCCAACTGAACAGAAACGGGTACATCGCCGCGCCGCACCACTCCTTCAAACGTTGAAGCAATCGACGCTCACGGGGCCGCAGGCCGAGGTAATGATGCTGCAGCAGAGTGTTGGGAATCAAGCGTTGGAAAAGATTTTAGTATCGCGAACCCCGATCGTTGGGCTACTGACTGGTGAATCGGACAGTGGGGCCAGCCGAGCAGCAGATGGGTATGATGAGCACTTGGTTCAAGATGCATCGTCGGAACAACAAGAGACGCTTTTCATCCAGAGAAAGGCGAAAGAAGATCAAAGGGGAAACACTCAGGTACAATCAGGATTGACTTCAAGGGATCCCATTTTCGGCAATGAACAGAATCGACCATCATCCAGGCACCGGCAGCCCATTCAAAGCAACACATCAGCAGTTCAAGCCGAACGGGCAGAGACATTCATGGGGAACCTGTCGTCTGTGTTGGAGATTGGAGCGTCAAATCAGATCAGACCAGAAATCCAAGATAAGGTGAAATATTTCAACTCGAGTTTTGAGAAGCACTACAAGGAGATCGAGGCCGAGTCGAAATCGAATGTTATGGACCTTATAGGGCAATGGATGGAGAATTTTCGACACCTCTACAAAACGGCTAATCGGGACGAACGCCCATGGGTTACTTACCATACACAGCGAACTCGCTGGAAACTTGATGATCTAGCCAGGCAGAAACAGATAAGCCACTCGGAATACTTAGAGCCAGGCGAGCAAAGAGATCGGAAACGATACGAACAAACTGCACGTGGAAAAATGGAGAGATATGCAAGAGAAGATTGTACCCCTAAAGGAAAAGAAAATTTAAAAGAGTTGTTATCGTACGAGCACCCAGGCTCTGTCCATCCACTCCGCGACGCAGTCGTATTGAAAATTGATCCTAATATCGTTCACTCAGTCGAGCCGAGCTTGGCCTCGGACCAAGGAGTCAAAGTTTGTGACCTTTATTGACTGGTGTGAGTCAAGGGAAGGGAAACTGAGTATTGGCCAATTGACCTTCTTAGCCGGGAAGCTAGAGGATAAAGGATATAGGGTGGAATGTTGGCCGAACAAAGAATACCCGTATGAAGTAACAATTGAGAGCCCTGTAACTCTAGCTGAGGACCCTGTAACTCTAGCAGGTCCCAAATTGGAACTCTTGAAAGAACCTTACATGTATTGGCCGATAAAGTAGCGAAATTCATCGGAAATATTCCTGGACCAAGGCTTGAGAATCAATGGCTGTATGCGAAGGATTTCGCAGCGCTACCTGAACGGACTAGAGGGCGGTATTTGTCGCCTCTAATCGTAGATCTAATTCGAAGATATGGAGCCAAAGAGATCACAATACGGAGATTATTTACCATTAACTGTAATCTTCTCTTCGAGACCAAGTTTAACAGAATGGATAGATTTAGATGATGAAATGAGAAAATGCTGGTCTGCTGCGGTCAGCGTAGGAGGAGGACGTGCGCGGGAATCAAGGCATATAGGAAGAAAGCTGACCAGTTGCATAAGGCGATAATAGCCGGATTTGAGTATTTAAATAAAAAAAGCGAAGATGATGCTTATAAGAAGCTTACGAACAAAGTTGAGACTATGAAATTCGATGAACGAACTGCGCTATATTCTTATCGACCTGCGATGAAGATGGACTCGAAAACAAACGAGGCGTGGATTTGGAAATCAAAAAAAACAAGAAAACTACTAGGGTTAGACAAGTGAGGTAAAATGTGTGGCGTACAGAGATGCCGGAGGGCAGCGCATACCGTGAACTGACGGGCGGCACCCTGCAACAAGATGATTCGCTGATCGGTCAGCTACGTCAGTCTAGAGGTTGGGCGATCAGCGATATCCGGGTATCGCTACAGCCACATCGTGCTATCTACTCCCCTTCCCGTCGCCATTGTCGAAGGCGGATGCCGGGTCCTGGATTTGGTCGGTCGTCCTCGTTCAAGATTCCTCCTTTCATTTTCGTCCTTCAATCCTGTCGCCGATCTGTAGCCATCACGATGCTAAATTGGATCAAATCCATCTCGGCCATTGAGTAAGTTGTCGAGATCCGTTTGCCGCAGCAGCAAACTGAAAATTAGGTCAGACGTGAGCGAACCTATGAACAGACGAATACTGCTATACTTGTACCCCTGTCTGTTGACCATGGTGCTGATTACCATGCCCAACCAACGCGCCTTGGCGCAAGGCAACTATCCGGAACCCTGGGATCCCTATGTCAGCGACTATGCCAACGTCATCGACCCAGAGGACGAAGCCAAAGCCCGCACGCAATTGGAAACCCTGAGACAGAGCACAATGTCCAAGTCGCTATCCTGACCATTCGCTCCATCGACGACTATGACACGGGTGATACCGCCATCGAGTCGTTCGCCACGGGACTGTTTAACCAGTGGGGCATCGGTGACCCGGTGGCCAACGACGTTGTGTTGATCCTGGTGGCAACAGAGGACCGGACGGCACGCATTGAATTGGGCGCAGGCTATGGCCCGCGCTACGACCGTGCCATGCAGACTATCATGGACGATGAGATGATTCCCAGCTTCAGGCAAGGGCGCTACGATCGCGGTATTCTCGATGGACTGGACGCTGTCATCGCAACCGTGGCGCAAGAGACGCCCGGCGGCGGCCCAGCGCGTGCGGCGCCCAGCGTTGTGCTTCAGCAAGACGGCTCACGGTTCGGTCGGCTACGCTCATGCCTGGGGATTGGGTCTATCAGCGATGTTCGGGCATCGGGCGACAGATGGAGCGCCTTGATGAAGCGTCGGACGACGTCTATCTCGGCTCCGGGCAGCAGGCGGAGGAATACTTCAGTCTAAACGTAGGGGAGGCGATCTCCTGACTACGGGTTGTCAGCAATCTATGAGTGGCCTAAAGCGTGCCATTGGAATTCTGATTCTGGTATTCCTGTCAGTCTCCGTCGCCGGCCCGAAATCCGCTGCGGCTCAAGCCACGACGGACGTCTGCAACTGGACCTGGTCATATCATCCCCTGGTATCGACCCGTCTCACCTCCGTCTGGGGAAGTGCCGGCGACGACGTCTTTGTTGTCGGCGAGGTCGGCGCCGTTTTGCACTATGATGGGGCCAACTGGCTCAGCATCAGCCACGGCCTCTCCATGGAGGATCTACAGGATATATGGGGGACCAGCAGCACGGATGTCTATGCCGTAGGTGACGCAGGGACAATCCTGCACTACGACGGCGTTGCCTGGCATCACGACCATAGTCCGGTCAGCAACGACCTCCCGCGGTGTGGGGAACCGGCAGTACAAACATTTATGCCGTGGGCGGTGGAGCCATGCTTCACTACGATGGCACTGCCTGGACCTCCGTTGCGTGGGATCCGGGTCTATATCCTGGGCATGGTCTCCAGGACATATGGGGGAGCGCCGGCGATGACATCTATGCTGTGGCTAGTCTCGGCATACTGAGCAGCATACTGCACTACGATGGACAGACCTGGAGGGTGAACAACTCTGCCAGCGGCCCGCTGCTCGCGCTATGGGGCAGCGGAAGCCAGGACGTATACGCCATGGGCGGTTATGGGAAGCTCCTGCACTATGACGGCAGCGGCTGGATCGACATCGACCATGGCATTGCCATCACCCGGCTCGAGGATATGTGGGGGAGTAGCGGCGCTGATGTCTACACCGTCGGTACTGACGGCACCATCCTGCACTTCAACGGCTGGGCCTTGATCCAGGTCAACCATGGTTTCAACAATATCGGCGACTTCTACGGTGTATGGGGCAGCGCCCACGATGATGTCTATGTCGTGGGTGACGCAGGCGCCATCCTGCACTACGACGGCGTCGACTGGCGTCACGTTACCGGCGCGTTCAACTCTACGGTTGATCTGCGTGGCGTGTGGGGAAGCCGTCACGATGATGTCCATGCTGTGGGCCAAATGGACAATTCTCTTGGCGTTGACTGGCACTATGATGGCCGCGCTTGGACATCGTCCGCATCTACTATTGGCTCCATCTATCGTCTCCTTGACGTCTGGGGTAGTAGTGCTACAGATATCTTCGCCGTGGGCACGGGCGGCACGATCATTCATTTCGACGGTGTTGTATGGGATCGTGTTGGTCATGGCTTCCAGAACGTCGGCGATCTCACTGATATCTGGGGCATGAGCGCCAACGATATCTATGTCGCGGGCGGCGGCGGTACGATCCTGCACTTTGACGGCAGCAATTGGACACGACCCCACCATGGTTTTACGCCAGATGATCTCACCGGCATCTGGGGGAGCGGCAGCGACGATCTCTTTGTAACATCTCTGGGTAGAATCTGGCACTATGACGGCAGCACATGGAACAACATAGGCAATAGTCGTCGGCACACGTTTACTGGTTTGTGGGGCAGCGATAGCGGCTACGTCTACGTAGTAGGCGAGGGTGGTACGTTGTTGCGGTGCGATCGCCACGGCGGCAGCACGTGTGGCGACGCATCATTTACCCCCCCACAACCGAAGATCTGCATGACATCTGGGGCACGAGCAGCACGGATGTCTATGTCGTCGGCGACTTTGGCACGATTCTGCACTTCGATGGCGACACATGGCAGGAAATGAACCACCAGCTTGATCGCTACCGACTCTACGCAATCTGGGGCAGCAGCGATACTGACATCTATGCCGTGGGATTCTTGGGCGCGATTCTACACTATGACTGTGTTCATCTTGCGTTCCTGCCGGTTGTGATGAGCAACTAATCACCAGATGCGAATTGGGAACCTGACCGGACAGCCGAGTCTGGAAATCTACAGGAACATCAGGGTTGTGCGGACACCGTAAACGGGTCGGTCGCCATGTTGCTGGCTCTGCTCTCATCCGATTCGACGATATCGTTGTCGATATCGACCGTTACGGTTGTCAGGTAGTTCTGCGCGACCGACAAGGTTTCTTGACGTTGCACGCTGTAGCTTCTGCCTGGCGCCAACGCTGGCACCTCATACTCTTGTGGCCTCGTCTCTCCGCCAACTCCGATGCTCAACGTAGATGCGTCCGCTTTGCCTTGGCCAACGTTTTTCACGACCGCTGTGAACGTAATCGTGTCCTCGGTGGTTGGATTCGCCGGCGAATGGCTCACCCGAACGGTAAGATCCGGCAACAGGCTGGTGACGCTGAACGCGTCGGCTGCGACATTGCTGGCTCTGCTCTCATCCGATTCGGTGACTTCGTCATCCGCATCCGCTGTCACAGTCGTTAAGTAGTTTTGTGCGACCGACAAGGTTGCTTGATGCCGTATGGCATAGCTCTCGCCTGGCGCCAACATCGGAACCGCGTAGTTGTTTCCATACGTCTCGCCGCCTACTCGAACATTCAAGGTAGAAGGATTCGCCGTGTCCTGACCGGCGTTCTTCACGACTGCCATGAACGTAATCGCATCCTCGGTGGTTGGATTCAGTGGCGAATGGCTCACCTCAACGGTAAGATCCGGCAATCGATCCGAACTGAATCGCCATTGTCCATCCGCTGCAACGAGTTCCAGGTCCACCAGGTCGTCATTGTCCAACGCAGTATTGTGCAGCTTGTCCGCTGTGCATGATGGAACCGTGCTACTATTCAACATGAATCCCAACTCAAAATCCTGCACATTCGCACAGAATCCTCGTTCATCGTCAACGGCCCAGCCGAGAAGGTCGAAAACATCCTCACGTGTTCCCCAAACATGGCCGAATCCCCGTATTGGCGTCTTGAGTCCGTCAGGTGGCGTTCCCCGGTCGACGAGGGGTTCTCCAGCCCACTCGTCATCCAGATTGAACCACTGGCCGCCATCCAAGAATAGGTGGACCTTGCCCGTGTCCTGTCGCCACAGCATATATCCGTGCTGAAATCGCTGCCACGAGGTCCACACCGCATTTGCTGGCGACAAGAGCGCACAGCCCAGAGCCGTAGGGTCGTAGCTGGATGCGAAGTCTGCTGCTACGTCATATTGACAGGTACGGCGGGTTGGTTGCGGCGCTGTCGTCGGCGAAGGTTCAGGAATCGCTGAGGACGGAGTCGTGTCGGGTGAGCTTGGCCCAGGTGTATCCGTTGTGGGTGCAGGAAACGAGACCTCATCAAAATCATCTGGACAATCTGCATCGAGATTGACATAGCGTGCGCTTACCCAACCCTCAAGCCCGGCGGGCGTCACTACGCTCAGCCAATCGCAGTCTTTGTGTCCGGTCACCCTCAGCTGATCGTTGCGACTGACGTGACCAATTCGATCGTACTCTACGCCCGGTCCAGACCGGACGTTCAAGGCGCGGGTGTTGACGATCCCTTCATACGCCTGGCTGGAACCCGTGGGCGTCAGCGCGGCAGCCGCCACCTCTCTTGTGCCCGACCAAGAGCCCGCCTGCAAAGCGATTACCAACGACGTCAGCGCGATAAATAGTAGTAGAAGCGAAATATGTGCCTGTTTTCTCGTTACAACTGTTCGCATGATCAATTCTCCTCGCCAGTCGTGAGTTCACCGATGCGGTCAAAGCCGCGACGTGACGTACATTTTATTGACAAGAGTCACGGTTTTAGTGAGTTTACACTGGTGGTGGCGACAAGATGGCTACAGCGACAAGCGAGGAGAATCATCATCAAACGGTCATGGAATCGGCCTAGTTCCTGGATGCGTGTGGCAGAAATCCGCACAGAACGATTGCCATCAGAAGGTGCTGATAGGCCAGTGTTATTCGAGTTTTCATCATTCATTCCACCTGAATCTTTCTGATTTTAGCAAACTGGGGCATGCTTCACGACAAGCTCACGAATGTAGGTGAAGCCGGCTACCAGCGATAAGCTGCCTCAGCCGCTGAAATTTCCGGCCCTTTTCCCGCACGCCAATGATCCTGCCCGCTCACCGAATTCAGCGGTCAACTGCGCGCCAAACTGGCCAATGCCCTTGGGCTCGACATACGATCGGGCTCTGTTGTCGCTGCTCACCCGGGGCTCCCGGTGGCGATGGCATTGGGTAGGTGTCTGTTTGGCCCGGCAAGCTGGTACGGCTGCGGCTACCCACCCAGTATCGATATCGATCCTGAGAAACACATGCGCGTGGCCACAACCTCGCAGCAGGTGGATTCAGCCCTCGGCGTAGGCGGATCCGCCTATGAAAAGATAGGCGGACTGAACGATGGATTCGGATGTCTTTTTTGGTAGAATTTATTCCAGCTAGGAGATCCAACAGCAGTCCGCCTCAGGAGAACAAAGTTGTCAGACAAAAAGACTGAACATGCTGTAGTCGCTCTTTTCGATACCGTTGACGCGGCCAACGCCGACGCCGATGCTGCCGATGGTGAGAAAGATGCACCGGTGCCAGAGAGCAGGTAAGTGGTAAGTGGGGATCCATAATTCGCTGTATAACATCCTAGCCTTCACCTTTGTGGGCCAGAAGACCGCCGGCGAAACCGTCAAACAGATCAAGTCCTCGGGCGCCCTGGATGGTTACCACACTGTGGCCCAGTGCGTTGTCGAGCAAGACGCCAAGGGCAAGGTCCATAACCACGAGCCCGGCCACGGCGGTATCGGCAGCACGGTTGGCGCAGTGGCCGGCGGTATGTTGGGTCTGCTTGGCGGCCCGGCCGGCGTTCTGGCATTGGGCGCCGCCGGCGCCGCAGTTGGCGGCTCGGCAGGCCATTTCTGGGGGCGCGCTATCCCCAAGAAAGATCTGGAGGAGCTGGGCGAGGCCCTGACGCCGGATAGCTCAGCCATGTTGCTGCTGCTCGAAGATACGTACAGCGAAGGCGTGATCAAGAGTATGGCCGGCTACAGCGCCAATGTGGTAACGCTGACCGTGGGCGACGAACTCTCCGGCGAGATTGCTCAATATGCCGCAGGCGTGGCTAAGGATGGCTCCGGCGATACGGTCGCAGGCGAGAGTGTTGTCGCCGCCGATTCCGCGGGGGATGTGGTAGCGGATAGTGATGTCGTCGCCGCAACGGATGACGATAAATCGTAGGCGTCTAGTCGTTCGTTAAACAGGATGTTGACAATTGTCGTAGGGCGGGATTCCCTACCCGCTGGAGCCGGGTAGGGAATCCCGCCCTACTTGTCCTTCTACATGTCGCCAAGGTGAATCCCCGAGTGATTCTACCGACTGCGCTCGAGGACTATCGAGAAAGGGCGTCAGACCCGAAACAGTTTCGGCGTTGGTTGGATGAGATGATCGCTGCATGTCCAGAACTTTTTCTACATGAGATCGAAAAGGCACTCTTTCTGCAGGGACAACTCTCACCAGTCGACAAGCAGGTCTTGTCCATTCCAGCCTGATATTGTCCACTGATGATTGCTTTTGCATTCGGGCTGTTTACAATGGCAAAGCTCGAAAGTAGGTTGTCTTCGCCTCCCGCAACGACTATACTTGTGGTCGATTCTGGCGTTGCATGCGCCATTCCTGGTGTGCAACGCCCCTAGGGCTCCCTCTCCCCTTCCGAGCGACATCGTTGTCACTCTGTGACCGCTTCGTGATCAACACCGGGTTAAGCGGCGGGGAGTGGCTTGATTGTGTCCTACGCGTCCATTTTGCCGCCGCTTAACCTCTTCTTCGCTAGACGCCCGGAGTTGACATGCAGCCAGAGAGACCAACCGATCTAGCAGAGCATCGCCAATGGCTCGGTTCGCTGGCGCCAATTCCAGGTGCAGGTGTGTGGGCTGACATTGGCTGTGGTGAAGGAGACGACCTCCTCCTGGCCGCCGGCAAGCAGCCATCGTTGGATCTTCGACTTGTCGGCCTTGATTCAAACGCAGAATCCATAGAGGCTGCTAAGAGACGAGCTGGCGCTGACGATTCTCGCGTGCGATTTCTTGTGCACAAGCTGGAAGCAGAGCTGCCCTTCGAGGCCGCATCCCTAGACGTCGTGTACGCCAATAATCTTCTCGAGTGTCTTCTTGATCGGCCCGCATTCACACGCGAGATTGCGCGGGTACTCAAACCTGGGGGTTGGGTGGTGGTTGCGCATTGGGATTGGGATTCGCAGATCTTCGATTCGACGGACAAGAATCTCGTAAGAAGGCTTGTTGCCGCTTTCGCCGACTGGCAGCAGCCATGGATGGATCATTGCGATGGCTGGATGGGCAGGCGGTTATGGGCGACGTTCCAACGCTCTGGCCTGTTTGAAGGCGCAGTCGAGGCTCGAGTGATGATCAACACCGAATACGCCGCGCCATGGTACGGCCATGCGCGAGCTCACGACTTTGGCGCGCTCGTTGGACGAGGCCTCGCAAGTCAGGAGGATTATGAGCGCTTCCTGCGAGAGCAAGATGCCCTTAGTGAGCTTGGCCAGTATTTCTATAGTATTACTGGGTTTGCATATGTCGGACGGCGGACCGTCTAGCAACCGCATGCAGCGGACGTGAAAGAGAGAAAGTGCCCAAAGCTGCGGCCCGCTGATGCGGGCCGTTATCCCCGCAATCTCTACCCACACCCCGCTCAACCGCCACGCAACCACAAATAGGCCAACAGTCCAACCATCACCCCAACGCCCAGCAATAGCAAGGCGATCAGCAGCGGCCGCTTTTGCCCATCACTGACCTGCACAGCCTCACGCAGGAAATCTTCCCAGCCAATGATCGCACCGGATGCGTCATGCAACACGACGCCGTGCATCTGGGCATAGGCAACAATCGCCTCCAGCGCGCTCTTGCGTCCCGAAGCAATGCCAATGGCGACACCCATGGCGAGTCCGACGGCGATACCAACTGGGAAATTCATATCAATCCTCCATTGAGTGCGCGTTGGAAGAAATGGCTGACTTCACGGGTGGGGAATGGACCATCATACGCTGATATCAATCTGTCCAGGATCGAGCATCACCCATCGGCGATGCTTTTGACCACAACTGGGCGACATCAGGACAACAAGCAAACACGGTGATGCGTTCCCCCGAGGCGGTATCACGTTCCTGGCGGAACGACCGCACGCATCACCGTGCTCTACCTTCATCTTGACTCTGCCCCGTTGTGGCCATGTTGCCGGATCGTTGCTCGACAGCCTAATGGGCCGGCAGTCTCAGCCACAACTGCGATGTGCTGCATCATCTCGATCTGTTGCTCGACGTCGTTGCTCTGTGCACTGAACTCGCTGACCGGCTTGACTTCGCCGCACTGCTTGCACTCACTGCTGATGCCATCGTCGAATGGCTTGGGTGGCTTCTCTGTCCTCTATCCCCCCCCTATTCAGCACGCTCCCTACTGAGTGATTTGACTCTGCAGTTGATCGGAGAACTGATCGGTCGAGAACGAGAGACCCGATGAGGCCGATCCTGGCGCAGGCGTCGCCATTGCCACAGGGCTGCCGCTCGCTGCCACCCTGCCGCGTGACGCCAGTTCGGCACGCAGCGCCGGATTGGTGGCGATGTGGAAGATCAACTCATCTTCCATGCCCACGATGCGTTGATCTAGTTCATTTGGCGCCACGTCGAGTTTTGCAGCCAACCAGATGCGTAAGGCATCCTCTGGAATGTCTGGAAAGGCATCTGCGATATCATCGACCGGTGAAGCGGGCGCGGGTGCGGCGAGTGCGGCCGGTGCAGCAGAAGCCACTGCCTGAAGATCGGCGCTCGACGGGAGCGGCGTGAGCAGGGCGCGGCGCGCATTGACGATTCCCGCGCCAAAGCCGTTGCCGACCGGTTCGGAAAACGGATCGCTTGAGGCGTTCAACACATAGCGGAAGACTTGGGACAGCGTGGCCTTACCACGATATCGATCGAGCAGGAAGTCCCGCCCATGGTAGGCCAGCCAGAGCGCTGCAACGCCCGCCACCGTTGCCACAGCAAAGGAAGTGCCGTTGCTCTGGTGTGGATCGGGTTTCTGCACCGAAC
The DNA here is from genome assembly GCA_963848115.1 of uncultured Chloroflexia bacterium. Classification (GTDB taxonomy): domain Bacteria; phylum Chloroflexota; class Anaerolineae; order Caldilineales; family Caldilineaceae; genus JAWKOK01. The sequence continues at coordinate 415,357 of CAWKCP010000020.1, read as the reverse complement.
TCGCGGTAGGAACCCACACGGCCTCAGCAGGGCCGCTGACCGCCACTTCAGGCCCGGACGCTGAGGGTCCCCACTTCTGGCGCTGTGAATCGCAGCCGGCCACCGCGATGACCTCGGCATATGCGGCGGGCCATGCCACGATCACCGTGTAGTTGCCGGCCGCGGCGCACACAATGACATTCTTGGACTCAGCGTCTTTGATGGCCCAATGCAGACTTCTGTTGCGGAACCAACCCAGACTAATGGAAATGACATGACAATCGGCCTTGTTGGTGGCATAGGCGATGGCTTTGCGCAAAGCACGTGCGCCGCTCCAGAAGAGAATGGGCGCCGGTAGGCCGGCCCGTCGCTCGGTTACACGCAGTGGTACGATTTCGGCTTCCGGCGCAACGCCGTTCACATTGCCGGTGACATTGGAACTCATGATGAGGCTACCGGTACTGAGCCCATGGTCACCATCGACGTTGAGTGCCGGAAGGGCGCCGTCAACGTAGTCCTTTTCCAGGTCCGTGCGTACACGCCTGGGTGGATTGTTGGGCAGGGTAAAGTAGTCGATGTGATGAAGATAGCCGCTGTCTGGGTGGCCGATTCGAACGCCTTCTCCCTTGATCTTACCCTGTTCGAAGCCAGGTTGCGGTGGAGGCGGGGTCAGCTGCCAGGCACACGGCACATCGATCAGGCGGATGCTCCAGATCATGAAAGCTGGGGTTTGCGGTCGCCGGGGCTTCGTCATCATCGCACGGATCTCAGGTCGAGAGCAGCCGCCATTGGAGCAGGCGTGGCGGGAGTCAATGTCGCGGCTTCGGCGCTCTCCGCCTCTCCATCCTCCACAACATCTTGTCGAACGACGAACGAGGGATCGGCATCGATAACATCGGGCAATGCTTCCAAGGCGTGGGTCAGGCTCCATGCTTGTTTTGAGGTTAACTCATTGTCGTCCGGAGGCAGTAGGTCATAGACGATGCCGTCCAGGTAGGGCACGCGCTGCACGCGCCATCCGAGAACCGGCTCTTGTAGAGAAATTCGTAGAGCGGTCCGTAGCCGACTTCTGGCCACGCGCCAGGGCTTGGCTGTGATCGACGGATCCAAGACAATGGTAACCGCTTCCAGTTCCGGGTCAGAGAGAGCAAAATCATACGGGGACATGTCCGGGTTTGCGATCATGGCGATCCTCCTATTGAACAACAATAATTCAGCGGGTGATGTTTACAGTGGTAGACTCCACCAAGCCCTTCATTCTCGGAGCGACCGGTGCTTCTCGCCAAAAATGAACAGGGCGATGGTGTAGCTGAAACAAAGTATAGCACGGTTCTTGCAGTCAAAATCCCTCAGGCCGTTCCAGAGCAAAGATGCCCCGGCGCAAGTCCCCGGCCCACAAACGTGATCTCCGGACCAGACTTCAACTGGGCCGTGCTGGGGACTTCAGGAGAACCATTCCCTCGGATTGGCCTAAGGATTGATGAATTTAGAGCGTGCAAGAAATCTGACCTACGAACTTGACCGTCACGATAATGGTTGTACATTTTGTATGCAGTCCTTTTTTGCTTTGCCGGACGCGACCATTGCTGCAGAAGCACAGGGTGGCATCTCTCGCAATCTTCAATTACAATTAGGTCGATTGATAACAGGTCGATTCCGACAAACTAGCGAAAGACAAGGACAGACGATGAGCCCCCGCATACTGTCTGACGGTGCATTGGTCTTCTGGTTTCACAGTTACGATGCCCGCTATGAAAATCGCGCCAGCATCCACGTTGGTAAAGGCTCGCAGGATGATCACAACGATGCGAAAATATGGCTTGAGCCGGAAATCACAGTAGCCAGGCAAGGCAGGACACTTCGTCGACACGAGTTACGTCGAGCGCTCAAAGTTGCCGAAGAGGAGCGAGGCTATTTGAAGGAGCAATGGTATGAGTACAAGGGCAGAAGCAGTTGACAATCGATCCACTGTTCAGCGGTACCGAATCCAATACCCGATATCAGCGTACACGTTCCCACAAGAATCGCTCATCCATGAGGTGCAGATCGATGAGTCGTACGTGCGGATCGAATTAACTGATGGACGCATTTTATCCATCCCGTTGCACTGGATTCCAACAGTCCACAATGCAGCGCCCGAGGAACGGGCGAAGTTTCATGTGAATAGCAGTCGAACCATGATTGTCTGGGATCCGGAAGAGGGATCGATCAACGAGGAGCTGAGGGTACAGGATTATCTTGAAACTCGTCCGGCCCCAGCAGAATAAACCCGCAGCATAACTGTTGTGCTTGCTAGCCTATCCGCTCAATCTATGTTATCCGTGTCCCACTCGGTCACTGCCGAACACCCAACCACGCCAACACCCCCAACCCCGCCACCCGCCCACCGGCAAACGATGCCGTGAGCAGATAGCCGCCCGTCGGCGCTTCCCAGTCCAACATTTCTCCGGCGCAGAAGATGCCGGGTCGCGAGCGGATCATCAATCGCTCATCCAGCGCTTCGAATGCGACGCCCCCGGCGCTGCTGATGGCCTCATCCAGTGGACGAGGAGCAATGAGGGGCACGGGCAAGGCCTTGATGGCCGCTGCCAGCTTGGCCGCCTCGTCAAAATCCTCGCGGTGCACAAACTCCCGGAGCAGACCGGCCTTGACACCCTGAATGCCGACCGATTTCTTGAGGTGACTGGCCATCGACCGCTTGTCTCGCCGGCGCGAAAGCCGGTCGGTGAGCTGTTGGAGTGTCCAATCCGGCGCCAGGTCGAGGTGCATCGTCGCACCGCCGGTCGCTTCGATCTCGTCGCGCAGCAGCGCCGAGGCTGCATAGATCAGGCTACCCTCAACGCCATCCTCGGTGACGATGAACTCACCTTGCTTCTGAAACGTGATACCCTCGGCACTCGTGAATGAAAGTGTCACCGGCTTGATCGGCTCGCCGTGGAAGCGGCTGCGAAAATGATCGCTCCAGGCGACATCAAAGCCGCAGTTGGCCGGCTTCAACGGTCTGACGGGAACGCCACGCTCGACAAGTAAGGGTATCCATGCCCCGTCCGATCCCAGCTTGGCCCAGCTGCCGCCGCCCAGCGCCAGGATCACGGCATCGGCGATCACGCTGACGCTGCCCTCAGGTGTCTCGAAGCGCAGAGCGCCGTTCTCGTCCCAGCCCACCCATCGGTGGCGCATGCGAAAGCAAACGCCCTGACGGCGTAGCCGTTGCAGCCAGGCGCGCAGTAGGGGCGCCGCCTTCATGTCCGCAGGGAAGACGCGGCCGGATGTGCCGACGAAGGTATCGAATCCCAGGTCGCGGGCCCACTGGCGCAGGTCGTCGGGACCGAAAACGTCGAGCAACGGCTCAATCTGTTCTGTACGCTCACCATAGCGATTGAGGAAATCGGGGTGCGGTTCGGCGTGGGTGAGATTGAGTCCCCCCTTGCCTGCGATCAGGAACTTGCGCCCAACCGACGGTTTTGCGTCATACAGGGTGACGCGGACGCCGCCCTCGGCCAGCACCTCCGCGGCCATCAGACCGGCCGGGCCGCCGCCGATGACGGCGACAACGGGCCGACGGCCCTCATCTGAGCGATTCATGCGGGGACGCCTTCCCACCGTTCACGGTAGGCAAGATACTGCTCCAGGAGCGTCGTGGCCTCGTCCAGGCTGGAGCTGCGGGCCAGGTCGTTGCGTAAGCCACGGGCGGCGGGGATGCCGCGGGCATACCAACCGAGGTGTTTGCGCATGGGCACGAACTGGTAGCGTTCGAGGTGGGAAAAGCTCTGCTCGTAGACCTGAGCATGTTCCAGCGCGATGCGCAGCAGACGATATTTGTCGACCTGCAGCGCCTCTGCACCGTCTGGTCGAAAGACAAATGGGTTGCCGTAGCTGGCCCGCCCTATCAGTACGCCGTCCACGCCATAGTCAGCGATGCGTTGGTAGGCATCGTCCAGCGATTGAATGTCGCCGTTGCCCAGAATCAGCGTCCCCGAGCCATTGGCCAGAGTCACTGCCTTGGCGATCTCGTCCCAGTCTGCTGCGCCCGAATAGCCCTGCACGAGCGTGCGTCCGTGGATGCCGATGGCCACCGGCTCCATTTCGAGCAGCGTCGGGATCCACGCTTCAACCTCCGGCACCTCATAGCCGATGCGCGTCTTGACGCTGACCGGGACCGACCGGCGCTCTTGGTATTTCAGGGGTAGCTTGGCGTGGCGGCTTTCGGCCTCAGCGATCATATGTTTGGGGAGATCGGCGCAATCGCACGCCGTGGCGCCGTTGAGCCAATCCTGGACGCCGGTCCGTGTGGCGCGGATGATCGCCTGGGCCAGCAGCGGCGTACGGATCAACCCGGCGCCTGACCCGCTCATGGCCACGCTTTTGGTCGGGCATCCCATGTTGATGTCGATGCCGTCGAAGCCCATCTGACAGAGCAGAATGGCTGTCTGGCGGAAATTCTCGGGCGTGCGCCCGTAGATCTGGGCGATGACGGGGCGCTGGCTTTCGTCGTAGAAGAAGTCCTTGAAAAGCCGCCGGTCGCCGGTCTGCACCGCGTCCACGCTGGAGAATTCGGTGTAGACCAGCATCGGCCGGCCATATTTCTTCTGGATGTGGCGGAAGGGGTGATCGGTGATGCCGTTCATGGGCGCCAGGCCGATGATGGGGCGAGGTAAGTTGTCCCAGAGCGTTGTTGGTTGGGTCATAGATCTCTGTTGCTAAGCTTGGCGCAAGCACGAAGGGACACGAATGTTCACGAAGACATTCAGATATCTGGTGTGTCCAAGTTGCATCCGGATTCTATCTGTGTCTCATCCTTTTCCATCCGTGTGAATCCGTGACAAATCCCTTTTTCGCAACAGTCTCACGGTCTCCGCCAGACGATGTCGCCGCCGACAATGGTTGCCGATACCTGCAAGGATTGGTCGAGAACAACCAGATCCGCAAGATAGCCGGGGGCGATGCTGCCCAGTTCGTGGTCGAGTCCCAGAGCCGTGGCTGCGGTGCGGCTGCTGGTCGGCCAGGCTTCGGCCAGCGACCAGCCCGAGGCGGCCATGAAGTGGATCAACGCCTGTTCCATGGTCAGGACGCTGCCGGCCAACGTGCCGTCATGGAGCCGGCACTGGCCATCCTTGACCGTGACCGGCTGCCCGCCCAGATCGTACTCGCCGGTGGGCAAACCGGCCGCGCGCATGGCATCAGTGATGAGGATGGTGCGGTCGGCGCCTTTGCAGCGTGCCAACACCTTCATGGCCGCGGGGTGGACGTGGATGTTGTCGGCAATCAGTTGGGCGTAGATGGCGTCATTGCTGAGCACCGCGCCCAGCATGCCGGGCCGCCGGTGATGCAGGCCGGTCATGGCGTTGTAGGCGTGGGTCGCTTGGGAAGCGCCGAGTTCAATGGCTTCGATGGCCTGCTCGAAGGTGGCGTTGGTGTGGCCGAGCACGATGGCGACGCCATTTTCGAGCATGACGGCCATGAGTTCGTGAGCTCCGGGCTGTTCTGGAGCCAGCGTCATCATGCAGATCGGGCCAGCGTTGACCAACGCGGCATATTCGTCCAGGTCTGGCTCGCGGATAGACTCGGCCAGTTGAGCGCCGGGAAATGCCGGACTGATGAATGGGCCTTCCAAATGGATGCCCAGGATGCGTGCGCCTGTGGTTGGTCTGACTTCAGTTTCCAGGTAGGCGCTGACGGCCCGCACCGCGGCCAGGGTATCGTCATGTTCAGCCGTCATGGTGGTGGGTGCGTAGCCGGTGACACCGTGTTGGGCGAAGAAGGTCGCCATGCTCCGCAGCGATGTGGCCGTGGCATCCATGGTGTCGCAGCCGTCACCGCCGTGGACGTGGATGTCGATGAAGCCGGGCAGCACGATGCGGCCTGTGGCGTCGAAGCGTTCCCCGTCGACACCGGTCCCGGCAGGCAGGACTGCTTCGATGCGACCGTCGTTCAGGAGCACGTCGGCCGGGCTGAAGCCGGGCAGAGTCGAGACGGGGGACGCTTCAGCAACAAATTCATTGGGGATCAATCCGCTGGTTACGATTAATGGTGTCATGGGATGGTCTCCAAAATGACGTCTCGTAGGGTGCGCCCCATGTGGGCGCCCGCAGGGGTACGCGTTGGGCGTCCACAGGGGCGCACCCTACGAAAAAACGTTATCCCACCGGCTTCAGCATGAAAACGCCCAACGGCGGCAGGTTCAGCGTGGCCGAATAGTCGCAGTTCTGCCAACCCAGATGGTCGGCGACGATCTGGCCACCGTTGGAGACTCCGCTGCCGCCATACTGCTGCCAGTCGCTGTTCATGATCTCCTGGTAGTTGCCGCCCTTGGGCAGGCCCACCCGGTAGACGAGTCGTGGCACCGGCGTGAAATTGCAGACGACAACGACCAGGTCGTCGTGGTCTTTGGCGCGCCGCACAAAACTCAGGATCGACTGTTCGGCGTCGCTGGCGTCGATCCACTCGAAGCCTTCCCAACTGGAATCGACCTCGTGGAGGGACGGCTCAGACAGGTAGAGACGGTTGATGTCGGCCACATACTGCTGGAGCTGCTGGTGCTCGGGCCAGTCGGTCAGGTGCCAATCCAGGCTCTTGTCCTCATTCCATTCGGTCCATTGGCCAAACTCACTGCCCATGAAGAGTAGCTTCTTGCCGGGGTGACCGGTCATGTAGGCGTAGAGTGCGCGTAGGTTGGCCCGCTTCTGCCAGAAGTCGCCCGGCATTTTGTCGAGCATGGAATGCTTGAGGTGGACGACCTCATCGTGGCTGAAGGGCAGGACGAAGTTTTCGCTGAACGAATAGAGCATGCTGAACGTGATCTGGTTCTGGTAGTAGCGGCGATAGACGGCGTCCTTCTCCATGTAGTCGAGGGTGTCGTGCATCCAGCCCATGTTCCACTTGAGGTCGAAGCCGAGACCGCCTGTGTAGGTCGGTCGAGTGACCATGGGCCAGGAGGTGCTCTCTTCGGCAATGGTCAGCACACCGGGATGGGCTTCGTGGGTCAACTCATTGAAGCGACGGATGAAGTCAATGGCCTCCAGGTTCTCACGGCCGCCGAACTTGTTGGGGATCCAGTCGCCGCCTTCGCGGCTGTAGTCGAGGTAGAGCATGGAGGCCACCGCGTCCACGCGCAGGCCATCGAGATGGTATTCCTTGAGCCAGAAGAGTGCGCTGGAGAGCAGGAAGTTACGTACCTCGTTGCGGCCGAAGTTGAAGATCTTGGTGCCCCAGTCAACATGCTCACCCTGACGCGGGTCCGAGTGTTCGTAGAGATGGGTGCCGTCGAAAAAGGCCAGGCCGTGGGCATCCTTGGGGAAGTGGGCGGGCACCCAGTCCAGGATGACGCCGATGCCCTGCTGATGGCAGTGATCGACGAAATATTTGAAGTCGTCGGGCGTACCGAAACGGCTGGTCGGCGCAAAATATCCGGTCACCTGATAGCCCCAGGAGCCGTCAAAGGGATGCTCTGTGATGGGCATAAGTTCGATGTGGGTGTAGCCCATCTTCTTACAATAGGCGGCCATGTCGTGGGCCAGATCCCGGTAGTTGAGAAAACCGTTGGTCTCCGGTACACGTTTCCAACTGCCCAGATGCACTTCATAGATGTTGATCGGCTGGTCCAATGCCTGGCGATTGATTCGCTCGTCCAGCCACTGCCCGTCGCTCCATTCATACTTCTGGATATCCCAGACGCGCGACTCGGTGCCCGGTCGCATGTCAGCGTAGTAGGCATAGGGGTCGGACTTGTCGACCTCATAGTCCAGAACTAGTGATTTGATGGCGAACTTGTAGGGCGTGCCCTCGACCAGATTGGGCATGAACAACTCCCAGATGCCCGAGTCCTCGCGGCGTTGCATGGGATGCATGCGGTTGTCCCAGCCGTTGAAGGGGCCGATGAGGCCGACACGCTTTGCGTTGGGCGCCCAGACGGCAAAGCTGACACCGCCGACGCCGTCAATGGTCGTGAAGTGTGCGCCCAGCTTGGTGTAGCTCTCGGTGTAGTTGCCTTCGCCGTGCAGGTAGACCTCGAATTCGGTCAGTTGAAGTGGGAATCGATACGGATCCTCCAACTCGTATTCATTGCCCTCGGCATCGGCGACGATCAGGCGATAGGCAAAGGGATCGGTGCGATCTGGGAAGACTGCCTCGAAGAAGCCGAGTGGATGCACTCGTTCCATGGCCGTGCGTTTGCCGCCATCGATATCGACCACGTAGACCTGTTCGTCCAATGGCCGAAAGGCGCGGATGACAAGGCGTTCTTTGCCGTCTTTTTCACCGGTTTCGATATCGCCGGTCTTGACGGTATGCGGCCCGAGGATGTGGTAGGGCATGCCATGATACCCACCGACGATAGCGCGGATCTCGTCATGATCGGCCGTGGCGGCTTCGCTGATCGGATCGATCTCTTCGAGTACCTCTTCGATCACTTCTTCCGGTTGTACCTCTAACGCCTCTAGGGAGTCTTCGGCGGAATCACCGGCGGAATCACCATCCTGGGTCGTCAAGTCCTGCGTCTTTTTTTCGCTCATGGAGTTGTCCCTTCGACCATCTATTCTTCAAGCCATCGGTCCGTGGAAGAGCTCTTATCTGTGTCCCATCCACTTCCGTATCTGTGTGAATCTGTGGCAATAACGCTTTCTACAGTAGATCTGTCTGGCATCCCATTTGGCAGTCACCCGGACTACGTGCGTCGTACCGCTCAGGTCTTGACCAGCTTAACCCATGCCACTTCGATCTGGAAACCACGTCGCTCATAGAGGGCGACAGCGCGTTCGTTATGCAACAGGTGGGTATGCAGTTCAATGTAGCGTGGACCATTGCTGCACAATCCCGGAAACTTCGGATTCGGCAATGACATGGCGTGCAGACCCAGATCCAGTAGATAGCTGCCGAGCTCCTTTCCGCGCAGATCGGGAGAGAGCCAGAAGTGGCTGAGGGCAATCTTGTCGCCTATTCCACCGGCCCCATCAATATCCTGATTGGGTCTATTGTCCGTCCCTATTATATTGGCAGATGGGATTGGGTACCAACTGATGTGTCCGCGCAACTGTCCGTCGCCATCGACGAGGATGAGTGCGGCATAGGGATAGCCGTCGTTGTCGCCCAAGAGCGAGTACTCCTTGCGCCCCGGCGGCTCGCTTCCATCGAATGGATGGGCGTTGTCGACAGGGCGAATGCTGAGGCCCCATCGACCCAGATCGATGGTTGACGGAGCCTGCGGTTGATCTTTTTCGATATCCAATGTCATCGAGACGTCGCCGGCATCGTTGATTGCATAGCCGCGGCTTGCCAAGAAGTGGAGAAACTCGGTTTCGTCGGCGGCAATGCCCAGCCGTTCTGTGCTGCCGAAAAAGGGCGGTTTGGGTCCTTCGATGGTGCCGTAGCAGGGCAAGGTTTCGCCGGTGAACTGTACGGGACAGTAGTAGAGCCAGTTTTCGGCGGCCTGTAGCAACCGGCCTCCAATGCCTTGTCGTCGAAATGATGGTTTGACATAGAGCATGGCAATGTGATGTTCGGCCTTCCATTTTACATATTGGCCGGTGCGGGACGGCGGCTTGAAGGCATGGACGAAGCCGACGAGCAGAGGCGATGGTTCCTGGCCTCTGTTGCTGCCCGTCTCATGCCAAGCGAGGATAAGACCGCTGTCATCATGGGCCGGGCAGGACAGAATGCGTTGCTCAAAGGTCTGTGATGTGAGTCGAACGTAGTTGCGCCGATTCGCAAAGGCCTCGTTCCAAAGTGAGACCAGGGCCGGCAGATCGCGCATAGAAAAAGGACGCAGGATCACCCTGGATTGTGTAGCGACGTTCACCGGCGAGGAGCCCATCTTCAAGCGCCCATTTCTGAGGAAGCCTGAAGAAAGGTCAATCCATGAAGGGACACAAAGGACCACGAAGAAATCAGTGCTTCGTGGTCCTTTGTGTCCCTTCGTGAATCAGCATATTTACACATTGACCCTAGCTTCCGATATAGCGTGCATACAACGTCTTGGCGAGGCTGATGTTGTCGGTGCCCTGGATGATGGCCCTATTATCCGGGAAGATTGTGAATTCGTAGTCCGAAATCTGTGCTTTCACCATAAATTCGTTCCGCAGCAGGCGGTCGGCTACTGACGCAAGCTGCTGCTCGACGCGTGCCAGATCCAATGTCCTCACGCTTTTGACGCTGACCTGCACGGCGTTGCGCCCGCAGAGGCTGCTGCTGGTCGTGCCCATCTCGGCATTCAGGAAGTTGAAGCGACGCTGGCCACAGGCGGGACAGTCGTCGCGTCGTACTGCGCCGCCGAATGACTCATACTCGTGGGTCCAGACGTCCATATGGATCAGCCCAGGGTTGAGATCGCCGCGGCCGACCAGCAGCTTCATGGCCTCACCTGCGGAAAGGGCCGTGATCAAGGCCACGGCCGGGCCGATGACGCCGGCGGTATCGCAGGTGGGCGTGCTGCCGGGCGCGGGCATATCGCCCAGCAGGCAGCGCAGGCAGCCGGTGGCGCTGCGCTCGCCCGGCAATGTCTCGGCAGCGCCGTCGGGAATGAAGGTGGCGGTCATGCCGTACGAAGCAATGACGCCGGTGTAGACCCAGGGCTTGGCGCTGTGTAGACAAGCGTCGTTGATCAGGTAGCGGGTGCTGAAGTTGTCCGTGCCGTCCATCACCAACGTGGCGTCCTGGATCAGGCTCAGGACGTTGCCCGCATTGACATCGGTGACGACGGCTTCGATCTCGATATCGCGGTTGACGACGCGTAGCTTGCGCGCAGCAGCTTCTGCTTTGGGCAGGTTGGCGTCGATGTCGGCCTGATCGAACAGGGTCTGCCGTTGCAGGTTGTTGAGTTCGATGAAGTCCCGATCGATGATGCGCAGACGGCCGACCCCCATGCGCGCCAGCAGGTTGGACAAGGCTGTACCGGTCGCTCCGCAGCCGACTACCACGACCGTTGCGTCGATGAGCGCCTGTTGTCCATCGGTTCCCAAACCGGGAAAGATAGTCTGACGTTTGTAGCGTTCCAGGTTCAAAGCAGATACCCTTCTCTCAAGGTCACAAGAGCGCATTTTCCCATATTGGTCCTACTCCGCCGCAAGCCGTGATATCCCGCCCTGTTGGCCACCGACCCAGACTGTACCGTAGTCGTCGGCGAGGATGGAGCCGATTTGCAGAGACGGCAGCGGTTCATCCTTTCCCAGGTCTGTCCATTGAACGCCGTCAAAATGGTGGACGCCTGCGCCATCCGTGCCGACCCAGATCGATTGATCCACCGACGTGATAGCCGTGATCGGCAAGGCCGGCACCTCTTCCACAAGTTCTGCGACTCCATCGTCGAAGCGTAGCAAGCCTTCGGCTGTGCCGACAAGCAACACGCCATCGCCGTCTCTGCCCAATGCTGTGATGGTGTTGCTGGGCAGGTCGGCGTTCTCATCCGAGAAGATCTGCAACTGGTTGCGCATGAAGTAGAAGAGGCCGCCGCCATTGGTGCCTATCCACATGGCATCGCCGTCCGCCAGCAATGCAGTGATGTTGTCGCTGGGCAGGCCGTTTTCCTGGGTAAGGTTGAAAAAGATGTCGCCATTCCAGATGCTCAACCCTGTTTTGGTGCCGATCCAAGCGCGCAGTTGGCTGTCAATGGCCAAGGCCTGAACGACGCCGCCGGCAAGTCCATCCACAGGCATGAAGACTTGCCAGTCGCTACCATCGAAATTTGCCGCGCCCAGGCCGCCGATCCAAATGCCGCCGGCGTCTGCCGCCAGAACCCGTACATCACCGATGGGAATGCCGCCGTTCTCCAGGGTGTAGAGTCTTTGAACTGCGGGATCTGTCGGACTCATCTGCTGTACGCCCCGATCATTGGCGATCCAGACAAGGCCATCGACAGTTGCCGTCAGATCCCGCATCTGGTTGTCAGTCATCAGTTCCCCGGCAATCTCCATGGTCTTCCAGGATACCCCGTCGAAGACAGTCAATCCCCCACCCATCGTGCTGACATAGACGGTGGCTTCCGGCCCGATGGTCAGATGGGTGAAGGGCTGCGCAGGCATGCCTGATTCGTTCTGGAAAAACTGCACGCACCGAGCCTGATCGGGATCGAAGTTGCACACTTCTCCGGCGTCGGAACTGAGCCAGACCTGTCCATCGTCGTCACCATCCAGACCGGTAACGGCGCCTGCGGGGAAGGGTCCGTCTACAGTCTCTGGCGTATAGGCGCTCCATTGCCCGTCGTTGATCTGGTGCAGCGCGCCAGGGCCGCCAATCCAGACAGTGCCGTCGTCTGTGGCCAGCAGAGCATCGATCTGGTTCGATGTCAACGGACTATTGGTCGAGTTATAATAGAGCGGACGGGCAGCGGAAAGCACGGTCAGTCCAAACCCAGATGAGACCCAGATTTCTTCGCGATCACCAACGACCGCAACCTGTTCTACAAAATCGTTGTCAAGGCCATCTGCTCTGTTGAGATGCTCCCACACATTGGTGCCGGCATCAAAGATATCGAGACCATGTTGCCGATACCCGACCACAAGGAAACCCTGGTCCGGATAGCAGCGCACTGTTGCAACATCGTCGTAGCTCATGGCGCTGTTGGCGCTGTTCAGCGTGTTCCAGATTCCGTTGCGGGCATCAAAGATCTGAAGCCCCTGGGTTCCGCCAAAAACGACGCCCAATCCGGGCAGCGGGCAGGTAGCGACGGTATCAAAATGATTCTGCTCCAACCCCTGCGCCGCTGTGAACTTGACGCTTCCACCTGAGCGCAGATTCCATGCAACGATGCCGCCTTCTCCGGCTGCCCACAAAGTGTTGTTGGCCAGTGCCGTCTCGTGAATGAAGTTGGCATTGCTGTAGATGGCGGGCAACTTGCCCACATCGGCGTTGCTGTCGGGTGTCGGCAGCGGCACCGAAGGCGGGATCGGCGTGGGCGTCGGTGGCATGGTCGGCAAAGGCGTCGGGGTCGGGGCCGCAGTCGGCATCAGCAGGCTCGCCGTGGAGGAACTCTCGTTGGGCGGGAAGAATGAGACTGAGGCCAAGACGTCATCGAACTGCTGGGCAGCCGTTCGCTGCCATTCGTCTTGGGGGGCAACGCCTGTCATCACGAAGAGGCGATTGTCATCCAACTCGGCCATGACAATCCGCCCGGCATATGAGTTTCCTGTCTCATCACTTGCCAGATCGACAGAGCGGGCTTCCATCGCATCGATTTCGAGCACCTGCTGATTGTCGACGTCGAAGCCATCCTGTTCGGCGAAGAATGTGATGAAATGCTCGAACGATTCATCCAGCGTCTCCAGGCTGGAATCGACAAACTGGTCACGGGCGCCGCTGCTCAGCAGGAAGATCGGCGCCAAGTCGCCCGTTGTCGACGCGCCGGTGAGCGTGGCCGACGTGTCGCTCCGGCTGGTCAAAAAGGAGGGCACGGATCGGAAGGCAAATCCGCCGGCCTCTACCCGCATCAATCCATCCGGAAGATCGATGGCAATGCTCTCGACCGTGATCGTTGCAGTTATGCTCCCCGGAGATGAAGTGTCACTGTCTGTTGCCGGGCGGCTCAGGTTGGCGGTCGTGGTCGGGGAATCGGTTGCCGTAGCCGAGGGGCGCGGTGTTGCCGTCGGGATGGCTACATGTTCGGTGCGCAATGTGAGCACAACGACCAATATCAGAGCCGCCAAAAGCAGCAGGGTAATCACCGCACCCAGGATGCGAAAGAACAGAGACTGCATCTAGAGAAACTCCCTGTGCAGTTACATCGGCGAAAAAGGAAAGGACAAGATATTTTAACATTGCAGGGTGAGTGCGACAAAGAAACCTGATTGACCTGCCGGTTCCTTCAGCCTGCTTTGCAAAGAGCTGCGGGTGACCACAAGGGTCGCGTCCTGGATGGTGCCGGATTCGTCTGATGATCTTCAATAAATCTTCCCTTCATTATCCTCCTTGCCCGATTCGTCGGCTCCTGCCGCTCCCCATCCGCCGCCGCCGGGTGTTTCGATTCGCAGCCGATCACCGGCGAAGACCCGCCGCGTGAACTTACTCGGCAGTTCCTCCTCGACCCCGTTAGCGTGGCGGAGTAGGTTGCGACCTGACGATCCGTCGCTGCCGCCGGATAGGCCCCACGGCGCTACAGCCCGCCGCTCGCTGAGCATGGTGACTGTGGCCGGGGAGAGAAACTCGTATTCGCGCACAATGCCGTCACCGCCTCGATGCCGCCCCTCGCCGCCGCTTCCCTTTCGCAACCCGTATTGGCGCATGCGAAAGGGATAGGCAAACTCCAGCGCTTCGACCGGCGTGTTGAGCGTGTTGGTCATGTGGACCTGTACGCCGTCGAGTCCATGGCCTTCGGGACTCGCGCCCATGCCGCCGCCGATGGTCTCGTAGTAGGCAAAGGCTATGCCGTCGGCTTGCTGACCGCCGATGGTCACGTTGTTCATGGTGCCCTGGCTGGCCGCGGGGATGCGCTCCGGCAATGCCTGGGCCAGCGCACCAAGCACCACATCGGTGATGCGCTGCGACGTCTCGACATTACCGCCGGCCACGGCGGCAGGCGGCTGGGCATTGATGACGCAGTTTTCGGGCGCGATCACGCTCACCGGCGCAAAGCAACCGTCGTTCATGGGCGCCTCGTCGTCGATGAGGCAGCGGACCGCGTAGTAGCAGGCCGACTGTGCGATGGCGATGACCGCGTTGAGTGATCCGTGCATCACCGGGGCCGTACCGCTGAAGTCGAAGGTGATGCCGTCGCCGTCAATGATGGCGGCAACGCGGATCGGCACTAGCGTGACCTCGTTATTTTTGTCCGGACCGTTCTCTACCAGTTCAAGGACATCCTCAAAATGATAGATGCCGTCCGGCCAGCCGGCAATGGAGGCCCGGGTGATGCGTTCGCTGTACGCCTGGAGATGGCGAGCATAGGCAAGCACTTCGTCACGTCCGTGAGCAGCGATCAACTCGTGGAGTCGCCGTTCGCCCACGGCATGAGCGGCGCGCTGGGCAGCCAGATCGCCGCGCCGCTCATCTGGCGTACGTACGTTGCGCAGAATCAACTGCAGCAGGGCCTCGTTCAACAGACCCCGCTTGTAGAGCTTGACCGGCGGAATGATGATGCCCTCCTGGTAGATCTCGATGGAAAGCGGCAGCGATCCCGGCGTCATGCCGCCGACATCGGCGTGGTGGGCGCGGCTGGCGACGAAGAAGGTGGGGGGCGAGGAGCAGGGTGCGGGGGGCGCAGAAGATGACAAAGCCCCGTCATCATTTCGCCCCTCGCCCCTCGCCACCCGCCCCTCATCCACAAAGACCGGCGCAATCATCGTAATATCCGGCAGATGATTGCCGCCTTCAAACGGATCGTTGACGATGACCACATCGCCCGGATCCCAGTCCGGGAACTTCTTCAGAATCGTGCGCACGCTGGCTGGCATCGCACCCAGGTGGGCCGGGATATGGGCTGCCTGGGCGATTAGGTGACCCTCGCCGTCAAAGACGGCGCAGGAGAAGTCGAGGCGTTCCTTGATATTGGGCGAGTAGCTGGTACGCCGTAGCGTGATGCCCATCTCTTCAGAGACGCCTGCGAAGCGATGTCGATAGAGCTGAAGCGTGATCGGATCCATGGAGATCTGGTTCTATTTCCCTTGTTCTTTTTTCCAGGCCTCGTATTCGCCCTGGGCGTCATCTGAGAGCGGATAGTACCTGCGCAGATCGCCGCCGTTCATGAGTTGGATGCGCGAGAACTCTTCCCACTCTGCATGCACAGAGGCCTTCTTCACCAATTCTTCGGCCATGGCGACGGGCACAACGACAACACCGTCGTCGTCGGCGACGATGATATCGCCGGGCATCACCAGCGATCCGCCACAGGCGATGGGAATATTGACGGCAAAGGGAAAAATATTGGTCTGTGTATGGTAGTTCGGTGTGGTGCCCTTGAGCCAGAGCCCGAGCCCGAACTCTTTGACGTGGGGGTAGTCGCGGATGCAGCCGTCGACAACTAGACCGGCCCCGCCGCGCCCCATGAAGTAGGTCAGCATCATGTTGCCGAAGACCCCGCTGCCCATGTCGCCGCGGGCGTCGACGACGACGATATCCCCCGGCTGGGTGTGGTAGAGGCAATGGCGATGGAGTTGGCTCTCCGGATCCCGGTATTCGCCGTCTACATATTGATCTTCACGGATGGGCATGAACTGCAATGTCAATGCCGGACCGGCGATCGATTTCCCCGGTGTGCGCGGGACGGTGCCCAGGATTTGTGGGTCGCGGATGCCCATGTGGTGTAGTTCGCCGCTGCATGTGGCGCTGCCGATCTCGGCCAGGGCGTCGACCAATTCCTTTGGCGGACGTTGGATATCTTCTGTCTGGATCATGTGATTCCTCGGATGTCTCTTCTGGCGTGGGTAGGAAAGTGAAAGGTCGTGCGGCGAATACGCTGCGACAGTTGTTGATGGTGCCGTGCCGTCAACAACCTGGCGCAATTTCGCCCGAGACATAGTAGCATTGATGGGTGCGGTCGCCAAAGGATGTTAGAGGGGCTTAGTGACGGTCCGCAATTAACCTCCGGGAGGTTGATACCGCTAAGTTGTTTGCGGACAATGACTTAGTCTTCGAGGTAGCGTCTGAGGGCCTTGATCTGACCACGTCGCTTCTTGCTTTCAAGTCGGCGTTCTTTCGCGCTCCGACTTGGTCTGGTCGGACGGCGTTTCTTGGGCGTTTTGCTGACACTCTTGACCAACTGCTGGAGACGACTGAATGCAGCCTCCCGGTTCTTCTCCTGGCTGCGATACTCCTGGGCCTTGATAATGACCACGCCGTCCTGGGTGATGCGATGGTCGCTAAGGGCCAAAAGCCGTTCCTTGTAGACATCAGGCAGGGAAGATGCGTTGATGTCGAAGCGCAGCTGGATGGCCGAGGAGGTCTTGTTGACGTTCTGCCCGCCCGCGCCCTGGGCTCGGATTGCGGTGATGTCGATCTCGTCCAGAGGAATTTCGACTTGATTGGATATCTGAAGCATGGTTGGTTCGCTGTTTGCTGCTATCGTTCGTTTCCGTGTTTGAAATGGCCTGTGACTTTGGCCATTGCCAGCTGTGCCGATCGCTCATCTGCTCCGTCGACACGGGCCAAGAACTTCTGTGCCGTCTTGCCGCGCAGGATGGTCACCTGTTTACCATACCATGTGATCAACACTTTGCCGTCCTTGGTGGCCCGATAGTCGAAGACGACTTCGTCGAGCCGTTCGGGCTTTTCTTCTCGATTGCTCATTCGGCCACTACCCTATTTGCTGTTCCAGCAATAGCCGGTGTGTCACCGATTCGACCTCTGTGATCGCCTCGAATCCGATGGCGACGTAGAAACGGCCTGCATCGGGACTGAACGTCCGTAGCGTGAGCATGCTGAAGTGGTCACGCGCATCGTCGATGATCTGCTGCATCAGTTTCCGCCCTACGCCTCGACTTCGCCAATCTGCAAGCACGTAGAGGTGCCGCACCCGGCCCGTGTCTGCCTGACGGACATAGGGATCCCGATTGAGACCGCCGATGCCGACCATGGTTTCGTCCACGTAGGCAGCGTAGAGCGCCTCGCCCGGCAGCGCAAAGCGATTGCTGGCGTCGGCGTACTCGTCGACCAGTCGATCAACAAAGGTGTGGCTCTCCGTTCGACTCTCCAACACTAGAGGCTGAACTTCTGATGTCGGCAGGTCGAATAGACGGATAATGTGGACAGTCATGGCATTTTGACCGTCTCTGTATCCAGGGCATGGAAGTCGCTGATGACGTGGTAGAGACGTGTCTGTGGCCATTCATCGCGGTAGAAGAGTTTGCCCAGAACGGCCACTTGCTGTGCATATTCTTGGCGGGAAAAGGTTCGCTTCAGGCTGATCCCGCGTTCAGGATCGTTGATGATCAGTGAAAACTCTTGAACCGAAGGAAAAAGCGTGAAGACCGAACGCATGGCAAAGAACATGCGCGTCAAATAGATCTCCAAGAAGACGGACTGAAAGAGGAAAAGGTATTCAATGTTCTGTTCCTCGTAAATATCCTTCCATTCCCTAGGGTACATAACCCGGCCGGTCGCCTTCAGGAGGCGGGAGAAGAGCGTGTGCTGGTCAGCGTCAAATCGAGGCTGAAAGTCAACAACCCAATGGAAGCTACCGTTGGCATCCGGTACTCGTTCCAACGTTGAATCCGAGACCAGCAGATTGATGATCACATGCGCATCGTCGACGGCGCTGGGCACGTTTGACTTGGCGCTGACACGATGGAAGCCGACGTCCGTCTTGTCGGCAATGATGGTGCTCAGCGTGGCCGGATTCAGATCTTCGAGGTGGGCGGACCAGGCGCCGAACTCGACCTCGTGGAGCATGACAATCTCAAGCACGGCCAGGAAGCTCTTGAGCGTCTCTTCATCGGCAGCGTAGTTCTCGAAGATCTGGGTGAGCAGGTAGACGCCGTAGAGGCCATGGTATTGGCGACCGATCAGGTTGCCAAGATCGTGAAACATGCCGCCGATGATGGCTTCTTTCTCGAAGGAATCGACGGCGGCCAGCGGGTTGCGCTGCTTGATCAGGTTGACTGAACTGGTGGTGACGAGACGGACATGGCGCTGACCGTGGCGATTGAAGCCGGTGGGCAACTCGCTGTCCAGCGCAACCTGCTGCAAATCGAGCACGTGGGCAAAGTGGTCAAGCAGGTAGTTGAAGATTGCTTCGGGCGAAAGCTGGAGAAGTTGATGATAGTCGACGTGGACCTGCAATCTCGACTCCGGGGTGAGAAAGGACCGAATGTGGTTGCGAGGCGCACCCAGGCGTTTCAGGAATGGATAGAGCGGCTCGCCGATGTCGGCTCTGCAAAGTCGATGGCCGTTCTCTTCCTGGTCACGGAGATAGTTGACGAATACCTCAGGCCAGTTGGCCCGAGGAAAGCGTCGGCCCAGTCGTTCAATCAGATCGTTGGTTTTCATTCGTTATCGCTTCTCGTCCTTGATATTTTTCTTCAATAACCAGGTTCTTTTAACAATTGGTCAGCAACGGCTAAAGCTGGCTGCTAACATTGAAAAGCGCCTGAGGGCGCTTGGCTTGAGCTGCTGAGGTGGCTTCTCGTTGTTGGCAGCGGAATTTTTCCCCGAGAAAACGAAATGTCAACGGAACCCAACAGAAATTCTACCTCTTTTCGGTCTGGTCGTCAGTATCTGGGACCACAGTGAGATGTTGATTGACTGGGATGTCCGCCAAATGGGTTTGTCGTCCGTCCGGCCAATAAATGGATAGCGTGGACACGAGATCGGCATGGCCCAGGCCAAAATGGAGCCGGGGATCCTCGGTCGCCAGGTAGCTGCTGCCGACATGCAACTCACGCACAATCTGGTTGCTATCCGGCAATGTGGCCACAATGCGTGCGCCGGGGAAGAAGCCGCCCAGCGAGACCTGGAGCCAGTTGGGAGCGGCCTCTGCCTGGCTCAGGTCGTTCTGCAACAGCACGGCCGGTCCGGCGATCTGGTTGATGGCAATGTCCAGATCACCATCGTTGTCATAGTCTGCCACGGCACTGCCCCGGCCCAACAGCGGGCCGACTTCCTTGAGCCCCACCTGGGCCGTCCACTCCAAGAATTGTCCTGGTCGCGGCCCACTCTTGCTGCGACTTTGCGTGCGATTCCGATAGTAGCGTACCAGTTCCGGATCGCTTTCCAGGTTGGTCACAGGCACGCGCCCATTGACGATGAGCAGATCCGCGTCGCCGTCATGGTCGAAGTCGGCCAGCCGGTTGCCCCAGCCGGTCAGTCCGTTGCCCAGCCCGCTGACGCCGATGCGAAACGTACTGTACTGAAAGGTCGGCGCGTCCGGATCGGTGGTCTCGTTGCGATAGAGTGCGTTCAGCTCGCGCTCCCAGTTGGTCACGAAGAGGTCGAACCGTCCATCGCCGTCGTAGTCGGCCGATGAGAGGCCCATGCCGCTGCCCGAGTCGCCCACATTGGCTGTGCCGGTCTGGTCCACGAAACGGAAGCCCAACCCTTCCGGATCGGCCTCTTCACCGCCGGGCCATGGCTGGTTGGCAAAGAGGCGGTTGGGGTGTCCGTCGTTGGCAATGTAGAGATCCAGGTCTCCGTCAAGGTCAAGGTCGGATAGGATAGCGCCCAGGCCACGCTCCTCCCGGGACAGGCCTGCGGATACGGTGACTTCTCGAAAGATGACTGG
The DNA here is from genome assembly GCA_963848115.1 of uncultured Chloroflexia bacterium. Taxonomy (GTDB): domain Bacteria; phylum Chloroflexota; class Anaerolineae; order Caldilineales; family Caldilineaceae; genus JAWKOK01. The sequence continues at coordinate 395,244 of CAWKCP010000020.1, read as the reverse complement.
CCTCATCCGGCCATCTTTTTCCTCTACGCCATCTTCAAGCGGTCCCTGGTTGAGGTAAAGGCGATCCGGCAGGCCGTAGTAGTCCTGGGGGAAAGCCCCTGACGGCTTGGGGATCTTGTTGTCGAAGTCGATGTAGCTGGTCACAAAGAGATCGGGCCACCCATCGGCATTGAGGTCGCCGACCACTGCGCCTGCGTTCCACTCTGGTGCGTCAAGGCCGGCCGCGCTTGCCCCCTCGCTGAACGTGCCGTCGCCGTTGTTCCAGAAGAGCAGGTTGGGGCCGTAGGCAGTCACAAAAAGATCGGTCCAACCGTCAAGGTTGAAGTCGGCAGCGATACAGCCATTGCCGCGCACGCCAAAGTCTGCCCCTGAACCGGCGCTTTCGTCAGTGAATGAGCCGTTTTGGTTGCGGAAGAGCGCGTTGCGGGGCAATCCGCCGTCTTCCAACCAGGTTTGAGCCTCTGCATCGGCATGGGCGTTGACCAGGTAGAGGTCCAGCCACCCGTCGTTGTCGTAGTCCAGCCAGCAAAGCCCGCCGCCCATGGCAGCCACTGCATCATCATAGATGGCGTCCCGGAAGGCGCCATGGGTGAAGCTGACTCCAGCCTGGGCCGCCACATCGGTGAACTGAAAATCGGTGGCGAGGGCTGTGTCGGGAGATGATGTCTGCATCTGAACGTGGGGCGCAGGGCGGGGGGCGACAACGACCCGTTCCGATTGGGTCGGCAACGGATCGAGGGCGAGGCCGCTGGGGACCCGTTCAGGCAGAAACGCGGTCAAATCGGCCGTGGCCGGATCCGTGAGGCTTACCAGAAAGGCGGTCAGATCGGCGATGTCTTCCTCTGATAGCGGCAAGGGCTTGCGCAATAGTGGGTCGGCGGTATCCCACTGCTTGTCTAGGTCGACCGGTTGCAGGCTGCTGTAGAGATCGGGCGGCACGCCGGCTTCACTGGGATCGTAGGCCAGGGCGCTGCCGCGCACATCAGCGTGATGGCGAATGGCGTCCTCAAGCCGGGCATAGGCGCCGTTATGGAAGTAGGACGCTGTCAATGTCACGTTGCGCAGACTGGGCGTGCGAAAGGCATAGCGGTCTCGGGCGTCGAAGGTGACGCCGGCGCGCCCCAGTCCTCGCGGCCGGTGTAACCATGGCCGCGCCCCGGCCCGAGCTGTGGCGCTAGAATGTTGTGGAAGTCGAAGTCGGTGAAGAGGTTGCCGCTGTGGCAGGTTGTGCAGTTGACCGCCGGATCGAGTGCGCCGGTGAAGAGGAGCGCACCCCGTTTCTGCTGAGGCGTGAGGGCTGTGAGGTCGCCGTCGAGGTAGCGGTCCCAGGGCGCATCGGTGAAGATGAAGCGTCGCTCAAAGGCGGCCAGCGCTTCGACGAGACGGCTGAGGGTGATGGCCTCCTGTGGCGACTCCCGGCTGTTGCCGAAGGTCTCCCGAAAGCGATCGACGTAGCCCGGGCTGGCGCGCAGCCGTTTCAGCAAGACCGTGCGAATGGCCTGCGCTGCCAGCCCGCCCAGGGTGGCGCCGGCCATCTCGTGTAGGCTGGCCACTGGAAAGAGCGCCTGCGCGGCCAGTGGATCGTCCATGTTGAGGTCGTTGACGGTGCGCTCCAGCGTCTTCACCGTCGTCGAAGGTGTTTCTCCAACGCCGTCCAGCGCGTAGCTTTCCACACGGCCATCCCAAAATTGGCGGGGAAAGAGTGCACTGTTGAGGATGGTCGGCGAGTTGCGTGGTACGAACTGTCCGGCGAATGGATTGGAGACGGTGGTCACGCCGGCCCCAGCGTCGGTCTGTCCCGCCAGGCGTCGCACCGAACCGGCCTCGTCGGCCAGCGTCACGGTTTCCAGAAATTGACGCTCGGGTCCGAGCCCGACACCGCCTGTGCCAATCGGCAGCGTTCGGCCATCGGCCATGGCAAAGGATGGATGATGGCAGGTGGCGCAGGAGATGTTCTGATCGCCCGAAAGGATCGGATCGAAAAAGAGCAACTGACCTAACTCGGCCTGGGGCGTATCCGCCTCACGTAGCTCAATCCCTGGATTGGCCTCATACCCGTGGGCTTCAATCACCGCCCGCAGCGCAGCATCGGCATCGCCAATCTCCAATCTCTCACTCCCCACTTCCCTTCTCCCTACTTCCCCATTCTCTAAACTCGCTCCTGCTTCGTCCCCCGCTTCTCGTTCCTCACCAAACGTCACCCGCAACACATGTCCGGGAAAGACCTCGCTGATAAAGAGGCTACCGTCCGGCGCCGGCAGAACCGCACCCGGATAATTAAGTCCATCCAGCACAGTCTCAAGCGATCCATCCGGCAGCAACCTGCTCAGTCGGCCGGTCTCCACCTGGTAGCCGGTCCCGCTGAAACAATCGGCATCGGGCGTGAAGCGAGCAAACTCCAGCAGCCAGATCGTGCCGTCCGGTCCCTGCGCTACGTCGATGGGCATGTTGAGGCCGTCGACCACGGTGCGCTGGTTGCGTTCCTCGTCGATGGCGACCAGCTTGCCGCTGCTCTCCGGATAGGGGCAGCCGCCGGTCAAGGTGACATAGTATTCGTCACTGATGCGCTGGATGCCGGTGGGCACGGCCTCGATGGGATCGCTTTCGCGTATGGGATTGGGCAGCCGGTCGAAACGTTGGATGAAACGAGTCGTACCGTCGGGATTCTCTTTGGCGACGCCGTTGCCGGTGGAATCGGTGACGACGGGCACACCTTCAGGATCAAAGGCGATGTCAAAGGGGTTGACGACCAGAACATTGTTGAGGCGGTCCATGGCTGTGCCCAACTGGTCAGTGGTCAGCGCCTGCTCAGGCAGTCGGATGCCGTTGGTCTGTTCCTCCTTGCTGAGCGCGTACGTCCAGAGATGGCCCACGCCGAAGTTGCCGATGTAGAGCGTGGCTCCATCGGGCGAAAGGCTGACCAGCGGTGCTCCGGCCAGATCGCCCGAGTCACGCGTGCTGGGCAGGCCGGAGAGGAAGCGCCCGACCTGGCTGTCGGGCGTCACCAAACTGACGCCGGCGCTGTCATCGCGTAAACCGGTGCCGTCCTCGGCTACGACCAGCGTGCCGTCGGCCAGCAGCGTCATGCCGATGGGTGCGATCAGGCCGTCGGCGTAGACTTCGACCTTTGGGGGCGAGGGGCGAGAGACGACGGGCGTGTAGGTAGGAATTGGTGACGGAGTGAGTACCGGTTCGACTTCAGTTCTGGCGCAGCCCACTAGCAAGAGCGCCGTTAGCATCACTGCAACGATTTTGATACTTGAAGACCAGGTTGACACAGGACCCTCTATGTTGTTCTGTATATACAATAATCGCAATCATACCACATTGGATGTCTTTCTGTCGGCGTTTGAAGTATTGGCCTACGACACTCAAGCGGCCCGTGTCTATGGCGGAATCCGCGCGTATCTGAAGGTGAACGGGAGCCAGATCGGCTCTACAGGCATGTTTATTGTAGCGCATGCCATAGCAAATCAACTCACGTTGGTCACCAAATAATGTTCGAGCATTCAGTCGCATTCAGCATCTACATACTGAGAATTGGGTGGATGCGGGCGAGTGAACAATCGAATCAGGGCAGGTTTCGGTGTTACAGCCGATAAACTTTGAAGTCTTTCACGAAACCTAGAGACTGTAACCGTCGCAGCAACTTATGATCTGCGGTCAGAAAGAGTATCTGGCGCTTTTCGGCAAGCGCCACAAGGTAACTATCGTAGACCGCCGTGCCATGTTGCTCTGCCAATTGAACTGCTCGATTCAGCGCGCCTTGATCAAAACCCAATCGTTGCATATTCAGTGCTTCCAACGCCGCAATCGCCTCGACTACTTCAGCGGCAGTGAATCTTCCGCTGAAATGGAGCGCATTGGCAACTTCAAACAGTGATAGCTCGGCATAAAAAAGCGATACCAATCCCGACAAATATTGATTCTGCAAAGCAATGGCTCGTTCCGTGCCCGGCTCATCCAAGAACCACTTGGCAATGACGGAACTATCGAGCAACAATTCCATTGTCGGCAGGCCTCTCTTCGCTTGAATAGCCGCGTATCGCTCGAATCGTTTCGGTGGAATCCTTGGCTATGTTGGCCTGTTCGGCAGCCTTTGCTCTCAACTTTTCGATGATGCCGGCGGCTTCCTGAGCACTTGACTTCGATTGAATTGGCGTACCTTTGAGATACTGACGCATCGCTTCTCTGAACAATTCGCTGCGGCTGCGATGTTGTGCCATTGCTGCGTTGTCGATTTCTGCCAAGAATTCGTCTGGGACGGTGATCATTACTCGGGTCATCGTTTTTCCTCGCATCCTTTTGCCCACTTGAACATTCAAATGAAGGCTGTCTGTAGCGACAGGCCGCTTTCTTGGATCATTTGGAGTCTGATAGCGATCGGTGTGATAGCCATAGTCTATCAATGATCCATCAGATCGGCAACTGCTTCCTGATCCCTGCAGTCCTGAGGGGAAACTATGCCATGGAAGCAATCCCAGACCACTGTTGGCTTTTGTGCCTGTACACAGTGCGTGCCTGCATAAAAGAGAGCCGTCCGCCGTGTGCCAGAATTGGCAACATAGCGAACGGCTCCTTTGTTTACAGCGATGAGTCCACGGTTTTCTGTGGACTCGCTCAGCGCCTATTCAAAGAAGGCGTTGTAGTTCTCCAACTCATCGTTGGCCTTCTCAGCGGCCTCGTCCAGGGCTTCCTGGGGGCTCAGGCCGTCGTCCAGCACACGGCTGTAGGCTTCGACAACGATCTGGCGAACAGCGGGACCGGGGCCTGCGCGACCGCCGAGCACGGCGTAATTGGGCGTGCCGTCTTCCAGGGTTGTCGGCGTGGTGAAGAGCTGATCCACGGCGGTGGCGAAGTTGGGGTTTTCGGCCCAGAAAGTCTGGATTTCTTCAGATTCCTGTACGTCCTTGCGCACTGGGAAATAGCCGGAGCCGATATGCCAATCGATCTGCTGCTGGGGCTCGGCCATGAACTTCATGAATTCCCAAGCCGCTGCATTGGTATCACCGTCGCCGGAATCCATGAGCCATAGCGCTGCGCCGCCGATGACAACGCCGTTGCGATCGCTGCTGTCAGCGTGTGGGATGTAGGCAGTACCGACTTCGAAGTCACTGTTCTCGATGATCGACACGTCTGATGTAGAGTCGATCATGATGGCAGCCTGGCCGGTGGTGAAGGTACTGTCAGTCTCGGTCCAGGTGGCGCCCAGATTGGGGGTGTAGCCTTCATTGATCATGTCAGTGAGGAAGGTGAAGACCTCGACACCCTTCTCACCGTTGAAGGCGACCTCGGTCGGGCGCGCGGTGCGGCCATTGTTCTCGTTGTAGTAGAGACCGCCGCTGTTGGCGAGAATCTGCTCGAAGTACCAGCCGACCTGGCCAAAGGTGAAGCAGTAGGGAGCGACTTCGGCGGCCATCAATGCGTCACAGACGTCCTTGAATTCGCTGAAGGTCATGGAGCCTTCGGGCATCTCGACGCCTGCCTCGGCGAACATGTCGGCGTTGTAATAGAGCAACGGCGTGCTGGAATTGAAGGCCATGGCCACCATGCCGTTTTCATCGGAATAGTAGTCGCGAACTGCGTCAACGAAGAGACTTGGATCGTAGCCGTCAGCTTCCATCAATCCAGATGCAGGAACCAAGCGACCCGTATCAATCATGGTCTGAGAGGCCAGGTCGAAGTTCTGGATGATGTTGGGCTCGCCGCCGGTTTCGAAGGCGGCCAGCAAGGCATTGTAGGTGTCGTCATAGGTGCCCTGGTAGGTGGCATTGACGACGATGCCGTCTTGGCTGTCGTTGAAGCGGGCGGTCAGTTCGTCGACCAGTTCGCCCAGGTTACCGCCCATGGCGTGCCAGAATTCGAGCGTGATGGCATCGCCGCTGGGCTCTTCTGCGGCAGCTTCCTCTTCGGCCGGAGCTTCTGTGGCGGCTGCATCCGCAGCCGGTTCGTCGGCTGCCGGTGCTCCTGGCGCACAGGCGGCCACGACCATGGTGAACACGAGCAACATCGAAAGTAGTAGCAGAATTCGTTTCATACGTTTCCTCCTTGAATTAGGTTGGTAGATGATCGATCAAGTGTGAATCGATTCTATCGAAACAACGGCATATGCCGATTGTTCGCAAAGTAATACCATTAACCATTCATCACCCCTTCAGCCCGGACATGGCTATTCCCCTGACCAGTTGTTTCTGTGCGATAAGAAAAGCAAGCAGTGCAGGGGCCATGGCAATGATCGAGCCGGCCATGACGGGGCCCCAATCAGCGCCGCGATCCAGCGTGCTCATGAAAAATCGAATGCCGATTTGAAGCGTACGCATTTCAACACTGTTGGTGATGATCAGCGGCCAAAGGTACTGGTTCCAGGCATTGAGAAAGGCAAAGATGGCAAAGGCGCCGATGCCGCCCCGACTCAGTGGCACCAGGATCTGCCAGAGGTAGCGCCAGTTGCCGGCCCCGTCAATAATGGCGGCGTCATGGTATTCCTTGGGCACCGTCATGAAAAATTGGCGCAGCATGAATACGCCGAAGGCTGAGGCGAGGAACGGCACGGTGAGTCCAGAATAGGTGTCGGCCATCCCTAGTTGCGAAATGAGCTGAAAATTGGGAATGAAGATCAACTCAAACGGGATCATCAGACTGCCTAGCACAATGTAGAAAAGTACGTTGCGGCCGGGAAAGACGAGGACCGAAAACGCATACGCGGCCAAAATGCTGAAAACGACCTGGCCCAGCGTGATAAGCCCCGACTGAATCATGCTGTTGAGAAGAAACCGTCCGAACGGGTTGACTTGCCAAGCGATGCGATAGCTCTCCAATGACCAGGTCTCCGGGATCACTTTCGGTGGAAAGGTGATTACCTCGGTGGGCACTTTGAAGCTGGTGAAAAGTGCAATAAAGATCGGCAGCGATATCAGTAGACCGATGCTGAGCAACAGCACCTGCACTAGAAAATCGGTGGTGGTAAAGCGATCAGAGCTTGAACGTTTGGGGCTGTTGATGGCCATTATTGGTAGTGTACCCGTCTGTTGACAATGACGAAGTTAAGATAAGACATCCCAATGACTAGAATAGCCAACATGTAGGCCTGCGCTGATGCGATGCCACGCATGGGCGTGCCCACGAAAGCATCCTGGAAGATGGCATAGACCATGGTTGTCGTCGCCCTTCCGGGTCCGCCCATGGTCAGGATGTGGATCTCACCGAATGCCTGGAAACTGTAGATGACGTTGATGATCATCAAGAAGAAGAGCGTTGGCGATAACAGCGGCAGCGTGATGTGGCGAATGCGATGGAACAGGTTGGCCCCGTCGACCTTGGCCGCATCGTAGAACGATTCGTCAATGTTCTGAACGCCGGCCAGGGCGATGATGACGTTGAAGCCAAGCTGGCGCCACGTGGTGGCGATGATGACGGCCGCAAGCGCCCACTCCTTGTCGGCCAGCCAATTGGGTGCCTCTTTCATGCTTTCGAACAGACCTAGCTGCACCATCCAGAAGTTGAGATAGCCGACCACCGGATGATAGAGCCAGCGGAAGAGAACGCCGGTCACGGCGCTGCTGATAACAACCGGCACAAAGATCAGCGTCCTGTGCAGCGGCTGGAGATGGCGCAGCGGATAGGATAACAAAATGGCCAGCAGCACAGCCAGTGCAATCCCGACCGGCACTGTGCCCAGCACAAAGATGAGCGTAATGCGTACGCTCTCCCAGTATTCCGGCTCAGTCAGCAGCTTCGTATAGTTGGTAAGGCCCACGAAACGCATCTGGTTGCCGAAGGGAGCGACACGATTTAGGCTGAGCCGGAATGATTCGACAATGGGCCAATAGACAAAGATGCCCAGCCCCAATAGTGTCGGCAAGAGATAGAGAAGTCCCTCGACTGTGGCCGAAACCCGCCTGCGCCTTTTCGCTCCGCTGGAGGTCGTCGGTACAGAAATGTCGGCTGGTATGGATGCCTGGCTCATAACTGGGTTCCACTGATTGCTAGGTTAGGGTCTGACAGACGGGGCTGGATGGGCCACTCTAGACCACTCTTGTCGGTCATCCGAGGCGCCCGACTTCACTAATCGTGCGCTGCTTCGACGCATCAGGATCGCCCCGGAGAGCATGGCTCAAAAGTGCCAATATTCGGGAGGAATTTGACAGATAGTATCAGCCCTAATTGTGCCCGACATGCTTGCTTCGATCTTGTTGATGGCTGGGGAAGTTGTCTCTTCGCTACTCGACTTCCAGTATACACGATGCCCCCGGCGCTGGCAAGGCGATTTTCACAAAGGTTCTGTGAAATGTCAACAGAACCTGGATCATGATAGCCATCGCAAGCATTGTGTCGGAGTATGATTAACAAGGCAGTGACGGAGTGTAAAGAGTCTGTTAATGGACTGCGTGCTTTGACTCAACACAATCCAACCCAATACAAAAGGCCATCGAAAGCAGTGCATCAATGGCCTTTGTTTAACATGCGTTCTTTTTCTTGGACTGAACTGTCAATCGCAGCGGGTGAAGAGACTCCTACTTCTTGAGCAGCAGTGGCCGAAACTTGTAACCATAGATAATCTGACCCTCTTCGCCTTCCTCACGCAACTTTCGAGTCACCATCTCTACCGGCATACCGATCTGTACATCCTCGCGCTCCACATCCGTGAGTTGGGCGGTGATGATTGGACCTTCATCCAACTGTACAAGGGCGATGGTGTAGGGCTTCTGGTCCTCATAGTTTTTGGGCACGCTGTACATCGTGCTGAAACTGTAGACGTGACCCGTTCCACGCATGTTCTGTGTGCGGTCAAGGTCCGAGATGGCTCCTGCAGGTCCGCTCTCCACGCCATTGCCGGATTGACTTGATGACATCTAGTCGTCTCCAGCCGGATTTTGGATCAGTGCTGGTCGAGCCGCCATGGATGGGCCGGCGATGATTGCGTGATGAACATGATCGTGTGAGACGTTCATGGCTGCTCCGCAGTGGGTACAGACGCTTCGTGGCGGAAAGATTGCGCTGGTGCAGGTGGGACAGATCTCACCCTGCAAGCTATAGCGCTGTTTCTTGGTTCGCCACATATTTGGAATCGCCATCTGTATACTCTCCTCATCAACCTACGTATTGTGAGCCCACTGCGAAGAGTCGTTTTCGTTCCTGCAGCCAGGCCACCTGTATTTTAAATGCCACTTATCGTAACAGGCTATACCATACCAAATGTGGACTCTCATTTTCTATCCTGGACCGACTCTGGCCGTCCTGATAGGTTTTGACAGTCGTTGAGGGCCCAATTTTCTGCCAATTCAGGCAAAAACGCCCGCCTTTGGCAAAATGCCATGGCGAGCGTTTTGTCTTGCGCAAGCAATATTGCAACGGTCTAGGTGCCCAGAATGTGTGTGACGATGGTCGCTCCACTGCCGCCAATGTTCTGAGCCATACCGACGCGGGCATTTTTCACCTGATTGGCGCCCGCCTGTTCGGTCAACTGCTCCACCAATTCCACGATCTGGTAGACACCGGTTGCCCCAACTGGATGGCCCCGGCTCTTCAACCCGCCCATGGTGCTGATCGGCAACCGACCGCCGATCCCGATCTCGTTGTCGACCCCCATGCGCCAGCCCTCTCCCCGACGGGCAAAACCTGTGGCTTCCAGACTCAACGCGCTCATGATGGTGAAGGCGTCGTGCACTTCGAACAGATCCAGATCCTCGGGATAGATGCCGGCCTGGCTGTAGGCTTTCTGGCAGCTCACATAAGCGGCTTCCAAGAAGAGCGGATCCTTGCGGTCATGGACGGCCAGCGTATCGTTGGCGCTGGCACTGGCCAGGATGTTGACTGCGCCCCGATGGTGTCGGGTTGTGAACTCGTGGGCTCGCTCGGCGGGCACAAGCACCACCGCGGCCGCCCCATCGCAGACCGGGCTGCTGTCCATCATGTTGATGGGCGAGGCAATGACCGGGGCCTTGAGATAGCTATCTACGCTGATAGGACGCTGGAACATGGCATTGGGGTTGTTGGCCCCGTTGCGGTGGGCGTTGACGCTGAAGCCGGCAAAGGCGTCAAAGGGCACGTCGTACTCGTACATGTAGCGCTGCATGATCAATGCATTCAGCCCGACGAAGCTAACGCCGTGCAGCGACTCATATTCTGCATCGGCCGCGGTGGCCAGGCCGGCTGTGGTATCTTTGCCCACGGTGTCGGTCATCTTCTCCACGCCGGCCACGATGACGACATCGTGGAACCCTGAGGCCACTGCCATGGCGCCAACACGCATGGCTGCCGCGCCACTGGCGCAGGCCGCCTCGATCTTGGCGGCTTCAATCCCGTGTAGGCCGCAAAAGTCAGCCACCAATGTGGCCAGGTGTTCTTGATCGAGCAGGCTGCCACTGAGCATGTTGCCCAGGAAGAGGGCATCTGCATTCTCGATGCCTGCGTCGGTCATCGCGCCGGAAATGGCGTCATAGGCGATCTCGCGAACAGATCGTTGCCAGAGTTCACCTACCTTCGATTGGCCGATGCCGACGATTGATACGCTTCGCATAATGATCCTCCGAAAAGGGGATTCGATATATGCTGCGTGCTACGTGCTGCGTGAAATGTTCTTCACGCAGCACGTAGCACGCAGCACGCCTGTTTCTCACTTAAGAATGTAATATGTTGCCCGTTTGGTTCCAATTCGAATCAACAAATTTTTGGCGACCAGATCGGCCAGGTCACGGCGAATGGTCTCGGCGCTGACGTCGGGCACGAGGGCCTGGTAGTCGCTGTTGGTGATGCGATCGTGTTCCTGAACGAAGGCAACAGCCATTTCCTGGCGATCGTTGAGGAACCCATGAGGCCAGCGTTGCGCTTCCGGCTGGCTGCTGACCAACTCGTCGCCTGCCGAACGCAACATGACTTGAAAGCCGGCCGCCGTCTCGGTGAAGATCGGCTCAGGCAGCCCCGCGCCATCCATGGTGGCAATCATGCGGTCGATGCCGTAGCCGAGCCGTTCGATGTAGCCCATGTCGCTGAGGACGGCGACCACGGCTTCGTTTCGGCTGTAGCGTTCGTCCTTCATGTTTTCCAGCGTGACATGGCCGGGCAGACGACCTGGACTGTAGATCTCCAGTCGATCACGGAACATGAGAATGCGAATGCCCTCGCCACGGATGCTGTAGTCGCGGTGGGCGATGGCGTTGACAATCGCTTCGCGCACGACCGCAATGGGATATTCGGTATTTTCCTGGCGTGTCATGCCGGTGATGCGCATGCCGCGGCGCATGTTGCTGACCACAAAGGCCTCGGCCTGGCGGATCTGTTCCAACAGCGTGCCGGTAATATCTTGACGTTCGAACTCGTCGCTCATCTGCTCGGTTGCATAGCGCACGCAGATGATCTCGGCGCTGCGTAGGAAGCGTTGCGGATCGCTGCCAAAGAGCAACATGCCTGCGACGGTGGGGCGATAATCAGGCGAGATCAAGGACGGATTCTTATTGGGAGGTCGCTTTTGCGGCTCTATCGGAGCAACGCAGCCGCGGGCAAGCAAGGCCTGTATCGGCGCTTCGTCAGGCGGCAGCGCGATATGTTCCAGGTAGGCATCGATCCGTTGCCGGCTTAGATCGGCCAGCGTGGCCTCTGTCAGTGGCTGCTCTTCGTAGCCGCCCTCTCCCCGCTCCAGCAGCAACCGCCGCAACTCGCCTGTGGTGAGTGGCCGGTTATGGGAACCGGTTCGCGTCAGAAACAAGCCGTTTAGGTTGTAGATGTGGGGCAGACCAGGCGGCACCTGAACAATGACGACATCGCCCTTGGCCGATGAAATCACATGTGGACTGGGGAGTATCAGGGGCGGGCTGGTTTGGATCCCTGCCTCTGTTGCTGCATCCCGGAGGCGATTTGTCTCGACTGAGCTTTGAATGCTGCCCTTGGCGGTCACCCCCAACAGCACCAGTCCACCGTCGGCGTTGGCCATTGCCGCCAATGTTTCGGCGATGGTACTGACGCTGCTTCGGGCAGGCAGAAACGCGACCCGTTCAGTTGCACCACCTGTCAGATAGTCATTTAGCTCATCTTCGGTGACCGGGAGGAAACGCCGGCGTAATTTCATGGTGGGGGTACCCTCCCCGGCGTGCCGTCTTTCACAATCTTGTTGCATTCGACTTCCGGGCCATTGGGCGGAGCCGGAATTGGCTTGATGTTGGTGATCTTAAACTGATCTGTGGTGCCTTCATCCACATCTGCCATGACATGGAGCAGGCGAAAACGATAGGCTGTCAATGTGTCAGTACTGGTATCGAGGAATGACGCGCAGACCGTGGCCGGCGAACCATCAACATTGTCAAATGGAATCAACTCCGGCCCATAGAGACTGATGATGCGGAGCGGGCTGTCCTCTGCGCGAAATGCAGTCGTCAACGGATCGGCGACTTCCTTCATGTTCACATCATCCAGGGCCAGCAGTTCGTCTTCAGATTTTTCGTTGAACAGATACTTCAAGACCACGGCCTCGGGGTAAAACGGGGTGGTCGGCGGTTCTTTGCAAAACTGGATGCCAAGTGGTTCTTCTACGAAACGGATATCCACGGCAAGATCGTTCTCAAGCTCTTCGGAACCCACTGACTCTTTCTGATCGAGATACTCGCGTGTATAGCGTGTCACGTTGCAGAGTTCGCTGCGATCGTGAAACGGATGAAGGCCGGTGATCGCCGTCAGTGGCGTAGTCGGCTCACCTTCCGCTTCGTATTGCGGATCCCGAAAGCCGGCGGCAGCGTGGATATTGGCTGTGCCATAGCCTTCAAGCAGGCTCCGCCACCAAACAATGGTAATCGCTTGACCACCGTCCTGGATGTACAACTCCTTAATCGGTTCCATGGTGATTTCGACATCGGTGGCTGACCCTTCTTCGGGTGTTGACGGGGTGACCACGATGACTTCTCGCTCTTGGGCTCGGTTGATTTCCACTGAGGTCACGTCGCTCTGACGACCGGCCGCTGCAATGAAGCCAGTGTCGGAGCCTTTCCAGTAGTTGGGCAAAATTCGGTAGGGAGTGTAGGAGGCCGACGGCTGGTAGGGCATGGAGACCACACGGGCCTGAGGGACGAGTTCGGAGTTGTTCTGCAAATCGAAGATGGATGCTCCGGTGGGTCCCGTCGCACTCACTTCACCATCTGTGACTTGGTTGTTATAGGTGTAGAGTAGAAGAAACTCAACCTCTTGGTCGTAGTCAATATTGACCGGTATCCAGGGCGTTTGGGTATTGACGACCACCCAGTCTGTGGGCAGCGTCGCGATCAGATCGGGTTCCGGCTGGGCGGCTTCGGCGGTACAGCCGGCAATCACCAGCATTGCGCCGATAGCTGCCAGCAGGGCATGCAGGGCCTGCCGGGTCGCAGCGGGTCGTTCTTTGCATTTGCCTTCGTTTCGACTGTACGTTGCCATAGACATCGTGCGATCACAGGTTAACTTCGACGGATATCCGGTGTAGATCACGGCTTCGATTGTAGCGCAGCCAGGCCAGATGCGCCTACTCGCCTGCAGCAAAGAGCATGATGGGCGTTCCCTCTGCGTCAGCCAATAGGAGTGAACTGCCGCCTTGCTCGTATGCAGCCACGGACTCTAGCATGGCGGAGTAGGTCTCTTCCTGCGCCATGATGCCTTCAGGTTCGTCACATACATTGTTTGTGGTGGTAGTCACCTCGGAGATGGTCATCGAGCCATCGCCGATAGCTACCGTGGCGCTATAGTCGTTGCAGCCGGCACTTCCGCTCAGCTGATCGCCATCGAATTGAGCTGACACCAATGCTCCGTCGGTAAGAGGCACAGGTTCGTCGTCGACAATATAGGTCTTCAGCAGCCAGGTTGTTCCTTCAAGCGGGATGTCTTCGATACGCGCCAGGGTCGCCAATGCCTGATCGCCCACTGTGAAGAGGGTCAGCTTATCTTCATCGACTCGATAGGCAGTGCTGTTTTGCAGAATGCCGATAAAGGTCGCTTCTTGTTCCATAACGCCATCGGGCTTGTCGCATTGGAGAACGGTCTGTGTTGGGCCGTACATGCTGATTGAGTCGACATCGATGTCAAAGGCCGCCAGATAGTAGTTGCAGCCGCTAAAGCCGGTATAGCGCTCAACGAAGAAGTTGAGCGTCGGTGTAACGCCTTCGATGAGCGGCAACTCATCCCCTGGGCCGCCAATCATTTCGAGCGCCCAGGCGGAGTCAGTCAGCAGCACTGTATTCTCGGCTTGTGTGGCGGCTTCGGCGATTTCGTCGGCAGCCTCCTCGGGGCTTGGCGGCGCAGGTTCGCCACACGCAGCCAGGGTGAAGATCAACGCAATAATCAGAAGAAATCCAGACAGTCGTCTGTGGTTCATTTGTGTCTCCCATCTCAGTGATGATTGGATCCGTCGAGCGCTCCGAAACTCTGTCAGGTCTTACAAGGTGAAGGAAAAAATGCCGCGCCTGATCCGGAAAATGAAAATTCGACTCTTTGGGAATTCAGGGCGTTGTGATCCGATCCGGTCGGTCTGAGCAGAGCAGGGTGGTCGGAGCCATACTGCCTACTAACCCCTTGATAATTCCTCGAATGACATTGCTCGGTCCCAACCCTATCTTTGCACTTTTTGCCTGTCATACCTGCGAAGGCAGGTATCCACTCTGACCACGAAAATGGATACCTGCCTTCGCAGGTATGACACCCTCTCCGGAAGCAACAAGGCTGCAAACATGGTGTCCCGACAGAAAGGTTCCTGTGGGCAAGTATTCCGTTCTATTCGTCTCCATCCTTCAAAACGCGGCGCAACGTCTCTTCGTCCTCTGTATCCAGCGTGGACTGATAGATCTCGCCTTTGTACGGTTTCAGAGCGGTTACCACTGCATTGGCATTGGCATGACGTACGATCAGGAAGATGGCCGAGGTGCCGGGTTGAAGTTTGTCGGATACCTCTTTGACAAACTTCTTCTGGATCCCCAGATCCGCCAACGCACCGACGCCCATGCCGCCGAGTACGCCCATCAGAATACCGGCGAAGGGAAAGAAGATACCGGCAATCAAAAGACCGAGTAGCCCGCCGCCCACAGCGCCAATCTTTACGCCACGGTCCAACTCATTCTTCACATGGACTTTGCCATGTTCATCGCGCACGACCACGGCAGAGTCATCCAGACTCACCAGATCCTGCTTCTGTTCCTTACGAATGGCATCGCGTACTTTTGCGGCCTCATCCTCTTTGTCAAAGGTGATAACGATTAGGTCAGACATGTTTACACTCCTTGATCTTTCTACTATCGGCTGATAGTACTACGGTATATTCAAGCGATCGTTCTGAATCGCGATTGAACATCTACCTAGTACGAGACGGCGGAAATAGCCCCATGAATCGGGAGGTCACGCTACCAGCGTGACAACGCTCAATCATCAGACAGATCCGTAGGTTGTCAATGTCGTCCGGCTGATAGCCGGACCTACAAACCATCGACTCATTTGCACCCCACGGTACTAGTCTCTTCATTCCGCGCAGATGGCATCTGATCTTCAACTGCTGGATGAGCTGTCTGGTGTATCGGTTTGGCTCTTGCTCAGGAAGCCGCCCTGATAGACGATGCCCCCGGCCGTCAACGCCAGGGCGATCAAGGCATTGATGCTATCTTGCATCGAAGGGATTAAGACAGAGATCCCGCGCGTGATCAGCAGTCCGCCAACCAGGCTGGCCAGAATGATCAACCCCCAGTCCTTCGAGGCTTTTCTGGACCGTCTGATCGCCATCAAGCCAATGACGCCACCCACGACTGCAAGCAGCCAGTTCATAAATCCGAGGTCAATATTGAAGATGTTCAGGAAGGCCAGAACAATCGCTGCGCCTGCCAGCGCGCCGATCACCAAGACCACAACTTCGATGAACCCTTTGGCGAAACCGGCCATGAAGAAACCAAGTATAGCCAGTCCGATAGGCAGGCCGAATGTAATCCACGGCCCGGTATCTCCCGGAAAGAGGACCAGCAGGCCTACGCCGAGAAGTGCGCCCACAGCCGCACCCATCACCGCCAGCCGTTGGCCGAATACCAATACTGCGATACCAATGACAATAACCAAGATCGGAAACATACGTTACACCTCCGTGTCTGAATTGCGGAAAATGCCCAGCGATGTTTTATGGCTGAGGCAATTGAATTGAGTATGGCCTATTGCTGCGGGATTCATGCGTCCTCTTGCTGTTTCTTCGCGATGGCGACCCCTTCGATACGACGCGTGCGAACCACCCGAATTCTGTCGAAAAAGGCCAGCAGGATGCCGACTCCATTGATCACGTAGAAGATGGTAAATACTTTTGCCTCCGGCGTGGTCGGCGTCAAATCGCCGTAACCGACTGTCGCCAGACTGATGACGCAAAAGTAGAGTGAGTCAAGGTAGCTCCACCCTTCCAGCCATCGATAGACAAATGTGCCAAGCAACAATGTTCCAAAAGTCCAGATCAGGATGGGCCGTGACTCCTGATCCTGGAGTAAGTCTAATAGCAGCAATGATCGGATAGGATGCTGAGCCTCCATCTCCTTCTCTACTGTTCGAATCGGTTGACGGCGTTTCATTTCAGGTTCCCAATTGAGCCGGCGTTGACGCGCCGGCGACGGCAAATCCAAAGACCGGAAAGAGACCGTCTTCGTTTCCACCCTGCCTGTCGAGTCTCATGAATGCGCTGTCGTCATGGGAGACGGCAGGCTATTCGCCACGATGCCTCGACCTTCTCTGCAGATCCGTGGGTATCGATCCGCCCCTGCAATATCGTGTGGGCCAAATACGCCCTCCTGTTTCCATCAGCGGAAATCCTGGAGCTTATTATAGCCCAGAAGTGCGCACGGCTTAATGAGACTCAACAGTCCTAGGACTCTCCCAAGATAGTCACTATACGGGAGTTGGCAAAACCTCAAGCCATTGCTGGCAAAGATTTCCTTGCAACGGTTATTTATGGTCAAAGTCCCTCTAGCCGCCGGACAAATGAAGCAAGCCGCGCCAGATCAGAAAGAGGCCGATCACTCATGTAAGCTTCGATTCCAACCAAAGAAAAGGAGCAAAGCATGAGCGACAACCTAAGACGATATCGTGCCATCGACGCAGCGTTGATGCAACTTCATCCGGTCGAGCCAACGAGGCGCCTGCGACAGTCAATAGAGGTACTGGCCATGTTCATCAACGGCATTGTGGCCAGCAAAAGCACAAGTACACGAGAAGTGGCCAAAAAGGCACCCGGCAAGGCCAAGGTCACCAGTCAGGAAATACGGCTGAGCCGTTAGTACAAGAACAAGCAGGTCAGCTACGAATGGCATATGCTTCCATTTATCGAGGACTTGCTGGCGCACCTGTCGAGTCAGACCTTGGTCATTGCGATTGACGGCAGCGAAGTGGGCCGCAATTGCGTGACCTTGATGGTCTGTTTGATCTAACAGAAACGAGCGATTCCACTGCTCTGGATGCTCAGAACCAGCACAAAGGACACTTTGCCGCCGAAATGCACGTTGTATTGCTCAACGACTGCGGCTCTGCTACCGGACGATGCCTCTGTGGTTCTGTTGGGCGATGGTGAGTTCGACAGCATCGAATTGCAGACCTTTGTCGCCACCGTCGGCTGGGAATATGTCTGTCGA
The DNA here is from genome assembly GCA_963848115.1 of uncultured Chloroflexia bacterium. Lineage (GTDB taxonomy): Bacteria > Chloroflexota > Anaerolineae > Caldilineales > Caldilineaceae > JAWKOK01. Next base: position 377,653 of record CAWKCP010000020.1, on the reverse strand, counting down.
ACGGCCAAGAATACCCAGGTCTATCACGACGGTGCCTGGATGAGCCTGGATGATTGTGAGCCTTGGCCCGATAGTTGCAGCGCACTGCATGATGTCCTGTTCACCCGACAAGCGTACGGTCCTGTGATGGTTATTCTCTGGTGACCGAGAATGCAAGGAGCCTATCTACCTGGTAACCAACCTGCCGCTCATCGAAGAAGCCTGTCGTTTCTATCGCAAACGCATGCGAATCGAGACTTTCTTTTCCGACCAGAAAAGTCGTGGCTATCAGCTTCACAAAAGCCACATCAGCGATCCTCGGCGATTGCATCGGCTCATGATTGCTGCTTACCTGGCCTACATCTGGATCATCTACCTGGGCGTCATCGCACTGAAACGTTGAAGAACCAGACATGCACTGATCGATGCGATCTCAGCCTTTTCAGCTCGGATTGGACTTGCTTGAGTACTTCTTAAATCAAGATCTGACTGTTCTGGTTGAATTCAGATTGCCTGCTGTTCACCTTCCTGAAATGTGTATGGTAGTGAGTGGTCAAAGCCCCTCTAGCCGCCGGACAAATGAAGCAAGCCGCGCCAGATCAGAAAGAGGCCGATCCCGCCCTGGAAAAATATCCCCAGGTAGCGCATCCCGACATCCATCTTCTTCTCCATGGCAGCCAGGCGCGCCTGCGCCTTATCCGGCCGAATGGCATAGAGCACAATCGGCGCTAGAATGAACAGGCTGGCCACGGCCAAAAAGAGCAGAAACGCAGCCAGTTTAAGCGCGGGGCCGCCGTTAAAGTTCAAGATTTGCTCGACACCGGCGAACAGAAACGTCCACTGGGCTAGACTGATCGCCATCCAGGCAATGCCGAACCCAAAGGCGCCACGTGGCCCGATAGAGTCGAGTGTTGCCAAGAATTTGGGCGGCGGCGCGTCGGGATCGACTTCGCTCATCCAGTTGCGAACCATTTTGATCACGAGCATGATCCCGCCGATGATCAGCAGTACATCGAGCACTCTTCCTTGGCGATTCTGAACACGTTCGACACCACCTTCAAGCCCTGAACTGATGAAGTCAACGATCTCGCCGAAGCCATTATTCAAAATGGCAAGGCCGCCGGCCAGTACAAAGGCCAGCACGAAACCGAGCAGGAAGCGCCAAACCGTAAGTCCTCCGGCAAAGGCCGCAGCTCTGCGTAGACCCTGCTCCTTGCGCAGGATCAATACTTCCGCGCTGAATTGCCAAGGCAGGAACCCGGCAGCCAACGCCAGTAGAATTAACGTGAACCATGGATTGTCCACAGTGAATGCCCCTTAGGACTCAAGCTTGCGGATTCGGCATAGGTAACTCTAACTCGCTGTCGTCACCATCCTGGCTCAATGCCTGAGCCAACCAACGAGTTTCGGGATAATTTTCCAGCACGATCAATTTGAGGAGCACCGTCATCGGGACCCCGACGATCGCGCCGACCGGGCCCAACAACCAACCCCAGAAGATCACAGCCAACAACGTAAGAACCGGTGAGACGTTCAGTCCCTTGCCGAAATAGCGCGGGGCCACTACTGAACTCAGCACGCCGTTGATGAACCAATAGCCTAAGAGCACGGCGATGGCTCCGGCTATGCCGCTCTGGGCAAATGCAAGAATTAGGGGCGGCAGCATGGAGATCCAGTAGCCAATGTAAGGAATGAAGCCGAAGACAAACGCAAAAACGCCCCACAAGATCGGGTAGGGAACGCCCAGAAACCAGAGGAAGATGGTATCCAAAATGGCGATGATCAGGTTGAATATGGAGATGATGACGAGAAATTTTACGACCGAGGGCACGGCCTGAGCAGCACTGGCAAAGGCGATACTGTCCGGATCCACGCTTCGCTGCAACCGGCGGACAAGGCCGTTTGACTCGGCCAACATGTACCCGAAGATCAGTAGAACAAATGCCCCGTTAATGACCAGACCCGTCACATTGGACTGCGGCGCCGACGATCATTCCCAGTAGTTGCTTGCCGGCGCTCTCGACAGCAGACGTATAGGTAGAAGCATCGATGCCTTGAGCCTGCAACGTCTGTTGTAGCTGACTCACCTGTTGCGTCAGATCTTTTTCGTATGTCTGTATATTCTGGACGAGACCGACCACCGCAATGCCGAACAAGGCGAGAACGCCGAATCCGACCAGCGCCACGACGAGAAACACAATGAGCAACGCCAGCCCACTCTTCACCCCCTTGCGTTGCAGCCAGCCATAGAGGGGCACAAAGAGCAAGGTAAGAAGAGCGGCCATCAAGACCATGTTGACAATGGGCGCTGCCAGGCGCATGGCGACCAGGATCACCGCTGTACCTGCCAGGCCCAGAATGAGGCGTAGAATCGAATTGGACGAAACGCCGGTGGTTGGCATTCGGAGGGTTCCTTTCTTGAAATTGGTTTGATGGGTCAAGATAGAACGCGGAGTCTGCGGATCTCTCTGTTTTCGAGCCACGGAAACCGGCCCAATCCGCGTCATCCGCGTTCTATCATCCACACGGCTGTATTACTACGCCACAAGCGCTATTCTTGCTCGGTTGTTCCGAACAAAATATTGTAGATCAGGACCCTACCGTCGTCGGCTCTGCTGCTACGGGTTACGCCATCGGTATCAAAAAGCTGACTGATGTAATCCAGTTGCGGCAATTCGCCCGTCGGCGGCAACGGTGACGTCAGGAGTCCCGACAAGCCGGCAAGATCATTATACATGATCAGTGCATCGCCCTTGGGCGACATCGACGCGGTCCATGGGGAGTAGTAGCGGGGCGGCAGCCCAACTTCATTGACGGCGTTCCGATAGGCTTCCCCATCGGGAACGTCGCTGAAGTCTACGACTGGTATGGCTTCTCCGCTTTCGACATCAACGTAGTAGAGCACAACCATCGGCACCTGTTGATCCTGATTGTAGGTCAGTACGACAACACCGTTACCGTCTCCAGTCCAAGAGAGCCCCATGGGTATCAAGGGGAAATCGGCTGCCCAGTCCGGTGCTCCGGCCTGCATGTCACGCACAGTCGTCAATTGCTGCGGCGGTACAGAGTCATCGTTCACATCAACGATCCAGAGGCCGTTATTCGGATCATCATACGGATCGACCATGGAGGTCAAGAGCATCGCTATCTTGGAACCATCCGGCGAGATGGCGGAGACGCCGTCCATGAACCAGTTTTCGCCGCCGAAGTAGGGCAGTTCGCCGGCAAATGTTTCGGTCAAATTGCGTACCAGTTCCGCCTCACCGCCCTCAGGCGCCACACGATAGAGGTCCAGTGTGAAGACAGGCAGAGTGATGGGCACACTGCGCCAGAAATAGATCATGCCGTCGGTCTCATTCCACATGGGCAGGTAGTCAAGTTCATAGGTGCCTGGCTCGGCTTCAATCCAGCCGCCCTGGACGCCGTCGTCGGTTCGGTTCACGAACTCTTCCTTGGCAACGTCAAAGAGCCAGATGTCGCTCTCATAGCCCAGCAGGATCGGATTTTCGGTAAAGGCCACATATTCGTCAGCCGGCGACCAAGCGAACGCATAGGGATAGCCCTCATAGATGTCCGGAGAGATGTAGCAATCGTTGTTGGCCCCTTCAAAGGAATAGAGACAGAGTTCGCCCTCCTTGTTCCACAGGCGACCAACGGTGGTCGGCCAGGCGATGTGACCGCCCAGCGATGAGACGGTCGCCAGAGCCGGCAGCTTGTCGTTGAGCACGTCGCCGACAAAAACCTCTGAATCCACGGTGATCAGCGGATCAGCCACGGCCTCGATCGTCACTTCTTCATTTGCCGCCTCCTCTGTTGTCACCTCAGTAGCGGCAGCATCTGCCACGGCTCCGCCATCGTCGACAGCCTCTTCAGCAGCCTCGTCGACTGCTGCCGAAGCCGCAGTTTTGTCCTCTTCGACAGTCTCTTCGGCGTCGGCGGCATCATTTGCAGCAGTCGATACGTCGTCTTCGACAGTCGTCTCTTGGCTTGATGCCGAATCATCCGAGCCCGAGCCACAGGCAGCAAACGACAATGATGCAAGAATCAACATGGATAGAACAAGCACAAAACGCACATGTTTCATTGGTACATTCTCCTTTCGAGGCGCAAGATTGCGCTTGACACACTAGTTGGAAACAACTGGAAATTCTTCTGCACAATTTTCATCACGAAACTGAAGATACGACGAGATCTTCAGTTTAGCGCACCAACTCCCGTCACTCCGCCGCCCATCGCCAATGTTGCCAGTTCCGGCGACAACTGCTGATACAACCTGCGGACAGCGAGAAATGTTGGCTCAAGCCGGCACATAGCAGGTGTAAGATCAAATACCGGACTCGGCTACAATCCGACCGCTCTCCACGGCGGCGGCGAGCGCCTGGTAGTCACGGTCATTCTGATCCGCATAGGCTACCGCAAACTCTGCCAGCGCTCTATCGATCGAATCACTCTTGCCGAGGTACGCGCTGATCGCGACACGGTCTCCGGATCGAGCGTGGGCGCGGGCAAGCGTCCATGCACACATCTTCCCGTAGGCCATTATTTCATCTGGCGACATCGTCTCGATATTGAGAGAAATTTTCCAGTCCCATAGCTGCCGCACGTAATAGTCGCCGCCTTCACCGAACGCGCTCGCACGAACGCGCTCCCAACCCAAAAAGATGTCACTCGACGCTTGCATCAACCACTGGCCCTCTACGACACGCCGCCCGTGGGTTTCATGCGCACTCTTGCCCAGGTAAGGCTCAAGCACTGAGGCTTGAGCCTCCTTGACCTGCAGGAAGATCGGATCTGCGTCATCGCGGCCCAGCAGCAGCACGATCCAGCTGCGGGTACCGACGCTGCCGACACCGACAACCTTCCGGGCCGTGTGTGCATATCGATAGCTCTCCAAGAGATGTCGTCGATCGCTACGCAGGGTGGAGCGGTAGCTAAGGAGGTAGCCACGCATCGCCTCTTCGATCTCGTCCTGTTCCGCACCCAGTTCGAGATCCTCGATGGGGATGATCAGGGGCGGATGGGGCGCAATCCTAACTTGCCCGTTTACGACCTGCGTGAGCTTCTCGTAGGCGCGCTGATTATCCTTGTGATGACTGTGTGCAAAGTCAGCGTTGAGCGCCCTCATGGATCTGGCTTTGGCCTCCTTGCCCCACCGCGCCTGCATCTCGGTCAGGTTCGTGTGAAGATACCAGAGGTCGAGGTTGTTCAGGGCTGAAAATTCATCCATGGAGCGATGATATTCGCCAACGGCGCCGAGGACAAGCTTGTGCAAAACCTTGGCATCGAAACCTCGTTCGCGCCCGGCGACCTCAATGCTCGCGGCCAGGCGCTTCAGATCCCATTCCCACGGGCCAGGCAGCGTCTCATCAAAGTCGTTGACATCGAGAATCATCTCTCGTTCCGGCGAGGCAAAGCCCCCAAAGTTCGACAGGTGGGCGTCGCCGCATAGCTGCACATACAACCCTGTATTGGGCATCGTTGCCAGGTCAGATGCCATGATCGCGGCGCTGCCGCGATAAAAAGCGAAAGGCGAGACCAGCATGCGTCCGTAGCGAACGGGTAACAGTTCAGGAATGCGCCCGACAGCCTGCGCTTCAAGCAATGTTATGGGATCTGGCCGATCATCCGCCGGTTCCCATAGCGCATGGGCCGACCGCGGACATTTTTTCCGTGCTGCTTTCCCGCTGACGGCACGCTCTTGAACAGTCAAATGCGATACTACTCGAAGTTCATCTCTGTTGGATGGTTCAGCGGCGTTTTCCTTCATTCGCTTTTTCCTGCCTGCTGTTGGAAAGCGGTCACGAGTTCTTCCAAGCCGGCGAAGTAGCCGTCCTCTCCAACCAGTGTGGTCACATCCGACCGGTCTAAATCGGCGCGTACATCATCGCTCACACCAGCAAATACAAGCTTGACATCGCGCTCCTTAAGCAAATTGTATCCTTCTCGCAAGGTCGCTGCGGCTGAGAAGTCGACATCATCGACGGCATCCATGTCGATACAGAGCCAGGTAACCGGTTCTGGACCGGTCTTTGCCAGTCCTACCATCTCCTGGCCCAGTAGCTCGGCGTTGGCGTAGTACATACTGTGATTGAAACGGTAGATCACAAGCCCGGGCAGGGCTTCCTGCGGCGCACTCATCGGCACGAACGTAGGATGGCCACCCTTTTCCGTCACAACACTATTCTTGGGGTGATACCCATTCTTCACATGCAGCGCCAGCGAAAGGAACATAGCCAGGAGAATGCCCTGCTCAACGCCGACAAAGACAACGGTGGCGGCGGTGATCAGCGCAACCCAGAACTCTCCTGGACGCTGGGCATAGATCGTACGCATGCCCTTCACGTCGACCAACTCGATGCCAATCAAGAAGACAACCGCAGAGAGCACGGCGTTTGGCATATAGGACAAGGGCACGGTCAGGAAGAGAACTACGACGACAACAATCACGGAGGTAGTGAGCGTCGCGAGTTGGCTGCGGCCGCCGGCGCTGTCGACCATCTGCGTCTTGGTAGGACTGCCGTTGACCACGAATGTGCCCGACAGGCCGGCCCCGATATTGGCCAGACTCAGGCCGACCAGATCCACATTCTCACTGAAGCGCTCGCTGTAGCGGGCGGCATAAGCGCGCGAGGTCGCGGCGCTCTGAGCCAGGATGACGACAAATATTGAGAATGCAGTCGGGATCAGCTGCTGAATGAGTGACCAACTAACGCCCACATCCGGCAAGCCGATCTTGGGTAGACCGCTCGGCACCGTACCGAGGACGGCGACGCCGTCCGCGGCCAGGTCGAAGAAATAGCTGATGGCAATGGCCCCGATCACGGCAATCAAGGCGCCGGGGATTTTCTTACTGATCCGTCCTGCACCGACGATGATCACGAGCACGCCGACAGAAATTGCCAACGTCGGCATATTGATCTGCGAAAGTTGCTGAAAATCGGTGGCAAGCTGCTGGATCGGGCCGCTGCCGCCGCCGGGGATGCCCAGCATGCCCGAGATCTGGCCGATGGCCACTTGAACACCGACACCGGTGAGAAATCCGATCAAGACAGTCCTTGAAAGGAAGTCGGCTAGAAAACCCAGTTTGACGACGCGTGCGATGATCAAGAACGCCGCGGTAATGAGCGCGAGCAATCCTGCCAGCGCGACATATTCTGTCGAACCGGTTGCCGCCATACCGGCAAGGCCGGCTGCCATGATGGCCGCCGTGGCTGAATCAGCGCCGACAACCAAGTGCCGAGATGATCCAAAAAGCGCGAAGAGCGCCATGGGAATAAGGATGGTGTAGAGACCGGTGATGACCGGCATGCCGGCAATCGCGGTGTATCCCATCACTTCCGGGATGGCCAGTGCGGCCAGTGTCAGGCCGGCGATGATATCGGTTGGAATCCTCGCCCGATCAAGAGGAAGGATTCCTTGGAGTATCGGCAGTTGGCGGGCCTGCTTTTTGTCAACAGTTGCGGTCATCGTTGCCTCCTTGTACGATCTAAAAAAATACCACGAAAGGCCATTCAGTCGAGCGTTTTTCTTGTCTGCTGCCAGACAGCGTACGGTTAGATCAGACTGTCTACTTCCTCAAGCTTGGCCCGCAGTTCGGCCAGCGCCGTTTCCTGCGCATCGAGCATCTGTTTGAGTTCGTCAATTTTGGCCTTCGGATCATCACTGTCCGCGGTTTCGCTCTCTTCCCTCTTCTTGGCCGGCGGCGCCAAGAACTTGTTGGCCAGAAAACCGCTGAGGGTGCCGAACAGACCCACGCCTGCGGTCATGACAAGAACGGCAATGATGCGCCCATTTGTAGTGACCGGATACTGGTCGCCATAGCCGACCGTCGTGATCGTCACGTAGGCCCACCAAATGGCGTCGGAAGCTGTTGTGATATTGGCGGCCGGTGAGCTTGACTCGGCATAGAGCATGGCCAGGGAGCCAAACTCCAACACGCACAGGACCAAGAAGACCACCGTGTATAGTGCGTTCTCTGCCCGATGCGTGAGAAATTCACGGACAAGGTTACGCGCACCGAACTCGATGAACAGGCGAATGACGCGCCAGAGACGGAAGATGCGCAGAATCTTGAGCTGAGGGAAAGGCAGGCTGGACAGCAGATCGGCCCAGCCGAACCCGCGGAAGAAGTACGCCTTTTTACTATGCGTCGTAAAGAACCGATAGAAAAAGTCGCCCAAAAAGATGGGCATCATGATGGCGTTGATGACACCAACAACGTAGCTCAAGCTCTGATCATTCTTGAGTAGAAGCATCAATATCAGATTTATGATCGATAGAACCGACAATGCGCCGATGAACAATTCATAGCCAATCGGCTTCAGCTCATGCTTTATTGTCCTTGAAAGGGCCACAGTCAGTTTCCTCTCGTCTTCCAATCTGCTCTTATGACGATTCTCATTGCTCGGCCGGCGCCTGCTTCTTGTTGCCGATACCCAGACCGCGCACGATAGAGAAGGCGACCAGCGCGGCCAGGACCACAGGCAGGGCATTGGATGGCGACAGACCGACAATCAGGATGCCGATGGCTGCAAGCGCCAACGGAATCGGCACAATGGAAGCGGGCACGGCAACAACCATACAGCCCAAGGCCAGCGCTTCAGGAAGCTGCGGAAAGAGCAACATGAGAATGGAGCCAATGGTCGTGCCCACGAACAAGAGCGGAAAGATGGGGCCGCCGATAAAGCCAAAGGCCAAGGCCCCGCTCAAAGCAAGGAGTTTGGCCAAGGCGAACACAATCAGCAGGACGACCCCGATCTCCGCAGCCTGTTGGCTGACCGTCACCATCTCCTTGGTACCCAGACCGATGGTGGTCGGCAAGGCATACGCCAGCAAGCCCAGCAGAAACCCACCCAGAAGACCGCGCAAGATCGGATGTCCGTTGAGCGGCGCCACCAAGCGGCTTAGAATCTTCGTCAGTATGGGAAAGAGCAGGCCAATCGGCACGGCAAGAACGCCCATCAGCATGCCCGCGCCCAGATGCCATAGCCTCAAGTCGTAGACTGGGGGCGACAAGAGCCCCAGCAACGATGAAAACGAGTCTCCGCCCAGGAAATAGAAGAGACCAAAACCGATGGTTGCCGATAGCCCAGAGATCAGCAGGGCGCCATAGTAGGCGAAAGATTGCACATGTGCCGATTCCAGCATCACCAGCAACATAACAAAGGGCGATGAGAAAAGCCCACCATAGGCAGCGGAAACGCCGCCAATGACATTGGTGCGCATGATGTCGGTAGCCATCTTGCGTCGTTCGCTGATCCAGGTGCCCAGGCCGGCTGCCAACATGCCGGTCGGCACTTCGGGACCAAGACTGAAGCCGCCGATGAGCGATATGAGTGACGCCAACAATGCTGCCGGCACTGGTTTGGGGTCGAGTCGCCCTTTGTCCAGAGCGTCGAACACATCAGATTCTTCAAAGACAGCGAAGTGATGAAGGAGACCTACTAGCAGCCCGGCCAGCGTCATTATGCCCACCATGAGCCAGGAGCCGGAAAAGGGTGTCCAGTCCGTGAGTTCCGGCAAGATGAAAGCCTGACCCAGGTTCATCAATGCAATGAATACAAACGCCCCGATCGCGCTGAGTAGCCCGACCAGCAGGCCCCATCCCAGACGTCGCCAGTATTCCCCTGATCGTATGTTGAAGTCTGCAGACATAGCGAGTTCATCTTTCCAATTGGAGCTAATTTTACGGTTTAGGCGCTTCCAAAGAAAGGCATGGTTCACACCACAGAGGCGGGATTGGTTTACACTTCGGTCCTGCCGTAGGTGCGGTTGCAAACCGCACCTACAAGTGTAAACATGTAGTGAACCATGCCCAAAGAAATAATTATCCACGAAGAGCACACAAAATCACGAATGGCAGTTTTCTTCGTCGATAACTACTTCTTTGCATTGGCCTTATTGGTTTCAGTGGACATCTCGAGCAGCATCAGGTAGGCGCCCACGAAGAAGCAGATCGCCCCAATCAACAGGAAGATCGTCGCGAAGAAGGCTAAATGTGCAAGTATTGGTTCAGGACGAACAAACGACAAAACAGCTGAAATCGAGAACGAAACACATCCCACGAAGTTAATCATCGTACTCCACCAGGCTAGGGTCCGATTCTGCCGGCAAAACCAACCATGACAGAGTTCGACAACCGCAAGCGTGCTAGATATCTGAAACAGGGTGGAGCCGACTATGTCAGGCACCCAGATGGCGAAATCCTGTCCGATCCACCCCAAGTTTAGGAACACATCAAACGTGTTGAAGTTAAACATGAGGGTTCCCAGTAGCTGACTAAAAGTCACCCAGAAGTCAATTCGGCCCGGCTGCCATGCAAACCATATAGGTTTGTGTGGCGCTTGGTCTACGCCAATCGCAGTCGAGGCATTAATTGATTGGTAATACTGAGAGTAGCCGGCCGACGTAAAAAAGATCGATCCCACAAAGAAGACGGCGTTGTTAACAACAACATTGCCATATCCGAACAGGAAGAGAATACAGCCCAGGATGAATCCTAAGGAACCAAGCATGAATAGGACGGAAATCCGCCAATTCAGATCATGTGGGGCCCACAAGATCAGCGACCGCTGTCCTTGCGCCGGTGAAGAGTCCGACGCGGACACAGTCTCCAGGCCAAACCCTTTGCGATGCCGACGGGATGACCACACCAAAGTCGCGCCATCTTCCGCTCTATGTGCGATGCGTGTCGTAAATGGCCCACGCCCACACGATTCTACGTAGGCCCATTCAGTTGGAAACTCAAGGTGTCCTCGCTTAACGGTTGACGCCATATCCGATTCCTGAAAACTGCGATGCTTCGCCGATCAAGCGAAGACGGGAGCATGAGTCCCGTCTCTTCCCGATGATCTGTTTAGGGAAGAGGAATCTCGGGTCCGCATTGTAGAGATTCCTCTTCCCTTCGCTCTGCCGGGATGACAGTTCACTCCAAAATCGTGAACTGCTGTTATTTGGCCGGTCCTACCTAATGCTTGAAGCCGCCCGCCTCCTCTTCCGTGAGCGAGACAGACGCCGGATGTTTGTTCAGATGTGCTACAGCATTCCGGTAATCGTCCAGAAGCAGGTCGGCCATATCTCGACCAAAGCCGTGGCGGACCAGGATGCGCTGAATGGCCAGGTCTTCCCGGTTGGCCGGCATGGTGTAGGCCGGGACCAGCCAGCCGCGGGTCCGCAGTCGGTCGGCCAGATCAAAAAGCGTGAAGCCGTGATCCACACCATCCTTGAGCTTCCAGCTCAGGGCCGGTATGCCGTCACTGCCGTCATAGATGATGTCGAACGGCCCCATCTTGCCGATTTCATCAGCCAGGTAGATGGCGGTATCTCGACAGGCCTGGTGAATACTGCGGTATCCCTCCTTGCCCAGACGCAGGAAGTTGTAGTATTGGGCCACGATCTGGCCGCCGGGTCTGGAGAAATTGAGGGCAAAGTCGGGCATGTTGCCGCCCAAATAGTTCACATAGAAGATCAGATCTTCCGGCAGATCCGACCGGTCATGCCAGACGACCCAGCCCACGCCCAGCGGCGCCAGGCCGAACTTGTGGCCGGAGGCGTTGATGGACTTCACACGTGGCAGGCGGAAATCCCACACCAGGTCGGGGTCGATGAAGGGAGCCAGAAAACCACCGCTGGCGCCGTCAACATGGATTGGGATATCCAGACCCTGGGTCTTCTGCAAGGCGTCCAACGCATCACTGACCGCCTTCACTGGCTCATACTGACCTGTGAAGGTGACGCCCAGCGTAGGGACCACGCCGATAGTATTCTCGTCACAGCGCTTGAGGACCTCCTCAGCATCCATGATGTAGCGGTCGCCGTCCATGGGGATCTCGCGATGCTCCACATTCCAGTAACGTGTGAACTTGTGCCAACAGACCTGCACCGGTCCAGTCACCAGATTAGGCTTGTCTATGGGGTTTCCCTCTGCCTTCCGCTTGGCGCGCCAGTTCCACAATAGTGCCATGCCGCCCAACATTGCCGCTTCACTGGACCCGGTGGTCGAGGTGCCGGCCGTATTCTTTGCGTCTGGAGCGTTCCAAAGATCAGCCAACATATGCACACAGCGGCTCTCCAATGCGGCCGTCTGCGGATACTCATCCTTGTCGACCATGTTCTTATCAATAGCCAGCGCCATAATCTCTAGGATTTCCGGTTCCAACCAGGTCTGGCAAAACGTGGCCAGATTCTGACGTGAGTTGCCGTCCAACAACAGTTCATCTACGACCAGACGGAAAATGGCTCGCGGGTCATGTGCATCTTCAGGCATCTTATACTTTGGCAAGCTGAGCGCTGCATCAGCCGAGGCAAAGAGATCTTCATCCAACTGGCTTCGGATATCATCCTTTTCGTGTAACATTGTTCCCTCTTTTCGGTAGTACTGATATGGTTCTAAACGGATAGCTGGACCGCGTCAAAAAGTAGCCCCAGTATGTCATGGAGTAAGTGCTCCGAGGATAGAGCAGGCCACGCTACCAGCGTGACAGGTCCCAACAATCAGACGGATCCATAGATCAACGAGCTTGTCCGGCTGGTAACCGGACCTACCTACCGTCAGCCTATTTTCACTGCACGATACGCAAACACATCCCATCCGTTCATGTTATCCGTGGGCCATCTGATCGATACAAACAGTCACAGCCAGAATGGCGACATCGTCATGTCCCGTATCAATCTGGACACCAAACGTAGCGGTTTGAACCTCGGGTAGGCGGTCAGAACCACTTCGTTCAGCCAAACTTTCGTGACCACGTCCCGGAGGTTATTCGCGGACACTAACCTAGCGGGTGTTTTCGAGTACGTCGCCCCTGCAAAGGATCATCGAAGGACCTCGCCTTTCGCCAAATTGTGAACATCTGAAGACCCTACCGCAAAAAACGAAAATTCGCCACAGATTCACACAGAGGCCTTGCAGGTGTCCAGAGTAGTCCCCGTACCACCATCTGTGTCTTGTCCTTTTTCATCTGTGTGAATCTGTCGCAGAAAAGGATTTTTGCAGCAGACTCACTGAATTTTCGAATTCAGCCCGCAGTCGTTGATTTAGTATCCCTCGTAGCTCGGAATACTCTTGCGACCAGCTCCGCCGGCGTACGACGCGATGTCTGCCGCCAGCATCAGGCCAAGCCAGAGCCAGTCCAAACCGGTCACGCCGCCGGGCGAGACAATGACAAACATGATCGTCGTCCAGGGAAGGAAGATCAGGCCAAGGATCGGCCAAATCCACCAGATATTGGGGGCGGGCCAGTTGTTAAACGCCAAATTCCAACGTCCCGGCTGGAAGAGCCACCAGAACGCGCCGAAGATACGCGGACCCATCAATACAAGCGACAAAAATGCACAACACATAGTAATCCTCCTAATATAGTAATTGCTTGTTCAAGTTCTGTTGATACGTTCTGCCTTCTGGCCCTAGCGCAGACTCAGCAGAGGACCTCACGATTAGCGTCGACACGTTGCCGTTACTATTGTGTATCCGGGTCTTTGGCATCGTATGTAGTCAACTTCGGTCTGGCCACGTCTGGAATGGGCAACTGGGCACGGAAATGTTTGTCAGGTTGGTCAAGGTCAACCCCCCTGAGTTATGTGAAGTCAATAGTTGACATTTGTCAGAGTATACATTTTTTTCCATTATCCAGTACATTTGGATGACCGCATTTGCCTCAATAGTGGTAGCAGTTCGTCGGGCGGAGAAGACTTGTTGACGAACGCGTCGGCTCCGGCCGCCAGGGCAATTGGCTCGATCTGCGGGTCCGGTGAAAAAACGATAACCTTGGGTGAATTCTCCAACCTATGGACCGATCCGATCAGATCGACAAGGGTCGATGGGTCGGCGAGGCTGTCATCCAACAGGTAGAGCTCTGAGTTGGAAGCCTTGGCGATAGTCAACAATCCGTCTGCCTGATCGAACATGCCGATCACGACCATGCCGGGTTCGCTTTCCAGCAACAGCAGCAACGCCAGCCTAAGTACTCTGTCTGAGCTTGCAACAAATATGCGCACGGGAGACGTCCTAAAATCTCTTTCACCTGCTCTTTGGAAACGCTGAACGGCACGTTCGACCGCGTCAGGCAGGGTACCGGCGAAACCGGTACCCTGCGATTTAAGGGGGGCCAGAAGCGATCAGGCTCGACGCTTAGTCAACCGCGAACGCCGCAGCCATCTCTCTTTCGAGGTCGCGGTACTGCTCCTTCTCCACCGACACCTCCACGAACTGGATGGCGCCGCCGGTGAATTTGCCCTGGGTCTCGGGCGTGTACTCTGCGGCGACCGCGTCCGCGCTATCGCGCCCGACGCACAGGCCGTCACCGCACAGGGTGAACTTGCCGATCTGGGTCCGCATGGGGCCCTCGGCGACGACCTTGTCGTTGATATACAGCTTCGTCGTGCCGTGCGACTCGCCGTACTGGCCAGCCTTCTCCCGGATGAACTCCACGCCGAGCGTATAGTTGCCCGGCGCCAACTCCTCACTGGAGACGAACTTCTGCTCCGGCGGGATGCCCAGGAAGTTGTACACGTAGAACAGCTTCTTGTCCTGGATGAAGAGCGAGTGCCCGCCGAAGCGTGAACCGTGGGCGAAGAGGACACCTGAGGTGCTATCGCCAACCTCGACATTGGCCAGGATCTTGTAGGAGCGCCCCCGGATGTTGGCAGCAACGCCTTCCGGGACGGCCGTCGTGTCCGGGTAGTAGACGTACCGCTCTCGGGGTGACTCGGAGGAAGGCCGCTCGATGCCGGCGAGGACCTCCGTTGCGGTGCGATCGTCGAGGGGAAGCACGAGGTTCTTCCTGGCCTCGTCCATCCACAACTGCTTCAGGTGCTCGAGCTTCTCCGGGTACTTGTCGGCGAGGTCCGTGGATTCCGAGCGATCCTCGTCCACGTGGTACAGCTCCCACTTATCTTCGTCAAAGTGCCCATGGCCAGAGATCGGCGCATGGACGGCGGCGGCTCTCCAGCCGTCCTCCCAAATGCCGCGCGTACCGAGCATCGCGAAGTACTGACGTTTCTTCTGGGTCGGTCCGTCCGGGTCGGCGTCGAAGCTGTAGCGCATCGAAACACCCGACAGCGGGTACTGCTCCACGCCGCGGTAGGTTTTGGGCATTCCCAATCCGCAGACATCGAGGATGGTCGGTACAATGTCGGTGGAGTGGTGGTACTGATGCCGGACCTCCCCGCGCGCTTTGATGCCCTGCGGCCACGAGATGATCATCGGGTCACAGGTGCCGCCGGAATACTCCGAGTAGCGCTTGAACATCTTGAACGGCGCCGAGAATGCGGCTGCCCAGCCGGTCGGGAAGTGGTTATACGTATCCGGTGAACCGAGCTTGTCGTACATCTTCATGTTGTCCTCGAGCGTATCCGGGAACCCATTGAAGAACTTGTTCTCGTTGACCGAGCCGTTCGGCGTGCCTTCGCCCGAGGTGCCGTTATCGGCGGCGTAGAACACGAGGGTGTTGTCCAACTGGCCGGACTCCTCCAGATAGTCGATGAGGCGCTCGATCTGGGCATCGGTGTACTCAGAGAAGCCTGCGAACACCTCAGCCATGCGCGCGAAGAGTTTCTTCTCGTCGTCGCTCAACGTGTACCACGGCGTGACGTAATCCGCGGGGACCGCCTGGTCGTCCGGCATCGGGTTGATCGGCGTCAGCTTCGTATCCGCGGGCATGACGCCCTTCTCGATCATCCGCGCCAGCACCCACTCGCGGTAGGCTTCGTACCCGTCGTCGAACTTGCCCTTGTACTTGTCGATGTATTCCTGGGGGGAATGGTGGGGGGCATGGTTGGCGCCGGGGCAGAACCACATGTACCACGGCTTCGAGGGGTTGCTGGCCTTCTGGTCGCGGAGCATGCGGATGGCCTGGTCGGCCAGATCCTTGGACAGGTGGTAGCCATCCTCGGGCATGTACGGCTGGTCGATGAAGCGGTTGTCTTCGACCAGATCCGGATACCAATTGTTGGTCTCGCCACCCAGGAATCCGTAGTATCGGTCGAAACCCTGCTGCAAGGGCCACGTGGCACGGTATCCGCCTGGCGCATTATCCTGCTCGGGTACGTTGTGGTTCTTGCCCAGCCAGAACGTGCTCCAACCGGCATCCTGAAGGATGTGGGAGACCGTGGCGCACTGCTCGGGTATCCGGCCGTGCTGGCCGGGGAAGCCGTTGGTACCCTCAGCGATACTGGCGAAGCCGTTGAGGTGGTGGTTACGGCCGGTTAAGCAGGTGGACCGGGTAGGTGAACACAAAGCGGTCGTGTGCCACTGCGTGTAAATCAGACCGCGATCAGCCAGCTTCTGCGCTGCCGGCATATTGATCCCTCCCCCGTAGGGTGACCATGCCGCCAACCCCGTATCATCGTACAGGATGAAGAGGACGTTCGGTGCGTCTTTGGGCGCAATCGGGGGCATGTATGGCCCCCAATCGGGCACAGAGTCGCGAACATCAAGTTCGATTTTCCCCTTAAATACCTGTTCGGTATGCCGTTCGGCTAATGTTTTTTTCTCTGTCATTGTACTTCTCCGTTTTCAATCGCCGATGTGTTCGGTTGCGAAATGTTTTGGGTGTGTTCAGAATTGGTTGAAGAGATCCTCCGGGAGGGCTATGACGTAAGACTGGGAACTATCTAGTGCTCCTCCCGAAGGGCCTCGAGGTGCTCAATCAGCTTTGAACACACCCAAATGTTTTCATGGTCCGGCAATTGTGTCGCCTTCAAGAGACCAGTCAAACGCTCTACTTTCGTTGGCTCACAGCGTCACCTTGCCGCCTGCACCCGGTTTTAATTACCGTGATACAACAACAACGGCGTTCCGTCAGACGTCAGCAACTCCAATGTGCGGGCGGATTCGATGACGGCGCCGGCGGTGGCCAACATCGACAGATATTCGCTTTCCTGCCCCATCACGCCTTCCGGATCATCGCATGTTTTTTGTGTGACCGTTAATTCGCCGAGCGTCAACTGATCGTCGCTGCGCGTATAGCTGGCCGAATAGTCGTTACATCCTGCCGTTCCGGTTATCTGTTCGCCGTTGTACTGCGCGGTAATCAAAGTATCCGGCAAATGCGCCTGCCAGTATTCCGGCTCTGTTGAGAAGAACTTCAGTTCCCAGGTCGTTTCCGCAAACGGCAGGGATTCGAGGGGGACCATGGTGAGAAAAAGCTGGTCTTCAACGGTGTAGAGGAGCAGTGTGTCATCGGCGAGTTCATAGTTGGTTACGTTCAACAGGCTGCTCGCATAGGTGCCGTCTTGCTCGACCAACTCCTCTCCCTCGCAACCGCCTGCGGTCGAGGTCGGGGTCTCGATACTCATTGAGTTGCCGTCTGTTTCATAGACACCCAAGAACCAGTTGCATCCGGTATAGCCACTGTACCGATCAACCAAAAAGTGCAAGGACGGATAGGTGTCGGGAATCACAGGAATGCCGTCATCCAGGCTGCCGAATGAAACCGCCTGCCATGCGGTATTGGCCAGGGCCGCCTCGTCCTGGACGGTGTCTGCCGCTTCCACAACATCAATTACCTGCGTGGCTGGGGCCGGCGTGGCATTCGCGCCGCCGCAGCCGGCCAGAACCACAACGAGGCCGACAAGCAGCAAGGGCAAAAACCACTCTCTTTTCTTCACTATCCCACCTCGGCGAAAATTCAATATATGTCCTTGTCCGTTACGCGCAGATCATGCCGGGGGCATTCAAAGCTCCCGGCATGATCTGACGAAACATAGATATCGCACGGACTTAAGCTTTGGTGGCCGCAGTGTCAGACGCGTCTGCATCTGAGGCTGCATCGGCAGGTCCATCGACTTCGACAGCCGCAGCTTGGGCGATCTCACCGGAGGCTTCGTCACCCACAGTCATCGTGACAACCTGGGCATTGTAGCCCTTCAAGTCACCGATCACCTGCTCAGTCGCTGTGTCTTCGACCATGGCCAGAATTGCCGAGGTGCTGGGCTTCATCTGGTCCGCCAGCTTCTTCAGATCGTCCGTGGGGATGGCGTGGCCCATATGTTTGCCCACGACGCCGCCGATAACGCCACCGGCTACTGCCCAAATCAACAAGCCGGCCGGCCCGCCAAGCATTGCCAAGCCGCCACCGGCTACGGCGCCCAGCCCCGTGCCCCAGCTACCATGGCCGGCCTGGTGGACATGGGCCTTGCCCTTTTCATCTACCTCAACCACCGCATTGGCGATGACTTTATAGCCGTCCGACTTGGCGGATGACTGCAGTTCCTTGCTTACCTGCGACGCTCGATCCTTATCGGAAAAGATAAACGCTACGATGTTGTACACTTGTGCCGATGATTTGTCAGACATTCGATTTCTCCTATTTGTGGTTACTTCTCTCGAACTGTTGATTCTCAGCAGTTCACGAATCATAGTGGCGCTAGATTCGCACGGGTAGCACCCTAGACAGCTTTCCCGACGAAGGCCGATGTCAGGGCAGAGCCGTTTACCTAGACCGCAATTCCCTTTCCTGCGGCCGCACGATTCCCACCACAGTCTTAAGGATGTCCCAGTTCCAGAGAAATTGCATCCGACATATTGTTTATCTTCAAATAGGCCGATCGGCCTATTATTGAAGGTGTGCTGGCGCCTTCTGCCTGTCCGGTAAACAATATGAGTTGATGGCGTACAAACCATATCCCGGCGCATCTCAACTGCGAGGTGATGCTACAACACGGTCGGCGCAAACACGATCAGTCGACCACTTGATGTTTGAGGGCCAGCACTGCTGCCTGCGCCCGGTTGGCCGCGCCCAGCTTCTGTAGACATGCGCTCACGTGATGCCGGGCCGTGGCCGTGCTGATCACCAGTTCCCCGGCAATCTCTTCATTGCTCTTGCCCTCCACAAGCAACGCCAGCACCTCCAACTCACGCGGGCTCAGATCGTGCCCGAGTTTCTTGGAGGCGGTCTTGGCACGAATCAGCGCACTCGTTGCCTCGGCGGAGAGGGCCGGCTTGCCTGCGTGGACCGTTCGGATGGCCTCGGCCATGTCGTCGATGGCCATATTCTTGAGCAAATAGCCGGCGGCGCCGGCCTCCAGCGCCTCGCGCACTGGTTCGTCCTCGGCCAAACTGGTGAGGATGATGATCCTCATGCCGGGATCGTATTCCAAGAGGAGGGAAACCGCGCCGATGCCATCCAACATTGGCATGTACAGATCCATCAGGACCACGTCGGGCCGCGATCGTTTGGCGCAGGCCAACGCTTCATTGCCGTTGCCTGCCTCCCCAACCAGGACCAGATCATCGAAGGCCATCAGCATGTTCTTCAAGCCGTCGCGTACAATCGGATGGTCGTCGACGACCATCACCTTGATCGGAAGGCGCACGGTCGATACCGGTGATGCTCTGTCAACCATGATTCTCTCCGTCGTTTGAACCCGGCCATCTGAGACGGATCTGGGTCCCTTGACCGGGGCTGCTTTTCACTTCCAGATCGCCGCCGATCTCGGCTGCGCGCTCCGCCATAATGCGCAGCCCCAAACGTCCGTCGGCAACAGTTTGAGGATCAAAACCTCGACCGTCATCGCTGATTTCAAGCGTAGCATCGTCGGGTTCACAGGTCAGCGAGATTTCAATCCGGGTCGCTTCAGCATGTTTGGCCGTGTTGTTTAGGGTCTCCTGCGTGATCCGGTAGAAGGCCATGACGGTCTCGGGCGGGGGGTCTCCGTAACAATCGATGCAAACCGCAACCGCGGCGTTGCTGCGCACACGCGTCGCCTCTGCCAAGGTTTCGATCAGTTGCTCCAGCGTCTGGTCTGCCAGCACGCCGGAACGCAACTCGACCAAGAGGGAACGCATCTCGGCCAGTGCACCTCTGGTCAAGAGGCTGATTCTACCCAGGTTCTGACGCGCCAGATCCGAATCTCGGTCCCAGATACGTGGCGTTGCCTCGGCGATCATGCTGGCCGTGAAGAGCGTCTGCGTGACTGAATCGTGAAGATCGCGGGCGATGCGCGATCGCTCATGGTCGGCCGCTGCCTGTTGGGCCTGTTTATTGAGACGGACATTGTCGATGGCGACAGCCAACTGATTGGCAAAGGTATGCGCCACCTCCATCTCGCTTGCGTCATAGGCGTCCAAGCTATCGTGCAGAATATTCAGCATCCCGACGAAACGCTCGCCCGCCACCATGGGCAGGCCCAGCAAGCTTCGGCTGGTCTTGAGTGCATCCGCCCACTGCTCAATTTTCAGACCGACGACCCCGGTCTGAAAGATTTCGCTGGCATGCATATCCGGGACGTAGATTACTTCAGGCTCGTCCAGCACGCTACGTAGAAACGGCCAATCGTTCATCGAGATCTGAGTGACATTGAATTCCGACGGCGGCGCACTGGCAACATAAGCCTGAAGAGTTGAAGATTCATTTCCCTGTTCGGCCAACAAAAGGACAGCGTGCCTGTAGTCTACGATCTTTCGGAGCTGGCGTAACGCATGATCGACCAGAGGTTCCAGTTCAACAATGGATGCCAGATCGTAGGAAATCTGGTGGAGTACAGTCAGCGCTTGCCGCGTCTCCACCTCTTCCGTGATGTCGTCGACAACACCGATCATCAGCGCTTCGCCATCCATCTTGAGACGGTTCAAGTTCAGGTTGCCAAAGAAAGGGGAGCCATTCCGTCGTTGCAATAGAATACCGTAGTCGCTCAGAACACCCGCATCGGCAATTTGCGCCAATATCTGGATATGCTGCTCCGGGTTCCTTGTAGAGTGCGCGGACATTTGTCTGCAACAGTTCCTCTTCGTCATAACCAAAGATATCCAGCATGGAACGGTTGACTGCCAGGATTTTGCCCTCTGGATCTGCCAGGCAGATGCCCAGCGGCGAACTGTCGAGCAGTGTACTGATCTGTGTACGCGCGTCCTGCAACTCATGCGTGCGTTCGTCCACCAACCGTTCCAGCTTGCGCTGCTGAAGCGTGTCATTGCGCCGTTGTAGAAGAATAACCGCCCGCTGACCAACGCCACCATCAACAGACCCGCCGATAGACGGAACCAGAGCGTCTTCCACCAGGGGGGCGTGACGGTCAACGCCAGCGATGTACGCGACGCCTCATGCCAGATCCCATCGGCGTTGGATGCCTGGACATGGAAGCGATAGTCGCCGGGGTTGAGGTTTGTGTATGTGACCAACCTGCGGTTGCTGCCTACCTCGCTCCACGTCTCGTCAAAGCCCTCCAACATGTAGCGGTAGCGAATCTTGTGCGGGGCCAGATAGCTCAAGGCCGTGAACTCAAACGAGACCACGCGGTCAAGATAGGAGAGCGCCACCGAGTCCGTCCAGTTGATGGCCCGCTCCAATATCGAACCCGGCTCTTCGACGGGGACAGACTCGTTGTTCAGCAGCAGGTCGGTGATGACGACAGGCGGCACGGCCGCGCTATCGTCAATCTGATCGGGATGAAAGGCCAGCAGGCCGGCTGACGTACCGAAGAACATCTCGCCGCTGGGGCTTTGAAAGGCTGTGGATGTCTCGAAGACGTTGCTCGGCAGCCCGTCCGCCACATCGTAGTTGCGAATGGCGCCGGCATCGGGATCGAAGCGGGACAGCCCATGGCCGGTGCCCAACCATAGATTGCCCTGGCCATCCTCCAGGATGCTGAGAATAGAGTCACTGGGGAGATCAGTACGGCTATCGTACTGCATGATCAGCTCGCCCGTGTCCACATCAAGCTCGACCAGCCCGCCGCCCAGCAACCCCGCCCATAGACGCCCAGACCGATCATGCAATACTGAGGTCACGCCAGTAGCGAGAAGACGCTGCGAGTCGCCGGCTTTGCCTGGATAGCGGGTGAACGAGTTCGTTGCGCGGTCGAAGCGGTTGAAGCCGCCCGACAGGGTGCCAATCCAAAAGTCGCCGCGATGATCTTCGCTCAGCATCGTGATGGTGTTGTTGCTCAAACTCGTAGGATCGTCCGGATCGTGTACATAGTGACTGAAGATACCGGTCTCCGGATCGTAGGAATCCAGCCCTGAATCCCATGTGCCCACCCAGAGACGGCCAGATTGATCGCGCAGCACAGCGGTGGCAAAGTCCGATGCAAGGCTCGCGGGATCGTTGGCGTCGTTGCGGAAATAGACCGCTTCCCCGGTCTGCGGATCAAAGTTGGCCAGGCCGCTGCCAAAGGTGGCCAGCCAGAGCGTGCCGTCTGGATCGGGTGCGATCTCCCAGATCTCGTTGGCGCTGGAACCGGCCGGGTCCTCCGGGTTTTCCTGGAAATGGCTAACCTCCCCGGTGGAACGGTCGATCCGGTTCAGGCCGGTCGAACCTGTCGCCACCCAGAGGATGCCCTGGGGGTCTTCGTAGATGGCGTTGATCTCATTGGCGGCCAGGCTGTTGACATTGTCTGGATCATGCTGAAAAGTGCGAAAAGCTTTCGGATGAAGATCGATCAGAAAGACGTCGTCGGTCGTCGTCAGCCAGAGCAAGCCGTTTGCCTCAAGCGCCTCGCTGACTGAGCTAGAGTCCAACGGCCAGGGGTCTCCTTGCCCAAACCCAAGACGCTGAAATCTCCCGGTCTGCGGATCGAATCGGGCGGGACCGCCGCCAAATGTGCCGATCCAAAGGTGACCGTTGTCGGCTTGCTTGATTACGAAGATCCCGTCATTGTTCAAACTGTTGGGATCGTCTGGATCATGGCGGTAATGGACAAAAGTGTCGCGCTGCCGGTCCAGGCGGTTGAGGCCGCCGCCCCACGTGCCAACCCACAGATCGCCGCGCTCGTCAACAAAGAGCGCACGGATCACGTCGCTGCTCAGGCTGGCGGGATCATCCGGATCGTTTTGATAATGGCGGAACGTCCCTGCGGCAGGGTCGAAGTGGTCGAGACCGCCGTCCGTGCCTACCCAGAGCGTACCGTCCTCATCTTCTGCCAGGGCAAATACGCCGTCGTTGACAAGTGAGTCGGGGTCGTCTGGGTCGTGCAGGTAGGCGGTGAATAGGCCCGTAGCCGGATCGAAGCGGTTCAACCCGCCACGGGTACCCAGCCACAATCGTGCCGCTACGGTCCTCCAGAATGGCATTGATCGGCATTGTTGCTCAGGCTGTTCGGATCGTCCGGATCATGTTGAAAACGGGTGAACGTTTCGGTCTCATGGTCGAAGCGATTCAGTCCGTTGAACCAGCTGCCGATCCATAGATTGCCGGCTCCATCCACGTACAGCGACCGAATTGCATTGTCGCTCAGGCTGGTCGGGTCCGACAGATCATGCTTGAAGACCTTCATCCCATAGGCGTCGTAGCGGTTCAGCCCGTCCATCGTGCCGATCCAGATGAAACCCTGATCGTCGCGCACAACGCCCCATGTTTCTGAACTCGATAGCCCCTGTTCGACGCCGATGCGAGCGACACGGTAGGGCAGCTCGCTCTCCGATGCGGGGAAGGCCGGCTTCTGCAGATCATTGACTTGTGTGGTTGCGCTTCGGGCTAGGGAAGCCACCGGATCCACGAGCGCGGCGTTGCATTGCTCAACCCGGACGAGAACCAGGCCCCCGCTCGAAGCCAGCAAACATCCGAAACACAAGACCCGTATGATGGTTTTCATAAAATTAGCCCATGCTGTTGTCGGCAAGTGCAGCTTTGACAAATTGCGAGGATGTCGCAGGCGCTCGATCAGATGGCGTTCCAATCGGATTCGAAGTCTAGCGCACTACTAATTTCAGGACAAAATGACCGGTGTTGGAAGTGGTGACAGCCGCCGATCTGACTTTTCATTTTGAAGACAGGATTCGGGTCGGCAGGATCCTCGCCTTGCGCCAATGCCGCGCCACAGAAGAGGATTGCCACTATCAAAGTTACGACGAACGCCTTTTTCTTCAAGTCACTCACTCTTTGGCACCGATCCAGTCATTAGAACGAATATGATACGGCTCAGATTATTCTAGTCCTTTTCCACAGATTCAACAACTGCCATGCCAACCGCCCACGTCTGCGGCTGCATGCAATCCGGGGCCAATGGTGTAAAATTGTGCATCATGCACATCGCCAGCATTGTCATCGTCAACTACAACGGTCTGAAACACCTGCCCGCGCTCTACGCCGCGTTGGCTGTGCAGACCTGTCTCGATTTCGAGGTTGTGTTCGTCGACAATGGTTCGGCCGACGGCTCGACCCAGGCTGCGGCCGATTTGGGGCGGGCCTTTGATGTGGACACGCGAATCATCCGCAACACAACCAACCTCGGCTTTGCACCGAGTTGCAACCAGGGAATCCGCGCTTCGCAAGCCAAACACCTGGTCATGCTCAATAATGACACCCAGCCGGAGCCGACCTGGCTGGAGAAGCTGGTCGCCGCAACTGAGGCAGATCCGGCCATGGGCATGGTCGCGTCCAAGATGCTCTTTGCCCACCGGCCGGAGATCATCAACTCTGCCGGCATTGCCATGGACTCTGCGGGCATTGCCTGGGATTGGCGCGGCGGTGAGCACGACCAACCCGACGAGAGCGGCCTGGTTGAAGTCTTCGGTCCCTGCGGCGGCGCAGCCCTTTACAGACGAGCTATGTTGGATGAAATTGGACTCTTTGACGAGGATTTTTTCATGTATCTGGAAGATGTGGATCTGGCCTGTCGGGCCAGGCTGGCGGGTTGGACCTGTTTGCTCCAGCCACAGGCTCGCGTGCTGCATGCCCACTCCGCCACGGCAGGCGAAGGCTCTCCCTTCAAGAGCTACCAGTTGGGTCGCAACAAAGTATGGACCCTGATCAAGAACGTCCCACAGCCGTTTCTAGCGCAGCACTGGTCTGAAATATTCGGCTACGACTTGATGGCCAGTGCGTATGGGTTGGCCAAGCGACGAGACAGCGCGCTCATTCGTGGACGGCTTGCCGCCCTCCAACAACTGCCCAGATTTCTGGAAAAGCGCAGCGTGATTCAGGGGCGCTGGCACGATGTCGATAACTGGACTCGCCTGATTTCGCCGATGGAAGCGCCCTGGGCGGTCTCGAAACGCTACAAACATCTGGACCGTTAGCCATGACCCAGACTGAGATTCAGGTCAGATCGCAGGACGAAACAATGGATCGCATCTACAAACCCCATCCTCGCTATCGGTGGATGGCCCTGGGCAGCGGTCTGCTCTTCCTGCTTTTCGCCTGGAATCTGATGGCGCCGATGATTCGCTCGGGCCAGTGGTCGACGGTCAGTTACGATGTAGGCACGCTCTTTTTCATGGCCGCAGCGATCGGCATTGCCGTGTGGCAGGGACGCATGGCGCTTTGCCGTGTCGTACTGACGTCACAGGCCGTCTCCTTGTCCGCTCCCTTGGCACAGGTTCGGACTGTCGAGTTCCGTCAGTTGTCCAGCGTCTCTGAAAGCGGGCGCGGCGGACGGGTCATCACTTTGCTTTATCACCCGATTGGGGTCAATCAACTTGTCGATGTGGACGATCTCAAAGGGCTGGCATTGCCGGAGGTGGTCGACCAGGACTCGTTGTTGGATTCCCTGGAAGAACGTGTGCCCGCATGATGCCGATTGCGCCGGACCTGGTGGTGCGTCCGCTGGAGCAAGATGATGCGGCAGCGCTCCAGGCCATTTTGAATCCGTTACTCTCGACCGCTCACTACAGCCAGACCATGAGCGTCGAGATGATCTTGGCGCAGATTCTGCGTCGCCATCCGCACACCGTCTTTCCGACCCGCTTGCAGCACAATCAGGTTCTGGGCGTCTGGCGCGCCAGACAGCTTGTCGGCTGTATCGATATCGCCGTCGGCCTGGATAACGAGACGTTGGGCCGGCCCGACTATCTGCCCTTTGGCCTGCTGCGCAATTTTGTGCTGCCCGACCGCAGCGATCTCGTCAATGAGGTGGCCGCGTTGATGTTGGAGGCTGCAGAGGACTATTGGCGAGAGGCCAAGGTCGGTCACATCAAGGCCTTTCACCTGAGCACGGGCTACCCATCCTTTCAAGCCGGTGTTGGTCTTTTGCCGGGTGATCGGGACGAACATTTTCGCATTCTGACCGCCCATGGGTTTCAGTTGGCTGACCGTTATTACTGTGTACATCGTCCGCTGCATGAACCGATTGAGGAGTTTGTTTCGTTGGCTGAGTCTGAGTCTGGTCTACCGTGGCAGTCCCGATGACCGGCGCTATGAGATCTACCGGCGCTCCGAGCGCATCGGCGAAGCGCGTGTGGTGCATTGCGAGCTGAAGCAGGACGGCGCCGACTACCCGATTGCATTGATTGCCGCGCTGCATATCGACCCGCAGTGGCGCCAACACGATCTGGGTAAGTGGTTGGTGGCGCGGATGATCAATGACTGCACTTTGCAGGGCTGTCGCGAACTGGTAGCCTATGTCACGCTGGCCCAGAACGCCGCCATGAATTTGCTGGTGCAGCAGGGCTTCGAAGAGCGGCACTATCGCGGCTATGTCCTGGAAAAGACGTTGACGCGTTGATCGCTATTGGATGAGGGAAGAATTAGCCACAGATGAACACAGATGGACACGGATGGGGTACAGATAGAACACTGTGTTTTGTGGTTAAAAAACAGTATTCTATCTGTGCCCCGTCTGTGTTCATCTGTGTCTCTACTGCAAGAACAACGATTCAGCTACAGAAGGACACGGATAAACAGATGTGGGCTGAGCTTTACCTCTGTGGACTCTATGCCTTCTCCGTGCCTCTGTGGTGAACCGGACCTCTTTGCAGTAGAGTCATCTGTGGCAGGAAAGCTACACATCTCTGATGCACATTTTATTTGTCACAGGAGAATATCCGCCGCAACAGGGTGGTGTGGGGGCCTATACGGCTGAGCTTGGCCGCGCACTGGTCGAGCAGGGCGTTCAAGTGAGCGTTGTCACCTCGCGTGCACTTGACGTTGCGCCTGTAGAGAAATCTGATCCTGGCGAACCCGACGATATCTCCGGTCACGATATCACCGTTCACGATATCATCGACCGATGGGATCCATCCATCTGGTCCGGCATCAGTGCGCTGGCAGTAGAGAACCAGGCGGATTGGATCCATGTCCAGTACCAGACCGCTGCTTTCAACATGAATCCGGCCATCAATCTTGCGCCCGAACGCTGGCGAAAAGCGGCAGGCCGGCCCCACATAGCCTGGACCTACCACGATCTGCTTGTGCCCTATCTGTTGCCCAAGATCGGCGACCGCCTGCGTCGCTGGGTCACCCTCCGACCCGGCAAAAAGAGCGATCTGACGATTGTGACCAATGAGGGTGATCGGATTCAGCTGCGCGATCAGGCCATCCCCAATCTGCACTCAATCCCCATCGGCAGCAATATCCAGGGGCTTCAGCTCAACAAGGCGGAACGGACGGCAAGACGCCAACTGCGCGGCTATAGCGAAGACGACCGCGTGCTCGCCTACTTCGGTTTCCTCAACCGCAGCAAGGGCGGCACGACGCTCATTCGTGCGCTGCGTCTGCTTGTCGACCAGTACCCGACCGCCCAATTGCTCATGATCGGCGAGCGTGTGGGGGCCAGCGATCCGACCAACTACGCCTACCTGCAGGAAGTTGAGCAACTCATTGACGATCTTGGCCTGGCCGACCATGTGCAGTGGACCGGCCGCCAGCCTGATGCTGATGTCGGGGCCGATCTCAACGCCTGTGATGTGTTGGTCATGCCCTATGTGGATGGCGCGAGTCTGCGCCGGGGCACGCTGATGGCAGGGCTGGCCAACGGCTGTGCCGTGGTCACCACGACGCCCCAGATGCCGCTGCCCGAGTTGGTCGACGAGCGAGACGTACTCTATGTTGCACCGGAGAACGATGTGGCCTTGGCCAAGGTCGTAAGCCGCCTGTTGGATAGCCCCTGGCTGGCCGAGCGGCTGCGCGCCAATGCCCGCAAACAGAGTCGAACGATTTACGTGGGTCAACATTGCCCGGCGTCATATCGAATCCTACAACTCGGCCAATGAATTGAGGGCCGAACGTTGACGACCATCAGTCGGGCAATGGATTGGTTGTCCACAAAGGTCTGGCTTCTACTCGTCCCGTTGGCGATCCCGGCCTTCATGCCCTTTTTGACAGAGGGATTGCCCCGTTCCTTTGACGGCGGCACCCATTTGCTGCGTATCGGCCGCCTGGACGAGCATCTGCGTAGCGGCGCACTCTTCCCGCGCTGGATCCCGGAGTTGCTTCTCGGCAACGGCTACCCGGTCTTCAACTACTACGCACCCAGCACCTACTATCTGGTCGAGCTGTTTCACCTGATCGGCATCGATCTCTATTACGCTTTCATTCTGTCCTTCTGTACGTGCTGGTCTTGGTCGGGCGCAGTAGGCGTCTATCTCTTGGCGTTGGATACCTACAATCGGCCCGTGGTGGGACGATGGGCTGCGCTGCTTGCTGCCGTCGCCTATCTCTACTCGCCCTACCTGATGACCAACGTCTACATTCGCGGCGCCATCGCCGAGGTCGGAGCGCTGGCGCTGTTGCCCTGGATCTTCTGGAGCGTGCGGCGACTCTTCTACGCAGCCCATCCGGGGCGCTATGTCCTGCCGGTTGCATTGAGCCTGGGCGGATTGGCCCTCACCCACAACATCACGCTGCTCTTTGTGCCGCCGGTCCTGATCGGCTACATGATCATCCATTGGCAGCGCAGCGGGCGAGATCGGCGGCGCTTCTGGTGGGCATTGACAAGTCTGCTGCTTGCCATGGGCGTCAGCGCCTTCTTCTGGCTGCCGCTGATTCTGGAGCGCGGTTTCCTATCGGAACGCGCCTACTTGATTGCCAAGAATGCCTGGCTTCCGATGAGTATGTGGACGTGGGAGAATGCCTTTGATCTGGGTCTCTTCTACGCCCACACCTTTGCGCGCCCGATCCGCATCGGCATTGTCTCTGTGGTCATGGGCTTGGCCGGTTTTCTCCTGGCCGGGCGCAAGGACGCTGAGTGGATCTATCTCTTGGTCGTGGCATTGGTCGCCGCCGTCTTCGGCGGTCAGTGGGCGCTCCCGATCTGGGTCAGCAACGACATCCTGCCCATCGCCCAGTTCCCCTGGCGACTGCTCTCGATCATCACCCTGTTTCTGTCTGTACTGACCGGCGGCCTGGTGCTCAAACTGCCCGCAGGGCGATCCGCGTCAGTGGACGAGTGTCGCTGCCAGCCTGGCGTTGATCGGGTTTATTGTGATTACGGGACAGCCCCGACTCGACTGGATCGATCTCTTTTCGGCCAAGAGTCTCGACGTCTCGACCGCGGTCGCCGCTCAGCTTGAGATCGATCGCGGCATCGAGACCGGCGCCCAGGGCATCAGCTCGCTGCATGAATATCGCCCCAAGTGGGCAGGCGAGGCATTGACCCTCGAAGCGCAGCCGGCATCGCCGGACAGTGAACTGACGATCACACTGCAAAGCGGCAACGCATTCGATCTCAGCATGACCACCAGCGGCGCAATCGAGACGCCGCTGCGCTTTGCGACATTCTACTTTCCCGGCTGGGAAGTACGGTTGGATGGCGAGGTTCCGCTCCAGACCTACCCGAGCACGAGTCTCGGCCTGCTTACGGTCGACCTGCCTGCTGGAGAGCATAGCGTGAATGTGCGCTGGGTTGGCACGACTACCCAGAAGTCGGCGGCCATTCTCAGTCTGATCGCTCTGGTTGTCCTCGCCTGGGTCGTCTGGCGCAGACAATGGATGCGCGGCCTGATCGTCGTTCCATTGTTCTTCATCGTCTTCGGTCTGGCTGCCGCCTTTATGTCGCCGGCCGTCGAGCCGATTCGCCCGCCTGTTGAGCCGTTGCAGACTGACAGCCTCAACCTGTTGGGCTTCCGACTTGGGCAGAAGAGCGCCGACTTCTTGACCATCTACCCGTATTGGCAGGTGATGGGCGCTGACGCCAAGCCGGCCTTCAGATCCACTGGCAAATTGAGGACGAAGAGGACCAAGTGATCGCCGAACTGCGCTCGTCGCCCTACTACAACGCGGTCAACGCCGGCAACTGGCCGATCGGCACAGTGGTTGACGACGCGATTCGTGTTCCTCTGATGCCAGGCATGGGTGCTGGAACCTACCAGATTGCGCTACAACTGGAGGATTCGGTAGGCGGCGCACTCTCCGAA
The DNA here is from genome assembly GCA_963848115.1 of uncultured Chloroflexia bacterium. Lineage (GTDB taxonomy): Bacteria > Chloroflexota > Anaerolineae > Caldilineales > Caldilineaceae > JAWKOK01. The sequence continues at coordinate 347,667 of CAWKCP010000020.1, read as the reverse complement.
AAAACAGCGCTCGGTGAGTTCTCATTGGCGTCGGCGATCCCGGCGTCTGTGCCGCCAGCCAACATGGCGGAAGCAACCATGGGCGATGCGGCCATCCTCCATGGCTACGATGTGGATGTCCGCCATGGAACCGCTCGTTCAACGCAGAATGATCTCCTCGCACTGGACGCCGGTGACTACCTCGAATACACGCTGGACTGGAGCGGCTCGATCCGGTCGAACGCAACTATCACGCCTTCGTGCATCTAACTGACCAGACCGGCCAGCCCATTGCCCAGGAAGACCACCTGCCGGGACCGCTCTTCCAGCCGCCCCGCCTGTGGAATCAGGTCAGTCGCCGGCCTGATGTCTACCTGTTGCGCATCCCGGACGACACACCCGGCGGTCTCTACCAACCGCTGGTCGGCATGTACGACTACGATACGCTGGATCGATTGCCCGTCTTTGTCCCCGGCGAGGACCTGCCCAGGGACGATGCGCGTTTGGCCCCGGTCAAGATCGTCCAGCCGCAGCCGCCGGCGCCCGCGCAGAAGTCGACCGCCGATTTCGGCGATCTGGCCACGCTGATCGGCTACGATCTGGTTCTGCCGGAGACGGGCCTGCATCCGGGAGATCGCTTCGATCTCACGCTGTATTTTCGGGCCAATGCGACCACATCAGTCGACTACACCCGCTTTGTGCAGGCCTATGATCCGGGCCTTGGCATGGCGGCTCAGTACGACAGCCTGCCGCAGAACGGCGGCAACCCGACCTGGTCGTGGCTAGAGGATGAAATCATTGTCGACCACATTCAGTTGCAGGTCTCTGAAGATGCCCAGCCCGGTAACTATCCGATCTACATAGGCTTCTATGATCGAGCAGAGAACGGCGCTCGCCTTCCTGTGACAGACGGTGACGGGACCGTGATTCCAGAATCCTGGCATCCGGTGGCAGAAATCACGGTGACGCCATGAGACGGTGGCGTGATCGTCGCATTGACCGCATTTACATCGTCGCCATCAGCGCGATCGTACTACTGGGCATGGCGCTGCGCGTTCATCTGCTGGACGGACAGAGCTTCTGGAGTGACGAGGGCATCAGCCTGCTGCGCAGCGCCCAGCCCTTCGGCGAAATGCTGCGCAACATGCCGGTTGAGCATGTGCCGGGCTATTTCGTGCTGCTCTTCGGCTGGCTGCGAGCAACCGGCACGTCTGACTACGCGTTGCGCTACCTTTCGGTACTGCCAAGTGTGCTATGCCGTCGCCATGATCTACCGGCTGGCGAGCGACATGGGCGATTTTATGCCCGGGCGTGGCCATGCCCGGGCAGCCGGCATCGGCTGCATCGCTGTTGCTGGCGACCGGCGTATTCCAGATCTGGTATGCCCAGGAAGTGCGCATGTACGCCTGGCTACTGCTAACGAGTCTGGCCTCGGGCTGGTTTCTGTGGCGGCTGCTTCTGCGACCCGATGATCGCTGGCAACTGATGGCCCTCGGCTATGTGGTTACACTTACAGCCGGCATCTATACCCACTACTACGGTTTCTTGATCCCGCTGGCGCACACAGTCTTTGCACTCGGCTGGGTGATCGCTACCCGCAACTGGCCTGTCTTTTTGCGTTGGATGGGCTGTGGCGTGGTCGTTGTGTTGCTCTTTCTGCCATGGACGCAACGGGTGTTTCAGATCCAATCCTTCCCCGGCTGGCGCGATCCCGGCCGGCCCTGGATGATTCCCTGGCGCTATCTGACGGCCTACACGGTCGGAGACGCCATGCCAACACCGTGGCGTCTTTGGCTCCCCGTCGCCTACGCCGGGCTGGCGCTGCTCGGTTCGGTTGTCTGGTGGCGGATTCGACGAGCCGCCGGATTCTTCCTGGCGGTCAATCTGCTGGTCCCGTTGGCGGCTGTCATCGCCCTGGCGCTGCGCGATCCGGATTTCCACGAACGCTATGCCATCGCGCTGAGCGGACCGCTCATGTTGCTGGTTGCAGGCGGCCTGGTCGGACTCGACATCGGCTTTTGGCGAAAGGGCGATGGCCAAAGAGTCGGCGGATGGTCTTGGACAATGGCAGCCCCCGATCGCTTGTGTTCTCCGCGTTGGTCGGCTTCAATGGTCTGGCGCTGAGCCGGCACTACAGCGATGAGGCGCTGCACAAACCGGACTTCAAGGGCGCTGCCTGGCGTATTCAAAATGAGGAGGCTGAGGGTGACGTCATCCTGGTCGATGGACCGGATCCCGAGAAGGTTTTCCTCCACTACTACGACGGCCCCAATCAAGTCCATGACCTGCGCTTTCTGGAGAAAGAGCCCTGGGAGGTGGTTGACGCCTACCTGACGGAAGCCACCGCAGGCGCAGATGTTGCCTGGGAACTGCTCTACTTTCACCCGCCCGCTTCAGTACAGGTCTGGCTGGCCACCCGCGGTTGGGCCAGCGGCCAGAGCGATCACAACGACATCCGCGTGATCAAGTATGGATTGCCGGGACCACCCTTGCAGTCGAGCGAGTTGAATGTGCCGTTCGGAGATGCACTCATATTGCAGAGGGCTGAGGTCTCAGCCGAGCCATTGCGCCCCGGCGACCTGTTGCGGGTGAGCACGCATTGGTTTACCCACGAGCAGCCGCCGGAGTATAAATTCAGTTTGCGCCTCCAGGACGAAGCAGGAAACGTCAGTCTGTCGCGCGACTACGTGCCCCAAAACGGCTTTGCCCCAACCTACGCCTGGATCGTCGATCAGCCGGCCACCGACCAGCGCGGCATCCTGCTCCCGTCCGATCTCGCGCCGGGACGCTATCAGGTCACGCTGCGCCTCTATGACCCGGCCGGCGGTGAAGCGGTCGACACGCCGGCCGGCCAAGACGTGGTGCTGGGCGAAGTTGTTGTAGAATCATAGCCGGTATGGCGATTTTGACAGAGACACCGGCGCGGGGTGAATCGCTCTCTCCTTCACTCGACGCAAACTTGAACCGAATCACTATCTCCCTGATCATGCTGCTGGGCGCAGCCCTTCGGCTCTGGCGATTGGGCGAACTGGGCCTCTCCTATGATGAAGCCGCTACGGCGCTGATGGCACGCGCTACGCCTTCGGAAATCATCGTCTTTCACTGGACCGCAGGATTTGAACACCCCCCGCTCTGGCAACTGCTGGTTCATGGTTGGTCGCTGGTCGCTGGACAGAACGAGTTTGCACTGCGTTATCTGCCGGCATTGGCCGGTATCCTCGTCATTCCGCTGAGCTGGCAGTTCGCACGTCACCTCTATCCACAATCATCTTCAATCTGGCACGGCAGCGCATTGCTGGCAGCCATGGCGCCGGTGCTGATCTATTACAGCCAGGACGCGCGCATGTACGCCATCGTGCTGGCGCTGGCGCTCGGCGCCATGATCGTGTCGACGCGGCTGGTGCGACGGCCAACATGGGCCGGCGTCCTTCTGTTGGCGCTGCTCAATGTGACGATGACCGGCTTCCACTATTACGCTGCACTGCTCTTCGCCGCCCAGGGGATCTATTTCCTGATCGCCGCTATGACCCAGCCGGCGTTTCGATCCCAATGGCCAAAGTGGTTGATGGCGCTGGCGCTGTCGGCGCTGCCGCTTATGCTGTGGATGGCCTTTTCGCCCGGCTTCCAGATGACGCTTGGCTCCGTGCTCAGCAACACGGACACCGGGAGTACGCCGCTCTTCGTCTTCCTGGACGAACTCTGGCGCGACCTGACCGTTGCCGCCATCCGCTGGACGCCGGATTGGGCCTGGATCGGCTACCTCTGGCTGCCGTTGTTAGCCATAGGGTTGCTGGACGCACTTTGGCTGCGGCGCGGCAACCGTTGGTCAGGGCTTTCCGGTTGGTATCTGGCGCTCTTGTTGGTTGTCCCGGTGCTCGTCAGCGCGCTGGTTTTCGGACCGCTTTCGACGCGTTACGTGCTCTACATCGGCCCGGCGCTCTTCATTTTGATGGCCTTGGGGATTGTCCGCCTGTGGAACTGGACGCGGGCGTTGGGTCTGGTTGGGATGCTGGCATTTGGCGGTGTCTGTCTCGTGGCACTGATCTTCTACCGGACCGACTATGCCAAGAGTGAATACCGCGAGATGAGCACGGCATTGGCCGCCCGCATTGCGCCCGATGATGCGGTACTGATCGAATCGCCGAGACAGCACCTGCCGGCCAAATACTACCTTGATGAGATGTTCATCGATGAAATGAACGGTGGGGGCAATCCGCTCTACCCGGTGCCCAACATTGAACTGCCCGCCCACTGGCCGGTCAATGCCCCCTCTGTTGTGCCGGAGGAAGTGGACGGCGACATTCAGCGATACTTACAGGAACACCCGATGTTGTGGCTCAGCCTGACTGCTCAGAACGAGGTTGATCCGGGCGAGTTTCTGGCCAAGTACTTGACGGCGGTCGCCTATCAGGTCGACTGTGAAAGATGGCTTGACGTGGATCTTTGCCAATATGCCAGCCCGGCCCATGTGGAGCCGGACCTGATTCAGTCATCTGATGGAGATTCTGCCCTCCGCTTTGATGGCGGGCTTGAGCTCCAAGGCGTAGAGATAGCCGTGCTCGATGCCTTGCCGGGTCAGGAAGCACATCTGCTGACCGAACTGGCATGGCTGGCGGTGGAGCGACCGGATGCAGACTATAAGGTATCGCTGCGGCTGGTGGAAGCCAATGGCGATCCCGTTGCCCAAAGCGACAGTTTTCCGATTGGCCCCCTGTTGCCGCCGACAACCTGGGGCCCGGGTGAACGGAAACCTGGCTACCAAGCGCTCGCCATTCCGGCGGACATCGCACCCGGCGACTATTGGCTGATGCTCTCGCTCTATGATCCGGCGACACTGGAAAGCGTGGCCTATTCTACGGGCGGTTCGCCCCCCTCGACAGCGCCATTTTTGCTGGCAAATGTCCAGATCGGTGATACAATCGAGCTTGCTTCTGTAGAGGTTGCAGGGCAGTGAACTGGGGGCTTGTGCGTAGACTTTTTTGCCACAGATTTACACGGATAAACAAATGATATTCACAGATGTTTTACAGATATCCAGAGAAATCTCAATACCATCTGTGTCCTATCCTTTTTTTCATCTGTGTAAATCTGTGGCAAATTCCTTCATCATAGACTCAATGGTGAATGCAGAACGGTTAATTGTGAATGGCTAATGATGTGCGCCCCACGCCCTACACACCACGCCCCACGTCGTGGAATCGTTGGGATCGGATCAGATCGGCGGCGGTGACGGCGCTGGGCGCGGCGTTGCGTCTCTATCAGTTAGGCGAGTTGCCGCCCGGCTTCCAGTTCGATGAAGCCTTCAACGCCATCGATGCCAAGCAAGTGTTGGCTGGGCACACGCCCCTTTTTCTTCCGGCCAACGGTGGTCGAGAGGCGCTCTACACCTATTGGCAGGCGGCTCTGGGCGCGCTGTTCGGCGTCAATGTCTACACCCTGCGCTTGGCCTCGGCCATCGCCGGCATCTTGACCATCCCCGCCGCCTATCTGCTCTTGCGTGGCTTGCTTCGCCGCAACAGCAGATACATTGCCGCATTCACCAGCCTCACGCTGGCCATCAGCCTCTGGCACATCCACTTCAGTCGCTACGGCATACGCGTGATCATGATGCCGCTGATCCTCTCGGGTGCAATGGGTCTATTCTGGTTAGGCGGCCACGCGGCCACGCGGCGATGGCGGCTGCTCGCGTATATCGGCAGCGGCATCCTTGTCGGTCTTGACGCCGTGGACCCACCCCTCGGGCCGTCTTGTGCCCTTCATCCTGCTCTTCTACGTCGGGTGGATGCTCTGGCGGCAGCCCTCTACCCGGAGCTGGAAACCTGACGGCATTGTGGGCGGGTTGGCGATTACGGGGCTGACAGCTTTTTTGGTCTTCTTGCCCCTTGGGTTCGAATTTCTACGCAATCCAGACTTTTTCTTTGGCCACGCCTCAGAGGTCTCCATCTTCGCCGAGCGGGTCAGCGGCGGCAATCCGTGGACACACCTGCTCGACAATATTCTGCACGTCGCCGGCATGTTCAGTTTTTACGGCGATCTGGAGTGGGCCCACAACCTGGCCGGCCGTCCCGTCTTTGACCTGCTGATGGCTGCCGTATTCACCGGCGGTCTCTTCATTTGGATCTGGCGGCTGCGTCGTCGAGATGATCCCGATTTTGATGCACTCTCACTGCTGGCCATCTGGGTGTTGGTCATGTTGTTGCCATCAGTGTTGAGCGAGGCTGCGCCCAACTACTCGCGTACAATGCCCTCGCTGCCGGCCACTTTTGTGGCTGCAGGCCTGGGTTTGACGTGGATCGTCACATACCAATGGCCGCTTCGCTGGTTGGGGCCGGTTGCGGCAACTTGTATCCTGATCTTTAGCACTGGCTCCACAATCTACGACTACTTCGTGCGCTTTGCGCAAAGCCCTGAAGTCTACTATCTGTACGACGCTGACAAGCTGGATGCACTCGATTATCTGGCTCAGTACGCGGATGAGGACGCCGTCTACATCTCGCAACTGTGGGGCGAAAAGCACTCGACGGTCTATCTACTGCGTGGCCCGTTGGGCATCGAGTCCATCGATACCAGCGACACGATTGTGCTGCCGCCCGCGGGCCAGGACGCCGTCTACGGCTTCCCGGCGGAGCAGCACAGCCGGGCCGGAGCGCTGGCCGATTACTGGCCTGAAGCCACCGTCGAACCGGTGTTGGATCACTTCGGCAATTCGCTGATTACCGTTGTCCATGTGCCTGCAAGTGCGATGGAGGGCTGGCCGGCCGATGCTACGCCCACCAATGAACTGGGTCCCGAGGATGAAGCGCAGTTTCTTTGAAGCGCCGACCCTGCTGGGCATGCAGAGTTTTGACGACAGCAGCGAACTCAACCTCTTCTGGCGCAGCGACGGCCACACCTTCCGTGATCTGACGACCTTCGTGCATCTGATCGACGCTGACGGACGACGCGTCGGGCAGACGGATAAGCTGCCGGGCAACGGCAGCTACCGCACACCCTTCTGGCGTGAAGGCGAACGGGTGATTGACCGCTACTATCCTGAGATCGAGGATCTCTGTGCCGGCGGTGAGGAAGTGAGCGTTCAGGTCGGCTGGTACCAATATCTGGCCGACAACATGCGTATGCAGCGCACCGATGCGCCCGGCGACAGCGCACTGGCCGGTTATCTGACGCTGCCGCTGGTGTCGCAGCCAATCGACCATTTCGCACCGGATACAATGGTGGAACAGGCTGTGCGCGACAATCTGACGCTGTTGGGATACAGTGCCGATAGTCAGGAATGGCAGCCGGGCTCGCCGGCACGCATAGACCTTGTGTGGGCCGGCGACGCTGAGGCTGCCGAGACGCCCATCCAGCTGGTGTTGGACGGGGATGAACGGGTGGTATTGTGGAGCGGCAACGTGGCCGAAGACGCCTTATGGGAGGATGGCGAAGCACTCTGTCGACGCCTGCGTACAAGTGTGCCGGTGGATACTGCACCGGGAGACTATCGGCTTCAGACTGAATCAGGCGACAGCACGATCGATCTGGGCGGAATCACTCTCTCCGAGTCTACACGCCAATACGAACTTCCCTCATTCGACCACGAGAGCGGCGTGACATTCGGCAATCAGATTGTGCTTGCCGGATACGACAGCGCGGTCACCGACACCGGCGAATTGGCGGTAACGTTGGTTTGGCAGGCATTGCACCGGCCGGAGAGCAGCTATCAGGTCTTCCTGCATCTTCTGGACGAAGACGGCCAGATCGTTGCCCAGTCCGATGCGGCGCCGGGCGGCGGCTACGCGACGAGCCAGTGGTTGCCGCAAGAGGTCGTCATCGACACGCATACGCTGGTCGTTGCCGGCAGGTGCGGATCGGGCCGCCTATCGGCTGCGCGTTGGGTTATACGATCCGCTCTCCGGTGAGAGACTCATTGCCATTGATGAGAGCGGCCAATCGGTGCTGGACAACGCCGCCGAGTTGAAGCCTTGATAGAGAGACCTAGGCTGGGGGCGGTACGCAACCATTCCGTCCTACAGTACTCACGGTTTCGCAGTCGCTTCGCTCCGTCGGAAGGGCAGATCGTCCTGAAACTTTGAAAGACTGGGTTGCAGTAGTTCATGAACTCAAGATAACCAAGATTCTCCGCTGGTAGTTTCCCTGAGTGAAGGGGTTCTGAATACTCGCATTTAAGAAACATGCTCTGTCGCGGCAGAAGACACTCTGTCACCCCTTCGGCAAGCTCAGGGCAGGCCTGAGTGGGTAACCGTTGACAGATCGAGGCGCTCAAGAGGCCAAAGAAGGGTCTTGACATTGTTGTCCAGATTCTTCGCTGGTCTGTTAACATGCTCGAACTGTCGACGCGAACATGCTCAGAATGACTGGCGGACGCCTAAATGCACCTTGTTTTTTTGTCTTTGCGAAGCCCCGCTTCGTCGGGTACTCATTATGACAAATCGTGACGTGCTGAGTTTAGCAGCGGGACACACAATGACAACCGCCATTGCCGCACGCAAAACCGAATCGACCTTTCGACGCCTGCTGCTACTCGCGATCATCTTGGTGAGCTATGGCCGCGTCGTTTGGGAGCTGGGGACAAAGAACCTCTGGTGGGACGAGAGCCTGAGCCTGCAACGGGCCGAGTCCGCGTTGTTGCCGTTGCTCAAGGGTCACCTGGTCATCTACGACGGCTTTTCTCAGCTGCTGACTATCGATCAGCATCCGTTTATGTTCTTCCTGCTTCAAGGCGGTCTGCTGCGGCTGGCCGGCGACAGCGAGTTTTCGCTGCGCTACGTGTCCGTTATGGCGGCGACGCTGCTGCCTGCGGTGCTCTGGGTGCTGGCCCGATGGTTTGTTCGGCGAGGCATCTTTGAATCGTCAGCTCCCTACTGGGCAGCGGGTTTTGCCGCCGTCAGCCCCTTTTTCCTCTGGTTCGGCCAGGAAGCACGTCCCTACGCGCTGTGGGGAATGCTTGCGCCGCTCAGCACCTACCTGCTGCTGCGTTCCACGGAATCCAAGGAGTTTCGATGGCGATGGTTCACCGGCTTCTTGCTGGCCGAGCTGATGTTCCTGACATCCCATTTTTACGCCGTATTCCTGTTGCCGGTCCACGCGCTCATCTTCTATTTCTGGTTGGCCAAACGCAGCCGGATGCTGGCGTTGATCGTCTCGGCACTGATCTTGGCCGCCGGTGCGCTGGTTGGCCTCGCTGCCTACTGGCTCTTCATTGTCATTCAGGCCGGCGGCGAGAATTTCGCGCCGGTGCGCCTCAAGGTCCTCATTCCCGATCTGCTGAATGCATTCAGCCTGGGGTTGAGTGTTGATATCAACCGTGTCTGGTGGATCGACTTGCTTTTCGGGGCGCTGATGCTGCTGGGCGGAGGCTGGGCCTTGCGGTCACGGGATGTGATCAAAAAGGGAGGCTGGCTGCCTGCGCTTTTGGTGGTTGTGCCGGTCTGTATGTTGCTGCTGGTCAACCTGGTTCTGCCCGCCTACATGACCGCGCGACAGATGGCCGTGATCGGCGGGGGCATGTTGCTGCTCCTGGGCGGCGGTTTGGGTGTGATCACGCGGTACCAGCGCTGGGCGGCGGGCGCCGTTGCGCTGGTACTGGTGACGGCGACGGCCTACAGCACACTCAACTACTTCACCCTGGAGGAGTACCGCAAGGGTGACCTGGCCGGCCTGGGCAGCTACATTGAGGATCGCTTGGCGCCCGGCGACCTCATCCTCATCAGGTCGCCCTTTTCCTGGCGCATCGCCGACTACTATCTGCCGTTGGAGGCCGTCGCATCGGCCCAGGCGCAAGGCAGTCACATTGGCCGTTTCGGCACACCGCTCCTGAACGTCGGCTGGGAGGAAAATCCGCCCCTCTTGCAACAGTTCAAGGAAGAGTATAATCGAATTTGGCTGGTCCGCATCGGTCCGCATCTCATCTCCGACCTGGACGGCAATGTCGAGCAGTGGTTCAACCAAAACATGTACCTTCTGCGCGACAAAACCTTCTTCAGCCGTTCAACGCTTCATGCCTTCCTCTACCTGCCGGAAGTGCCTGTCTATCCCGAGCCGGCGGCAGACATAGCGTATCCCGCCGAAATCGTCTTCGGTGACCGCATTCGCCTGGTCGGATATAACATTGGTGAGATCGCTGCGCCGGATCTGGCGCTACCCGTGACCCTCCATTGGCAGGCGATGGACGATCTGCGACGACAACTACAAATACTCTGATGCAGCTGGTCGAAGCGCCGGCAAACGAGGGGAGCATCCCGCTCTCCACGACGGAACGCGAGCCGTACGACGGTGCAGTAGCAACCGGCTTCTGGGATCAAGGGGTCAACATTGTTGAATGGACGGAGCTTCCGCCACCGTTGCCCGCTGCCTTGAGTGAAAATCCTGCCGCCTTCCAGATCAAGCTGCAACTCTATCACCGCGACACATTGGAGAAGCTTCCGGTCACGGAATCGGAAAATCTAGAGGTGCTGCCCGATGGGGCCACCGTCGTATTGCCGATAGAGATGGCTGCTCAGTAGATCGGATTGTATCGAGACATCTATGTCGCAAAGCTGGGCTGGATGACATGACTGTGAATGTGGCAGTCGTTCTAGCAAACGAACACAAAGTGCCGCCAGCGCCACCTGCCGCTATAATGACCAACATGAGTGCTTCACAATCTGCCATGATCGAGCCAACCGCAGACGAACAACAGCGTTTCCGCCGCTTCGAACGGTGGGGCGTGGCGATTGCTCTGCTTCTCTTTGTCGTGCTTGGCATCTGGTACAGCATGGCTGTCCCCCCGTTCGAAACCCCGGACGAACTCTTCCACTACGGGTTTGGACGGCATATGGCTCAGGGCAACAGCCTGCCCGTCCAAAACGAGACGGCCACTGGCCCGTGGCACCAGGAGGGCAGCCAGGCTCCGCTCTACTATCTGATGGTCGGGCTGCTGACTGCCGGCATCGACCAGGATGACTTTGACCAACTCAACATCCGCACGCCAGGGGCCAACCTTGGTGATCCGCTCTATCCTGGCAACAAGAACTATCTGCTCTACAGTGCGGCCCACCATCCGCTGACCGGCGCCAACCTGGCGCTGCACGTCGGGCGTTGGCTATCGCTGGCGTTGGGCTTGGCAACGCTCTGGTTCATCTATGCCACGACGCGGCTGGCGATCAGTGACAGCGGTAGAGCCGATCGGCAGGCACGTGCATTGCCGCTGTTAGCGATCTGGATTGCGGCCCTCATTCCACAGTTTGCTTTCATCAGCGCCTCCTATTCCAACGACAGCAGCGTGATTGCGGCCGGCGCCGTCACGGTCTACTGGCTTGTACGGCTGGTTGTGAAGCCGGATGATGCCCCGGTGCGCTGGTGGGAGTTGGTCGTGTTGGGCAGTTTGCTGGGCATCGCCGCCCTCACGAAACTACAGGGGTTAGGGTTGGCGGTGTTGGCGTTGGGAACCGGTCTTTGGATGGCGTGGCGCCGTCGCGATTGGCGATTGATCGCACGCGCCATTCCACTGGTGATACTGCCTGCCCTGATCATTGCCGGCTGGTGGTATTGGCGCAATTATACGCTCTACAATGATTGGTTTGGCCTGTCAAACCTGCTGGCCATCAACGGGCAACGCACCAAACCGCTCGGTTGGCGTGGCTTTGTGGGCGAATTTCGCGGGCTACGTTATTCGTTCTGGGGACTGTTTGGCTGGTTCAACATTTTGTTGCCCCAGTGGATCTATCAGCTGCTGGACGCCATCACGGTTTTTGCATCGGTGGGCCTTTTGGGCTTCGCTGCTACTGTAGTCCGGCAGAGCGATGTGCGACAGTGGTTTCGCCTCACCGCCTGGAGCGTGTTGGCGATCTGGGCCATGCTTTCGTTTGGGCTCTGGTTCTATTGGACCAGCCAGGCCACCGGGAGTCAGGGGCGCCTGCTCTATCCCGGGCTGGTGGCCTTTGTGCCGCTGCTTGTGCTGGGCCTCTGGTGGTGGCTGCGGATGCTGCCGCGCTGGGCTCAACTCATCGGGTGGGGTTCTCTTGCAGCCTTGCTGCTCGGCAGTTCAATCTACACCCTCGCCGTCCTCTTTCCGCAAAGCTACAGCCAGCCCAAGCCCATCGCCGCAGTGCCTGAAGACGCTCGGTCCGTTGACATCACCTATGGAGACAACGATCTGCTGCACCTGCTGGCCGTCGATCTACCCGAGGGCGAGCGTTTCGGGTTTGGCGAGCAGGTGCCGATCACGCTCTATCTGCGTGCAGCTGAACCGGTCAACGACAACTACCGCATCTTTCTGCAATTGCTGGATGAAACCGGCGCAGAGATCGCCAATGTGACCAGCCATCCGGGCTGGGGGCGCAACCCGACCACGCTCTGGCATCCGGGCTCGATCTACGCCGACAACTACCTCGTGCAGATCGAGCGCAGCATCGGCGATCAGTCGCCGCTATTGGCCGATGTCTACGTCGGATTCATCAATCCAGAAAAGGAAGACGCCGGTAAGCTGCCGGTCATCGCCCGCAACAGTGACGGCGAGGAGATCGTGCCCTTCGTGGGGCGGGTTGAGGTCGAGCCGATGCGCTCGCCGAGGCTGGAAGACGCGATGTTGCAGCCGGGCGGCACGGTCTTTGGCGACGTGCTGTCGCTGGCCGGCTACGGTCTCGACGCCGGCCCCAATGGCGATGTTGCGTTGAGCGTCACTGACGCACTGACCGTCACCTTATTGTGGGAGGCCGTTGGCGTCCCGGCCACCGACTACACGGTCTTCGCCCATCTGCTCGACTCGCAGGGCAATCGCGTTGCCGGCTTCGACCAAGCGCCGGCCGCCGGCCGCTTCCCGACCAGCGCGTGGCGTGAATCGGATCGCGTTCTGAGCCACATGCCCATAACGCTGGAGGGTGTTGAGCCGGGCCAGTATGAACTTTGGATCGGCATCTATGAGTCGGGCAGCGAGGGCGCAACTCGTCTGCCGGTCAGCGATGCAGGTGGCTATGACGCGGGAGATGGGCAGATATTGTTGACCGACGTGACGCTCGTCCCCTAGAGACAAATACCTAGTTCTGGCGTTTTCTGTGGTCAAGCGACGTCCCACTCCACTCACATTGAGTTGCTCTATCCGTGCCGGCAGACCGCCCTGCCATGAATGGACAGGGCTAACAAACGACGGCCCCTGAACGGGCCTTTGGCGACGTCAAGCCCGGTTTAGCGGGCGTCGTTTGTTAGCCCAGGGTCAAGGTGCTGCGCACCCGCTTTGCGAACAGCCCTGGGCGGTCGCCTTTCATCTTGCAAAAATCTGGGACGCACCCCATGTCCCCCGAAACCCTGATCTGCCCCCGATCTGTGGTATCATAGTCTTCATCACATCAGGCGGTACCACTGAACCAAAGACCTCAACTGCGTCCTCTCGTCGCAGGCTGGATGTCTTTTGGGGACCAGCACAAAAAACCAAAATGGATGCAACCATTCTCCTGGTAGACGACGAAGAGAACGTTCGTCGCACGTTGAGTGATTACCTTTCGCTAAACGGATTCGAGGTCGTGCCGGCCGGGGATGCCGTCGAAGCCTTGACCTATCTGGCAGAGACAAGTCCGGATCTTGTGATCCTGGACGTGCAGATGCCGGGTCAGGATGGGTTTGATGTCTGTCGCCAGATCCGAACCGCTTCAACCTATGTCCCCGTGTTGATGATCTCGGGGGTTCGACGTGAGGCGGTGGATCGTATTGTGGGTCTTGAGATCGGCGCTGACAAATACCTCACAAAGCCGTTTGAACTGCCGGTGTTGTTGGCCGAAGTGCGTTCTCTATTGCGTATGGCGCAGGCGTCAAATAGTGTCGGCAACAACCACTGGTTGGTGGTCGATGAGTATCTCCAGATCGACCGCCACCGGCGGACTGTGCGGGTTGCCGGTCGAACACCTCACTTGACTGTCCTTGAATTCGATCTGCTGCTCTATCTCTTGGACCATGAAGGCCGCCCGGTCTCGCGCGACGATATTGTCGAATTGGTCTGGAAGGATACATCTGGGGGCGTCTCTGATCTGGCGGTGAATTCCTGCATCGCGCGTCTGCGCAAGAAGATCGAGCCCGATCCGACAAATCCTATCTACATTCAATCGGTCTATGGCTGGGGCTATCGATTCTGTGACTTTCTTAGTTGAGTTCGGTTTTCTTGGGTTGATCTTTTTGATTGTCCTGGTTCTCACCATTCCACTCTGTGTCGGTGTGATTACATGGCAGATGATGCGTCTGCACGACCTGCGCAAAGTGCTTCGCCGGCGAGATCAACTGCTCCCCCCTGCTCGTCGGACTTCTCGCAATGAAATTGCTTACGACAACTTCATCCGCACCATTTCCCATCAGATCTCCAACGCATTACAGGCAATTCTTGGGGCATCAGCCAACCTCGACTTAACCTTGGTTGAGGGTGACGAGCATGTCCAGCTCCTAGATGCCAAACGGTACATCAGCCAAATCGATACTGAGGCGAGACGGCTGATCGATATGACGGGCAAGCTGCGTTTGCTGGCTCAGCTCGAGAGCGAGAATGCGCCGATTTCGGTCCAGCCGGTACAACTGCGCAGCGTGATCGCCGATGTGATCATGTTGTACGCTGAACGAGCCATCGACCAGGAGATCGATCTACTCTACCATGGTCCCGAGCACCCGCCCCGCGTCTTGGCCAATCGAGACCAGATCACAGTCGCCATCGACAACCTTGTCAACAACAGCCTCAAATACGCCAGCGAAGGCAGCCGCCAAATTGTCCTGGGCATCGGACTCAAAGAGGAGGCTGTCCAGATTTCGATCTCCGATGATGGTATGGGCATCCCTGAAGATTTCTTGCCGGATATCTTCGACAGCGCGTATCGTGCGCCGGATGCCCAGATTCGTCGTCGCAGCGGTACCGGTCTAGGGTTGGCCATTGTCAAGCGCATTGCCGAGCGCCACCATGGCACTGTCGAGGTCTACAGCCAATATGGTCATGGGACGACGGTCACATTGACCCTACCGCTACAGGCGAGTGCTGGTGAACTGGGCGTCGTGATACAGGATTATTGAGGTTGATTTCTTGTTCTCTTTTTTACGCCCTAAACTGATGGTTCTACGAGAACAGTAGGTTAGAGCCACCGAAATTCAGGGATTGAGAGATAGCGGACCCGTCAGGAATCTCCCAATCTCAGGCCAAAGGCCAGAATCTCTCGATCCCCACGATATGATCTCGTCGTGCTTTCAGCTTTATGGCCTGACCTTGCCACATTTCTGCCACATTTCGCCCGTCGATTGTCACAATTCATTCTGCTTTTCATACTATCCTGAGTAGAGCGCTCCGGCGTTCTGTTTATCCGAAAGGAATCCTTGGATGCGAACGCTTGTCGTAGTTGGAATTGTTCTTGTGGTCGCCCTTGTGATTGGGGGCGTCTTCCTCTTGCTCTTTGAGTTTGAAAACCTTCCTGCAAACGGCGATACCGCCGCTGGATCGTTGACGTTTGATGTCCGATCCGCTGATGATGATTCGGATCTGCCTGTGCCTGATCTTCCATTGATTCTGGAGGAAAAGTGGGAAGATGGAATCGTTGCCGGCACCTGGAAACAGTTCGGCGAACCGCTCCCTCAGTTGAAGCCAGATCTGGGGCGTTTGGAGAGCACCGCTTTCGATCCGGGTGGTGACAAGAACTATGAGAGCGGCGTCGTCTCCCGCTTCGCCCTCGATCTGACGCAAGGGGCAGTCATTGATTTCTGGGCCAAAGGCCGAGCCACAGGACCCCACTGGCAAAGCGCCAGCGTCGGCGTGAGCCTGGGGACGACCGAAGACTACGTCGGCATTGAAGGCCAGCCGGCCCAACTCATTCGGACCTATGTCGGTGCGGAAGAAGAGTTGGACTATGTCGAGTATCGTGTCGGGGCCGAAGTCCATCAGGAGCCGCACAGCCCGCTGCACGATGCCTGGCACCACTATCGAATCGTGATTGCCCCCGACGGTACGGTCACTTTCTATCGTGACGATGAGCAGCAATTTGAGGCCGAGTCGAAAATCGATCTTGACGTACACGCGCAGCGGCCGGTTATGGTCGAAGGTCGTTCCTGGGAGACCGATATTCTGATCGACGATCTGCGCATCTACGGCACGGCGATCTGGCCTGAGACGCTTGAGATCGAATCTGCATCATCCCTCTTCCATGCCGGACGCGTTGTCGGTCGAGATCTCGATCCGGTGTCGGCTGTGATGGCTCTTGATATCGATCGTAGCGGTCTGCCCGATCTGGTGGCGACGACCAATGGCGCTGGCCACCAACTGCTGTTTTGGCATGATCCAAGCGATCTCGCCGGCTTCCCCCGGCCGGCGCAGATTCTTGGCAAGAGCGTGGCCGTCATCTGGCGCGCCCTGCCCGCTGACATCGATGGCGACGGCGACATCGACTTCGTCACTGCCCACGGCCGTGAAGAACCCCACCAGGTCAATGTTTGGATCAACCAACCATCTCAAGCGGCTGACGCCCATTGGCCTTCAGCTCCAGTCGGGGATGTCGACAGCGAGGTGGTCGCGTTGGCTGTGGGGGATATCGATGGCGACGGCGATCTCGATATCGTCACCGGCGCCAGCGCTGAGGTGGATGTTGAAATCCTGCTCTGGGAAAACGATGGCACGCCGTTGGATGGCCTCTGGCCCGGCCATGAGCTTGGCGCGACCGACGATGCGGTCCAGTCACTGGCATTGGCCGACCTGGATGACGACGGCGATCTGGATGTGATCAGCGGCGGACGCCGCGACGAGGATGCCGAGATCATCGTCTGGGAGAACGACGGCACGCCCTTCGATGGCCGTTGGACATCGACCGATGTTGGCAGCGAGATTGGCGACACACGCACCCTTGCCACGGCGGATCTGGATAACGATGGCTGGATCGATCTTGTGTCGGCCGGCCTATACCGAAGCGATGGCGAGGTCAAAGTTTGGCGCAACGACGGCACGCCCTTTGACGGGCCGTGGCAGGAGCAGAATGTGGGCTCGGATCATGAGTCCGTGCACCAGATCAAAGTCCTGGATTTGGGCGACAGCGATACTAAAGCGTTGATCGGCATCGGCCATCTGCGTGACGACAGCGTTCAACTGCGCATCTGGAAGAATGATTCGCCGTTTGACGAGCCCTGGACATTGGTCCCGCTTGGCGGGCTCGGCGAGCGAGGCCGAGCCTTGGCCATTGCGGACCTGGATGTTGATGGAGATACGGATGTTGTGTCGGCGAGTCAGTCGATGGTGGTTGTCTGGGAGAGAAGTCGCTGATCGAAGTTACAGGCGTCACGTCTGTTGATCGACAGGACAACTGATCCCCATTTTCTCAACGTCAGCGCCCTTGGGCGCTTCTTGCTGTTAGCCGCTGGTTTCCAACCTTGCGGCCATATGCCAAACTTCGAACCCCACCCGCCGCCCTCAATAAAACGTCCCACATCCCCCTGCAACCCCTTGCGGTATAATGAATTCAATTCCAAGAAGTATGCTGCACGCGCAAGCCAAAGGGGATTCAATGAACGCTATCAAAGCCGTAGTTCTATTCATTGTCAGCTTGGCCGGACTGCTGGCGACAGCCGTCACCGGATTCCTGCTCAAGGCCAAGCTGACGTCGTCGCGCAATCGAGGGCGTCTTGACGAAGAAACCCCCGATCTGTTCATCGACGGCCTCCCCTTCCGAGATCTCAACGGTAACGGCCGCCTGGACATCTACGAGGACTTCCGGCGCCCCATCGACGAGCGTGTCGAAGATCTCCTGGGCCAGATGACACTGGAGGAGAAGGTCGGGCTGATGATGCACCCCATTATCAATCCTGGCAGGCAAGGCAATCTGGTCGAGAACCCTTCCCTCACGAGCCCACTGAGTACGTCGGAGATGGTTATCAACCGCCACATTAACCACTTTTTCATCGTCTTTGCCAAGGACCCGCAAGCAGTGGCGAGCTGGTACAACAAACTGCAAGCCATGGCCGAGCGCACGCGGCTGGGCATCCCGGTGACGCTCAGCTCGGACCCGCGCCACGGCTCCCAGGAGAACCCGGGCACGGGCATGCCCATGCCTGGCTTTTCGCACTGGCCCGATCCCCTGGGCTTGGCGGCCACGCGTGACGTCGATCTGGTCGAGCGTTTCGGTGATATCGCCCGCCAGGAGTATAGGGCCATCGGCATCCGCAGTGCGCTCCATCCCATGGCCGATCTGGCCACGGAACCGCGCTGGGCGCGTATCGCCGGCACCTTCGGCGAGGATGCCGAACTGGCGGCAAAGATGACGGCCGCCTACATCCGTGGCTTCCAGGGCGAGGCAGTCGGTCCCGAGAGTGTGGCCTGCATGGTCAAGCATTTTCCCGGCGGCGGCCCTCAGAAGGATGGCCTCGATCCCCACTTTGCCTACGGCAAGGAGCAGGTCTACCCCGGCGACAACTTCGACTACCACCTGACGCCCTTTGAGGCCGCCTTCGAGGCCGGTGTCGAGCAGGTCATGCCCTACTACGGCCTCCCCATGGACCAGACCTCCGAGAACGTGGGCATGGCCTACAACCGGGTGATCGTCACCGACCTGCTGCGCGAGAAGTATGGCTTCGACGGCGTGGTCTGCTCGGACTGGATGATCGTCGAGACCAACAAGGCGTTCGGTTTCTTCAAGATCCTGGATGCGCCGGCCTGGGGCGTGGAGGATCTGAGCGTGCCCGAGCGCTATGCCAAAGCCATCGAAGCCGGCGTCGATCAATTTGGCGGCCAGTACTCGCCCCATCACATCATCGGCCTGGTGCACGACGGCGTGCTGCCGGAGTCGCGCATTGACGAGTCGGTGCGCAGGCTGTTGCGGGTCAAGTTTGAACTAGGTCTCTTCGATAATCCATTTGTGGACGAGCTGCGCGTGGGCGAGCGAATCGGTACGCCTAAATTCCAGGCCGCGGGTTTGGAGGCGCAGCGTAAGAGCGTCGTGCTGCTCAAGAACGGCGAGCTGGGCGAGGGCAAGGCGCTGCCGGTGACGAAACGGCTGCGACTCTACATCGAGAATCTTGATCCGGCTATCGCCGCGGAGTACGGCGATCTGGTCGACACGCCCCAGGGCGCGGATCTGGCCATCCTGCGCCTGGCCACGCCCTACCAGCCACGCGGCATCGGTTTCCTAGAGAGATTTTTCCACCAGGGTGACCTCGACTTCAAGGGCAAAGAGAAGGCCCGTCTGCTCAAGATCCTCAGGACCACGCCCACCATCGTCGACATCACCCTGGAGCGCGCCGCCGTGATCCCCGAGATTGCCGCCGCTTCAGCCGGGCTGCTGGCCAGCTTCGGCGTGGCCGACCGCGTGATCCTTGACGCCATCTTCGGCGAATTCAACCCCAGCGGAAAA
Source organism: uncultured Chloroflexia bacterium (assembly GCA_963848115.1). Classification (GTDB taxonomy): domain Bacteria; phylum Chloroflexota; class Anaerolineae; order Caldilineales; family Caldilineaceae; genus JAWKOK01. The sequence goes on along the minus strand of CAWKCP010000020.1, from coordinate 328,360 downwards.
CTACCGATTGAGTTGCCGTCGTCTATGGACGCGGTGCGGGCGCAGAAGCCCGATGTGCCGTACGATTCGGAGGATCCATTGTTTAGGTATGGCGACGGGCTTCGGTACGAAACAGGGGGACCAATCTAGCCTTCGGCTGGCGTGATTGTCTCCGGATTTTCGCTGTTCTGTGGCGCTAGTATTGCCCCATTTGTTCAGCGACAAACGGACGGTTTTATGCTACGATACCGTATCGGCCCGTCCATTTTGAGGAAAAAACAATGACATCTATCACAATTGCACTTGAAGACGATCGCCTTCAGCTTCTGAGAGAGTTGGCAACGCAACTTGGAATGACTACAGAAGAGTTGGTTCGCCTCAGTATCGATGATCTTCTGTCTCACCCAGGGCAAGACTACCTCCAGGCTGCAGACCATGTCTTGCGCGAAAACGAAGAACTCTACAAACGGTTGTCATGATCCGCTATCTTTCCTTGGTTGAAGTGATCGATCTACAGAGGCGAGCCATCGAGGCATCCGGCGGTTCACACGGAATACGGGACATCGGAGCGCTACAATCATCTGTCGCACAGCCATATGCAACCTTTTCCGGCCAGGATCTGTATCCGACGATAATCGACAAGGCCGCAGCACTCGGTTACTCCTTGATCATGAATCACCCATTTGTCGACGGCAATAAACGAGTTGGTCATGCGGCAATGGCCGTATTTCTGCGCTTGAACGGAAGTCAGATCGCTGCAGATGTTGATGAGCAAGAGCAACTGATTCTGGGCGTTGCCGCGGGAACCATTGGTCGAGAGGCTTTCAACAACTGGGTCAATGACCACACCTTTCCCCTGAGATAACCGCGTGATCCTGCAGACCAACTTCGGGGAATTCAACCCGACGGACAAGCTGCCGATTGAGCTGCCATCGTCAATGGACGCGGTGCGGGCGCAGAAGCCGGATGTGCCGTGTGATTCGGAGGATCCGTTGTTTTCGTATGGGGCTGGGCTGTAGACCGAATGCGAATCTGATTGACAATAGTGCTCGTTACGGTATAGTGAAGATCGAGTTGAATATGAACATAATCGACTACGCTCGACCAACGGAGAAGATTTGTCTGCCGAGATCGGGCTGGACTAGTCGAACGCCAAATTCAACCGATTTGGGCAGCGATTGATCGACCGGCGGATCTCAGATGTGAGGAGGACGGTAATGGAACTTGTGTTACAAAAAGAAGCGCCTCCGTTGCGCCAGGATGCCTCCGGCGCACTGCGTATCGGCAACTCCCGCGTGCTGCTGGAGTTGATCGTCCATGCCTTTGAAGATGGTGCGACGCCGGAAACTATCGTACAGCAGTATCCGACCGCCGCACTTGCCGACATCTATAGCGCCATTGCCTATTATCTGCACCACAGAGCTGAAGTAGAGGCATACCTGGTTGAGCGTGAGCGACAGGCTGGCGCTGTGCGCGAGCGAATTGAAAACCAACAAGGGGACCTGGCGGAAGTGCGCGGCCGTCTGTTAGCGCGCAAGAATGGGACGGCATCCTGAGCTATGCTCCGTCTGTTAGCCGATGAGAACTTCAATGGCTACAGCGTTCGTGGCTTGTTGCGTCGTCGCCCCGGCCTTGATCTGGTGCGCATTCAGGATGTCGGGCTGGCGAAGAGCGATGACCCCACAATTTTGGCGTGGGCGGCTCTCCATGACTACATTCTCGTGACCCACGACCGTGCGTCGGTTCCCGAATATGCCTATGATCGGGTAGTAGCCGGAGAGCCGATGCCTGGCATCTTCCTCCTGAACGGCCGCATGCCTCCACGTCAGGCGATTGGTGAACTGTTGCTGCTTGATGAATGTAGTGAGCAGGAAGAATGGAACAGTTTGGTTGTCTACTTGCCTCTGTAGGAAGGCGGCAGTCCCTTTTCATCCGCCATCTATTACCAACGGAAGAGGCCATCCTCCAGGTTTTCAATCTGTGGCTTTGATTAGATCCTGAAAGTAACACCAAGTCCTCCTCTATCGCTGTGTCTATCCAGAGGCCCACCCATGAAAACCAAACTCACCGCCGCCTTTGTCATCGGCTACAATGGCGACGACCACGTCATCTATTGCGATGGCGAAGTTGTCTATGACAACGACCGCATCGAGTTCGTCGGCCATGGCTACGCCGGGCCGGTGGATCGGACCATTGACGCCGGTTTGGCCATCATCAGCCCCGGTTTCATTGACCTGGACGCGCTGGCCGATATCGACCACGCCATCCTGGACACGTGGGCGTCGCCTGAGATCGAGCCGGGGCTCCAGTGGTCGGCCGACTATTTTCGCCATCGTCGACACGACGTCTTCACACGTGCCGAAGAGGCGTTCAAGCATCGCTATGCCCTGAGCCAGTTGGCCCTCAACGACATCACAACCTTCATGCCGATTGCCGGCGAACAGTACAAAGGCTGGTGCGAGACCTATGACGAGTTTGCCGATGTGGTTGACATTGTCGGTGAACTGGGACTGCGTGCCTACCTCGGGCCCAGCTACCGGTCGGGGGTCAACGTCGTGCATGAGGACGGCCGCCGCGATGTGCTCTGGTATGAGGTCTAGGTCCAAAGAAACAGAATGAGAGAGAGTATGCTGCTCGACAATCCACATGGGAACTATCGTTTCTTGACCGGCATTGCCCCGTATTCAAGTGGCGTCGTTGCCATGCCTGGCTATGAGATTATCCATGTCACGCTCGCTCGTCCCATTCCCTATCTACAAGGATTTGAGCGCATTGCGCATTTTCTCAGCCAAGCCGGGCGGTCGAAACGCGCACTGTGCGCGGTGGAGTTGCGTCTGCCGGCGCCACTCAGTTTTGACGGCTTTGCCGACTTCAATCAGGACTACCAGCAGCTGCTGGCTTCATGGGATCTCCTCCTCGACGGTCGCAATCCGGTGGCACGTACCAACATTGCTCCGGCGTTGATGCCTCCGGCAGAACCGTTGCTCTATGCATTTGCCTACACGATGCCATTGGCGGACAGGGGATCCATGGGCGACGGTCTATCGCCGACCTTCGTCGTTGCCGGCGCAGGCGATCTGCGCGACCAGTCGACTCTCTCCCCTTCAACCGTCGTTCGTCCGGGCGAGACCTCTGCCGCTGCGCTGCGAGAGAAAGCTGCTGCTGTCATGCAGGTGATGCAGGCGCGACTGGATGGCCTTGGCGTAGGTTGGTCGGCCGAAACCACTGTCGATATCTACACTGTTTTTCCACTCCATCCGTTTCTGGCGGATACCGTGCTCGATCACATCGGAGAGGCGGCTAATCGGGGCGTCCACTGGCACTATGCACGCCCGCCGATTTCCGGATCGGCCTATGAAATGGACCTGCGCTGCGTCCACCAAGAATATACACTGAACACAGATGCCTCTGATGCCGCAGATTCGCCCCTTTGAAGCGGCCGATGAAGCCGCAGTTGCCGAGATCTGGCATCGAGCCGGTCAAGCCGAGTACGCGTATCTTCCCACCTGGCAGGCCTTTACGCTGGAACAGGCGCGGGTGGTCTTCCGCCAACATATCCTGCCTGCTTGCCAACTGTGGGTTGGAACGCAGGGTGAACGCATTGTCGCCTATCTGGCCATGAATGGTTCGACCATCGATCGCCTCTACGTCGATCCAACCGAGCAAGGCAAAGGCTGGGGCAGCCGCCTGATCGAATTCGCCAAGCAACAGTGTCCGGACGGTCTGGCGCTATACACGCACCAGGAGAACACCCGCGCACGGGCGCTCTATGAACGACACGGCTTCGTAGCCGTCCGCTACGGCATCAGCCCGCCACCCGAGTCAGCGCCGGATGTTGAATATCACTGGCGACCGAACAGCAATGGCTCATAGGAGAATTGACAATCTCCCAATCCCTGAATCTCTATCGCCACGTACCCCACAAACGAAACGGGTTCCCAATCCACCATGCCCACAACCTACGCACACACCAACATCATTGCTGAGGACTGGCGAACGCTGGCTGCGTTCTACCAGGAGGTCTTCGACTGCACCTTCGTGCCGCCGGAACGCGACCAATCCGGCCAATGGCTGGAGGACGGCACCGGCGTCAAGGGCGCACATCTCAACGGCGTGCACCTGCGCTTGCCCGGCCATGGCGAAGCCGGGCCGACGCTGGAGATCTACTCGTACGCTGAGATGGCGGAGAAGCCGTCGCCCATGGCCAATCGCAGGGGGCTGGGCCACTTGGCCTTTGCCGTCGATGATGTGGCTGAGATTGTGGCGATGGTCATCGAACGCGGCGGCAGTGCGCTGGGAAAGGTCGTAAGCCGCGATGTGCCTGGCGCTGGACGGATCACCTTTGCCTACGTGACCGATCCGGAAGGCAATATCATTGAGGTTCAGCGATGGGAATGATGATGTGACGATCAGAGAGATCACTTGAACGCTCCACATCGCTTGCAGATGGAGGAACGATGTGAAGCGCTCAAGACGCAGAATAGACAGGTCCGCAACTGATGGTTACTCGGATACCGTGCCCAGCAGCACCTTCGTCACATCTTGTGCGACGCCTACGGCATAGAAGAAGTCATCTTCAGGTCCGAGGCCATTGCCCATGGCAATCACGGCCAGGTCATCTTCAGGCGCCAGCATGAACATGTTCTGATAGCCTGCCTCTGTTCCCACGTGATGTACGATTGGATGACCGGCAACATCACCCCAGTACCAACCGTAGGCGTAATCCGGGGCCACATTGTCCAGAAAATCGCCGAACCAGGTGGGCGTTTGCACGGTCCACATCTGCTGCCAACTCTCCTCACTGAGGATACGCTCGCCATCCAACTCGCCGTGGTTGAAGCTTGCCTGGGCAAGCCGGCTCATGTCGGCAATGCTGGACAAGAGCGTGTCGCTGGGTGCGAAGGGCCGAGAATAGGGCATGACATCGGCCACGCCCATCTTGCCGGCGGCATCCATCACATGCGGCTGGGCCAATGTCGTGGTCGGCACCTCCGACAACAGGAACGTGGTCTGTTCCATGCCCAGCGGTTCGAAGATATGTTGCCGTGTATATTCCTCAAAGGACTGGCCCGACACTTTGGCTATCACGTCGCCCAGCAGGTTGTAGCCCATGTCGCTGTAGGCCCAATCTTCGTCCGGTGCAAAGAGCATCTCCATGTCGGCCATGCTACGCACGTACCGTTCGGCGGCGCCGTCGTCAAACTCCGGCTCGACCACTTCACCTAGGAAACCACCGCCTTCGGGGATGCCGGAACGGTGGGTCAGGACCTGTTCGATGGTGATGTCCTGGTAGCGTTCATCGGCCATTTCGAAGTAGGGCAGGTAGTCGGTCACCGGCGCGTCCAGCGCCATCTTGCCCTCTTCGACCAGCTGCATAACGGCGATCGATGTGATCGGTTTTGACGTTGATGCCAAGAGGAAGACCGTCTCTGGCGTGACCGGCTGCTCGCTGTCCATATCGGTCACACCGAAGCCTTCGCTATAGACCGTCTCACCGTCTTGAACAACGGCCAGGGCGAAGCCAGGGATCTGGTTTACGGCCATGCGTGCCTCAACGATATCCTGAATGATGGAGAGCGTTTCTTCAGGTAACTGAGCGATTTCTTCGCCAGTGTTGTCCATCTCTTGCATGGGCAGGGGCTGGCAAGCGCCCAAGATCAATATTGCCTGCCAGCATCACCATGCCGAAAAAACGATAGGTGGTTCTCATGCTGTTCACTCCTTTCAGTGAGTGTCTCCACTTGTCAAACCGGCACTACTGATTTTTGACAACCGTCTTCCATGCCACACGCTGGAGGAAGGCGATGTCTTCCTCAGAAATCTGCCAGCGTTCACGTAACTGTTCGCTATCTCGACGAAAACTCGGCTTGACGCTATCCGGGTCGGGTAACAGATCAACCGGTCGATACGCGAGTCCTTCTGGTGTCTGGCCAAAGAGCGCAGCAAAAATCACCGCCGCGTTAAGATAGGTGCCCGGAACGCTGGCGTGAAAATAGGTTTCGGCGCCGCCGCGCAAGGGAAGCACCGGCTTCTCTGCTAAAGCGCTGTCGCAGGCAAGCCCGGCTTGTACCACCGGAATGGCAAGATCAGCAGCGATCTGCGAGCTAATCTCTGACTGAGGGTCTACGCTGCTCCAATGGGCAAACAAGACCGGTTGTGCATTATTGGCTCTGATCAGTTCCGTGAACTCAGCGACAGCCTCTGTCATTCGAACCGGTTCCCATATGCCGGCATTTTGCAATACCACCATGTCCCAGTCGCCAGTGCGAATCTGATCAATGACCTTCTGCATTTCAAGTAGTTGCCAAAGTTCAACACCATCCGTGCCGGTAGAGGCCGTCTCTAGAAGAATCGGCGGTTCTGCGGAAGCTGCCATTGCCCACACGTGGGCATCCAGGCCCTGGTTGAAAAAGGTGTGGCTGTTGCCGACAAAAAGGATGCGGATTGGCTGTTCTGAATCTGAATCGATTATCGGTTCGATCTGGGAAACGGAAGACTCCACAGGCAAGCTCTCGTCCGCGCCCCATTCCATCCACGAGCCGTCGTAGAGGCTGACATCCTCAAAACCCATCTGGTAGAGAACGAACAGATTCATCGCCCCGGCGTAGCCGGCCCCGCAATAGGTGATCACGCGCTTGTTCCAGGCTCCAGCCGATCGTTGCCATATGCTGCGCAAGCGCATCCGCCGGGAGCAATGTCTGCATCTGGTCGGGTCGAGGTTGTCCATCGACGTAGAAGTTGAGCGCGGTTGGGATGTGGCCGGCGCGCAGGCCAGGCCAGCCCACTCGCCGCTGTAGAACTCAGCGTGGAAGCGAGTCGATGATCGCCACGGAAGGGTCTTCGATGGCCTGTTGCACGTCTGACTACAGTCGATAGCAATTCAGGCTGGGTTTGTGCTGTGAAGGTGGCTGGTTTTGGCGTGTTGACGCCTGTTTCCAGCGGTCGCTCTTCCAAGGTCCACTTCTTCAGCCCGCCGTCGAGCAGTTTGACGTTCTCGTGGCCGTAGTAGCGCAACGCCCACCAGAGCCGCGCCGACCAGGTGTTGCCACCATCGTCATAGGCCACCACAGTCGTGTCATTGTCGATACCCAGCCGTCCCATCACCGACTCAAATTCCTCCTTAGGCAGGATCAGGAATGGCGCATCGCCCTTGGGATCGGAAATGTCGTCTCCGGACATCGACGTATACCGCACCGGGGATGTGGCCGTCTCGTAGCCGGCCAGAGCGTTTTTCGAATCCTCCTCAGCCAGAAAATCGCGCGTGTCCAAAATGCGCAGCCGATGGATCATTGAGGTGCTCGGCCAGCCACTCCGTGCTGGCCAATGGCCTCTGGATGGGCATATTCGGGCGCGGAGGCGATCGGCGCCTGGAGCGGCTGGCAGGCACTCAAGATCAGCGTTGCCAGTATTGTCAGCATGAACACAAGTCCGAGCCGAACCATGGTTTGACTCCTTTCGTTTTTGCAGTTGGGCGACTCGAAATCGTCGCATTTGTCAATAGTCGCATTTGTCAGTCACCGCCTTTGTCAATCAAGGTCAATCAAGACTCTGCAACAGTGAATAGAATGTGATCGGCAGTTCTTCGGTCGCTGCCAGAAGTTCCAAAGACGACGTGCCGTACAACTCAAGCGAAAGATCAGCCGTACTCATCAGTCTGTCCAGAGCGCGACCAATATTGGCCGCATGCTCCAGCAGGGCTTCGCATCCCTCGTAGGCTTCAATGGTGACGCAGATCCGCTGATCGCCGCTGAGGTACCAGTCGTAGCGCAGCGTCCCCACATCCTTGTGCCTGACCAGGACGAGACATTCGGCGGCAGTCTGCCGGAACAGTTCAAGCTTGCCAGGGTGGATATGATAGCGGGCGATGACCTGTAGTGGTCGCATTCACTTCCTCCCATGAACACCATTGGGGCCGGAGATGGCGACGTCCTTTCGGCGGGTCGGCACCCGGGGGGAAAGCGTCGACCCGCCGAAAGCCTGAAGCCTTTGACGCTTTTCTTAAGTCTACCCGGTAGCCGTCGCACAACCGTCGCACTTTTCGGATCGGCGAACAAAAATCTATGATAAACTGTAGGTAACTGTGTGATCACACCGGACACAAGGATCACTCGCATGTCTCTGCTTGCGTTCCATCTCCTAGGCTCACCCTGGATTGAACGAGACGGTAAGCCGCTGCGTTTTGTGCGACACCGCGCATTGGCCCTGGCTATCTATCTGGCTGTGACCGGACGACGCCACAGCCGTGAACAGTTGATGGCTATCTTCTGGCCCAACCTCCCGCCGTCTGATGCTCGCGCGGATCTGCGCCGCACACTGCACATCTTACGCCGGACCCTTGGCGACGATTGGCTGATCACTGAATCGGGCTATGTCCAGGGAAGGGACGACGAACGCCTGAGCCTGGATGTCAGCGAGTTCCAGAAATTGCTGGATGCCTGCAACCGGCACGGTCACCCGGCCGAAACCGTCTGCGACAAGTGCATGCCCCTGCTAGCTTGCGCTGCGGACCTCTATCAAGATGACTTCCTGGCCGGTTTCTCTCTCCCTGATAGCCCTCAATTCGACGCCTGGCAGTTCTTCGAAAGTGAACGTCTGCGCGCCCAAATGGCGGATCTGCTGTTGCGTCTGATTCAGGGCCATACGGCTCGTCACAACTACGCGCTGGCTATCGACTACGCACACCGGAGACTAGTCCTGGACCCGGTGGACGAGGAAAGCCATCGTTGCCTGATGACACTCTACGTGGCCAGTGGACAACCTGCCGCTGCCATTCGCCAGTACAACCAATGTCGGTCCTTGCTGAAGCAGGAACTGGGGATCGTCCCCTCTGCACAGACCGATGAACTGTTGCGGTCGATCCAACAAAGGGCAAATCTTGAAAAACGCTCGTTTGAACGCTCGAGGGGTGAGTGGATCGACGCTCACGACGACGAAACGGTTGAATACCTACCTGCAGAGGATGAGATCCGCCTTGTCACTGTCGTGAGCATCGGGCTGGCGGAGATTGCGTACGATGTTTTGGATCCGGCGCTGGAGGAGATACTGTCGGACGCACAGTCAGTACAGACGATTGCAGATTCGTCGGCACTCTCCTTCGGTGGACAATGCCAGTCTTCGGCAAGTGAAGATCTGCTGCTATTCTTTGGCGTGGATCACGTACATGAGGATGATGCCGAACGGGGGGTACGCGCAGCACTGTCTGTGGCTAGAGTGGCCGACAAGCAGGGACTTGCCATCCAGGTCGGCGTCAACAGCGGCATGGCCTATGTTCGGCGACCAGCACTGGGGGAGGTCGACGAATTCTATGTGATGGGCCCCGTGATCAGCCTCGCCACACGCCTGCGCAACCGGGCCGGCGCCGGTCAGGTGTTGGTTGGCGCCGGGACCTATCGCCTCACACGCGGCATCTTCGTGTACGAATCACTTTCCATGACATTGCCCGGCATCCAAGGATCGGTGTCTGCCTATCGCACGCAACGGCCACGTCGCCATCCAATCAAGACCCGCGGCATCGATGGCTTGCATGCCGAGATGATCGGTCGCCAGGATGAACTGAAGGCGTTGCGCGCCGTCCTCAACGATGTGATGACACAGAATCGCGGTCATCTGGTATCGATTGTCGCCGATGCCGGCGTGGGTAAGTCGCGTCTCGTCGCCGAAGCGAAACAGCAGGCCGAGGCGAACGCCTTTCTCTGGCTGGAAGGGCGTAGCCAGGCGCTGACCACATCGACCGGCTACGGACTTTTCACCGATATGCTGTGCGACTATCTCAGTAGGCACGATGCCGGTGATCGCCTTGATGCCGACCACTCTGGCGTCGTCCTTGTCGATCTGTTGCAACGGCTTCGCCGGTCGGGCCGCCTTTCCGCCTCCGATGTGGAAGAGATCGGTCCGCTGTTGAGCCGGCTGCTCGCTCTGCGTTTTGACATCGACTGGGACGATCGGTTGAATGATGTAGCTGCAGAGCAGCTTCGCCGCCGCACGTTGAATGCATTGCGCCGGTTGTTTCACGCCTTCGCCGAAGAACAACCACTGGTCTTGATCTGTGAGGATCTGCACTGGGCCGATCCGCTTTCTGTCGACCTCATCGGTGCGCTGATGGAAACACTTACCGATGTACCACTGGTGCTAATTGCCGTCTTCCGTCCGGAAGAGGCACAGGCCGACGAGCAGTTGAGCGCGCTGGCCCAGCGCAGGTGTCCTGACGCTTTCACCGAACTGCGACTGCAGCCATTGAACGGCGAACAGAGCCGTCATCTGGTCGCCTCGCTACTGGCCATCGATGCACTGCCGGCGGAGATGCGTACCGTGATCACGGACAAATCTGAAGGCAATCCCCTCTACCTGGAAGAGATCGTGCGTACACTCATCGACAGCGACGTGCTCTACCGGGACGGCGCCGAATGGCATGCACGCCATTCGCTGGCGTCAGTCGTTGTGCCGGCCAGTTTGCAGAGCGTCATCCTCAGCCGTGTCGATCGCCTGGAGCCGACGGAGAAGGCGTACCTACAGGCAGCAGCCGTGATCGGTCGCCTCTTTCGTCCGCGGTTGGTGGAAGCTATGATCGGTAGCGGGGCTGAGCAAGAAACCACCCTGGCTGCTCTGACTCAGGGATCTCTGGTCTATCAGGAGCGTGTTTTGCCGGAGCCGGAATATTCCTTTCATCATGTGCTGGTGCGCGACGCCGTCTACCAGGATCTACCGCGCGGCTATCGGGTGGATCTGCACCGGCGGGCGGCGTTGGCCATTGAGAAGCTCTATGCCGAGAACCTCCAGCCGCATATCGAACTGTTGGCCCGGCATTATGACCTGGGCGACGATCCTGAAAACGCTATCTACTATCTATTGTTGGCTGGACAACAGGCCCAGAGGGTCTATCTAAACCTGGAAGCTCGCACCCACTACGAACGTGTGATAGCGCGTCTAGACGCGCTCGAAGCGACCGAGTCGAATCTGAAACAACGGCTGAAAGCGCTTCACGCGCTAGGCGAAATTCAGACCATGCTGGACAACCTGGAGAAGGCCGAGGCCTATCTCCGTCAGGCAATCACGTTGGCGACTGAACTGGATCTGCCGCCCCGCCAACGAGTTCATTACATTCTGTCTCTCTGTCAGTTTTACGGCTCGACCGGCGATACCAGCGCCCAGGTCGAGCAGTGTGAGCGTGGTATGGCACTCATTGCCGGCATCGACGCGCCGGTCGAGCTTGTGGCACTCACCACCTATCTGTCTACCGCATATGCCAATCGAGGGGACTGGCGATCGGCCATTTCCTGGGTTGGAACAATCATCGACATCCTTCCAACGCTGCCCTATTCCGGGCATCTGGTTGATATCTGGTTCTATGCCGTGCTTTGGTACCGGCTGACCAAACAGCCGGAGCGTGGATTCAATCTGATCGACCCCGTCATCGATGAGGCGCTGCGTCGACGAGACTTCTGGTCGGCCGGTCAACTGCATTTATTGCCCAAGCTGTTCTTGTGCGAAACCATTGGGGATGGCCAGGCTGCATTTGCAACGATTAATGAGGCATTGCGCCTCGCCGAAATTACCGGCGACAAAATGTCGATCCGTAATTGTTGGTATTGGCTTGGCGTCTATCATGGTTGGCTGTGTGGCAACCTTGATGAGGCCGAACGATATGCAACAATCACACTGGAAGATCTTAGTAACCTGTACCGACCCAGCAGCTATGTTTTCGCCTCCACGGTGCTCGGGCTGGTCCACTATTGCCGGCATGATTGGCCGCAAGCAATCGAATGGCTCGAACGCTCCTTCGGGCTTGCCAGGTCGGACGGGTTGCTCGTCGACGGCGTACGTCGCGGCATCATCGGCCTGGCCTGGACCTACACGATGTTGGATCGAAAAGCCGAGGGCCTAGCGCTGCTGTCCAAGATCGCGTACGAAGAGGAGTTACACATCGAGTCTTGGCCCACAGTGGCCTGCGCGCTCGCCGGGCTGGAGCCGATGTGTCCGGACGTCAACGCTTACGACGCACTCTGTCGGGAGATCGTCGCTGCACGCGCCGAAGAGCCGCTCCCATTGGTGCAGTGGCGGTTGATGCCGGCTGAGATCGATTCATGGTTTGGAAAGGACGACGATGGATGCAGACCAGGTTTTTCCGAACAACCTAGTCTGTCGGGCTGGACTTGGCACGATCAGTTTGGCGACTGCTCCTACCAAGTGGAAGACGGCAAGCTGATCATCCGTGCCGCCAACTACCGTGATCTCTGGCTCAATAATTTCGCTGCGCCGCGTTTTCTGAGATCGATTGAGGGTGACTTTGCCGTGGAAACAATCTGTACCCCGGCCTATGACGACCGACTTTCACTGGGCGGAGTCCTGCTTTGGCTGGATCGGCAAAACTATCTACGCCTCACATGGAACGCGTTTGCGCCGGGCGGCATCGATCTGTCGGGCTGCCGAAACAACGTCGACGGTCTCTTTGGCATCGGCCGACTGCCGGATGCAAATCGCATTTACCTGCGCTTGGAACGGAGCGGTGATCGGGTGCGGGGACTGTGCAGCGGAGACGGTCTCACCTGGTATTCGGTCGGAGCGATCGACTTCCCTACGGCCAATTCGGTCGAGGTTGGTCCGCTGGCCATCGGCATGATCCATCGCTACGTGCACGCAGGGGCCTGGCCCGAGGGGTCGGCGATTCGGTTTGAGGCGTTTGGGATCAGTGCAGGAATATGACGGCAGGGTCACGAAAAGTCCAATAATTGGAAGGCGTCGGTGACAGTCACTGACAGATCGAGTCAGCGAAAACGAAATTACGTTGCGCCAGTGACTTTCACCGACTGTCATCCATCATTCCTCAGCAGTCTAGATATCTCTGTGTGATAGTTTTCGGCGCTGCCAAACTGCTTAACCAGCACTTCCGGTTCAGAAGTAGACTCCCCTCTCTTCCCTATCCATTCAGCGTAGTTGGAGTACGGCCAGAGTTCCGGTTTGAGGGCAATTCCATGCTTTACTGGGTTGGCGTGGATGTACAGACAGAGCGTGCGGAGGTAGGCATCATTATCGACGCTCTTTGCCTGAAATCGTCTTTCGAAAAGAGTGCCGCTGTGATTGTATCGATGGTTGAACCACTTGCTGTAGCTGTTAAAAATGCGCCGCGGCAGTTGATCTGCTGTCACATTACCGTCCTGCCTGACGCAGAAGTGGTAATGATTGGGCATGAGGCAGTAGGCAACGACGCGGATGCGTAAGCGCGTAGCGATCTCTTGCATGCGCTCTATTGCAAAGCGGTAGCAAGTGTCGTCTCGGAAGAGCGTGGAACGATGGGCGCCGCGATTATAGATGTGATAGTAGTGGCCGGTAGTCCAGGTAATGATCTCCTTGCGTGCGTATGGCATTGTCGGGGGATGTCCTTTCGATTGATTTATTCTCGCTGCGGGTTGACAGGGTGACAGTCACTGGCAGATCGAGTCAGGAAAAGCGAAGTCCCGTTGTGCCAGTGACTGTCACCCTGGGTATCACACCGCCATCGCCAGCGCCTGCACTCGTCGATATTGGCTCATGTACAGATCGTAGTAGAAGCCGTTCTGCTCCATCAACTCCTCATGGGTGCCGCGCTCGATGATGCGGTGGTCATTGACCACGAGTACATTGTCCGCATTGCGGATCGTGCTCAGCCGGTGGGCGATGACAAAGGCCGTGCGCCCCTCCATGAGACGCAGCAGCGCATCCTGAATATGCATCTCCGTACGCGTGTCCACGCTACTGGTCGCTTCATCCAGGATCAGGATGCGCGGATCGGCCAGCACTGCCCGGGCAATGGCCAGCAACTGGCGCTGCCCCTGGCTGAAGTTGTGTCCCCTCTCCGAGACCCTAGTGCCGTAGCCCTGGGGCAACGTGCGGATGAAGTGGTCGGCGTTGGCCAGCCTGGCCGCCTCAATGACCTCTTCATCGGTTGCGGTCAGGCGACCATAGCGGATGTTCTCCATGACCGACTCGGCGAAGAGGAACGTGTCCTGGAGCACGATGCCGAGCTGATCGCGGATCGACGTCTGCTCCACTTCGCGGATGTCGTAGCCATCGATCAGGATCGCGCCTTCGGTCACATCGTAGAAGCGACTCAGTAGGCTGATGATGGTCGTCTTGCCCGCGCCGGTCGGGCCGACCAGGGCGATGGTCTGGCCGGGCTGGGCCGTCAGGTTGACATCCTCCAGTACCGGCTTGCCTTCCTCGTAGGCGAAACTGACATTGTCGAACGTGACTTCGCCCCTGATCTTGGGCAGCGGTTCTGCATCGGGCTGATTGGCCACCGACGGTTTGTCATCAAGCACTTCGAAAATACGCTCGGCCCCGGCCAGCGCCGACTGCAAGCCGTTGTAGAGCATGGCAATGCCGCGCATGGGCCGGAAGAAGTTCATGACATAGACCACGAAGGTGGCAATCACGCCCACGCTGACGATGCCTTGTAGTGATAGCCAGCCACCCAACAGTGCCACCACCGCGATGGTGACAGTCATCATGGTCGTGAACATGGGGCCCAGGGCCGCAGTGATGATGTCGGCCTTGATGCCCACCTGGCGATTTTCAGCGTTGATATACTCAAACTGGGTGATGGTATCTTCTTCGCGGGCAAAGGCTTTGACCACACGCACACCGGCGATATTCTCTTCCATGACGGCGTTCAGCGAGCCCAGCTTGGCCTGCACCTCGCGAAAGGCCTTGCGGCTGTAGCGGGTCACGACCACAGTGATGTAGAGCATGAGGGGCAGGACCAGCATGACGCCCAGCGCAAGCTGCCAGTTGAGCAGGAACATGGAGACCATGATGCCGCCAAGCAACAGGATGTTGGTGGTGAATTCGATGAGGCCGTTGGTAAGCACACGGTTGATGGCCTCAGTGTCATTGGTCAGCCGGCTCATGAGATCGCCGACGCGGTGGTGGTCGTGATATTCCATGGAGAGCGTCTGCACATGGGCGAACAACTCGGAGCGGATATCACGCACCAGCCGCTGCGCCACCACGACCATGATCACGCCTTGGCCCATGGCCGCAATTCCTGCAACCACGTAGACGACCAGCATCAGGATGCTGATCCGGATCAGGCCCGGCACGTCGCCGGGCAGGATAAAGCGGTCGATGGCGATGCCGAGCAGGATCGGCCCAGCCAGCCGGCCAATCGTGGTGATGATGACCAGCAGCGATACGGCACTCAATTGCAGCCAGTAGGGTCGCAGATAGCTGAGCAGGCGTTTCACTGCGTAGTTTGTATCCTTGGCCGTCTCGCCGCTGGGACCGCCGCCCGAGCCCATGCCGAGGCGAGGGCGCTGTGGCGGCGGCGCTGTTTGTGTTCTTTGAGCTGTCATGTTAGTAGGCTCCCAGTTGCGAAGTGTAGATATCCTGATAGATGGGACTGGATTCCAGCAGTTCGGCGTGGGTGCCGTGGGCCGCGATCTCGCCTTTTTCGAGCACGAAGATCTGGTCGGCGCTGAGTACGCTGCTGATGCGCTGGGCGATGATGAAGGTCGTACGGTCAGCCATCAGACCGTCCAGCGCCAACTGGATCTTGTACTCGGTCTCCAGGTCGACGGCGCTGGTGCAGTCGTCCAGCACCAGGATGCTGGGTGAGATGAGTAAGGCTCTGGCAATGGCAATGCGTTGCTTCTGCCCGCCTGAGAAGTTGGCCCCGCGTGCCTCGACCATACTTCCGTAGCCGGCCGGAAGCGCCATGATGAAGTCGTGGGCCTGGGCCGCCTTGGCCGCGGCGACAATCTCATCCATCGACGCATCGGGGCGACCGTAGGCGATGTTTTCGCTCACCGTGCCGCTGAAAAGCGTCGTCTCCTGCAGGACCATGCCGACCTGGGACCGAAGTTCCTCGTTCTTCCAATCGCGTACATCCGTACCATCAATGAAAACAGTGCCGTCGGTGGCATCGTAGTATCGGGGCAGCAGGTTGACCAGCGTGCTCTTGCCGGAACCAGTTGCGCCAAGCAGGGCGACGCGCTGTCCCGGATCGACGGCGAAACTGACGCCATGGAGGACATCTTCGTGTCCGCCGCCGATGACCGGACCATCGCCGTTGGTAACGGCGCCTCTGACTCCGCTCTTTGCATTTGGCTTGCCGTTTTTTGAGGGACCATTGTAGACAAATGAGACGTTTTCAAAGACGACTCGCCCCTTCATGGCCTCGTCGTTCTTGACGACCGGTTTGTCCTGAATCGAGGGTTCCGTATCAAGCACGTTCCAGACTCGCTGAGCAGATGCCTCGGCACGCGACATCATGGTGAGGATATTGCCCAACAGCAGCACCGGCGCCATGGCAATCATGAGATAGCTGTTAAAGGCCACCAATTCGCCGATGGATAAACGTCCATCGATCACATCTGTGCCGCCTATGAGGATGACTGCCACCATGCCGATGTTGGTCAACACCAGCAGAATCGGCAATGCAATCGCCATCAGCCTACCGACCCTGATATGTTCGTTCATATATTCGTCATTGCGTTCTTCGAAGCGCTCGATCTCGAAGGGCTCGCGGGCATATGCCTTGACCACGCGAGCCCCAGCCAGATTCTCTTGAACAATGGTGTTTAGCGCTGAGAGTTTGCGCTGGACGATCACAAACATGGGCTGGGCCACACGCATCACCACCCAGATGAGCAACCCGGCGATGGGCAGCAGAACAACCATGATCATGGAGAGGCGTACGTCGAGGAGGAACATCATGATGAGGCTGCCAATGATCATCATCAGTGCACGAATGAGCAGCGAAAGCCCTGCGCTGGAGAACATACGCACCACGTCGACATCGCTGGAGATACGTGTCATCAATTGACCGGTCTGCATCTCGTCCAGATCGGCGAAGGAGAAGGACTGGATGTGTCGAAAGAGCGAATTGCGCAGATCAAAGGCCAGCCCCTGAGAGAGTTGCGCCCGGCAGACGCCTTGCCCCAACGTGGCGATGGTGCCGATGAGCGCCGCAACCAGCATGGTCATGGAACCGCGCCAAATGGCCTGCATGTCATTCTGCTCGATGCCCTGGTCGATGACGTTTTGCAGGAGTCTGGGCACCACCAACTCCATGGCTACGGGCAACACTACCGTGAAGAGACCGATGATGATGACCCATTTGTAAGGACGTGCAAAATATATCATTCTACGAAGAGAATTCATGCTTCGTCTGGAACCTCCATCAGTCTTAGGATGTCGCCGAGTGCATCGTTAATGCGGCGGACATCGTCTTCGGGCAGGGTCTCAAGCCGTCGCCGCAGGAGTGGAAT
This sequence comes from uncultured Chloroflexia bacterium, assembly GCA_963848115.1. GTDB lineage: Bacteria > Chloroflexota > Anaerolineae > Caldilineales > Caldilineaceae > JAWKOK01. Next base: position 311,138 of record CAWKCP010000020.1, on the reverse strand, counting down.
GCCCTGCATCGGTGTTCGTACTGCCAGTTCCCGTCCTGCGTCGGTCAGTTCCACGAAGACCACCCGGTTGTCCTCTTTGGATCGCGTGCGAGTCACGTATCCGTCACCCTCCAACTTGGCAACCACCGTTGAGGCTGTGCTGGGGCTGCTCAGGATATATTCCTGGATTTCGCCGATGGTCAGCCGGCCTGATTCGTGGATGTGACGGAGAATCGAAAAATCGCGCGGTCGTACGCCGAAGCTTGTGATCTGGCGCGCTGCCTGGCGCATGTGGCGGTTGAGTCGTAAGAATCGCTTTACGGTCTCTTTGGTCAACGGTTTGTTTGGATCATTCACAGCGTTCTCCAGTAGCTGTTATGCGAATCAGGGCCATTGTATTTCTATGTTGAATATTCCCATGAAGAATATTTCTGTATCGAAATATTTTAGATCGAGTAGAGGTCCATGTCAAAGATGCTGCAAAGGGTATGGGGATATCTCAGATTTGGGGCAGAAAGTCTTGGAGACGGTCCGGCAGTCAGTTTTCAAGCCCAGAATTCCTGGACCGTCCCCGGCACTTTGACAACGCCCCCTAGATTGAGAGGTCCGCTGTATGGGCACTAAATTGGGATATGACGGGGCAAGTCGGCTCGAATTGGGGTTTGTGTCGTAGGGCGGGTATCCTTACCTGCTAGGCAATGCTTGGTAAAGCTTGGCGGATAGGGATCCCCGCCCTGATAGACTTGAGTCAGATATGGCTGCATGTAGAGGGCAATCATCATGAACCTAACCGAACCGGCCATTCTTTTTGGCTCCATCAGCCTGCTTCTGCTGGCCTATACCAATCGATTCCTGGCCTTGGCCAGTTTGGTCCGTGCGCTCAACAAGAGCCAGGACGAGGTCGGCCTGCGGCAGCAGATCGACAACCTGCGTCGCCGCATCTCGCTGATCAAGAACATGCAGGCCTACGGCATCCTCAGCTTCCTGCTCTGTACGCTCTCGATGTTTGCCATCTTTCTTGAAGAGGTGAAGGCTGGTGAAATCCTCTTCGGCGTCAGCGTCGTGGCCCTGCTGATTTCATTGACGCTGTCGCTGTGGGAGATTGTGATTTCGACCAGGGCGCTCAATATCGTGCTTGATGGGATTGAGGATGGGTAGGAAGGACTAGTCCACGAAGTCCACAAAGGTACACGCAGAGCACGAAATGGCCCCACAGTTCCATTGGATCGGTTGAATGCGTGACCTTTGTGATTCTTCGTGCTCTTAGCGTACCTTCGTGGATCAACCGCTCCTTACACCTCGCCACGCAACATCGCAGTCAGCCGGCCGAAGACCTTCTCGCCATCCATGCGCAGCGCGCTGTGGAGCAACTCATTGGTTAACCAATAGCGCGTTCCCTCGATCAGCGAGGCCGTCTGCTCGGCAAAAATCGCGTCTACGTACATATCGTCGTAGTAGATCGTTGCGACCACCGGCACACTGTTCTGTGCAAGTACCGCCTGGGCGTAGAGCGCCGGCCAGTTATCGGTGGCCGCCAGGAGTTCGGCAGCCTCCTTGAGCGGGCGCAGGTCCTTGTACTCATCGAACATCCAGGGGTAGATCATTTCGCCGGTGAAGAGCGGCGATTCGGCATCGAGCGAAAATTCAGGGAATTCAGCACGAATGCGCTCGGCGGACCAATTTGAGGCGGCGCCTTCCATGTAGATCGCTTCATGGAGCAAGGCGAAGATGGGGTTTGTCTCGTAGTGCTGGGCGTGCTCAACGCCCCGCATCAACGCATAGCTGATCTCACGGCCCCTCGCACCCTCCACAAATGCCTCTTCCAACAGATAGTGGATCTGTTCAAAGCCGTTGCCTGAGCCGAGAGCCAAACCCAGTTGTAGGAAGCGCCGGGGCGAAAGAAGTCCGCCACCGGGCAATTCAACTTCGTGGGAGCACAGATAATCGACGATCTCCCGCAAACGGTCGGTGTCATCAGGATAGCGCTGGAAGTAGCGCCGATTCTGTTCGATGACGCGGCGGTAGGTGTGGCGATAGACATCATCGACAGACTGGCCGATGGGCGGCAGGCCACCGGTGATCATGGCCGCTTCAACGCCCTCAGGCGCTATCGAGAGGTAGGTCCCGATGCAGAAGCCGCCATAGCTTTGGCCGAGCAAAGTCCAGCGTCGATTCGCGCCCAACAGGTGGTCGCGAATCAGTTCAGCATCGCGCACAATCGAATCGGCCCGGAAGTGGGTCAGATAATCAGCCTGGGCCTGAGGCGAGTCGAAGCGAGCCAGCGTCTGGACGGTCAACGGTGTGCTGCGTCCGGTGCCGCGTTGGTCCAGCAAGAGCACTCGATAGCGCTGCAGTGCCATGCCGAGCCAGCCCGACAGATCCTCCGGGCGCGGTGAGGGGGAGCCGGGCCCGCCCTGCAGGAAGATCAGCCAGGGCAAGTCGATGTCAACCTGAGCTGTGGCCACAACCTCGCGTGCGTAAACGGTGATCTGCTCACCATTGGCCTGGTCATGGTCCAGTGGAACGCTAAATTCATGGTCGGTCATCGAGAAGCCGGGGAGATGATAGGTGCTCATGGTTATTGGGCCTCGTTTTTGGAAGGTGAAATGGAGGAGGACCCTCAACTGATCTGTCGCGCCAGCCAGGCACAGCCCAGGACCGGCCCGTCATCGCCCAGCTCCGTGGCCACGATGCGCACGCGTGAGCCGACCGAGGCAAAGCTGTGTCGGGGAACGGCCTGCCGTGCCGGCTCCAGCAATAGATCGCCCGCCTTGGCTACGCTGCCGCCCATGACGTAGAGATCCACATCGACTATCATCGCCATGGTGGCGACCGCAGTGCCTAGTGCTTCGCCGGCATCAGCCAACACTTGGCCGGCTGCTTCGTCTCCCTGAGACGCAAGGGCCGCTACGTCAGCGCCGCCGATGCCATCCGTCGGCAGCTGGCGTGCATTCGCATAGCGACGCCCCAACCATGGTCCGCTGATGAAGGTCTCGACACAGCCCCGGTTGCCGCACGAGCAGAGTTCGCCGTTGCGGTCCAGTGTTACATGGCCGATCTCGCCGGCCGCTCCGTGGCGACCGCGATAGAGTTGGCCATCGACAATGATGGCCGCGCCCACCCCGGTGCCGACCACGATGAAGGCCATGTCCTCGGCGTCGCGGCCGGCGCCGAAGTGGAAGTCGCCCAGGGCCGCGGCGTTGGCGTCATGTTCCAGCACCACCGGCAACTTCAGATCTGTCTCCAGCAGAGTCCGCAACGGCGTGTTGTGCAACCCCTGGAGATTGGGCGGATCGATCAACATGCCGGCGGCAGGATCAACAGGACCGGGGCTGCAAATGCCCAGGGCTGCAATCGACTGGCTCCTGGGCAGCGACGTCTTGAGTTCATCCACTGCTTGGCCGATACGCGACACCAACTGGGCAGCGCCGTCCTGCGGGTTGGTCGGAATCCGTCGCCGATCGACAATGCGGTCATCCGGGCTGACCAATCCAAGCTCCACCTTTGTACCGCCAAGATCGACACCCACGACCCAATTATCCATGTTCTGGCTCCATTTGGTTATGGTATACTTGTCTCAGGCAAGCAATCATTGAAACCCCGACGGATGAGACTATGCCGGAAATTTCTCGGTTCTATGGCATCATTATCACGATGTACTATGAGTATGGGCGGCATCAACGCCCCCACTTTCATACTCGATACGGTGTCTATAGAGCGAGTTTCACTATCAATTACCCTGAATTGCTGGCCGGCTCCATGCCGAAGCGACAACAGCGTCTGGTTCTGGCCTGGGCAGAGTTGCATCAGGTTGAGTTGTTGGACAACTGGCAGCGTGTGACGGAAGAGCAGCCGTTGCTATACATTGCAGGTCTGTAGGAGCGCGATATGAGAAATGCCAATTCTATGAATGCCCCCCTGGTGGATGTCACCGGTTTTTTTATCGTTGACGACTACACGCTTCAAATTGAGTTCAATGATCACACCAAACGCGTGATCAATTTCAAGCCGATCTTGTCTGGTCCACTATTTGGCCCTCTGCGCAATCTAAATCTATTCAATCAGGTCAAATTAAATCGGGATATTGGCACGCTAATCTGGCCGACCGGCGCCGATATCGATCCCACTGTATTACATGATCGGCCCGAGCACATTGATGCCATTCTTGAACGACGTAAGAGGCGGGCCGGCACAGCCACAATATCACGCTGACGGCAGTACCCAAGTTCATCCACGCGTTTTGCTCAGACTGTTCAGAATCACCCATTTGCAATCAGATTCGCACCCATTCGCGCCAATACCATGTCGTCGGCTTCGGGCAGGCCGCTGACACCGACCGCGCCGATGACCTGGCCGTCGACGACGATGGGCACGCCGCCGCCCCACGCCGTGTAGCGTAGATCGCCGAAGTTGGTCATCGGGAAGCCATCCTGACTGGAGGCTTGGCCAAGGTCATAGGACTCGATGCCCTCGCGCGCGGCAGTGAATGCCTTGTTGATGGCGATGTTGAGCGATGGCAGCTTGCAGCCGTCGGTGCGCAGAAAGGCAAGCAACTCGCCGTGTGCATCGGCAACGGCAATGGACGCGCCACTGCCGTTGGCTTCCAGCTCTGTGCGGATGGCATTGACAATGGTCATAGCGTCAGTGTGGGATAGCTTAAGCTGTTGATACACAGTTGTCTCCTCTGAGCAGGTTATTCATCTCTCTGAGATGGTGATGATCAGCCGCCGACACAGACGTGAAATCCATGTGCCCTGAAAAGGCCGGTGAATTCGTTGACCTGATCAGCGTCCAGTGATCTTGTTCATCCCATGGGTAGCGTTCTGCATGCGCTCTGCAGGGGGCGGGCTCTTTCTGACGGGAACAATGCTCATGGGTAAAGGATTTTCATGGCGTTTTCACCGCCTCGAACCCGTGCTGCCGGTATGTTCTGATCAAGTGTCGCGAGCTTTCCACCATGGTGCACAGTCAGTGCCAGTAGATAGATGTCCGTGACCTGATTGTGCGTGATGACTGACTGAACTGTGAGCGACTCCCGAAGCGTTATCCCCTCTGACCAAAAACAATGACCTGACCTGGAACAGAAGCGGCGTAACGTGTTTAGCGCTACGGTGGCGCTTCCTGGCGAATTGGGATATTTGGGATGGCTGGCTATGCGGACAAAGCCGTTCTCAGTGATGGGGCAAGTTGCCCATGATTGGTCGCCGCCGTCGGCATACCAACGATGGGCAACCTCATGGTGGACATGCATTGGATCGCTCAAGGCCAGCAGAAGGTTGATATCCAGCAGATACGTGGTCGTCATGATGTCGTCATGATGTCTCGTCACGAAGTTGGTTGACGAGCTCCAGCGTCACTACGCCGGCATCGGGCTGTCTCGGAAAGAGCGGGACGCCGTTGCGAGTTGGGGCGTCAGCTTGCTCGGTGAGCGCACGGCGCGCTAGATCTGATAACACTCTTCCCATTGAGGTTCCTGCTCTCTTGGCGATATCTTTTGTCGCCAAGAGGACATCTTCATCAATGTCAACTGTAGTACGCATCGTCCACCCTCCTTCTCACAAATCAAGTGACGCAACAAAGCAGTATCCACTCACTTGATGTTATCGCATCTAATGGATGATGTCAAAGCATCTTTTGGGTGCGCCTTGGGAGGATGAGTGTCGGCTCTGATATGGTCACTCCTCTGTCCGTTCTATTTTACCTCGCTGATGTGCTCCGCCACGCGCAGCGCCTGGGCCACAATCGTCAGCGCCGGATTCATGGCTGCAGATGATGGGAAGAAGGAGGAGTCCATGACGTAGAGGTTGTCGACGTCGTGCGCTTTGCAGAACGGGTCGAGTACGGAAGTGGCCGGATCCTCGCCAAAGCGGATGGTGCCGCACTGGTGCGAGTTGGTGGCAATGCCCATGCGCTCCACAAAGACCAACGGAAAGCCGGCCCTTTTCATCATGGAACGCGCTGCCGATATCAATTCATTGTGGGCAGCCATGTTGTTGGGCGTCCAGTGAACGAGGGCGCGGCCATCGGACCCAAGCTCGACGCGATTATTTGGGTCCGGCAGATCCTCGGACATGATCCACCAGTCGACGCTACGATTGGCCATGGCCTGTAGGATCGGGCGGGGTACGCCCGGTTTCGCGGCAGTCAACATGCCGGCCTGAAGCTTGCCCAGCATCTGCATGTTGCCCATGGGGAAGGGGAAATCCGGCCCAGAATGATAGAAGTCGTTGACGGCCATCGTTTTCTGGAAGATGGTCGGGTTGATGCGCCTCGGGTCTATGGCCATGAGCGCAGTGTTGTTGTGAACCATGTAGTTTCGCCCCACCTGTCCCGAGCGATTGGCCAGGCCGTCCGGATGCGAGGGGTTTGCCGAACGCAGCAGGAGCATGGCCGAGTTAACCGCCCCGCAGGCGACCACGTAGGTTTCTGCCTGAACCCGAACGGATTCGCCGTCCTTCTCCAATTCCACGCCAATGATCCGCCGCCCAGTCTCGTCGGTTAGCAGGCGATGGGCCAAGGTGCGTGGCCAGAGTGTCACGTCCGGGCTCTCCAGCGCAGGCTGCACGCAACAGACATCGGCATCCGCCTTGGCCAGCAGCTTGCAGGGGAAGCCGTCGCACGTCTTGCAACGGATACAGCGTCCGCCTTCCCTGAGGTCGATGCCCATGGGGTAGTGAAATGGCTTCAGCCCTTGTTTACGCAGACGATCGACAAGGTCTTCGATATAGGGTTCGTGCGCTACGGGCGGAAAGGGATAGGACGTTGAGCGATACGGTTCGGTCGGATCGTCGCCGAGCTGACCATGGACCCAGAAGATCTCTTCTGCTTGTGTGTAGTAGGGCTCAAGCTGTTCGTAGGTGATGGGCCATGCCGGCGACGTGCCATCTTCATGTTCCACGGCAGTGAAATCCGTCTCGCGGAAACGGGGCAGGGCAGCTCCGTAGACTTTGGTGTTGCCGCCAACGAAGTAGTGAACGCCGGGGTCAAATGACTGGCCGTTGCCGGCGTCTTGCCATTTCTCCGGCGGTTTGTAGCGGGCCTCATCAAAAACAGCCTTAGGGTCCCAGTTCTCCGCTTCCTGTGGCAGGTAATCTCCCCGTTCGATGAGCAGGACCTTGGCCCCGCTGTTGCGTAGTGCGTAGGCCAATGTGCCGCCGCCCGCGCCCGTACCGATGATGACAATGTCGTAGTTTAGCTGCATGGATCATGACTTTCGTATGTTGGCGTCAGGGATTGACGACTGTTGTCGATCGAGCAGAATCGACAGCCTGGGAGTGTATTGATGACTCTACTGCAAGGAGTCCCTTTTGGACACGAATGACTGCTCTGCAAAAACCTTTTCTTGACACGAAGTGACACGAATTGTGTCGTCACCCCAGAGAGAAGATTCGTTCAAATTCGTGTCTGCATTCCTTTTTGCAGCAAACTCAACGATAAGCTTGGATGAAGCTATGCAACAGTATAGCAGATTCGGCGCACACCGGGGAACGATCTAATAAGTATCAAGTTTTTCATAAATATTGACGGCGCGGCCCCATCCATGGTATAGTCTCACTCTAAATAATTGGGATCGTGGGGAAGAGACTGTGCACGCAGTTCGCAAACAGATTTTGGAAATATTGAAGAAAACGAATGGGGCCACGGTGGCTGAATTAGCCGCTCAATTGGATATGGCGCCGGTTTCTGTTCGTCATCACCTGGATATTCTCCAGGGAGATGGCTTGATCTGTGTTGAACGAGTCGCGCGCAAGGGCAGCGTCGGTCGTCCGCAGCAGATCTATGCATTGACCGCCGAGGCCAACGCCTACTTTCCCAACAACTATGCTTCGCTGGCTGAGCATCTGGTGCGCCAGATCAAGCAGCTTGTTCCGGCCGAACAAGTGGAAGGCGCATTTCAGGCCATGGCCGTCGGTATTGCTTCAGAGATTACGGACGAAATGGGTGCTGATGGCGACGATGTTGCGCTTGAAGAGCGACTGGAGCGCGTAACGATGTTTCTGAATCAGCGTGGCTATCTGGCCTGTTGGGATATCGCAGATTCCGCTGATGATATTGATGAAGGTGATTGCAATAGCGAGGACGGGTATCTATTGCACAAGTACAACTGCCCCTATGCAGATGTGTCCACGGAGCACAGTGAGCTCTGTTTGATGGACCAGGCCTTGATCAATGCACTGCTTGGCCGTCCTTGTGAACGCATCAATTCGATGGCAGAGAATGGTGGTTGTTGCACCTATCGCATTGGACCGATAGAAGGCGTGCAACCGGAACCGGCGACGCTGAATGTTGAGTGGGCTGACTGGACGGCCCCCGCGCCGGCAGGCTAGTTCATGTGGGCGTGAATACTTCGGCTGCGCTCAGCACAAGTACCACGACAGAAATCCAGTACCTCTACCACTGGTAGAAACTGTATAGGAATTTGCGCCGGGATTCACTAGTCTAGGAGTAAGGCTTGAGCACGAATCACTTGAGCACGAATCAGATAGTACAGACCAATGACTACGGTAGTGTGTCAATTGCGCCCTTGCCCGAGGGGTTTGCCGTCCCCGCGCCAGGTGTGGGTTCGTCGATCGAGCCGATGGCAGATAGCTACGGTCGCAGCATCAACTATCTACGGATCAGCCTAACCGATGCCTGCAACCTGCGTTGCGTCTACTGCATGCCGGAACAGATGCAGTTTCGCCCGCGGCAGGAACTGATGACCGATGACGAGATCATCACGCTGGTGCGTGTGGCCGCCAGCCTGGGTGTCCACAAGATCCGGTTGACCGGCGGCGAGCCAACCATCCGTCCGGGCGTGGTCAATCTGATTCGTGAGATGGCCAACACACCGGGCATCATCGACCTGGCTATGACCACCAACGCCATTTTGCTCGATAAGATGGCCGCTCCATTGGCTGATGCGGGCCTAAAGCGTGTCAATGTCAGCATTGACACCATCGACCCGCAGAAGTTCCATACCCTCACGCGTTGGGGCGACATCGATGATATTTGGCGTGGAATCCGTGCTGCTGAAGCCGCAGGTCTGCGCCCGATGAAGCTCAATTGCGTGGTCGTGCGTGATTTCAACGACCAAGATGTGATCGATCTGGCACGCTTGACGATTGAGAACGACTGGGAAGTGCGTTTCATTGAGATGATGCCCTTTGGTGAAATCACTGAGTTTCAGCAGGGCAATGTCGTTTCCTATCAGGAGATCCGCCGACGTATTGAGTCGGTCTACGGTCCACTGGAAGAGACGCGCTATGATTTTGTCGACCCCAGTCGCCCGTTCCGCATTCCGGGCGCCTTGGGCACGCTGGGCTTCATCAGCAGCGTGACGGAGCCGTTCTGTCAGGGCTGTGGTCGAGTCAGGCTGACAGCCGATGGGAAGCTCCGTCTCTGTCTCCTGCGTGATGACGAGGTAGACTTGTTGAGACCGCTGCGCGAGGGCGCAAATTTCGAAGAGCTGCGCGTGATGATGCGTGAGGGCGCTTTTCACAAGCCATGGGGCCATGGTTTGGACCAAGGCGTTGTGGCCGAGACTCGGGCAATGAATCAGATCGGCGGCTGAGGAATTTCGTTGTTGGCTGTGGTACAATTTTTCATGATTGTTATATTGGGCAGGTAGTCTTTTCGGAGGAACTAGAGCATGATCACACTTACGGAAAATGCAGTCGAGAAACTGGGCGGCATCCTTGATCAGAAGAATATGCGCGACACCCACGCCTTGCGCGTGTTCGTCAAAGGCGGCGGTTGCGGCGGTATGCAGTACGGCATGACCTTCGACGAGCAACCCCGCGAGGACGATGAGGTCTATGAGACCAATGGTCTGCGCGTCATTGTTGACCCCACGAGTCTTTTCTATGTGGACGGCTCCAACATCGACTATGTTGACAATCTGATGGGTGGCGGTTTCCATATTGACAATCCGCAGGCCGTCAGTTCATGTGGTTGCGGCAGCAGCTTCCGCACAACACAGACCCATGACGGCCAGGAAGTGCCGGAACAGAGTTGCGGCCACTAGGGCGTAGACTCGACAGCGACCCTAATCTCCCAATCTCATAATCGCCTGAATCGGGTCCCTCTGGGTGCGATAGCGATTGAGAGATCGGGAGATTCTTTTGTCTAGAAAACGGATGGACTCATCCAATGCAAAGCAGTAAATCTGAAACGCTAGAAATTCGAATACAGCAAGTGCTCGACGACTATCGGCCGACCCTCTACATGGACGGCGGCGATGTCGAGCTACAGCATGTCGATGAAGACGGCATTGCTCATGTCAAGATGCTGGGGGCGTGTATCGACTGCCCGATCAGTCTGTTGACCATGAAGCTGGGCATCCAGCGTCTCCTCAAAGAGAACTTTGAGGAGATCACGGGTATCAACGCCATCACTGACATCGATATCTCGGCACTCTACAACCGATCTTCTTCCGGGATACCATCACCAAAATTGTCAACAGCCGTTGCCGTCACAAATGGTCTGCAAGACAACGAACAGGAATAACTATGCCCAATCCATACGGTGCACCGGAGGTTACTGTCAAAGAGGTCGAAGCACGGCAAACAGCCGGCGAGCAATTTGTCTGGTTGGATGTGCGAGAGCCCAATGAGCACGCCGCCGTCAGTATTGACGACGAGCGCATCATTTTGACGCCGCTCAGCCGGCTTGCCGCTGAACAACTGGCCGCACTGCCTGAATCAGCCCAGCCTCAGGATGCCGACATCATCGTTATGTGTCACCACGGCAATCGTAGCGGCCAAGTTACCATGTGGCTGAAGCAACAAGGCTGGACCAACGTGCTCAATATGGCCGGCGGCATCGATGCCTGGGCCAAAGAGGTTGACCCGACTGTTGGAACCTATTGATGTGACTAAACATGTTGAAGTCACTGATACCCACAGGCAGCCGTTCATATGGGTTGGCTGCATTCAAGCAATCGGGCAATGGGTTCTGAGGCCTCCGGCGATCCCGCGCTGATCAAAGAGGCTGGGGTCTTGCCCAGGAATGATTGCAGGCAGTGGGCTGGGTTGAACAGGAGTTCCTGCTCGACAAGGTGGCGGTCTTGACCGCTGTCTGGGAGGATGTTCAGGCGGCTGTTGCGCCGGCCTAGGGCGGCAATTAATTTTTATCAAAGTATTCATATTAATTTTGTGCCGCTCACGTTAGAGTGGTAAAATCTGTCAATACTTAACCGTGGATTACAGCGCAATCAAGGCAATCCACATCCTATCGGTTCTTCATCTGTGTCCATCTGTGGCTGGGTATTTCGCCCTTGTGGCAAGGAGCGTGCAACAGTGCGTGTAGCATTAATCAATCCGAGATTTCGTCTCCCCATCGACACCCGCACCACGGCCCATCTAGGGTTGGCCTACCTGGCTGCGGTGAGTGAAAGGCGTGGCGATGAAGTGGTTGTCTTCGACGCAGACGTCGAAAAGCAGAACGTTGCCGACTTTGTGCAGGAGTTCCGCCCGGACATCGTCGGCATCACTGCCAACACGCCGCAGGTCAAGCAAGCCTGGCGCACGGCCAAGGCCATCAAGGAAGTCCATGACTGTCCCGTGGTCCTCGGCGGTCCCCATGTCAGCGTGCTGCCTGAAGAGAGTGTTGAGAAGTCCTACGTGGACATTGTTGTGCGCGGTGAGGGTGAGGATGCCTGGATTGATATCTGCAATCGCCTGGAGACCTATTTAGCCGATCAGTCCGAATATCACACCGATGCTTTCATGCATCCGGAAAACGAAATCTTCGATGACTGCGAAGGCTTGACCTACATGACAAGCGACGGCCAGATCCACAACAATCCGGATCGTTCGCCCATCGCCGACCTGGATAGTTTGCCGTGGCCGGCCTACCACTACTTCAAGATGGAGAACTACACCAACTTGCAGCCGGCCACCGACCATGTTGACGGCGCACGCAGTTTCAGCATCATGACCAGTCGCGGCTGTCCCTATCGCTGCACGTTCTGTAGCCAGAGCATCATGCCGATCAAATGGCGCAGTCGCAGCCCCGAGAGCGTGATCGCCGAATGGCGTCACCTGGTCGAGGATCTGGGTGCGGAAGAGATCGGCATCCTGGATGACAGCGCCAACATCCGTGTCAAGCGGTTGGAAGAGTTGGGTCGGCTGCTGATTGAAAACGAGCTCAACCATGTGCCCTGGATCTTTGTCAACGGCATCCGCGCCAACTTGGCCAGCAAGGAACTGCTGGCATTGCTCAAGGAGGCCGGGCTCAAACGCACAGCCTTTGGCGTCGAGTCAGGCGACCCCGAGATTCTGCGCAGCATTGACAAGAAGGTCGATCACGACACCATCCGCCAGGCCTTTAAGAACGCCAAGGAAGTTGGTCTGGAGACCATTGCTTTCCTGATCATCGGATTGCCTGGAGAGACGCGTGAGACCATGCAAGCTACGATTGATTTCGCCATCGAGATCGATCCGGTCATCGCCAATTTTTCGATGATGACGCCCTACCCCGGCACCAAGGTCTACGAGATGGTTAAGCGTCAGGGTCGCTTCCTGATCAACGATCGGGAGGACTATGTCTTCTTCGAGCAGCAGGCTCGCTACGAAATGGGCGACATGACTGCAGAGTTGGTCGAGGAGATGTATCGTAAGGCCTATCGTCAGTTCTACCTGCGGCCTTCACCCATCATGCGCCGCGTCAAGACCAAGGATTTCTGGTTCAATCTGCCACGTAACATGCGCATTGCCGCCAACACCTTCGTTCCCAAGAAGGAGAAATCGGGCTTGCGCAAGCAGATGGAAGCCGAAGGATCGATTTAGCAGAAGCATTAGGATCGAAGATCAAAGAACTAAGATCGGTCTCTACGGACAATCGTTGGGATCACGGCGAATCCATCGCCCTATCGATCTCTGTTCTTTGATCTTCGTTTATTTCTTTCACGAAAGGCAAAGACATTCATGCGAGTCATCCTTGCCAGTCCAGAGGCCAAAGTCTGGAGCGCACGCAAACACATTCCGCTTGGCCTTGGGTATCTGGCAGCCGTGCTGCGTGAGGGCGGCCATGATGTGATTATCTACGACGCTGCCATTGAAGATGTCGGTGTCGACTACTATCTGGATCTGGCCGAAGCCGAGGGGAAGCCGTACGAACTCATCGGCGTCACGGCCACGACGCCGCTGATCCAAGAAGCTTGGGAGATGGTCGAGGTTTGCAAGGCACGCGGGCTGCATACCGTGCTCGGCGGCCCGCACCTGACCATCATGCCTCTGGAATCACTGGAGCCGCCCCACGACGCTTATGTAGACTATGTCTTCAAAGGCGAGGCTGAATATAGCTTTCTGGAATTGGTCAACACGTTGGAGGCCGGCAAGTTGCCGGGCGTGATCCCGGGCATCCATTTCAAACGGGATGGCGAGATCGTTTCGAGCCCGGAAAGCCCTATGATCCCAGATCTGGACGCGCTGCCTTTTCCGGCCCACGACCTCTTCAAAATCGACCGCTACACCAATTTGCAGCCGTTGACCGACGGCTGGGATCCCAATGCGCGCAGTTTCACCATCTTGACCAGTCGCGGTTGCCCCTACAAGTGCACCTTCTGTTCCAAACCGGTGACCGGCGACACCTGGCGCGCCCGATCAGTCGAGAGTGTGGTCCAAGAGTGGAAGTGGCTGGTCAAGGGGCTGGGAGCGACCGAGATCGGCGTTACCGACGACATCTGGAATCTCAAACTGCCACGGGCCAAGGAACTCTGCCGGCGATTGGTCGAAGAGGGCTTGAATACTGTGCCTTGGGTGACTGTCCATGGCATGAAGGCCAACCATGGTGATCTGGAACTCTATCAACTCATGAAGGCTGCCGGTTGCAAGCGCGTCGGCTTCGGCGTGGAGAACGGCGATCCGGACATGTTGCGCAACGTCATTCGCAAGGGACAGACCATCGACATGGTGCGTGAGGCCTTTGCCAATGCCAAGGCCGCCAAGCTCCAGACCATGGGCTTTTTCATCTACGGCATGCCCGGCGACACGGAAGAGACCATGGAGAAGACGACCCAGTTGGCATTGGAACTTGACCCCAAGTTGGCCAATTTTCTGTTGGCCGCGCCTTTCCCAGGCACCGTCATGTACGACATGATTCAGGAGGGCGGCGAAGTCTTTGCGGACACCTGGTCCGATTTTGCTATCCACGAAGAGAAGGCGCGCTTCACCATGAACGAGGGCTATGATCCCGACCTGGTGTTGCGAAAATGGCGCGATGCCTACCGTCGCTTCTACCTCTATCGTCCTGAGCGAGTGTGGGAGAAGATGACCTTCAAGGAGAACTGGACCAACCTGCCCAAGACCGTCGCCCAGGCTAAGCGTTTTTTCATTGGCAATAATTAGCGGGTCAATTGCCCAAAGCCCTTCTGCCACAGATGAGTCCAGTGCAAAAAGGGATCTTGACACGAATTGTCACGAATTATCACGAATCTTCTCTCTGGGGCGACGACACAGTTCGTGTAAATTCGTGACCATTCGTGTCAAGAAAAGGCCTTTTGCAGTAGAGTCACAGGTGGACACAGATAAAAAAGCCGATATTCACAGATGATATTCAGGTCATTAGATGATTTGAAGAAATCTGTGTCCTATCCTTTTTTCATCTGTGTCTATCTGTGGCGAATTTTTTACCCGGCAGTAGGCCAGAAAGTGAAACACCGTCTATGATTGGACTTGTCCCGAAACTCCCCCTCTACTGGTCGTTCAGAACATTTGGCTGGCCCAAGATCAAACCCTTTTCTGTGGTGATCAGTGTCAGCTTTCGCTGCAACAGCAAATGTCGCACATGTGACGTATGGCGAAAGCCCAATGACGATCTCAGTGTTGATGAATGGGAGAAGGTCTTTGCCAGCCTGGGCCGTTCACCATTCTACATGACCTTTACCGGCGGTGAACCTTTCCTGCGTAGCGATCTTGACGAATTGGTCATTCGCGCGTATGAACAGTGCCGGCCGGAAGTCATTACGATCCCCACAAACGGCATGCTCACCGACCGTGTCGTGGGCATGGTCAAGCGCATGTGCGAGAAGTGTCCCAAGTCGAGCATCGGTATCAACCTGAGTTTGGATGGCATCGGTGATGAACACGACGACATCCGTGGCGTCGAAGGCAACTGGGCGCTTTCCATGGAGACGTGGAC
Source organism: uncultured Chloroflexia bacterium (assembly GCA_963848115.1). Classification (GTDB taxonomy): domain Bacteria; phylum Chloroflexota; class Anaerolineae; order Caldilineales; family Caldilineaceae; genus JAWKOK01. The sequence continues at coordinate 296,036 of CAWKCP010000020.1, read as the reverse complement.
GCAATTGAAGGCCTTGCAGGAGACGCACCCGAATCTCGTCCTGACGGTACATACGGTGGTCAGCCGGTTCAACGCACGTCGTTTTCGCGAGATCTTTGAAGGCCTGCAATTTCTGGAACCGGACAGCTATATCACCGAAGTCGCCGAGGAGCGAGTCGAGTTGGATACCGTCGGCTGGGGCATCACGCCGCAGCCTGACGACTACGACGAGATCGCTGACTTCCTGAGCCAATCGGCCAAACAGACGCCGGCTAAGGGCATTGCCCGCTTCACCCAGGCCTTCCGTGCCCACTACTACCAATTGGCCAAACGAGTGCTCCACGAGCGCGATCAGGTTATTCCCTGCTATGCGGGTTGGGCCAGCGCCCATATCGCGCCCAATGGCGATCTTTGGAGTTGTTGCATCCGTGCCGAGCCGGCGGGGAGTCTGCGGGACAGTGGCTACGATTTGGGGCCGGTGTGGCGCTCAGCCGCAATGGCGGAACTGCGGGGCAGCATCAAGCGCAAGGAGTGCGCCTGTCCAATGGCCAATGCGAGCTACGCCAACATGCTCTTACACCCGCCAACCGTAGCCAAAGTGATGGTTGACGTGGCCAGGAGTTAACGTTCCGTCGGGCCAAGTAGAAGTATCTCCACGCTGGTCAACCGGATTTCAGATAGCGGTCTCTTCTAAGACTGGATTTGTTGAGTCTGTTGCGGTAGGCAATAACCCTGGCCCCGTACCGTCACGACATACCGGGGACTATTGGGGTCTTCTTCGAGCTTGTTGCGCAGACGTCGAATGTGCACCCATAGCGACTCGACGGTGCCCTGTCGCAGAGGATCCCAGGCTTTGGCGAGCAAATAGCTGGTAGACAACACCCGGCCTCGGTTGCTGTAGAGCATGCGTAGAATTCGGCTTTCTGTTGGCGTCAACGCGATCTGTTCATCTTCGACAATTGCATACTGCTGGGCGAAGTTCACACTCAACCTGTCGTCAATGAACGATATGGGATCCGTTGTCGGATCCGGTGAAATCCGTTTCAGAACCCGCCGGATGCGCGCAAGCAACTCTGAAAATTCGAATGGTTTTGTGATATAGTCTTCAGCAAACTGGGTGATACCCTCGACTTTAGTCTCTGTATCAGCCAAAGCTGAGAGGAAAATGATGGGTACATTGCCTTCCTTACGAAGCTCGTCGGCAAAAGCGAACCCATCCATGCCCGGCATCATAATGTCGAGGATGACGAGGTGAGGGATTCCTTCGGCCGCGATTGTCTTCAGTGCCTCCGGCCCGCTATTGGCCGATGAAACGATAAAGCCTTCTCGTTTCAGACGCAGGCTCAGCATCAGTCTGGTGTCTGCAGCATCGTCGACGATCAGAATCCTCTTTGAATCGGACGAGTCGCTACCAAAAGGCTCGAGTCGGATATCCATCGTTTTTCACCCAGTAATCTTTCGGGACGGCACTACAAGTCTTAGATGTTGCATTCGGTGACAGACTGCACTCTTCTTCGCAAGTCTATTCCAACTCCCAAGGTAAAGGACTTTATCATGTCCAACTCCCAGGGTAAAGTCCTTCATCATGCTGTGGGGGTCTGCCCAAATTCTTGGTCGATCGACAACGTCAGCGAAGTACCTCGCCTATCAATCCGCCATATCCGGGCTAGACTCCGTCTTTGACGTGAAGTTTACCAGACAAATATTACAGCCTATCTTACAGCCTATCTTACGTTTTGGAAAACCACGGCAGTTCGAGGCTGATGACGAGGTTGCGACCCGTGGTGAGGTTTCGAGCATCTACGTAGGTCGACACGTGTCTGGCTGCTACCGACGACAAGCTTTAGCGATATAGTGCATGGCTGTAGATGTAGTCTTCCACCAAGCGTGGCACTTGATGACGTATGGGCTGTCCTGTTCGAACGCGCTGCTGAATTTTATGGCTGGCAATCTCGAGTTCAGGCATATCTAGTATAACGATCCGCTCACGTACACCAGGTAGTGCTATTTCCAGTGCAGCCCAGTCCAGGTCGACATCATGCCGGTTGAGCGCAACCAAATGGCAGTTCTCTACGAGCCATGATGATTCACTCCACGTCGGCAGGTCGCGCAAGCTGTCTAATCCCATCAAAAAGTAGAGTTCGGTCTCTTTGCCGATGCGCTCACGTACCAACCGCACCATGTCCGCTGTGTAGTGAGGGCCAGGTCGGTCGGCATCAATGCGACTGACTTTGATGTAGTCGATATCGGCAGTGGCCAACTCAGCCATTCGCAGTCGGTCTTCTACCGGCGAGAGGCGTCGATTTTGCTTGTGGGGCGGATTCCCGGCGGGTACGATGTATATGCGGTCTAATTTGAGCTGAAACCATGCTTCTTCAGCCAGGATCAGGTGGCCAATATGGATCGGATCAAACGTCCCGCCAAAGATACCGATGTGTTGGAGATGGGTTGCGTCGTCAATCTGATCCCGATACGCCCTCATGCCCATTACACCGCCATCTTGGTGTGCATCTGCACTCATCCACTATTCTCCAAACGCGTTGTCGTAGCCCCAGATAAGTTCGATGCCGGCAATCTCCACCGTGTCGCCATCTTCGACACCAGCCTCACGTAGCCCCTCAACGACGCCCATGGCCTTTAGAATACGCTGGAAGCGCATGGCTGCCTCGTAGTAATCCCAGTTTGTCATCTGTGCGGCACGCTCGATGGCAATCCCGTTCACGCGCCAGATGTCATCCGCCACCTGCTGAACTGTGAAAACCCGTTCATCTGCCTCCGGCGTAATCTCGGGGAGTTCAGATTCAAACGACGCTTCTTGCGGCGGCAACATATCGAGCATTGCCTGTACGCGATAGAGCAGCGTATCTACATTGTCGTGGGTCACGGCGCTGATGCTCATCACCGGCAGATCTTTGCTCTCTATGGCTTGTTCAACTTCGGGCCAGCGCTCTTGTGCATGGGGCAGATCCATCTTGTTGAACACGACGATCTGCGGACGGTCGGCCAACGCCGGGTTAAAGAGCACCAGTTCTTGATTGATGGCCTCAAAATCGCCTAGCGGGTCCGGACTGTCTCCGTTGAGCACATGGATTAGCAACCGCGTCCTCTCGACGTGACGGAGAAAATCGAGTCCGAGCCCGACGCCTTCGTGTGCGCCTTCCATCAGGCCGGGGATGTCGGCGAGAACGAATTGGCGGTGGTCAACTTCGGCCACGCCCAGATTGGGAACGAGTGTGGTGAAGGGATAGTCGGCGATCTTGGGTTTGGCCGAGCTCACAACGCTGAGCAGCGTCGATTTTCCGGCATTCGGAATGCCGATAATTCCGACATCGGCAACCAGTTTCAGCTCGAGTTCCACCCAGCGTTCCTCGCCGAGTTCCCCTTTCTCCGCATTATGCGGGGCTTTGTTGCGCGCTCGATTTGAAGGCGACGTTTCCACGTCCACCACGCCCGCCCGTGACAATGACCGCTTCCTGGCCGGGTTTGGTGAGATCGGCGAGCAATTCGCCGCTCTCAGCGTCACGCACCAACGTTCCCGGCGGTACAGGAACGCGCAGAGCGGCGCCGTTGGCGCCCGTTTTGTTCGCCCCTCCACCATGCACGCCGCGATCTGCGCGATAATGGACTTGGCGTCTGTAGGCAAATAGGGTATTCAACCCTTCATCCACATAGAAGACTACGTGGCCGCCACGACCGCCGTTGCCGCCGGCCGGCCCACCAAGAGGAACAAATTTCTCGCGACGAAAGGCAACGACTCCGTTGCCGCCATCGCCCGCTTTTACATAGATTTTTGCGTGGTCAGTAAACATAGGCTTCATTGTAGCCAACTGCAAGCCGAACATCAAACCATCGATAGAGAGAATGACACTGAGCTAGGACGCTGAGATGGCGGATTTTCGGTCTTCGCAGTGGGCCATCGGTTGACATCGCATCGGCGCAAGGTATAATAGCCGTATGAAATTGGACCGATATAAATGGGGAGACTGGTTCGTGCCGGTGAATTTTGGCGCTAGGCCATTGACGTCCTCAGCCTGGGGTAGAGGCGGTGGATTGATCTCGTGGTGTCCACGTCGAACTGAACCAGGGAGATCTCTGGTTCACCAGAACTATAGAAGTGTCTTGTGAAGCGCCACCATCTTCCTTATTTAGGGGTGGCGCTTATTGTGTTTGCAGCGACGACAGTGCGCTTCGGCCCCGATCTATGGCGTTTGCTGCAGGACGAACAGGCGCTTGAAGCAATGATCAGCGAGCTTGGCTGGCTGGGGCCGGTAGCGCTGATCGTGTTCAACATCGTTCAGATTGTGGTGGCGCCCATTCCTGGATATGTGGTCCAGATTGCGTCGGGCTATCTGTTTGGTCCCTTTTGGGGCGGTGTTTGGGCCTCAGTCGGTCTGCTGGTAGGTGCGATGCTCTCAATGTGGCTCGCACGCACGTTTGGCCGCCCGCTTGTCGAGCGTCTTGTCGGGGGACACCGCCTGGACAGGTGGGAGACGACTACGCACAGCGACAGCGCGATCGTCTGGTTCATCCTGATTTTGTCGCCAACGGGGGATTTGCCCTACTTTCTGGCGGGGTTGTCTAGTACTCGCTTTCTAACGATATTACTGCTCTCTTTGGCCATCCGTGTGCCAACTACCTTTGTGGTGACGTCGGCCGGCGCCGGCGTCATGTTGCTGAATTGGTGGCAGTTGGCCACTGTTCTGGGGGCCCTGATCGTCCTGTTGCTGACATTCATTCGTTACCAAGACAGTATCGTCAGCAGAATCGACCAGTACGTACACCGTCGCCTATCATAGATGGTTTGTCTCTCCTGAGTAGGCAACTACAAAGATTGCGAAAAAGTGTTGGAGACATCTCGATGCTCTAGTGCTGAGTCAAGGCAGTTTACCCGCTCTGAAATGAAAGTCCCCGGCACTCTCTTGTAACAACTAACAGACTTCACCTTAGATTGCAGCTTGGTAGGGCGGGGTGGGCAAAACAGTCTGAGCGGGCATGTGCAATTCGAATGCGGAAGGAACGATGCTCCATGGGTAAGTTGAGTTTGGAAGAACGTATAGACGCTGATCTGACGCAGGCCATGCGCGATCAAGATCAAGTTAGTAAATTGACGCTGCGTGCGGTCAAGACGCGGCTGAGCGAGGCGCGCAAACAGAATGACAATCAGCCACTGGATGACGATCAGGCACTGCAGGTGGTACAGAAGGAAGCCAAGCAGCGCCGGGATTCCATTGCCGAATATGAAAAGGCGGGCAGCGACGAACGGGCAGCGAGTGAACAGGCTGAACTGGCCGTTCTCGAGCGCTATCTGCCGCAGCAACTCAGTGAAGCGGATATTACACTGATCGTCGACGAGACCATTGCCGAACTCGGTGCGACCTCGATGCGCGACATGGGCCAAGTGATGTCTGTGGTGATGCCCAGAACCCGTGGCCTGGCCGACGGCAAAGCCGTTAACCAGATCGTCAGGCAACGACTGCAATAGCTTTTGCTCTCTTCGACAAACTCAGGCACGATCGGAGACAAACGAATTCTCCCCCGAGAATGGGTATTGATTTGCCCTCGTGCAGAGGTTGACTTATGTCCTCCAAACCGCTCAATCAACCGAATGTATGGATGGATCGCACGCTGATCGCGGTGATGGTTATTTCGGTCGGCGTTCTGATGGTCGGTCTGTTGTCATGGCAGATTCCGCTGGGGGCTCAGGTGCAATTGGATGCCGGCGACGTGGCCCCATACGTTGTTGTCGCCCCCCGTCAAATCGCCTACGAAAGTCCGTTGTTGACCGAAAAGGCGCGACAGCGGGCCGCTGACAGCGTCGACGATCAATATGATATGGCGGAAGGGCGTGTCCGTAGACAACAGGTTGCTCGTGCGCGTGAAATCCTTGAGTTTGTCACCTTGGTGCGTGATGATGAATTCTCAGTGCCGGAACTGCAAACAGATTATCTCTTGGCGATTTCCGATCTGGCTTTGACACCCGAAATGGCTCGCCTCATTCTCGATCTGTCAACCACGGAGTGGGCTTCCGTGGTTGATGAGGTGCCGATAGCGCTTGACGGCGTCATGCGAGATGAGATTCGAGAGAACACGATGGGGACAGCGCGCCGCCGTGTTCCATCAATGGTGGATCTGGATACGGAAACAGAGACCGGTCAAGTTGCGATTGAGTTGGTCAGACAGCTGCTTCGCCCCAATAGCTTCATCAACGTTGAGCAGACCGAAGCATTGCGCGCTGATGCCAGCGCCAATGTACCGGTTCAGACCGTTCAGATCGAAGCAGGTGAAGTGATTCTACGTGCGGGTGATATTGCCGATGCTGAAGACGTTGAGGCATTGGTTCAAATCGGCTTGCTGCAACGTGGGTGGGATCTCTGGACTGTCTTGCGCTCGGTCCTATTTACGCTCATGATTCTTGTGGTGGCGGGGGCGGCGCTCTACCGGCTTCGACCGGAAACATTGACCGACCTGACAGACATGGCGATTCTGGTCGTGGTCAGCAGTATTTGGCTGCTGGCGGCCAAATTTATGATCATCCCCCACAATTGGCTGCCGTTTCTCTATCCGCTGGCAGCACTGGGTATGTTGATCGCGGTGCTTGTCGATCTACGTGCATCGATCATTGTCACAATCGCCTTTCTGTTTTTTGTCCAATACATCGGCAGTAGCCAGCCGGAATTGATGGTCTACGCCGGCGTAGGCACGCTGTTGGGTGTGCTGATCCTTGGTCGCGGGGAGCGCATCGTTGCCTTTGTTTGGGCGGGCACTATTATTGCAGTAAGCAATTTGGCTATGATGGGCGCCTATCATGCCCCATTCGCAACCGTAGCCACACCGACCCTAATTCAGCTTCTTATCGTCACATTGGTCAATGGCGGATTGTCGGCCAGCATTGCCCTTATCGGTTATTTTGCCCTGGGCAACCTTTTTGGCATCACCACCAGCCTCCAATTGACGGAGTTGAGCAGGCCGACGCATCCACTGTTGCGTCAATTGCTGTTGAAGGCGCCCGGAACCTATCATCACACCATTGTGGTCAGCAATTTGGCCGAGCGTGCAGCGGCCGCCATCGGGGCCGACGCCTATCTCTCCCGCGTTGGGGCCTATTATCATGATATTGGCAAAACAGTCCGACCGTACTTCTTTACCGAAAACATTATGGATGGTGTTTCCCCTCACGATAAACTTGACTCATTGACCAGTGCACAGATCATCATCAGTCATGTTACCGAAGGCGTCAATCTTGCCGAGAAGTATCGCCTCCCACCACGCATTCGCGACTTTATTCGCGAACATCACGGACGTTCACTGGTAAAGTACTTCTACATCAAGGCGCTGCAGGAGGCGCCGGAAGGCGAGACGGTCAACGAGGAGGACTTCCGCTATCCCGGTCCAAATCCGCATAGCAAAGAGACTGCGATTATGCTATTGGCGGATACGTGTGAGGCGGCCGTACGTTCAATTCGTCCCTCCTCGGCGAGGAGTTGAAGGCGCTCATTGATCGACTCATCGATGAACGCATCAATGATGGCGAGCTTGATGAGAGCAATCTGACCTTCAGAGAGGTTCAGCAGGTCAAAGATGTCTTTATCCGTGTGCTCGAGGGTGTGCACCATCCCCGAATCAGCTATCCGGAGCCTCCGCGCGAAGGTGAGGCACTTGCCTCGCAGGTTGAGACTGCCGAGCCTAAGGAAGCCACTGAAAACAGTGTTGGCAATGATGACATTGCCCCCTCTCAGGGCGATGCTGAAATTGAAGAGATGCTGGATCGGGCTCTAGGAGATCCTTCGTCACAACTGCCAAATCATTCGTGACGGATCAGACCCAAAAATGACAGGCGAGTCGGGATCGTACCAGATCGATATCCAAGTGGATGACTCAGTGTCTGCGCAGTTTGAGGCGTCCGGCGTAGACATGGCATGCATCGTCGAAGCGATGGAGGCTGCCCTGCGATGGCACGAGTTGGATCGAGGTGATGTCTCTCTTCTGATCACTGACGACGTGCAGATGCAAGCCTTTAACCGCGACTACAGGGGAATCGATGCACCGACGGATGTGCTAAGTTTCTCACAACAAGAGGATCTGATGCCCGCGGGCAACGACGCCATACCGGACGAATTGGCGCAAGTGTTGGCGCGGCAGTTAGGCGATCTGATCATTGCCCTGCCATATACGCAACGTCAGGCTGGACGGTATGGGACAACGCTGGCCTCCGAACTGCGTCTGTTGTCAGTGCATGGGACACTTCATCTTCTCGGCTACGACCACGCCACGGCGCAGGAAAAGGCGGCCATGTGGAGCGTTCAGGATGCAATCCTGACGAAGTTAGGCGAAGAGCCGCACAGCGATCGTGAATATGATTGATCACCCATACCCCTTTGCTCATTTTCGGGCTTTCTTGTGACGGACACGAATCGCAACACCAACCCTTTCGAAGGTCGTTGGGCTAGCTTTCGCGCGGCCCTGGCCGGTGCGGCTGTCACCCTAAAGACCCAGCCCAACGCATGGATCGAACTCATTGCCGCTGTTGTGGTCATCACCGCAGGTTGGTGGCTGCAGATCGACCGCATCGAATGGGCGATCATAGCGCTGACGCTGGGGCTGATCCTCGCCTTGGAGTCGGTCAATACCGCGATCGAGGCAACGGTTGATCTGGCTTCGCCCGAGCATCACCCGCTGGCCAAGGTTGCCAAGGACGCGGCCGCGGGCGCGCTGATCTTCGCTGTTCTGGGAAGCCTGGGCGTCGCCGCCGCCATCTTCGGCCCGCGGATTATTACACTATTTTGACTTTCATCGTCTATCATCCACACAGAAAATCTCGGCGGAAATCCGTGAGCGATTTTTGCCCTCCCGTTTGATCTGCCCTGTTGTCACGGTCTAACCAAGCGGATTCCAAATGAGCGAAATAGGATAGGTGCCAGTGGTATGCGTATTCGTATAGCGATTCTTCTTTTGTTATGTCTTTTGCTTTCGCTGGTCAATTCTGGGGTTGTCCTTGCCCAGGAGACGGCAAATGATGTGGAATCCCAAGGTGTGGTGGAGTCGGAGCCTCTTGGCGAAGTACAGGAACTCACCGGCTATATAAGCGAAGGCGATGTCTACTACTACCTGATCCCCGACCTGCAGCGCGGGCAGACGCTCACGGTCTTTGCCGAAGGGCTGACGGGCAATTTGGATCCGGCGCTGGGTCTTTTGAATGCGGCCGACGATGTACACGTCGCGGAGGCCACCTATCGCGCTGCGATCCAGAGCGCTCTCGATGGAGACGGCGATCCGCTGATTGCCCTCAATCAATCTCGGGATGAGATTTTCCTGACTTGGGATGATGACGGCGGTCCCGGGCTGGCGGCAGCCTTTGAATATCAGGTGCCGGAAGATGGCGACTATCGACTCGTCACCGCCAGCGCACTCTCTGCGGTTCGAACTGCCGGCTTTGGCGAGTATCGGTTGCTCATCGGCGTGGATGCGCCACAGGCGCTCGGTGGTGAGGCAGAGCCCAATAGCGACACGCTTGCCTCCCTGGATCGTGAGGCATCTCCTGCAGGTGTCACCGTCGAGGAGGTTGCCGGATCGCTTTCGGCGGCGGAGCCGATGCAAGTCTACGAATTTCAAGACATGCAGATGGGAGACACCTTCTATGCCTGGGTCGAGTCCACATCGGGCGATCTGCGTCCTTCCTTGGTATTGCGCAATCATGCAGATAAACCATTGAGTGCGGCAAACCTGAACGGTCAACAATCCCAGGCTACGCTGGAGTTCACCATGGAAGAGGCGGGAGAAAACTACCAGCTTGACGTCATAGCCTGTTGTGGCGATGACCCAACAACCGGAGAGTACCGCCTGCTAGTCGGCGTCAACGCGCCGGAAGTGCTCTCCGGCGTAGCCACGCCGACCGATTTGGCTGTTCTGGAGGCGTCTATTCCCGTTGCCATCGGCGTCCGACTGCAACAGATTGTCGACGTCGATGAAGCCAGAGAGTTTTATACCATCGTGGCCAGCATGCAGATGGAATGGACCGATCAATCGTTGGCCTTCAACCCCGACGAATGCCAGTGTCTGTTCAAATCGTATACGGAAGCGACCTTCAATCAATTCCTGACCGTCGCAGACAATCGCTGGCCCGATTTCACGCTTTTCAATCAGCAGGGCAATCGCTGGACTCAAAACAGGGTGGCCGTCATCTTCCACGACGGGCGCGTCCTCTATTTCGAACGCTTCACCACCAATCTCCAAGTCGATTTTGATTTTCAACAGTACCCGTTTGATACCCAACAGTTCACCATCAAGATCGATTCCATCTATCCTGTCACCATGTATCACTTTACCGAACTGGAAGGATACACCGCTATCGATCCGGACCACGGTGAGGATGAATTCATCATCACCGGTTTCGAAACGGAGATCACGACTGAAGAGGCCAGCACTCAGTCCGAAACGTCCCGTTTCACGTTCAGCTACGAGTCGCCTCGACACCTTGAGTACTACATGCTGCAGATTTTCATTCCCATTTTGTTGATTGTGGGCGTCTCTTGGATCACCTTCTTTCTCAAGGACTACGGTCGGCGCATTGAGGTGGCTTCCGGCAACCTGTTGCTTTTCATTGCCTTCAGTTTCAGTCTATCCGACAACTATCCACATCTGGGCTATGTTACGTTCTTGGATGCAATCATGGCGGCTATGTTCGTCATCAATGCGCTGGTCGTGGTCTACAACGTCTCGCTGAAGCGCATGGAAATGGCGGGCAGGGGAGCGAGGGCCGAGCGCATCGACGCCGTCATGGATTGGATCTATCCGCTTTGTTATATTGCTCTTGTGATCGGACTCTATCTCTATTTCTTCGTCTGGCAGCCATTTACGTAGTCAGACAATCTATTGGAAACAGAATCAGTACCGGATATTCGGAAACCGGTTTCTCATTTTTCGAAACCAACTGTCTATGCCTCATCCCATCATCGTGGATGTAGCCAAAGCGGTCGGTGTCTCCAAAGCGACTTTATGCCGTACGTTACATAGCTCGGAAGAGACAAAGCGCATGACGCCAAAAGAACGAATGTTGCTTGCACTGACCCACCAGCCGGTGGACCGTATCCCCACCCAGATCAACTACACGAGCAACATGGGCCAGGCCATGGCCACCCATTTCGGTGTCACCGCTGCCGAATTGCCGGACTTCCTCGGCAACCACATGGTGCGCGTCGACCTGAGCTTCGAATCGCGATACAGTGACGACGGCAAACTCAAATACGATTGGTGGGGCGTGGGCTTTGATACCGAGGAAGAGGGCTACTTCACGGCTGAAAACCCGATGACGGACAGCACCGATCTGGCCAACTTTCCCTGGCCGGACCCCAATGATCCGGAACTGCTGCGCGAGGCCGAGGCGACGATTGCCGTCGACAACGGTCGCCATTTCATCACGCCCAACTTCGGCTGGGCGCTCTTTGAGCGGGCCTGGTCGCTGCGCGGTCTGGACGTCTTCATGATGGACATGGCCCTCGATCCTGACTTCAGCGAGGATCTGCTGGAGCGCATCACCGAGATCCAGTTGACGCTGATCCGGCGCTACATCGACTTGGGCGTCGACGGCGGCTACTTTGGCGACGACTATGGTGCGCAGAAGAACATGCTCTTTTCGCCCAAGATGTGGCGACAACTGATCAAGCCCCGTCTGGCCCGTCTTTTCGAGCCTTTCCGAGAAAAGGGATTGCCCATTCTCATGCATTCCGACGGCCAGATCCAGGAGATCTTGCCCGATCTGGTCGAGATTGGTTTGACAACCCTCAACCCGGTTCAGCCTGAAGTCCTCGACCATCAGTGGCTTACCGAAAACTTCAACGGACGTCTTGCCTTCTACGGCGGCGTCTCAACCCAGACGGTCTTGCCCTATGGTTCGCCGGATGACGTTCGTGAGGCCGTCTCCCGCTGTCGTCGCACGCTTGCGCCCGATGGAAATGGCTTGCTCATCGCCCCATCTCACCGTATGATGGCCGACATCCCCATGGCCAATGTCGAAGCGATGCTGGCCGGGTTTGCGGAGTCGGTGATCGCTTGATTGCAGTCGTGATGTAGAGTCATCTGTGGTCAAATCGCCGGCGCTCCAACCAACAACATCCTGGAGTTGAAGGATATGAATATCGAAGACCGTAAAGAGATGGTGGCCGCCGCGTTTGTACAACGCTTTGGCAACCGACCCACGCTCTGGACACGCGCCCCGGCCGCGTTGACCTCATGGGCAGCCACACGGACTATAACATGGGACATGTGATGACCATGTCGGTTGATCGGGATACCTGGATCGCTGCATCGCCGCGTGTCGACAGGCAGGTTGCCGTCTACTCGCTCAACGTCGAGGGCGGGGCTACGTTCGATTTGGCCGATATTCAGCGCGACGACGAGACGCCCTGGACAGACTACGTGCGCGGCGTGGCCCTTGCCATGCAGGAGGCAGGCTATTCGCTTTCCGGCTTCAATGGCCTAATTCACAGCACCGTACCCTTCAGCAGCGGATTGAGTTCGTCGGCCGCACTTGAGATGGCGACCGCCTGCATGTTCAAGCTGCTTGGCGATTTCGACATCGATCCGGTCGAGATGGCATTGTTGGGTCAGGAGGCAGAGAACCAATTTGTCGGCGTCAATTCGGGCATTCTCGACCAGTATAGCTCGACGATGGGCGAGGCCGGATCATCGCTGCTGTTGGATTGTCGTTACCTGCGCAGCCGACCGATCCATATTGATCACCACTGGCTCGTGGTCATCTGTGACACGCGTGCAGAACGGGACCTGACAGGATCTGAGTACTCGGATCGGCGCGCCCAGTGCGAGGAAGGCGTTGCCATTTTGGCCAAGTCCGATCCCGGCGTCAAGGCGTTGCGTGACGTCTCATTGGCGCAACTGGCCGAACATCAACATCTTTTACCGGAGGTCGTGGAGAAGCGTTGCCGTTTCATCATCGAAGAAGATCAGCGGGTGCTGGATCTGGCCGAGGCCCTGCCTGTCGGCGATGCGGATCGGCTGTGTGAATTGATGGCAGCCTCCTACGCCGGTGCACGCGATCTTTTCGAGATCGGCGTGCCGGCCATGGCATCGATGATGAAGGCGATGCAGAGCGGGCCGGGCGTGGTCGGTGCACGCCAGGCCGGGGCCGGCTTCGGTGGCTGCATGGTCGCCGTAGTCCAGCGGGACCAAGTTGATGCCTTTTCCGACCACGTGCGTCGCACCTACGAAGCCGAGACCGGTATCAAGCCCCACGTTTTCACCGTTGAGGCCGCGCCAGGCGCCGGTGTTCTGTAGGAAGCGTCGGGCTTCGTCGCGATGTGTTGACCGTGTTTATGGAGAGTGCCTCGCACAAGCCGACGAAAACCTCGAAACTGGGATGCAGCCGCCATACGAATCCACGTTGAGCAGGTCACAGATCAGAGGTACAATGGTTCCATATTCATCCCCATCGAAAGGTATCAAATATGGACAATCCTCAGGTACAGTCTCACCCTGACTCAACCGAAACCATTGAATGGCTGCTCGATCACGCCATGCTTCGCCGGGGCGCGCAGATTGCTGCCGAATTCTCCGGTAGCGGCGCTCAGTGGCAGCGACCGTACGCGGTCGAACAACCACGCGTGGCCGCGGCCATGGCCTCTGCCTGGCTAACCGTCTATCCGTCATCCATCATCACGCGGCCGGGCGAATCGGTGCTGTCGACGCTGGGCGATGAATCGCTCTGGCGCACGCTGGCCGAGATCGGCATCGACGGTCTGCACACAGGCCCCATGAAGCGTTCCGGCGGCATCAGCGGACAAGTGTTTACACCGACCATTGACGGTCACTTCGACCGCATCATGATGGAGATCGATCCGGACTTTGGAACGCTGGACGAATACCTCAATATGAGCCGCAATGCAGGAAAAAACGGGGCCGTGCTCATCGGTGATATCGTGCCTGGACACACGGGAAAGGGGGCTGATTTTCGACTGGCCGAACGCGGCTATGCCGACTACCCCGGCATCTACCACATGGTCGAGATCGATGAGGCTGATTGGGCATTGCTGCCTCCGGTGGCCGCCGGCCACGACTCGGTCAATTTGTCCGCCGATGTGGTCGATGCGTTGCACGAAAAGGGCTATATCGTCGGCCAGCTCTCACGGGTCATCTTCTATGAGCCGGGCGTCAAGGAGACCAACTGGAGCGCAACCGATGTTGTGACCGGCGTGGACCGGGTCAAGCGTCGCTGGGTCTATCTGCACTACTTCAAGGAGGGGCAGCCGTCGCTGAACTGGCTCGATCCGTCATTTGCTGCTCAGCGGCTGGTGATCGGCGACGCGTTGCACTCGCTCGGGACGCTGGGCGTGGGCATGTTGCGCCTGGACGCCAATGGATTTCTAGGCGTTGAGGCGAGACCAGACGGTCCGGCCTGGTCGGAAGGACATCCACTATCGATCAACGGCAATCAGCTCATTGCCGGGATGGTGCGCAAGGCCGGCGGTTTCACCTTCCAAGAGTTGAACCTGACCGTCGATGACATCGCTGCCATGTCCCAAGGCGGAGCCGATCTCTCCTACGACTTCATCATGCGGCCTGCCTACCAACACGCGCTGGTCACCGGCGATACCGAGTTTCTACGCCTCATGCAGCGCACCATGCACGAGCACGACATCGATCCGGCGTCACTGATCCATGCGCTTCAAAACCATGACGAATTGACCTTGGAACTGGTCCACTTCTGGACCCTGCATAAGGATCAGCGCTATCGGTTCCAGGATCAGGAGATGGCCGGCAGCGAGGTGCGAGACCGGGTGCGAACGGCCATGTATGCCAACTTGACCGGCGAGCATCGCCCCTACAACCAGCGTTTCACAACCAACGGCATTGCCAGCACCACGACGAGCGTGATCGCGGCTGCATTGGGTTACGATGACCTGTCCGAACTCACAGATGAACAGGTAGAGTGCATCAAGCAGGCGCACCTTCTCTTGGTCATGTACAATGCCTTCCAGCCCGGCGTCTTTGCCCTCTCCGGCTGGGATCTGGTCGGTGCGCTGCCGTTGCCATTGGAGCGTGTCAGGCATCTAACTGCCGACGGCGACACGCGCTGGATCAACCGAGGCGGCTACGATCTGATGGGCATCGTGCCGGATGCCGAATTCGCGCCGTCGGGATTGCCCAAAGCGGAGGCGCTCTACGGATCGATCCCCCAGCAGCTCGCTGATCCTGACTCGTTTGCCTCGCAATTGCAGCGCCTGCTGGTGATACGCAAACAGGTTCGGCTCTATGCTGCCCGCCAAGTCGATGTGCCTGACGTGACAAGTCCAGGATTGTTGGTGTTGGTCCATGAATTGCCGGATAATTCCGGTCTTCAGGTGACCGCGCTGAACTTCGGTGAGCAGCCGGTTGAAGAAGAGATCGTTTTGAAGAATGCAAGAGCGTGGCAGGTCACTGACATGTTCGCCGAGAAAGCATGCGGCACAGTTGACGGAGATGGCAGATTGACAGTTGCATTGGCCGGTCGAGAGGGGAAATCGCTGCTGTTGCGAACATCGTGAGGCTAGCAAGGTAGAACGATCCCAACCATCAGTCTCCCAGCCCAACACCCCGCCAAGTCTGCCGAAACCTTGATTCAAGCTACCTTTGGTCTTGCCGAGTGTGTTACTATTGTTGATCTGCGCGCCGAAGAGTGCTGCAACCTTATCAACCAATCCTTTGCTCACAGGCGAGGGGAAGATTACTCGGTGACCAATGGCAGCAATAACAATATCCAGAGTCAGGGCCAGCCTGACATGGCAGGTCGCTGTGTTGGCCGGCCCTCTGATCTTGCAGAACTTGTCCCATACCTTGCTTGGTGTTGTGGATACCTTTTTTGTTTCCAGATTGGGCACCGAGGCGCTGGCGGCCGTCGGCCTGGCCAGTGTCATGTTTTTTGCCGTGCTTATGCTCTTCCGGGGCACGGCAAACAGCGCCATTGTCTTTGTGGGTCGCGCCTTCGGCGAACAGGACAATCCCAAGATCGGCGCTGCGGTCTGGCGCAATCTAAATCTGATTGCCTGGCTATCGCTTGCGGTCTTCGCCCTACCGTGGATCTTCGCCCAACTCATGGCCCTGGCCGCGCCCAACGATAGCGAAATGGTGCGCGTTCTCGGCACCGAATACCTTCAGATCCGTGCCTTCGAAATCCCGTTTATCATGTTTAGCGCAGTGGTCTGGGGATTCCTGGTCGGGCGCGGTGATTCGCGTACGCCCATGATTCTGGCTTGGGTTACAGTCCTGCTCAACATCTTCTTGGATTGGGTGCTGGTGTTGGGTAATCTCGGCGTACCTGCGCTGGGCGTTTCGGGCGCAGCCTACGCAACACTGATGGCCAATGGCGCCAATGCCTTGCTCAGCGCCGCCATATTGTGGAGCGCGACCAACCGGCGCGTTTTCGCAACCGGTAAAGCCCGCTTCTCCCCCTGGTCGGATCTGCGCAAAGCCTTGGAGGTCGGTCTGCCGATGGGGCTTGGCGATTTCATCGAGATCGCCTCATTCTCTGCCTTCTTCGCACTCATTGCCCGCTTGGGCACGGACATCCTGGCCGCAAACCAGATCGCATTGCAGTACATGGGCCTCTCGTTTACGGTGGGTGTGGCCGTGGGCATGGCGACGTCCAGTCTTGTCTCTCGCTATCTCGGGGCCAAACAGCCCGACATGGCGCAGAAAGTTGCCTATCGAGCCTGTGGTCTGGCCATGGCCGGCATGGGCCTGATCGGCCTCACCTATTTGATCGCACCTGATCTGTTGATGGGCGTCTTCAGTGATGAGCCCTCCGTCATTGAAGCCGGTGTCACCATCTTGACGTTGGTTGCGGTTTACCAGATCATCGATGCCGTCGGTGTGGTGCTGGCCAACGCGCTCAACGGCGCCGGCGATACCCGCTTCACCATGGTTGCCCGCATGATCATGGCCTGGGGACTCTTCATACCTCTGGTCTGGCTGATGATCTATCCATTGGGTTTGGGTATCGGTGGCGCTTGGACGGCCGCCTTTGGCTATCTCGGCCTGCTGGCTACCGTCTATTTCATACGCTTCCGCTCCGGTCGTTGGAAGACGATTGAGATCGGATAGCGGCTTGTTGGCTAAATGGGCGAATAGGCTACAGGATCTCTTTCAACGTTTCCAAGCTGATATTCGCCCCGCAGAGTACAATGGCGACTCGCTGCCCGCTTAGCTGCTCGGCAACCTTCAGGAAGGCCGCAATCGGTACGGCAGCCGACCCTTCGATGAGCATGTGCTGTGCGCCCATGAAGTCGCGCAAGCTGGCGGCAATCTCATCCTCGCTGACAGAGATATAGCGATCCACATTGTCTCGGCAAAGTGGAAAAGTGATGGAGCCGGCTTCGACGCCACCCGCGGTGCCGTCAGAGAGCGTCGGCAGCGAGGGCAGGTCGAGTAGCTCGCCTGCTTCCACCGATTTCGCCATCACCTGCGAGTTTTCGGGTGAGCTACCGAAGACCTGAACAGCCGGTTTCTCGGCCTTCAGATAGGAGGCGATCCCTCCAATCAGTCCCCCGCCTCCCACGGCGACGAATAGGGCGTCCAGGTCCGGCAACTGCTCCAGTAGCTCTTTGGCGATTGTGCCCTGTCCACCGACGACATAGGGGTCATTATAGGGCGGTACGTAGGTCATGCCACTGGCGTCGGCAAAGCCGCGAGCGTGACGTTCGGTCTCGACACTGTCCCGGCCAAATGTTCGGATCTCCGCCCCGAGTCGCCGAATGGCGGCAAGTTTAGTCTCCAAGGCCGTCTCCGGTACAAAGACGATTCCGTTTGCCCCGACTTGTTGCATGGCAAATGCACAGGCCGCGCCATGATTGCCTGTTGAGGCAGTCACGATTCCCCGCGCCCGCTCGTCTGGACTGAGCGACAGGATCTTGTTCAGTGCGCCACGCGCCTTGAACGAACCTGTATGCTGTAGGTTCTCGCACTTGAAGTAGACGTCGGCTCCGGTGCGCTGGCTGTAATAGGCGGACGGCTCAAGCATGGTCTTTCTGATATAAGGCGAAATGCGATCCATCGCCTCATTGACAACACGTGTTGGTTCTATTGACATCATCTGTTCCATTTCAAGAGATTGTGGAGCTAGCGTAGTATGAACTCACCTTGGCTACTCAGCGAGTAGCGAAAAATCTTAGCGTCTGATCACATTCCACGTGATCCGGCTAGTTGAGAACAGATGAGTTCTCGGCAGAGAATTCGTATCTGAAGAAAGATTCAGGGGCGATGTGAGGCCATTCCAGAGAGATAAATATACATTGCAAGGAAGTCTTTGCCTAGAATGGCTTGAGGCTTTGCCAACTCCCGTATAGTTACTATTTTGGAGAGGCCCAAGGTCTCTGTCAGCGACCTGAAGTCTTGCCTTCCTCGAGCCCGAACTTGCCTCATGCATGTGAATATTTGCACTATCTTGACAAAGGAAATTACTGGTGTATGCTGTGCCCGCGTTCAAAGATGAAGATTGTGATAGTGAGGTGAATCTGCACCATTGTGTCCTCTTCACTCTCCCATAAATATCAACTTCCAGCCACTTCAACAGTCATTGTCGCTTCATCGTCCATCGACAATAAGCCTTGGAATAGATGACGCAGTATGGTTTGCAATGGATACTTTCCGATCCGGGAGATCATCTCGCCGGCAGTAGGACGCGTTGAGTGTAGGGCTCCATCGCCCGGCTCTGGCTGCTAGCCCGGGCAGAAAAGTAGAGCATAAACCAGCCGACCAATCCGCAAAACAGCTTTCCAACTGACTCACAAAGCAGCGGATCCAGACTCACCCAATATCAGGAGAAGTAATGAACAAACAAATACCTAATTTCCTTCCGCTCCACACGGCACTGCTGGGTACCTTCGGCAGTGCCTGTTTTTCGCCTTGCCGCCAGATCAACCGACGTATCGTGATCGGGTTTGCCATCGCCCTTTTCGGCGCAGTGCTGATCGCCTTCACGGGGTCTCTGCCGGCGTCCGCCGCAGCGGAAGCGGAGGTCGTTAGGGAGACGACGGCTACCGTCCACATCTGGACTGGCCTTGGCACTGATGGACGCTGGAGCGATCCTGCCAATTGGCAGGACGGCGTCGTTCCCGCCACAGGGGACACGGTACGTTTTCCGAACGGCGCGTCCAGCGAGTCTGTTGTCGACGCCGCGTTCGACGAAGCAGTTGCCGGTCTGGTGCTGGAGCAAGGCTTCACAGGCACTATACGTCTTGAACGCAGCCTGGTAGTGCATGGCGATGTCGTCATGGCCGGTGGTTTGTTTAGCGGCGGCAGCTCGCCGCTAACAATTGCCGGAAGCGCAATCATTACCGGCGGAATCTTCGACACGCCTGCCGCCACCATGAGCGTGCGAACGCTCGATATTGGCGCGCCGGCCATTGTTCGTCTGGCGACCAACGGCAAGCTAAACATCACAGGCGACGACGGCATGCCGCTCACTGGCAGCGGGACGTTGGACACACTGACGAATCGCCCCAACAGTGTCGAATTGACGGGCGCAACTTCAGGCGACCTGTTGGCGTCCGGCCCGATGGCCGGCACGCAAGCTGTGATCGGGAGTAGCTTACCGGCGAGCCTAGACTCAGCGCAACAGGCTGGGCAGCAGAGCGCCACGGCCGCGCAGACCGAAAGTCTCTCTCTGGAGAATGACTACAACTTCTGGTCGGCGGCCATTGACGCCGAGAACGGCTATGCCTACTTCGGCACCTGGACCAAGCCAGGCACCGTCGTCAAGGTGCGGTTGAGCGATTTCACCCGCGTCGGCACGCTGACGCTGGACAACGGCGAAAATGGTCTTCGCTCGGCCGTCCTCGACTCAGAGAACGGCTATGCTTATTTCGGCACCTACACCGAACCGGGCATCATTGTAAAGATCAATCTTGCCACCTTCACGCGCGACAGTGTATTGACTCTGACGAATGATGAGCGTAATCTCACCTCTGCCGTCATCGATCCCCTGGAAAAGGAGGCCTACTTCGGCACCGATACCAAGCCGGGACGCGTGGTGAAGATCGATCTTGACGGCTTTACCAAAGTTGGTGCGCTGCAGTTGAATACGGATGAAGACTTCCTGAAGTCGGCTGTTATCGATACTGAGAACAAGTTTGCCTACTTTGGCACCGATACGCGACCGGGTAATATCGTCAAAATCAACCTCACCAACTTCACCCGTGAGAATGGCCGCACGCTTGGCGCCGACCAAGATTTTCTCATCTCAGCCGCGATTGACACAGCGGCCAGCTTCGCCTATTTCGGGACGAACACTTCGCCCGGCAGAGTGATCAAAATGAAGCTCGAGGATCTTTCCGTTGTTAAGGAATTGAAGCTCAATCCGGGTGAACGTAGCCTTGCCTCGGCCGCGATCGATGCTAAAAACGGGTTCCTCTATTTTGGCACGCGCACCAAGCCGGGACTGATCGTGACCGTGAAGCTGGACACATTCTCGCGTGTCAACGCACAGACTCTGAACACTCCAAACGAAGATTATCTGAACGCAGCTGTCATTGATACGTCGAACGGCTTTGTCTACTTTGGCACCGGCTTTGAAGAGGCCGATGAAACCTACACCGAGTTCAACAAACCCGGCGTCATCATCCGACTGAGCACGACGACAGCCTTCACCCAGAGCGGCAGTCTGAGATTCCCCTCTGAGGAAGGGCTGTACTCTGCCGTCATCGATGGTAGCGGCGAATTCGCCTACTTCGGCACCAATTCGAGGCCGGGCGTGGTCGTGAAAGTGCGCACATCCGACAACACGCGAGTGGCGGCATTGACACTGGAATCGGACGAAGATCAGCTAACCTCAGCCGCGATCGATAACAAGAATGGCTATGCGTACTTCGGCACCAACACTTCACCGGGCATCGTTATCAAAGTAAAATTGGACGATTTTGCCAGGGTAGGTGGGCTCGAGTTGGAGACAGGCGAAGACCAATTGCGCTCGGCGGTACTTGATGAGGATGCCGGTTTTGCCTACTTCGGCACCCGCACCGATCCGGGCATCATTGTGAAAATCGATCTTGCCACCTTCGTGCGCGTGAAGGCGTTGACCTTGAATACCGGCGAAGAGAATCTGTTCTCGGCCGTGATCGACTCCGCCAAAGAGTACGCCTATTTTGGTACCGAGACCGCGCCCGGCATCGTGGTGCAGATCAAGCTTTCCGACTTCACCCGCGACAAAGCGCTGACTCTGAATGGTGGTGAAAACTACCTGACTTCTGCTGTGATCGACACCACAGGCGAAGTGAGCTATGCCTACTTTGGCACACGGACAACACCGGGCATCGTGGTGAGGGTGAAGCTCAATGATCTAACCCGCGTGGGTCCACTAAAACTAAGTGGACAAGGACTGGAAAGACTCCTGTCGGCGGTCATCGATCCGGTCAATAACCGTGCCTACTTTGGCACCGCGCCCGAATCCGGCCGAGGAAATGGTCGAGTAGTGGAAGTGCGACTTTCAGATATCGGGTCAGATGGAGGGGACGAAAGTAAGGGCTACGTGGCTGATATTGAGCTTGATTCAGGCGAAGACCCCTTGACCTCAGCGGTGATCGACACCGCAACGGGATACGCATTCTTTGGCACAGGCAACGAGGGCGAACCGGGCAAAGTTGTGAAGGTAAAGGCGCAGAAAGACTCGTCGTTGACGCGTGAGAGCGCGCTGACCTTGGATAAAGGTGCGTACAACTTCTGGACGGCGGTGATCGATACCGTCAACGGCTTTGCCTACTTCGGTACCTGGTCGCAGCCCGGCGTTGTTGCCAAGGTCCGTCTCGCCGACTTCACACGCGTGGGCGTCCTGACATTTGAAAATGGCGAGGAAGGTCTGCGCTCATCTGTAATCGATACCGCCAACGGGTTTGCCTACTTTGGCACGTACACGACGCCTGGCAAGGTAGTGAAGGTCAATCTTGCCACCTTCATGCGTGAGAGTGTCCTGAATCTGGCTTCAGGCGACGACAAACTTACTTCCGCTGTGATTGATACAACAGGCGCGAAGTCGTACGGTTACTTTGGGACCGACACCTCTCCAGGGCGCGTGGTCAAGGTGAATCTAACCGACTCGACACGTGAGGCGGCCGTGACGCTGCCTTCCGGTTACGATTCCCTGACATCAGCCGTGATCGATCTGGTGAACAAGCATGCCTACTTCGGCACATTTACGATTCCCGGTAAGGTCGTGAAGATTGATCTCACTGGTTTCTCCAAGACTGCTGATCTGACATTCCAGACCGGCGAGAATTTCCTCACTGCCGCGATGATCGACCCGGCGAAAGGCTATGCGTACTTCGGCACCAATTCGACAAAAGGCAACGTCGTCAAGGTGAAATTGGACGGCCTGTCCCGTGACAGCGCAAAAGAATACACCGATGAGGGTCGCTTTGCTTCGGCTGTGATCGACCCGCAGAACGGCTTGGGCTATTTGGGTACACAGACCAGTCCCGGCAAAGTCCTGAAGATCAACCTGGAGACCCTGGACCGGGTCGACACGTTGACGATGAAGAACCCCAAAGAGGATTATCTGACCGCCGGCGTCATCGATCTGGACAACAATGCAGCCTATTTTGGGACAGGTTATGACTTTGCCGATGAGGACTATGAAGAGTTCAACAAACCCGGCATAGTGATGAAGATCAGTCTCAATCAGCGGTCAGACACGAAAAACGCCACCACCACGGCACTTACATCGTCGCCGAATCCTTCTAGCGAGGGCGAATCAGTCCGCTTCGAAGCGACCGTTACTGGTGAAGATGGTACGCCCACCGGTAAGGTTAGCTTCTATGAAGGCGGTTCACCGCTGGCTAGCGATGTTACGCTCACCGCCGGTGTTGCCACCTTCGACACGACTTCTCTCACGCCGGGTACCCACGTGATTTCGGCAACGTACACCAGCGATGGCGACTATGCCGATAGCACGGCAAATCCGCTCGAACATGTCGTCAATCAATCCAACAAGGAAGCAACAACGACAACTATCGAATCGAGTCCCAATCCATCCACGCCAGGCCAACAGGTCAAGTTTAGGGCGACCGTCGCACCAGTCTCGGGCACGGGGGAGCCGACCGGTCAGGTACAATTCTATGTTGACGGCGAGAAAGCGGATGGGCCACGAACGCTCAACAACGGTGTGGCTACCAAGAGCTATAACAAACTTGTAGACAAGGGTACGTATGCCATTACGGCCGAGTATTTGGGGGACAGCCAATACAACACCAGCGACTCAGGTACTCTGAATCAAGTAGTTGAAGAAGGTAGTCAACCTGTCGACACTACGACGACGCTTACAGCCACTCCCAATCCATCCTCGTCTGGTCAGGAGGTGAAGTTCACAGCCAAGGTTGCGACAACCGGCGGCGGCACGCCGACAGGGACTGTGACCTTCTTGGACGGCAGCACCACGTTGGGCACGGATACACTCAACAACGGAGAGGCAACTTTCTCCAAGAGCAACCTATCCGTAGGTGATCACTCAATCACCGCAAGGTATGAGGGCGCCACAGGCTTCAACACCAGTACATCACCGGCAGTCAAGCAGGTGGTCACCCCCAGCGCTACGCAGAAGGTCTACTTGCCTAGCGTTTCTAAGTAATTTCATTGTCCGGATCATACTAAAAAGGGGTATGCACCGATAGCCCTATCGGTGCATACCCCTTTTTGCTCTTTTACACGTAGCGCGGCGCTAGAAGCCGCGTCTGTTGGCGACCGACTTGCAGCCGTTGCATGCAATTTGGGCGTTACTGCCCTGGTTCGCTCTCATGGACGCCATCTGAGAACAGGAACGGGAACATCTCCTGCAGGGCTTCGAGATCTTCCTCGCTCAGTGAGTCAAGGTCGAAACCCTCGAACCCGTGACCACCCATGCCATGGTGGAAGAAGGGCATCATCATCCCATCTTGGTTGCCGCATTCCGGGTGGCCTTCATGCCCTTCCCCATGAAATCGACCATGATGACCTTCATGATCTTCAGGTGAATATCCGTGGAAGCAGCCATCCTTATCCTCAGGTTGTTCCCCTTGACGTGGGACAATCGGGGCCGGGCCGCGTTGATAGCGCGAGTTGGGCTTACGTTCCGGCGCCGACACGTAGGCAATGCCCAAGAATGCTTTGGCTTCATCTTCGGGGTGGGCGCCCAATGTGACAGTCATTTCCTTCGTCTCTCGAGAATTTCTGCTGTGGACAGTCAAGGTGACTTCATCGCCCGGCGCATAGGAAGCGATCCGGTCACCCAGGTCGGTGTCACCGGTCAGCTTCTCACCGTCGATGGCGACTATGACATCGCCCTGCGCCAGGCCTGCCTTGTCAGCCGGTCCGCCGTCTACGACATCTGAAATCATGGCCCCGCCCAGACCTATGCGTGCTTGGCGACGCGGGGATGTGACGTCTGCTTGGTCACTTTTCTCTACATCGGCAGGGTCGGCCTGTTCACCCGCCTCATCGCCTTCATCGATGGCTTCATCATCATCGCCTTCATCGATGGCTTCATCATCATCGCCATCCATATCCGTCTCACTGCCCTCAGTGGAGTCTTCTTCTAGGGCATCGTTCTCGGCATTTTCTCCCTCTGGGCCGCCGAGCAAGGGAGCGATGGCATAGGCAATGCCCAGGAAGGCCCTCTCTTCGTCATCCGGATGTGCGCCCAGCGTGATCGGCACCTCCATTGTCTCATTGGCTTCAGGATTGTGGATGGTCAGAACGATCTCATCACCGGGCGAGAATGAGCCGATCAATTCAGCGAGATCGACGTCGGCCTTCAGCTCTTCGCCGTTAACCGCCACGATTAGATCGCCGATGACCAGGCCCGCATCATCTGCTGGCCCGCCACTGACAACATCGGCAATGATCGCGCCTTCGCCGGAGGGCGTCATCAGACGACCCGGAAGCTGCTCGACAGGAGCCTCGTTTTCGTCGGCGTCTGTATCTTCATCGATCTCCTCATCCGGCAAGACGTCACCCATGCCCGGCAGGGTTGGGACAATCATATAGGCTACGCCGAGGAAGGCGCGTTCGTCATCATCGGGGTGCGTGCCAAGTGTAACGGGGACTTCCAATTTCTCGTTGGATTCAACATTGTGAACGGTCAGCGTGATGTCATCACCCGGGGCGTAGCCGCCGATCAGGTCGGCTAAATCGGCGCCCTCGCCTAGCGCTTCACCGTCAACCGCTACAATCAGATCGCCCGCCATCAGGCCTGCTTCGGCAGCGGGGCCATCTGCAACGACTTGAGAGATCAAGGCTCCGCCCTGGCCAAAGGGCATCATGCCGCGCATCAGCGTTCGGGGGGATATCGCCTCTTCGTTCTCTTCGTCTGGACCGTCTACGTCGTCATCCCCCGGCACAGTGTCGGCTTCACCTGCGTCGTCTGATGCGTTCGGTTCCTCTGTGTCAGCATCGTCTGATTTCGGATCTGCTTTGGCTACATCCGGCTCATCCGCGACATAGGGAACCACGCCGAGGAACGTCCGCCCATTGCGTTGGCCAAGGATTGCCGACAGTTCAAGCGTGTCATCGCCATGCAGCACGGTGAGCACTACCTCATCGCCGGGTTCCAGATCGCCAATGAGCCCTGCAAAGTTCTCTGCATTGTCGATCGGCTCTCCATCGACCGCCAGTACAATGTCTCCACGCGAGATCCCTGCTTCGTCTGCGGGGCTGTCCGGGAGGACTGAGACGATTAGAACGCCCGACTCGTCATGCATCTCTAATTGTATTTCCATCGCAGGAGCCTGACCAGAGGCTGCAGAAACGGGCCCTCCCATGCCGGAAATCAACAAGAGCGCCAAACCGATTATGGCCAATAGGTTGCGTATTCCAATCTTGCTACGCTTATCTGTGTTCATCTGTCTGTACCTCATAGAAATAGAATTACCGGATCGCAGTTCCGAATCCGCGTTCATCGATTCGGGCCACGCCTATGGATATAGTAACCGAAGTTTTACGCGCGCCTCAATTAGCCGCCATTGCAAGGATACCTGAAGAAGGTTAGGATTTGGTTGAGCCTAGATTAAAGAAACGTAACAATCGGTCAGAGCAAACAGTTCGGCTCATTGACGGTCTTCGCGCCAATGAAGTATTTCAACAGCAGCCATTGTAGATCATCGAGGAGTTAATCCGATCATGTCCAAGACGATTTCCCATGCAGACATTCTGTCGATCTCAGAGTTGGCGGCATGGACAGAGCGCCTGTCGGCAAGGGCCTTGGAGCCACTGTCCTATTGTCCTGCATTTCCGGAGATCACCCAGCGCTATGAAGCGTGGTGGCGCCAGGCGTTGACCGGACCGCCCATCTTTATGGCGTCGGCCAACAAGAATCCGTCTCGACCCATTCGTCGTCGGCTGAGCCTGATCGATGACCCCGAAGCCTGGTATGCGGCCAAACTTGAAGATCTGCGCCAGCAACATTTCGTCGGCGACACGATTCCGACCATTCGAGCCGACTTTGGTGCCGTGCTCCAGGGCGGTCTTTACGGCGGCCACCGCGAGAGCGGCGCCGACACAAGCTGGACCCATCCATTCATCGACGATGATTGGTCCAACTCGCCTGACTGGCGTTCGCCGGACCCCGAGAATGAATGGTGGATTCGCATGCAGACGTTGCTGAGCCGGGCTGCTCAGGAAGCGGCCGGCAACTATGTCGTCTGTACACCCGATCTCGGCGGCACCGCCGACACGTTGATCACACTGCGTGGTTCGACCAAGCTTGCCTACGACATGGTCGACCGCCCCGAGATCATCCACGCTGCCGTTGACGAGATGTACTACGGATGGCGACAGGCCTTCATCGAGCTCTATCGCCAGACCGTCGAACTGGGCGCGCCTATGATTCACTTCTTCGGGATCTGGTCCAGCCGGCCGTATGCGCTCTTGGCATGTGATTTTAACGCCCTCATCAGCCCCAAGCATTTCCAAGAGATGTTTCTGCCGGACATTGCCCGCCGATCCGCCACAGCCGGACGAGCTTTCTTCCATCTGGATGGGCCGGGCGCAGCCAAGCACATCGACTCGTTGTTGACTGTACCGGGTCTGCAAGCCATCCAATTCACACCCGGCGCCGGCTATCCATCCGCCCTGGCCTGGGTAGAGATGTTCCAGAAAATTCAGGCCAGTGGTCGCTCGGTGCTGGCGGTCTGTCCGGCGGATGAAGTGCTTGAACTCTGCGACGTTTTGGATCCGGCCGCACTGGCGATCATGGTTGACCATGCGTTGTCGCCCGCCGAATTGGATGAACTCTATGGCGCGGTCCGACGTCGGTTCGCCTAGTAGTGCGTCAGACTAGCGTAGGGACAAGGCATTCCCCGCCAATCCAATCAATCACGAACCGGATCAAGTGCTACTACACTTGTGGTCGCGAACAGGACATCAGCATTTTCCATGCCGGCGCGTCGCAATACGTCGAATTCCACCGCATTGCCGACAATGGTGATGCTCCCGAAATCGATACTCAAATGGCTGAAGGCAGACTCGTCTCGATATTTGGATTGGACATTTTGCATCGTATTGCCATTTTCGACGCTGTTGACAAGCGATTGGCAAAATGCTAATGTTGATTCAAAAGACCACAATTCAGTTCCCTTCCTACTGTCACGGACATTCATCACCAGCGATTGTTTCAGCGGTTTATCAGCCGGTGGCTGAATCGTCCATCCACTGATGAAAGTAGAGGAATGATATGCTCACAGATGTTGACGTTCGTCAGGCCATTGAGTTTGAGAGCCCCGAGCACCCTGTTCTTAGCGTCACCCTAAATGTCGATCCCCACAGGCGGTCACTTGAAAAGTACAAATTGGCCCTGCGCAGCCTCCTCGACAAAGCCGAGGGCGCATCGCGGGCGGACAAAGAACGCATGCACAACTACGTGGAGATGGGCTACAACTGGCAGGGTCGTGGTCTGATCATGTATAGTTGCCAGGCTGAGGATTTCTGGTGGTCTCAAAGCTTGATGGTTCCGGTAGAGGACTCGGTCTTCGTCAGTTTTCGTCCCTATGTGCGCCAATTGGCCACGCTACTGGACACGTACGAACGGTACGGCGTAATCCAGGTCGATCAGGAGGGAGCCCGCCTCTACGCCTTTCATATGGGGGTTCTTGAAGCGGTTGAGGGTTATCTGGGCGAAGAGGTGAAATTGCACAAATCGGGTGGCTGGTCATCGCAGGGATACCAGCGCAGCGAAAAGGGGGTTGCCCGACAGAACCTACAGGAAGCTGCAGAACTTGCCGAGGACTTCTATCGTAAGACCAATACGCGTCATCTGATCCTGGCCGGGACTGACAAGAATGTTGCCCGTTTCCAAGATCTGCTCAGCCATCGACTGAGCAATATGGTGGTCGGTCACTTCTCCGCCGACGCCAACGCGACAGCTTCGCAGATTCGAGATGAGGCCGTGGCCATTGCGCAGCAGGCTGAAGAAGAACGCTCGAAGGCCGTGGCTGATTCTCTCGTGACGACAGTCCACAAGAGCGGACCGGCCGTTGCCGGCCTGGCCGAAACACTGACTGCTGTCCAGAGCGGTCGGGCGCTGCATGTGGTGGCCATTGACGGCTTCGTGCAACCGGCCTATCGTTATGTGGATAGCGGTTACATTGTCCTGAATTTGGAAGATGCCAATGAAATGGGTAGCGGACGAATTCAAGAATTGCCCGACGCGATTGACAGCATCATGCGTCGTGCCATTGGTCAAGGCATCAGTGTTACCATTGTGGATGAACACGAAGGACTGGAAGCGATTGGCAAGGTAGGAGCGCTGACGCGGTACTAGTCGTGCAATTACTGTTTTTTGCTGTAAGTCAGGGGGACGACTCGTACCACGAGTCGTCCCCCTGACTTACAATCCCCAAACTTGATTCTCCTCTTATTCCCCACTCCATTTGCGTTGCATTAGAAAAAGGGCGATTCGGAATCAACTCTACGCTTCTCGTCGTATAATGACTGTACAACTGAGTTGAAACCCAAGGGTTCTTCGACAAGGAGCAAAGAAACAGAATGATGAGATTCGATAAATTTACGGAAAAGGCCCAGGAAGCAGCCATGCGGGCCTATGAAATATTGCAGCACTACAAGCACACCCAGGTAGACACTGAGCATGTCTTCCTGGCACTGGTTCAGCAGCAGGACAGCGCTGTGCCGCAGATCCTGCAACAGCTCGACGCGCAGTCCGCCGTCATTGCAGAGAAGCTACGGGCGGTGCTCGAAAGCGCGCCACGCAGCACCGGCAATCCATATGGCTCGACCCCGACGGCTCAGGTCTTTATTACGCCGCGGCTCAAGCGGATCATGGATGTCGCCAATGAAGAGGCCAAGAGCCTTGAGGATGAATACATTAGTACCGAGCATATCCTCCTGGCCATCGCCACGGAACGTAACACGCCCAGCGCCAACATCCTGCGTGAGGCGAATGTGACCAAGGAACGCATTCTGTCGGCCATCGCAGAGATCCGGGACGGCAAACGCGTCACCGAACCCAATGCAGAGAGCAAATATCGCGTGCTTGCCAAATATGGCCGCGATCTGACCGAAATGGCCGCCGAAGGCAAACTCGATCCGGTCATCGGACGTGAAAGCGAGATCCTGCGTGTCATGCAGGTGCTCTGCCGGCGCACGAAGAACAATCCGGTGCTCATCGGCGAGGCCGGCGTCGGTAAGACGGCCATCATCGAGGGCTTGGCCCAGAGCATCTACAACGACGACGTACCCGAACCATTGATGGGCAAGAAGGTGATCTCGTTGGACCTCGCGGCGATGTTGGCCGGAACACGCTTCCGTGGCGAGTTTGAAGAGCGGCTCAAGGCCAGCATCGAAGAGGTGCAGCAGAGCGAAGGGGAGATCATCCTCTTCATCGATGAGCTTCATACCGTGGTCGGGGCCGGCAATGCGGCCGGGGCGATGGATGCCAGCAACATGCTCAAGCCTGCACTTGCTCGTGGCGAGTTGCAGTGCATCGGCGCCACTACGTTGGATGAATATCGCCAGCAGATTGAAAAGGACGCAGCCCTGGAGCGACGCTTCGCACCTGTCCACGTCGAGGAGCCAAACGCCGAGGACGCCATTCAGATCCTCTTCGGCCTCCGCCATCGCTATGAGGAACATCACAGCATCGTCTACGACGATCAGGCACTGGTTGAGGCTGTGAAGCTGAGCAATCGTTATGTCGCCGACCGGCGTCTGCCCGACAAGGCCATCGATCTGATGGACGAAGCCGCAGCCAAGTTGCGTGTCGCCATGTACTCGATGCCGTCGGCGTTGAAGCGCCAGAAATTGCAGTTGGCCGAACTGGTCGCACAGGAGGAGCAGGCCTGGGCAGCGCGCGACTACGAGAATGCCGCCCAATACAAAACCGAGCGTGTGCGCTTGGAGGAGGAGTACAATCAGGCATACGAAGATTGGCGCGAAGAGAGCGATCTGGACGACATGGTCGATGCCGCTGACATCGCTGAGGTTGTCCATTCGTGGACGGGCATCCCGGTATCGAGCATGATGCAGGCTGAATCCGAGAAGTTGCTACACATGGAAGAGGCGCTTCAGAAGCGGATTGTTGGCCAGAGCCAGGCCATCGTCGCCGTCAGTGACGCCATCCGCCGTGCACGTAGCGGCATGAAGGATCCCAAACGCCCCATCGGCACCTTCCTCTTTCTGGGACCGACGGGCGTCGGCAAGACCGAGTTGACCAAGGCCTTGGCCGGTTTCATGTTCGATGACGACGAAGCGCTGCTGCGCATCGATATGAGTGAATACCGAGAGTCGCACAGCGTCAGCCGGCTCTTCGGCGCCCCTCCGGGATACGTGGGCTACGATCAAGGCGGCCAATTGACCGAGCAGGTCCGGCGTCGCCCCTACCAGGTCATTCTGTTCGACGAGGTCGAGAAGGCCCATCCCGAGGTCTGGAACTCGCTGCTCCAGATCATGGATGATGGCCGATTGACCGATGGTCAAGGGCGCACGGTCGACTTCCGCAACACGGTCGTGATTATGACCAGCAATGTTGGGGCGGAAGTGATTAGCCGTGGCGCCATGGGCTTCACGACGGCTGAATTCGACGAGAGCAAGCATACGGAAGATGAGTATGAGAAGCGCTTGAAGCGACTCTTTCGGCCTGAATTCCTGAATCGTATCGATGAGACGATCGTCTTTGAGAGTCTGAGCGAAGTCGATATTCGGGAGATTGTCATGCTGCTCATGGATGAGATCAGCAGCAGATTGGGCGAGTTGGGCATCTCCGTCGAGCTGACCGAGGCGGCGGCAGGCCATATCGCTGAAATCGGCTACGATCCGAGCTACGGCGCCCGTCCGCTGCGCCGGGTGCTCCAGCGCACGGTCGAGAACGAGTTGAGCAAGCGACTTCTCAGCAGCGAGATCAGAACCGGTGACCATGTCCTCGTCGATCTCGATGTCGACGCTGATGAGAAAGGAACGTTGAGCTTCACCAAGGTTGAACAGGCGCCCATTGCCGTCGAACTGCCGGTGAAAAACGAAGCCGAATAGTAGAAAATTGTTTGCAGTCGTAACCGGCCCATGGGCCGGTTACGACTGCAAAGAGCTGGCCTATCCTCGCTGAGCATTTAACAAAAAAGAATTCGTCCGCTCACATTTGTCAGCATTCCTGAAAGATCATGTATAATAACATAATGTCAACTGGTGCAATTGTTTCGTCTATCTGCACCTGAAATATTTGACAGGATGAGACTCCTGAAGGGAGGGACGATAGAACGTTGTGAATAAACGAAGAAAATCGAATACTGGACGTCAGAAGCGATCATCGCCAGCGGACGTTTCGCAGGACAAGGGTGGCCAGAGTCAACGCAAGTGGTACAAAGTTGATCTGCATTTACACACACCGGCCTCCAGCGATTATGAGGAGCCCAAAACGACCTATTTGGAATGGCTCCGAACCGCCGCCGAACGTGACCTGGACATCGTCGCTATCACGGATCACAATACCATTGCTGGTGTTGGGGCCGTACGGCACGAGATTGAGTGGCTCACGCGATTGGATAGCGAAAATCGTCTGACAAAAGAGGAACGCGAGCGGCTCTCAGAGTGGCGCGAGTTGTCCGAGCGAGTATTGGTACTGCCGGGTTTTGAGTTTACGGCAACACTTGGCTTTCATATACTGGGCATTTTTCCACCGGACACACCAGTTCGCCAGCTTGAGCACATTTTGCTGTCGTTGAACGTACCGGTTGATAAATTGGATATTGGCTCGACCGAAACGGGCGCCGCAACCGATGTGCTCACTGCCTATCGGCTGATCCACGAAGCCGGTGGTCTTGCAATTGCGGCCCACGCCAATGCAACACACGGCGTTGCCATGCGAAACTTCGCCTTTGGCGGCCAGACTAAGATTGCCTACACCCAGGATCCCAATTTAGATGCGCTTGAAGTAACCGATCTCGACAAACCATATCGGTCTACTGCGCGTTTCTTTAACGGCAGCAAGAGCGAATATCCGAGACGCATGCACTGCATCCAAGGCAGTGACGCGCATCGCCTGGTCATGAACGAGAAGAACCCCAAGCGTCTTGGTATCGGCGAACGCGCCACCGAGTTTTTGATGGATGAACCCACGTTCGAGGCCCTCGCCGAAGTGTTGCGCAGCACGGATTTCGATCGAACGCGCCCGGCCCGTCCGGCGGATAAGCCGTTTGATCCTGTTACTGCCGCCCGCGAGGAAGGCCCCAGCCTGGTTCAGAGTCTTCATGAATCGGCCAGCCAACGTGGTGGTCGATTAACCACCATCCTCACTGACGCATGTGCATTTGCCAACACCGCAGGCGGCACGATCTATGTGGGTGTCGGCCAGCGCAAAGGCAAGCCCAAAGGGCTGGCCGATCCCAAGCAGACACTAGGTGAGATCGAAAAGGCGCTTTCGGAACGGGTGGTCCCACCATTGCCGGTTACCATCGATACCGTGGAGAGCGAAGGTGCCAAGATCCTGCGCTTGCAGGTGGCAAAGGGACCTGATCGTCCCTACTGCTTGGATGAACAGAAATTCTACGTGCGTGATGAGGGCGACACCAATCTGGCCGTGCGAGACGAGGTGGTGGCGCTGGTGCTGGAAGCTCAGAAAGATCAGGAAGCTCAGAAGGACGAGCAGCCAAAGCAGCAGCCGAAGAGTAGCCGCTCGACCAGCCGCCGTAGTCGAGGCAGGCGTAGTCGCAACAACAACGGTTCCGGCGACAACAACAATGGCTCTTCGGGCCAAGGCGCTGATTCTAACAAACAGCCCACGAGTGCTGACGACAAGAATGATGCATTCTATCTGCCCCAGATTGGCGTTGAAATTGTCGCCAGTGAGGAGCGGGACGGCAATCGGTTCCACACCATTTGTGACTTGCGCAACGGGCATGTGATCAAGAACGTGACGCGTAAGGGCGCACGCAAGCTGTGGAACTACGCCATCTTGCAGAAGGAAGATCACCCCGTAGACTCCAAAAAGGTCGACTGGAAGGGCAATAATGGCATGATCTCCAGCGAGAAACGTGCAGGCAAGATCCGCTATGACCTGGCCCTGCGAGAGAATGGCAATATTCGTGTCTTCTACGGCGTGACTGAAGATGGCATGGAAGGCAAGTGGGCGGTCTTCGCACAGGATGACAGCTCCGCAGATAGTTAATCGATTGTAGACAAAAATCGTAGACAAATATCGTAGACAAAAGAGGATGGAACCGCTGCTTGAGTCAGATGATCCGGAGGCATTGTTGAGATCCCTGCCTATCCTCATCGACCGCAACTATGATCTTTCGATTACGAATTTGGGGCGATTGCATATGCCGACACCTTGCGGCGGTGGAAGCAAGGGAAGCTTGACAATCGAGTGTGTCTACGCACCATTCCTGCAAGTTTCACCCGGTGAGACAATCCTAGGCATCAACTCTTCCGGTGGTTCTATCCATTTTGCGTTGGCATACGAGGTGGAGAACGATCAGGAGTCGATCGGCGTAGCCACGATGGATGATCTGGTCGCCGCCATTGATCAACCAGCCTACCACACGTAGATCACGAACGCGACTGAGAGGGCCCACAACGCGCTGTTGATCAACAGCGGTCTGTCGCGCAGAATCAACTCGTCTGGCGCTCCGCCCAGTTTCTTGACGTGAATGAGATAGAGGTAGCGGGCGATAAAGTAGAAGACGAAGGGCACGGTCAGCAACATATGGCCTTCTTCGGCCAGTGTTGTCTTGGACTCGAAGCTATAGAAGGTGTAGGCCACCAGCGTGCTGGTGGTCACAATGCCGATCAGTTGGTCGAGCAGAGGAAGATTGTACTGGTCCAGGCTGGCCCGATGGCTGGCGGCTCCGTCCGATAGTAGCGTGATCTCGTGGCGACGTTTGCCGAAGCCCAGGAAGAGCGCCAATAGCGTTACACAGACGTATAGCCACGGGCTGAAATTTGCTACATCCACGGTCAGCGCACCGGCAACCACACGCAGCAAGAACCCGAAGGCCAACACCATCACATCGATGATGACGATATTCTTCAAATAGAAACTATAGGCGACGTTTTGGAGTAGATAGATCAGCGTGACCAGCCCAACCCACGGGCTGATCCAGGCAGCCCCTGCCAGGCTGATGATCGCGAGCAGCGCGGCAACTGCTGTGGCCAGTCCAGGCGATAGCTGACCGGCAGGCAGCGGGCGAAGCCGTTTGCGCGGATGCTCCCGGTCTTTCTCAATGTCGACCAGATCGTTCATCAAGTAGACACTGCTGGCGGCTAGGCAAAAACAGAAGGCTACCCACGTTGTTTTTAGAAAAAGGTCCGGATCGAGCAGTTTGCCGTCAAAGACCAGGGCCGCATAGACAATGACATTCTTGATCCACTGGTGCGGGCGCATGGTTTTCCACAGGCCGCGCAGATTGCTTGACATCGTCAGAGAGGATTGGGTGGTCGAAGACATGTACAAAGATTTCCATTGATCAATAAAACGCCTCACCTGGACCAAAACGCTAGTGTACTGCAACGCCAATCAGGCGTCAAAACCCTGCAACGGCAATTTGACAGCCCTCGTTCCGCCTCGTATTCTCGTATCATGATCACAAGCAACGCGGAAGACAAACCGTCTCCCAAGGGCAAAGCCCGCAAACAGCGTCTCGATCTCCTTCTCGTCGAGCTGGATTTGGTCGAAAGCCGAGAAGTGGCGCGTCGTCTGATCATGGCGGGTGAAGTTTTCATCGATGAACGGGTCAGCGACAAGCCGGGCAAAGCCGTGCCGATCGATGCCGCCATTCGGGTACGCAGCCTCCCTCAATTCGTGAGCCGTGGCGGTCTCAAGTTGGCCGGCGCGTTGGATGATTTTGAACTGAACGTCACGGGTCTCTCGGCCATTGACGTGGGGGCGTGCACAGGCGGGTTCACGGACTGTCTGCTTCAGCGGGGTGTTGCACGTGTTTTTGCTGTCGATGTAGGCTACGGTCAACTGGCTTGGAAGCTGCGAAGCGACGAACGCGTTGTTTCGTTGGAGCGAACCAACATCCGCTATTTGGACGCATTGCCCGACAGTGCGTTGGCCGACATCGGCGTGATCGACGCCAGCTTCATCAGCCTATCGCTGGTCCTGCCGGCAACACTGGGTCTGCTTCAGCCCGACGGTCAGATCATTGCGCTAATCAAGCCTCAGTTTGAGGCGGGTAAGGATAGCGTCGGCAAAGGGGGCGTCGTGCGGGACCGGCGAACGCATGAACGTGTACTTAGAGAAATCTGGGACTTGGCCGAACACTTGGGATTGGCCGTCGCCGGGCTGACTGTTTCATCGGCGCCAGGGCCGGCGGGGAACATCGAATTTTTGATCTGGTTGCTGTGTGGCGGCGGACAGAGCATCGATATCGATGGCGCGATTTCATCTGCAATGGCGCGGGCGGATAACCTGCGAAAGAGTGCTTGACTAGAGTCTGTTGACATTTCAGATTCCGGGATACATCTCGATGTTGAACTGCGTGCAGCTTGAAACCCGCGGTTTCGGTAGGTCCAGCTACCAGCCGGACCAGTTCCAAGCTATCCCTGAATCCGTCTGGCAGGCGATATCTGTCACACTGGTAGTGTGACCTCCTGAATATCGAGCCGGTCTGTGAAATCGTCGTTTTTTGTTCTGAAATGATCAGCAGCGGAAAGCCGTCTCAGCGTCCAGTCTAGAACGCCTGAGGGCGCTTCTCGCTGTTGGCAGCCGGCTTCACCGATGCGTCCAAACATCTGGGCCATGGCCGCCTAATCGTTGTTCATGGCTGGGTTGTCGGCCAAACGGTGAAAGATCAGATCCTCAACAGGGCGGTTATGCACTAGGTGTTCCTCCACAATGCGGTCGAGCGCTTCTTCATCCACATGGTGATACCAGATGCCTTCCGGGTAGACTACGAGAATCGGGCCGCCTATACAGACGCCCAGGCAGGGTGTCAGGCCACGTTTCACACGGGCCGGGTTCATATAGCCACCCAGATCGCCTAGTTTTCGGGCCAGTTGGCGGTAGAGGCGGGCGGCCTCTCCTTTCGGATCACAGTACGACCCAGTGCAGATCAGCACATGTCGGCCATAGGATGTCATATGGGGGGCGTCGTTGCTCGGCTGACTCATCGGATCTCCTGATAGATTCACTCCGTGACGTGGGTTTGTCAGGGCGGCACTCTAGCACGCAATCTTGGATCTTGCCAATGCTCGCCGGGCAGGTTGAACCGATGCGTATTCGAGCATGAATTGGACAGGAAATGAGTGAATAGCTTGCTGGTCTGGTCGGTCGATCGTCGGTCGATCCAGCCTCGATTCGGCGTTAGCGATCGGCTGGCCAATGTGCTACAATGCGAACTTGATAATTGTCTTTCCGTTACGCTTTGGAAGCACGAGCGGGAAAGAGCCAGTGAACGGATAAAACAGCGCCTAGAACCTCGGAGTATTCTTTCGCCCTCGACAGACCTTCGTCTTGTTAAAATGCGTCAGGAAAACGAAAATTTTCCAGGAAATTATCGATCAAAAAACCAGACATTTTAATTCTTTGTCTTCATCAAATGAAGGAGCGTAACATGCATAGAGTAAAAGCGGTAAGTATTCTACTTACGGCACTCTTGTTGCTTTTGATCGCGTCCGCAGTTTTTGCCCAATATTCGCCTGATGTCCTGATCGTCGATCAGGATGTTGTCGATGGTGAAGTGATCGTTGCACGTGCAACCGTCAATGGTCCAAGTTGGGTCGTTGTCTATGCTGATGAGGACGGCGAGCCGGGGTCCGTTATCGGTCAGGCGCCGCTCATGAATGGCATTAACGCCAATATCATGGTCGATCTGGATCTGGCGCAAGTGACGGATCAGCTCTATGCAGTCTTGCATGAGGATCTGGGATTTGTCGGGACGTTCGAATATCCGGATGACGACATGCCGGTTTTGGATGATGACGGCGAAATGATCATCACGCCGTTCCAGGCAACCGGCAGTGGCAACACGATCGCTGGTGTCGTGTCGGGGGCCGAAGGCTTTGGCACGTTGCTTGCCGCCTTGCAGGCTGCTGACCTGGTCGACGTTCTGAGAGGCGATGGGCCGTTCACCGTCTTTGCTCCGACAGACGAAGCATTTGATGCCATCCCTGCCGATGACTTGGAAGCGCTTCTCATCGATACTGAAGCGCTTGGCGCTGTCTTGCGCAACCACGTAGTGGCAGGCGAGATCGCCGTGGATGACCTGACTGACGGCTTCGAGGCCGAGACGTTGGACGGCAATATGCTCTTCGTCACAGTTGACGGTGACACGGTCTCGATCAATGATGCCGCCATCACCGAGTCCAACGCTGGTCCGGTCAATGGTATCATCCATGCGATCAGTAGCATTCTTATGCCGTCGGCCGCCGAAGAAGCGGTTCCTGAGGAGGAAGAAGAGGCGCCCGAAGCTCCTTCAAGTGTTTCCGGCAGCTATCAGGAGTCCGATGGGTCAAGCGTTACCGTTGCCAGTGTGGTTGCAGCCAACGACGGCTGGATCGCAATCCGTATCGACGAAAACTTCACCCCGGGTGAGGTTCTTGGTTACGCTGCAATCTCAGCAGGCGAGTATGAGGATCTGGTCGTCGAGTTGGAAGAAGCATTGGCTGAAGACGCAATGGTATGGGCCGTCTTGCACATGGATAACGGCGAATCTGGCGTCTTTGAATTCCCGGACGGTGACGAACCCGTAATCTACAACAGCTCGACGGTTATGGGACCCTTCAACGTCGCCGTGACCGACATGGACGAAGCGGCTGCTGACGAAGAAACAGCCGAAGCAGCGGCCGATGACGAGGTTGTTGAAGAAGCAACTAAATCGCAGACCGGTGTCATGGCAGGCGTGACCGAAACTGTCGGTTCATTCCTCCAGACGTTCCTGACGCTGCGTGGCGATGAAACCGCTGCTGCCGAAGCCATTGCCGCCGCCGAGGCTGCTGCTGCTGAAGAAGCCGCTGCCGCCGAAGCCGCTGCCGCCGAAGCCGCTGCCGCCGAAGAAGCCGCTGCCGCCGAAGCTGCTGCCGCTGAAGAAGCCGCTGCCGCCGAAGCCGCTGCCGCTGAAGAAGCCGCTGCCGCCGAAGCCGCTGCCGCCGAAGCCGCCGCCGCTGAGGCTGCTGCCGCTGAAGAAGCCGCTGCCGCCGAAGCTGCTGCCGCCGAAGCCGCTGCCGAAGAAGCCGCCGCCGCTGAGGCTGCTGCCGCTGAAGAAACCGCTGCCGCCGAAGCTGCTGCCGCTGAAGAAGCCGCTGCCGCCGAAGCTGCTGCCGCTGAAGAAGCCGCCGCCGAGGCTGCTGCTGCTGAAGAAGCCGCTGCCGCCGAAGCCGCTGCCGAAGAAGCCGCTGCCGAAGAAGCCGCTGCCGAAGAAGCCGCCGCCGCTGAGGCTGCTGCCGCCGAAGCTGCTGCCGCTGAAGAAGCCGCTGCCGCCGAAGCTGCTGCCGCTAAAGAAGCCGCCGCCGAGGCTGCTGCTGCTGAAGAAGCCGCTGCCGCCGAAGCCGCTGCCGCCGAAGCTGCTGCCGAAGAAGCCGCCGCCGCTGAGGCTGCTGCCGCTGAAGAAGCCGCCGCCGAGGCTGCTGCTGCTGAAGAAGCCGCTGCCGCCGAAGCCGCTGCCGCCGAAGCCGCTGCCGAAGAAGCCGCCGCCGCTGAGGCTGCTGCCGCCGAAGCTGCTGCCGCTGAAGAAGCCGCTGCCGCCGAAGCTGCTGCCGCTGAAGAAGCCGCCGCCGCCGAAAAGACTGGTATTATGGCGGGCGTAACCGAAACCGTTGGTTCCTTCCTACAGTCCGTTTTGACTCTGGGAAGTGATGAACCGGCTGAAGAAGCTGCAACTGAAGAAGTCGCTACGGAAGAGGCTCCTGCGGAAGAGCCCCCCATGGAAGAGACCATTGAGCCGGTAGACATTGTTGACACAGCAGAGGCTGCCGGTACGTTTGAGATTCTTCTTCAGGCCCTTGAAGCCGCAGACCTGGTCGATGCATTGAAATCTGACGGCCCGTTCACTGTCTTTGCCCCGACCGATGACGCTTTTAATGCCTTGCCTGACGGTGCGTTGGAAGCATTGGTGCAGGATTCAGAAAAACTGACCCAGGTCCTCCTCTATCATGTTGTGTCCGACAAGCTGATGGCGGCCGATATCGAAAAAATCGGCGAAGCGCTGACGCTCGAAGGTGACATGTTGCCGATATCGATCGGCGATGGTGTCGTTATGGTTGGAGATGCCGAGGTGATTGCGGCTGATGTCGAAGCTCTGAACGGCGTCATCCACGTCATCGACAGTGTTCTGATGCCGCCGGTGGCTGAAGAGGAAGTTATGGCAGCAGGGGCCGAAGAAGCTGCCGAAGGTGATGACGAAGCCATGACCGAGGAAGGCGAAGAAGCCGCCGAGGGTGATGACGAAGCTATGACCGAGGAAGGCGACAAAGCCGCCGAAGGTGATGACGAAGCCATGACCGAGGAAGGCGACAAAGCCGCCGAAGGTGATGACGAAGCCATGACCGAGGAAGGCGACAAAGCCGCCGAAGGTGATGACGAAGCCATGGTCGAGGAGAGTGAAGTCCCGATGGTGGTTCCGGATGAGCTTCCGGAAACGGGCCTCAGTCTCTCAAGCGGCGGCGCGACCCTGCCCGTTGTTGCACTCGTGATGATGGCGTTGGTGGCCGGAGCGTTTGTCACACGTCGCCGTCCTGTCTAGAGCCGGATCGTAATCGTCTGGTATGAAGAGCCAAAACCGGCGCCCGAAGGGGCGCCGGTTTTTTCGCTCAGGATCAATTGTCTATGGTGATCAAGCATGTCCGATCGTGTTTCTGAACTGGCGCAAATCGTCTGGGACTATCACCGACTGGGCCATTCTCTCGTACAGTCAGACTGTATCCTGACGCCGTGTAGCCATGATCCGCGTGTTGCCGTCTACAGTGCCCAGTTGTTCCTTGCCGGTTGGGCTCCGCTGTTGGTTTTCAGCGGCAACGTTGGCGAGTTGACGGCCGGGTTGTATGGCCGACCAGAGGCCGACCATTTTGCCGAGATTGCTGTCGAACTCGGCGTGCCCAGGGACAATATCTTGGTCGAAAACCGCGCAACCAATAGCGGCGAGAACATCATTTTCTCGCGGGCGCTGCTTGAGCAACATCACCAAGACCCGGATGCCTTCATCCTGGTCCAGAAGCCCTTTATGGAACGCCGAACCCTGGCGACCTTCCAGAAGATCTGGCCGGAGAAGAACGCAGTCGTTACCTCGCCCCCGATTGAGTTTGCCGACTACCCCACTGAGCAGTTCCCGCGCGACAGGATCATTGAGATCATGGTTGGGGATCTGGATCGGATTATTCGATATCCTGCACTTGGCTTCCAGACCGTCCAAGAGATCCCTGATCAGGTCTTGGCTGCATACGAGCAATTGGTCGACCTTGGCTATGATGGACATCTGGCGTCGTGAACGCTGATAACACCCTGACATGGAATACTTTTCGAGACGACCGTGAAAGGCGGGGCCTGCCATTTGTGGTCGCTCACAGGGGCGTCCCTGTCCACGAACCGGAGAATACCCTATCCTCGTTCGCCCTTGCTCTGCAGCAGGGCGCCGATGCCTTGGAGACTGACCTGCGCTTAACGCGTGATGACCAGATCGTGCTTTTCCACGACGCCACACTAGAGCGTACTACCGACGGACAGGGCGCGGTCCGAGACCACACGTTGCTAGAGCTGAGGCGCTTCCGCACGCGTACGCCTGACGGCCAATTGTCTGACAATCGCATACCATCATTGATTGAACTTTTGACCATGACCCAAGGGCAGACGCCGCTTCTGTTGGAACTCAAGGACCGACGGTTCGCCCGACAAAACTACGCCAGGCAACTGATTGAGACACTCACTGCCTACAACGCTCTGCAAAGATGCGCCATAATCTCCTTCAAGCCGGAGCTGATCCGAGCCATCAACCAGGTTCATTTCGGAATACCGACCGGCGATATTGTGCTTTGGAACCCGGCGCCGCGCAGCAGCGCGCGCCTACTGGGCCCGTTTTGGCCATTGCTCTATTTGAACCCGGCCTATGTGGCCTGGGCGCATCGAACGGATGCCATCGTGGCCCCGCTCGATCCGAATCCGCTACCACGTTTGAACTACTATTTGAGTCTGGGCGTTGATGCCCTGTTAGCTGACAATCCGGCCGAAGTGATTGCCGTACTGGAGAAGATCTAAATGGAACGAAAACCCCGCAGTGTCGCCGTCTTGATCTTTGACGGTGTTGAGTTGCTCGATTTCGCAGGCCCGTTCGAGGTCTTCAGTTCGGCACGGGTCTCGTCGAATGGGAACGAGCGACTGCTTGACGTGTTCACCGTGGCCGAGTCAATAGAGCCGGTCACTTGTAACAATCCGCTGACGGTGATGCCCAAATATACGTTGGAAACTTGTCCCCATGCTGACATTCTGGTCATTCCCGGCGGGCAGGGCACTCGAACGGCGGTCAACCGCCCTGCGCTGATCCAGTGGATTGCGGAGCGTGCCGGCGCAGCTGAACTCATGACCAGCGTCTGCACGGGCAGCTTCTTGCTGGCCAAGGCGAGTCTTCTTGACGGCAAGGCGACGACAACCCACTGGGGCAGCATCCAACGGATGCGTGATGATTTCCCAGGACTTGATGTTCGCGAGAATGTCCGCTGGGTAGACGAAGGCAATGTAGTAAGCAGTGCAGGGGTTAGTGCGGGCATTGACATGGCTCTCCACATCCTACAGCGGCTCTATGGAGCCGAGTATGCAGCAGGCGTGGCGCGGCACATGGAATATGATCATTGGGCATAAGACTATGACAAAACAGAACCCCGATCCCATCCTACCGTCCGCCAACGAAAAACCCGTCTTCGTCAACAACATGTTCGCGCGGATTGCACCGACCTATGATCTGATGAACCGGCTGATGGCCATGGGGCAAGATCAGGGCTGGCGTCGGCTGATGCTGGAACAGTGCAACTTGCCGGCGCGTGGCCGGCTGCTGGACATCGGCACAGGCACGGGGGATATCGCCTACGAGGCCAAGAGCCGGTATCCTGGCGTCGAGGTGATTGGCTCCGATTTTACCTATGAGATGATGGCGGCCGGAGTCGGTAAGGCGTCGTACGCGAGCCTGCCCTTCGTCCAGGGCGATACCTATGCACTTCCCTTTCCTGACAACACCTTTGATGCGGTGGTCAGCGGTTTCATGATGCGCAATGTGGTTGACCGCGTTGCCGCTTTCAGAGAGCAGGCACGAGTGACCAAGCCGGGTGGGCGTGTCGTCTGTCTAGAGACTGCGCCGCCATCCAATACGGTGTTGGGGCCGCTCTTTGATTTCTACTTCTTCAACATCGTGCCGCTGATCGGCGGGTTCATCAGTGGTGATGCCGATGCCTATGCCTACCTGCCTCACAGCACGGTCGATTTCCCTGAGCCGATCATGCTGCGACAGATGATGGGACGGGCCGGCCTGCGCCATGTTCGCTTTGATGAACTCATGATGGGCACCGTGGCCATCCATGTGGGGACGAAGTGACATCTTCAGACCTGCACTCTGTCAAGACCTACAAAGCGGGAACCGCGTCTAGCAGCGCCACGTTAGGCAGTACGGGCTGCATGATGGCGTGTACGGCGCATTGTACGCCAGTCAAAGAATGAGGATGGACGGGAGTTACAAGCGTGACAACCCACCTATCGGGTGACCTGGATCTGCATGGTGACCGCGCTGCGTTGCGTGGCAATCCGAGCTTTGTATGGCGTGCCGGTCAGGATCGCCGGCTGAACATGATTTTGGATAAGGCGTCGTCCGGCCAGAGTGAGAGATTTGCTAGCGTACTGGTCGACGGATGTGGCGTTGGCATGTATGCCAAGGCTTTGCAAGCGCATAGCGACGAGGTATGCGGTATCGATATCGAAGCCGAGCACCTGGGGATTGCGCTGGAGAATGTCCCTGATGCGCACTTTCAATTGGCGGCTTGCGAATATCTGCCCTATCCAACTGACTATTTTGACCTGGTGTTGAGCCATGAGGTTCTCGAGCATGTAGAGGATGATCGGTTAGCCGCTGGAGAGATCGTTCGTGTGCTCAAGCTGGGCGGTCGAGCGGTCATCTTCGTACCCAATCGATGGTACCCGTTCGAGACCCATGGGCACTATTGGCGCGGTGAGTACCGCTTCGGCAACACACCGCTCATCAACTATCTGCCCCATGGAATTCGTGATCGACTGGCGCCCCATGTCCGGGCCTACAGCGCTCGTGATCTGCTGGGTCTATTCACTGGTGAACCGGTACGTGTCGTCCATCTGACCCAGATCTTCCCAGGTTACGACAACATCGTCTATCGTTGGCCCACCGTTGGCAATATGGTCCGGCAGATTACCTACGCGATGGAGCAGTCGCCACTGACTATTTTGGGCCTTAGTCATTTCCTGGTTGTCGAAAAGGTTGCATAGCGGG
Source organism: uncultured Chloroflexia bacterium (assembly GCA_963848115.1). Taxonomy (GTDB): domain Bacteria; phylum Chloroflexota; class Anaerolineae; order Caldilineales; family Caldilineaceae; genus JAWKOK01. Next base: position 252,174 of record CAWKCP010000020.1, on the reverse strand, counting down.
GCGTCTCCAGCAGCATCATTGTGTTGGATAAATTGAGCGCTTTATTGGGCGTTCACACCGGCATATGCTAGGATACACGGATGATATTTTCTTGACGTCAAATCGGCACATGGCCTCTATTTTGGCGGAGATTGGGTCACTTGAGGCGCTGAAACGCCTGTGGTTCGATGAGAATGTTTAGGGTTTTTGCAGAAGCAATGGCTGTTGGGAATTGAACTATGAGTCGGCTGGATCGACATGATCAAATACTAATTACTCGACGACGGCGATACCGCGAAAGGGTCAATCGTCCACGTCCGTGGTTACGATTTTTTCAAGTTGTCGCTGTCGTGTTCACAGTCGGCCTGTTGGTCAATGTGGGCGTCGTTGCCGCGGGCACAGCGCTTGCCGTAGGACTGTATAATTCCTACGCCGACCAACTGCCCGATGCAAGCATCATCGAGGTGCAGCAGGACGATTTTCAGACGGTGCGAATCTACGATCGCACTGGTGAGTACCTCTTGTATGAGAGCGTCGACCCACGACCGTTCCGTGGTGATCGTACGTACATCCCATTGCAGGAGATGTCGCCCTGGGTCTGGAAGACTGCCGTATCGCTGGAAGATCGTGACTACTGGGAGAATCCCGGCATCAACATGCGCGGCCTGTTGCGTGCGTTCATCTCCAATCTGCAGGGTGGCGGCGTTCAGGGTGGATCTTCGATCACCCAGCAGTTGATCAAGAACGTAGTCATTCCGGCTGAGGAGCGGGCCCAGCAGAGCTATGCACGCAAGATCAAAGAAGTGGTCTTGGCCATTGAAGTGACGCGCCGCTATCCCAAGGAGAAGGTGCTGGAGTGGTATCTCAACTACAACTTCTACGGCAACCTTGCCTATGGTGTTGAGGCGGCCAGCCAGGTCTACTTCGGAAAGAGCAGCACAGAACTGGGTCTGGCCGAGGCGGCAATGTTGGCGGCGATTCCCCAGTTTCCTGCGCTCAATCCAATCGACAACCCGGAAGTTGCCAAAGAACGCCAAGGGATTACGTTGCAGGCCATGGTACAGGCCGGCGAAATCACCCAGGAGGAGGCGGACGCCGCTTTCGCTCAGGAACTGTCGCTGCGCAAGTCGGTGGCTGAGCGGTTTGACGTTCTGACGGCCCCCCACTTTGCCCTATATGTGCTCGACCAGGTGAAGAAAGAGTTCAATACAACCGAGGACCCCTATTTCATCTGGCGCAAGGGCCTGACCATCTACACAACGCTCGATGTGGAATTGCAGAAGTATGCCGAGCAAGTCGCCCGTGATCAAGTCGCGACGCTGATCGAGCAGGACAAGAACGCCACCAACGCAGCCGTCGTCGCCATCAAGAATGACACCGGTGAGATAATGGCCATGGTCGGGTCACTCGATTACAACAGTGAGGAGATCGACGGCCAGGTCAATGTGGCAACATCCCAGCGTCAGCCCGGATCCAGCTTCAAACCCTACGTCTATTTGACCGCCATTCAGCAGGGCTTGGCTCCGTCCACCCTGATCTTGGATGTGCCTACGGCCTTTCCCGAGTCGGATGGAACCTATTATCGTCCTGAGAACTATGACCGCCAATACCATGGTCCGGTCTCATTTCGCAACGCGCTGGCACGTTCCTATAACATCCCGGCCATTAAAGTCATGGATCAGGTGGGCGTAGCCGACGCACTGCGTACGGCCCACCGTATGGGCATCAATGGTCTCGACCGTGGCCTCAACTACTACGGGCTCAATCTGGTGCTGGGCGGTGGCGAGGTCTCACTGCTCGACCATACCTTCGCCTATTCGGTCTTTGCCAATCAGGGCGCACTGGTCGGTGAACCGGTGTTGCCCGAAGAGGAGCGTACCGGTTTCCGTTCCCTCAATCCCGTCTCTGTGCTTCAGGTGCGTGACAGCGACGACAACACCATTAAGAAGTATGAAGCCCCGGAAGCCGAACGGATTTTCAGCGCCGAAGTGGCCTATGTGATGGCCGACATCATGAGCGATGATGTTGCACGTGCCCCGGCCTTTGGTTCCAACACCGATCTGACCTTGCCGGACCGAAAGGTCGCGGCCAAGACCGGCACCACCAATGGTTTCAAAGACAACTGGACTATGGGCTTTACGCCTCAACTCACTGTTGGCGTCTGGGTCGGCAATACAGACAATGAGTCGATGCAGAACGTGACCGGTCTCTCCGGAGCGGCGCCCATCTGGAACGCGGTGATGAGAAAGTACCATGAAGGGTTGCCCGCCGAGTGGTTCGAGCGCCCGTTGGGTGTGACCTCGCGCACTGTTTGCCTGCCCAGCGGTCTGCTGCCGACCGAATCGTGTCCGCCTTCGAGCCAACGCAACGAGATTTTTGTGGCCGGCAGCGAACCGACGCTCTCAGACAACGTCTGGCAGCCGTTTGATTTGGATCGGGAGACCGGTCAGTTGGCTTCACCGTCTACGCCGCCTGAACGACGAGAGACCAAGGTCTATCAGATTCTTCCCCAGTCAGCCCAGGATTGGGTGGCCAGTAGCGGCATCGCACAGCCGCCGACAGAGACGAGCGCGGTCAGCTTCGAGGATTTCGATCCCGATGCCGCGATCATCGATCCGTTAAGTGACGGCTATATCGGCGGAACCTACGAAATCAAGGGCAATGCACGCGGTGGTCCGTACCGATTGGAGATCGGCCAAGGCCAGGATCCGCAGGAATGGACGCAGATCGGTCCTGAACATGGTGAGGAAGTGTCCAACGGTGTGTTGGAGAATTTCGACACGACTGGGCTGGGTGACGGCACTTACACGCTACGTCTGATCGTCAAGCGTGGCGACGGTGACCGGATTTGGTCGACACCCATCAGCATTGACAACACCGCGCCGAGGGTGGTCATCAGCGAGCCCAAACCGGACCGGCTATACGTCAAAGAAGATGACGAGCAGATCAACATCAACGTTCTGCCCTCCGATGACTATGGCATTGGGCAGGTTGCCTTCTATGTTGACGGCTCACCGATCATCACCAGCACGGTTGCACCGTACAATGAGCGTTGGCCCATTGTGATGCGCGACATTGGTCAGATCGAGACGGCCGGCACGCAGAACTGGCTCGGGTTCGAGAGCGACGATCCCGAGATCAAGCCAGGCCGCGTGCTGCCTTTCGAAGATGGATTCTCAGCCGTTCGCACCAGCGACGGCCTCTATCTGGAAGGCCACACCATCAAGGCCGTCGTCTATGATCTGGCCGGCAACGAGGTCGAGAGCGATGAGGTGGTGGTCTATGTGCGCAGGAAACCGGAGGAATAGTCAATGGTGAATGCTCAATTTTCAATTGTCAACGACTAGGTTGGTGCACGCATTAACCATCGAGAATTAACCATTCACAATTCACCATTATTGAGGTCTTTGATGCCCACCATCTTAGTCACCAACGACGACGGTGTACACGCTCGCGGGTTGCTGCCGTTGAAGCAGGCGCTTGCTGAGGTCGGTGACGTTGTCGTGCTGGCGCCCGACAGCAACTGGAGCGCTACCAGCCATATGATCACCATGCACAAGCCGTTGCGTGTCCACGATGTGACGCTTGCCGACGGCAGTGCTGCTCAAAGCTGTAGCGGCAGCCCAACGGATTGTGTGGCGCTGGCCGCCGGAGGCGTTCTGGGTGCTGTGCCGGACCTTGTCGTCAGCGGCATCAACGCCGGCCACAACCTCGGCATTGATGTTACCTACAGCGGAACAGTCGCATGCGCCATGGAGGCGGTGATCCACGGCATTCCGGGGATTGCTGTCAGTACGGTCTCGCCCGATGAGTCCCAGGCCGATCTCGGCAAAATACTGGAGAAGTGCGCCCGGGTTGCCCGTCATATGGCGGAACAGGTGTTGGCCAGAGGGCTGCCCTATCACACGTTGCTCAACATCAATGTGCCGGGCATCGATCCCGAGGAGATCAACGGCATGCATGTGACGCGCCTGGGTGGAAGACACTATGAGTCAAGTGAACTCGTCGCCCGCCATGACCCGTGGAATCGCCCCTATTACTGGCTGGGCGGCGGCAAGCGAGTGGATGCGGCCGATGACGGCAGTGATGTCGGAGCCATCTTGAACGGGCATATCAGCCTTACGCCTATCACGCTGGATATGACAGCCTATACGTATATCAATGCGTTGCAGGAATGGGATCTCTCGGCCTGACGCGTGCAAGGAAGAGACCGGTCGACATGGCTGACCTCTGTGCAATCAGTAAGAAACTAGTGAATCCCGTCAGAAATCCTGATACAGTTCATCCCAGTGGCAGAACAGCCGGATTTCTGTCGTGGTATTCACGCCGAACTGAACAAGTGGAAATATCTAGATGGTCTTTCGTCCGATAGCCGACAAGACACGCTGGGAAGGACTCGTAGTCTGCGCGTGGATCCTGCTGATCGATGGGCTGATGCTGATCTGGGCCATACGAAGGCCGGTCGATTGGATTAAGTTTGGCTTGGTCTTTGTTGTGGCGTTCAGCATACCGCTGCTGGCCTATTGGGCCTATCGAACGTGGGCGGCGTTTACGCTTGAATATTGGTTGGATCGAAATGCTATCACGTTGCGATGGGCCAATGTCCACCAAGTCATTCCGCTGACGGCTATCGCTCAAATACGACTTGATGGCGTTTACGAAACGAGCCGTTCCGGTTGGCAACATTGGCCGGCGCCTTACCTGAGACAGGGCAGAAGTGTTGATGCCGATGATCTCTTCATGGCAGCAACCCAGCCGCTGTCGGACTGCCTGATTCTGGAAACAGAGGCGGGCAATTTCGCGTTGTCACCTACGGATGCGGATGCCTTAATCGAAGCGATCCAGGCCCGAAGCGAGATGGGTCCGGCTCAGCACTTGCTGGTTGAAATCCGACGCACTGCGTATCGGCAGCGCTTTCTTGGCGAAAGCGCCATTGGTCCGGCACTGCTTGGCCTGGGGTTACTGGGCGTATTGGTATTGGTTGGCGTCCTCATGGTAAACTTTCCAGACCTGCCCGATGTGTTGGCGTTTCAGTACAACAGCGAGCGAATCCCCGTTGTGGTTCGGGACAAGTCAGCCTTGTTTTTGTTGCCCATCATTGGACTACTGACCTGGATAGTCAATGGTTTTGGCGGTATCTGGATGTCTAGTCGTCAGGAGTCGACTGGCGCTTACATGTTGTGGGGCGGAACGCTTGTTGTTCAAGTCTGCTCGCTCCTGGCAATGATCAGCATCATTCCCTAAGAGCTCGGAGGAAGTCAACCGGTGAGTGAAAATCAAAGGCGGCCATATCTTAGCATCATCGTTCCAGCAAGGAACGAAGAAAAGCGCCTGCCTCCGGCTCTGAATCAGATCACGGCCTATCTTCGTCGGCAACCATTCTTGAGCGAGTTGATCGTGGTGGAAAATGGTTCGACCGACAACACCAGCCAGGTTGTCGAGGATTTTATCGCACAGGAAACCGAAGCCGATAACCCGTTTACCATGCAGTTGATGCACAGTGGACCCGGAAAAGGTGCAGCTGTTAAGAAAGGCATGTTATCCGCCCAGGGCGACTATCTGATTATCACAGACACCGATTTGGCGGTGCCCATCGAAGAGGTCGACAAATTCCTGCCGCCGGCCCTACCTGCGCAAAACTATACGATTGCCATCGCCAGCCGAGAAGTGCCGGGAGCCGTCCGCCATCAAGAGCCTGTCTATCGGCACATCATGGGTCGTGTCTTCAATCAACTGGTTCGCTGGTTGGCCGTCTCAGGCATCCATGACACACAGTGCGGCTTCAAATCGTTCTCTCGCGAGGCCGCCCATCTCGTCTTCCCGTTGCAGACCATCGACGGCTGGGGCTTTGATGTTGAGATCCTCTACATCGCACAGCGTCATAATCTGCCGATCAAGGAAATCCCCGTCAACTGGTACTACGGCGACGATAGCCGGGTACGTCCCGTACAGGACACCATCAATATGGTACGCGAGTTGTTGCTTATTCGCACGAATGGACGCAAGGGTCTCTATGATAGGTTGCCTGCGCCCCCGGTTGCCGGTGAACTGCCTGCATAGCCGATTCAATGGTCATGATTTCATCATGGACGGCTGTTTTACCGCCAGGTAGATCTGTACCATGTTGGCGATATAATGAGCGACCAGTGGCAACAAAATACTGCCGGCTTGAAAGAACAGAACACCGAGCACGATGCCGGCCAGTGTCGCACCCACCATCCCCCAGAGTCCTTGTGGACTGTGCATCAGCCCAAATAGCGTCGATGTCACCACGATCAGAATCGGTGGCGAAAGTAGTGGCGTTAGTCCGCCTAATAAGAGACTACGAAAGAGCAGTTCCTCCGCTACAACTACCGAAATCATCGCTACCGCTACCCAAATGGACTCTTGTCGGTTTTTGGGCAGCACGTGGGCCAAAACCATAGAGGAATAGAATCGTTGGCCCGTTCCGGCGATCACCCACTGAGTGGTCAATACGAAGAAGCCGGCCATTAAGAGTCCCCACCCGATCCCCCACAATATCTGTCGTCCGATATCCACCACGGTCCAACCCAACTGCTCCATCGGCAAGCCACTGAGGAATCCAAGTCCGATGCAGGCAAGGATGAATAGTAGACGAATGATGGTTTCGGCAGGCATTAGCAGCAGATTGGCATCCGGTTGCCATGTTCGTAGCAAACGTGCTGTGGCATAGGTGCTATAGCCGAGAAAACCGGTCAAAAGCAACGTCAGCGCCAGGAATAGCCAGTACCGCAGATCCATCTTTCTGTTTCCTTGTTGCCCATCGTTGTCGAGTAGAAACGCCCTTTGTCAAGCATCGTATGTCAAGCATCGTAGCCTGCTGCGATGGTTTGGACAAGCTGCGCTCTTGCAGAAGGGATTTTGTGCTCGGAGGCGGTTTGAAAAGCCCACCTGTGTGCGCCAGCATTCCGGGATTGAGTCCCTCGATGCTCCCTTAAGAGGCTACGGGTTGGCTCAATCCCGGAATGCTGAGAGGTGGCTCATCTTTTCATACAACTTCTCAGAGGGGGTGGTACCATTTGAGTCTATCATTTGTACTGGAATCGGAAGATATGTTACAATTTTTCCAACATGAAGGGGATGAAAATGCTCTTCAATGGGGAGGCGAGGACAAAGGCGTCCTCGTCTTTTTCCGTTAATACGGCTATCGAGCTTTAGTCAGAGTAGGAGCCCAAATGTGAATATCGTTCTCTTAGTGAAACAGACTCCGGACACCGCCGAACTGCCGAAGATTTCGGCGGAAGAGGTGCAGAACAAGGACGTGAAGGCCACTATGGTCATCAATCCCTGGGATGAATATGCCGCCGAAGAGGCGATCCAGCTAGCTGATCGCTTTGATGGCGATGCCGTTGCCATCACCATGGGGACGTCCGATGCCGCAGATGTGCTCAAGCATACATTGGCAATGGGGGTGGGCAGTGCCGCCCTCATCGATAGTGACGGTTTGAGCGGTGGAGACATGTGGTCCACAGCCGAAGCGTTGGCATCAGCCGTGAAAAAGCAAGGCGCCGTGGACATCGTACTCACCGGCAAGCAGAGTGTCGATGACAACAGCGGCGCTGTCTACGTGGGTGTCGCACAGAAATTAGGCTTCCCGTTGTTGACCAACGTTGCCAAGATCGTTGATGTCGCTGACGGTACAATCACTGTGGAACGCATGGCCGACGGCGTCCAGGAGACCGTCTCTGTACCGCTGCCTGCTGTTGTTAGTGTGGCCAAGGAGATCAACGATCCCCGCTACCCCAGCTTCATGGGCATTCGCAAGGCCGGTCGTGCCAAGATTCCAACCATGTCCGCAGCAGATCTCGGAATCAGCGGCACCGAAGGCCGGACCCAGTGGGGCAACATCCGTAAGCCGAAAGAACGCAAGACGGAGGTTGTCATTATTGAAGGCGATTCCGCCCAAGAAAAAGCGGCAAAACTGGCCGATGCCTTGATGGCTGAAAAGGTCATATAGGGAGATTATCATGAGCGTACTTGTATGGGTCGAACAATCACAGGGAGCGCCTGTCGCCGGCTCTCTGGAAGTGCTGGGCAAAGGCAAGGAATTAGCAGATGCGCTTGGCGTCCCGCTGGACGCAGTCGTTATGGGCGTCGAAACGGCTTCCGCTGCGGCCGCAGTGCAACAATATGGCACAGACACTGTCTTTGCCATCACCAGCCCGATTTTGGACAACTACCGCCTGTCCGCCTACGCTGCCGGTCTGAAGCAGGCCGTTGAGGCAAGTGGTGCAACTGTTGTCCTTGCCGGTGCATCGAACAATGGACGTGAGGTCCTCGCATTCGTCTCCTCAGAGCTGGGCGCCGGGATTGCCCCGGATGCTGTTGATCTTGGCGTAGAAGGCGGCAAGTTGGTGGCCGTCCGTTCGGTCTATTCCAACAACATTCTTGCAGACATCACTTTCTCCAGCGACGTGCAATTTGCCAGTGTGCGTCCGCGCTCGTTCCCGGTACCCGATGCTGGTACAGTATCCGGCACGGTTGCTGAGTTGGCACTCAGTGTCGGTGAGGATCAGGTTCCTGAAAAGGTGCTGGAGAGCAAGTCTTCAGACGGCGGCGAGATCAGCCTGACCGATGCCAACATCATCGTATCCGGCGGTCGCGGTGTTGCCGCTGATCCGGAAAAGGGCTTTGCGCTTGTCGCCGATCTGGCAGGCGTGCTCGGTGCAGCCGTCGGAGCCAGCCGCGCAGCGGTCGATGCCGACTATATTCCGTACAAGCATCAGGTTGGCCAGACCGGTAAAACCGTGCGGCCAGATCTCTACATAGCGGCCGGCATCAGCGGCGCTATCCAGCATTTGGCCGGTATGGGCGGCAGTAAGGTCATTGTGGCCATCAACAAAGATCCGGAAGCGCCCATTTTCGAAAAGGCCAGCTACGGCATCGTCGGCGATCTGTACGACGTATTACCCGCGCTGACGGAAGAGCTTCGCGGTCGGCTCGGCTGAGTTTCTGATGTTTAGCAAGAAGGCCCCGGTTGAGTCCATACCAGTGTGGACTCAACCGGGGCCTTCTTCGTTCCTACTCATACGTTCCAGCCTTTTCTACGCTTGCGACGTTTCCTCCACCGTAAATGGACGGCGCAAAACCACGGAAACTTCTAGAACCAGCATTCTTGCGATGCTACGCACCAAGCGGCATCACCCTCCCCATCTTGTCCACGCGGTCTACCCACAAAGCTCCCTGATCATACGGCCATAGACCTTGACTGCCTGATGTAACTGTTCGATTTCGACCCACTCGCCCTGCGTGTGGGCCTGGGCAATGTTGCCGGGGCCGAGGACCACGGTCTGCGCACGCTCCTGGTACAGTACGGCTTCAGTTCCGTAGGATACGGTGATCGACTCATCGTGGCCGCTTGCGCGACAGGCTACTTGCACAACAGGAGCGTCGGGAGCGACGTAGAAAGGCGGGAATCCGCTGGTCTCTACACGCAAGTTGTGGGCCACTGCGCGATCAATGATCATCTGCGCGGCTTCGTCACTATTGGCGTTGGGCATGGTGCGCAGGCCCACGGAACAGGTTGTCTTTGCAGCAGTCACGTTGAGCTTGCAGCCGCCGTCATTGATAATCATGTTCAACCCATTGGTCGGCGGATCAAATTCATCGTCCAGGAAGCGTGAATCACTTCTGAAGAGATCTGCCATTTCGGCTATCTCAGCCATGAAAGGAGCCATGAGCAGTGTGGCTGAGATGCCTTCGTCCGTGCTGGTGTGGGCGGCAACACCCTTGGCCGTAACCGTGATGCGGCGTCCGCCTTTGTGGGCGTGGACTGGAATCATCTCTGTGGGTTCGCCGACGACGGCAAAGGTTGGCCAGCCCTTGCCAAGCAATTTGGAGTCGTTCAGGAGCGCATGAGCACCGTGGTACCCATCTTCCTCATCAGACGTGATACCGATGTAGAGCGGGTAGCTTAGGTCGGCAATCTTGACCTGGCTTGCGGTTACCAGCATAGCAGCAAGTGCCCCCTTCATGTCGCAGGCTCCACGCCCAATCAGGCGCCCATCATTTTCATGTGGCGCGTACGGTGTCCAGCCGTCTCCACCTGGCACCGTATCCGAGTGGCCGAAAAACCCCAGGCCGTTGCCTACTACATCATCATCCGGACCGAGCCTGCCGACCAGGCAGACCTTTTCCACGCCGCCCTCGTCATCCTTGAAATCGACATAGGCAATCCGCTCAATGTCGAAGCCAATCTGTCGCATCACAGCTTCGATCCGGTCGGAGACGGCGCTGTTGCTGTGCTGCGTCTCAGATTCAATGGCGACCAACTCTTTGGTCAATTCGACGACGTCAAGGGTCATCTCAGGTTCACTCCTCATTGACATTCGCTACACGGCATCAATGACCATACATATGGTCGGTCGGATCGATGACGCTCTCCTGCCAGTCTAGCCGCTGAGCTGCGCGTTCCAGGCTGTCTGCTTCGCCGTCATCAACCATGTTCTGAAGGACGACGATCTGCGCTTCCGTCAATATGCCCGCTTTTAGCGCGAGCACCCAACTCTCAAATTCGCGTTCTTCTCCGATTGAAGCCATGTATGTCTTAGCCTTTCTCTAATTCAGCACGTAGCGATCTGTTATTCCGGAATAGGTCCACGGGAATCCTTCACTCAGAAGAATCACCGGCGAAGAATTCAGCATTGCTCCCATCAGTAAAAAAGAGTTGGAGATGCTTCGCATTGAGGCGAAATTGCTGGAGCGAAAGTGAGGCGCTACCGGCTAGACTCTGCGTGCTGGACGTCTTCGTCCAGCGATTGTCTCTCGATGTATGCTCGAACTGAATGTAACTGCCGTCAGTGAAAAAGAGGATCGCTTGATTGAATTGCCCGTTTACGACGTAGCGGACTACCTGCTCGTGGATACCTGTAGATAGCTTGTTCATCTCTGCCATGACTGTATACTACGCTGATCTGTGAGATCGAACAGTCTATTGTGTTACCAATGCAATTGGGTGATCCGTGAAGAAGCACGACGGGCCACGCAGAAACACAAAGAAATCTTGAACAGGGCCCCAATGCCTTCTTTCCTAGCGATGATCAGGTTTGAGCCGTGTCACGATCACGTTCTTGGCTCCAGCAGCCAACAACGCGTCTCCAATGGTTCCCGCCTGCTCTGGCTCGATGAGGGCGATGATGTTCCCGCCCCGACCGCCGCCACTCAGCTTGGCGCCCAATGCACCTATTCTGTTGGCCGCCTCGATCAGATGTTCCAGCGCCGGTGAACTTACACTGAGTTTTGCGAGCAAGTCCTGATTCTTGTTGAAAAGCTTGCCCAGTCCTGCCGGATCGCCTGCCTCGATTGTTGTACGGGCCTCTGTAACCACGGCAGCGATAGCATCGAAGATCGCTTCGTAGGTCTCCGGATCCGTCACCCAGGCGCTGCGCACGTCGCCGACGGTCTCCTTGGTCGGCGCACGAATGCCGCTGTCGGCAATGACGATGGTGAATGGCCCGCCGGGCAGGAAGTGCTCGGGCGGACGGTCCTTGACAAACCAGATCGGCTCGCCGTAGGCGATGACCGTGTTGTCAATGCCGCTGGGCGTACCGTGGTAGAGTCGTTCGCTTTCGAAAACGATCCGGCTGACCTCGGCCGGTTCGATGGCCTGGCCGACGTGCTTGAAGATCGCACGTACCAGCGCCGCGCTCGATGGCCGCGCCGCTGCCCAATCCGCTGGCGATGGGGATCGAGCTGTGCAGCTGGATCTCCCAGTCGGGCGGCTGGGGCAGGGCCAGGCGTTGCAAGGCCAGCCGGGTCACCAGGGCGATGGCGTCGTCGGGCGGCAAGTCGGCAAGCGATGCGTTGATGTTGACCTGTGGTGCGTTGACTCGGCAGCCGCTGCCAGGCGGCAGATCGGAGATGTTTGCTTGGGCTGTGGCTTGCCAGACGGGGATGGCGATGGCCGGACGCCCATAGACAACCGCATGTTCACCGGCCAGGATGATCTTTCCAGGCGCTGTGGCAGTAGTCATCGTCATGGGAAGAGCGTGGCGATCAACTGGTCGGGAACATCGCTCATGATGGTGGAGACGTTCAGTTCGGCCAATCGATGGGCCTCATCGGGATCGTTGACGGTCCATGTGTTGACAAAAAGACCGCGTTCGTCGGCCCAGGCCATGTAGGCGGCATCGACACAGGTGTGGTGTGGGTGCAGCGCCTGGGGCGCAATGATGTCAGTGGTCCAGGCGCTACGCAGGAAGAGGGGCAGATCGGGACCGTGTAGCACGCCCAGTTCGACGCGCATGTCGAGTGAACGCACTTTGATCAAGCTCACAGGGTTGAAGCTGGAGACGATGACCTGGTTGTAGAGATCGCGCTCAACGATCATCGCCAGCAGTGGTTCCACCTGATTGCCGCCGGTTCGAATGTCCTCACTCTTGATCTCAATGTTGATCGTGCAGCGATTGCCGATCAAGTCCAGTACCTGAACCAGTGTCGGAACGCCGACTCCGGCAAAGGCCGGGGCAAAAAAACTCCCGGCATCGAGGGCGGCAAGTTCTGCTGCGGTGAAGTCTGAGACAAGGCCGCGACCATTGGTGGTCGCATCGACATGGAAATCGTGGATCACCACCAGTTCGCCGTCTTTGGCGCAGTGCACATCGAGCTCGATGCCGTCCACTCCCATATCCAGCGCTGCCTCAAACGCCGATAGGGTATTCTCGGGGGCAACAGACTTGGCCCCTCGATGGGCAAAAATACGTGGCAGTCGATTCATGCGTTTTCGGGTCCCCTATTTTCGCTCAACACATTGCCTGCTCTGCCGGCTTCCGTATGCCAGTCTTCGTTTCCCCTGACACTATCGTCTTGACTGTAGGCTGGGTGGCTCCTCACGGCAAGCATCGGTTCGGCCTTGGAGAGTTCTACCAAGCGATCGCCGTCGATCAACGTCATTGGTTTGTCCGCCGCCCACTCACGTGCGTCGCGGCTGATGTTGCCGCTTGTGACTAGATACGAACGCACTGCTCCGGCGTGGATCATGGTGCCGTAAAGTTCACGAACCACAGCAGAGCCGACTGTCTTGCTGTAGCGTTTGCATTGAACAACAGATTGGCGGCCAAACGGATCGGCGATGAGTATGTCGACGCCGCCGTCTTTGACATCCGGCGTGTTCTCGACCGTGTAGCCCTGGCGCTTGAAGAGTCGATAGGCCACGTAGGCCTCGAATTCAGACGGGGAGAGCGCCTGAATCTGATCATGGTTGAGCGCAGGCCATTGATCGGCCCGGGTCCGGTTCGCGATCCAGGCTCGCCACCGAGGAAGCATCAGGATCCAGCACAGAACGAGGACCACGCCCAGCACGACACAGATCAGGGCGAGTACTTGGTTGCCTTGGTCGCTTAGCAGGCCCTGGGTGGAGAGCAGCCGCTCTCCCAGCCAGAAGAAGAGCAACAGCCAGACCAGCGAACCGATTAGTAGCAGACCAGTTCGGATTGGCATCTGATCAGGATTATTCCAGCGGGGCGGGTCGAAAGCGAAACGCCGGGTGGCCATAAGGATTAGCCACCAAAGAGACGGCCGAAGAAGCCCTTCTTCTTGGGAGGAAGGGGGGGAGCCGTCGGCGTCGGGTCGATCTCGAGCTGGGGCTCGTCGTCTTCAATGATGCCAAGCTCGCGCTTGAGTTCATCGGTCATCAAATCTGGCGTCCACATCGGGTCGAAAACGACGTTGACGTTGACCGAACTGGCGCCCTTGCTGTGCAGAACTTGCTCCACGTCGGCAATAATCTGAGGTCCAAGCGGGCACATCGGCGTGGTGTAGGTCATGGTGACGTCGACGACGGTCGGCTCGTTGGCGTCATCTGCACGCACCTCGACGCCATAGACGAGGCCCAGATCGACAATATTCTGGTAGATCTCCGGATCGATCACGGCCTTAAGGTACTCGAAACAGTTTTCCGAGGTTAATATCTCTGACATAAAGGTCTGACTCTCTACTCTAGCGTGTCAAAGAGGGGCGGCTTTTGGAAAAGCCGCCCCTCTCTCCGTCACATCATCTGCATTTCCAGCGCGGTCTCGCCCTTGTTATCCACCCAGACGCCGCACTGACCACCTTTTTCGCTGACACCCAGCGTAACCTCACTGCCGTCCATGCGCAGGGCCGGATGATAGTATTCGGCCACTTGCTGAGCGTCACCGACGATGTAGTGGCCGATGAGCGAGCGCCGGAAGCGATCCTGACTGGTGTTGGGAAAGCTGCCGTGGATGATCTGGCCGTTGAAGAAGAGCACATCGCCCGGCTCTAGCCGTGCCGGCTCGGGCGTCATGCCTTCGCTCAGGGGCACGGTCACATCAGTGAAGCTTTCAGTCAAATCGGCCTCGACTGGACAGAGCAGCGGTAAATCCTGGGTGCCGGGCACCAATTGTAGACAGCCATTCTCCTCATCACAGGGGTCCAGCGCCATCCACGCTGCCATGCATGTGCCCGGCTGCACGCGTAGGTAGTACTGATCCTGGTGCAACGCTTGACCACGTGCCCCCGCCGGTTTGAAGTAGAGCATGGTCTGCACGGCAAAGGGTTCTACACCGGTGAGCGACGTCAGCCACTCGTTGATGCGCTTATCCAGCAGCCATTGTAGCGACGCCTCGTCCCAACGATGCATCTGCATCATACGCGGGTAGCGCTTGAGCGGGTCCACCGCGCCGGTGAGGTCTTCAATATCGATGCCGGCCGAATCGCCGGGGTAGGTGCCGGATCGACGCAGTTCAGTGAAGTGCTCTCGATAACCAGCCGCTTCTTCCGGCGAAAAGAGTCCTCGGGCGATCACATAACCGTCGCGGTGAAACTGTTCAATCGAAGTTGGGTTGATCATGGTTCCTCTGATAGATAGGTAAGTCATGCGATACAGTGCCGGTCAGCCGTGGTGGCTGTCTTTCTGCAATAATTCAATCATGACGCCATTGGTAGCCTTGGGGTGGATGAACGCCACCTGACCATGGACGCCCTGGCGCGGGACCTCGTCGATCAGGCGTACGTCTTGCGCTTTCAATTCGGCCAATGTCGCCGCCAGATCGTCGACTTCGTAGCAAATGTGATGGGTCCCCTCGCCACGGTTGCTGAGAAAGCGAGCGGTTCCGCTGGCTTCGTCGGTCGGCGAGATCAACTCGATGGTGCTGTTGTGTGCATCCAAGAATGCCGCCTCAACCAACTGTTCTTCAATGGTCACACGCTCCAACAACGTGAAGCCCAATTGCCCGCAATAGGTTTCCAAACTGTTGTCGATGTCGTTGACGACGATGCCGACATGGTCCATTCGTTTGAACATAGCGTTCCCTGTCATGTACATTTTGTAGCTACATTTCGCTGCGGCCGGCCAATGCCCGGCTGAGCGTGACCTCGTCCGCATATTCCAGATCGCCGCCGACGGGCAGGCCACGTGCCAGCCTGGTGACGCGAATACCCAGCGGTTTGATCAGACGAGCGATATACATTGCGGTGGCCTCGCCTTCCAGGTTGGGATCGGTCGCGAGCAGAATCTCCGTGATTGGCGTGATCGATTCCTCAGGCCTGGCGGGATGGGGCGTGTCGGATAGGCTCTGCTGGATCCGTTGCAGCAGCTCAGCGATCTTCAGATCCTCAGGGCCGATGCCCTCAACCGGCGAGATGGCTCCATGCAGCACATGGTAAACACCATGATACTCACGCGTACGCTCGATCGCCTGAACATCGAGCGGCTCCTCAACCACACAGACCGTCCCGTGATCGCGCTGGGCATCATCGCAGACGCCGCAGGGGTTGCGGTCGGCAATGTTGTGACAGATCGTGCAGAAGAGCGTGTTCGCCTTGAGTTCTTCCAGGGCATGGGCCAGGTTCATCGAAAGCGAGTCATCGCTGCGCAGCAAGAAGTAGGTCAGTCGGCTGGCAGTCTTGGGACCGATGCCCGGCAACACTGAAAAGGCCTCGATCAGCGCTGTGATCGGTTCCGCCAATGGTTGCATTGACTAAAATCCCATTCCCGGCGGCAGCCCCATGCCACCGGTCAACGCACCCATGCGTTCTTCCGAGAGCTCGCTGGCCTTGGTCATTGCTTCGGTCACGGCAGCCAGGACCAGATCTTCCAACATCTCGACATCTTCGGGGTCGACAGCATCCGGATCGATCTTGATCGATTTGAAATCCTGTTGGCCGGTGATCACCACTGTGATCATGCCGCCGCCGGCAGAGACAGTCAGTTCTTCCTGGGCCAGTTCCTCTTGAACGATGGCCATCTCTTCCTGGAGCTTGGTCATCTGTGACATCAGGTTGCCCATGCCGCCCGATGTACCTGGAGTGCCCATGGTCGGTGTTCCGAAACCGCCTGATCCCGCCCCTGCTTGCCGACTTCGCGCGTTCTTCTTCTTTTTTGCCATCGGTTCCTCGCTATACTTTCTTCATGTTAGCTTCGCGTTTTTTTGCCACGGATTCACACAGATGAAAAAGGATAAGACACAGATGGACCTGGGATACCTCTGGACATCTGTCAGACATCTGTGAAAATCAGGTCCTTATCTGTGTGAATCTGTGGCACATGTTAGTTTTTGCAGAAGACTCATCTGTGGCAAGAAACATCCACAGGTTTTACACAAACTCCTATTCTACCACCTCTGCCCGCAAATTGGTGACAGCGTACTCGACCAACGGATCGGGGCCGGTGTTCTCCGATTGCTGTGCAGCGCCTATCTGCTTGGCGACTTTCGCTTGTTCACCCATCTGGCACTCCAATTTTACGGACCGCCCTAGGAACTCGCCGAGCACTTCGGAAACCTGATTCAGGGTCTCCGGTTTGGCAATCATGTCGCAGGTGAACGTGTTGGCGCCGAATGCAAAGACGACGGTGTCCTCGGAAACGGCGATATCACGCACCGTGTTCAGCGCCGCCTGGACTTTGTGGCCGGCTTTCTTACGTGTGGCGTAGGTGAACTGTTTCCACTGGGCCCGGAGGCGTGTGACTGCGGCTGTATCCAATGGGGCAGGTTCGTTCTCTATCAACTCCGGTTTGGCGACTGTCGCTTTGTCCTCAGCGGCCGCCACTGCTGCCGGCTGCGCGGGTGCGGCCTGAGTGGACCCTGAGGACTGAAATGCCTGGGGCGTTCCGGTCGTTGCAGCTTGCGCCGGTGCATCGACAACCGCCGGCGATGGCGCCGTCGGTCCCTGGATCGACTCGATTAGGGCCAGTTCCATCGGCAACTGAGGCTGATATCCTCCCTTGAGCTGGGGAATCGCTTCGCTGAACCGCTTGATGGCAAACAGTGTTGTCGGGCCGGGCAATCGCTCTGCCTGCCCTTGCATGCGTCGCACACTGTCTGCCGGCAGGTCACTGAGCAGTCCGACATCTCCGGTCATCTGTATGACCATGATGCCGCGCAGGTATTCAACCACCTGTAGGCAGAATTCGGTCAAGCTGGCGCCGCCGGTCAGTAGTTCCTGGATCAAGGAGAGACCCGCACCCACATCTTTGTCGGCCAACGCGTCGACCAGTGAAGCCACACTCTCGGCGCTAACCGCGCCCAACACCTGTTGAACCTGGTCCAGAGAGACTGTCTCCGTGCCGAAACTGCGCATCTGGTCCAACAAACTGACGGCATCTCGCATGCAACCCTGGGCGCTGCGTCCGATAGCGGCCAGCGCCTCATCTTCAACGCCAAATCCTTCAACATCGGCAATGTGTTTGAGGTGTGCTGAGATTTCGGGAACGGGGATACGGCGGAAATCGAAACGCTGGCAGCGGCTCAACACGGTCGCCGGGATCTTGTGGGGCTCGGTCGTCGCCAGCACGAAACGGGCATGGGGCGGCGGTTCCTCCAGCGTCTTCAATAGCGCGTTAAAGGCGCTGGTGCTGAGCATATGGACCTCATCAATGATGTAGATTTTGAAGAGGCCTTCACTGGGGCTGAATCCCACCTTGTCGCGCAGTTCTCGGATGTCATCGACGCTATTGTTGCTGGCCGCGTCGATCTCGATCAGGTCGATCATGCGTCCTTCGTTGATGGCGATGCAGGTCGGACATTCGTTGCAGGGTCGCTCGCCTTCAGGCGCTTTGCAGTTCACCGCCTTGGCCAGGATGCGGGCAGTGCTGGTTTTGCCTGTGCCGCGCGGCCCGGAAAAGAGGTAGGCATGGGCAATGCGTCCGTCGCGCAGGGCATTGCGCAGCGTCTGCGTCACATGCTCCTGTCCGACGACCTCTTCAAATGTTTGGCTGCGCCATTTTCGATAGAGTGCTTGAGCCATTTGACCTTTGCCGTAGTCATAAAATGAGCCGCTGCTGGAGGTGCCGTCAGTGTAGCATCGAATAGAGGGCATTCGCAAGCGCGACGGCTTTACTTGACAGGGCGATCGCGTCTAATTGCCAGAGAAGAGCCTCTCTGCGGCAGGGTCAAAACCCGCCGCTAACAAGGAGAAGCCGGGGAACCCCCTGGGTCCTGCGGCTCAGCTCTCAGCGCCAGGACCCAGAGGGTTCTCCGCTTTTCGATGTTAGGAGCCGGATTTCATCCGTTGCGGACAATTTAGACGCGATGGCCCTACTCTACTTCAGGGCGGCATTAGGAGATGAGTATCCGTCACAGCAGGACGAAGCCCGATCGGGCTTCGTCCTGCTGTGACTTTGTGTCACTTCGTGGATCGCAAAACCCTCAACCTACTGGACGGTAACGACATCGAGTTGTAGCAATTCATGCCCGTCATCCATTGGAAATCGTTGGCCGGTGCTGGGATCGTAGACCGTAAGCGTCAAGGTATAGTCATCAGGCGTCGTTGAATGGGGCAGCAGCAGGACAAACTGCTGTACGCCATCCTGGATCTCCTGATCGTTCTGGGTGACCAGCGACCCATCGGTCGACAGCAGTTGGAGCGATGCCTTGTGCGGCGTCTCTGACCCTGTTTGCCACGCCAGGTCGAGAACAATTGCGCCACCGGGCGTGGCACGATCGGCATCAGTTGTCGTGGATCGATAGGTTGCCCCGACAAGCCTCGGCCCGTCCGGCCATGTTGCGTCGATCGGCAGATCAATCGCTTCTCCATCACCGGCCGAGACATAGGGCGTGACCTGCAACGAGTTGAGCCAGATGTCGCTACCCGTGATCATATTTTCGTTCAACCATTGCTCGATAACCCCCTCGGGATCAGCCTGATTGGTATTGTGCCGAATCAGGAAGATGCGGTTATTGGCAGCGGCCAACTCAGCCAAGCGCATACGGGTCTCTTGAGTAGATTCGTCCTCGGCAGGCAACGGGGCCACGGTGATGCGGTTATCATCGGGCAACAACAGGCCCATCATATAGACTTGATCCGGGCCAACCAGGGCGATGGCATCGCTCTCACCTGCCGGTTCAATCAGGTTGTCGAGCAGCAGATAGTAGTCCTCGGGCGCAAGCCCCGGTTCAGTGGGTGCATAGCGCCGCGCGTAGAGGGTCAGATGTTCGCCGCTGGGGAAGTCCCATTCTTGCACCGATTCGAAGGCCAGATTGAAGAGGTCTTCGTTGTCGGCCAGTATTCTATCGACGACCTCACGGCTCGATTCATGGGTGCGATACGAGTGTGTGTCCGAAACCAGCACATAATCCATCTCAAAGAGTTGGTTGTAGGCTGACTGTTCGCGCCAATTACGCGCCAGCTCACGCAGGCGCACCTGAGGGTAGTTGATGTAGATCTGGTAGAGGAAGTGTTTTTCGTGCAACTGATAGAGATTGGTCAGAAGCCCCAGTTCGATGGTCTCGCGTCCTTGCTCCTGACGCGCCTGGTCGACAATATCGAGCACATCAGCGGAAATGGCGTAGTCAGGATCGTTGATGCCGGAGGCAGGGTATTGAATGAAGAAGCCGTTGGCGAGCAGATCGACTGGCGCACCCGCCACGGTGAACGTGAATCGAGTGCGCCAGTTCGCCATTTCCTCTGTGGAGATGATCGCAAACTGGGCAACGGCAACGATCAGCAGCAAGCCAATCGACAGCCACCGCACAATCGGTGGACGCCACATCTTCAACCCGACAGCCATCCAGATGGCGAAGGGTGGCAGAAAGGGCATGATGAAACGAGAGTGGGCAAGGCTCACCTGAGTCGAGAAGATGAGGGTGGGCACGACTACCCAGAGTAGCAGAACCCAGGCCGTGTCGCTGAGACGGGTCAGCGACCGCAGCAAATGGCTCCGTTGCTGGATCAGCCAGACGATTACGATGAGCAGAAAAAAGATCGTGTAGAATAAGCCCAGCTGTTCCGTGGTGACCTCAAGGAAGTATTTTCCGTAGGCCATGAAACGCCCGCCGTCACGGCCATAGGCCGTGTCTGAAAAATTGACAACAAACTCTGTGTTGGTGAGATACCAGAGCGTAATCAGCCACGCACCGATAAGGGCCGAACTCAGTGCGTTGTTGAGTGTCTGAGCAGGGCCTTCTCCACGACGGTTGGCGGCGAAGAGTGCATAGAGCACGCCGCCAAAGAGCAGTGTGAAGACCGGATAGAGCCACCATCCGACCGCATTGACAGCGACGGCGTCACGCGCCGGATAGAGCCAGGCCAGGTTAAGCACTGCGCTTGCGGCCATGGCAAGCAGCAGACGCAGCCAGTTAGGGAGCAGTTCGCGCGGATGACGGGCCATTTCCTGCACAACGCCGCTGCGCCAGACCACATAGGCTAGTGGGCCGATGAGGAAGGCGGCAGTGGTCCATTTCACCAAAAAGGCAAGGCCAATGGCAAGTCCGAACCATAATGCCGGTCCACGTCGAGAGAGGCGTTCGCTGCCCAAGAGTAGGGCAATGCAGAGACCGACCAAGGCCGTCAACGCAAAGTCGAGGTACAGATAGCGCGACATGGCGTAGATCATCGGGAAGGTGGCCAGGATCAGTGCAGCCAACACGCCGTCCGTCGTCGCGTTTTCTCGGCTGGACAGACGTCTGCCGATGTACCAGGTCGCCATCAGGAGCACGAAGAGATAGAGCAGGTTGGTCATGACCGCGATCTCTTCGGAGATGCCAAAGAGTTGGTAGGCGGCGGCCGCCATATAGTGGACCAACGGCGGATAGTAGCTGGCATAGGCCAGCATATCGTACGGCGTAGTCAGTCCGGGGGCCGACAGCATGTTGTTGAAGACCAGCGTAGTGATCAGGTGGTCCAGTCGATCCCACCCATAGGTGACTACGTTGACCTGTAACCAATGCCAGTTCACAAGGCCAAACACCAGCGTGAGCAGCCCGGCAGCCGCAAGGCCGATCAGCCAGATCCTGACGGTTGGCGTGGCGGCCGGTTTGACCACGGAGGCTCGAGCGTAGTTCATCCGATGGGCCGGACGCGCTGTCAGCAGCGCTTCGATCCAGTGTTTCCACGATGTCTTGGCTATCCCCTTGAAAGTCTCATCAGCGCCGGTGAGATTTCACCATTGACGCACGCGAGATTATAGCACAGCGCCACCTATCCAACGCGACCTCTGAGCCGATTATCATGAAGATGATTCGGGAGCGGGGCGATGGTCTGGTCCGTTCGGAGGAGGCCGGGTGCAATGGTACAATGCGGCGAGAATGGCGCAGCAACGGAACTGCCAGATGCCGTTCACCGATACCATGTCACCAACAGTCCACGGATGTCATACTGCCCATGTCAGACAACAAAGTCCTCAACATGTTCCAGATGCGCCGTCAGATGGCCGAGGCATTTCAAGCGATGGATGGCGCCGCCAATGAGATGGCGCTCATCGACCTTGCCCATGAAATCGTCGACACCTTCCCGACGGAACTGGTCCTGAACACCCTGGTCAAACAGTTGGATACCGAGTCCAGTCAATTGCGTGGCGGGCTTGGCCACATCGCTACCTTCTTGCCCGCGCGATCAGATAGTCGCCGCATTGCGTTCTGTTGTTGCTGATCGCGGCAATTCGCCGCGGATGCGTATTGCTGCTGCGCTGATCCTCGAACGGTATCTGGGCGAAACGCTGCCGTCGGCGTTGACTAATGACCTTGATAACTCCAACGAAGTGGCGTTCCAGAGCCTGCGCGAGGCTGTGGAATCGGGCAAAACCAACCGCCACATTCTGCTCGAATATGTGACGCAACTGCGCCAGACGGAGCCGGCCGTGGCGAGCATGGTGATGGATATGCTCCAACGTATCGACCCGTGGATCGGGTGGATTTGCTGCGCCTGATCGCCCAGGACGACCGCCCTCTGGTAGCCACCGACGCTTTGCAAAGGCTGGAGTTGCTCGGCAAGACCGAAGCCGCTGAGCAGGCCGCAGCCGCGCTGCACACGTTGCAGTTCGTACTATCCAAGCCGATGGCTGACATGGCTGAGCGCAGCCTGCGCAAGCTTCGTTTCATCGGCGTCGTCCATGAGCCTCTGCCGCCCACCGGTTGGCGAGCACTGGTGACAGCCGCCGATCCGTCCGGCCATCAGACAGTCTGGCTGGTTCGACATCCTCAGTCGGCGGATGACCCTGCCAACATCCTTGGCTTTGTCCTCAACTATCGGGCAGGCATTCGGCAGATGTTCGGCAGCGAAGATCTGCTCGCTGAACACCTGCCGCGTAGAGTGGAGTTCGGTGAGACAGTACCCGTCGACGTAGGCGGCGGGCGGTCGATGACGATGCTGGAGACGCCATTCGACTACGGTCGCTGGCTTGTTCTGCACGCGTCCAAGGCCGACGAACCAGGGTCGCAGGTCAGGAGTCGATTTCGGATGAATATAAGCTCTATAATGACTTGATCTGGCGATATGCTCGACCGCAACTCGATCCGAGATGTTGAGAACTTCCTCGCCGGGACAGGTCAAGATGTTTGGATCTGCCAACTTGGGCGAAGGCGAAGCTGATGCAGCAGCTCGCGGCGTCTGGCGGAGGATGCCGCTCACCTCCTCAGGCAGCCGGCCATGGGCGGCTGGTCAAGGCAGAATCTCATGCTCGCTCAGGCCGTGCGTCCACTTGGAGACAAGTTGGAGGATCTGCCCACCGACTTGATCGTCAAGCAAATTCAGCGAGAGATCGCCAAATGGAACGAAGCCGGCGTGCTGATGGAGGCATTGGAGACAAGCCTGCGTGCCCAGGCCGCCTGGTTCCACTACGCCAATGATGAAGCTCAATGCCCATGCGCGCCGTGCGGCTGGCCTTGTCCATACAACGCATTCCGGTAGACCAGAGCCCTGTACTTGCCTTCATGATCGGCCTTGGGCTGGCACAAATTCGCAAAGGGAAGTAGGGGCAGGGCTTGCCCCCGCCCGCAGTCGACTAGACCACGACGGGCGACTGCAAGGGTCGCCCCTGCGAATTTCGGGCAAGGATTTCTGTGGAATGGCCCTAGCGCAGCAACAGGAGCAGAAGCTGAGCGAACAGGATCTTTGAGATGGTTGCAATCGGAAAGACCAATGCATAGCCGACGTTGGGTACCTCAGATTCGCTCTGTTCCGTGGAAAACCCCAGAACGGCCGGTTGCGTCTGGAGCGCCGATAACATCCCGATAAGCATACTGTATGGAATCTTGAGCCACTTGTAGCCGATCCAGAGCGTCATGAAAGCAGTGGTTGTCGTGATGATGGCTCCGGCTACGAAGATCGAGACGCCGCCGCTCTGCTGGAAGGTTGTGATGAAGGTGTAGCCTGAGCGGATGCCGATACCCGCCAGCAACAGGATCAACCCCATCTGCCGCAGCGTAAGATTGGCGCTATAGGGCAGCACCCAGACGATCGGCCCCGTACGCCGTACCGCCCCCAAGATCAGCCCCACGATAAGTGGACCGCCGGCCAATCCCAACCTAAAGGTGATACCGCCGGGCAATGGAATCGGAATCAAACCCAGAAGCAGGCCCAACGACATGCCAATGCCAAAGCTTAGCAGGTTGACCTCGCTCAATGCTTTGTAGGAATCGCCAAAGCGAGCGCTGAGCGCAGGCATGTTCTCACGCTGGGTGACGACACGTACACGATCGCCTAGTTCCAGCACGGTGCCGGCTTCGGCCAGGAGGTCGATGTCGCCCCGTCGGACCCGGGTGACCACTGCATCATATTTTTCGGGCAGACGTAGTTGTGCAAGCGTCATTCCGGCAATTTCAGCTTTGGAGACGAAGACGCGGCGGAAGTCATACTGGCTGCGGTCTAATTCGAGATGTTCGTCGGTCAACTCGCCTAGCCGGCTGACGGCGATATCCACATCTTCGGGTGTGCCGATGACGCTGACCAGATCGCCCAATTGCAGTTGCGTACTGCCATCGACCAGTTGCATACTTTCAGCGCGCTTGAGTCGGCCAAAGAGAATGGTGAGTTTCTCCTTCGCCCGCAATGTGTGGATCGGGACGCCGGTTGCATTCGGATCGGTGATGCAGACGGTGCGATTGTAGATCTGCTTCTCCACGAGGTTGAGATTGCGCAGGCGCTTGACGTCCTCCTGATAGTCAATCTTCCAGATCCGCTGCATGACGGCGATGGCGACGAGCATACCGAGCACGCCCACAGGATAGGTGACCGAGTAGCCAACGACCGGCTCAGCCAGCAACGTTTCCAATTGACCGGGCGGGGCCGTGGCCGAGATGGAGTCGAGCAGCCCGGCCAGAGCGGGCGTATTGGTCAAGCTGCCGGCGAACATCCCAGCTGTGACTGGCGCCTTCATGCCAAGCAGGTAGTGAGCCGCTGTGGTCATCAAGGCAGCCATGGTAATCATGCTCAGAACGAAGAGATTGTCGCGCAGGCCGCGTCGATTGAAGGAGGCAAAAAAGCCGGCGCCGCTGCTGAGTCCTATGGTATAGACGAAGATCACCAGTCCCAGCTCAAAGATGATCGCTGGCAGCTTGATATCGGGACTCAGCGCGCCGAAAAAGAGACCTACGAAGAGCACAGCCGCCACGCCCAGACTACTGCCCTTGATCTTGATCCGCCCTATGGCATACCCGATAGCTGTGACCAGAAAGAGCAGAAGAAGCGGTTCCTCAACAAGTAGAGCGACCATAAAGTCATACCTCTTGATGGTGATCCTTCAACCTTCATCAGGGGGCTGAGGGATCACGAAGCTAGCTTATCGGGATACAATTCGCTGAGGATGAGTGTAGATGTTAAACGTGGAACCACGCAAGAACGCTACCAGCGTGATGTCGAAGCGGTCAGCCAACTCGATGGCCAAGCTGCTCGGCGCTGAGACCGCGCAGAGAATCGATGCACCGGCAACACGACACTTGTGCAGCAGTTCGTAGCTGGCGCGCCCACTCACAACGACAATTTTGTCCTCGAAGGGTAACCGGCGCTGGAGCAGACCCCAGCCGATCAGTTTGTCCAGGGCGTTGTGTCGTCCTACATCCTCACGTATCGTAACTAGTTCGCCCCTCGGCCTCGAACAGCCCAGCCGCATGCAGACCGCCCGTCTTGGCAAACAGACGTTGCTCTTTGAGAAGCGCCTCCGGCATCTGCGAGAGCACTGCCGGCAGAACTGAGATCTCTGTAGACAAGGGCGGCAGGTTGCGCTCACCCAGATCATCCAACATCGTTCGCCCGCAGACGCCACAGGCGCTGTTGGTGAAGAAGTGACGGTCCAGCTGGGGCAGATCGGGCAACGTTTCGCGCCGTAGATAGACCGCCAGTTCGTTGTACTCCTGGCGTTCATTTTCGCCGTCAACGCAATAAACCATACGCGCGATGTCAGCCTTCTCGACGATCACACCTTCACCGTAGAGAAAGCCGGCGGCAAGCTCATAGTCGTTGCCGGGCGTGCGCATGGTGATAGCGATGGTGCTGCGCCCGTCTCCAGCACGGAGTTGTATCTCCAGCGGCTCCTCGACGGCCACAACGTCACTGCGCCGCCGAAACCCCTGGTCATCAACCGTCCAGATTCGTCGCTTGACCTGCAACCGATTACTCATGGCTATCCTTGTTTTTATCAAGAAATGAGGATCACAGATATCTGCAAAAAGGATAGAACGAATTTACACAGTACGATTCCTGGTACCATGCCATATTTCGTGTAAATCGTGATAATTCGTGTCGCCCTTGCAGCGGAGTCCGATGCAAGCCCGATCCCGACCGATTGGGCACAGATGAATCCTGAGCCTATCTCGAATCTGAGTCCATCTGTGTTCATCTGTGGCAAATAATCCCTCGCCCCACGCTCATCAGATCGGCTCGATGTGCACAGGGCAGACCTTCAACTCGGCGGTCTGGGTCACCGGATCGTAGCCGGAGCCGGTCAGGACGTTGATGGGCACGTCATTGAAGGCGAAGCTGGAGAAGACCGTGCCTCTGGGCGAACGTCGGGTCGCCTCCACTTTGATCTGCACCATGCCCCGGCGGCTGCTCATGCGACACCAGCCGCCATCCTGCAAGCGCCAGTTTTCCACGTCGTCCGGATGGACCTCCAGCGTCTCCTCTGAGAGCAGATAGTCGATGCCCTGGGCGCGGCCGGTCTGGCTTCGGGTGTGGTACGACTCCAGGCGACGCCCGGTGGTCAGCCAGACCGGATAGTCGTCGTCAATGGTCTCGGCCGGATCGCGGTAGGCTGTTTTGGAAAACTTGCCCAGGCCGTTGATGAATTCTTCCTCGTGCAGACGCGGCGTGCCCGGATGGCCCCGGTAGGGAATGGGCCACTGATATTGGCCCTCTTCGATCAGATCCCAGTCGACGCCCGCATAGATGGGCGACAGGCTGCACAGTTCGTTGAAGATCTCGGCGGCTGAATCGTACTCGAAGCCGGAAACGCCCAGCCGTTGCGCCAACTGACAGACGATCCACCAGTCCGGCTTGGCCTGGCCCGGCGGCTCGACGGCCTTGCGCACACGCTGAATACGCCGTTCTGTGTTGGTGAAGGTGCCGTCTACCTCGGCCCAAGCCGCGGCCGGCAGCACCACATCGGCCAATTCGGCGGTCTCGGTCAGGAAGATGTCGATGACGACCAGGTGATCCAGGCTGCGCAGGGCATGCTCAGAGTGGTGGCGATCGGGATCGGAGACCAACGTGTTCTCGCCGTCGATGAGCATGGCGTGGATGCCGTCGCCCACACGTTCGAAGGCCGTGACCTTGGTGATGCCCTTGTCCAAATCCACCTTGCGCCCGAAGACCGGCTCAAACTTGGCCTGGTTCTCCGGCATCATCGACCGGCTGGAAACCGGGATAGTTGTTGGGGATGGCCCCGGCATCGCCAGCGCCCTGGATATTGTTCTGGCCGCGCATGGGGTTGATGCCGGTGCCCTCACGACCGATGTTGCCGGTCATCAACACGAGGTTGGCCAGGCTCTGCACGTTCTCCACGCCGCAGATATGTTCGGTGATGCCCAGCGTGTAGTAGATGGCTCCGCGCTCGGCCTTGCCGTAGAGTCGCGCCGCGGCCTCGATGTCGGCAGCGGGCACGCCGGTGATCGGCTCGGCCCACTCGGGCGTGAAGGGCTGAATGTGGGCCAGGAACTCGTCCATGCCCGTTGTACGCGTGCGCACGAATTCCTCGTCGATCAACTCCTCACGCGCGATGACATGGGCCATCGCCAGGAGCAATGCAGCGTCCGAGCCGACACGAATGGGCAGATAGAGATCGGCCATCTCGGCCAGACGGATGCGTCGCGGATCGGCCACGATCATCTTGGCCCCGCGTGCCAGCGCCTTTTTGAGACGTGTGGCGGCCACGGGGTGACACTCGGTCATGTTGGTGCCGATGCAGAAGATGACATCCGGTTTTTCCATGTCCGAGAGTGGATTGGACATGGCTCCACGTCCGATGACTGCCGCCAGACCGGCGACGGTGGGAGCGTGTCAAGCACGGCTGCAGTTGTCGATCTGGTTGGTGCCGAACCCTGCACGGATGAACTTCTGCATGATGTAGTTGGCCTCGCTGGGTGTGCGGCCCGAGGCGATGCCGTAGACGCTATGACGGCCATAGGTGTCGACGGACACGGCGGAAGCCGGCGGCAGCGACATCGAGCGCTTCATCCCATGTGGTCGGGTGCAGCTTGCCGTCCGTGCCTCGGACCAGTGGCTCCGTCAGCCGATCCGGGTGGCTCACGTAATCGTAGGCAAACTGGCCCTTAACGCAGAGCGCACCTTGGTTGGCCGGGCCATCCATGGCGGGCTGGATGCCGACGATGCGGTTGTCGCGCGTCATGATATCGACCGAGCAGCCCACGCCGCAGTAGCCGCAGATAGAGCGCGTTTTCATGATATTTGCACGCTTTGTCATTTCTTCCTCCGAATTGTCAATAGTCGATTGTCAACGTTCAATTATCAATGAGTCATAGGACGACGCCGACCATTGACAATTGGCTATTGAAAATTGACAGTTGACTATTTTTCTTCCGCAAACCGCATCGCCTTCTTGTCCGCCAACGCGCCCGTCGGGCAAGTCTGTACACACTGCCCGCAGAATGTGCAGGCCGACTCTTTGAGGATACTGTCAAACTCGGTGACGATCTGTGTCTGAAATCCTCTGTTGGCCACGCTGATGGCGTAGTCGCCTTCTTGCTCGGCACAGACCCGAACGCAGCGGTAGCATGAGATGCACAGGTCGTAGTCGCGCAGCAGAAAAGGGTTCGTGTCATCCACCTTGCTCTGACCAGACGTCCGCCCGGCGAATCGACCCGTACGCGCTTCGTAGCGATCCACCAGAGTCGTCAGTTCCTGGGACGAATAACCGCGTAGCGGATCGACATCGACCTGTCTGTTCTCAGAGACTACCATCTCCAGCAGCGTCTTGCGGTGCCGGTCAATACGCTCGCTCTGGGTGAAGACCTCGGTGTCCAGCGTCGCCAGCGCCGTGCAGGCAGCGACCGGGGCCCGTGCCCCCTTCACCTCAACCACGCAGAGCCGGCACGCGCCGAACGCCTCCAGCCGCGGATCGTAGCAGAGCGTCGGGATCTCCTTGCCGTGGCGTTGGGCGACCTGGTAGAGCGTCTCGCCTAGCTCAAACGAGACCAGTTCGCCGTCGAGGCGAAGGGTAAGTTGGGTATTGATTGTGGTCATGGAGTTCCTTGGGTTATCGAAGATCAAAGATCGGTCTCGCTATGACGCTTCATTACTCGCCAATTCTTGGCCTACCGATCTTTGCTCTTCGATCTTTGTTTTTCGCTCTTCGCTATGTCACCAATGGCGCATCGCTGTCATACTTCTCATAGATTCGTTCTTCCACAATCTGTTTCATCCGCGCGACGGCTTCATAGATGTCGACGAATGAGTTGTAGATCGGTGCGATGCCGATGCGGATGTTGTCCGGCTTGCGGAAGTCGGGCAGCACGTTCTTGTCGTGGATCAGCGCCTGATCGATGCGCCAGCCGTCGACGTGGCCCAACGAGATGTGGGAGCCGCGTCGAGCCACGTCACGGGGCGAGTTGAGAACAAACCCATGTGGCGCCAACTCCTGCTCCCAGAGAGCGATCAGATATTCGCTCTGGGCCATCGACTTGGAGCGCAGTCGCTCCATGCCCGCCTCCAGCAGCAGGTCAACGCCCGGCTCGATGGCGCTGACCGACATCATTGGGGCCGTGCCGGTCAGGAAACGCTGGATGCCCGGAGCGGCCTCATAGTCCAGACCGAAGTCAAACATGCCGGCCTGGCCCATCCAGCCCTGTATGGGATTCTGCAATGTCTCCTGCAAGTCGCGCCGAACGTAGAGAAAGGCCGGTGCACCGGGGCCGCCGTTGAGATATTTGTAGGTGCAGCCGACCGCCAGATCGGCTGCAGCATCGTTGAGGTCGACCAACACCGAACCGGCGGCGTGGCTCAGGTCCCACAGGGTCAACGCCCCTGCTTTGTGGGCCAGCCGCTGTGATTGCTGCCATGTCATACGTATAGGATGTCTTGAAGACTGTGTGCGACAACGTCACCAGCGCCGTCTCGTCGTCGATGGCCGCTGCCAATGCATCGACCGGGCCGTGAATGCCGTCCGGCGACGGGACAACCTCGATACGGTACTCCGGCCCAAGCTGGCGGCAAAGCCCTTGCAGGATGTAGAGATCCGACGGGAAGTTGAGATCGTCGGTCACGATCTTGTGGCGATCCGGTTGCGCTTGCAGGGCAGCCAGCGCCAGGCGATAGAGGTTGACCGACGTCGAATCGGCGACGATCACCTCGTCGGCCTGCGCGCCCACAAGCTGTGCGATCTTGCCGCCGATGCGACCCGGAATCTCAATCCAGCCCTCGTTCCAACTGCGGATCAGCCGCTCGCCCCACTCCTCTTCCACAAGCTGGTGCATGCGCTGCACTGTTGCCTTGGGCAAGTCGACCCAGCGAGTTGCCGTCCAGATAGATAAGTTCGTCGTCGGCGACAAAGTGATCTCGGAACGACGCTAATTCATCTTCAGCGTCCAACGATTGTGCGTACTCGTGTGAAAAAACGTTATTCGGTGTCATGATCCTTCGGTTCTTGCTTGCTTGTAGTTGGGTGTAGGTAGGTCATCTCGAAGATGTGTAGTCAATGCGTAAAACGTACTGCGTAAAATGCGGCTCGACGAATCTTACGCAGTAGCGTTTTACGCATTACGTTTTACGTTCCCATCCAACACATGCTGCTCGACCTGCTCCGGAAAATAGCGCACCAAACTCTCCACCACCATCGGTGCGGCCATGCCCAGCCCGCAGGCGCTGATCTCCTTCATGGTGAAGGAGATGTCATCGACCTCAGCCAGCCAGGCATTCAGATCGTTGGGGCCTCGATGTTCGCCGTTATCGCTCAGTCGTTCGGTCAGTCGCTGTGTGCCGATGCGGCAGGGAAAGCACTTTCCACATGACTCATGGGCGAAAAACTCGATGGCGCCGTGGGTCACGTCGACCATGTCGCGGCTGTCGTCGAAGACCATGATGCCGCCGGCGCCGAGGAACGAACCCTTGCGCCGTATGCTCGGCTCATCCAGCGTGACATCCAGGTCGTCGCCGGCCAGGAAACCGCCGGAGAGACCGGCCATGGTCACGGCCTGGATCGTGCGTCCCTCCGGCGGTCCGCCGGCCCAGTCGTAGAGCAAAGTTCTAAGCGGTAGACCAAACGGTACTTCGTAGTTGCCCGGTCGCTGAATGTCGCCGGACAGGCTGATGAGTTTGGTGCCGGAAAACTCACCCAGTCCGAGTCCTTGATACCATGCCGCGCCCTTGCGCACAATTTGCGGCACCGAAGCCAGCGTCTCGACATTGTTGACCGCCGTCGGCAGATCCTCGAAGCCGTTTGTGACTGGATAGGGCGGGCGGTTGCGCGGGAAGGGATGCTTGCCCTCCAGGCTGTTGAGCAGCGACGTCTCCTCGCCGCAGATATAGGCGCCGGCGCCGCGTCGCACATAGATCTCAAAATCGAATCCACTGCCGAGGATGTCCTTGCCCAGCAGACCGGCGTCTCGTGCCTCGATCAATGCGCTCTCTAGAATCGATAGCGTCTGCGGATATTCGTAGCGCAGATAGATGAAGCCGCGTACGGCTCCCGTCGCGTAGGCGGCGATGGTCAAGCCCTCGATGACGGCGAACGGGTCGTGGTCGAGCACCGCCCGGTCCTTGAAGCAGCCCGGTTCGCCCTCGTCGGCGTTGCAGACCACTGTCTTGGGCGATCCCGGTGCATCGGCCACGGCCCGCCATTTGACGCCGGTGGGGAAGCCGGCCCCGCCTCGACCTGCAAGCTCGCTCTCACGGATGAGACCGATCACGTCTTCGGGCTTCATCTGGTCCAAAATGTCGATCAACCCCTGGTATCCACCAGTGCGACGATAGCCGGACAGGGATGCCCGGCCCGGCTCGCGAATGGACCGGAAGACACATTCTTCCATGCCGCCGGGGTTGGGTACAGGCAGCGGCGTCGGGCCTTTCAACAAGTTGGCGGCATCGACACCGATCAACACCTGGTCGCCTCGCAAGACTGGAATCGCCTGATCGCAGCGGCCGGCGCAGGGCATGGCCGTTGCCCCCTGGTCTGTCAGCGAGTCCAGCAACGCCTGGCCTCCACGCAAAGCACAGACCGGCCCTGTGCAAACACGCGGCGATGCCTGCGGTCTCGCGGCATCGCGAGAGAAATGGTGGTAAAAGGTGACGGTGCCGTAGAGATCGGCCAGAGGGATTCGCAATGCTGTGGCCACGGCCCGCAGTGCGTCATCGGAGAGGTAGCCGTCCCGGTCATGGAATGCATGCAGAAGCGGCAATAGCGGAGCTGGTTTATCGCGCCAGCGAGCGATCAATTCGTGATCAATTGGGTCGCTCATTGGATGCTCCATGACTCAATGTCAATCTCCGTACTGTGAATCTCTGTGGGTTTGCGAGTGTCGAGATCGGTAATGCCGGTTGGGTGAGCCATTATCAACCAAGCCAATATCGATGTCAAGATGGGCGCCGATCCGCCAATTTGTCGTGCTAATAGGATATGGATCGATTCATAAGGGTGCGTGGGCTGAGGGCTCTCACGATTTCCAGTTGCAGCCAACGAGGGCCAATGGTACGCTTCTGATAAACCCACGTCGTTCAGAGATGCACCGTTTTTGCCAGGACCGACGGGTGATCACCGACACCGACGGCGAAAGCTTCTCGTCCTCCTACCGGCTCTATGAGTCTGTAGGCATGGAGATCTTCCGGTGCGAGAACCTTTATGAGAAAGAACTACGTCCGGGCAAGGAATTGCGATTGCCGGATGCACAGCATTGAGAGCGAATCATGTCAACTGAAACCCAACTTCTCGACGAAGCCCGCAAGCGGGCGCTTGACATTGTCCACCACTGTGTGACGCCGCATGGCTATCGTGCCTCGGCGTTGGCCGCAGGCTATCCGCAGGTCTGGGCGCGTGATGCGGTCGCTACCTTTCTCGGCGCCTGCGTTACTGGTGATCCCGAGCTGATTACCTGTGGTCGCGCCTCGCTGGAGACTATGAGCGCGCACCAGTCCAAGCTGGGACTGATCCAACTGAATGTCAACCCGGATACCGGCTACATCAGTACGGAAAACGCCGGCGCCATCGACGGTAATCTCTGGTATGTTCTTGGCCACTATCTCTATTTTCGGTTGAGCGGCGATCAGGAGTTTCTCCATCGACACTGGTCCCATATCGACAAGGCCCTGCTCTGGCTTGAGTATCAGGACATGAATGAGTGCGGCCTGCTGGAAGTGCCCGAGGCCGGCGATTGGATGGATCTGCTTGCGGTGCGCTACAACGTGCTCTACGACAACGCACTCTGGTACGCAGCCAAGCTGGCCCACGAGGAGATGGCGGCCAGCCTGCTGGGGGCGGATCTTCTTGGGGAAGGCGAAGTCTTCCGACCCGGGGTCGACGCAGCCGGTGTCCATGAACGCATCAATTTGCTCATGTGGATCGACCGCTGTTGGGTGGCCGAACATTTTGCCGAGCACCTCGAGAAGCTAAAGGCGATCCGTCTGGAGTGGTTCATGCTCTACCACAACATGGGCTCCATCTCCAGCCGCCCCTTCTATCTGCCCTGGGTGGCCTTCCGGGAGTACGGTGATTGGTGCGACAGCCTGGGCAACGTGTTGGCCGTGCTGACGGGGCTGGCTGATGGTCACCGTACCGAGCATATCCTGCGCTACATGCACCAGGTCGGCATGGCCGAGCCTTTCCCCACAAAGGCCATCTATCCGCCCATCTATCCGGGCGAAGCCGACTGGCGAACCTACTACCGCAGTCGGAATCTGAATCTGCCCCATCAGTATCACAATGGCGGGATCTGGCCCATGATCGGCGGTTTTCACGTGGCTGCGCTTGTGCGTCACGGTTGGCAGGAGAGGGCGGAGACTCTGTTGCTTTCGCTGGCCGAGGCCAATCGCTGCGGGGTCGACAAGGAGTGGGAGTTTAACGAGTGGTTGCATGGGCACAGTGGGCATGCAATGGGCTTTGGCGAACAAGCGTGGTCAGCCGCAATGTACCTCTACGCCGACCATGCCGTACAGACCGGACGTCTGCCGCTCTTTGACGAACTGCTGGCCGACAAGCCGGCCTCGGCCGTGGCTTCTGAGGACAACAGCTTCCATATTTCGGCTGGTGGAGGGCCAGGTTGATGGAGAGGGATGGCCATAAGGGGGGCGGCCACAAGGGCGCGCCCTTACCGCCGTTCGATGCTTACAAACGTGTTTGGCTTAACGTTCTCTACTACAGAGACTGCGCCGTCCGGCCAGTGAATCTCCAGACCCGTCAGTTCGGCGCCGATGGGGAAACCGAAGTGGATGTGTGACGGGTCGCCGGAGAGATAGCCGCTTGTAGCGCTAACAACCCGGTAGCGCATGCCGTCAGCCGTTTTGAGCCTGACTTCGGCGCCGACGGCGTCGCGATTCTGCGCATCCGGTTGAGCCAGGGAGACCATAAGGCTGTCTCCGCCGCAGAGCTGGTTTTCGAAGAGTTGGGCAGCGCCGCGCAGATTGTTGATCACGATGTCGAGATCGCCGTCGTCATCGAGATCGGCCATGGACATGGCTCGGCCGCTGCTGGTCGAGTTGAGTTGCCAGTCCGGCATGGGGAAGAATGTCTTCCCGGCTTGATTGCGAAAGACCTGGTTTTCCTCGATCAGTTCGTGATCGGGAAGATGTGCGAAAATCTCCTCTTCGATCATCCCGTTGACCACATAGAGATCGAGATAGCCGTCATTGTCCAGATCGCCAAACTTGGCTGACCAGCTCCAACCCGTGCCGTCGACATGCCACTGCCTTGCCCGGTTTTCGTAGCTCCCGTTCGTGCTCTGTTGCTGGAGCACGTTCTCCATGATCTGGGGGTCATCTTCGATCTGCGGGTCGGCGGCCATGTCGGCCATCAGGGGCGCATAGGCGGTCATCATCTCTTCGTCAAAGGTGTAAGGCTTCATGTCCGTGGAGAAGAGATCCAGAAGGCCGTTGTTATCGATATCGCCCAGATCAAAGCTCATGGTGCTGTGCGCGGTCACCGTGAAGGGCGTTGATTCTACCCATCCGCCGTCGCGCTGGACAAAGACATAGTCCGGCACGCCAAAGTCATTGCCGACTAAAATATCGGTACGGCCATCCGCGTCGATATCAGTCAGGGCCAAAGCCAGCGCCTGTGCGCCGCCGGCCAGTTGTTTCGCCACGAATCGACCTTGAGGTGCTCCGGTCTGCGTCTCAGTGACGTTCTCTGTTCGATTCTCATAATAGATGACGCCGCTTCCGCCGTTGAGCAGATAGGAATTGCCGCGATCGGTCAAAAAGCCGGCATCGTAAGGGGCCGTCACCAGATCGAGATCCCCGTCCCTATCCAGGTCTCCCCAGTTGATCGAGTACGCCGGCCGAGCTACGCCGGGCAGCAGCCGGCGCTCGAAAATGCGTTCGCCCTGATTTTGCCAATAGTTGATAGCACCCGTGTTTGTGGTCAAGACGATGTCGCGCCGGCCATCGGCATCGACATCAACGATCGTGACGGCTCTGGTTCTGCCCTCGCCAAGAGGCGCGGCGTCAAAGACAAGCTCTCCTTGATTCCATAGGATCGTGTTAGGCCCTAGATGATTGCCCAAGACCAGATCAAGATCGCCGTCATTGTCCAGATCGCCGATGGCCAGGCCTGCACCGTTGGCTTCAAACATGCGCACAATCCCATCGGCTGTGTCGGTGGAATGGTCGAGCGTATGGGCAACGAAGGTATTCTGGCACTCGCCCGACGGTTGCATGAGTTGCTGCGTGGTGGCAACAACCGGCGTTAGGTCTATGTCGGTCTGCGCCTTGGCGTCACGGCTGATCGCCACCGAGAGAAAGACGGTGAGGATGACGGTGATGACAACGAAGAGCCGATTAGAACATTTTCGAGATAGAATCTGCTTGTGAGATCGGTATGAGTTCATAGGGATATATCGCATCTGCTGGGCCGACATCGTTCACAATCCCTGTCAGCCGCGAGAATGATCGTCAGTGTCTGCACTATTATGGACCAGATCGCTCGGTTTCCGCTAGTGTGTGATGTTGTTATACCTATGGCTAGCATAGACTCAGGCCACGATTCACGAGCATTTACGCGCAAAGTCTTTTTTCGGGCATCGGTGGCGTTTTTGAAGGCTTGATTGCCCTGTGCTACACTTGCCAAGCCTATCGACCCAGGACAAGAGAGCTTTTTCGCCTCTGGGAATCCACCCTGGTATCTGTCCAGGGTGTCTGAAAAGCAGGAAATGGAATAAGGAATGCGGAGGGATTTTGCGCTTGAGGCGCCCCAGGTTGTCCGACAACCTAATCCATGTTCCTCTATTGAGAAAATGACAGCGTGATATGACCAAACTAGTAATTGTCGAATCCCCGACCAAAGCCAAAACCATCCGCAACTTCTTGCCCAAGGGATATCATGTCGAGGCCAGTATGGGCCATGTGCGTGATCTGCCTGCGTCTGCAGGTGAAATCCCAGTTAAGTATAAGGGCGTGCCCTGGGCGCGACTCGGGGTCAATGTTGAAAATGACTTTGACCCGCTCTATGTCGTGCCTAACAGCAAGAAGAAGGTGATCAAACAACTGCGCGATCAGCTCAAGAATGCTGACGAGTTGATTCTGGCCACCGATGAAGATCGCGAGGGCGAGAGCATCGGCTGGCATCTGGCTGAGGTGCTCAAGCCAAAGGTGCCGGTACAGCGCATGGTCTTCCACGAGATCACGCGCGAAGCCATCGAAGAGGCCCTGAAGCATACGCGCACAGTCGATGAAAATCTTGTTCGCGCCCAGGAGACCCGGCGCATTCTCGACCGGCTGGTGGGCTATACAGTCTCGCCGCTGCTCTGGAAAAAGATCGCACCCAAGCTGTCGGCAGGCCGCGTCCAGAGTGTGGCAGTGCGCTTGCTCGTCCAGCGTGAGCGTGAGCGACGCGCCTTCGTCTCTGGCGCCTACTGGGATCTGAAAGCAGCGCTCAACAAACGTCCCGATCGGTCTGATCATCGCTTCGAGGCGCAGCTTGTCTCCGTCGGCGGCCTCCGTGTCGCCAGTGGGCGCGATTTTGATGAACATACAGGCAAAATTCCTGAGGACAAGAAGGTACTGCTGCTCGACAAAGAGGCCTCCGATCAGCTGCGGGCGCGGCTGATCGACGGTACATGGCGTGTCACCAACATCGAGGAGCGCACATCACAGCGCTCACCGGCGCCGCCTTTCACCACCAGCACCTTGCAGCAGGAAGCCAATCGCAAGATGGGGTTGAGCGCACGCGACACCATGCGCGTGGCCCAGTCGCTCTACGAGAACGGCTACATTACCTACATGCGTACGGATTCGGTCCACCTGAGCGATCAGGCCGTCAAGGCTGCTCGCAATCGTGTCACCGAGTTGTACGGCGAAGAATACCTGACCGACAAGCCACGACTCTACAAGACCAAGTCCAAGAGTGCGCAGGAGGCCCATGAGGCCATCCGGCCGGCCGGCGACCAGATGTTGCCGGTCGACCAGCTTCCGCTGAGCGACCGAGAAGGTCGCCTCTACGACTTGATATGGAAGCGCACGGTGGCCACTCAGATGGCCAACGCCCGACTGAAGTTCACCACTGCGACCATCGAAGTTGAGGATGCAGTCTTCCGGGCCAGCGGGCGCAACGTGCTTTTCCCCGGCTTCTTCCGGGCCTATGTTGAGGGGTCAGATGATCCTGAAGCAGCGTTGGAAAACCAGGAAGCGCCGCTGCCGCAGCTGGCCGTTGATGAGGAAGTAGACTGCCGTGAGCTGGAAGCCATCGGCCACGAGACCAAGCCGCCGGTTCGCTATACCGAGGCATCGCTGGTCAAGGCGCTTGAGGCCGCCGGTGTGGGTCGCCCGAGCACCTATGCCACGATCATCGATACGATCTTGAACCGCAACTATGCCTTCAAGCAGCGGCGAGAGCTGGTCCCAACCTTCACTGCTTTTGCCGTCACCGAACTGATGGAGGGCCACTTCGAGGATCTGGTCGATCTCCAATTCACGGCCTTCATGGAACAGGAACTGGATGAGATCGCGGCCGGCGACCTGGATTGGCTGACTTACTTGAACACCTTCTATCTGGGTGAGTCCGGTCTGGAGAATCAGGTGCGCAGCAAGGAGGCCGACATCGATCCGCGTACAGCCAGCGGCGTTGAGTTGAGCAATCTTTCGGCTGAGGTCCGCATTGGTCAATTTGGTCCGTATGTGTCCAAAGGGACAGATGGCGATCGGGTGACAGCCGGATTGCCTGCCGAGCTGGCTCCAGCAGATCTGACTGATGAAATGGCCGAAAAGCTCTTTGCTGAAAAGAGCGAAGGGCCTCGTCAGGTGGCCACCGATCCGGAGACCGGCAAGCCCATC
Source organism: uncultured Chloroflexia bacterium (assembly GCA_963848115.1). Taxonomy (GTDB): domain Bacteria; phylum Chloroflexota; class Anaerolineae; order Caldilineales; family Caldilineaceae; genus JAWKOK01. The sequence continues at coordinate 214,077 of CAWKCP010000020.1, read as the reverse complement.
TATCTAAAGAAGGGGCCGTATGGCCCATATGTCCAACTTGGCGACGACGAAAATGCCAATGGCGACAAGAGTAAGACAGAAAAGGGCGAGTCCGCAAACGGGAAAGCGAAAAAGAGCAAGGCCAAAAAGCCCAGGGCAAAGAAGCCCAAGCGTGTCAGCCTGTTGCGCGGCATGAATCCTGATGAAGTGGATGAGGAATTGGCGCTCAAGCTGATGAGTCTGCCGCGAACACTGGGCTTGCATCCCGAAACAGAGAAGACCGTGCGCGCTGCTGTCGGTCGCTTCGGACCCTACGTCACCCACGACGGTCTCTTTGCCAGCGTCAAAGCGCCCGACGATGTGTTGGAGATCGAACTCGATCGGGCGTTGGTCTTGCTTGCGGAAAAGGCGGCACAGGGCGGCAAGAGCACCAAGTCAGTGCTCAAAGATCTGGGCGAACACCCGACTGACGGCGGCCCAGTGCAAGTGCTTGACGGGCGCTACGGGCCATACGTCAAGTACAAGCGCACTAATGCTACGCTGCCCAAAGATCTGAAGCCCGAAGACGTCACCATCGAGATGGCCGTCAAGCTCATTGACGAGAAGAAATCCAAGAAGAAGGGGTCGCGCAAGAAGAAGGCGTAGAGAGCCTTGTAACGAAGTGAGTCTTGTGCGCTTATTATATGAGAACGATAAAGAGCGGGCCCGCCGGCATGTTCCCGGCGGGCCCGCTTTTTATCGTTCTGCGCTTTTTGGGTTGCGGCGTCTGCTCCGCTTGGCTCCAGCTAGGCCAGGCGGAATACCATTCCGCTCCACGCGAACCGGCCATAGGCCTTATCGGACGGATTGCCAATCCGTTTGCCCTTGCGACGCATTGCCATGTAAGGCCGTCCCAGAACTTTCAGCCCCAGGCGATCCGTTATCCGCCTGTTGTAGTAGGTCTAGGCCTCATGGCGCATCAGGCAGCGCGGTCAGAATGACCCAATAGTGGTGATAGTAGCTGTTCGGGTCGTAATAATACCCGATGCCGTACTCGGTCTGTTCGGTGAAGAAGGGTTCTTCGGCCAACACATGCGAGCGATGATGGGGTGAATTCACCCAGCCTTCCCAGGTCGCGTCGGCTGTGGCAAAGCCGGCGGCGATGGACTCAACATTGTTGCCGGGCGCGCTCTGGTCATAGTAATCGGGCAAGGGATAGCCTGCTGAACGCAACAGGCTGTTTGGCCCGGCGCCATCCGGATTGACATGGTCGAAATAGCCGCGGTTCGCCATGTCTGCGGCTCGTTGGCGTGCCACATCGGCTAGAAGTGGGCTGCAAACCAGACTGGGACGAGATTGACGCACGTCGTTGAGGAAGAGATTGGCCGCAGCCTTCTCCTCAGCCGTGGCATTGCAGGCAGTTTACGCCTCGCTATGAGTCCGTTGCTGATCGCAGGGAGGAAGAGCCGATGCATTCCGGAGTCGCCCGGATCATCTACCTGTTGTTGAGCCTGTACAGTCTGTGAATTGCAAAGAAAGTCGCCAATCCAAGCAGTAGCGCAGCAATTCCGTTCATGCGGGAACGGTGGGTTTTTCTTACGGGTCTGTCTGGCACAGTTTTTGTCTCGAACTTGAACGAATACGATTGGCGGTAATCCCCTGCACTAACGCTCCACTTCTTCGGTCTGTTCCATCGCGTAGGGCGGATTGGGAATCCGCCCGGCCTGGCCGGCCAAGCGAAGCGAACGCCAATCGATCATCAGGCTGACCCACGCGGCGGCAAGGAGGGCAGTGCCCGGCTGGGCCGCGTTCTGATGTCCGGCTTGACGACTGGATGCTCGGCAAGCAGCCTGAGCGCTTCCTCAATCGAGCGATCCAACTGCGGATCTCGGCCTGCTGCGTAGTCCTGAGGCGTGATGTCGACCTCGATGTCCGGTTCGGTGCCGTAGTTCTCGACATTCCAGCCGACGTCGTCAAACCAGAAGCTGAACTCCGGCTGTGTCGTGATCGTGCCGTCGACCAGCGAATGGCGTGGAAAGATTCCGATTACGCCACCCCATGTTCGCTTGCCGATCAGTGGGCCTAACTTCATCATTTTGAAGCTATGACAGAAAATGTCGCCGTCGCTGCCTGCGTGTTCGTTGGTGAGCGCCACCAACGGCCCCGCAACCGATTCCTGCGGATAGGGGATGATGCCGCCCCAGCGAGACCAGTCGTAGCCAACGCGTCGACGTGCCAGCTTCTCCAGAATCAACTGGCTCACATGGCCGCCGCCATTGTAGCGGACATCGACAATCAATGCGTCATGGTCGATCTCACTCAGGTAGCCGCGGTGGAACTCGGCATAGCCCAGGGCCGACATGTCAGGAATGTGCACGTAACCGACGGCGCCGTCGGTCTGCTGATGCACATAGGCCCGATTTCCCTCGACCCAGTCTCGATAGCGGGCAGGCGCTTCGCTGCGAATGGTGCGTACGGTGATGTTGCGGATGTTCCCATCAGCCTGCTCGTCATCTGTCTCACTGTCATCAGTTTCCTCAGGGGTCTCGTCTGTGTCGGGCTCCTGTGTAGGATCTTCAGCGTCGGCACGCTCCTCGATATCGACCGATTCGTGGGGTTCAGTGCCCTCGTCGATGCTGTCGCGCATCAACGTGAGGAGAACCTCATTGCCGGCCTGGTTGACGAGCATCTGCGCAGGCCCCGTCTCCCGGTCCAGGCGTTGGCCGTTGACCGCGATAATCACATCTCCCGGCGAGACGGGCAGACCCGGATCGGCCAGCGGCGATGTTGAGGCCGTATCCCATGGGTCGCCGACAACCAACTCGCCAATGCGATAGCCATTGGCCTCAGCGTCCCAGGTCAGGTCTGCGCCCAGAAACCCCTGCCCGTAGTAGGGTCGCCGGCGATAGTCGCCGCCGAATTCATAGGCATGGCTTGTGCCCAACTCGCCCTGCATTTCCCACATGAGATCGCTGAACTCGCTACGCGTGCTTACCCGCTCGATCAGCGGGAAGTAGCGCAAATAGACCGAGTGCCAATCGACTTCGCTCATGTCGCCGGTCCAGAACTGATCGCGTTGCAGTCGCCAGGCCTCTCGGAACATCTGCTCCCATTCGCTGTGGGGATCAACGGAAACCTTGACGCGGTTCAAGTCGATCCAGCCGGACTTACGCGGATGGCCGTTGCTGGACGGCGGTTTCTCGCCGGCGGCGATGACGCGGATTCTTCGGTCGCTGCCGTAGAGCAGTTTTTCGCCGTCGCGCGAGACTTCAAACCAGCTGATGCCGTCAATTAGGTTTTCGCCCCGGTACTCTTTGAAGTTGTAGACACGTAACGAGCCGGCTTCATCGTCATCGTCATCCCACTCATCATCTCCGTCGAGCTGGCCCTGGAGAGAAAATTCGGTGAAAAGAGCTTTGCCCTTGATGCCGGCTATCGTGCCGTAGCGCCCGTCGGGGACAGGGAAGGCATAGATCCGGCGCTCGATTCCGTCTAGGTCGATCTGCAAGCGCGGCGGCCCTTCATCTATTTGCCCCGTATCGACATTGTCACTATCCGCTTCGTCGAAATCCGAATTCGGGGATCCGTTTGCTGTTGCCGGTTCAGCCTCTGTATCTGCTGGAAGATCATCTGGATCGTCCGCACTGACGCCGCGTTCATACCGAATCATCGTCCCCAAACGCTTGGTCGGGGCATGCTGTGCATAGACTTCGTTTTCACTCTCGTCATCGTCATCATCTTCGTCGTCGTTATCTCCGCCATTCGATCCTCCGTTCTGGGGCTCAAGGTCCGGCTTTGGGAGAAATGGGTTGACGATATCCGATCGCAGCGTCAACAGATAGGGGCGTACGCCCCAGGGAAAGCCGAGATCAAAGTGCAGGCCGTCATAGACCGGGTTGAACTCACGGTGGCTCAAGAAATAGAGGTGGTTCCCTTCGGGGTCAAAGGCCGGACTGACATCATGCAGGATCGGTTCTGTGATGGTAAAGACTTCTCCGGGGATTTCAGGCCGGCGCTCTTTCTGATCCGTTTCCAGAGGTGTCGCGGTGCCGTCCGACTGCTCAATCTCGGACGCCTCAATATCCGGCTCTGAGTCTGCGTTCTGCGTTGATTCACCTTCGGGGTCGGCTTCGGGCAGGCGATAGAGCCGGATGGCCGTCGTCTGAGCCGTCAGGGAGCAACCATACGCGATCCAGCGGCCGTCCGGAGACCAGTCGAACCCGGCAATGCGCCGGTATTCGCTGCGGTCTGCAACGGTCAGTTCGCCGCTTGTCAGATCAACGACCATCAATTCATGGCGGTGATTGGCAATCGCCACCTTGTCGGCCGTCGGCGAGACCTTCATCGAGATCGGCCGACCGAGATCCAGATCGTCAAGGCGGACCGTCTCCTTGTTGGCATCGTGGATTTCGAGCACCTCTTCGCCCGGCTCATCGCTGATCATCACAAGACGGCGTCCATCGTTGAGCCATTCGGCCAGCCGATAGCGCACACCGTCACGCCGGCCGAACTGGAGGACCGGTCCGTCGAAGTTATAGAAGGCAAAGGGCTTGCCTCTCGCCGTAATGGCGAGTTTGCGCCCGCCCGGATCCAGGCTCACATCGTCAAGGTAGTTGCCGGCGTGAATGAACTTGCGGTTGCGTTGAACACGTGGGCTGTGATAGCTCACCGCTACTTTGCTCGTCTCGGCGGTGGCGATATCGTAGACATGGAGGTCCGCGCCGGCATGGTAGACGATGCGATTCCCGTCTGTGTTGGGATTGCGGACGTAGTACGATTCGTGATCGGTGTGGCGTTGTAGATCGGTCTCATCCGGGTTGCAGCTGTAGAGATTGCCGATCCCTTCATGGTCGCTCACGAAGAAGACGCGCGGTTCCTCGATTTCATTGCCCTGTACTTCATTGATCCACATGGGCGAGGTGATGTTTCCGGGCAGATCGGCCAGGAATCGTTCAAATTGGCCGTCGCCTGTGCGATCGATCCAGAGATGGCCGGCAGTGCCGCCCCGATAGCGTTTCCATTGGGCTGACTCGCCGGTGTTGCGTCCCAGGACCGTCTCGCCGTCGGCACCAAAGGCGACAGCGCGTGCCGGACCAAAGCCCAGCGGCTCGAATTCGCCGTTTGTGCAATCAGCCGCGATTTTGAAGAGGGCCATTTCCCGGCGTACAGGCTGTCCATGGTTGCTGGCAAAGAGGATATGCGTACCCGCTGCATTCCAACCGAGCACCTCGCAGCGGCTGCTGAGATAGGTGAGGCGGTGCGCCGAGCCGCCGATGGACGGCATGACATAGACTTCTTCTGCGCCCTCTTCTCGACCGATGAATGCCAGCTGTTCACCATCCGGCGAAAGCGATGGATGGGTCGTACTGCCCAGGTTGCTGGTCAGGCGTCGGGCAACGTCGCCGTCGATCGTCGTGCTCCACAGATCATCCTCGGAGACGAAGACAATGACATTGTCGTGGATTGTTGGGAAGCGGTAGTATCCTGCTGGTGTCATCCAAAAGTATCCTCATGAAAACGTACGCCAGGCGCTCAGAGCAGATTGAGCGAATCACCAGAGTATAACGCCAGTTTGAATTGCGTGCCAAATGACTCCGGTTGCTGGGTGGATCCCCTATTGGTCGTCATTCGTGCAACGGACTGTCCGACATGCGAATGGAGCTCGGATGTTTTCTTCCAGTTGGTTCAACGATGTGCGTCGACAACTCAGTAATTCCAAAAAATGACGAGGCGAGTTGGCATCAACAGAACGCTACATCGTAGGGCACATTGAGAATTGTTCCCTGTCAGCTCACTATTCGTTGACCGCTGTTCTCGCGCCGTGCTATAATCCGCGCAGGACACTATGATGCAAAATGAGCAGCCGCGAGAACGCTGCGTACGCAAGCGAAAAACCGATATTGGGCCAGTAACCGGCAGGCGGAGCCGCCATCGGATCGGTCTGATGTTTCTGTGGCTGTTACTTTCGCTGTTGTTGGCCGCGTGCACTCCCTCACCCGAGATGAACGTCGTCGGCTACTGGGTGTCATCGTGGTTGGGCACATTGTCGCCGGTTGATCCCGCCGGACCAAGCGGCACGTTGACCGGTCAAGTGGTCGACGGCGACAGGCCGATCGCAGGAGCTAGCGTCGTGGTCGCCGAACGGACCGGGCGTCCCCACGCCGCTGTGACTGATAACGCAGGTCGATATCGCATCGACGGCGTGCCAATCGGACAATATGTGCCCGCCGCCATTGCACCGGGCTATGACGAGACAGTGGCGCTCGATTCACTGGGCATCCCCCGCTTGGTCACCATCGAGGACGGTGTTGAGACCGAAGCCCCTCTGCTTGTTCTCCGACCACGCGTTTCCGTCGGCTTGCCCGATGATCTTGCAACTGCGGTGCAGTTGCAGCTTACCGGCACGTACACCGCCACAGCGCCCTTTCCCGACGACTCAGCCGCTCAGGTGTTTACTTTCAGGTTTGAACGAGACGGCGTGGTCAATGACACGCTTCGAGTCTATTTGCCTCTGGGGACGACGGAAAGCGGAGAACTGAGTAGTGAGGAATTGAGCAGCGAGGCATTGCGTGGTGATCTTCCACTACTCTTTTTCTCGTATCCGGGCGTCGTCGATGGATGGGAGCAGGTCAGCGTCGCCTTTGCCGCCCAAGGATATGGACTGGTTGCGCATTCGCCGGTGGCGAACTGGGGCATTGATGTCGACGAACACGCAATGGATGCACGCATAGCGCTCACGTTGGCCGGGGCAGGAGCACTCGGGCCCTATTTCAAGGACGCGCCGGCGGTTGCGCTGGGGGGTAGTTTCAGCAGCGGCATTCTCAACCGTCTGCTGCGTGATGTGGGTCGAGACGATATCAGCGCCTGGGTGACCATCGGCGGCATCGGCGATGCCTTTTCGGGCGCACACGATTTCTACACCGGAGCCATCACCGTGCCCGCAGCGTATGAACTTGTGATACCGGCAATGGGCAATCCAAAAACCCACCCAATTCCGTTCCTGCGTCTTTCACCCGCCTACGTTGCCGGCCAACTGCCGCCGACCTTGATTATTCACACCCATGCGGATGCGATCATTCCGATCTCGCAGGCTGAGGATCTGGCTGCTGCTCTGCGTGCTGCTGGGGTCCCGGTCGAAACGTTCTACTACACGGATGTTAGTCATTATCTGCAAATTGATGACAATATGACTGACGCTGCCCGCACAATGTTCTATCATATACTTGATTTCGTTGAACAATATGGAAACGACCAAACTGACATTTCTACGAGATCATGATGTTCGTAGGTCCGGCTACCAGCCGGACGAGATCGGTACCCCACGGATCTGTCTGATCGGTGGAGCTTGTCACGCTACCAGCGTGGCCTACGGTGCGTCGAGATATTTCGAGCGTTCGTCGAACCGACGAACGCCAAATCTAACAGAGATACTGATTTCGTAGGGCCTTCAGATTCGCGCCCGATTTCGGAAAGTGGGAGCAGGAAGGATGATCGAAACCTGCCGATGGCTCGGGACCTGTTTTGCATGAGAGGAACCCAATTATGAGTGAAAGTGTGCTATCCCCAACAGCGGAAATATCAGAGGAAGCCTATCGGGCATTGTGGGATGGTGCAGTGCTCCAGCGTCGTCCCCAAAGCGGCCTGCTGGTGTTAAGCGATGCGGATCGTCAAGATTTTCTGCATCGTATGACCACAAATGAGATCAATGGCTTGACGGCCGGCCAGTCGACCGTCACCATCCTGACCAGCCCCACGGCGCGCACGGAATATGTGTTCACTGTGGTTTGCCGTTCCGATGAACTCTGGCTGTTGCCGTCGGCCGGCGAGACGGACACCCTTGCACGCAATCTGAAGGGAAAGATCTTCTTCATGGATGCCGTGAAGGTCGTGGACGACAGTTCTGCGTGGGCGAGGATGCGGCTGATGGGTCCCCGCGCCGGAAAGGTCCTGACGACGATCGGCATTGATTTGTCGGATGCGGCTGATGGCGCATGGTCCGAGAAGGGCGGCATAGTCGCGGTCAAGCAGACCCGGTTCGACCTTCCCGGATACGAACTGTTGGCCCCAGTTGCCGACGCCGAGCGCTTGGTGTCGCAGTTGGCTGATGCCGGCGTGCTGCTCGTTGATGAACCGACCTATCACGTCGCCCGCATTGAAGCGGGACGGCCCATCCCTGGAACTGAACTGACCGATGCCTACAATCCACTCGAATCGGGCATGGCCTGGGTCTGTGCCGAAGACAAGGGCTGCTATACCGGGCAGGAGATCATCGCTCGCCAGGTGAACTATGACAAGATCACCAAAACGCTGGTTGGCTTGGTCAGTGATGAAGCGTTGGTCGATGGCGCTGAGGTGCGGGCCGATGGCCGAAATATGGGCACAGTCACCAGTGCCGCCTACAGCCCTGCTCTGGGGAGATTCATCGCACTGGCCGTCATCAAGCGGCCGGCCAACGAGCCGGGGACAGCGGTTTCCGCAGGTGGTCAACCGGCAGTAGTCGTAGCACTACCGTTTGAGATCAAGGAGTAGTTCCGATGACTGCAGCCATTTCTGCGCCAGTGAACCCAGATCGACCATCGGATCCGAACGCCATTTTCGCCGAAGGCAACGCGATTCTGGATGCCGATATTCAACCCGCCAGCTGGCGACTTATCATTGATGATGAGCCTCGCTCGGGTGCGGCAAACATGGCGCTCGATCAGGCCATCGCCGAGTCGTGTGCGGTAGGGGAGAGTCCGTCGACCATCCGTTTCTACCGATGGAAACCGCCGGCTGTCAGCCTCGGTCGCCACCAGCCGGTGACTGACGTAGATTTGAGCGCCATCGAATCTCTCGGTTATGAGGCGGTGCGTCGTCCCACGGGCGGGCGCGCGATCCTGCATATTGACGAGTTGACCTATTCCGTTGCTGCGGCAGCGGATGAGCCGCGTGTCCGTGGTGGCGTGATGGATGCGTATCTGCGCCTGAGCAATGCGCTGCTGTCGGGTCTGCAGCAGCTTGGGCTGGGCGATGTGGACAAGGCTGCCGGTGACACACGAACTGGTTCTGACGTCTCAGCAGCCTGTTTCGAAGTGCCCAGCGCCTACGAGATTACATCCAACGGGCGCAAGCTGATGGGGAGCGCTCAGAGCCGCCGTGCGGGCTACGTCTTGCAGCATGGCAGTCTGCCGTTGACCGGCGACATCACGCGCCTCGTCGATGTATTGGCACTGGACCCGGACGCTGCAGACAGATTGCGGATGGAGTTGGGCCAACGCGCCTGCACGCTGGCCCAGGCGTTGAATGTGGATGACGATGATGAACGTGTGGCCTTCGACTATGTGGCGTCCAAAATCGTCGCCGGCTTCGGCAAAACGCTTCAGCTCTCATTCGACCGAGCCTTGCCCACTTCGTCGGAAATTCGGCGTTCCGCTCTGCTCATCCGTGAACAGTTTGCGGCACCGGATTGGACCAACAACCGTTAGATTTCTGAATTGCCATGGCCATTGGATTACTCACCCTTGAACTCTATCTGCCGTTGAATACAAGCCTGAAGGGCAAACGCAGCATTTTGAAGCCGCTGATTGCTCGTCTACGCAAGGACTTCAATGTCTCCGTCTGTGAGGCGGAAGCGCAGGATATGCATTCTCGTGCTGTGCTGGAGGTCGTCTGTGTCAGCCAGAACAGCGCGGTCGCACACCGGCAGTTGCAGCACGCGGCCAACCGGGTCGAAGACTGGCGTCTGGATGCACAGCTCGTCGACTATCACATCGAGATGGTGGGGTGATTGTCGGACGCAGAAAAAAACGGCGGGCTGTCAGCAGCCCGCCGTCCGAGTGACTATTCCTACTTTTTCTTCTTCTGCTTGCTCTTCTTCTGGTTCTTGCCGCTGTTATTCTTGCTGTTGTCTTCTTGGTGCGCTTCCGAATAAGGGATCGTCGTGCTGTTGACACTGAGCGCTATTAGAGAGTCTTCGGGATGCTCACGCCATGACCATTTCCAGTGCCGTACTATCAGCAGGACAGTGCTGATGATGATGCTGCCGATGGCAATCCACTGCGCTGTGGCCAGTGTCCCCATCACCCAGGCATCGGGGCGGAAGGCTTCCACCCAGAGCCGACCCAACGGGTAGGCGATGAAGTAGAGAAAGACGCCGTCGCCGGTGCGCAGGCGCTGGCCTGCGTAGCGGTAGACCAGGGTCAAAATGACCCAGAGGCTCAGACTCCACAGTGCTTCATAGAAGAAAGTGGGATGAAAACCATTTGCTGCATACCATGCGACGGCTTCCTCCGATACATTGCCGCTGCCGCAGATGAATCCACTGATCTGGGGTATGTTGTTCGGCAATTGGCAGGGATAGGTCGGATTGATGTGAAAGGCCCAGGGTGCGGTGGTTGGCGGTCCGTACAACTCCTGATTGACGAAATTGCCCATTCGTCCGATGGCTTGCGCCAACAGTACATTCGGGGCGATGAAGTCCAAATAAATTAGTACATTCAGCTTGTTGTACCAAGCGTAGACAACGATGGCGATGATGCCGCCTGCGAGACCGCCATAGATGCCCAGGCCGCGAAAGCCGCCGTTCCAGAAGTTGATGATATCGATGGGGTTTTCTTTATAATGCGCCCATCCTAAACCGTCGGCCGGCGTGCTGAAGACATGGTAGAGACGGGCCCCGATGATGCCGACGATGAGCGCCCACGCCAACATGTTCCAGACATGCTCCGGGTTTTCGCCAGCCTTATTCGCATAGCGAGCAGCTACCCAGGTGGCTAAGACCGCACCGCCGACGATGAAGACTCCGTACCAGTGCAGCGAGAACGGCCCTAATTGAAAAATGACTGGATTCATGCAGTCTGCTCCTTCATGTATATCCGGAAATCTCTACTTAGGTACGAGCGCTTCGACGCTGGGAACCCAAGTCGCAAATGATGGCTAGAAAACTCTTGATGAGAGGTTCTGTAATTTGATCCGACTTAGTATAGACCCGAATCTCGGTAACTCAAAGAATCCTGGCAAGAACGGCCTTGCAATGTGGATTGTACTGCCCTTTGCACTGTTGCTGATAGGCGGATGTTCGTCTGTACCCGCACCTACCCCGACGCCGCCACAGTCGCCATTCGAATCGACACTCGATCCCGCAATGGTCTCTGCTTTGGCGGCGGATGCAGCGGTTGCTGTCCCGGCACTGATTGTGGCCGAGCGTACGGCATCGGCCGCAACGAATTTGGCCATCTTGTCATCGCTCTGGCATCCCAAGGCCCGCATTGTCGATGGTCGCGACACATCGGATCCGGCCGATGATTACATCTGGCAAGATCGAGCGGCAATCCTTGACCGCTATGAACTTGCCGTCTTTCCCAATCCACCGCCTCTGTTTGAGGCTACTCCGATGTTTGATCTTGTACAGGATGGACTCAGCGTCACGGTGGTGAACGGTGTGGATGAATGGCAATTCGTCTATGAAGATGGCCGCTGGTGGATCACCGAGCTTGCCTATCAACGTCCGTGAATGCCAAGTAGCTCGTTCTTCAGATAGCGGTTGCGTATGAGGTCGCCTCAAGAAATTGACGCGACGCCATCAAAGTCTCAGGATCGGCGTTGCGGGCCGGCCCTCCCTCTTCAACGCTGTCGTTTGGACCGGCGAAGAAGTCAGGCTTTTTGAAAAAAGCCTGACTTTCGGGTCTCGCCAAACAGGACATCAACCTACGGAGTGAACGGAGCTTGCGCTTCCAGCCACGTTGTGAGCGTCTCGCCGATGCTGGTGAAGCTGTCCGCTGACAGCTTGTCGATGGTGTCTTCCGTTGTTGCTCGATGTGGATACTCGTAGTCAATCAGCACCGCAGTAGGGATTCCGTTGGCAATCAATGCTTCGTGTGCTCCGGGGATCTCCCATTTCTGTTCATCGATGAATACATCATCATATCCCAATTCGGCAGCGAATCTCCAGATGGCGCTATTCAGCGACGCGTTGCTATTCTGTTCCATGTAGATCAGCTGATTCTCACCGCCGACCAAGTCGAGCACCACGGCAAACCGAGGATCCCTGCAGGGCGAAAGATGGTCAGTGAGTCCTTGCAGGTAGTAGTCGATCCCCGTCATCTCTCCCCACCCCGGCAGTCCTTGGTTGGCCTCGCCATCCAATAGGACGAGACAGATCCGGTGGCCCGTGGCTGATCTGTTGATCGTGTGCGCCAGTTGGACCAACAGTGCTGGACCGGATGCACCGCCATTGGCCCCAGGGACAGGCAACTGCTGATTAGCGGGGTCCGGATCCCTATCCGCCCAAAGACGCGTGTCATAGCGGGTGACGAGCCAGCCCACCGGCTGATTTGTGTCAGTGATCGTGGTGCTGATGGCGATGATGTTGTTGCCGGTCACCATCGTCAGATCGCCAGATGAATCTGACGTGGCAGTCGTCGTGAAGACTGTTGTGGGAGGCATGTCATCAACGGGAACCGGGACGTAGAATTCCTGGCGTACCGGGTACCACCCGGCACTCTGCAATTCAGCGATCAGCCAATCCTGCACAAGCGCATTTTGCGGCGTCCCCAGAATTCGCGGGCCGAATTCCATCTGTTTGGAAACGGCATCGAGCGCGTTTTCTCCGGAGTAGCGCTCTGATTCAGTTTGAGCGGTCACGAGTCCATAGCCAAGATAGCCGAAAAAGCCCACAGCAATGGCCAGAACACCGACCAGAACGAGTTCAACCCAATATGATTTTAACCAGCCCAAAGATCCTTGTCCTTTTCTAATCAGTCCTGCTGCCTTCGAGGTCGGAAGAGTATCCGGATTGGCGTTCCGATAAATGGATAGAATTCACGGATCTGGTTTTCCAGGTAGCGCCGGTAGGAGAAGTGGACCATGTCCGGATCGTTGACGAAGATGGCAAACGTAGGTGGTGCAACATCAGCCTGTGTGACGTAGTAGATCCGGAGACGCCGTCCCGCCTTGACTGACGGTGGCGACTTGTCATAGGCGTCACGAATAACCTCATTGATCTTACTCGTGGGCAGGCGATGTCGTCGTGCGGCAGCGACTTCCAAGGCCGTTGGCAACAGAGTGTGGATGCGTTGATGGGTCAGCGCGCTCATGAAGACCACGGGAACGTAGGAAAGAAACTTCAACTCAGTACGGACCTGCTCGGTGAAGCCCACCATTGTGTAGGCGTCTTTCTCAATGGCATCCCATTTGTTGACGACCACCACGACGCTCTTGAAGCGTTCCAGCACGTAGCCAGCCACGTGGGCGTCCTGCGCGGTGACACCGTCGACAGCATCAATGAGTAATAGTGCCACATCGGCGCGATCGACACTGCGCATACTCCGCAGTACGCTGTATTTTTCAATACCCGGCTCAACTTTGCCGCGACGTCGAATGCCGGCCGTATCGATCAACGTAATCGCCTGCTTATTGAACGTGATCCGCGTATCGATCGGATCGCGCGTGGTGCCGGGTACGTTGCTGACGATGGCTCGATCGATGCCGATGAGCGCGTTGAGCAAGCTACTCTTGCCGACATTGGGTCTGCCGACAATGGCGATTCGAATGCTATCGTCTTCCTGCTCTTCCTCATCTTCGATGGAGAAGAAGGGCAGTTGCTTGACGAGTTCATCGAGCAGATCGCCAACGCCGCCGCCGTGATATGCGCTGATGGCATAGGGTTCCCCCAAGCCCAGATTCCAGAATTCAACAGAGTCCATCTGCCGTTCCGGGCTTTCGGTCTTGTTGGCGGCGATGAAGATGGGCTGTTTCGTCTGGCGCAGGATTTCGGCCACTTCCTCATCGGCGCTGGTCAGTCCCTCCTTGCCGTCAACCACGAAGATGATCGCATCCGCCTCCTCAATCGCCAGTTGCGCCTGGTTCTGGATGGACTCGATGAAGTGCGAGGAGTCTTCTGCCAGCGGTGCGGCATTGGTGCGTCGCTGGCGGCTTTCCACCAGTTCTGTGGGCGCTTCCAACCCGCCGGTGTCGATGACGATGAACCCCGCTCCGTTCCATTCGCTTTCGCCATAGATGCGATCACGGGTTGTTCCAGGGGTATCCTCGACAATCGCCGTTCGTCGGCCGGTCAAGCGGTTGAATAGGGTCGATTTTCCTACATTGGGTCGTCCGACAAGGGCGACCACAGGCTTTCGCTGATTCATCTATTGATTCTCCGGGAGAGCGTAACCGCACTCAAGTCTACAGTGGTCCATACATGCCTATGGAGGAAAAGTCGGTCACTCTCTGACCGAATCCGCCTCTGTCGTACCCCTCACACGCGGCGTCACTGTTCCGGTGATCGGCGTCGTCGACGCAGATGTGATGGTCGGTGTTAACGCCGGTGTCGAAGCCGGTGTTAGCGTGGAAATGATTGTCGTCGTCACCGTTGTGGACGGTGCCGGCGTTTCGGTTTCGACGGAGACGATCACCACTTCGACGGTTTCCGGCAACAACCCCTCCTCTTCAATACCCGGAGGAAGGATCACCCTCGGCGTCACTGCATGGCTACCAGGCAACAGATCAGAGAGATCCAGGATGACGAACATATCGTCCGGCTCCATTGATTCAAGTAGCGGTTGAGGGCCACTCAGAATCACCTCCACGGTGTCCAATGCCACGCGTGCCTCGCTCCCGGGGCCGAGGTTTTGGATCACAGGTTTCTGCTTGAGCGTGGTTCCACTTTGGATAGGTGTAATTGCTGCCTCGATCGAGACAGTGGCCCCTTCCTGGGTTGTGACACCATCGGGCAAGAGCAATTCTATGCGCCGCTGGATACTTTCGGTCGCGTCAGCCAATGAAAGTTCGGCTGTCTCCACGAAGCCTGGTACTTCCGCTAAGACTGCACCATCGCCTTCCAATACAACTGTTGATGGCGTCACCTTCACCGAACTTAGACGATAGCCGTTTGGCGGCTCACCGGTTAGGTTCGGGCGTACCGCCACCTCTTTTCGTCCTGCCTGTTGTTCAATAGGGACAACGATTCTTGCGGTAGGCGGATTGGCCACGACTATCCGTACCTCGTTCCCCTGGGCATCGTCCAGTTCAATACGAACATTGTCGGCAACAACTTGACTTTTGGCGGCATTTAGCGTGATTGGGGCCTTGGCTCCGGTAACCTGTGCCACCAATGTTTTCGGCCCTGAGACTGTCACGGAAATCGGTTCTACGATTGGAGTCTGGGCAATGTAGCTTTCTGCCGGCGTATCGATTATGACAGGCTCGATCGGCAGCTCCTTCGATATCACTTCATCAAGCTGAACCCGAAGTACAGGCGGATCGATAGTCACAATATCCACCTGCGGGTTGACGCCATTCACCTGCACGGCCACTTCATGCTCACCTGGTTCCATGTCAGTCAGATCAATGAATGCGGTGAAATCGCCCGCATTGAGTGTGTTCCATGAGCGTTGAGGTGCGCGAATGATGATCTCCGCTCTCACCGCGCTCAGGTCTTGAATGGGTTGGGTGGAGCCGGTCAACCCGCGCACGCTGACCGGAATCGGCTCCGAGAACGGATCCTGGATCAGCGGATTCTGCTGATTGGTGGCAATGAGCCAGACAATCAATGCCAGGATCAATGACAGCAGCAGCGTTCCGAAGCGATCTACGAATTTATTCCATTGATTGTTTAGCCGTGAACGGTTTCGTTGTCTGTCAAGCACAGGATTATCTGTCTGATCTAGTTTGGTGATTCTCTGGGATGTTAGCGATTATCGGGCAACTTTCCTGCTCAATTCAATCTCGGGCTGTAAAAATCGTCCAGAAGGACTCGCAATCGTCCACTATCTAGGCGAAGAATGCGTCCGTTTCTGGCCACCGAGATGGCGCCGGTCTCCTCAGAAACGACAACAGACATGGCATCGGTCTGTTCCGTGATGCCAATCGCTGCCCTGTGACGTGTGCCTAACTGCGTATCCGACAGATCACTTTCCGTCAAAGGCAACACACAGCCGGCCGCCATGATGCGATTGTTCCGGATGATGATCGCCCCGTCATGCAATGCTGTGTTAGGGAAGAAGATTGTCAGGATCAGTTGGCTCGTCAACTCTCCGTCGATCTTTACACCCCGTTCGATGGCGTCGCCGAGCCCTGTTGCGCTCTCAAAGACCATTAACGCCCCGTGTTTGCGCTCGGCAAGCTGCTCCGAGGCTCGTACAATGTCATTGATGATCCGCTGCGTGTCCATGTTTTCGGATCGGCGAGACATCCAAGGCGCCGTGCGACCTACCCGCTCCAGAGCACGACGCAATTCAGGCTGGAAGATCACTGGAATGGCCACGACCAAGACTGTAGCGCTGCCGCGTAGCAACCAGTTGAAGGCCGTTAGTTCCATCGTCTGCGTGATCAGTGCGATGATCACTGCAACGACGAGGGAGATTAGCAACATGCCCCGGATCAACTGAATGGCCAGCGTGTCCCGAAATAGACGCAATACCATGTAGATGATCGATGCCACCAACGCGATATCGACGAGATTGCGCCGATCCTGCAGACGGCTGAGATAGAGTAATAGTTCTGACATAGGTTGCTGCATATGAACACTCTTCTCATGTTCGACCCAATTCCAACGGCGGGTTGAACATGGCGAAGGCAAGGTGCGAAACGGCTATTGAGCGCCGTTCCGGAAGGTGCAAAGCCGGCGCTCCTCAACAATAGCCATGAGTGGCCTGGTTATGCCAGCGAGATGCCGCCGAGGAGGTGGGCAAGCAGTGCCTTCTGGGCATGGAGCCGGTTGTGGGCTTGTGGAAACAGAAGACTCTCTGCTCCATCTGCGACATCGTCGGTGATCTCCTCGCCGCGGTGGGCAGGCAGACAATGCATGACCTTCACGTCAGAGTTTCGGCAGTGGGCCAGCAGAGATCGGTTGAGTTGATAGGGCGCAAAGACCGCAATTCGCGTCTCATGCTCTGCTTCCTGTCCCATGCTTGTCCACACGTCCGTATAGATGATATCGGCCCCTACGACGCCGTCAATATCATCGGTAACCGTGATGTCGGCATCCGATTCTGCCAGAACCTCTCTCTCCGGCTGATAGTTCTCCGGTGATACAATCGTCATTGACAGTCCCACCTTGCCGGCGGCTGCTATTAAGCTAGTGGCTACATTGTTGCTGCCGTCGCCCATGTAGACGAGTCGCATTCCGGCCAGATCTGCTTCGCTGGCCCAGCCGCTATCTTCCCAGACGGTGAAGATGTCGGTCAGCGCCTGACAAGGATGGCTGAAATCACTCAGTCCGTTGATGATCGGCACGGACCCCCATTCGATCAGATCGACAATGTGCTGGTGGTCGAAAACGCGTGCCATAATGCCGTCGGCATAGCCGCTAAGCACTCGGGCTACATCCGGCGCACTCTCTCTGCTGCCCAGGCCGACTTCTGCTGGGCTGATATAGAACGCATAGCCGCCCAGTTGAACCATGCCCATCTCAAAGCTGACGCGAGTACGCAGGCTCGGTTTTTGGAAAAGTAATGCCAGCGACCCCTCGGCCAGGATCGGCGCGTTCACGCCCAGCCGGTTGCGTTCGTCTTTGATCTCGCGGGCCAGCCGCAGTAGCCCCCAGAACTGGTCGCTGGACAATGATTGGATGTCCGCAAAATGGGACAGGGATGGAATCGTCATTCGATATCAGCCTCGGCGATCACCGGATTCGACAGTGTACCCAATCCATCCACTTCAACCGTCATTACGTCGCCGGGCTGGACCGGACCGACGCCATCCGGAGTGCCAGTCAGAATCACGTCACCGGGCAGCAGTGTCATGAAACGCGTGACGTGGGCCAGGATGCGTCCGATCGGGAAGATCAGAAGGTCGATATTGCTCTCCTGGCGGATCTCATTGTTGACGCGTGTCCGGATCGCACGACCGCTGGGATCGAACTTGGTGTCGATCCAAGGCCCCATGGGGCCGAAGGTGTCGAATCCCTTGCCGCGTGTCCATTGGCCGTCCGCCTTTTGCAGATCGCGCGCCGTCACATCATTGGCGATAGTATAGCCGAAGATCACGTCGGCCGCGTCCTCTTCGCCCAAATATCGGCACTCCTTGCCAATCACAAGGGCCAGCTCACCCTCGTAGTCGACACGTTGGCTGATGATTGGCGAAATGACTTCCTCTCCCGGTCCAACCACTACGGTCGGCGGTTTGAGAAAGATCAGCGGCTCGTCCGGCACCTCGTTGCCGAGTTCGGCTGCGTGGGCCGCGTAGTTACGTCCGACGCAGACAATCTTGCTGGGCTCGACAGGGGCAAATAGCTCAACGCTCGAGAGTGGCAGCGGGCTGCCGGCGATTTCGGGAGCATAAGAACCGTCGAACGTCCAATCCAGGTAGGGCGCCCGTGCCAGAGGGTAGACAAGATCGTCGACGATCATACCCCAGCGGATTCCTAAACTGCCGTCTTCAAAGGCGTCTTCAAAAAGCTCATCAAGCTGCATCTCGTCAAGGAAATCGTTTTCTGCAAGTGCCTGGGCAAATTCTTCGCTTGCGAACACGTCGCCTTCGGGAAAATCGCCGTTCCACGGCACATCAACTGCTTCGGCAAAACGCACGATCCGCATGGTAGGTTCCTCCATTCTTTCTCTGGTTGTTCGATAGTGGGGCCCACTCGCTGATACCGAGCAGCTCCGGTTCATCTACGAAACGTTTGCAAGTGAATTCCGGCGGGAATTCCGATACAGTTCCCACCAGTGATAGAGGTGCGGGATTTCTGTCGTCGTACTTGTGCTGAGCCCAGCCGAAGTATTCACGCCCAATTGAGCTAGGATAAACGAGTGTCGTTGACAATCAGATGGAAATCGCATCCCAGAAACTCGATAGCCTGACGCATCATTGTCATTCGATCCAGGAAGATCTCGAAATACTCGATGACCTGAGCGTAGTTTGTATCAATCTCAAGTTCTAGCGCAATCACATGTTGCTCTTTGAGCACGCGAACGAAACTGCGCGTCGATGCGTAGTTGACCCGGTCGTGAATGTCGAAGGAATCCATGTCCGGATTCTGCACACGGCTGCGATGGACGTCAGCCTTGTCGGCAATGATGAGTGCAGCGGCAATTGGCGTTGTTGCCGTGCCCCGCTCCTCCTCGTGATTGCCGATCGCATTCATGACAAGCGCACATTCTTCCGCCGACATCCCCATGCGTGTCAGAATCCGCCACGCCATCAGACTGCCGCTCAGTGCATGATTCTCGCGGTGAATGCCGTTGCCGATGTCGTGCAGGTAGCCGGCAATATTGGCCAGTTCGTGTGTCCGCCTGTCATGGCCCAGCCACTCAAGAACGTTTTCGCCAATGTGACCCACCAGCCCGGCATGGCGCTGTCCATGCTCAGTATAGCCGATACGGCGCAGCGTCTCGTTGGCCTGTTGCAAGAAAACGATAACCTCGTGATCTCGCCGTACCTGATCGATAGTTACCAATCGAGATTTGATCGGGAAAGGATCTTGACTCTCCATCTGGTCAGGAATGGTCACACCAGGGGCATTGTCCGAATCCGTTTTGGGATCAGATGTGGCCTCAATTTCCTGGCCGGATGTGTTCACTCTGCTCATGATTGTCTTCCTTGAACGACTGATGCTACAGGCCCTGCCCCACGCCTGAAGCGCTTACTAACATTGCACATAGTTGCCAGACGGCAGCCTGTCGCAGCGGCCGGCGTCGGTAGATCAACAGCCAAGTAGGCAGCGTCACTACCAGCCAAAGGGCCAGCCATAGTGGGGCCTGTACCCAGAGTAGCAGCAGTCCGATTCCGATGTCAGCAATTCCCAGTACTATGATCCCCAGAGTTTCTTTTGAAAATCGGGTGATGCGACCCGTTCCCCACTGATTCAATGTCCACAAAAGAATCAAGGCGATCTGTGCCGCTGATAACGCGTTTTCCTGGGCGAGGTCAGCAAAGCTGGCGCCAATTACTAGTGCGGCAAGCAGCATCGGCAGGCCAATACTCACCAGGCTGTGTAGCAGGACGGGCACACGATGCGCCTGCCGTGTGCTGATCCAACCCATGCCTGCGCATAGAAGAACCGCCATTGTCAGGCCAACGGCAATCGCATTTAGCGCTGAGGCGACAATCAAGGCAAGCAGCACCGCGGGCAGAACGACACGAAACAATACGGGCAAGACGTCTTCCGTGTTACGATCCAGCAGTTTTGCGGCGGGCGATCCGGGCTTCAAATATGGTAGTGAAACATGTGGCTGGCTTCTGGTATCGCGCAGCGACAGAAGTTCGAGCCGTCCCCCCGCAATGCGCCACAGGCTGCCCCAAAGCGGATCAACCAGCAGCAGAAGCAACACAACTGTCGACCAGGCAAGCTCAACGGGCTGCACGAAGAGACCGCCGGACAACAGGCCCGCCAGCATGGCCCAGGCCGCTGCCGGCCGCCACAGCACTTGGCCTAGCCAAACCTGTGCGTTGAGCACGCCGCTGTTGCTCAGCGTGGAATCCAGAACCGATGTCGAAGGTTGTATCGTCTGCCACCTTCCGCGCCACTTTGCCAATCTGCCATCGGGATCAGGTGTTGAGGCAAGGCTTGGCTCAGATCGGTCTGTAAGAGACATGTTGGGGTCTGTGAACTCGTTCTCCATCAGGAACTCTGTCTTCTATCAATTGGCCGGCGAAATCCGGCCGAAAGAGAAAAAAGCTCATGCGAAACCCAGTGGTTTCGCATGAGCTTCAGCAACTTCACAGTATAGCAGAGAATTGTTTCTAGAGAAAGAAAGAAGCGTGCAAACGGGCCTGAATCAGACTGGTCTGCACGCTTCCGGATCGGCGATTCTCATGCTAGAGGAACATGGCTACCGTGCGCCAAATCTGGGCGACAAAGAAGGTGGCGACGAAGCCCATGACCAGCGGCAACAACGCGGCAATGGTCGTCCACTTGCGGCTGCCGGTCTCCTTGTAGATCGTGTAGATGGTCGTGCTGCATGGATTGTGGATCAGGCTGAAAATCATCAGGTTGACTGCGGTCAGCAGGGTCCAGCCTCCGGCCGTCAAAATGGCCAGCGTGTCCGCTCCTGAATCCAGCTCAAAGATGACACCGGCATCGGCTCCGGCGCTGGTCACCCCCAACGTCAGCACGGTCAACATGAGAATGGTCGGCATGACGATCTCGTTGGCCGGAATCGCGACGATGTAGGCAACCAGAATCACGCCGTTGAGTCCGATCAGTATCCCCACAGGATTGAGGAAGTTGATCATGTACTCGGCAATCGATGTACCGCCGATGGTGATGTTGGCAATCAGCCAGATGGCCGCGCCTGCAGGCAGCGCGAAGATAATGGCTCGCCAAAGCACGTAGATGGTGCGGTCGATGAGCGACGTGTAGATGGTCTGCCAGACACGTGGCGGTCGATAGGGGGGCAGCTCCAAACTGAAGGTCGACACTTCGCCGCGCAGCCATGTACGCGAAAGCCCCCAGGAGACGAGAAAGGTCAGGAAGACGCCGAGCATGGCCACGCCGACAACCGTCAACGCGGATACGAAACCGGCGAGAAAGGGCGGGGCCAACGCACCGATGAAGATCACCGAGATCAGAATAATGGTCGGCCATCGACCGTTGCAGAGCGCAAAGTTGTTGGTGACAATGGCGATCATGCGCTCGCGCGGGCTGTCGATGATGCGGGTGGCGATGACGCCGGCCGCATTGCAGCCATAGCCCATCATCATGCTCAGGGACTGCTTGCCATGTGCGCCGGATTTGCGGAAGAGATTGTCCAGATTGAAGGCGACCCTGGGCAAGTAACCGAAGTCTTCCAGCAGCGTGAAGAGCGGGAAGAAGATGGCCATGGGCGGCAACATGACTGCGATAACCCAGGCCGTGGTGAGGTACATGCCGTCGAGCACAAGCCCGTCCAGCCACCAGGGAATGCCGATCATTGCAGAGATTTCCTTCAGCCATGGATAGACTGTGTCCAACAATAGCGTCGCGAGCATCTGCGATGGGTAATTGGCCCCGACGATGGTGATCCAAATGACCATCGTGAAGAGCGCGATCATGATCGGGAAACCCCAACGCCGGCTGGTCACCAAGCTGTCGATGGTGCGCTCCATATCGAAGCGCGGTTTCTCGCCTGGTCGTTGAACCGACCGTGATGCGATATCGGTTGCGTCTGCGTAGAGCGTGCTCATGACCTGTTCGTGGAGGTCGTCGCCAATCTGCCAGCGTAGATTGCCGGCAGTGGCGATAATGTCCTCGGGCGTCATTTCAGCCTCTGGTGCTTGGCCTCTAGGTCTGCTAGCGATGCTTATGCTATTGGCGCTCAATTGGCTACCTCCAGTTCGAGATCGGCTGCGACCAGTTGGCTGGTGATCGACGAGTCGCCCAATTGGCCAAGCTGTTCCAGTTCGCCGGTTCGCATGGCGGACACGATGCGTGCATCGCCGTCCAACAGGCGTAGGGCTACCCAGTTCGCATTGGGTAGGTTGGGGTAGAGTTCATGGAGCTGCGCCACTAGCGTGTCCATTGCCGCTTTGAGCGCCGGCGGCTGGTCCTTGATGCGATGGGGTTTGCAGACGGTGCGTCCGCTGGCCACGTCATCGATGGCTTGCAGCAGTTCGGGAATCCCTTGTCCCTGGCGTGCTGCTGTCGGCACGACCGGAACGCCCAGATCCCGGGCCAGTCTGCGGTCATCGACCTGTAAGCCTCGCCGTTTCGCCTCGTCCATCAAGTTGAGACAGATGACGGCCCGGTCTGTGATCTCGAGAACTTGCAACGCCAGATTCAGGTTGCGCTCCAGTCGGGTGGCATCGACGACAATGACAGTCACATCCGGCTGTCCAAAGAGGATGAAATCACGGGCCACCTCTTCGTCAAGACTTGTCGCCAACAGCGAATAGGTGCCGGGCAAGTCGATGATCTTGTAGCGGCTGTCGGCATATTCGAAGCCGCCTTCGGCGTGTGCAACGGTCTTTCCAGGCCAATTGCCGGTATGTTGTCGTAGTCCGGTCAGCGCGTTGAAGACGGTGCTCTTGCCGGTGTTGGGGTTCCCGGCTAGGCCAACGACGTAGTCCCAGTCTGACATGTCGACGCCAAGCTTTTTCAAGTTGTTGATATTGTGCGCCGGACAGGTTGCGCAGGCTGCGCTAGCCGGCGGGGTCTGGGTTGGTACGGCTGCTAATTCTTTGCTCATGTTCCTACCTCTAGAACGGTTTCGGTTAAAACGGAATCGGCTGAGACCGATTCGTCCCTCGATTCATCGTTGTTCGATTCAGTGCCATCTGTTTTCACAACAGGCTCGATATAGATGTATGCGGCCTGCTCACTACGTAGGCCGATCAGTGCATCGCGGATGAGATAGGCTGTCGGGTCACCGCTGGGGCTGATCATCTCAGCGCTGATCACGGTGCCGGGCAGCACGCCCAGGTCCATGAATCGCCGGCGTTCGGCTCCGCGGCAGGCCTTGGAGATGCCCGTGACTCTGCCCCGCTCGCCGATGTTTAGGTCGCTGAGCCGGCTTTTAGGCGTCAGAACCTCTGTCGGTTCGGCAACCATGGGCGCAATGGCTAGGTTGCCGGCCACGATCGGGGCCAGCACATGCTCATCGCCGTTCCCCCAGAAGCGAATGCGTTGCGGTGTTTTTTCGAGCACCTGAACGCGAAGACCCGGGAATAGCCCTTCGGCCACCAGTTGAGCGTAGATGGTGTTCGGTTCGTCCTCGATGTGGACGATTCGCCCGATCTCGCCCGCCTCTAATTGGTTGAGTGGCTTGCTCTCGTGTTGCACCATTCGACCGGTGGGGCTTGGAATGGGATCCCCATGTGGGTCATAGGTGGGATTTCCGAGCTGTGCCGCCATTACCTCCAACTGATCAGGCGACGTGCTATGCTCATAGCGCTCAGCACGATCATGCCATTCCGTCTCTTCATAGCCGGTCTTATCGGCCAGGTAACGCTCCCAAAGTCGATGAGCCCGCAGCACGTGCAGCGCTGACGAACGACCCTCATCGGTCAAGAAAAGCGTACCTTCGCTGAGTCCTACCAGACCGCGTTGCTCCAGATCGTGGATGAGGTCACTGGCTTCATTGTTGGAGATTTCAAGTGAGCCGGCCACGCTCTGCAACGTCGGATAGAGACCGTTGTTTGTCATCCCGAAAATATGTTTCACAGCATCTTCGCGCAAGACTCTGCCTGTCATGTGTCGTTGACGGTTGCTGCGTGCGATCATGCCTCGGCCGGGCCAGACTAGGGCCAACACAATGCCTAGAATTCCGAGCCCAACGAGCAAGATCACCAATGGATTGGTCATAGTTAATCCTCTCTTCTTGCCCTTTTCATTCCCGCTTTTCTTCTTTCCCCGATATGTACTGAGTTTCTCAGTACATGATTTTACTTGAACAATATATCATTTTTATCGAACTTGATCAATGATTTTGCTTGGGCTAAATCTGATGAGCCAGAGACTCTACTCTCGCGGATGACTTTCTATCGGCAAAATGTCGGTGGGTAATGCGGGGCGCCGAATGTAGCAGGGCGGATCGATACCTGGATCTCGGCGCCCTAGGCGTCTGTTACCAGGAGCGATTCTGCCATGTCATGCGCCAATGCGTGGTGTTCGCCGTCGATTTCAATCAGCAGTGGTCCATTGAAAGGAGCTCGTTTGTGTAAGATGATTTCGGTATTCGGATAGAGGCCCAGGTCTCCAAGATAGCTAAGTCGCTGCGAATCTTGAAGAAGGACACGTACGAGCCGATAGGCACAGTTGGACATTGCCCCACTGAGCGGTTGTCCTTCAACCGGTTCGATATGGCCATCTTTTGTGGGGATGGGATCACCATGCGGATCGATGGTCGGGTTGCCTAGCGCAGCTGCAATCGCCTCTTCCAGGGCATCACTCATCACGTGCTCAAGCTTTTCGGCTTCAGCATGAACCTGATCCCAGGGGAGATTGAGCTTGTCGTGGAGATAGAGCTCCAGAAGTCGATGGTGGCGCAGGACTTCAAGCGCTACCTGTTCGCCTTGAGCTGTCAGACTGATGTTCTGGTAGGGCGTATATTGGACCAGTCCCAACTCGCCCAATTTCTTGACCATGTTGGTCGTCGACGCAGGTGAGACTTCAAGATAGCCGGCCAGCGCCGAATTGGTGACCCGGTTTCCCGGATTGTTCAGAAGGTAGATCGCCTTCAGATAATCTTCGTGGGCCGAGGTCAGAGGATTTGTTTGCGACACAAGCTTTAATTTAGCCATGGCTAATTCTACCGCCTGCAGCACAAGCTTGTCAAATGCGGAATTGTACCGCCGTATGCGGTGTTGACTTCGATGTGAGCGAACCTATTCGTTGCAACCGGTCTCTACAATTTCAGTCGAACCGCCGCGGCGATGGTCTCCGGCCGGCGTCAATTGACCGCCTTGCAGCGCCACAGCGTGTGCGCCGCCGAAGAACATATTGGTTCCCTGCCAGTAGTTGACATGATAGCCTTGCCCACGTAGCTCTGTCACGACTGTGGCATCGACTCCGCCTTCGACCTGAAGGGTATCCGCCTCAAAATGTATGCGATCTATGTTGACGGCATCCGACAGGGACATGTCGAAATCGAGAAAATTGCTCAGAACCTGAAGGATGGCCGAGCGAATGCGGTTGCTGCCGCCGCTGCCGATCGCTAAGACCGGGTCGTTGTCGTGGATGACAACGACCGGCGTCATCATGGTCGATAGACGCTGGCCGGGGGGTAACTGATGGAAGCCGTGCGGATGCAGGTCCTCTTCGCCCAGCATGTTGTTGAGGCAGACGCCTGTGTCGCCGACGACAAATCCGGCGTTCTCACCGGCCGACGTCGTTACACTAGCCAGTAGCCCATTTTGATCCACGACGCTGATATGGGTTGTGTCGTTAGGTCCCGGCGCAAACACCGGATCAGCCGGGCCGGCTTCGCCGTTCAGGATTGCGTCCAGCCGTCGTCGATAGAGATCGACATGGGCATCGGAGAGAAACCAGGCAATTCGATCCTCGCCCAGATCCCGATGGGCATCCCAATCGCGTCGGGCTACATTTGTGAGACGCATGATCTCGGAAAGCAGGCGCAGATGGGCCGCCGAATTATGGACCATTGCGTCCAATGGGCGTGTCGCCAACAGCTTGAGTGCAAAGGCAACCAGTACGCCGCCCGATGACGAAGGAGGCGGCAGCAGAATGGTGAACCCACGATAGTCTATGGAAAGCGGACTCAGGTGGAAAACCTCATAGGCGGCCAGATCGGGCGCGGTCAGCAGTCCGCCGTTGGCCCGCTGGTCGACGATAATCGCATTCCCTACATCGCCGCTATAGAACAGATCGGGACCCTCTTCGCCCAGTTGTTCAAGCGTATCGGCCAAGTTGGAGAACACGAGCCGTTCGCCGACCTCAACGGGGCGACCCTCCGGCAAGTAGAGGTCGGCAAGTCCACGGGTGTCTTGAAAAATCGGTTGTAAGATATTGTAGACATAGGCCTGGGCCGGACTGAGCAACGCGCCATCACGAGCCAGCCTGATCGCTGGTTCCAGCAGGGTGGCGAGTGGCAATGTCCCGTGATCGGCTGCCATCGCGCAGAGTCCGGCAACGACGCCAGGGACAGCCACACTGGCGCGCCCAATGTGAAACGGTTGCTGTTCGGCGCCAAAGTCGATGACGACCTCATGGAAATCGGAAGCCGGGGTGAGCACTCCCGATGGCATGGTGCTGAAAAAGTCATAGACGAGCTGCAGATCAGAATGGCTATCCACAACCAGTGCAACGCCGCCGCCGCCGATATTGACGATCGAGGGCTCGGCCACAAAGGATGCAAATGCGGCAGCCACCGCCGCATCAACCGCATTGCCGCCCATCTTCAGGATTGCGCTGCCGGCCGCAGCGGTCTGCGGGTCTCCGGCAGCAATCGCGCCTTTCACAAATGCATTCTCTTTCGGTATGAGTGTTCGGCCTCGTCTGCCTTGCGCCTATTCGCCGAACTCGATTCCGGCCCTCTGATCGGTCTCTACCACCGCGCCGATGTCATGGCATACCTTTTCGCACAGAGTCAGAAACTGGGGCTTCCAGCGTGTGTGCAGTTCAACCGGATCGATCCAGTGATGGCCGATGGCGTCATCGGTCACGGCCTTGATGTCGATATCTCGTTCATCCAGAACTTGAAGCAGCGTCTCGCGTCGTGAAAATTTCCCATAATGGTGCTGGAGCAAAACCACGGGCATGATCCGCAGCGACATTTCGCTGCACCACTGGAAGACCTCGTTGAAAAAGAGGCGCAAGGGATGATAACGGCGCTGGATATTGGGTGCTTTCACAACGAATTGGTGCCAATAATCACCGTTGCGAAACGAACAGTTTGCGCCGGCAATCGGGAGATCGTGAAGTGCTGAAAGTGCGATGGCGCAGGCATCCAACAGGCCTCGGCAGGCGGCGATATAGCCAACCAAGAATGAACGCGTCAAGACTGCCGTCTTCAAGTCGCTCTCGTAGTCCATTTCTGTGCGATCCAAGCTTTGCCGCTTGCGAGCGTCTTCGATCAGAAACGCATACATTTCGACCTCCGCCATACGCGCGCAGATGCTCTCTGCCAGCACAAGGCTGTAGGCGAGCGGCTGGTCAGCACTGGCAGGCAGCAACGCATCAAATAGGGTGTCGAGTTTGATGAAGCACGCGGGTACGGGCTGTTCAGACAGACGGTAGGCGGTTCTTTCGTAGAAATGGGTTTGCATTTTTGATGGCTGTTTGCTGGTGTGCGACGTTAGGCTATAATGACAGTAGATACCAATCCCGAGTATATCACTGGAATCCCAGAAAACCGATATCTGACCCACCCCCGAGGAGTCAACTGTGGACCGTATGCAATCCCCTGAGTATCGTCCGATGATCCGTGATCTGCCCAATGATCTTCGCCCGCGTGAACGGCTTACCTATGCTGGAGCGGGCGCCTTGAGTACCGCCGAACTTGTTGCCATCATCCTGCGCGTAGGGAACCGCGGCGAGAGCGCGATCCGCATGGGGGAACGCCTGTTAGCCGACTTTGGCGGCGCCGGCGGACTGGCCCAGGCCAGCTTTGATGATCTCTGTCAGGTTCATGGCATTGGACCGGCCAAGGCGGCGCAACTTCACGCTGCGCTGGAGTTGGGAAAACGAATGTTGTTGGCCTCGCCCAGTGAGCGCCTTCAAGTGCGCACGCCCACCGACGTGGCCAATCTGCTGATGATGGAAATGGGGCTGTTGGAGCAGGAGCACCTGCGTACCGTGTTGCTCGATACCAAAAACTACGTTACGCGAATTGCCGATGTCTATGCCGGCAGCCTCAACGCCGCAGTGGTGCGCATTGGTGAGGTCTTCCGTGCAGCCGTTCGCGCCAATAGCGCCTCAATCATCGTTGTGCACAACCATCCCAGCGGCGATCCGTCACCCAGCCCCGAGGACGTGCGCGTCACCGAGATGATCGTCGAAGCCGGTCAGCTTCTCGACATCAAGGTGCTGGACCACATCGTGATTGGTCGCAATCGCTATGTGAGTTTGAAGGAGCGGGGGCTGGGGTTTAAGTAGACGCCGTGGGGTGAGAGGGTGAGAGGGTGACAAGGTGACGAAATGAGCGGTAGAATTTCGTCACCCCATCACCCTCTCACCCTCTCACCCTCTCACCCTCTCACCCTCTCACCCTCTCACCTATTCTTCGTCATCGTCGTCCGAAAACTGAGCCGCGTCGACCAACGCGGCTGAAAGCTCACGCAGCGTGCTGGGCTTGAGCTTGACCTCGCGGACCTGTCGACGCACGAATTCCTTGACCTGATCGGCGCGCAGCGCTGGAATTTCAGGGCTGTCTACTTCCAACTGCACATCCGCGTTGATGAACGCGGCCGCTCCCGCGAAGGGAATGTTGGCAAATTCATCCCTCAGTGCTTCGTTGTCGGTCTGTTCCAACAGTGCACGGATCTTGCGCTCGCCATCCAGCAGATCCTGTGTTGGGCTGCCGACGCCCTCTCGCGCAAAGACCGTGAAGATACGGCCTAGACTGAACGGCTCTTTCCACTTGTCGCCCTTGGCGATCACGCGTCCCTTGTCACTACGGACGGCAAAAAGCAGCACTCCGCACGGTCCGACCACGACATAGGGTGAGGGCAGGCTGTAGGAAAAATAGGTGAACTTGGCGTCAAAGCCTTTCAGGCTGCGTTCGAATACCTCATCGGGGCGCTCGATCTTCTTGCTGCCGGGCCAGCGCCGTTTGGCAAACTTGTTGATGTAGTAGCTGCCGAAGCTGGCAAAGATGAAGCCCGCCGGCAATGCAACGAAGCTGATGTAGGCCCAATACTGCTGTAGGAAGGCGGTGACCTGGTTGGACACCGGCTCAGTTGGCGGATAGATATTGGGCACGAAACTGGCGCCCAGGCCAATAAAAAGAATGAGCAGGCCGGTCATGCTCAAGCGGCGGCCCAGTTTCTCCTTGCTCTTGATCTGTTTGATGTTGCGATAGGTTTTCATGAAAGAGAGTCTCGGATTTTTTGGATAATTGAATATCTTTTCTGCTTCTTGCTACTTGCTGCGTGAAGTTCTCGTAGCGCGCAGCCTGTCGTTTGAGCAACTGGTGGGCTCATGGGCGGATTGTGTTTCACAATCGATACGCAACACGCAGTCTATTGCGTGCTCAATAAATACGCCGCCAGCAACCTCGCCGTCTCCACCAGCGACTCCCGGTGCGTGCGTTCACAATGGTGGGAGGCATCAATGCCGGGGCCGACCAGGGCCACGGCAACATCGCCGCCGGCACGCCAAAGCGCCTCGCCGTCGGAGCCGTAGTGCGGGTAGATGTCGGTGCGGTAGCGAATGCCTTGACTTGCGGCCAATGACTCAAGCCGGCGTCTCAATCCCATGTGATACGGCCCACCCTTGTCCTTGGCGCAGATGGTCACCGAAAATTCATCCGATGTCTGGCCCGGCGCAACCACAGCCATGTCGACGGTCACCAACTCGGCTAGATCGGCCGGGAATCCGGTTGCGCCGCCATGTCCGACCTCTTCGTAGTTGCTGATATGGATGGTGGTTGTCTGTGCTGGGCGCAGGCCCGCAGAAGCCAGCGCGGACAGGGCGCCATAGATGACGGCTACACCCGCCTTGTCGTCCAGATGGCGAGAACGGACGAAGCCACTGGGCGATAGTTCCACCCGTGGATCGAAGGTGATGATATCGCCCACGCCGATCCCGAGCGCTTCGGTCTCGGCTCTGCTCGTTGTGCGGGCATTGATACGCACTTCCATATTTTCGGCTGTGCGGGTGGCATTGCCCTCTTCCCGTGTGTGGGCGTGAATGGATGCGAAGGTCGGCAAGATTGTGCCGCGGTAGGTCTCGCCGTTGGTTGCGAAGATCGTGACGCCCTCACCCTCGACGGTGGACCAGATCCAGCCGCCCAACTGGGTCATCTGCAAGCGGCCGTTCTCCTTGACTGCCGAGACCATGGCCCCCAATGTGTCGGTGTGGGCCGTCAGGGCACGAGGCGCACCGCTGCGCTCGCCTTGCCATGTCCCGGATAGAAGCCCCTTGGGTGAGATCGACATGGAAAACGGCAGGTCGGCAAATGTATTGCGAATGAATTCAATGGCCCTCTGGGTGTCCCCGGTTGGACTAGGCGTGTTGAGCAACTCGACCAGGAAGTCGACCATGCCGTCAATGTCGAACGACAGGTCCGTGGCGTTCTGAGAAGAGTGAGCTGACGATTGGGCGGATGTTTGAACAGATGACCGCGTCGATTTTCCGGTCATGGTTGAGGCTCCGTCGCGCCATTAGTCTCCCGCTCTGCTTCGGCCTCTTGCAACATGGCGACGCCCTGACGAATGCGCTCCGGCACGTCCTGGTCCATGCTCTCCTTGGCCACGCGAATCGTCTGTCGGATGGAGTTGGCGTTGCTGCGTCCGTGGGCGACAACCAGCACGCCGGAAAGACCTAGAAGAACGGCACCGCCATATTCGCTGTCGTCAAGACGGCCGCGAATTCTGCGCAGCCCGTTTCGAGCCAACAGCCCGCCGAATGCACTGAGCGGATCCCGCTTCAGCTCTTCAAAAACCACCTGTTGCAACGCCGTGGCCGCGGCCTCGGTCGTCTTGAGGAAGATGTTGCCGGTGAATCCGTCTGTGACGACAAGATCGGCCAGTCCCTCAAACACCTCATGGCTTTCAATGTTGCCCTGGAAGTTGATCCCCGGGGTCTTCTTCAACATGGCAGTGGCG
This sequence comes from uncultured Chloroflexia bacterium, assembly GCA_963848115.1. Taxonomy (GTDB): domain Bacteria; phylum Chloroflexota; class Anaerolineae; order Caldilineales; family Caldilineaceae; genus JAWKOK01. Next base: position 182,997 of record CAWKCP010000020.1, on the reverse strand, counting down.
CTGATCACCAATTGGTTGCCCTTGCCTTCTTCCTCGCCGTTACTGAGCAGCGCTACTTTGGGATTCTTGATGCCCAGCACGGTCTCAGTGTAGATGGTGCCCATGACCGCAAACTGGGGCAGGTATTCGGGCCGGGTATCTGCATTGGCCCCGACATCGAGAACAGTGCAGAAACCTTTGAGCGTGGGGAACGGCGTCATTAAGGCCGGACGCAGGATGCCTTTGATCCGCCCGATCTTGAGAATGCCCGCTGTCAAAGCGCCACCTGTGTTGCCAGCGGTCACAACTGCGTGGGCCTCGCCGTTGCGAACCATCTGGCAGGCCACGAAGATAGAACTATCCGGTTTGCTGCGGATGACTTTGGACGGCTTGTCATGCATTTCAATGATCTGGCTGGCCGGGACAATCGGCAGATCGAGTCCGTCTGTCTCGTGTTTAGCCAGTTCAGCTTCAATCAGATCCGGCTTGCCGACCAGCGAAATTGTGATGCCTGGGAAGGCACGTGCCGCTTCCACTGCGCCGGCGACCGTTTCGACCGGGGCGTGGTCGCCGCCCATGGCGTCGAGTACGATATTCATTGTAATTCCACATTCTCCAAAAAATTCTATCCCAAATTGGCTGGATATCCTGCGATGCCAATCGCACCGGGTCCGCCAAAGCTGGCTATGGCTGAGCCGATATCGCTGATGAGTAGCTCGTTGATGGTAAGCTGCATCTGGGCCATGGCGGCCACATCTTCAGCCTCATCGATCGCGTTGGCATGGAGGACAGCAACATTGAGCGGCGTTGATCCATAATGCGCAACCTGCCTGTCAACGATTTCACGAAGTGAGCGCCTGCGACCGCGTACGCGGCCCGTGGGCGAAATCTCCCCGTGGTAGATATCGAGGATGACTTTGACTTGTAGTAGATTGCCGATGTTGGCCTGCAGGTTGCTGATTCGTCCGCTGCGCGGAGCATATTTGAGCGTGTCCAATGTCGCGAAGCCGATCATGGACTGGCGGATCTGATCGAGCCGATCTACAAGGTGGCCTCGTTCGACGCCTTGCTCCAATAGACGAGCCGCCGCAAGCGCCTGGTAGCCGCTGCCCATGCTGATGCTGTCGCCGTCCCAGAAGAGAAATCGCGCCTCATCCAGTTCAGGCTGCTGGACTCCATCACCATCGACTTCGGATTCGCCAAACTCCCTGGCTGCGGTCTGGGCTGAAGCAAAGGTCCCCGAAAGTATCCCGCTGATGGTTACCACAATGACGTGCTCGGCGCCTTCATCAAATGCCTGGCGGTAGGCGTCTTCGAAAAACTTAGGCGGCGGTTGGCTCGTTGTGGGCGGGTGTTCCCCGGTGACAAGGCGCTCGTAAAATAGTTCAGGCGTGAGGTCGATATTGGTGCGGAACGAGTCAGTGCCAAAATTCACAACCGTGGGCACTTCCAACATCTGGTACTGAGCCTGAATCGATGCCGGAACATTGCTGCTGGAATCGATCACGATCCGAGTATTTATACGATTCCAGATGCAAGGATTGTTGACCATGTGTTTTGATATCCGGGACCGCTGCATTATTCAGTCAGGGCTTCTTCGAGCGCCCCAGATCCGCACTCGCGTCCAAAGGCCTCCAATACGCCATGTTACTATAACACGGCGCATTGTGAGAAGTTGTGATCACCCTGTCGTCCTTCTCCTGATAGATGATGCGCCAGCCATCCACCTGGATACGGCGCAGACCCACCCAATCCCGGCCCGATTCAGTTTGACGTGAATACCACGACAGAAATCCGGCGGATCTACTACTGGTCGGACCTACATTAGGATTTTCGCCGGGATTCACCAGTGCCTGACTGTCAGGTGGCCTTGGCTCCGCTTGCTGATCGAGAATGATCGCCAGCACGTCTTTGCCCAGGCGGGTGGGCAACGTGCGCAAGGCCCACTGAGCCTTGTCTGTTAGCTCAAGCTGGTACCGCATTGCCGATCAAAGCCCGGAGGCCCGCGTCATCGTTTGGGGTGTTTGTGTTCTCGCCATGTTCCAGTTCCAGTAGCGCTTCCAACCCGACCACAAGGTCGTCCAGGTCTTCCAGCCGTTCGATGATCTGGTTCCACTACTCGGGCGAAACGATGACAGCCACAGGTCGGCCCTTGCTGGACAGCGTGACCGGAATCTCTTTTGCTTTGACGATCTATAAAATAGAGGTGACAATATGGCCCGTATACGCCGAAAAAGAGAGTCAAAACAGAGTCAGTTGGCCTTGCCGACCGGCCACACCGCGCTCTACATCCGCGTGAGCACCGAGCGGCAGGTCAGCGAAGGCTACAGCCTTGATGCCCAGCGGGGCCGGCTGCCCTCATTCTGCGACGCGCACGAATGGACCGTGGATGATGACCATATATATATAGACGAAGGCCAAACCGGCAAGAACATCACCCGACCCGCGTTCCAGCGCATGATGCTGGCGGCCGAGCAGGGCGCGGTGCAACGCATCGTGGCCGTGAAGCTGGACCGCCTGGCGCGCAACACGCGGGACTTCCTGGCCACGGTCGACCGACTGCGGCGCTATGACTGTGACCTGGTGCTGCTGGCCGAGAGCTTCGACACCTCCACGCCCCACGGCAAGTTTGCGCTGACCATGTTTGCGGCCATCGCCGAGCTGGAGGCCTCGCAGATCACGGAACGGGTCATGAGCGGCAAGCGCCAGAAGGCGCAGGGCGGCGGCTACAACGGCGGCCGGGCGCCGCTGGGCTACGAGTATGTGGATGAGACGTGGATGCTATCCGAGCAGGCCGACACCGTGCGGCGCATTTTTGAACTCTTCGTGATAGACGGCTACTCGCTGAGCGCCATCGCGCAGATCCTCAACGAGGAGGGCGTGGAGACCCAGCGCGGCGGGCGCTGGTATCCGGCCACGGTGCGCTACATCCTGAACAATGGGTTCTATGCCGGGCTGATGCAGTATGAGGAGATCGAGGAAAAGGGCGATCATCCGGAGATCGTGCCGTCGGTCTGGTATGAGATGGCGACACAGCGGCTGCGGACGATGCGGCCGGGGCCGCAGGGGATCGGTTGAGGTTACTGGCGTACTTGCTAGGCATGACTCTTGTGCAACTGGAGGACGATTCGCATAACAATTTCGTGAATTCAGCCCTGGTGTAGCCAAACGACGCTCTCAGATCGATTCTAAGCAAACAAAAGCCCCACGCCGCTATGGTGTGGGGTGTTTTCGTGCTAGTGACAGTCGGTGACAGACCATGACAGTCAATGCCGTGATCAAATGTGCCTGTCCTAAGTTATAGGTGACAGATGACACTATCGCACAGTATAAAGAAGGTGGTACGGTTTGGACGTCCAACTCATTCTCCATAATGCATTGAAACCCGAAAGCGCAGGTTGTACCTTCCATGAAATATCGATGGCCTGTCCTTCTTCTACTGTCTGCGATTTTTCTGCTACTGACCACAGCGGTTCTTGCTCAGGACAATGATGTTTTCCTTCCCTTAGTGCAAAGCGATACGTCTGGTCAACCTGGGCAAACATCTACGATGACGCCTACACCGACAGCCACCAGTACATCAACTAGCACACCTGACAGAAGAAAAATCGCCTTTGTCAGCAAACGTGACGGCAACCAGGAGATTTACGTCATGAACGCCGATGGCTCTGGGCAGACAAACCTCACCAACAATGAGGCGAATGACTCCTCACCAGCATGGTCGCCCAACGGCACCAAGATCGCCTTTCAAAGCGACCGCGACGGCAACCAGGAGATTTACGTCATGAACGCCGATGGCTCTGGGCAGACAAACCTCACCAACAATGAGGCGAATGACTCCTCACCAGCATGGTCGCCGGACGGCAGCAAGATCGCCCTTTTTAGCCTTCGCGACGGCAACCCTGAGATCTACGTCATGAACACCGACGGCACTGGACAGACAAACCTCACCAACAATGAGGCGAATGACTCCTCACCAGCATGGTCGCCCAACGGCACCAAAATCGCCTTTACGAGCGCCCGCGACGGCAACTTTGCGATCTACGTCATGAACGCCGACGGCACGGGGCAGACAAACCTCCCCAACGATGAGGCGAATACCACTGGTCCAGCATGGTCGCCCGACGGCACCAAGATCGCCTTTAGTAGCTACCGAGACAACAGGCGGGAGATCTACGTCATGAACGTCGACGGCACTGGGCGGACCAACCTCACCACCTTTCCGAATTCGGACTCCTCACCGGCTTGGTCGCCGGATGGCAATAAAATCGCTTTTGGCAGAAACATCCACGGCGCTCAGGCCGAGATCTATGTCATCAACGCCGACGGTACCGACCTGAAAAATCTCACCGACTTTTTAGGAAGTAACTACTCTCCCGTGTGGTCATCCGATGGCAGAAAAATCGCCTTTAGCAGCCACAACCTGTACAACGATGACGAGATCTATGTCATGAACGCCGACGGCACCGACCTGAAAAATCTCAGCACCTTTCCGCGAGAAGACAGATACCCCGTCTGGGCACCGTAGGAGAAAATAAAACCTCCTGGCTAGATTGCAGCAGATCGTGACAGACATTTAGAATTATTGACAGTCGTGACAGGTTTTTCGTTCAAACCCGGCTCAGTTCCTCCAGGTCGACCAGCAGTACATCCTCCTCGGCGGCGCGCGCGTGCAGGGCCGGCGTGAATCCGGAGCGGGCGAAGAGCGCGTAGCGCACGGGCAGCGTTCGGTCCAGGGCTTGAGCCTTGCGCTTTAGATCGTCGAGGATTTTCACGCCCACCGGGCGTGACGTCCACTTGCACTCGCCGAGGAGCACGTTTTCTTCGCCCATGGCGACCACGTCGATCTCCTCTTGTCGATTCCACCAGTAGCCGACTGCGGCGGGCGTGAAGTCCAGTTTGCCCTCCCGGTGACGGCGCCAGATCGCTTCCTGGCAGATACGCTCGAAAGCGGGGCCGACGAACTGGTCCAACTGCTCGGCGATGCGCCGGCGCACCTGGTTGGTCTCGCCACGCTCGAGGAGCGAGTGGTTGGGGTAGACGAAGCGAAACCAGAAACGGAAATAGTGATCGGTAATCTGATAGATGCCCCAACGACTCTTGCGCGGATTCTTCTCGGTGACCGGCACCACGCGATCGATGAGGCCCATCTCCTGGAGCGTCTTCAAATAGAACGAGATGGAGGTCGTCCCGATGTGGGCGGCCTGGGCGATCTCGTTCATGCGCGTGCGCCCGCCGGCGATGGCCTCCAGGACGGCGAAATAACGGCTGGGCTCGCGCAGCTCCTGCAGAAGCAGAAAGCGGGGCTCATCGTAGAGGAACTCGCCCATGGCCAGCACCTTGCGTTCGACATTGTCGAGCAGCGAGAGGCGATCATCGAACTGGCGTAGGTAGGCCGGCACGCCGCCCAGAATGGCGTAGGTGCGCACCAGATTGACGGGGCTGAAGCGGGGCAGCAGTTGGCGGATGTCCCAGAAGGTCAGCGGCTGCAGACGCCATTGGCCCGTGCGCCGACCGTAGAGGGGCGAGCGATAGGCCAGCACCTCTTGCTCCATGATGCCGACGTAGGAACCGCAGAGCACCAGCATGATCTCGCTGTTGCGCAACTGAGTGTCCCAGAGTTTTTGGAGGATCGAGGGCAGGGCGGCGTTGCTGTCAATGAGATAGGTGAACTCGTCCAGCACAACGACAAGACGCCCTGACGTCTGCGTGGCCAGGTAGTTGAAGGCGGCCTCCCAGGTGGCGAACGGGGCCAACAGGTCCGGATCGCCGGCCACGAACTCACCGATCTGGTGGGTGAATTCGGCCAGTTGCCCTTCTTCGGTGCCCAGGTCGGCGACGAAGAAAATATGCGGCTTATCGGCGCAGAAGGTGCGCAGGAGTTCAGTCTTGCCCACGCGGCGGCGCCCATAGAGCACGATCAGCTCGGCCTGGTCGGTGGCGTGGTGGGTTTCGAGGAAGGTGCGTTCGCGGTCACGGTTGACGAACATAATGGCATTGCTCCAACAAAAAAACAAGAGTTTAGACTATTATAGTCCAGGCTCTTGTTTTTCCGCAACCCTATTTGAACAAAAATGAGCGCCGTTCTCGACAGGTGAGTCCGAGCAGTCGTCGCCCTCCACACGAGTAGCGAGGTCGGCGTGGCGGCGCTTTGGTGCGATCAGCACGAGAGCGCCGCCACACCGGGCGAGCGGGCCCATGCGCACGCAAGGATCGCCAAGCGCACTATGCTAACCACACAAGCGAGCGAGGTGCCGACCGCCGACCGCTTTGGTGTGATAACACGATAGCGGGCGAGTGGGCGGCTGCCGAGCGGCCCAATAGAGACGCAAGTTCGTTTCCGTCCAGAGCGCTTACCGAAGCGCCACGCTGTCTGACAACCATCTGTCATGCATCGTCGGCGCCCTCGTCGAAATATTGCTCATCCTTCTCAACCGTCTGGTTCAGCGCATCGGCAATGGCCTGGGCCGCGGCCAATGTTGCGCACTGATACGGCAGGCGTTTGAGCGTAAAGGTCAGCGGATAACCGGTGGCTGGACAGCGTTTGGTCACAACGCGGTAGACAACCTGCCACGGATCGTTGGGAAACGGGCCTCTCTGGAGATCGTAGCGTCGCGTCATCAGGGCGCCAACAAGATTCGCGCGTAAATACTCGTTAAGCGATCAACTGAAAACTCAGTCCATGACAACGATTCCCATACAAAATAGAGTGTATTTCAGTTGAGAATCGTTATACCAAAAACGAGGGTTTTTGGTTAACTCATCCCGCAGAAGTTCCATTCTGCGGTAACGCCTGCACCGCACCTGAACGATGTAGTCATTTTGTAGTCGTTTTGTAGCCACCCGCTCTATACACTGTGTCAGAACGTTGGTCAACATATCCCTTGATGGGCGTTTAGGGAGTATGCAAAGTCAAATATCACCGGCGAATTCGGCGGTTGGACGCAGTAGCTGCGAATCACTACTCGACTTTGGCAGCTTAACAACAGAATAAGCAAATAGGGCATTTCAGGGGTCTATCGCCCCTTGGTGTCTGGCGACGGGCAAAGTACGACCATGCTCACCATGGAGAGTCCAGGTGAGTGCAGCACCGCCCGATGTGAACGGAAGCGTTCAACCGCTGCAGGTGGCTTGGATCAGTGGTCTCATCAAGGAATCAAGGGAATGGCCTTGCGCCAAACCGGTGCTGATGAAGAGAGCCAAAGTCCACAAGCTCTGTGCTTGAGTCGCTCGACGCCAAGCCGCAGGATGATCCTCAAGCTCTACTTGAAGTTGACGTTGAAGCCGATGGCGAAGGCGAGTATCGTGTTGGGCAGCCCGCAGCATGCTGTAGGTCACGGCAACCAGGGCGATATGTCGTTCGATAGCGCTAAAGCTCCGCATTTGATACTGGTCCAGCCCTTCCGCTTTGCCTTCTTGGTAATAGACTTCCACGGGCCAGCGATGGCGGCGAATGCGAGTGATGCCTTTTGCCTGCCAACGGAGGCGGTTGCTGATGAAATAGGTCGGATTGTCCGTCAAATCCGCTTGGCAATGGTTGATAACCAAGCGTTGTTTGCCATAGCTCTGAATCCGATGTGTCTGGCAGTAGCTGTAATAGGCCTCCTTTTCACCCTTGAACTTGATTGTAAGCGGCTGGAAGACGGGGTCACCGCCAGCTTCGACTGCGGCCAGATGTTCCTGCTTGAGTTGAGCAGCAAATTCGCCAACGGTTTTCTTACCGTCCTTGAGGATCAGGTCATCGCCCTCTTCGAGCGTGCCCACATAGGGCACACGCAGTTGTTGATCGAGATAATGACAGAAATCCGGTTGAGTGTACCAGCTGTCAAAGGTCACAGGCCACTTCTTCTTTGGATGAGCCTGCGCCCACTGTTGCACCATGGCTTGGGCAATGTCCAACTTGGTCTTGTATAGGCGCTGGATGACCGGATACTCTTTTCGGCGCCGGCTCCACACACCTATCAGATAGCTGCGCCACTTGGCGGGTGCGCTCTCTTTCAAGGCTTCCTTGCTTGCTTTGATCGGCACGCCTGCATCTCGCATGCCAGCTTCCAGTCTGGCGAGATTGACCGGCTTCCACAGCTGGAACAGCACAGGATAGTCCGTCTCGTCGTCACTGTAGTGCATCGTCACCAGATTATGCGACCACCGATAACTCTCGGTCACATGTTTTCCTCTTTTCTTTATGCAACGCTATTTGACAAGAGACCAGCAGAGTCATCCTTCCGACCCATCGAACCCGAAACGATGGCTTGGACTTGTTGGCCTAAAGATGGAGTTAGCAAGGAGGAAATTCTGATCCTGCGACAAGTCGGTTGGGCAATCCAGCACTAGAAAGGAGAAAGGTACTATGCATACAAGCCATGCGATAACGCGGCTTCGACTGTTGCTACTGTTGCTACTGATAACAGCTCTATCAGTAGTCTTTTTGTGTATGTTTGTTACGGCAGCCCACGGTCGTTCCTTCGACCATCCCTCAACGCAAACTGCGCCAAACACACCAGTCGTCGAGTTCTGCAACACGATCTCTGTTAGTTCCACAGTATCGATCGATCCAACAACTGTCTCTGCACGGTCTTTATCCATTCACAGTACGTTTCAAGGCTTGTTGGGAAGCACGTTTACTGTTAACAACTCGGCAGTGTTGATCGTGCCAGATCGTCCTTTTTTCGCCGGCGACATCATCCAAGGTACATTCACGACCGATATTTACGCTTCGACAGGGCAGCCTTTCTCAGTGCCAGTTGTTTGGCAACTACGTACGGCCGCATCGGGCAGTGGGAATTTTACAAACCGCCCCTCGGGAATGAATTCCACCTGGAGTGAGGATATCGCCGTAGGCGATCTGGACAGCGATGGCGATTTGGACATATTCCTTGGTCACCGTGACGACGCCAGTACAATAGCACTCAATGATGGGTCAGGAAGTTTTTCGCTCACTGGCATCGATCTGAGCACAGACTTTCTTATCGATATAGTTCTGGCTGATCTGGATTCTGACGGAGATTTGGATGCCATTCTGGCAGGAATACAGGACAACCGCCTGCTACTGAACAATGGACAAGGAGTTTTTCAAGATGGCGGGGAGGTCTTTGCTAACTCGTCCATAATCGTGGCGGTTGCCATAGGCGACGTGGACGGGGATGGTGATCTGGATGCCGTGACAGCGGTCAAAGGCGATCCTTTTGATCCGAGTCCAAGTCATTCGCAACGTGTTTGGCTAAACAATGGTATCGGTGATCTGCAGCCGTCTGGTCAGTCACTGGGAGCGGGTACCGCTAATGATATCGCACTGGGCGATCTGGACGGAGATGGTGATCTGGATGGCATCGTTGTCAGTAGTAATAGCTCCGTGTGGAGAAACCTGGGCAACGGTGTTTTCGCAAGTATACAGACGCTAGATGATCTCAATGCCGATTCCGTAGAGTTGGGCGATCTGGACGGAGATGGTGATTTAGATGCCTTCGTTGGTGCAAATAACTTTGGCAGTGCAGTTTGGCTCAACGATGGAAGCGGCATGCTGGCGGCGGGGCAGAGCTTGGGTAGTCTCGGTCCGTCCGTACTGGGTGACCTAGACGGAGATGGTGATCTCGACGCCTTTTCGGCAAATTGGGGCCCAGATAAAGCCTGGCTGAACAATGGCGATGCGACATTTGTGTTCACAGGCCAATCTCTCGGAGATGCCGATAGCACTGGTGCAGCACTGGGCGATCTGGATGGAGATGGCGATATCGATGTCGTTACAAGTGGCTATGATGTCAAGCCGAATCTGTGGATCAACCAAAATCAGGATGGGAATGGTACTCCAACAGACGCTGAATGTAGTTATTATGTTGGAATCGAGCCGTACCTGGTGAACACTCAGATCTACCTACCTGTCGTCAGGAATTCCACTGATGCCGAATCACCCCATGGCGAGATCGCGTTCTTGGTCGGCGCACTGGATAGAAGCTCGTCAGAGATCTATACTATGAATTCAAGCGGAAGCAATGTGACAAAACTGACTGAAGGCATTCAGATAGTCGGCGTGCCAGTCTGGTCTCCCGACGGCTCAAAGATCGCTTTTGAAAACCAGCAAGGTTATCCTGATATTGAGATTTTCGTGGCGAATGCTGATGGAAGCAACAGAATTAACGTAACAAACCATCCCGCACTCGACGCGAACCCGTCTTGGTCCCACGATGGCTCAAAACTTGTGTTTGAACGATGGGGACAAGATCCGAACGACTTTTTTGCGGTGGAACTCTATACGGTGAATGCTGATGGCAGTGATCCAAAGAAATTGACGGACAATGGCCAGATGGATTATCTGCCTTCTTGGTCACCGGATGGATCAAAGATCGCTTTCGAAGTCTTCACCGCTGACAACAAGGCGGCAATTCATGTCATGAATGCCGATGGTACCAACATCAAGAAAGTGACCGATGATACTTACGGGGAACCGGATGAAAGGTACTGGGTACTGTGGCAAGGGGAACCTCCTGCCTGGTCACCTGACAGTTCGAGGATCGCATTCGTCAGCAATGATAGCGGAAACACTGAGATCTATGCGGTTGGTGTAGATGGAAAGGGTTTGACCAACCTCACAAAGGATCCTGCTGTTGACAAGAGACCGCGCTGGTCTCCCGATGGCTCTAAGATTGCATTTGTTAGCGATCGGATCGGCGGTCTTCCGGAAATATACGTCATGGCTTTCGACGGGAGCGGCCTAATGCAGCTGACTAACAATTCAGCTATTGATAGCTTCCCCACATGGTCTACGGACGGATCGAAAATCGCTTTCGATAGCGACAGTGATGGCAGCCGAAGGATCTACTTAATGAATGCTGATGGCAGCGGTCAGAAGAGAATATCCAGCACTGCGTATCCGGTCGCTACCTTTCCAGTCTGGTCACCACGCTAGCGACATAGGTGGAACGTTTAGAATCCCATCGGCAACGTTCGGCGGGGTTTCTCTTGGTCAGAAAGAGCCCGTTAACAAAATGGAGTCTGGTGGATACGATCCTTAGGTTTGGGCCTGGTAACCTCTTCTGCTTTAAGAATTACGCGAAAAGGAACCTTTTTACGACAAGATGTTCTGCCGGTATTCTACCGTTTATTTACGCGCGAATCTCGCTGGCGCCCTTCATCGTATTTGCTCCATCACTCCGGATAGGCTGCATCCAGACCATATCCCAGGTCGACCAGGAAGTCGGTATATCCTTCGTTGACGGCCAGATCTTGGGGCTGGGCGCAGACGCACGTCACGCTCAGCCGAATCCAGTGTAGCACAGATCGATACTCCTCCGGCAGCAGAATGGTGGTGGCGCTGCGGTCGGCCTCGGTGATGATCCAGACCACCCCATCGCCGGCAAGAGCGTAACGTGAGATGAGGCGCAAATTGCGGCAGAGACTAAAATCATTCTCTGCCGCGTCCTCGGGCGATAGCCCGCCCCAGTCGCCGGCGCAATGGCGGTCGAGCAGCGATGCCGGCGCTATGTCGACCTCCTCCAAAGCGGCCAACGCGCCCGGCGTGGCCAGCGTGCGGCCAGGGAGAAAGAGCGGTCTGTCAGTGGACATCGAAGGGCTTCTCCTTATACGGGTATTGTAGCACGATGCAGGCAGAGCGAAGCGGCAAATCTGCGCAGTGGGCGGGGCGATCCGGATGGACCGCCCCACCCACTCTATCGCCTACGCCTCGAAGCCGTACTCGGCGGCGGTGATCTCCAATGAGCGTACCAACTCAGCATTCTGGGTGCGCAGGGTCAGCATGGCGGCAATCTGCGTGTCGTCCAGCGGCTCGGCCGCGCTCAACTTGATGACGGCGTACTCGGCGCCGGCGCCGTTGCGTCGCGTGTCCAGATCGAAGCGGGTCAACACCGTGAAGTAGCTCTATCCGGGCACGCGTGTGCGGGCGCTGGCGTACTGGTCGAAGATCCTCACCTGTGATCGCTGCACGCTGTTGGGGTGCGGCAGTGGCGAGGGACGTGGCCAGGCCTGCAAGGCACTGCGCCGGCTGTTGGTGATCTCCATTGGCTGGCACATGCCCGCCATCCTGACCCTGCCGCCGTCATCGGTGGTGAAGGCCTTGACGCTTCCAGAGGGCATCGCATCTTGGGCGGTTGGAATGCAAAGGCCGTGAACTCGGCTTCGGCCTTTGCCTTTCCGCTGGATTTTAACGAGTGACTCCGCTGCAAAAAGGGTTTATTCACCAAGGAGGCACGGAGGGGGCACGGAGGGGGGCACAGAGTTCACTGAGGAAAAGCGAAGGGAATTGCTCCTCATCTGCGTTTATCTGTGTCCATCTGTGACTCCACTGCAACAAGGGATTAGACACGAATTTACACGAATTGTCACGAATTTTCCCCTCTGGCACCATGCCATATTTCGTGTGAATTCGTGTCCAGAAAAACCTTTTTGCAGCAGAGTCATCTGTGGCTAATTCTCAGTTCTTGCAGTAGCGTCACGAGTCAACGAGTCGGCTGTCGCAGCATCAGCACCCGGACGCTCTTGAACCGCGTAAGAGATTCATTCTGTGAGGAAGGCGGGCAAGCAGATCAGATGCGATCACGCCGGCCGGACCGATTTCGACCGCACACTGTTCTCCGGCCTTGCCGTGTAACCAGGCCCCCAGGCAAGCCGCGCCAAACGGCGTGACATGTTGGGCCAGCAGGCCGCCGATGGTACCGGCCAGGACATCGCCGGTCCCTGCGGTGGCCAGGGCCGACGTTGCCACCGGCAGCACGGCCAACAGTCCGCCAGGCTCGGCAACAACCGTGTACGGCCCTTTCAGCAAGATCACGGTATTCCACTCAGCAGCCTTGCGACGCGCTAGATTCCATCGATCGGCCACCACCTCTTGAACGCTTAAATGACAGAGCCGCGCCATCTCCGCCGGGTGCGGCGTCAGGATGACATTGTTCGGGAGAAGGTCTTGCCAGTGTTCTTGCAGGGCCAGGCAATTCAATCCGTCAGCATCAATGATGGTTGCCGGCGGGGAAACTTCGGTCAGCAGTCTGACGACAAACTGCTGCGTCGCTTCGGTTTGGCCCAGCCCGCAGCCCAGCACAAACGCATTGTAGTCACTCAGGGCTTCTTCCAATTGGGGAAGCGCCGCCTCACTGATGGCACCATTGTCGGCATCGGCGCCTGTTGCCAGCGGAAGCCAGGTCGGCTCCGCGAGCTTGGTCGCCACCGTCGTCCAGACCGGCTCCGGGATGGCTCCAGTGACAAGTCCAGCCCCTACCCGGCCGGCTGCAGCACAGGATAGATAGGCCGCGCCGGGGAAGCGGACACTGCCGACAGCCAGCACGATTTTGCCGAAGGTACCCTTGTGGCTGTACTGATTGCGTTCCGGCAGCCATTGCTTCACAATCTCTTCTGTGAGCACGAAAGTTTGCAGATCGGTAGTCAGCTCAGGGCCGGTGTCGATGTCGGCAATGAAGAGTTCACCGACAAACGCCGCACCGGGAAAGAGGAAGTGTCCATGCTTGGCGCAGGCAAAGGTGACGGTGAGATCGGCGCTTAGCGTGTACGGATCGATGGAGCCTGTGTCGCAATCGAGACCGCTCGGAGAGTCGATGGCCACGATGAGTGGCCGTTTTTTTCCCTCTAGTTGAGTGGAGACCGTTTGCAGCAGAGCGGCCAGTTGACCTTGGATGGGCCGACTGGCCCCTGTCCCCAGCAGTGAATCGACGAGGATATCGGTTGCGCTGAGCCAATCAGACAGAACAGAAAAATCGGTGTCGTCGTCGACATGGGTGCAGTCGACACCAAGGTCGACTAGTCTGGCGAAGTGTTGCTCATAGTCGCCGGCTGCATCGATGGAACGCTTCCAGAGATAGGCACGCACGTTGATGCCGGCCTGGTGCAGATGCCGGGCACAGACCAGACCGTCCCCGCCATTGTTGCCTGGCCCAACCAGGCCCAGCACGTTCGGCCGGGATTCTCCGTACCGTTCTACGATGGACCGTGCCACGCCGCGGCCCGCGATCTCCATCATCTCGGCATAGGAATGACCGCCGGCATCGGCCGCTCGTTCAATGGCCTGCATTTCGGCCACAGTGACCAGTTTGGCACTGTCGGGAATCGAAATCGTCTCTGGTGTCGTCATCGAATCGCCTCCATTTGACCTGAAATTAACCACTCTCCAGTATAGCATGACTGCTTTTGCATCGCATGGTGATGCGGGTATACTGGACTGGAAATTTGCATCGTTATCCAATACCAATTGTCCGGTCAATGATTGTGTATCGTAGGGGCGACCCTTGTGGTCGCCCGCTCGCCACACCGGGCGACCACAAGGGTCGCCCTTACGAAATCATGGTTCATGAATGGGCAAACGGTATAACCCTGGGAAATCATCAATGAACTGGGCCATCTGGCTGGGCCTAACGCTCTTATGGGCGCTGATTCTGGCCTGGAGAGCACGAGTAGAACGGCACAATCCGGATGCGCGGCGGCTGGCCGGCGACATCCTGGCCGGAGGTATTCTCTTTTCGCTCACCGTGGCTTTCTTCTGGCGTACTATCTCCGGCGATGTTTTCCAGCCCGCCGACGGCGGTGATCTGGTCTCGTTTCTCTACCCAACCTATCGCTTCGCCGCCTCCCAGATCAGCCAGTGGGTATTGCCGCTCTGGAACCCCCATCTCTACGGCGGCGCTCCCTTCATCAGCGATATTCAGGCCGGATTCTTCTATCCGCCGAACTTCCTGCTCTTTCTCATCGAACCTGAGTTCTCCTATCCAACGATGCAGTGGCTCGCCGTCGGCCATCTCTACTGGGCCGGTCTGGGCATGTATATATTGCTACGGACTATGCGTTTCGATGGACAACCGGTGGGTCAGCCGGCTGCACTGCTCGGTGCACTGGCCTTCCAGTTTAGCGACGCCTTCTTCATCCATCTGGGCAATCTCAACCTGATCGCTGTGCTCTCTTGGCTGCCATGGGTCTTTGCCGCCTACCTCATCGCCTTGGATCGGCGCAGTATGCGCTGGACAGTGGTGGCGGCCCTGCTCTTCACCGTCGCCAACTATGCAGGTCATGCCCAGAGCAGCTACTACATTGGTCTGGCACTTGCGGCCTATACCGCGGTCTGGTTTGGGTTGGAGATGGCTGATCTGTGGGGAGAGCAGGGCAATGATGGCGGAACACGTTGGCTGCGTGCGATCTGGGCCTGGCTGCAATATCTGTTCGTTGTCGCTCTGTTGACCGGACTGTTGACTGCCCCGATTCTCCTGCCTTCGCTGGAGCTGACCCAATACACGGCGCGCCAGGACTTCACATATCAGGAGTCGATCGCCTTTTCGTTGGCCCCGACCCAGGCCGCAGTCGGTCTGTTCACGCCCGGCTTCTTTGGCCGCGGCCCGGCCCTCTTCTGGGGTCTCTGGGATCGAGTCGAGACGCCCTATGTGGGCGTGGTCACGTTGATGCTGGCGGTGATCGGCTATGCCCTGGCGTCCAAAGGGACCCGACGCAAGCTCTGGCCGTGGTTGGGCGTAGCCGTTTTCGGCATGTTGATCGCCCTGGGCGTCTACGGCATCGTTCACGGATTGCTGACTGTCGTGTTGCCCGGGTTTGACCAGTTTCGTGCACCTGCCCGCGCCATCGTGTTGTGGGCACTGGGCATCTCCGTTATGGGCGGCGTCGGCGCTGATGTCGTGGTTCGGCGCTACCACAGGCCGGCAAATACAGGCGAACAGGCGCTTCCGCGTGGTGCACGCGACCGTCGCGTGAATACGCTTCTATTTGCGGGCAGCGTCATCTTTGTGGGGCTGGTTGTGCCGTTGCTCTTTTTCGCGCTGCTCGCCACCCAAGATGATCCCAACGCGTTCCTGCATGCGTCGCTGGCTGCGTTGGCCGTGGTGCTGGCGGCCGCTTTCTGGCTGGCGACCTGGGCGGTGGTGGCTGGCTATCGGGCGGGGTGGATCGGCGCTGGGGTCTTCGGCGTCTCATTGATCGCCTTGCTCTTCATCGAATTGACTGCAACCGGGGCCTACACCGACATCAGTTCGACTGATCCGGCCCGGGGTTTTGACCATCCGGAGATCGTCGAGTTCTTGCAGGCCGACGGTGAGCTATTCCGCATCGATACGCGTACTGACATTGCTGACCTCTGGCAGCCGGACACAGCCGAGCTGCACGGCTTGCAGGATGTCTGGGGTGTGGCCAATCCGTTGTTGCTGCGTCACTGGTCAGATCTCTGGGAGGCGACCGGCGGACGGCAGACCGAACGCTATGACATGCTTAACGTGAAGTATGTTTTGGTGCGCGATGGCACTCCATTGCCCGAAGGAAAATTTGAGCTTGCTCTCGATGCGCCGGGCGATCTGTCGCTCTACCGCAACAGTGAGGTGATGCCGCGTGCCTGGCTGGTTCATGAGGTTGTCACATTGCCGCTCGGCTCATTTGATGAGGGGGATCTGGGGGCGCTCTTTGCGGAATATGAGCTGAATCCGCAGATTACTGCACTTGTCGAGTCTGCCAACGCTGAAGATCTGACTGTGACACCTGCGCTCTCCGCTGCTGATGAATCGACCGATGTGACCCACTTCGGAGCGTCATCCATGACGCTCGACGTTTCTGCATCAGCGCCGGCGCTGCTTGTGCTGAGCGAAGTCTGGTATCCTGGTTGGCGAGCAACCGTCAACGGTCAGGCCACTGATATCTTGCGCGCCAACGGCGCTCTGCGAGCGCTGTCGGTGCCTGCCGGCGATTCGACGGTTCTGCTCGATTTTATGCCGTCCAGTTGGATCTATGGCCTGGTCGCTTCTATGATCGGCGCATTGCTTGCCATCATTCTGTTTGTGGGCGGCTCTGGTCGAAAGGAGCGGGATACGATATCAGTTGATGGAGTGAGTGAGTGACGGCGACATCAAGAAGAGAAGAGGTCTGACTTTTGTCAAAAGCCAGACCTCTGGGCCTCCGGCAAATTGAACCTAGCGAGAGGACTATTCGACGGCTCCGATACGAAATTATCCGGCGGACTGGACGTCGCCGTCGGCAAGCTCTGCGGCAAGCGCTTTCCCTTTCGGCGTCAGCAGATAGGTTGCCGCCGGAAACTTCATGTTGCTGTCGAGCAATCGGTGCTGTTTCAACTGAACCATGGCCGTGGGCGAGACATCAATGGACGGCCCGTACAAGGGGTGCAGTCGGGCTGCTTTCTCGCCGTCAACGCTGCGGTGGGCCTTCAACGTGCCGCCGGTCGCCATCAGCCGAATCACCTGTTCGGCTTCGGCTGACAGTGCCTCCGAACGCCAGAAGCGTAACGACAATCTCATCCCAAATTATTCACGTACTTCTGGAGCTCGCGCTGCGATATCTTGATGTATGTATCTTCCACGATCTCATCCATCTCCGCATCAGAGAGCCGAATGCGCAAAATTTCCAACGCATCCTCCGGCGACTCGCCGTAGGCAAGCTTCTGCCTGCCGCTCTTCAGGTCAAACAGATACATGTAGTGTGGATTGCTGAAACTGCTCACAGAAGTGCTCCGTGCTGCGTAATTACGTATTACGTAATAAGTAATGCGTAAGTGATTCTCGACTCCGAAAGGCGGATCGCGGCCAAGCCGTTAACAATTGACAATTGACAATGGCGAATTGACAATTGATCATGCCTTCACCAGCGTCCCCTCATACAACTCCGATCCATACTCGACGTCATCCATGCCGGCATTGATCTCTTCATCATATTGCCCCGCCAACAGCTCCCGATAGAACTGATAGTCCACGCCTTTGACCTTCTCATCGCCGGGGAAGCGATGATAGTTGTCCTTGCTCATCATGCTCTTGCCTTCGGCGATCAACTGGTTGCCCAGAGCCGAGCCTGGATAGGGAGCGTAGTAGGAAATGGATGGGAAGACACGCTTCATGCGTTTGAGCATGCGCATTGTCTTGTAGGCGTCCTCGGGTTTTTCACCGGGGATGCCCATCATGATATTGGACCAGAATTTTGGCGGTTCCTCGCCGCGTGCTTCCATCTCGTCGCCGATGCGGTTAACCAGATCGATGGCGAAGTAGTTGTCCTCTTCAGTGCATTCCTTGTTGAGCAATTTGAGAATGCGATCACTGCCCGACTCGAAGCCGATGGAGATGGTCTTCCAGTTGGTCTCGCGGATCAGCGCCTCGAAGAGATCGGGCCACTGACGAACCGTATCGGAGCGGCCGGCTGCCCAGTAGGGCCAGACTTTGTTGGCCTTGCGCGGGTATTTCTCGATCCACTCCTTGAGCCAGCGCGGGTTCTGGAAGAACATGGAGTCGTGGATGACGATGGAGCCGACGCCATACTTGCGATCAAGATAGTTCAACTCGTCGATAACGGCGTCGACCGGGCGGCGTCCCATGTTGGGAATGTACGAATTTTCATTGCAGAAGACACATTGCCACGGGCAGACGCGACTTGTCAGGATTGTGGCCACCGGGCCGGGACCCCAGCCGCACTCGGGTTCCATAGGCCAATGCCATTTATATTGGCGCTTCACGCGACGGCCCACCGGCTGGGGCCAGAGCGTGCGATCGATCATGGGCCAGTCGGCCATGGAGCGTGTCCCCTCGCCCTGGAAGATGCGTGGGAATGCATCCGGGTTGCTGACCAGGTCGACGATCACCTTCTCGCCTGGACCCATGCAAATCTTATCGAATTCCACCACGGCTTCCATCTCATCCGGGGCCACGGTCGCGTGCATGCCGCCGGCCAGAATGGTGCCGTCGGGATTGAGTTCTTTGAAAAGCTGTGCCGCCTTGTTGGCGACTGGGAAGGTGTAGCTACGCACGTTCATGATCAACATTTCGTAGCCCTGGATCTGCTTGGCCAACTGATCCCAGGAGGTCACGGCGCGTGTAGAGGCGAGATCGGTTTTGATGCCGTTTTCGTGCAGAATGGTACGCAACAGACCGAGACCATGGTCTTGCCACTGCTCATGAGGGCCGTCCGGATTCACTAGATCGCCCAGATCTCCTAAATCGAGCCAAAGGATATTTGAGCTTTTTTTGTGTCCCCGAGACCAAAACATCGCCACAATACCGTACCTCCAGAAGTTATCTTTTCTCCTCAAAAACGGGCGGAGTATACCATACGGATGCTTCAAATGTCAATTATTATGAAAATGTTGATAAATATTTTTCATCCAAACTATTTGTGAAAAAAGTGACTAAGCAGTATACTTCGCATCCAGATAGAATGCGGTTATCCCTGGCTAGGGTGCTCTAAGGCAAGCTACGTCTTCGCGGCAACAGTCCTGTTTTACCTCTAGAAAGTTGCAATTGAGTGCTGGTTTGGGTAGAATTTGACCCTGTCGGCATATCGCAATCATTCCGCAACAACTGAGTTCTGCAACTGAGAAACGTTTCTCGACCAGTTTTCTGCAAAAGGAAACAATCTTTATGGCAACCAACCCGCCTGTGGATTTCCAGAATCTGAAACAGGAACAGGTGCAGATGTATCTTCACGATACAATCACTGTTCCCGAAGAGCTCCAGGCCAATGTCATGGTGACCTCGCTGGACAAGGCCTACAATTGGAGCCGCAAGTCAAGCATGTGGCCGTTACTCTTTGGTCTGGCCTGTTGCGCTATCGAGATGATCGCTACCGCGGCCAGCCGCTATGATCTGGCCCGATTTGGCATGGAAGTCATGCGGCCCAGCCCGCGCCAGAGTGATCTAATGATTGTCTCCGGCACCGTAACCAAGAAGATGTTGCCTGCCATCGTGCGTATCTACAATCAGATGGCCGAACCTCGCTATGTGATGGCCATGGGTGCATGCGCCACCGGCGGCGGTCCCTTCAAAGAAGGCTACGGCGTCGTTAGCGGCATTGACAAGTTTATTCCTGTCGATATCTATGTGCCTGGTTGCCCGCCCACCCCGGAAGCGCTCATCTACGGCATGCTCAAACTGCATGACAAAGTCGAGCGCCAAAGCATCATGACCGTCCCTTGGTATCAGAAGGGGAATGATGACGTGATTCCGGTTCCGATACTTGGCCCGGATCTCTTCGATCCCAGACAGGTTCAGCAGATTCGAGAGTATACTTTGGGCGAGGCCAGTGCTGCAAGGGGCGCTGCTGAAGAGAGCGTATTGGCGAAGCCCGTGCTCCTATCGCCGGAGGTCAAGGCGCGAATGCGTGAGGTCGCAGCCAAATACATGGCCCAGAAGCAGACGGCATAGTCGAACTGTAGTGAATCCCGTTGGGAATCCGATTACGGTTCCGGCCAGGAGAATGACCGCCGGATTACTATCGTGGTATTCACGCCGAACTGAAGCAGTGTTCAACATTAGTTGCAAAAAGAGGCTTGCCCATGAGTGAAGCGACGCCTGTCGACAATACCTTAGAAAATGAGACGGAAGAGAGTCCAGTGTTTGAACATCCGTACAATGACGCTGTACCTGGCGCCGTCATTGGCGTTTGGGCTGATGACACTGATTCATCTCTGGTGGTTGCACCGGATAAGTTGCTTTCACTCTTGACGCATTTGCGTGATGAGGAGGAATACGACTTTCTTTCCAACCTTACCTGTGTCGATTATTTGACCTATGGCGGCAAGAAACGTTCTGATGTTGAGGCGCGTTTTGAGGTCGTCTACCACCTGTACAGCACCAGCAAGAAGGGCGGTTTTGTCTCTCTGCGTGTTCGTGTGCCTGAGGATAACACCATCGCCTCTGCGGTGTCCGTCTATCCTGGGGCCAACTTGCAGGAGCGTGAGGTCTATGACCTCTATGGCATTACCTTTGATGGCCATCCAAATCTACGCCGCGTGCTGACCTGGGAGGGCTTCAACGGCCATCCCATGCGCAAAGACTGGCGCGAAGCCTACTTTGAGGAAGAGCAGAAGCCTTTCCGTAACCGCCACCCCAAGGGCGCCTACGATTGGCATGAAGATAACGTGCCGTGGGGCAAGAACACGACCTATCCCGAAGGCTGGGATCCGGAAAGCTGGGAAGAACCGGTCACCTATGTCCCCGTCAGCCAGGCGCCGGCAAGTATGACCGGCAACAGAAATGGCAACGACAAGGGTGAATTTGTCACCGATGACCTCGTGATCAACTTCGGTCCTCATCACCCGAGCACCCATGGCGTCTTCCGCATGCTGACCCGTGTGCATGGCGAGACCATCACGGCGCTTGAGCCGGAGATGGGCTACCTCCATCGTAATCATGAGAAGATCGGCGAGCGCAATACCTGGTTGATGAACATGCCGTTCACCGACCGGCTCGACTACATCAATTCCATGAGCAACAATTTCGGCTATGCATTGGCAGTTGAGAAGCTGGCTGACATTGAGGTGCCGGAGCGGGCGAACTATATCCGTGTGATCATGGCCGAGTTCACCCGAGTCATCAACCACACGTGGTCGATTGGTTTCATTCTCAACGATCTCGGCGCGCTACAGACGCCTGCACTCTACGCCATTGAAGAGCGCGAGATGATTCTCGATCTCTTTGAGTCGGTAAGTGGCGCCCGCCTGATGTGCAACTATCTACGCTTTGGTGGCGTCGTGCGTGATCTGCCGGCGGGCTGGCTTGAACAGGCCCGCTATCTGGCCAATGAGCGGTTGCCCAGGGCGCTGGATCAGCTTGACGAACTGCTCACCGGCAATGAAATCGTCATGATTCGCGGTCGAGGCGTTGGCCATCTCTCCGTCGAGGATCTGATTTCGCTGAGCGTCAGTGGGCCGATGATCCGGGCCGCCGGGTTGGCGTACGATATTCGTAAAGCGGAGCCGTATTCGATCTACGATCGTTTCGACTTCGACATCCCGACGTTGCCGGAAGGCGATATTTTCGCTCGCTACTACATCCGTCTGTTGGAAGCGCGAGAGAGCGTCAAGATTTTGCAGCAGGCGCTGCGTGATATTCCCGAGGGCGAGATCCTTGGCGGCAAGGGCGGTTACACACTGCGTCCGCCGGAAGGCGAAGCCTACGCACGAGTCGAGGGCCCCAAGGGCGAGCTCGGCTTCTATCTAGTCAGTGACGGCAAGGCCAACCCCTACCGCTATCATGTGCGAGCACCCAGTTACATCAATTTGAACGCACTGGGACCGATGTGTATCGGATATAAAGTGGCCGATGCCGTTGTTATCCTTGGCGCCATCGATATCGTGTTGGGCGAAGTAGATCGCTAGTAGATTGAAAATGGGCGGGTGGACAAATTCGTTCCGCCTATTTACCATTGATTGTCGGAACTGTTGAGTTTCTTCCACCGGCAACTGTACCAGGAGGCCGCAAGTATGTTTGGTTCAGGACTACTCAAAGGGCTAGGCGTTACCCTGAAGCATTTTCAGGATACCTACGTCGATGACCGGCAAGGGACGCCCAGCCGGTATGAGGATAGTCTCAAGCTGGATAAGAATCGCCGGATCGTTGAGCAACCGCTCACCCAGGAAGGTCTCTTCACCATTCAGTATCCGGAAGAGAAGCGCCTTCTGCCGGAGCGCTTCCGCTATATCCCCATGTTGATCTGGGATACGCAAAAGGGCGAGGACAAATGCACGGCCTGCGGTATCTGTGCCAAGGTCTGTCCGCCTCAGTGCATCTGGATCGTGCGCGATGCTGATGAGGCAGGCAAGCCGATCACGCGCCCGGCTGAGTTCTACATTGATGCCACAGTCTGTATGAGTTGTAGTTTCTGCGTCGAGTTTTGCCCCTTTGACGCCATTAAGATGAACCATGACTTTGAGTTGGCCGTCTATGATCGCTACCCGCAACTTGTCTATGACAAGGCGGAATTGACCGTGCCGGTCGAGTATTACGCGGCACTGTGGCCGACTCAGTTTGCGACCGAGGAAGAAGCTCGAATCGAAAAGGAAGAGAAAGACCGCGTTACCGCAGAGAAGAAGGCAAAAGCGGCTGCCGAGAAAAAGGCCAAGGCTGCAACAGCAGATGCCGGTGATGCCAAGCCCAAGCGCACCAAGGAAGAGCTTGATGCACTCAAGGCGCAGGCGGCAGCCAAAGCGGCTGCTCGAAAGAAGGACGGCGCTTCTGGTGAAGGCGGTGGCGAAGATGACGCTGCTCGCAAGGCCCGCATTGAGGAACTCAAGCGCAAGGCTGCCGAACGAACCAAGCAGCGCAAAGAGGACAACGAGGGATAGACACGCCGCAAGCAGTGGATTGCCAACCGGCACTGCACACAACTGCAATCCTGGGTTTTTCCGAGCAGAACTGAACCTGGTCAGTTGTAGGGACAAGCATACAGATGGGCCGTTCGCTCATTTGGAAAGCCAGACTTGCCGGCAAGGCAAGTCTGGCTGTTTTATTGGCGCGGTTTCTTTAGGTGTCGAAGTATCACTGTGAACAAAGGAGATTGCACCCATGGCCGTCACGATTACTTTTTACGGACATTCGACCTTTGGCGTTGATGCCGACGGCGTCAAGCTGATCATTGACCCCTTCTTCAAGCCGGATAACCCGATGGCGAACGCCGCGGCGGATGATGTCGAAGCTGACTACATCTTGCTCACCCATGGTCACGGCGACCATGTCGGTGATGTCATTGAACTGGCCAAGCGGTCCGGCGCGATGGTGATCGCCAACTTTGAGATTGTGGGTTGGTGCGGTGCGCAGGGGATCGAAAATGTACATCCGCTTCATATCGGCGGCGGCTACACATTTCCCTTTGGCCGCGTGAAGATGACCATCGCCCACCATGGAAGCGGCCTGCCGGACGGCTCCTATGGCGGCAATCCCGGCGGCTTCTTGATCAACTTCAATGACGGCGTCGATGTCTATTTTGCCGGCGACACCGCATTGACCTACGACATGAAACTGATCGGAGAGTCGGGTGGCGTAGACCTTGCCGTCTTGCCCATCGGCGACAACTTCACCATGGGCCCCGAGGATGCCGTCATGGCGGCCCAGTTTGTACAGGCCAAGTGTGTGATCCCATGCCACTACAATACTTGGCCTTACATCGAGCAGAATCCTGAAACATTTGCCGAGAAGTTGCAGCGGGTTGCTGAGATCGACTGTGTTGTCATGACAGCAGGGGATGAGTTGGTGATGTGAACACGATAGGACGAATTTTTGATTCTGTGCCGGTTTTTGTGTAGGGTAGTGTGTGGGAACGCTGATAGTGTTGACGACGTTCTCGACCGATATGGCCAACGGGCGCGCCGGTCCGATACTGCCCTTGGGCCAGAGAGCCGATCTGAAATTCGACGCGGAATCACAACGTACAGTTTGGAGACGAATGGCGTCGTCTGTCCATTTACTTGACCGAGGAGAGATCTATGGCCGAAACAACCGAATTTGCAATGCACGCAAAAGCGGAACTTCTCTTTCCTGCACACCTTATCAACACCCTGCGCGATCTGCGTGGCGATGAATGGCGTGCCCTGGTTGATCGTGTGGCAGCGCTGCCGGAAACACACCCGGACAGCCTTGCGTTTGTGTTGATGATGATAGAGTTGGACGGCTGTTTGAAGTGCAACAGCAACAACTACAAATTCCTGCGCGGCTGTTACCTTTGTGCTACACAGACTGTGCAGTCCTTCAAAGGCGACGATCAGGAACTGTTTGACATGTACCGACGGGCCCAGGATGAACTGAATCTCTATCTTCAGCAGGGTGTGCGCCCCAACGAGTTCTCGTTGGCGGTCTAGAAAGTTGTTTGAAAAGATGGGTAGACTCTTCAGCATTTCGGGATTGAGCCAAACTGTGGTCTCAAACTGGAGTTTTGGATTACCAGACCAGTGCCGCCTGGCACTGGTCTTTTCGTAAAAACGAATTGACACAGTTGAATCAGGCAGAAACAATAATTGATGACAAAAGCTGAAAGCAGTGACGAACAGCCGCAACGAATCGCCATTATCGGCGGTGGAATTGCCGGGCTGACAGCCGCATACGATCTGACGCGTGACGACCCGGTTGTTGATGGAGAAACAGCAGGCGGCACGAAGCCTCATGTCGTCATCTACGAGGCCGGACCCACCCTTGGCGGACTGGCCGCGGGTTTTCGAGGTCGCCCTGAATGGGACTGGCCGCTTGAGCATTTTTATCACCATCTTTTCACCAGCGATGATGCCATCTTTGCCCTGACTGACGAATTGGGGCTAGCTGATATTCTGGACTTGCATGACCCGACCACGGTGATGCACTACCGCGGCAGCAATTATCCTTTTGACAGCCCGCTGCGGCTGCTGCGTTTTCCCCATCTTTCGCTGGTCGACAAGCTGCGCATGGGCTTGGTGTTGGCCTATCTTCGCTATCACCCGAAGCCGCCCTGGCAGCAATTCGACCAGGAACTGGCCGACGAGTGGCTGTCGCAGAAGATGGGGAAGACTGCCTATTCTATCACTTGGCAACCGATGCTGCAGGGCAAGTTCGGCAGTCACTATGATCAGGTCAACCTGGCCTGGTTTTGGGCGCGTGTCTACAAGCGAACACCCCAATTGGGCTACTATCGCGGCGGCTTTCAAGCCTTTGTTGATGGGCTAGCCGACAAAGTTCGTGCGCAGGGCGTCGAGATTCGATTGAATGTGCCGGTAAAACGAATTGCGACCGGTGCAAGTGGCGACTACCTTCTCGAACCCCTCGCTGGCGATTCGTCCAGCGATTTCGATGCCGTGCTCAGCACAGTAAGCCCCGGCGTGATGCAGCGAATGGCGCCAGACCTGCCGCAAGCCTACCTGAACCAACTGCAGCAGCTGACCAGTATCGGCGCGGTCGTCCTGACAGTTGCACTGGATCGACAACTGCTGCGCGACAATACCTACTGGGTCAACGTGCCCAAACAGGAGGGCTTGCCCTTCCTGGCATTGGTCGAGCACACCAACATGATCGACCCTGGTCACTATGACGGCGATCACCTACTCTACCTCGGCGACTATCTGGATCCGGATCATCGCTACTTTGAGATGTCGGCGGATGAACTGCTTGCTGAGTTCGCACCTCATCTGAAACGCTTCAATCCGTACTTCAATGCCAGTTGGATCAAGGGTGCCTGGGTGCACAGCGCCAAGTATGCGCAGCCGGTGCCGCCGGTCGGCTATGCTGACATGATTCCCGACATCCGCACGCCGCTGCCCGGTCTCTATTTTGCGTCAATGAGTCAAGTCTATCCGTGGGATCGGGGGACGAACTACGCGGTGGAGATGGGCAGAAACGTGGCGAGTATGATACTTGCTGATGTGAACGGCGCTGAAGATTCGTCTGAGATGATTGTGTCCGATCAAGCCGTGTCTCAGCTGCCCGTGTCTGGGTCGCCCATGTCGTAACCGAGCCCCAAACAGGTTGAGGTCTGTATCATCTCTTGCAGACAACGGGCGCACAACGAGTAAGCTCAAGTCATGAAATCGTCGTGTAGCGTTGATTTTGATGCATTCGCCATCTTGGTTATGCTGGTGAGATACGAAATTTGGACCCCGTCTTCAGATATTTTCAGTAGAGGAACTAGGATTATCAGATGTCTGACAATCAGAATGAGAATGGCATTACCCAAGAAGCGGTGATGATCGCATTGAGTACCGTGCAGGAACCGGAACTGAACAACGACCTGGTTTCGCTCAACATGATCCGCGATGTCACGATCAGCGGCAACAGCGTCGGCTTCACCATCATGTTGACCACGCCGGCCTGTCCGTTGCGCAGCGTCATGGAGGAGGAGAGCACTGCCGCGGTCAAGGCATTGGTGCCCGGCGTGGAGAACGTGCAGGTGCGCTTCGACTCTCAGGTGCGCGGCGACAGCCGCATTGCGGGCAAGCTCAACATACCGGTCAAGAACATTGTGGCCATTGCCAGCGGCAAGGGCGGCGTGGGCAAGAGCACCGTCAGCACGAACCTGGCCGTGAGTCTGGCGCTGGAAGGAGCCAAGGTTGGCGTGTTGGACGCCGACATCTACGGCCCCAACATCCCCATGATGTTTGGCGTCTCCGGCCAGCCAAGAGTGGAAGGCAACAAGATGGTGCCCTTCGAGGCCCATGGTGTGCAGATCATCAGCATGGGTTTCCTCATGCCGGAAGGTCAGGCGGTTGTCTGGCGCGGCCCGATGTTGCACAAGGCCATCCAGCAGCTCTTCACCGACGTGGCCTGGGGCGAACTCGACTATCTGATCGTCGACCTGCCGCCGGGAACGGGCGATGCCCAGCTGAGCCTGGCCCAGAGCGTGCCGCTGACCGGCGGCGTCATCGTGACCAGCCCGCAAGCCGTGGCCGTAAGCGATGCCAGGCGTGGTGCATCGGCGTTTGAGCATCTGGAAGTGCCCATCGTCGGCGTGATCGAGAACATGGCCGGCGAGATCTTCGGCTCCGGCGGTGGTGAACTTGCTGCGGAGGGCATGGGCCTTGAGTTCCTCGGTCGCGTGGCGCTCGATCCGGAGATTCGGATCGGTGGCGACAGTGGCCAACCGGTCGTCGTTGCTGCACCGGATAGCGAAACGGCTTTGGCGTTCCGCATGCTGGCCCGCAAGATCGCAGCGCGTATCAGCATCATGAGCATGGTGCCCGATCCGGAACTGCGGATTATCTAGCCCGCAGTCCAACCCATCTGGCGCCGCCGGACGGGACACGGATGACACAGATTATGGCGGATTACCACTGATAGATGCAGCGGGATCCGCCTCTTTTCAATTGGGCTTTGAGCGGTCTCTCCCGTTCTGAACATGCCTACTTCAATTCCACCGCACGAGACAATGCAAGGAGTCGCCTGTGACCACTCAATTGACACGTTCCGCCCAGGAAATGCCTGGAAGAGAGGAGAGAATGGCGTGGTGGCACGATGCCAAGTTTGGCATGTTCGTGCATTGGGGGTGCTACAGCGTACTGGGCAGGGGCGAGCAGATCCTGCTGCGAGACTTCATGCCATTGGATGAGTATCGACTCCTTGCCGATGAGTTTGAGCCGGCGGCAGAGTGGGCCGACAACATCGCCGATCAAGCGGTACGTGCCGGGGCCAAATATGTCGTGTTGACAACGCGCCATCACGACGGCTACTGCCTGTTCGACTCCAAGCTCGATGCGTTCAATGCTGTACAAACGGGCCCTGGCCGTGATCTGATCGCCGAGTATGTCGAGGCCCTGCGCAAACGCAACCTGAAGGTTGGATTTTACTACTCCGTCATCAATTGGCGCTGGCGTGGGTTATGGGATCCTCAGGGTCACGCCGAGGATCTGCCAAAGATTGTCAATGAGATTCACGGTCAGGTGCGTGAGTTGCTCACCACCTACGGCAAGATTGACATTCTCTGGTATGACATTCCCAAGGTTCCGGGTGAAGCAACACCGGGCGCCTTTGGCTACCAGGGCGAGCCGGTCGATCAGACGGCTGCCGAGTTCTATCGGACTGCCGAGCTCAACGGGATGGCCCGGCAGCTGCAACCGCAGATCCTGATCAACAACCGTGCCGGCTTGCCCGAAGATTTCGGTACCCCCGAACAACATGTCACGCCGGAGGAGGGTGGCCGTGCCTGGGAAACGTGCATGACGATCAACTATGCGCCCGATTCGGGCCAATATTCGCCATTCGATGGCGGACAAGACGGCCGGCCAGGTGCTCTATAGTTTTATCCAGGCTGTTCGGCTCGGCGGCAATTTCCTCTTCAATATTGGTCCCGACGCCGAGGGGCGCGTGCTGGATCGCGATAGGTCGGCGCTCGACCGCATCGGAGAGTGGCTGAAGTTACATGGGGAAGCGGTCTATGGCACGCAACCCGAGGGCATCTACCCGACGCCTTCTCAGGGACCCTGTTACCAATACGGCATGTTCACCTGTCGCAAAAGCATCGCCTATCTCACCCTTTTCTACTACCCAACCGACTATGTTGTGGTCTCAAAGATCGGCCCTGGGATTCTCAGTGCTGAATTACTCACCACCGGTACGCCATTGACCGTTGAACCCATGAGCAACGCCCGCTGGAGACTCTCTGGTCTGCCCGAATCTCCACCGGACGATCTGGCGCCGGTCATCAAGATTGAATTTGAGGCCCCGCCCTATCGACTGGAATTCTCCGGGGCCGAATGGCTGGATGGAATGTACCATATTTGTTGATTGATGTTGCGCCCTTTAGAATTTAGCCAGCGATCCAGAGAAGTTCGTTCTAAACTGCGTACAAAATGAAGACGACAGTTTGCGATCTTCCAGGAAGCTGCCAGTTTTCTGGAAGGTACCAGAGCGACCCCTAGCGCAACCGCAGGTCTCAAGCTGAACGCAGTTTAGCGGTGCGACAGTCAATGTTTGCCACGTAAGAAGGTCGGCCTACGCAAGAGGCCTGACTGGCGGACACTCGGCAAACCATGTTGGCGGCACTGCTAAATCCAATGGATAGCAATCGATCGGTACTTGGTGTAAAAGAATCCGAAAATGGAAGCTCGATTATGCAATCTCAGATGATCTCTGCGCAGGCTGAACCGCGTCCATACCGCGCCCAGTTTCGCAGTTTTGAACCCGGCGATTCCAACAGCTATTCACTCTACGATGTGATCTACCGCTCGCCCGTGAACGGCAGTCTGCTCGAAGTACATCACGATGTTGATGCCTTGCGTCAACATTCGTCGGCCTATTGGAAGGAATTGTTCGAGCGTCGCGTCAGCACCACGGAGTGGCCTTACGGCAGCGGCGTCTGGGGCATGCGAGAGTGGGTCGTGCCCGACCTGCGCGATGAAAACGTCGTCAGCATGTACGAGGGCAACACAAACCTTTTCTGGGCGCAGCGCCTGGGACGTCAGGTCGGCGTCGAGGATCTCTGGATCAAGCTGTGTGGCAACAGCCACACCGGCAGCTTCAAGGACCTGGGCATGACCGTCCTCGTCAGCGTGGTCAAGCAGATGATGGCCGATGGCAGCCCCGTGCGGGCCGTGGCCTGCGCCAGCACGGGCGACACCAGCGCAGCCCTGGCGGCCTACGCGGCCTACGCCGGTATCCCCGCCATCATATTCTTACCGCAGGGAAAAGTGAGCACCGCTCAGTTGGTGCAGCCGGTGGCCAATGGCGCCCACGTGTTGGCCCTGGACACCGACTTTGACGGCTGCATGGAGATCGTCCAGGAAGTGACTGAGGATCAGAGCATCTACCTGGCCAACTCGATGAACAGCCTGCGTATCGAAGGCCAGAAGACCGTAGGCATTGAGCTGATTCGCCAGTTTGACTGGCAGGTCCCTGATTGGATCGTGATACCGGTGGGCAATCTGGGCAACATCAGCGCCCTCTACAAGGGGCTGAAACTGCTCATGGAATTGGGCATGATTGAAAAGATGCCACGGTTGGTGGCAGCCCAGGCCAGCAAGGCCAATCCCTTCTACCTGAGCTATCTTCAGAATTTTTCGGACAAGGCCGTCATCCATGCCCAGGAGACGCTGGCCACAGCCATCCAGATCGGCAACCCGGTCAGCTATGCCAAGGCCGTGCAGGCCATCCAGGAGACCGATGGCCTGGTTGAGCAGGTGACCGAGCATGAGATGGCCAATGTGGCCGCCATGGCCGATCTGACCGGCATGTACACTTGTCCACATACAGGTGTTGCGCTCGCGGCGACGCTCAAGCTGATCGAGCGAGGCGAAATCTCCTCATCGGACCGGGTCGTGGTAATTAGCACGGCCAACGGCCTGAAGTTTACCGACTTCAAGGTCGGCTATCATGAGGGCGACCTCAAAGAGGTAGAGTCTGAATTCGCCAATCCGCCGATCTATTTGCCGGCAGACGCTCAGGCGGTCAAAGATATGATCGCTCGTAGGCTGGATCTGTGAACCGATTCAGTGGTCTGATGTAGCGATGACAATTTGTCACAGATGGACACTGATAAAGAACTGATTTTCACAGATGCTTTTAGGTTGTCAAAGGACTTTCAGATATATCTGTGTCCTATCCTTTTTTCATCTGTGTTAATCTGTGGCAGCATTTTTGGCGCTCACATGCGAAACAGTTAGAAATCGACAATGAATCAACCACACGCCGAGAATCAACCGCCCCTCGACTATCACGCGACCTCGTTTTCTCAGGGGCGGATGGATTTCGCGTGGGAGGAGCTGACGGACGATGAGCGTGCCCAGGCCTATGCAGATTGGGAAGCGGGCAAGGGGCTGATTGGCGGCGATCCCCGACTGCGACCGGGGTCGGATCTGCTGCCGGTGTGGGGCCTGGATCGGAATTTTTTTCGCTGCCTGGCGCTGGATGACGAACGGGGCGTCAACGGCGAGATGTGGCGCTCGGCCGTGGCGTCAGATCTTCCGCTGGAAGTGGAGATCGGCTTTGGCCGCGGCGATTTTCTGCTCGACCGGGCGGCCCGGTTCCCAGAGCGGATCCTTGTCGGCTACGAGACCAAGACCAAGGCCACTCGTTTGATGCTCGACCGTGTGGATCGCCGTGAACTGAACAACGTCTGGCTCAGCGATGATGACTGCCGGTTTAATCTGCCGCTACTGATCCCCGACGGTCGCGTTTCGACTTTTCACATCCTCTTTCCCGATCCGTGGTGGAAGCCCCAACACAAAGTGAAGCGGCTCTTTTCGCCGCCCTTCGTCGATCTGTTGGCCGATAAGCTCGGTTCCGGCGGTCTACTTTTCTTCAAGAGCGATGTCTATGAATATGGCGAACTCGTGCGTTACCTCATCGAGCAGCATGGCCAGTTCCTTCCCCACGACGAAAGCCTCGCCTCGCGCATCGGCCCCTACGCGCCTACCCATCGTGAGCATTGGTGTGAACGCAACAATCGCCCTGTCTACGCATATTACTTCGAACGTCGATGACTGGGCCTGAGACATCTGGACCCGAGATGGCCGGCTATCTGATGCCGTCGCCTCCGGTTGGCCGCGGTCTGCTCAAATGGGAAGGTAAGCGGCTGCCGGCTGCCGTTCGCCTTGTATCTGTCGTGCCCTGCGAGTCCTTTGCCGGCGACAGATCCAGCCTCATGGAAGTCGGCAATCGTATCTATCATGGTGACAATCTCTCTGTGTTGGCCCATCTGGCTGCCTCGGGGCTGCACAACACTGTTCGCCTCGTCTACATCGATCCGCCTTTCGATAGCAATGCAGACTATGTGCGCAAGGTCCGGCTGCGTAATGGCCGTTCTCAGATGCTGGGCCAACAGGTGCAGTATTCGGATACCTGGGCCGGTGACAGCTATCTGCAATTCATGTATGAGCGGCTGCTGATCTTGCGCGATCTGTTGGCCGATGACGGAAGCATCTGGCTGCACTGTGACTACCGTCAGGTTCATCGACTTCATCTGTTACTGGAGGAGGTTTTCGGTGAGGAGAACTATCTGAACACCATTGCCTGGCGCAGCCAGGTGACGCGTGGCGCCAAGGTCAATGCCTTCTACTTTCCCTTCAGCACCCAATACATCGAAGTCTTCGCCAAGAATCGTAGCGCACCTACGCGCTGGCATCCGCAGAAGAAGAAGCTGGTCTTCACGCGACGACAGGCTGCCGCTCAGTTCATGGAAGACGAGCAAGGCTTCTTTCGCACTTCGGACCCCGGCACCTACAGTTTCAAAAAATTGGTCGAATTGAATGACCTGGGCCGTCTTTACGCACCGCATGGAGGTGAGATCGTCGTTGATGAAGCTGAACGTCGAGTCTATCCCTCCAAGGGGGGCAACATCGGCGTCAAGTACTATCTCCAGGCGCTCGACAATGGTCGCTATGCCGTCGAGCGTGGCGTCGACAACCTTTGGGATGACATCCCCGGCCTGGGCACCACGCCGGGCGAGGATGTCGGCTACCCGACCCAAAAGACCGAAGCGTTGCTGCGCCGCGTGATCGCCGCCTCGACAGACCCCGGCGACACTGTGCTCGACTGCTTCATGGGCTCGGGCACTACCTTGGCCGTAGCTCAGCAGATGGGGCGCACCTGGATCGGCTGCGATGCCAACTATGGTTCAGTACAGACGACACGCCGGCGTCTTCAGCGCTTGGCTGAAGAAAATGCCGATGGTGGGGCCAATGACCCAGACGATCGTGGCTTCTCCATCTGGAAACTGGACTCGACTGAGGGCGATAGTTCGACGGGCGACGACGGCCCCTTGGTACAGGTTGAGGTGCAGATTCGACGTCTGGCAGGGGAACCGTCTACAATTGAAGTGGTTGTCCAGGGAAAGACGACACTTGCATTGCTAAACTGGATGGGCAAGCGGCGGTCATCTGCTTCATCGGTCACCTTAGACCAAGATGCTTGCTGGCAGGAAGTGGTAGATGCCATCGAAATTGATCCGGCCTACGATGGTCTTTGTTATCGCCCCACGATGGTGGACGCTCCACAGAAGCGGCGTGCACAGGTCGAAGGTCGATATGCGCTGTTGATTGATCCGTCAATAGCTTCCGTGACTCACGGGGAACCAACCACAATCGCCATACGTATCACCGATGTGCTCGGCCACGAAACGATGATTGTCCGTTCACTCTGAGTTTACGCAATACGCAGTACGTATTAGCTTTAGGAGACCATCCGATGCAAACACCGGTCTTGACTGTTCTGGAAGAAGACAAACACGCTTGGTTCGCCGGACGTACACGCGCCATTCTCAAGTATCTGGATCAGGAGATGGTTCCGCTCAAGCCGGGCGTTAAGCGTACGGTGCTTGACGTCGGCGGCGGGGCGGGCAACATGGCTCACCACTTGGCCAACTATGGCGACGTCATCAGCGTGGACTACAGTGCACGACCGTTGCCGGTTGCGGCCCAGCGCGGGCTTGACGCATGTCAAGGGTCTGGCAGTGAGTTGCCCTTCGGCGATAATCTGGTCGATCTGGTTGCATTGTTGGACACGGTTGAGCACATCGCCGACGAACTTGGCGTCTTTAAAGAGTGCCTGCGCGTGCTCAAGCCGGGCGGCAAGCTAATTGTGACCGTGCCCGCCTTCATGTGGCTCTGGAGCTACAATGACGAGATCAACGATCATGAGCGCCGCTACACCGTGCCCGAACTAAGTCAGAAGTTGGAACTGACCGGGTTCAATGTGTCGCGCATCAGCTACAACAACTTCTTCCTCTTCCCCGCTATTGCAGGCATTCGTATGCTGCGTCCCTACAACCCGGACCTGGAAAGTCCTCATCTCACGGAAGAAGAGGACGTCTACCAAGTCGAGATGGAGCCGATCCCGGAGCCAATCAACTCGGTGCTGCATATGGTGGGCCGGCTAGAGGCTGAGATGTTGGAACTGGGTCCGCTGCCTTTTGGCACCAGTGTGATTTGTGTGGCGGAGAAGCCGCTTTAAGGGTGAGGGGGTGACAGGGTGAGTCTTTTTCTTGACCCCTTTCACACCTCTGCTTATCACTCTGTCAATTGCAAGCACCGAACTTCACGAAATCAAATTCCATGACACAGATCGTCCCGTTCCGCCCTGGCCTTTGGCTAACCGAATTGAGTCTTGATGAGTTCGATGTGCGCGGTGCGCTCATTGTCGGCGAACAGCGTGTCCTGATCTGGGATACGCTCTCCCATCCACACGATATGGCGGCTGTCTGCGAATTTCTGGAGCAAGAGGGACTTGCGGAGCGGCAACTGCTGGTCGCTTACAGCCATGGCGATTGGGATCATGTGTGGGGGACGGGGGGATTGCCTGCCGGCATTCCCGTCATTGCCCATGCCGCCTGTGGCAAGCGCTTTGATGACGATGTGCCGCGCTATCTGGCCGAGTCTCGTCGCAAAGCACCGGGGCGCTGGGACAATGTGACTTTGGCGCCGCCGACTATTACATTTGACCAGAATTTGACCATCGACCTGGGCGACGTTACCGTCGAATTGTCCCACCTGCCAGGTCATACTGAAGATTGTCTCGTGGCGTTCATCCCTGAATGGGGTGTGCTCTTGAGCGGTGACACGATCGAGACGCCCTTTCCGCTGCTCCATGAGTCGTTGCCGGTGCAGCCGTGGATTGATCGGCTGATGGAATGGTCGAGCCGAACGGATGTGGAGACGGTCGTCCCCTGTCACGGCGAGATCGGCGGGCGGGCGTTGATCGAAGGCAACATAGCGTACCTGAGCAGGTTAATGGATGGTCTGGCACAAGCACAGACTGGCGCGGACGATCCTTTCTACGAGACGAGCCATATCGAGAATGTGCGCAAGGCAGAGTCTCAGGCCATTCACTTCCGCCCGGTTGTTGAATCGGACCGATCAACCGTCGAGGATATTCTAATCAGTGAATGGGGCAGTGACATCCAGGTCGTCAACGGTGAACTCTATCGGGCGACTGAACTGTCTGGCATCCTGGCCGAGCAGGGCGGCGCCGCTGTTGGGCTTGTCACCTACCGCTATGTCGACGATGCGTGCGAGATTACCACGCTGAACAGCATGGTCGCTCGCAGGGGAATTGGGCGTCGTCTGGTCGACTCTGTTGTTGACAATGCCCGACAAGCGGAGTGCCGTCGCGTGTCGGTGGTCACCACCAATGACAATTGGCCGGCCCAGCGTCTCTACCAACGTGCCGGCTTTACGCTTGCAGAAGCGCGGATCAATGCTGTCGCGCGTGAGCGTGACTTGAAACCGGGCATTCCGCCCACCGGCATCGACGATATTCCCATTCGTGATGAACTAGAGCTCGAGTTGTCGCTAATCGACAGGCAACCCACAAACGGCCAGAGTGTCTGATGAAGAAGCAAACCAACGCCTGGCGTGTGCATCTCCTCGTCCTGGCTGTCTATGCCGTCCTGAGCCTCATACTCTCCTGGCCGCTGGTTGCCAAACTGGGCACCCACGTCCCCGGCATCGCACAATGGGCTTTCGATGAGTCGACCTTCATCTGGAACATCTGGACGCTCAAGACCGCGCTGGTCGACACGCTCAGCAATCCACTGCACAGCGAGCTGATCTGGTATCCGCTGGGCATCGATTTGATTCTCTACACCTACAACTTCTTTCATGCCCTCTTTGCCCAGCCGTTGATGCTGGCTTTCAACCTGCCGGGGGCCAGCAACCTGACCCTGCTCTTCAGCACCATCTTCAGCGGCTATGGAACCTTTTTGCTGCTAGTCTATCTGTTGCGCAAGCTGAGTGCGACGGGTGTTTCGATCCCTCGCTCGCAATCGTTGATCTATCTGGGCGCCTTTGTCGGCGGTATCGCCTACGCCTTCGCCAGCAACCGGGCAATCTACGCCGCTCTGGGCCACTACGACATGGTCACGACCCAGTGGATCCCCTTCTACGCCCTCATGCTATTGCGTACATTCGACGGCTCTCTCTCCGCCAATCATCGGCGCCACGCAGCCGTCCTGGCCGGGGTCTTTTTCGCTTTCAATGGTCTCGCCGAGATGATCACGGCGGTCTTCCTGGCGATCTTTACGTTGATCGTGCTGGTTGATTATTCGGTGAGGCTTTGGGCAGCGAGAAAGACGAAGAACAAAGAACGAAGCACGGGTAACCGAGATGTTGCTGCGCTTGGAGCGGATGCCAATGCCGAAACCCCTGCTCCAGCCGATCTTCGAACTTCGTTCTTCAATCTGTGCCTTTTGGGCATGACCGCCTTTCTTCTCTGGGGCCTCATACTCGTCCCCGTGCTTTACCAATTCCTGACTGACAATTTTTCGCTCAAGGGCTGGGGCGAGGCCATCCCGTTGAGCACCGATCTACTGGGCTGGTTCACACCCACGACGTTGCATCCGATCTTCGGCGGCGATCTGATCACGGAACTGCGTCGGGTGCAGTTGCGGGCGTTGGAGATGGGCGTCACCGGCTTCCGCGATCTAAACACGGTCTTCCTGGGTTGGGTCACGCTGGCCGTCGCCCTGGTCGGCGTCTTCGCCTATCGCAGCAAAGTGCGCATCTGGATCTGGATGTCAATCATCTTCGGCCTATTCACGCTAGGTCCTTTCCTCCAGATCAACGGTGAGTACCAATTCGATCTCGACGGCGTCGACGCCACGTTTCCTTTGCCTTATGCGCTACTCCACTACGTGCCCATCGTCAAGGCCAACCGCGCCCCCAACCGCAACAGCGTCTTGCTGATGCTGGGGCTGGCGGTGTTGGTCGGATACGGGGTCTTTTGGGCAATGGGGAAACTCGAGGCTAGGCGAAAATCAAAGAACGAAGACCAGAGATCGGCTCTCAATGCGCAGAATTTGCCTGTCGCTCTTGGATCTTTGATCTTTGGTCTTGCGATCTCGATGCTCATCATCTTCGAACATCTCACTGTTCCCGCTCCGTTGTCGGACGCTCGCATCCCGGCCGTCTACGAGCAAATTGCCGCCGATCCCGGTGCGGTGAGTGTGATGCAGGTGCCGCTAGGCTGGCGCAATAGCTTTGGCGTGCTGGGGCCAGAGCGCACGCAGCTTCAATACTACCAGACGGCTCACGGTAAGCCGATGTTAGGAGGCAACATCAGCCGCGCGCCCGATTTCAAGATGGGCTACTTCGAGCGCATACCCTTCTTCAATGCGTTGACGCAGATTGAGTTTGGGGCGGAGGTGGCCCCGGAGACACTGGAAGCCGCCCGGGATCAAGCCGCCGAGTTGATGTATCTCTACAATACCGAGTACGTCCTGCTCTATCCACCCATTCCCGAGCGCTATCCCTATGCTGATCACTGGCAATCTGCCTGGGATTGGGTCCGTACGACGGTTCCGCTTGAGGAAGATCCCTTCTGGGCCGAGGACGGCATTGAGGCCTATCGGGTGATCCAGCCAGAGGGCGAAGATTACTTCATGCTGGCGTTGGGCGAGACAGGAACTTTCCCCTATCGCGGCGAAGGCTGGGACGAAGCCGAGGTCGATCAGCCCTACGAGACGCCTGCCACATGGGCCATTGGCGAGAGCAGCCGCCTCTTTGTGCCGCTACGCCAGGTCGATCCCGACGCCACGTACAATCTGACCATGCGCCTGCGCCCCTTTGCCTATCCCGGCAGCGTAGCGCAAACAGTGGCCGCAGGTGTCAACGGCGTCGAACTGGCATCGAAAACGCTCTCCGATGAATGGCAGGAGGTGTCATGGCAGGTGCCGGGAGATGGACTGATTGACGGGTTGAATCGTATCGAGCTGGCTTGGGGCCACGCTGCTTCACCGCGTGAGGTCATCGGCGGCAGCCGCATGATTGGCGAGACCGGCGTCGAACTGCCGGTGGATGCCGACATCAAGGCCTTTGCCGATGGCGCGTTCATGGCCCTTTTTGATGAAGAGGGCGAGCAGACCGACGCCTCGGCAGGACGGCGCGGCATCAATGTGACTGTGTTGGATGAGAAGAGCGGCGAGGTGCTGGAGGAGACCGGCTTCGACACGGCGGCCAATGTCTATGAGAGCCAGGCCATGGTCGACTTCCTGGCCGGCGTTGAGGCAGGGCGTATCGTGCTGGTCGCAAGCAGTGGCGACGCTACCGCCTATCTGACCGAGGAGGCCGTCGCGGTCTTGCAGGCATTGGGCGCAGGCGTGACGCCGGAGCAGCTTGCGGGCAATCATTTCGCCTTGATCGGCATACAGGGCGCCACACCGGGCACGGCGGCATTGGTGATCGACCCGAACGAAGCGTTCCTGCGCATCAGCTTGAATCGGGATCGACGTCCGTTGGCTGCGGCGGTGGATTGGGTTGAGGTGAAAAAATGAAGGGGTGAGAGGGTGACAAGGTGAGCGGGATAATGACGAGGCAGACGCCTCTTCCGGCTTTTTCACCCTATCACAAGCTCACCTTGCCGTTTCTCCAAATCGCCACCATCCGCTCCCATGGCAGGGCGCTGGTGCGCAGACGCAGCAACGTGTAGAACGCTTTGTAGATCTCGTTCTTGCTGATCTTGCTGGCGCCTTCGGTGCGGTTGACGAAGGTGATGGGCACTTCGGCAGCCGTGAAGCCTGCCCGCTGGCAACGATAGGCCATCTCGACCAGGAAACTGTAGCCGCTGCTGAAGATCTCGTCCAGGGGGATGGTCTGGAGCACGTTGCGGTGATAGCAGCGGAACCCAGCCGTGCAGTCACGGATGGTGACACCTAGCAAGATGTGGGCCAACCAGTTGGCCACGTAGCTGACAAACTTGCGCATGGGCGTCGAACCGACAACTCGGCCGCCCTTCACGTAGCGGCTGCCGACGACAAGATCGGTCCCTTGCGATGCACAGCTAATCAGAGCAGGTACGCTCCGGGGATTGTGGCTGAAGTCCGCATCCATGGTGCCGATGTACTCGTAACCTTGCACCAAGCCGAATCTGAAACCCGCCTTGTACGCGGTGCCGAGCCCCAGCTTGCCTGCGCGGTGAATGACGTGGACGCCTTCATCGCAGGCGGCGATGGCGTCGGCGATGAGCCCAGTACCGTCAGGCGAGTTGTCATCGACAATTGCCACGTGCACATCGCCGGGCAGCGCGCGCAGTTGACCCACAAGACGGGCTAAGTTTTCACGTTCATTGTAGGTGGGCACGATCATCAGCGCCGTTCCCGACCAAGTTGGGGACATGAACTGTCACCTGGTTATCTGTGTCATTCTGTGAGTCCATTGCAAAAAGCCTTTTTCGCCACAGATGACTCTACTGCAAGAACAAAAGATCAGCCACAGATGAACACTGATGGCTTCAGATAACCACAGATAAGGTCTGATAGCAAAGAAGCGGCTCAAAGTTCATCTGTGAAAATCAGTTGTTTATCTGTGCAAATCTGTGGCAAATTTACCTTTTTGCAGTAGAGTCACAGATTCACACAGATGAAAACGGATAAGACACAGATGGACCTGGGATACCTCTGGACATCTGTAAGACATCTGTGAAAATCAGGTCCTTATCTGTGTGAATCTGTGGCAAATTTGTTACAAAACAGAGATCTCGCCACAAAGCATAAACCCAAAAATTATCCGCCAATGAGCATCTATGGTCAAGTTTAACCCGTTGGTTCGTGCAGACAGACAGATCGCCATCCTACTCTTTGCGCTGGTATTTGCCGGCTATTTGCGCATGATTGCACCGGATGTGCTGTCGGGCGATGCCGGAGAGTTTCACTTCGCCGCCTGGAACTGGGGATTGGCGCATCCGACCGGCTATCCGCTCTATTTGTTGATCGGCGGTGCGTGGCAACGTCTGCTGGATGTGCTTGGCATTTCACCGGCGCAGGCGCTGAATGCATTTAGCGCATTGACAGGAGCAGTTGCGGTCTGCCTGACTTTCCTCGTTGTGCGGCGTTGGCTGGTCGGTCCGTTGATCGTCAGCCGCATCGCTGCGCTCTTTGCGGCCCTCTATCTGGCTGCCAACCCCACCTTCTGGAGCCAGAGCCTAATCGCCGAAGTCTATCCGCTTCATGTCGTCTTCTTGCTGTTGATCATCTGGGTGGCGCAGGCCCTTGAGATCGCTTCAGCAGACGATGCAACCGTCGAGATCACGCCACCACGGCATCGCAACCGAGTGTTGTTGCTCTTCTTTTTGGTCGGCCTCTCGTTGACCCACCACGGCATGATCTTACTCTTTATTCCTGGGCTGCTTGCCTATCTTTGGATGGTCGACCGACCGTTTTGGCGATCGCCTGCATTGATTGTGGCCAGCCTTTTTGCGGCTGTGCTGCCCATGCTTCTCTACCTCTACATTCCGCTACGCAGCGGGCCGGAGGCATCTCCATGGTACCATCAGCGGTTGGGCGACACGACGCTGACGCTCTACACGGACAATTGGCAATCATTCTTGAACTTTGTGACCGGGCGTTCGATCTCGGTGGGCTTCAATGGCCCGGTTGAGGCATTGGGCGGTCTTTCCCAGGCATTGCTGCTCTGGAAGTTGAACTTCAACTGGGCCGGTCTGGTGCTGATTCTTGTGGGCCTTAGCGTGCTCATTTGGCGGAAACGCTGGCCGGTGCTGGCGTTGACGGGCGTCTACGGCTTGCTGCAGGGCGTCTTCAATCTCTTCTACGGCATCGATGACATTCTGGTCTACTACATCCCTCTCTATCTGATGGCTGTCTTTTGGATCGGATTTGCCGCAGAGGCCATCGGGCTAGGCTTCCAATTCGACTTCGAAGAAGTCGATGATGAGGGTGCTGTTGACGAGGGTGCAATCGATGAAGGTGCAGCCCATAATGCCGATACAGATGCCCACGAAACGGATGGAGCGGTCCTTGCTACTGAAGCATTGGCTTCGGATGCTGAGCCTTCGGTCATCGAGACGATTGGAGATGCCGATGGTGGCTTGAGCGAACAAGAAACCCTCTCGACGCCGCCTGCAACCACACCTCACATCACAGTCGGCTTCATCTTGCTGCTCTTTCTTCTTCTGCTGCCGCTACGCCAATTTCGGGCCTACTCGCCGCAGTTCGATCAGTCGAACAGCACCGGTGCGCGCCAGCGCTGGGAGGCGATTCTAGCTGCTGGGCCGCCGGACAACGCGTTGCTGGTCAGCAACGATCGCAATGACATCGTCCCTCTCTTCTATTTGCAGAGCGTCGAAGGACGCGGCCAGGGCATGACCGGACTTTTTCCGTTGATTGCTCCTGAGGCACGCTTTGCCGACATCGGTGCGACCCTCGATACCGCGTTGGTTGATGGCGGTGACCAGCCGGTTTTTCTGGTCAAAGCAATGCCGGGCTTGGAGACCAAGTTTGTCTTGCAGCCGCAAGATCCGCCGCTGGTAGAAGTGATCGGTCCTGCTATCACAGCGCCGCCAAGCAGAACGGTTAAACAGATGCTGGGGCCGTTTCAGTTGGCCGGCTATGATTGGAATGAAAGTGCTAAACCCGAGGGAAACATGGTGAGTGTCGGCTTGCATTGGCACGTCGATGCGCCGGTGGAGGCCAACTACACGACCACCGTGCAACTGTTCGACGCTGCCGGTGAAAAGATCGGCCAGGATGATCGGGCCGCGGGCGGCGTCTACTATCCGACGTCTCTTTGGAAGACAGGCGAAATGTTGCTGGACAGCCATCAGGTCGAAGTTGCGGACGGTGTCACCCCGGCCACGATGCTTGTCGGCATGTATGAAGGGCCTGATTTTGAGCCGTTAGCGTCACCGCTGGAAATATCGTTGTCCGGTGCGGATAATTAGGCTGGCTCTTCCGGAACCGAAGAACCATTAGGTTTCTGCAATTTCTGTGGTGCTGCTATCCGGTGATGTCCGGGTAGAGAAAGCCCTTTCCTTACCGGCTGTGTATCGCGTTTTGTACGCCCGACTACGGGAATGATTGTTTGGCGATTCTATACTGAGGCAGTATAATTTCGCTATAGAAAATATAGTGCAGCTGCGCTTTAGATTGTATTGAGGAGCAAGAATAATGAGTGAAGAAACGACCATGACAAACGGCGCCGGCGAAGAATCCGGCACAGTCGAAGATGTGATCATCGTGGGCAGTGGTCCAGCCGGTTTTACTGCAGGACTCTATACGGCCCGGGCCAACCTGAATCCGCTGTTGATTACCGGCAACGACTATGGCGGCCAGGTGAGCATCACCTACGAGATCGAAAACTATCCCGGTTTTCCGGAGAGCCTGAGCGGACCTGAGCTAGTCGAGAAGATGAAGACCCAGGCTGAAAAATTCGGTCTGCGGGTGGATTTTGATTACGTGACTGAACTGGTAGTCGACGAGCACCCATTCCAGGTACGCACTCAGAGCGGCAAGGAATATACGACCCGCTCAATTATTGTCTGCACGGGCGCACGGCCACGCTATCTGCAGGTGCCGGGCGAGATGGACTATATGGGCAAGGGCGTGAGCTACTGTGCGACCTGTGACGGCTTCTTCTTCCGGGGCAAGGATGTCCTTGTGGTCGGCGGCGGCGACAGCGCTGTCGAAGAGGCGCTCTTCCTGACCAAGTTTGCCTCACGCGTGCGTATCATCCATCGACGCGATGAATTGCGCGCCAGCAAGATTCTGCAGAGCCGGGCTATGAAGAACGACAAGATCGAATTTGTCTGGAACACCGTTGTGACTGAGATCGAGGGTGATGACGGGCACGTGGTCGGTGTCAAGACCGAGGACACGGTGACCGGTGAGGAAGGCTACCTGGACACGGATGGTGTCTTCGTCTTCATCGGCCACATTCCCAACAACGAACTGTTGGAAGAGAAGCTTGAACTGGACGAGGACGGTCATTTGATCACCGATCGTGCTTCACGAACCAACGTTGCGGGCGTCTTTGCCGGGGGCGAGATCATGGACAAGGTCTTCAAGCAGGTTGCTACCAGTGTGGGCCAAGGCTGCACGGCTGCCATTCAGACCGAGAAATTCCTGGCTGAGCTTGAAGAGGATGGCTATCCCGGAACCGGAGATCCACGAGAGTTTATGCAGCCGAAGCGGGTACTTGCCTAGCATACGTCTGTTCACAGTTGTAGTGTTTGGATGATAACCAGGTAATCGTAGGGTGCGCCCCTTGTGGTCGCCCACGCTGGGCGACCACAAGGGGCGCACC
The DNA here is from genome assembly GCA_963848115.1 of uncultured Chloroflexia bacterium. Taxonomy (GTDB): domain Bacteria; phylum Chloroflexota; class Anaerolineae; order Caldilineales; family Caldilineaceae; genus JAWKOK01. Next base: position 139,826 of record CAWKCP010000020.1, on the reverse strand, counting down.
CTACGCATTCCTTTCGTTTGCACATCTTGCCCTGTGCTACAATCGACATCATGTCCAGTAGCGCGCCCGACCCGACACCGCCAATCCTACCGCCTCTCGAACCGGCATCCGTCGGTACGGTTCCGCCTGATTCCGGCCAGCCGACGCTGGCCCGTAGTGCGAGCATTCTTTTTGTGGGCAACATGGCCAGCCGCGTTCTGGGGCTGGTGCGAGAGATGGTCATTGCCTATTTCTTTGGCGCCAGCGGCCAGGTCAGCGCCTTTCGCGTTGCCAGCCAAGTGCCTACGTTGCTTTACGATTTTCTCGTCGGCGGCATGTTGAGCGCTGCATTGGTCCCTGTGCTCAGTGACTACCTGCGCACTCGCAGCCGCAAAGAGTTCGCTCGTCTGGCCAGCACGATTCTCGGCGTTTTCGCCATTGTCCTTGCGCTTATCGTGATCCTGCTTGAGCTGACTGCTCCTTTTGTGGCTCAGCTCCTGGCCGGCGGTTTTGACAAGTTTGATCCCACCCTGCTTCCCCTCACCATCAATCTGATACGCCTGGTCTCTCCTGCGGTCTGGCTCTTCAGCATGGCCGGCGTCGTTACGGCCATTCTCTACGCCCAGGAACGCTTCGTCTTTCCGGCCATCGCAACGGCTGTCTACAACCTGGGGATCGTAATCGCCGCGCCGGTGCTCTCGGAGAAGATCGGCATTACCAGTCTGGCCATCGGCATCTTGCTGGGCAGCACGGCTCAGTTGGCGCTGATGTGGTGGGATCTGCTGCGCTCCGGCGTAACCGTACAGTTTTCGATCGACTGGCGTCATCCGGCCCTGCGTAAAATCCTGCTGCTCTATGCTCCCATCGCGGCGGGCCTGGTTGTCAGCCTCTTTCAAGTCGGGCTGGATCGCCGCTTGGCAAGCGGCACCGGCGCACAGAGCATCGCATGGATGGCCAATGCCACCACGTTGCAGCAGATGCCGCTCGGTCTGATCAGTGTGGCCATCTCGTTGGCGGCGTTGCCCCGACTGAGCCAATTCTACGCACTTGGCGATGAGCCCAGCTATAGGCGTACGCTAGGACGTGGCCTTCGTATGGTGTTGCTGCTGATTGTGCCGGCTGCTGTTGGCCTGTGGCTGTTGGGTACGCCGGTGACGCGCCTGCTCTTTCAACGGGGCGACTTCACTGCCGCAGATACCGCCCAGGTTTCGAATGCGCTGAATATCTATCTGATTGGCATGCTCTTCGCCGCCATCGATTTTCCGCTCAACTACGCTTTCTATGCGCGCAACAACACACTGATGCCGGCTTTGGTGGGCGTGGGCAGCGTGTTGATCTACATGATCGTTGCTTTTGCACTGGTGGAGCCGCTCGGCTTTCTGGGACTTGTCTGGGCTGATACCGCCAAGCAGGCGAGCCACGCATTGGTCATGGTGGCGCTTCTCCGCTGGCGGGTCGGCCCCCTGGATTCCGATCTGACTAGCGGGCTCGGCAAGATCGCTGTGGGTGCATTGATCATGGCTGCTGCCATCGTCGCAATGCAGCGGTTCTTCGGTGACGGCAGTTCGACAAGTCTGCTGGCGAATATCGTCTATGTGGTGGCTGTCGGTGGCATCGGATCGTTCTTCTATGTACTCGTACTCTATGCACTGCGGTTGCCGGAACTGCGGGATCTTCTCGCCCGTATCGGTCAGCGGCGCAGGCTGAACAACGTGAACTGAAGGGCTCGATTTTCCTCGGTATCCTCTACGTGGCCTCTGTAGCACCTCCGTGCCCTGTGGTGAAGTCTTTTTTTGCGCCGCCATGGATCCAACGTTTTTGGTCCTGACCTCAACGCAGCGTATAATTGTACCAATTGAACCGTTGAATTCAGAGGATTAGGAAGAAACTCATGGCCTCAAAGAAGAATCGCAGTAAGAAACTCTCCAGCGCTAACCCGCGCAACTATAGCGAGCTATACAAAGACGATAAATCGACGGTTACGCAGAGCAACACATCGACAGATGAAGCAGTAACTAAATCAACGAAGGCAGTTGACACCGTCAAGGGATCTGACAGCGTTGACTGGAAGCACGACTATGCCTACGTTGTAAAGGATCTACGTCAATTGCTCATCGTTTCGGTTGTGCTCTTTGCGCTGGTGATCGGCGTTGGATTGCTGATCTAGCTTTCTAGTCTGCGCACGAACCCAATACATTGAGAATAGTGACATGAGTGCGCAGACTATCTGCGCACTATTTATTTCGCACCAGTAGATGACGTCGGCAACGGAGCAGCGATTACGGCCCAGCAATCGTGTGAGAGGGTCTGTCCGTGGCAAGGAGCAGCCAAGCGGAAGCGTGGAACGTCCAGCAGAGCCAGAAATTTTGGGTGAAGACGAAAAGAATGGCGCTTATGATCAATACTGTGACTTTGAGCAACCTGTCCGTCCTGTTGAGGGGCTGGAGCAGGATTGCCGGCAGCGCCAGCAGAGTGGCGATCCAGATCGACCAATAGCCGGTCTGACCAATATCCGTGAGATTCAGCAACGCGATTTCCAGGACTGCACCGCGCAGAAACGACCACTGAAACTGTTCTGCTCCGGTCGTAATTATCGTCATGCCGCCCCATAGCCAGCCGGGGGCACGTACCGTTTCCGCTTCTGTTTCTGAGGGACTTGTATCGGTGGGACTCGGTTCGGCGGCGGAGATGTCATTGAGCATGAATCGCACGACTGCCATCAGACCGATGAGGATCGCAGTAAGCACAATACCGATGCCTAGCGTGGTCTGCCAGTCAATGTCGATCAAGCCCATGAGTTGGGGAGAAAGACTCCCTGCAATCAGGCCGGCATAGGGAATCAGGACCCAACGTGCTACAGTGATCCAGAGAAGCTGGCGCGGTGACCAGTAGCGGGTCGTAAGCCTGATTGCCAACCAGGCGAGCAGACTGACGAGCACCCAGAACCCCGGACTATTGGGATGTAGTAGCAGCCGTATGTCCATCACAGGTCGGCAAACCTTTCGAGGTTCAACAGAATTTCATGTTGTAGGGCGGGTTTGCTTTCCCGCCGACCCACAGCGGCCAAGTTCGGCTATGCGAGAACGACTCGATCGTACAATGCTTCGGGCGGAACCCAAGTGAGCCTACGCAGATTCCTGATCATTCTAATCATATTGCTGCTGCTGATGCTCTGGCGACCGTCGGCAGTCTGGATACAGAGCAAAGCCATCTGGGCAAAGCGAGATCGCTTTCTGCGCGTGACGGTCTTTGTATTGGCCATCTACCTGCTCTACGGCATCTACCAACTCTACCGGTTGGGCGGCATTCCTGGCGTGCCCTGGCTCTCCTGGTAGCTAACAAAAAACCACTCGCCTGATGTAGAAGACGAGTGGTTCTAAGAAGCCGTTGATCGGAGTCGAACCGATGACCTGAGCATTACGAGTGCACCGCTCTACCAGCTGAGCTACAACGGCAATTACGTGTCACAGTATATCCAAATCATCACAGAAGATCAAGTTTGGGCGTCAATTATTTAACGGAATCGACGCCATCTGAGATCGACTGATGCGTTACTGTTGCACCCGGGTCACATAGCTGCACGTGCGTGTGTCGACGCGAATGACGTCGCCTTCTTTCACGAACATAGGCGCCTGAATCTTCAGTCCGGTCTCCAGCTCTATCTGCTTGTTGGGTGTGTTGGCTGTGTCGCCGGCGACAGCTGCCTCGGCCCACACTACATTCAGGTCGACAGTCGTCGGCAGATCGATGCTGATCGGCTCACCCTCATAGGTGTCCAATGAGACAATCTGATTGTCGGTCAAATATTCAAGCACCCCTTCCAGCGCCTCTGCGGTCAGCAGAACCTGTTCGAAGGTCTTGGTATTCATAAAATAGTAGAATTCGCCATCGGTATAGAGATACTCGACGTCGTCTGACTCGAGGCGTACGTCATTGACGCGGGCCCCGTTGTTGAATGTCTTTTCTACCGTGGACCCTGTGCGTAGATTACGCAACTTGAGGCGAATGGTGGCTCCACCTCGTGCTACCTTGATATGCTGAAACTCCAATACTTTCCAGAGTTGATCGTTCTCTTCAAAGACATTTCCTTTGCGTAGCGTCTGCACTTCTGCCATTCGTGATTTCCTTGTACTCTATGTCGTATTCGCATTTTGATTGGTGACCATTATATTGGTCGGCGAACAGCGGTGTCAAAGATAGAGGTAGGGCAATCGCGTCTAGATGTCATGAAACGACTTCACTGCGGCTGGTTCCAGCCGACCGCTAACAGTAAGGGCCTGGTTGGGTTTCAGACTGGGGGCCGAAAATGCCGGGGACGGTCCAGAAACGCTTGACTTGACAATTGACTGTCGGACCATCCCCGGCATTTTGGTGACACTCCTCTAGATTGGGGTTGGCCTGCAAGGGCAAAAGGGAAGAGACCCGGCCTTTCTCAAGAGCCGGGCCTCTGTGGCGCTACGACTGGAGGGACACCCCCGCCTATTCGAGGAAGATCTCCACATGGGTACCGTCTTCATCATCCTGTACGTCGACAATGCGCCCGACCGTGCCTGACTCCATCGCAGCTACGATGGCCTGCTTGTTGATGCCTGCACTGTCTGGAACAAATCGCAGGCCGAATGAGACCAGGGTCAGTGGAATGTTGACGCTGACCTTCTGTTTACCGGTGACCAGATCGGTGACGCGGACGCGCATATTACGTGTCGGACCTGTGGGCGCGGCCCCGGCAGGGGGTGTCCCGTCAGCGCCCAGCGCCTTCAGCAATCTTGCTCCCTCTTCGGCACTGATCTTCCCGTCCTCGACCATGCGCAAAATCATCATGCGTTCTTCATTGTTTGCCATCTTCTCATCCCTTGACCGTTTCGCCTCATGTTCGGTCCTACTTGACTGATTTGGGCCTCAGTGCTTGAAGCAATTGCTCCGCCTGTTCGACGGAGATCTTGCCCTGATCCACCATGCCCAGGATGATCAGCCGTTCTTCATCGCTCACAGGCGGGCTTGTCGGTTTGGGCGGTCTGTTCACCTTCCATGCCTGCTGTTGGCGACGATTCTGTGCATCCGACTTTGCGGCCCGTTCCTGAGCTTCCTTGATGCCTTGCTCGGCCTGAACCATGGCCTCAGAAATCTTGATCTCAGCGATATTCATTGCGGCCTGCACCTTATCTTGAATGCGCAGAACCAGCTCGTCATTGTCGGCCAGCTCACTCAGCTTCTTGTCCAACTGGCTCGTTGCCGCCTTCACCTGCATCTCAACCTGGCTGGCTACCTGCTGGACCAACTCCCCGGCGCGCATCCCGACTGCCATTGCTGCTTCCGCGCTGGAAGCACTGTCGTCCCATTTCATATCACTGCCCCCAAAGGAGATGTCGCCCCCCGCCGTGATAGCAACTGCTGCAGCGCCACTCCCCAGTGTAAAGCTACGATGGTGAGCATCCTCTCCGGAATCAATCGTCAGCCGATGAACGGTGATCTCTCCGCCTGCCTGCAATGTCACTTCCGCACTGCAGTCAAATGGCACCCGACAAGTGGCATCGCCACCTGCAACGGCAACGCAACTTAACCCCGCATGTGGCGTCAGGCGAAGCGAGACATCATCCCCGGCTGTCACCTGTACATTCCCGGTCACCTCTGCCAGCACAAGATCGTCGCCGATATTGGAGGCGACAAAGGAGCCTTCGACTGCGCCGACATTGGCATCCCCGCCGACATTTTCGACATAAAAATCGCCATGTATGTCGCGGGCCAACAGATCCCCGCCCACATTGCCGACCCATGCCTCGTCGGTATGCTGGAGTCGCAGGTCTCCAGCGACGTTTTCGAAGCGGACAGCGCCGCTGACAATATGCGCTTTGGCATCTCCACGGATGCGTTTGGCGCTCATGTCGCCATCGGCATGGTAGATGGCGACATCCCCCTTAACTTCGCCCAACGTTGTCCTGCCGACCATCTTCAGTTGCAGATCGCCTTTGATGTCGTCGAGCTGTACGGCGCCGTTGACCTGGCTCACTCTTGTGTCGCCGCTGACCATAAGCGCATGAACCGACGCGCCAAAGGGTAATTGCAGGCGGCAGTCACCGCCGCACTGGATCTCTAGAGCGCCACCGTCACCAGTGTGGTCATCAGCTACCGCGTCGTCAGCAGCCAGCATGACTTCCAGCTGCGACCACCCCTGTATCAAAAGATCTCCCTTGACACGATGAAGAATGACATTGGGCGCTTCGCCGGTCGCGAAAGAGTGTGTAATGTTCATTGTTCCGTCCCTCTCAGCAACTCCATTGCTTCATCGAATGAGATCTCTCCACCGTCCAGAGCCCCAAGGATGCCCTTGCGGTCATCTTCCGTCATCGTCGTTGTCTCCTCCTTGCCTGGCTCGTAGCCCAGCGCCCGGATGACATCGTGAAGTCGATTGCGCAACGTCGGATAGGAAAGCCCCAATTCACTCTCCATCCGGCTGAGCTTGCCTTCACAACGCACAAATGTTTCCACATAGTGCAGTTGTTCCGGCGTCAGTTGGGCAAAGGGCACGTCGACCGAGAAGCGCCCGTCGATGGTAATATTGGTTTCAGGGCAGTAGAACTGGGTGACGACGATCTCGCCGCCCCCAAATGGGCATCGATTCGGTAGTGGTACCATGATTCACTTCCTTTCAGGCAGAAATATTTTTGTGTTGCGACAGGCAGCGTCTACGGGGTCAGAAGTGAGGCCTGTATCAAAAGTCTGACTTCTGGGCGCTCGGCAATCCATAGTGATGGCGCTACTCGTGAATCCCGGTGGAAATCCTTGTACAGCTCCTACCAGCGGTAAAGGCGCCGGATTTCTGTTGTGGTATTCACGCCCGACTGAATTCGGGCCCTACGATGCCGACAACGGCGTACGAGGACGATTGATCGCTGTTCGATCATCTTCACCGCGCAGCCATTCCCCGGCTACGATTAGCAATCCGCCAAGCCGGCTTCGCAGTCGCGCCTGACGCCCATGGAATGCACTATCATCTCGCAGAGCATCCGTGCGATGCAGTCGAAGCGCCTCAGCCTCCTCAAGCAGGAAACGTTGGTGTTCTTTGGCCTCTGCCGCCAAGATGAATGGGTTGGGCAGTGTCATTGGGGTATCCTCCAGCCGTCTTAAGAAAATCAATACTCTTTCTATCGTTCACAAACAAATCTTAGCACAAAAATCCAATAAGTCAATACCAAATATTGATATAATGCATATATTGGTGAATTATATTTAACTTTTAATGCTTATTTGTTTGAATCATTGACATTTATGTGTAGAATTCTCGCAAAAACCAAAAAGGACGGCGTCCGCAGGCGGACGCCGTCCTTTTTGGTTTTTGCGAGAATTCATCCAGAGATGAAGAGCCGAACCGTTCTAGTTGTACAGCCATCCCTGATCATGTAGGAAGCTGGTCAATCCGGGGATACTGAAGCGTTTCCCCTGATAGGATCGGTATCCATAGTAGACCATGGCGATGAAGTACATGATGAAGGCCACCGGCGTCAAGCAGAGTACCGCCAGCCCGATGAGCATTCCGATGATCGGTACGATCTGCACAACAACGATGCCGATCATGGCGGCAACGCCGACAATCATAAAAACGAGTGTCAGCGCCAAGCTCTGCACCGCATGATAGCGCTGGAACGGGCGCTTCTTGCTGCTCTCGCTGAGCAGAACAATGATCGGCATGACAATCGGCACAAAGACCTGAGAAACATAGGAGAGCAAGGCAATCAGTCGATCATCGCTGCTGGCGTTGGGATCAACTGCAGCGTCGCGTATGAACTCGCCGCGACGTAGTGCCTCAGCAGCGATGCCGGCCTGATCACGCGCTGTGTCGACAGCCTGCTCTATGGGTGTACGGGTCTGATTCTCAACAGTCTCGTTCTGTCCGGACTGGGTCTCTTTCTCTTCCATGGGTCCTCCCACTCTCAATGACTTTGCCACAGATTTACACCGATGTTCCAAACAATATGTTGGGTGCCTGAAGAGCATCTGTGAAAATGACTTCTTTATCGGGGCCTATCTGTGGCAAATTCCTATCTTGCCACAAATTTATCCAACTCTGAACAACAATACGCAGATCGACGGCAAAGGTTGCAGCAGATCTGTATGCAAAGTATGTTAAAATTCGAACCATGAATCCGAAGCCAATGACACGCATCATTTTTATGGGAACGCCGGCCTTTGCCGTGCCGAGTTTGCGCCTGTTGCGCGAAACATCCGCAGGCAACAATTGGGGGGTCGTCGCAGTCTGCACCCAACCCGATCGACGGGCCGGGCGGGGCAAGAAACTAGTCGTCTCGCCCGTTAAAGCCTATGCCCTCGAGCAAGACCTGCCGGTGCTCCAGCCCAGCAGCCTGCGCAAGCAGCCGGACATGGTCGAGGCGATCCGCAACTTGGCCCCGGACCTCTTTGTTGTCGCTGCCTACGGCCTGATATTGCCTGCCGATGTGCTGAAAATACCGACCTATGGAGCCGTCAATGTCCATTCCAGCTTGCTGCCTGCCTATCGAGGCGCGTCACCCATCACGGCGGCGCTGCTGGATGGCAAGACGGAGACCGGCAACTCCATCATGTTGATGGACAAGGGCATGGATACCGGTCCGGTGCTGGCCCAGGTACGTTTGCCCGTTCGTCCGGATGATACCACAGAGACGTTGTCGACGCGCTTGGCAGAACTGGGTGCGCAGACGCTGGTTGAGACGCTGCCAGGTTGGCTTGCCGGCGACATCGCCCCGGTAGCGCAGGACCAGCTGCCGGGCCCGGTCACCACCTGCAAATTGATCCGCAAGCAAGACGGCTCCATTGAGTGGACCCGGCCTGCGGTCGAAATAGAACGCATGACGCGGGCCTACACTCCTTGGCCCAGCGCCCACACTGTGTGGAACGATTCTGTGTTCAAAGTATTGAGCGCAGAAGTGATCGAGGGCAGTGCCCAACCCGGTTGCGTTGTCGAGACAGAGGCCGGCGTGGCCGTAGGCACAGGCGAGGGCCTGCTGCTGCTACTGACCGTTCAACCGGCCGGCAAGCGGGCTATGTACATCAAGAGCTTTCTGAATGGCGCCCCGGATTTTGTCGGTAGTTGCCTGAAACAAGATTAAATTGACACTTTGGGTCAATAGCGAGAGAATACACGTTGTTCTGTTTTCAATCTTGCGAGGTGCGTGGTGTTTGTTTATCAAGTCGATAGTCTACCGTCCGGTACGCCAGCCATCTGGAGTCATCTTTCGCTCCAGCCCTTGGCTCCTGGGTGCCTGACGCCATTCAGTTACAGTGTGTTGAGCGAGGTCGTGGGGAAGGCCTGGTATCGGCACTACGATCAGCTAGGCTTTGGACCCAAGCCTGGATCTCGCATGCTGCGCCGCTACAAGGGGCGTCCCTATCTCAACATCTCACAGTCTGCATTGCTTGAATCGGAGCACGCCGGCGTAGAGCCGGTGACGCTACGTGTCAATGAGACCGCCTATCCGATCGCTGATTGGCGGAAGCCCGGTCTGCTGGGCGGGATGCGAAGCGGCCGAGCCCAACGCAAGATCCAGCAGAGGCTGGAAACCCTGGCCGCGGATACCGACCAGATCACTGATCGGGCCCGAAGCTGGTATATCAAGACAGTGGAGATCAGCTGGAGCCAGGCGGAGATCCTTCAAGTGATGGAGGAGATTGAGCGCGTCAGCCTGACCAGCTTCGAGTTCTATTTCGTTGCCAGACAGACGCTTGAATGGGCCTACAACCGGCTTCTGAATCTGACTCAGGAACAGGCGCCCTACCCGGCCAATCTGGCGTTGATCAACAACACGCTGCGCGATGTGGATGGACTGGTCGAAAATCAGATGGCTGAGCAGATGCTGGCTATGGCAGAACTGATAAACGGCGATTCCGCGACGCTCGCTTGGCTAGAGCAGGGCCAGTTTGATGAATGGGCGAGCGCCCTCGCCAATACAGTGGTGGCTGATGCGCTGATCGATTTCCTGGAAAAATTCGGACATCGCTGCGCCGACGAAGGCGAGATGCGCAATCCTCGATGGGGCGAAAACCCGACGCCAGTGCTTAAGGGGATCCTGGCCTGCACGAAGCATTCGGCCAAACATTCGGTTAAGGTGCAGGCCACCCAATGCCTGGAAAAACTGATCGAGGTGGCCGGGACCAAGCAGCGCAAGGAAGTGTCGGAGTTGGTTGAGAAGATTCGTATCGCCATGATCTTGCAGAGCCAGGCGCTCAACGCGGCAGCCTATATCTTTGCCGGCACACGACAGTGGGCGTTGGCTGCAGCAGACGAGGCGGCTGTCGACGGTCGGCTGGTCAATCGTTCGGACATCTTCAGCTTTGAGTTGGAAGAGATCAAACAGATGATGACCGGTGAGTGGAACGTCAGTGATATCGAAGCCATTCGTGCAACGGCAGTGCAGCGCGCCGCTACCTATGCCGATGAATACTCAGAACGACCGGCTGATGTGCTCATCGGTGATGCCGAGGCATTGCCCGTCGGCAGGGGATTGCCCGGAACGGCCGGTGAGGCTATTGGACCGTTGCGGCGCTGGGACACGCTTGAGCCCCATGTCTGCAACGGCGCCATTGTGGGTGTGGAGCAACTGAGCAGCGGTTGGTCGATTGTCTTGCCGGTCGCCAAAGGGATTGTCACCGCCACAGGCACGCCGCTGGATCCGATCGTCGCAGCGGCCCGTATCTGGCATACGCCCATCATCTTGAACCTGCGCGATGAGTACAATTCATTGGTTGAGGGCGCCCAGACCACGGTTGACGCCGAGCATGTGATCGTGGATCAGTAAGGTGAAATTGGTGACGGGGTGAGAATTCACACCTTCACTCTCTTACTGACTCCCTTTCACTCACATGGTAGTAGCACCGTACTGTGGTGCACGTGATTCGAGGGTAATTGTTCCATGGACGTTGAGTTGACAGAAGAGACTGACGACACCCTTGGTTCGGGATCGAATGACCCGTCATTCGATGAACCGTTGGCCTTGTCAGTGGTCGTACCGGTCTATAACGAGGAAGAGAGCATTCCTCATCTCTATCCTGCGCTGAAGAGCGCACTGGACGAGTATGGCCGGCCCTACGAAGTTCTCTTCATCGATGACGGATCGACTGATTCCAGCTTTGCGCTGCTGTCCGATCTGGTCCTGCAAGATCCGACCATGAAGGTCATCCGGTTGCGACGCAATGCCGGACAGACCGCCGCATTCGCGGCAGGCTTCGATCTGGCACAGGGTGAGATCATTATCACCATGGATGCCGACATGCAGAATGATCCCAAGGACATTCCGCTGCTGATGGAGAAGGCGGACGAAGGCTACGACGTGGTCAGTGGCTGGCGCAAAGATCGTCAGGATCGCTACCTGGACCGCAAGCTGCCCTCCATGATCGCCAACCGCATGATCTCCAGCGTGACCGATGTGCGCCTGCACGACTATGGCTGTTCGCTCAAGGCCTATCGCCGCGAGGTCATTCAGGATGTAAATCTCTACGGCGAACTGCATCGCTTCATTCCTGCTCTGGCCAGCCAGGTCGGCGCAACCGTCACCGAAGTGCCGGTCGACCACCATGCACGCATTTACGGCTCGACGAAATATGGCATCTCGCGCACCATCCGTGTGATGCTCGACCTGATCACGGTGTGGTTTCTGGGCAACTACGGCACGCGTCCGATCCATGTCTTTGGCAGCATGGGGCTGCTGTCCATCGGGTTCGGCGTGCTGTTGGGAACCTATTTGACCTTTGTGAAGTTGTTGCTCCATCAGGACATCGGCTCGCGTCCCATGTTGTTGTTGGCCGTCCTCTTGGTCGTGATTGGCGTGCAGTTGGTAACCATGGGGTTGCTGGGCGAGATGATCACTCGCACCTACTATGAGAGCCAGGACAAGAAGATCTACTACATCAAGGACATTGTCTCGGCGGCCTAGCGGATGGACCGCGGATGGCGCGGATTCATCTGGATTTCCACGGTTGTATCCAATAAGGTCCGTGAAAATCCGCTCAATCTGAATGATCTGTGCCCCATCCGGCCGCTGAACGGGCAGGGACGAGCCCTGCCCCTACCATTCTGACGACAATAAGAGATTGTGAGATTCGAAAATCGTTTGTCGTTTCGTTCTCCAATCTCTCTTTTTTTGCCATGACTACATTCATTCCGGATAAGTTCACCCACAACCTACTTCTTAGCACGCTGCTTTTCGCAGTTGTCGCCCATGTGGTGCTTTTCTTGCCGTTGCCCCAATCGCTGCAAGGGGTGGCCGCTCTCCTGTTGGTGGCGCTGATCCCCGGAACGTTGTTGGTTGAAGCGCTGGTGGGCCAGAGCGATACGCCGCCGACGACCTGGGAGCGAGCGCTCTACTCGGTTGCAGCAGGCTATGCCGTTGCCATCTTGGGCATGCTTGGGCTGAGCTATCTGCCCGGCGGTCTGGCGGCGTGGCAAACTTTCGTTTTTTTCGACGTTCTTATCATCGTTCTGATGTTGATCATCCTGTGGCAGGGCCGCACGGGTCAACGCACACATCCGGACCCCGCCATTTTCGAAGATGCAGACTTGCAGCTTGGCAAACAGCACTGGCTTTTGGCCGGCATCATTGTTCTTCTGCTGACGGGCGCCTTGTTCCGCTTCATCAATCTCGGCTACAGCGAGTATCAAGGCGATGAAGCGCGTGCCGCGGAACGGGCGGCGGCCATCATTCAGGGCTACGATGATGTGTTGATGCTCCACAAGAAGGGGCCGACCGAGATCGTGCTGCCGACCGCCGTCTACAGTCTGACCGGCCGTCTGACCGAGACCACGTCGCGTCTGCCCTTTGCCGTCGCCAATCTGACGGCCCTCTTTGCCGTCTTCCTGCTGGGCTGGCGGTTCTTCAACCCGCTGACCGGTTGGATCGCAGCCATGTTCTTCGCTCTGGACGGCTACTTCATTGGTTTTTCACGCATCGTCCAATACCAGAGCGTCGTCTTCCTGACGTCGATCCTGGTGGTCCTGATCCTCTACCGTCTGGTGCAGCAGCCGCGCAACTTCACCCGCTATCTGACGCTGGCCTCGATCCTGCTGGCTGCAGGCCTACTCTCCCACTATGAAGCTGCGCTAGTGGTGATTCCTGCCGCATTCCTGCTGGCTGTGCTCTTCCGGCAAAACCGATCGATGTGGCGGCAGATCGTGATCGGTACCGTTTTGGGCGGGGCCGTAGGCGTGGCGGTGCTGGCCTTCTTCTATGTACCATTTGTTCTCCATCCCCACTTCCAGGCCACCTATACCTACCTGACGGATCGACGCATCGGCGGCAGCTTTCCCTACAACAACCTGGCCGATTTCCTCTTGCGTACCACGGTCTACAGCACAACGTACTATGTAGGGATGTTGATAGCATTTAGCCTGGTCGCGTTGGTACGCGCCTACTGGCGAGGGTTGGGACGCATCTGGGGCATGATCCTCGGCGGCTTGACTCTGGCGCTGATAGGTACAACGCTGTGGAATCCGAGCTGGATGACCGTCGGCCAGACGGATCTTATCGTTTTGCCCTTTGCGTTGCTCCTGGGCTTGGCAGTGTTCATGCCCAAAATGAGCGTGGCCGAGCGAGTGCTCTGGCTCTGGTTCGGCCTGACCATGCTGCTGGCCATCTTCTTCACCGAAAAGCCGCGCACCCATGTCTATACCTTCTTCTTGCCCTGGTTACTGCTGGCTGCCTGGGGCGTTGCTGTATCGTGGGATGGACTGCGCGGCAAGGTGGGGCGAGGAGCGGCTGTGCTTGTTGGGGCATCGGCGGCGCTGCTGCTGACGCTGCTCTTTGGCAGCTATGCCTATTGGTACTTCATCCACAACACGCCGGAGATTCTACGCACCTGGGATGCGAACCATCCCGGTGGCTACTGGGTTCCCTATGACGAACCGGACAATCGTGCGCTCTTCGGTTTTCCGCTTTCCAATGGCTGGAAGGTGGTGGGACAGCTCTATGCAGAGAGCGTGATCGAAGGCGACTACGAAACCAACGAGAAAGAAGCCTGGGTGCCGGCTTGGTATACGCGCGGAGCGTATCGCTGCGGACGCACGGCTGACTGGTACTTTGAGATCGACAACCTGGAGCCGTGGAATACCGGAGACCAACGCATGATGGAGCATTTCCTGCGCGGCGGCTTCACGAAATGGGGCGTGGTCGAGGTCAACGATGCTGAGCAACTGGTCATCTACAAACGTACCGGCGAGGAACTGCATCTGCCCAATCAAGCGCCGACCGATGACCTGCCCCGCTTCAAGTTGGAGGAGTACGAAGCTGCATTCGACGCCAACGCGACGTCGGATTTCCCGTTGACCTACCCCATTGTCGAGCAGCCAATCGGCAATTCATTGCATGTGAACTTCGGCGATCTGATCTGGCTTGAGGGCTATGACATCGACTATCCCCAGCCGTTGCGCCAGGGCGATACCATTGAGCTGACCCTCTACTGGCGAGCCCAGCAGCCCATCTTCGAGTCTTACAAAGTCTTCAACCAGTCCTTCTTCGGCGACGGCGTGATCGTGGCCCAGAAAGACGGCTACCCGGTCTGCGACTCCCGCGAGACCTGGCGCTGGGATCCGGGCGAATTGATCACCGATATCTACGAAATTCCCGTCAAGGACGATGCACCCGACGGGCTCTATCCGCTCTACACCGGTCTCTACATCGAAGAGACTTTTGACCGCCTGCACATCCTGGACGAAAATGGAGAGGATGCCGGGTCGCAGTGGCATGTGACGGATATTCGGGTGGGCGAGGAATAGGGATTGACCACAGATGACTCTACTGCAAAAAGGTCTGATTCACCACGGAGGCACAGAGGAGGGCACAGAGACCACAGAGGAAAGACGGAGAAAAATGCTCTTCATCTGCGTTTACCTGTGTTCATCTGTGGCTGATCTTTTCTTCCGCTCTCTGCAGAGTCACCATCACCGGCGTAGATCATGAATCCACGTCTGCGTACTGCCATCATTCTACTTGCACTTTTTGTGGCAGCATGGCTGCCGCGCGTGGCGGCGCTCGACGCCTTTGTGACCATCGACGAACGCAAATGGCTGGCGCGCTCAGCCAACTTCTATCAGGCCGTGAGCCAGGGAGACCTGGCCAACACATTTCAGCGTGAACATCCCGGCGTCACCGTCATGTGGGCGGGCACGCTGGGCTTCCTCAGCCAATATCCCGAATACGCGGCCGAGGCTCCCGGCCAGGTCACCTGGGACCAGGAGGTGTTGGAGCCGTGGCTGCTGGAGAACACGTCGCACACGCCGCTGGAACTGCTGGCCGCCGGTCGTTGGTGGATGACGTTGGCCATCGCGCTGTCGATCACGGCTATGTTTCTGCCGCTGCGTCTTCTGCTCGGCCAGCGTATCGCCCTCTTCGGCACGCTCTACCTGGCCTGGACGCCCTTTTTCGTGGCCCTGTCGCGCCAGCTCCATCTCGACGGCCTGGTGGCTGCGCTCTCGCTGTTGGCCCTGCTCTGCTTCCTGGCCTGGCTCTACGGCGGCGGACAACAGAAGGGGGCGGACCATCCGCGCCGCTACCTGATCGCCTCCGGCCTAGCCATGGGCCTAGCCTGGCTCACCAAGACGCCGGCCATTCTGCTCGTGCCCACCGGACTGTTGCTTGTCATCGGCGAGTGGTGGCGACGTCGAACCCCTACTGATGGCCAGATGGACATACCGTCGAACGCCCAGTCGATTGGCCAGTTGGCCGTGGGCTATGTCGTCTGGGGACTGATCGCCAGCGCCGTCTTTTTTCTGCTCTGGCCTGCCATGTGGGTCGATCCGCTGGGCACCTTCGGTCGCATGGCCGCCGAGATGACCTCCTACGTCGAGAGTCACGTCAACCCCAACTACTTCATGGGCGAGGTCACGAACGATCCGGGCGTCTTCTTCTACCCAGTCGCTTGGCTCTTTCGCACCACGCCCCTGACGCTGATCGGCCTGATCGCTGCCGCTGTGACAGCTTGGCGCAGGCGGTCGCCGTATGACCAGTTGAACGCCCGACGATTAAGCCTGGCGCTGCTACTCTATGCCCTGATCTTCACGCTGACGCTAACCCTGGCTGCCAAGAAGTTCGACCGCTATCTGCTGCCGGCCTTTGTTGCATTGGATCTGGTTGCTTTGCTGGGCTGGGTTGGGCTGGCCGATTGGGTGCAGACCTGGTGGGAACGTAGGCAAGGCCAACAGGCGGCAGCAACGGCCATGGTGGCGGCTGGCGTACTCTCGGTTGCCGTGCTGCTGCATGGGGTGCTGGGCTTCGTCCACTTCCCCTACTACTTCACCTACTACAATCCGTTGACAGGCGGCAGCCGCACCGCGCCCCAAGTGCTCTTCGTCGGCTGGGGCGAGGGGCTGGATCAGGCGGCGGCCTGGCTCAATCAGCAGGAAGATGTGGAGAACCAGCGCACCGTAGCCTGGTACCACGACGGGCCGCTATCCTATTTCTACGACGGTCAGGCGGCAGGCGTCGGCTCCGGCTCGCCGCTGCTCTGGCTCGACACCGACTACACCGTTGTCTACGTTAACCAATGGCAGCGTCAGATTCCCTCTCCCGAGGCCATGGCCTACTTCGACGGACTGGAGCCTGTGCATGTCGTTTCCTCGCGGGGATTGGAACTAGCCCGCATCTACGACATGCGCGACACGTCACTGCCCGAGTTTATCGACATCGGCAAGGAGAGTGCTGCTGATTTTGGGGGCCGTATTCGGCTGGCCGCCTACGATTTGGGCGCAACGGTTGTGGAGCCGGGCGATGAGATCGAGGCCACGCTCTACTTGCAGGCCATCGGTCCGATGCAGGAAAACTACAACGTGCTGGTGCGCCTGATCGACCAGGACGGCAGCGAATTGTGGCGCGAGGAGGGATGGCCTTGGGGCGCGGCCACGACCGACTGGCCGCTGCGCGAGATCCGCCCCGACGGCCACACCATCACCGTTCCGCCGGATGCAGCGCCGGGTCTCTATAAACTTATCGTTTCCTTCTACGATCCGGCTACACTCAATGCATTGCCGGTGACCGCCGTTGGCGGCGATGAATTATTGAGTGAATCGGAATGGGATGTGGCGTTGCTCCAGGTGGGTGATAGTGCTGTTTTAGCTGGGGGCACATCGTCCTGGCAGTTTGGGGACAACTTCGCCCTGAGCGCAGACGTGCCCGAGCAAGCAACTGCCGGGCAACCGCTGAGCGTGGATCTACGGTGGCAGAGCCTCTCGCCAACGCCCATCAACTACACTGTTTTTGTTCACGTCATCGGGCCGGATGGTTCAACCATCGCCCAGCAAGATCGGCCGCCGCTTCACGGTTTCGCGCCCACGCGTACCTGGCGGCCGGGCCAGCAGATCTCCGATAGATTCGATATTCCGCTGCCCGGCGACAGTTCGCCGGGTGAATATGAGGTGCGTGTTGGAATGTACACATTGGATGGTGGACGTCTGGCTGTGGCGGAGGACGATGAGTCAGCAGGCGATTATGCGGCTGTAGGATCGTTGGTGATCGAGTAGTCGATAGGCATCCAGCCTACAGAGACTCGCGCCTAAAACATGGGTTGTGTTCTGTTTGAGTCGATTTCGACGCGTGCGGCTGCGGCCAGCGCTGTAAATCTGTCATGGTGGCGCGCTTGTACTGCTGCCCACAATGTGTCTTCAATCTGCATCTGTTCTTCAGTATCATTCAGCCAATCCTCCTCTGAAATAGGGGTTGGCGGGGACTCAGCGGGCAAACTCTGCAGGAAGCGCGCAAAATCGTTCGTTTTTGGTTAATCCTACTTCAGACAGCATAGCAGAAAGGAACCTGCTCAGACTTGAGCAGGTTCCTTGGCGCGCAGAGCACGTACTACTGTGCCGGTTTGACACCCAGGACAGACATGGACTCCACGTACTTAAACCACTGATGTGTATCCTGCCACTGCCTGAGCTTCTGCACGGCCTCAAGGTTCGGATACTCAGTGACGCCCCAGAAATCCCATTCCTCTGAACTCCAGCCTGACTCGCAGTGGATGACCAGCTTGATCCCAAGCTCATCCACAGTCGCGCGGAACTCAGCCACAAGTTTTTCCATCGCCTTCGCCGGTAGTTCATAGTAGGCAGCGGTATATCGATTCAGAAAGACTTTGAAGATCGGACCTGCCATATCTCCACCTCCTCGTTCATTAATGAGCGCCATTCAAGTGGACGCAACGAACACCGCCGCCTTCAAAGCCGCCCCAGCCGCACTGGTTGCCGGAGACACAGTCTGCCTTGGTGCGATCACCGCTTTTCCAGCGTGCGATCAGGTCTGGCTCTCTGATCAGGGGCCGTCCAGATCGATACGAAGTCGGCGACGCCACTATCGATGATATCCTCCGCCGTCTCCATAGAACGAGTGCCGCCCACGAGAATCAGGGGAGTCCCGACTTTTTGTTTGTACAACTCGGCGGCCTCACGCCAGAGCGGTGCGCGGCTACCAAGCGGGCAGAAACTGATTTCTAGCTTGTTGAGGGCCACGCCCAATGCGGTACCACCGCTCAGTTCGATAGCATCGACATCCCTGTCCTGCAACATCTTGGCGACTGTCACCATCTCCTCCTTGGAGAAACCACCGTCCAGCAAATCTTCCGAGTTGATCTTGACGAGAACAGGATAGCGGGGCCCGACCACTTGCTGCGCACGCTCGACCACCTGTATCAGTAGCCGCGCTCGGTTTTCGATAGTACCGCCATATTGATCGGTCCTGTGGTTGAAGAATGGGGAGAGAAACTGACTCAACAAATAGCCGTGGGCCGCATGGATCTGGACTCCATCGAAACCTGCTTTTGCCGCCCGACCTGCCGCCGTGCCGAAGGCATGGACAACCTGTTCGATCGCTTCCAGGTTCATCTCGTGACCAACCGGACCATCCTCCGTCTGAAGCGGAGACGGTCCAGACGGTGCCTTTGCGGTCAGTTCTGCCATTGAGAAGATGCCGCCATGGGCAAGCTGTAGGGCTATCTTGCCGCCTGCCGCATGCACTGCACGCACCATATCGGTGAGCCCGGGCAGCAAGACATCATCGTGGCAACCTAACTGCCATGGTCCTGCCTGCCCGCTCTTGAGCACATAGGCATGACCCGTTACGATTAGGCCGACGCCCCCTCTTGCCAATGTGGTCATGGCGTCGATCAACTCGGGCGTACATGAACCGTCCTCGCCGGCCATGCCCAGCCATAATGCCGAGCGCACAAAACGGTTGTCGAGTTCCAGTTCACCGATAGCTGTTGGTTCAAATAGCGTTGACATTTCTGCCTCCCTTCGATTATCGGACGGCCACATACCTCGGTGGTGTAGGCGCTACGAATTTGCACTCAGCGTGAACCTTCAGAAAGATATCGCTTTAGCTCTGTTGCACCCCAGGATCGGTCCAGGCCCGATCTTTGGGCAGACGCACCTGTCAAGAGGTAGTCCTCTTGGTTGAGTACGGATGCGACTACACAGCAAGCATGTGCAACGGGAGTGGCAACACCTAACAGTTCTCCCAATGTATACCAAGCGACCAGGCCATAGGGCACGTCCTCACTGAGGTGCCGTTCTGTGAGACTGAAGGGTCCCGGCAACTGGGCCAGGAGTTCCGTGTGCAGACATTCGAGGAGAGGCGTGCCTCGTTCCGTGAAGCCTTGTCGATGGAACTCCGCTTCCAATGGGACAGCCTCAATATCTAGTACACGGCAAAGGGCCAATCTCTCTCGATCCAATGCTTCCACGATGTTCACGACTGATTGGGTAATCGATTCCTGCCTGAATAGCCCGAATCCTTCTGCTGTGCGCTCAACGGAAGATGCGTTGCAGATCATTGGCCCCGGGTGAAGCAGCGCATTGTAATCCAACAGGATCGTCTCGACTACATTAGATGCTGCTGCGAATTTGTGATCGGGAAACAGATCATGCAGCAATAGCAGCGCCGACGTTGTCTCCCGACTCGGAAACGCCGCAGTAACAACCTCTCTTGTGATGTGACCTATCCATACTTCGGCATCTTCTTGCCGTCGACACAGGTACAGCGCGCTGTTTCCCTCCGCGACGATCAAAGGCGGCAAGGTCCCCAACTCCCGGGCTACCCGCGCAATTATCAGGGCTGCGCCCCCCTTGCCGAATGACGCGATGCGGAGCGCTTTCTTGGCGTTTTGGGCAATGAGGCCAGCATAAGTTTCAAATCCACCAGCGCTCACGTTAAGCAGCACCAACTCGGCCCGATCCAACAGATCGCCAATCTCCGATACAATGGCCTCAATTTCTGCAAAGCCTGAAATGACTCCACTGGCTTTTATGCCATTGGCTTTGCGTATTGGCTGCAACTCCTCAGAGATACTGGAGAACATCCGTATTGCGTGGCCGCGGAGAGCTAGATCCGCTGCGCATGCATAGGCTGTGCTGCCACCTCCGAGTACGGCTACTTTCATGATTCCTGATCCCTCGTCAAACGTGGACACTCCGCTCGGCGCGGCCATAGGCCACATTCCTCGTTAACTAGACTCTTTGGGAATTCAGGGGGTTGACATGGAATCGTAGGGCGGGTTTCCCTACCCGCCGAAGCCAGGCAGGTAAGGAAACCTGCCCTACCCCTTGAGATCCCAAAGAGTCGCTAACTATTTCACTTTCACTCCCAACAATGTCTCGCTTTCAACGTAGCGAGACGAGTCAGTTTCATCCAGCAACTCTCTGTGCATTTGTACCGCCTCAATACCTGGATACTCATTAATGCCAAAGAAATGCCGTTTTTCGTTAGCCCAACCCGACTGACAATAGACGATGAGCTTCCCACCAGCTTGCGCACGAGCTTCCTCGAATTTTCGCAAGAGATTATCTTTCTCTTCGTTAGCATATTTTCCGCCGCTAAAGTGAGGGAGAAAGCACGAAACTCCGACGATTAGTCTTCCGGATTGTGTCCCAGGAGAATGCTCTCCATCCTTTTCTTCACACCGGTGAGTGTATCAGGATGGGTTATGATGTAGAACTTGTTTTTCCTTGTCGCATCGAAAACGCAATCAGCGACCTGTTCAGGAGAGATTCCCTCATCAAAGTTGGTTCGACGTCTTGCCTTCTCGGCCATAGTGTCCGCGGTCTGTTGGATAGTGCCGGGAAGATCTCTCACCTCGCTCGGACGATTTCGCTCAGAACTCCAAAGCGGCGTATTGACATACTCTGGGCAGAGCACAGATACATGGATCTTGGTCCCCCTTTCAGCCAATTGAAGAGACAACGTTTCGGAGAGGCTGACGACACCATGCTTGGTTACTCCGTATGGGCCAGCACCTGAACCTGACGTGATTCCCGCCGATGATGCCGTATATACTATGTGGCACTCCGTATCCTGTGCAATCATCATGGGAACGAACACTAGCCTGGCATGAATTGCCCCCCAGAGATTCACGCCCATGATTCATTTCCAGTCGTTGCAACTGCTTTCCCAGACAGATCCCCACGGTAATACGATACCGGCATTGCTGAACAGCAAGTGTACAGCACCGAATGTGCCACGTGTCTGCTGTGCCAATGCTACGACATCATCAAATCTCGATACATCTGTCACAACTGCCAGTACAGATGCTCCATTCTTCTTCAATTCCTCTTCGACTCGGGCCAGAGCGCCTTCCTCAACATCTGCTAGCACGACGTTCATCTTCTCTTGTGCGCAGTGCAAAGCAATCGCACGCCCTATGCCACTGGCCGCACCGGTGACCACAGCGACTTTCCCTTTGAACTTGTTCATGTCCTTGTCTTGCCCTTGACTGTCCGATGAGCTTCAGGAATTCATTTTTGGTACGATAGGTTGGACCAACAGGCAATACACTGACCACGCTGCCCCGAATTAGAGAAGTCGACTATCATTCGACCTGCCCGTTGAGCGCCATCTGTGTTTAATGGGTGGACCAGTTACCTCATTGTAAAGGGTAGCGATAACTGTCGCAGCCGGAGATTCTAACGTCGTTTTGGAACATGCTATCCTCAGGTCATATTGACCATACCGTTCAAATTAGCATGTCACTGGCGACAAGATGGCTACAAACTGGCTAGGCCCAGGTCGATAGCCAGACTTAACCTAAAATGCTTGTTTTTTCGACAAGAATTCTAAACTGAAATACGCCGTGACTTGTATACGGTTTGTCGTTGGAGATTGGATTTTCAGTTGATCCCTTGACGTTTGTCTACGCGCTGATTTCGCTGTGTGATCGAAAAACTGGAATCGATTACAGTTCGAATGCATATCGGACGGAACAATCACAATCGAGATTTGCACAAATAGTAAATTGTGACTAATATTAAGTGACTATGAACATCAAACAAGATAAAATTCTATTTCTACTCGGAATATTGCGATCGCATCAGAGTCATGGGTATGAACTCCAGGCGCTGCTCGCAAGCCCGCTCGCTCCCCTTCACATTGGCAAGGCCAACGCCTATCAGTTCCTGGCCCGATTTGAGAAGAGTGGGTGGGTGACGGGCCATGAGGAACGCGAGGGCAATCGACCGCCGCGCCGGGTCTACGCAATCACCGCCAGCGGCGAGGAAGCCTTCCAGTCGCTCCTGCGTGAACGGCTGGGCGCACACAGTCCGTCCGACCACCCGGACGCGGTCTCGCTCAACTTCCTCTCGCTGCTGCCGCCTGCCGAAGCCGTGGCCTTGCTATCCCAACGGCTGGAGGCGGTGCAGGCAAGGTTGGGCGAACTGCACGTACAAGGAGCGGAGGAGGCCGGTGAGCATTACGGCGTCGACTACCTTTTTCGGCATGCTCAGTTTGAGCATGAATGGTTAAGCGAACTGATCAAAAAGTTGGCCGCGCAGGCCCAGTAGCCAACAAAGGAATCTAGCCATGGCCAAACGCATCCTGAAAATCCTGGCGGCCATCGTCGCTGTGCTGATCGTTGTCGCAATCCTGGCATTGGTTATCGGGCCGTTTCTGATACCGGTGACCCCGCCTGAGGGCTTGTCCTCCCCCGAACAGCTTGCCGGTCCAGAGAGCCAATTTGTCACGATTCCATACACAGGGACAGATGGGATTGACATCCACTATATGGCGGATGGATCAGTTTCCGATGAAGAGGCGCCGACCTTTGTCCTTCTGCACGGTTCGCTCTTCAACGCCTACACCTGGAATGAGGTGATGGACTTTTTTGGCGAGCGCGGTCGAGTGATCGCCTATGATCAGATTCCCTACGGCCTGAGTGAGAAACTTGTCGCAGGCGAATGGATAGGTGAAAATCCATACACATCGGACGCCGCTGTCGACCAACTGTTCCTCTTTTTGGACGACCTTGACGTGGACAGTGCTGTGCTGGTCGGCAACTCTTATGGAGGCGTGTTGGCAGTGGAAGCCGCCCTGGCTGAGCCTGCTCGAGTCGAGGCGCTGATTTTGGCTGATGCAGCCGTCTACGTCCAGGAAGAACTGCCTGCGTGGTTGATGAATCTACCGCAGGTACGCCGTCTGGGGCCGCTTTTCGCCCGGCAACTTGGCCGGAGCGAGGCCTTTGTTCGCCAGACGTATCTGGATCCAGAGCGGATCAGCGAAGAGCGCATGGAGCTGACAATGGTCCACACGCAGGTTGAAGATTGGGATCAGGCGCTGTGGGAATACCTGCGGATCTGGGGTGTGGGGGCACCCGACGCTGCCGCCCATATTGCGGAGATTCAACAACCGGCACTGGTTATCACAGGCGACAGCGATGCGGTGGTACCGGTCGCTGACAGCCAGAGGCTACATTCAGAACTGCCCAATTCGGAACTGGTCATTCTAGACGCATGCGGACATGTTCCACAGGAAGAATGCCCCGATGCTTTTGAAGCAGCTGTGGACGAGTGGCTAGGCCCGATAAACTAGCTTTCGCAGGGATCGTTCACGCTGCTATACGCATGTCATTCCGAACGGAGTGAGGAATGACAAAGTGTCTTTTCGTGCCTCTACCAAACCATCAACGCGTCAGCAGTTCGAAAGTGTCATGCCGGATATTGAAGTACCTGTACAAACCTGTGCCGGCGCTTCCGTCTTCTGGGCCTTTGGGATCGTAGGCTAGTACAGCGTGGCGGAAATGAGCCCACGGTTCGTAGGTCCGGCTATCAGCCGGACAACTCCTGGTACCTTTGGAGCAGTCTGATTGGCGAGGCTTGTCACGCTGATAGCGTGACCTACGGTCGATGGGTCAATTTACGCCGTCGCGTACTAGGCTATTGCGTACGCTCTCCTTGTCAATATTGACATACACCTGCGAGTCATCCCAGCTGACGCGCTCGATCGAGTCCGGCGAAATGAGCACCGTTTTGCTCGGCAGCCAGGTACGCGTATCCACGGCAACAAGATGGATCCGCCAATCATTCTCGTCGATGAAGAAGTCCTCGATATGGCCGATCAGACCATCGGTGGCATGGATCCCGTAGCCGGCGACCTCTGAAGCACTGCGCAAATTGGGGTCGCCTGGAGCACCTGACGCATCCTCGCCTACATCCTCTTGCTCGATATTCTCTTCCTATGTATTCTCTCCCCGAATTTTAGGATCTGTATCCCTGGATACATCCTCTATCTATACCTCGATCCATGGTGGCCGGCCCCTCTCCGATCTATGCTTGGGGCGCACGAATCGCAAAAAGCAAAGAGTCGGCATTGACCAAATGCCTGAATGACTCAACAATATTGGAGGTTGAACTAAGATGAACGAGATGATACTGCAGGGGAAATGGCATCAAGTCAAAGGTTCCGTCAAGGAACAATGGGGCAAACTGACCGACGACGATCTCAAGTTTTTCCTTGGAGAAGGCGAGCAATTGGTGGGTCGTTTGCAGGAACGATATGGATATTCCAAGGAACAGGCTGAACGTGAGGTGGCCGAATTTATGGAGAGCTTCAGCGACGACGCTCGCCTTGCGGAGGTTCGGGAGAAGTCCGCTGAGGCAGTCCGCCGGCATCCCTGGTTCACGAGCGCATTCTTCGGCGGCATTGCGCTGTTGATCGCCGGATTTCTGCTGAATCGTTTCTTTACAGCCGAAGGAACACAGGAGGAGTTGGAACGCCAAGCCAGATAGGTTGACGAGATCTAGTTCTGGCATTTTCTGTTGTTTGGGCTGACCGCCCCGGGGCTGAAGCCGCCGGGCTAAGAAACGACGCCCCCTCAAGGGGGCTTGATCGGCCTACAAGCCCCCTTGAGGGGGCGTCGCTGTTTAGCTCCGTCCATTTATGGCTGAGCGGACGCCGCAACGACAGAAAATACCAGAACCAGGACGAGATGATGCGCGAGATCGTACTCGGCGCTTTGCTGATGAAAGGTTGAGGGGACGGTGGGAGGAACAGTGGAAAGTGTGCGAAATGAACACGAACCGATGCGAATCGTAGTCCTGGCCGATCAGCCGCGTATGTTTCGCGAGCTGCTACATCGTGCCCTCGGACAGATACCAGGTGCGCAACTGATTTTGGAAACGGAGGACCCGCTACAGGTACCGGGCATCCTATCACGCGTTCAAACTGATTGGCTGGTCGTTTCGCTCAACTCAGAGGACGAGCTGCCCAAGTCGGTGCGGAAGGCGATCGAGGAACACCCAGCGTTATCAGTACTCGGCTTCTCTGAAGACAGTAGTCGTGTAGAAGTGCAGAAGAAGATGCACGAGAAGGGCAATAGAACACGTCGCTCTTACGCACTGGAGAACGTTTCACTCCCCGAATTGCTGTCAATTCTGGAGAATGATCAAGCCGGCTGAGCCGAGCGGTCTCAGAATCCTGGCCAGGGCGTTGACCAGTCAGTTGCTGCACAGAGCGTACAACAAGCCGGTCCGATCCAACCAAGATCAACTACGTCCCTGTCGCAAGAGCACTCTCTGAATCTGATTTCGTCTCTTCAACGACAGCTAAGTAGAGTGCCGCATCCCTGCGACTGTGGACGTTTAGCTTGTCCAAAATACTGTGCACATGGTTTTTCACGGTGCCTAACTCGATCACCAGTTCGTCGGCGATCTCCTGGTTCGTCCGACCTTCGCCGATCAAATCAAGGATCTCTCGCTCACGCGGCGTCAGTTCCTGATAGTCAGTGGGGTCAATGTCTAGTTCGGACAGCCTGTCCGTCAATTCAGCGATACGCGCTATGAGCTTTGCCGCCACGGCCGGCGTGACCAAGGCTTTGTCTTCATAGGTCGCGCGGATTTTGGCCAACAATTCCTGAGGCGGATCTTCGCGCAAAATGTAGCCAAAGGCGCCGGCATTGATGTATGTCATGATCACGGCCTCGGCATCAGGTACGCCTAGGACCAGCACCTTCATATCCAGATCACCCTCGCGCACAGCATTGACTAGTGAGAGCGCCCCGTTCTCCGGCAGTGACGTGCTGACCAGGACGATATCACAGACGGATTCTTGCAGGGCGTGCAAGGCATCCTTCTCGCTGGTCGCCATCCCGACGACATGCATGTCCGGTTCCCCTTCTAAAACGGCGCCAATCACTTCACAGACGAGACGGACCTTGTCGACCAGCAATATGCGAATCATGGATCTCCCATCACCTCTGCTCACGGTGGTTCGGCCCATCACTTGGCACAGAAAGGTTGATTCAGTTGTTTGCTGAATGTCACGGAAAAATCTGTTCGAAATCTAAATTTATGCATCGAAATCTTGCTAAATAGTATATCTGATATCAGTGAAAAGATCGATGTCCTCGATGGGGCTGTTCACCCACACCGCGCATTGTTACCGCAGAACCTGTCGAACAACCTATCGCTGGATAGGCGACAGATTGTTCGCTGGTCAGTAGGCTATCAGCATTGAAGACAGCGAGTTCAAGACAGTAGTGAAACGCCGAAAAAGGTCGTATGTTAATCCGTAGAGACAACGTCGTTCGTCTATTTTGGACAATAGCGTTGCTCGGCGCGCTCATTGCACGCCCGGCCGATTCATTGGCCGACGAGAGGGGCGACGACGGCGTGGCTACGCTCACATCCGAGGCAGTGGAAGCCTACTTTGACGCCAGGATCGCACAGCAGATGGTCGATGGCCCGGTTGCCGGTGCGACAGTGGCTGTGGTCCAGAACGGGGAATTGCTCTTTGCCAAAGGCTACGGGTACGCAGACTTGGCAGAGCAGCGACCGGTCGTGGCTGAAGAGACGCTCTTCTTCCCCGGCTCGGTCGGCAAGCTCTTCACGTGGACCGCAGTGATGCAGTTGGCGGAGCAGGGCAAGCTTGACCTCCATGTCGATGTCAATGAGTACCTCGACTTTACGGTTCCGGCGATGCTCTATCAACATCGTGGCGAACAGGCCGTTGAACCCATCACGCTCGCCCATTTGATGACGCACACAGCCGGCTTTGAGGACCAGTTGGCCGCCATTCAGGATGCCGGACCGGACGATCACCTGCCACTGGAGGACTTCCTGATCGAATCTATGCCCGCACGCGTCTATCCGGCGGGGCAGTGGTTTGCCTATTCCAATTACGGCACGGCTTTGGCCGGCTACATTGTCGAGCGCGTCTCCGGCCTGCCTTTCGAGACCTACATCGACGAGAAGATCCTGAAACCACTGGAAATGAGACGCAGCGCAGCCGTTCAACCGCTGCCGCCGGCGTTGATGGAGGCCTATTCACAGGGCTACCACGTCCGCGACGGCATCTACCAGGACGTAGACTTTGAGTGGATCGCGGGGGCGCCCGCCGCACCGGTACGCGCCACAGCGACCGATATGGCCCATTTCATGATCGCACACCTCAATGGCGGTCGCTACAGCAGCGCCCGAATTTTGGATGAGGCCAGCGTCGAGGCCATGCACAGTCTGCAATTTGTTCACGACCCCTGGCTGATGGGCATGGGCTACGGTTTCATGGTCTCTGAGGAAAACGGCCATTCGGTGAGCTGGCACACAGGCGGCAGCGCCCACTTTAGTTCGCTGCTGGCCTTGATACCGGACGAGGACGTAGGCTTCTCAAAATGACAAATCGTGAACTACTGACATTGCCAAATATATAAAGGGAGTACTACATGACAACCATAACCTATTCCGCCAATGATACGGCTACTGATACCTCTAGCCCGCACTGGACGCGCCGAGTCCTGTCCGTACTGGCATGGACGGTCGGTAGCCTGTTGGCCTTGATCATCGCTCTGCCGGTCTTTCTCCTCTTTGTGGCCACTGCGGTCCCGCTCTATCTTGCAGTTGGGCTACTGGCCATCGATGTGGCGCTCGTCGTTGCGTTGATACGATGGGGACAGAACTGGCTTGGTCTGATCGCATTCTTCCTGGGCATCATTCTCGTCTCGACATTGGCCATCTGGTCATCGCAGTCCTACGCCAAAACACCGCTGATCGTCGATGCCCAGGGCCAGGTTGTGCCGGGCAGCATTGCGACGCTGGAAACCGTTCAACTTGGCGACAGCGAACAGTGGGTTTCCATACGCGGCAAGGATGTCAACAACCCTGTGCTGCTCTTCCTGGCCGGTGGACCCGGCGGCAGCCAACTGACGACGGCGCGCCATGAGCTGGCCGGACTGGAAGATCACTTCGTCGTGGTCAACTGGGAACAGCCCGGCGCGGGCAAATCGTTCAACGCCGTGGACCGTTCGACATTGACGCCGGAACGCTATATCGAAGACGGACACGAGCTTGTCCTCTATCTGCGTGAGCGTTTTGGCGTGGACAAGGTCTACGTGTTGGGCGAATCATGGGGCAGCGCGCTAGGCATCATGCTGGTGCAGCGCTACCCGGAACTCTTCCACGCTCACATCGGTGCAGCGCAGATGGTCGCCTTCTTGGAGACCGACCTGATGGCCTACGATTTCGCCATCGACTGGGCGAGTGAACGGGGCGATGGGCAGAAAGTCGAGCAGTTGCGTGACCAGGGGCCGCCGCCCTATTACGGCGACGGCGTGGCCTGGAAACAGGTAAACTACCTGCAGGACACCTATGCCTACATGAATCAGGATCCGGCCATCGACACCAGCTTCAACACGCCGCGAGATCTGGGCAGCCCGGAGTATGGCCTGCTTGACATCGTCAACTGGGCGCGTGGTCCGCTGGACACGCTGGGCATCGTCTATCCACATCTGTGGGATGTGGATTTCCGTGAGCAGGCCCCAAAGCTGGACGTACCCGTCTACTTCCTGACCGGTCGCCACGATGTCAACGCGCCGCCGTCGTTGATCGAGGAGTACTACGAGTTGCTCGACGCGCCGCACAAGGAGATCGTCTGGTTCGAGCGCTCCGGGCACAGTCCATGGGTCAGCGAGTCTGAGAAGTTTGTGGATGTGATGGCCAACATAGTGCCGGCGCAAACAGAGGCATTGCCATAGAAAATTGCGAGGAGATGTCCCCATCCACGAAAACACAGCGGCAACGATGCGAACAGTTGCTGAGCGTATCATTTGGCTACAACGTGGCTGGCCAGGCCAACTGGCCGCCACGACCGTGATACCAACGAAAGACGATGCATATGTCCAACAATCGACACTACTGGCAAGGAGAACGCGTTCGACTGCGCCCAATGCGTCTGGAGGATGCCGATCTGTGGCTGGCGGAAGAGCAGTCTGACAGCGAGGCAGTGCGCTTTCTCAACTACGGCATGACGCTGCCGAAATCCGAGCAAGATGCACAGGAATTTGCCGAGCGCTACGCCCAATTCAACAACCAAGACGAGCGCATCATGTTCTCCATCGAAACGCTGGATGGCGAACTGGTCGGCGGCATGAACATTCACTCCATGGATCGCAAGAATGGCACTTTCGAGACAGGCAGCCGAATTTATCGTTCCTTCCGCGGGCATGGTTATGGCTTTGAAGCCAAGGTGCTGGCGTTGCGCTACGCTTTTCATGAACTGCGTTTTCAGAAGTGCAATATCCGCTGCTTGGCCACGAACCAGCCCATGATCCACCACGCTGTGCGCCTCGGCTGTCAACAGGAAGGCCGCATTCGTCGCCACATTTTCACGCAAGGTGAGTATCACGATGAACTCATCTTTGGGCTGACCCGCGAGGAGTTCGATGGGCTGAACGATCGGCTTGGATTGACGAAACAGGCGGAAGAGACGCCTGAAACGACGCAGTAAAGGTGGGCGGAGGCGAGAGAAGACGTCGCGCTATCCATCAGACATTTCAGATTTAGGGAGCGAGCATGAGTACGTTTACAACCGTCGCCTTTGGCGTCGTTGGCGGGCTGGCCGTCGTGGCCGGCATTGGCTGGGCCGGACTTCAGGTGAAACCGGCCAACCTGCCCTTGCTACCCGACCCGGCACAGGATCTCGGCGTCATCACCGTTCCAGATGACGTGCCGGCTCCCGTACGTCGCTACTATCAGGCGGCCCTTGGCGATCAAGTTCCGCGTAGCGAGTCTCTGGTCGTCTATGGACGCGCCCGAGCCAACTTCGGCCTGTGGATGCCGCTGCGCTACCGGCTGGTGCATCGACCCGGCTACGCCTTTGAGCGCTACATGGAGGTCACCTGGTTCGGCTTTCCTGTGCTCAAGGCCATCGACCGCTACGCTGACGGCAAAGGCATGACTGGCCCCATGGGCAAGGAGGCTGTCGGCCCCGAAATCGATCAGGGCGCCAACATGATCCTGTGGGCTGAGGCCCCGCTCATGCCCTCGCTCTGGATCAGCGACGAGCGTATTCACTGGGAGGCCATCGACGACGAGTCGGCGCGCCTACTCTTTCCCTTTGAAGGAGAAGATGACGAGCTAATGGTTCATTTTGACCCGGAGACTGCTTTGATCACGCGCATGACCGCTCTGCGCTGCCGAGATGCCCAAAGCGGCAAGATCCCCTGGCACGTCGATTTTCTGGCCTGGCAGACGATTGAGGGCATGCAGGTTCCGCAGCAGGTGTCGATTCTTTGGGAAGATCAGGGCAAGCCCTGGTCCTACTGGGATCTTGAGACGTATTTCTGGAATGTGGATATTTCGGATATCCTTCCGTCAGTGACAGTGAGCATTCGCTAAACTTCATTTAGCTTCATACCGCAAATCTGGATGCGTGGGGCCGACTGGCGGCGGTGACTGCAGGATGATACAGAAAGTTAGTCTGCCGATGACTATCGATAAAGAAGCCTTCCGTCGGGGCCGAGTCTCGGTGGGCACCTTTTATCAATGGAAGCCCGGATATGAGGCCCATGGCTATGCAGGACTCAAAGAGCCGAAGAGCCGTGCGCCTCATACTCGCTACCAGACCCCATCGATCAGGCGCAACGGGCGTTGGCGACGTATGAATCGACCATTGAGGGATGATCGTTTGCATTGAACAGAATGGCTGTAAAGGGTAGAGAAAGCATGTCCATAAAACCTAAAAACGTCGATCAATATCTGGCAAGCGGCTGCGGCCGATGCGTGTTGGGCGGTACGCCACAGTGCAAAGTCCATTCTTGGGCTGAAGTACTTCGTCTGATCAGAGGGATACTGCAGGAGTCAGGATTGACAGAGGAACTGAAATGGAGTGCGCCCTGCTATACCGATAATGGCAAGAACATCTTGATGCTGAGTACGTTGAAGGAAAGTGTGACAATTTCATTCTTTCAGGGGGCGCAAATGCAGGACCCCGAAAAACTTCTGGAGAAGCCGGGTGAAAACTCCAGATACGCACGCTATATTCGATTTACGGATGCCCAAACAGTTGTCTCGCGCAAACCCGTGATTCTTAGCTACATTCAGCAAGCCATAGAGATCAAAAAGTCCGGTAAGAAAGTGGACGTCAGCAATGATGCACCGCTGGAGTCTCCGGAAGAGCTGATTCAAATGTTTGAGTCGGATCCCGGCTTTGAAGAGGCCTTCTCTGCGCTCACGCCGGGGCGCCAGCGCGGGTATCTGCTCCATTTTTCATCGGCGAAGCAATCCAAAACCAGAACAGCGCGCATAGAAAAGTCTATGCCAAAGATTTTCAGTGGGAAGGGTTGGAACGAACGGTAAAATTTTGCTTCACGGAGGATGGCAGGAGGAGCGGTGTCATGCATTCAGACCAAAAGCCAACTGAACAAGAGTTCTCGAAATGGCGATCGCCGGTCCGGGGAACCCGAAATCCTGAACGGATGAACAATCCATTCTGGGAATGGGCTATTCAGACCCGGGAGATTGCATACACCGCAAACCAGGCCTTCAACGGCCCCGATGCGTTGGATGCCGGCCCATGCTGGTGCTTCAGTCGATTCGGTCAGGCCCACGTCGTCTTGCCCGATGGCCGTGACGTCTACATTGGCGGCGAGCATGAGGATTCCTACGATCCGGACTTCTACATCTACAATGATGTCGTAATCATCGACACAGACAACGAGATCACCATCTTTGGATACCCGGAATCAAGTTTCCCTGCGACGGATTTTCACACGGCGACGCTTGTCGATCAGGAGATTTTCATCATCGGAAATCTTGGCTATCCTGAGCAACGCGTTCACAACCGTACACAGGTTCTGCGCCTGAATATCGAAACCTGGCAGATGACCCCCGTTCCAACAACTGGTACTCAGCCCGGTTGGATTCATGGACACATGGCAGAGCTTTCCGCGGACCAAAATGCCATCATCGTAACCGGGGGAAAGATATGCGGCGAGCGTATCTTGGAGAGTATCGACGACTATGAGTTGTGCCTCACGACGCTTGTATGGTCCAAATTGACAGATCGCAGCTGGGAACGCTGGATCTTGGCGCGCACTGACGGGCGCAACAACGATCTGTGGGATATCCGCATGGCTTGGCGGAATCGTGAGGTGGGGGGCTGGCTTCATCGAGACTGGGACGAGTACCTTTCTGATTTGCCGGCAGAAGTTGCCGCCGAACTGAAACGGCCAAGTTTCTCAGACCAGCAAATGGACCTGATTGGCACACTGTATCAATCGCCATTTGATGATGAACCGGCGACCAAACAGGACGACGGTCTAGCGGTATACTCAATTGATGTTGACGGAACAACAGTCCGCTTCAATGAGGAGAGGCACGAAATCCTGGTTACAGTTGAGGGACGCTTGCCTGCTGAAACGGTCAATGCGCTGCTGTCAATCCTGCGGCAGAAAGTGTCGGAACTTGAGAATACGTCTTACGACCTGGTTCGACTCGATCCTGAGGCGCCGGCTGGCACGTAGCGGTACAGAATTTGAAGATGATCGGCCTGAATTATCAGACTCAGGTTGCCAAAAAACATCTTACCAATAATCAGAGGAGACAAAAAGATGAGTAGAGTCAAACTGGGCATCATTGGCGTTGGCGTGCAGGGTGGATTTTACGCCAATCTACTGACGGGGCAGGCCGGGTTCCCAGGGATGCCGGCCAGTGGCGTCCAGGCGGAAGCGATAGAGGTTGGCGCGCTGTGCGATATCGATCCTGCTGTCGAAGCCAAGTGCGCTGAGAAATACCCGGGCATTCCCTTCTTTCAGGATCTGGCAGGAGTTGGTCACCAGCGGCAAAGTGGATGCCATTGTGGTCACTGTCCCCCACTACCTACACCCGGAAATGGCGATCTACGCCCTGGATCACGGATTGCATACACTGGTTGAGAAACCTGCGGGGGTCTACACCAAGCAAGTCCGGGAAATGAACGAATTCGCCGCCACGAAGCCAGATCTGACCTTTGCAATCATGTTCAATCAGCGAACGAACAATCTCTACCAACGGCTACGAGAGATCGTCGTCTCCGGCGAGCTTGGCAACATTCGTCGCACCAACTGGATCATCAACTCTTGGTGGCGTCCGCAGAGCTACTACGATCAGAGCACTTGGCGCGCAACCTGGGGCCTGGAAGGGGGCGGTGTGTTGGTAAACCAGGCGCCGCACCAACTGGATCTGTGGCAGTGGATCTGCGGCATGCCAAAGACGATCACATCAAAGATCATCTTTGGCGCTCACCGCGATATTGTCGTCGATAATGACGTCACCGTCGTTGCCGATTACGGCAACGGTGCAACCGGCGTGCTCGTCACCTGCACCCATGATGTGATCGGGACGGATCGGCTGGAGATCGATTTGGATGCCGGCAAGATTGTCGTGGAGAACAGCAAAACGGCCACCGTCACCCGCCTGAAACAGTCCGAAGACGTGATGAATGCCACGATGACCATGCAGGAGGTCGGCAAGATTGTGCAGGGCGGCAATCTCGAAGAACTCTATACGACCGAGGAATTCGAAGGCACCGGTGGTTGGGGCACACAGCACCTGGCCGTACTGGAAAACTTCGCCGCCAATATCCTGGATGGCACACCCTTGATTGCGCCCGGCGCCGATGGCATCAATGGTGTCGCGCTCGCCAACGCGATACTGCTCTCCAGTTGGCTGGGCAAAGAAGTCGAATTGCCTGTGGATGAAGACCTCTATCTGGCCGAACTGAACAAGCGGATCATCGAGGAAGGCAAGTACCCTACCCGATAGAGGGCTTTTTTCACCGTAGATATTCACCACGGAGTCCACAAAGGGAAATTAGATTTTTCTCTGTGAACTCCGTGCAATCTCCGTGCCTCCGTGGTGAATATCTACGGTCAACTCATCGAATTCGAATAGCAATGGAGTGAGATGTGAAAACTGGTTTGATTGGCGTACAGATGATGATGTTGGGCGGCAAGGTGAGAGAGATGGGGGCCCATGCGGTCCTGGAAAGGCTGGCCGAGATTGGATACCATTGTATCGAGATCTCACAGATCCCCATGACGCCGGAGAATGTGACCGCTATCCGCAATGCGTGCGAAGCATTTGATATCAAGGTAGCAGCCTGCTCGGCGATGCTGGAACCCATGGGGCCGCCCCGTCCCGGTGTGGACACCTTGGAGGGCGACTTCGACAAGATCGTCGCCGACTGCCAGGCGCTGGACACCAATTTTCTGCGCATCCCTATCCTACCGTTCGGGTATATGGGCAATCGGGAGAAGGCGCTGGATTTGTCTCCCGCGCAGAAGAAATGGCTGTCCGGCTGGCCGAGCACAAGATTGACCTCTACTACCACAATCACCATGTTGAATTCGAAAAATACGACGGCAAATACCTGATGGATATCATCAGGGAGAACACGACGCGCCTGGGCTTTGAGTTGGACGTCCATTGGATCCAGCGCGGTGGGGAGAACCCGGTGACCTATATCCAGCAGTTCGCAGGAAGAATAAAACTGATTCATCTCAAGGACTACCGAATCAAGCTTGACCCGGCTGCATTCGCCGGTGAACTGAGCATGGAGAAGATCAAGGACGCGTTCGCCAACGCGGTACAGTTTGCTGAGGTCGGTGAGGGCAATATGGCGATGAAGGAGATCGTCGACACCGGCCTGGCCTGCGGCAGCGAATATTTTCTGGTCGAACAGGACGATCAATATGGCCGCGATCCGTTCGACTGCCTGATCACCAGCCGCGACAATCTGATCGAACTCGGATATCAGGACTGGTTTACGCGCAGCTAACAGACGGTCGGAGGGAGAAAGGATAGGGCCGGATATTGCCCCGAAACCAGGTTCTTTGAAATACATTGTGGGATGGTATGTGCCATGATATGCTAATCTTGCCGCATGCAGAACAAGAAGCTGTCGAGCAGCCAATACGGCTAGAACACTGGATCATAATTCTTGCTCAAGGCAAGAGAATGGAGCATTGTCCATGACAAGTAGACCTGAAACCCCGAGCCGGGCCATCCTTCCAATCCCGGACCAGCCACATGTAGGTCTGACGACCTATGACGCCAAGGATCCGGAAACTGCGTTCCCGCCGATCCGAGATGTACGCCCTCCCGAAGGTGCACCCAATGTACTCGTCATTCTGATCGATGACTGTGGCTTTGGCGCCAGTAGCGCCTTCGGCGGTCCGATCAACACCCCGGCGGCTGAGCGTTTGGCGGGAAACGGATTGAAGCTCAATCGTTTCCACACCACTGCGCTCTGCTCGCCCACGCGCCAGGCGCTGCTGACCGGGCGCAATCATCATTCGGTGAATATGGGCGGCATCTGCGAGATGGCAACCTCCGCTCCGGGCTACACATCGGTGCTGCCGAAAGACAAGGCCCCGCTTGCCATGACGCTCAAACTCAACGGCTACGCCACGGCACAGTTCGGCAAATGCCATGAGGTACCGGTCTGGCAGACCAGCCCGATGGGACCATTTGATTCCTGGCCCAGCGGCGGCGGCGGGTTCGAATACTTCTACGGCTTCATCGGCGGAGAGGCCGATCAGTACTATCCCGGCATCTACGAAGGCACGACGCCAATGGAACCGGATAAGACTCCCGAGGAGGGCTACCACTTCACCGACGACATGACCAACAAGGCCATCGGGTGGG
This sequence comes from uncultured Chloroflexia bacterium, assembly GCA_963848115.1. Taxonomy (GTDB): domain Bacteria; phylum Chloroflexota; class Anaerolineae; order Caldilineales; family Caldilineaceae; genus JAWKOK01. The sequence goes on along the minus strand of CAWKCP010000020.1, from coordinate 103,663 downwards.
TGCGCCAGCAGAAGGCGCTCATGCCCGACAAGCCCTTCTTCATGTACTACGCGCCCGGCGCCACTCACGCTCCGCATCACGTGCCCAAGGAGTGGATCGACAAATATAAGGGCAAATTCGATGGCGGCTGGGACAAGCTGCGCGAAGAAACGTATGCCCGTCAGAAGCAGCTAGGCGTGATCCCGACCGACGCCGTCCTCACCGAACGGCCTGATGAAATTCCCGCATACGACGACATGCCCGATGAACTGAAGCCCATTCTTGCCCGCGAGATGGAGACCTACGCCGGTTTCCTCGAGCACACCGACCACCACATTGGCCGGCTAATCGACACCCTGGAAGACCTGGATGCCCTCGACAACACGCTGATCTACTACATCATCGGCGATAACGGAGCCTCCGCTGAAGGAACGCCGAACGGCTGCTTCAACGAGATTGCGGTGCTCAATGGTATGGGCACCATCGAGACCCCTGAATTCCTGATGAGCAAAATCGACGATTTTGGCGGGCCGGAGGCCTCCAACCACTACGCGGTAGGCTGGGCCCACGCCATGGACACGCCCTACCAATGGACCAAACAGGTCGCTTCGCATTGGGGCGGCACCCGCAACGGCACCATCGTGCACTGGCCCAAGGGCATCCAAGCCAAGGGTGAAGTTCGTTCACAGTTCGCCCACGTGATCGATGTTGCGCCGACGATTCTTGAGGCCGCGGGAATCCCTGCGCCGACCATCGTGAATAGCGTTCAGCAGGCGCCACTCGAGGGCGTCAGCATGTTGTATGCGTTCGACGATGACAATGCGGCCGAGCGGCACGAGACCCAGTATTTTGAGATGTTCTGCAATCGCGGCATCTATCACAAGGGGTGGACGGCAGTGACCCGGCACGGCGTGCCCTGGGTCGGCGCCTACGATCGGGCCTTTGATGAGGATGTTTGGGAACTGTATGACACGAAACGTGACTGGACGCAGTCGAATGATCTGGCCAAGCAGAATCCGAAAAAGCTCGCCGAATTGCAGCGGCTGTTCCTGATCGAGGCGACCAAATACAATGTGCTCCCGCTCGACGACCGTTCGTTCGAGCGCTTCAACTCTGACATCGCCGGCCGTCCCCAATTAATCAAGGGCAAGACGCAGATGCTCTTTGGCGGCATGTCCCGGTTGCCTGAACATGCTGTTCTCCAGATGCACAACAAGTCCTATTCGGTGACTGCCGAGATCGACGTGCCGGAGTCGGGCGCCAACGGCGTCATCGTTTCCATGGGTGCCGGAATCGGCGGCTGGAGCCTTTATACCAAGGACGGCAAACTCAAGCACTGCTACAACTTCTTCGGCATCGATCACTACTTTGCCGAAGGTAGGCAGACGATCTCGGCCGGCACCCATCAGGTGCGCATGGAGTTCGCCTACGATGGTGGTGGCCTTGCCAAGGGCGGCAGTGTCTCGCTATATGTGGACGGCAAAAAAGATGGCGAGGGCCGCGTAGAGATGACGGTGCCCATGCTGTTCGGTACCGACACCTGTGATGTCGGCAGGGACGCCGGCTCACCGGTCTCTCCAGACTACGGTCCGAAAGACAGTGCCTTTAACGGTACGGTGAATTGGGTGCAGATGGATATCGATGAGCATGCGGAGGATCTCGATCACCTGATCACGCCCGAGGAGCGCTATAAGGTCGCGATGGCGCGGCAGTAACGTTCGCTGCGCGTGAAATCTGCTTTCGATCACCCAACTCAGGCAAAATCTCATTGAAAAATCTCGCTTTGCCTCACAATCGTGATTCAATCGCCGATTTCGCCAATGCTGTCATTCCGACGGAGTGACAATTCAGGATGTAGTAACAGTGACCACATGATCACGACCGAGCGATGTGAATTGCGTGAGTTAGAGCCCTCTGATCTTGATCATGTTGTATGGCTCGAAACCAACGTGGAAGTCCGTCAATTCCTTGGCGGGCCGAAAGATGAACGGATCATTCGCACAGAGTTTCATCAATGCTTCAGAGCAGAGCGATTTTCCCACAACTGGACCATCAGAAATCGAGAAGACGACTCATTCGTCGGATTGATTACGCTTGACACCCATCACAACGGGGTTGACGCGGAGGTCTCCTATCAGATTCTGCCGGAATGGTGGGGACTGGGCTATGCATCAGAGACTGTGCAAGCCGTTATTGTCTATGGCCTCGAGGATCTGAAGCTGCCTCGCATCGTTGCAGAGACACAAGTGGCAAACATCAGGTCCTGTCAATTGCTTGAGCACTTGGGGCTACAGTTGGAAAAGACAATTGACCGTTTTGGCGAAGAGCAAGCCATCTATTCAACTTCTCTTTTGAGTCCCGTTGGCGTTTGAGCGCTTCGGCTGAAGCCGGCTACTAATACCAATTGTCCGATCAACGATCGTGTATCGTAGGGGCGGGGCTTGCCCCATGCGCATCAAGTTAAGGGTTATGTTAAACCCATCGCCTGTTCAAACCGGCGTGCAGCAACGGCTGAAGCCGGCTGCTAAGAGCGAAAAGCCGCCTCAGCGGCTGAGCTCAAGCGCCTGAGGGCGCTTTTCGATGGTAGCGGCGGGATTCATCCCTGCCGAAACCGACGGCAACGTGAGACGTAACGCTTAGCTTGATGCCTATGGGGGCTTGCCCCCGCCCGCTCACCACAGTGGCAACCTCAAGGGTCGCCCCTACCAAATCATGCTTCATGAATGGGCAAACGGTACAACAATGAGAAGCGCCCTCAGGCGCACTAGTCCAGACCATGAAAAGCAAGACCAAGGTGGCCTTGTCGCACTCAGACGTTCAACGCCTTGTTGAACAAGTGTACGGCAGAACACCTATTCTACCCATATGCGAGTTAGCTGACGGCTACTTCAACACAGCCTACCACATCAAACTGGGTGATCGTCTCGGGCATACAGTGCTCAAGATCAGCCGTCGTGCAGAGTGCTGGCCCACCGGATTCACGCCAAAAACCCCCATCACATCTACGATATCTCCGTACTTCGTGGATGTTTCTGTTCAATGACTCTATCCAGTTATCGCATCCGCAATCGCCTGGCCGAGCTCATGCGTCGTTGCCCTGCCGCCCATGTCAGGCGTCAAGTGATCGGCGTCGCGCAGCACTGTCTCGATGGCGTTGACTAGATCATCGTGCATCGCCGGCACGCCCAGGTGCTGCATCATCATGGCCCCGGCCCAGATGGTGCCGATGGGGTTGGCGATGCCTTGGCCCGCGATGTCCGGCGCTGAGCCATGCACCGGCTCGAACATGGACGGGAAGGTCCGTTCCGGGTTGATGTTGGCTGACGGCGCGATGGCGATGGTGCCGGTGCAGGCCGGCCCCAGATCGGAGAGGATGTCGCCGAAGAGGTTAGAGCCGACGACGACGTCGAAGATCTCGGGCATGCGCACGAAGTGGGCGGTCAGGATGTCGATGTGATATTGATCGACCCTGACGTCGGGATAGGCCTCAGCCGCCACCTTCACCCGGCTGTCCCAGTAGGGCATGGTGTGGTAGATGCCGTTGGATTTTGTGGCCGAGGTCAGATGGCGAGCCGGCCGAGCCTGCGCCAGGTCGAAGGCATACTTGAGGATGCGGTCCACGCCGTGGCGTGTGAAGACGCTCAGTTGGGTGACCGCCTCGTGCGCCGTTCCTTCGTATTGGATGCCGCCGATGGAGGAGTACTCGCCCTCAACATTCTCACGCACGACTAACATGTCGATGTCGCCAGGCTGCTTGCCGGCCAGCGGGCAGGGCACGCCTTCGAAGAGCCGCACCGGTCGCAGATTGACATACTGGTCAAAGGCGCGCCGGATGGGGATCAGTAGACCCCAGAGCGAGATATGATCGGGCACGCCGGGAAAACCGACCGCACCCAAATAGATGGCGTCGAAATCGCGTAGCTGGTCGAGCCCGTCGTCGGGCATCATCTGCCCGGTGTTGTCGTAGGTCTCGCACGACCAGTCGAATTCAGTCCACTCGAAGCTGACGTTGTGAAGGCGGCCGGCTGCTTCCAGGGCCTGGATACCTTCGGGGATCACTTCCTTGCCGATGCCGTCGCCGGGGATTACTGCGATGTTGAACGATGTCATGTTTGACTCTTTCCTGTCTGCTATTTCATTCATCTGAGCGATTTCGGTCTTGCGGCGGACTCATCTGAGCGTTCTAGGTCGGTGGACCCAGGCGGAGCCGTTCCTCGACTGCCGCTTCCGATTCACTGAACCTCGCTTCGATCCACCAGGTGGCGCCGGCATTTGTCCAGGAGGCCATCGTCTCCTGTTGTTGCTCGCCGTCCATACCGGCGGTGGAGCCGCTGACAATGATATCGAAGGGCGATGATAGCGCGCGGTTTTCGTCGACAAATGCCTTGATCTCGGCGACGTCGGCGGGCGTGACACTTTCGGGTTCACCCTTTGCACTCAGCTTTTCCAACAACACACCATCGCACTTGAGGGCGCGCGCCATTGACTTTTTGTGCGGCCAAATGCCGGGAATCCAGATCGGAATGCGCGGCTGTTGCACCGGCTTGGGCGGATAGAACATCTCATCCAGCAGCGAGAGTTTGACCTGAAAATGCTGACCATCGAAGTCAAACGGCTTGCGCTGGTAGAGCAGCGTCAGGATGTCGATGGTCTCGTCCAGCATCTCAACACGCGTTTTTGTCTCGGTCATCACATCGGGAAAGCCCTGCCAACCCATCCAGACAGCGCCTGCCCCCAGTCCTAGAATCATGCGGCCGTCGGATAGACGATCCAGCGCCACCGATTCGCCGGCAATCTTCCACGGCTGTCTGAGTGGCGCAGGGACGATCATACTGCCCAGCCGAATGCGGCTCGTCGTCATTGCCGCGGCCGCCAGCGCGATCATCGGATCCTCACACCAAATTGCGTCGCCCAGAAAGCATCCATCCCAGCCCGCCTCTTCTGCCAGTGTTGCCAGACGGGGGACGGAGAGTGCGATGTTATAGGGTAACGCGATTCCGTATTTCATTGCGATGCCCCTTCCATTGGTTGCTGGTTCAAACCAGTACCCGGTGCGCTCTTTTGATGCGCGCTGCCCAATACGGACCTTCTTCTTCTGATCATAGCCATGGCAATGGAAAGAGGCAAACCCAGTATTTTTGCGCATGTTGTGCAAAAGCGCCGATTCCCTGACAATGCGGAGAGATGAGACAACTGAGAAGAACTACTGGACAGTAGATGGTTAGGAGCCAATTGTGAAGATCGATAAGATCGAAACCCTGGTTTGTAATGCACGAATGCGCAACTGGATCTTCGTCAAGATCACAACCGACCAGCCGGGCTTGATTGGCTGGGGCGAGGCCACGCTGGAATGGCATACGCGTGGCGTTGTCGGCTCGATCGAGGACATCAGCCAGTTGCTCATCGGCGAGGATCCGACGCGCATCGAACACCTGTGGCAGATGATGTATCGCCAACATTTCTGGCACGGCAACGGCATCGTCCGCTCGACAGCCATCTCAGGCATCGACCTTGCGCTCTGGGACATCATGGGCAAGGTCGCAAACATGCCCTGCTCCAAGCTTTGGGGCGGCCCGGTGCGCGATCATATCCGCACCTACGCCCATCTGGGCGGGGGCAAGCTGGAGGATTTCTACGAGATCGGCCGCGATGATCACGGTCGCTACGGCGAGCTAGCGCTGGCTGCGGTTGAGAACGGTTACACCGCCTTCAAGTCCATGGCCGTGCCCGAGACCATGCCCATTGAGGGCAACCGGGCAGTCCAGTGGGCGGTGAGCAATGTGGCGGCCATGCGCGATGCCGTTGGCGACGACATCGACATCATGGTCGACTGTCATGCGCGTCCCTCGCCGGCCATGGGGCTCAAATTTGGCCAGGCCTTGGAACCCTACGGTCTCTACTTCTTCGAAGAGCCCTGTTGGCCCGAGTCGCTGGAGGGGCTGGCTCACATTAACCGAAGCCTGACCACGCCTGTGGCCACCGGCGAACGCATGACCCATCTGGCCCAGTTCAAGGCGCTCTTCGAGGCGCGCGGCTGCGAGATCTGCCAGCTGGATATTACCCATTGCGGCGGTCTTTCCGAGGCGCGACGCATTGCTGCGCTGGCCGAAGCGCACCGCATCGCGCTGGCCCCGCACAACCCACAGGGGCCGGTCAGTACGGCTGCCAGTCTGGAGTTCGGCTTCTCCCAGCCCAGCTACATCATCTGTGAAACCGTAACCGACGACGTGCCCTGGAGACAGGACGTCGTTGAAGAGGGCTACACCGTCCTACCCGAGGGACGCATTGTGCTGCCCAACGAGAAGCCCGGTCTGGGCATCACCATCAACGAGGATGAGGTACGCAAGCATCCCTTCGAACAAGAAGTGCTGCAACGCTCATTCTATCGGGATGGCTCAGTAGGCGATTGGTAACGTTGTCGCAACGTGTGGCGGATCTCTGTTTCTTGATCTATCCGTGACTCTACGGCGAAAAGCCTTTTCTTGACACGAATGGTCACGAATTTACACGAATTATGTCGTCACCCCAGAGAGAACATTCGTGATAATTCGTGTAAATTCGTGTCAAGATCCCTTTTTGCAGTAGACTCATCCGTGTTAAGTAGGAGCCTGTAAGGAGTGAATATGACAAGCAAGTTGCTGCAGGACAAGGTGGTGTTCATCACCGGTGGTGGCCAGGGGATCGGTTTCGAATGTGCGAAGGCCTATGCAAATGAGGGCGCACAGGTTGCCATCGCTGACATCAGTTTGGAAAATGCGGAGCAGTCGGCGGCTCAACTGCCGGGCGACGCCATTGCCATACGCTGTGATGTCGGCAAATGCGCGTCGGTCGAAAACGCCATCCAGGCTACGTTGGACCACTACGGACACCTGGATGTGGTCCACAACAATGCCGGTATTGCCAATCCGTCCAAACCACTGCATGAGACCAGCGAAGAAGAGTGGGATGCGCTGCACCGGGTCAATCTCAAGAGTGTCTATCTGACAACACGCTTTGCGTTCGATGCACTCAAGGCCAGCAAAGGCAATATCCTCAATACAGCCAGCCTTGTCGGCCAGATCGGCCAGGCCAATCACGCGGCCTACGTGTCGACAAAGGGCGCGATGATTTCGCTGACAAAGGCCATGGCGCTTGACTATGCGCCCCTGGGCATTCGTGTCAACGCCATCTGCCCGGCCGGTGTCTGGACGCCCTTGTTACGGCAGTGGTCGCAGCAGCAGGCGGGCATGGCAGGCATCGAGCAGTACCTCAATGAAATTCATCCATTGGGCTACTGCCCCGAAGGCGACGTCATCGCCGACGTCGCTGCATTCTTGATCTCGAACAAAGCACGGTTCGTCACCGGCGCCATCATGCCCGTCACAGGTGGGGCCGAGCTGGGCTACCGGCGTTAGGCCGATCCGCTGTATGGGCGACCCTTGTGGTCGCCCGCAATTGACCACACAACATCGGGCGACCGTGCGGCATCGGGCGACCACAAGGGTCGCCCATACCAATTGTATTGCATTCGCATACCGAGGAACCATGACAACCATCACACGCATTCGTACACGCGACGCTCGCTACCCACTGAAGCCCGGCGAGGGCACTGATTCGATCCACACCGATCCCGTCTACTCCTATGCCGTCACACTGCTGGAAAGCGATGAGGGCGTAGTCGGCGTCGGACTCGCGTTCACGCTGGGCGACGGCAACGACGAGATCTGCCATATGATCGAGATGATGGCCCAGCCATTGGTAGGTCGAGAGATTGAAGAGCTGATGTCTGAGTTCGGCAGCGTCTTCAAGGCCATTGCCGATCACCCACGGTGGCGCTGGCTGGGGCCCCACAAAGGCATGGTCCATCTGGCGCTGGCGTCCATCACCAACGCCTGCTTTGATCTCTGGGCCAAGGCACGAGGTCTGCCTCTCTGGCGTCTGCTCCTCGATCTGTCGCCACAACAGGTCGTGGCGCTGCTCGATCTGAGCTATCTGGAAGACGTGATGACGCGTGATGATGCTCTAGCTTTGCTGGCCGACAACGCTTCAGGTCGACCTGGCAGAGAAGCAATCCTGGCGTCCGGTTATCCCGGCTACGACACCTCAATCGGCTGGTTTGGCTACAGTGACGAGTTGGTCAAAAACAATGTGAAGGCTGCCGTCGATGCCGGATTCGACGCCATGAAGCTCAAGGTCGGCGCAGCCGACAGCCGGCGGGACATCCGGCGCGCCTACATGGTACGCGAGGCAGCCGGCGAGCAGGCGCGGGTCATGCTCGACGCCAACCAGAGTTGGACGTTGCCTCAGGCCATCCGCATTGCGCTGGACCTGGCCGACATGTCGCCCTTCTGGATCGAGGAGCCCACCCATCCCGACGATGTGTTGGCACACCAGACCCTGGCCAGGGCCATCGCCCCCATCAAGATCGCATTGGGTGAGCATGTCCCGCATCGGGTGCTCTTCAAGAATTTCATGCAGGCCGGCGCGGTCGATTTCGTCCAGGTCGACTGCACACGCGTCGGCGGTATCAGCGAGTACCTCACCGTGAGTCTGCTGGCCCGCAAATTTGGCCTGCCCGTCGTACCCCACGTGGGTGACATGGGGCAGATCCACCAGCACCTCGTGCTCTTCAACCACATCGCCCTGGGGCAGGAGGCGATCTTCCTGGAGTATATCCCTCATCTGCGTCAGCATTTCGTGCACCCGGCGGAGGTGACGGGCGGCGCCTATCGCACGCCCCAGGAGCCGGGCAGCAGTTCCGATCTGCTGTGAATGCTTAGTTCGCACGTGGGCGTGCGAACAGCCCAGTGAGTTTCGTAGGTCGGATTGCCGAATCCGACCTACATGGCATTCGTAGATCGAGTTCGAAAACGGGAACTTGTTTCAGGACGAACCCAAAGAACGTCCGGTCTGAATTGCCAAATCTGCAGTCGTTCAAAGCTGGGATGAATCGTAGTGAGTTCGTGAAGAAAGGATATCCATCATGCCGTTCCAAGTGCTTTGCAACACCGAACCGAATGAACACTATATGGCAATGACCGCAGGCCAACTTGATGTAGCGGTCTGGCATGGCGCTGAGACCGATCCGGCGCTGCTTCACGCTGCTGAAGGACTTTGGCTGATGGGCCATCCGCTGGTCGACGGCAGTGTGATGGACACCATGCCCAATCTACGCGTGATCAGCAACACCGGCGTAGGCGTGGATCACATCATCATCCATGACGCCGCGGCCCGTGGCATCCCCGTCGGCAATACGCCCGGCTTCGTTGACGGCGCCACTGCCGACCTGACCTTTGCCATTCTCATGGCCGTGGCTCGGAACGTAGTTAGCGGTGATCGTCATGCGCACAGCCCCGAATTCACTTTCTTCGATCCGTTCATTCTCAACGGCGCTGAAGTCCACGGCTCTACGCTTGGGATCATTGGCATGGGCGCAATCGGTCGGCAAGTGGCCAAACGAGCCAATGGGTTCGACATGCCGGTGCTCTATCACAACCGCAACCGAGATCGGCAGGCCGAGGAGGAACTAGGCGTCTCCTATGCCACGCTGCCGGAACTGCTGGCCGCTTCAGATTTTGTCTCGCTCAACGTGCCGATGACCGACGAGACCCGCAATCTGATCGGGCGGGATGAATTGCGGCAGATGAGGGAGACGGCATTTCTCATCAACATGGCCCGCGGCGGCGTGGTCGACCACGAAGCATTGGTCGAGGCGCTCCAAGCCGGCTGGATCGCGGGCGCTGCGCTCGACGTCACCGAACCGGAGCCATTGCCACGAGACCATCCATTGCTGGCCATGGACAACGTCGTGATCACGCCCCATCTCGGCAGCGCAACGCTCCAGACGCGCGACGGCATGGTTCAACGTGGCATCGACAACCTGCTGGCGGGGCTAAGGGGCGAACCGCTGTTGAGTCCGGTCATTCCAGAGAACCGCAGATAAACTCACGGACGCGGACGGGAAGAGATACCGACTGTTCTTCTCTGTGGCCCTCCGTGTCCCCGCGCCTCTCTGTGGTAAAGAAACCATCTTCCAAATTGGAAAGGAAAAACCATGTCATCAACCATGCCTCTATCCATCATCGACACCCATGTACACTTCTGGGATCCGGAGCACCTGCCCTACGCTTGGCTGGCCAACGCACCCGCAATTGGCAGCGCACACCTGCCAAGCGATGTCGACCGACAATCGGACTCGCTGAACCTGGATGGCATCGTTTTCGTGGAGGCCGGCTGCGACCCGGATCATTCGTTGGCAGAGGTCGACTGGGTCACGTCGCTGGCCGATCACGAGCCGCGCATCCAGGGGATCGTCGCCTCTGCACCGCTTGAGCTTGGCAAGACTGTGCGTGAGCATTTGACGGCGCTGGCAGAGAACCCATTGGTCAAGGGCATCCGGCGTATGATTCAGTCCGAGCCGGCCGGTTTCTCGATTCAGCCGGCATTCTTGGAGGGCGTGAAGCTGTTGCCGGAATATAGCTTCAGCTTTGACATCTGCTCAATCCATCACCAACTCGGCGACGTGCTCGCTCTGGTGGATCAATGCCCGGACGCCTCGTTCGTGCTGGATCACATCTCCAAGCCGGACATTGCGGCGAATCTGATGGAGCCATGGGCCACCCAGATCACTGAATTGGCCGCCTATTCCAACGTCGAGTGCAAGATCTCCGGGTTGGCAACAGAGGCAGGTAGCGAGGCCTGGACCCGCGAGGATCTCAAGCCTTATATCGACCACGTTATCGAAGCCTTTGGCATCGACCGCGTCATGTATGGCGGCGACTGGCCGGTCTCACTGCTGGCGACGACCTATGAGGAGTGGGTAGAGACGCTGGTGTGGGCGACGGCGGATCTGGGCGCAGAGGCGCAGGACAAACTCTTTCGGCAGAATGCGCGGCGGTTCTATCGGTTGCCCTAGATTCCTTGTTCATGGATGACTCCACTGCAAGAACAAAACATCAGCCACAGATAGGGTTTGATCACCACAGATTAGACCTGACAACACAGGAGTGGTTCATAGCACTATGTTTGCAGTTTTGTTGCTGCCAGAGAGGGTGTCATACCCACGAAAGCGGGTATCCATTTTCGTGGTCAGAGTGGATTCCTGCCTTCGCAGGAATGACAGGCTAAAAGTGCAAAGATAGTGTCATAGTTCATCTGTGGCAAATTCGCCCTTTTGCAGCAGCGTCACGGCTCAGCGGCCACAAACGGCGCGGGGATCCATCCTTCCTGAGGCGGTTCCACGTTGATCGTCTTCACAAAATGGTAGTCGAGTGTAGGATTGCTCTGACTCAGAAGAATCTGCACTTCGGCGCCGGGATAGATCTGTCCTGTAATGCGCTGACGAACGTGACTCTCGTAGAGGTAGATGATGGGCGACGCCAACTCGCCTTCGATCTCTCCGTGGGCGATGCCCCTCCGGTTGTCTTGAGTTGGGATCCCGCAGAGCGTGGGGTCTGGGTTGTCGTCAAAGGGTAGAGGCGGCGGCGTCTGTGGGATTGGCTCGCTGGGCGCGGCAACGACTGCCGGATTGGCTGAGCAGCCTGCCATCAGAAGCGCAAAGCCCACTGCAATACAGGCTATCGCCCTGCTGATGCCCGTATGGCTGTGTCCCTTGCGGACAGCGTCGATTGTGGGAATGAACCTTAGAAGCTGGACAATCATGATATCCCCCATGCAAGCAACGTCGAGTCTCTTTCATTCTGCCACATCGGGTCGCTGTTTGACTGTAGCGATACCTACTCGGGGGGCACGACACCGTCATCCAGATTCCTTCCAAGATCAAAAAAGCCGGACTCCCCGCGGGAAGTCCGGCTTTTTTGAACGATCTCTCGAACCGGCTACCTCCAGACGATCGGAAGATGGATTCTTCGTTGCGGTGGCTCAACCACATCCTCTGAACCATACTCGATGGCCCCGATGTCACAGCTGTTTCCGTAGGGCCGGGCCATGCCACGCTGATCGATCTCCAGGCGGCATGTGCCGCTGTCGATGGCCCGACTATCCGCGATAGGAGTCTGCGAGAAGGTGCTGGCGCTGTTCAGATCGAGCGCTCTCAGCTCAGGGTTCTCGCCCACGATGTTGCTGCCCGTATCGCCCAGGACCGAGCAATCCTGCAGCTTGTCGATCAGGTTGTGCCCTTCAGAGCGGAAGGCCGCAGCGCAGGCCGGACCGGTGGGCGCATCGTTGCCGGCGATGATGCTGTTGATGGCCACCACGCCGTCGCCGGAGGCGCTGATGCCGCCGCCGCTCGACGAAGCGACATTGCCCGTCAACGTAACATTCTCCAGCCGCGCACTGCCCTGACCGGCTTCGATGCCGCCGCCCTTTCGACCCCGGTTTCCACTCAATGTCACATTGCGCAGGTCAAGCTGAGCCAGATTCTGAATGCCGCCGCCATTGCCGTCAGCGACATTACCGGTGACGGAACTCTCACGGATGAGCATGGTCCCGCCATTGGTGATGCCGCCGCCGGTTGCGCTGCTGTTGCCGACGATGGAGACACGGTTCAGCGTGACATTGCCGCCGTTGTTGTAGAGACCGCCGCCTTCTGCTGAATTCAGCGGAAGACCGCCGGTCAGCAATATCTTCTCAAGATAGAGCTTGCCGTCATTATGGACCTCGAAGAGACGGTCGAACCCATTGGCGTGAAGGACTGTGTTTTCGGCGCTCAGGCCGTAGATCTCCACATCGTCACGGATATCCAGATCGCCGCTGACCGCGTTCCCCTCCTGCTGCGGTTCAACAGTTGACGACGGACCGGATACCGGCGGATTCAGCAAGTAGACGCCGTAGGAAAGCGCAATCGACTGCTTGCCGGCCAGCGCATTGCTCTCCTGCACCGCTGCTCTGATCGTGCAGGTCTCTTCAGAGGTGCGGCAGAGTCCGTCGCCGGGCGAGCTGTCGGTCAGATCGTCGTACGAGTCCACGATGAAGTCGGCGGCGCGGACGATGGTCAGATCGGTGGTCAGCACATTGTTCTCCGGTATCGGATCCTCGCCGTTCTGGGTCGCTTCGACTTGCGTCGAGTAGATAGCCCCTGCCTCTGTTGCCTCTTCGAAGCTGATCCCGACGTTAATAACGTACCGTTGACCCGGCGTTAGCGATCCGACCGAGCAACGCATCATATCTCCATCAACTTCGACTGCGCAGGGACCGCGGTTCTCGGTGGTACCCGAGAATCGTAGACCATCGGGGAACGTGTGGATGATTAAAACGTCGTTTGCCATGAAGCCATTGCCGCTGGGCGGCTTCTGATTGGTGACGAAGATGTTGTAACTGGCTCCGGATGCATTCTCTGATACAACGCTCGGACCGTCATGCTCGATAGCGATGTCAACCATCTGCGACAACCGTGCCTGCTTTTCAGCGCATCCGGTGGCGTCGCTGCTATCAGTGACACAGACCTTCACTGTGTAGGGTCCGCTGCCGCTGTAGGTGTGATAGGCCAGCACCTTGCCGTCCCCATCAACGTTTTGGATCAGCAGTGGGCCGGTGGGCGAGCCGTCGTTCCCGACCATGCCCTGCTTTTCCACAGTTCCATCACCCCAGATCGACAGTGACTGTGTGGGTCTCATCTCGATCAGGGTCGAAGACGCTGAGGTTGATCGTGAGCGGATAGCCGATGCCTGTGCGTAGTTCATCGTCATCGAATGTCACAATCGGCGTATCGTTGAGCGGTTTGACTGTGAGGTTGTACGTCTCCGGCTCTGACCGATTGTTCGGGTGGCCCGAGTCGTCGATGGCGACAAACTCAAAGGCATCAGTGCCCGCGTAATGCGGATCGGGCGTATAGGTCAGGTTGGGCGGCGTGCCGCTCAGGTCGCCGCGTACCGGCTTGAGGGTCACTTCAAAGGTGAGATTGTCTCCGTCAAGATCGGATCCTTCCAGCGTCACGGCCACCGGCGTGTCCTCGGGCGTGACCGAGCTCAGCCGCGGCTGAGCCTGGGGCGGCCGGAAGTTGCGCGCCACGTTGATTTCGACCGTGGCCGGCTGGCTGGAGAGCACGTCGCCATCCGCAGTTCGGAAACCGTCGCTGGCCAAGAAGGTGAAGCGATCCATGCCTCTGAAGTTGCTGTCCGACTGGTATTCGACCCAGGCCGAGGTGTCGTCAATGCCGTGAATCACGGCAGCGTCGAAGACGTGCACGATTTCGCGCTGACCGTCGATGACATAGAAGCTGCTGCTGTTGACGGCGATGTTGTTGGGGCGACCGAAATCACCCAACACAAAGCCACTGCCGTCACCGGTTGAACGCGCTTCGCCGGCGAAGAGTCCATCGCTGTTGAAGCGTTGAACCCGTGAATTGCCGGTGTCGGCCACGTAGAGCACATCGTTGGGATCCATGGCGATGGCTGCGGCGCTGTCGAACTGTCCGGGTCGGTCGCCTGCGCTGCCGTTAGGCACGCCGCAGGTGTCGTCCGTGCAGGTGAAGCCGATGCTATGTTGGCCGATGTAGTTGCAGTTGGGGCCGTCCTCACATTTGCCCAGCCAGCCCATGAATTCACCCAGCGTCGTTGTACCGTCGGGGTTCTTGATGGCCGGGGCAAATTTGTAGATGCGGTCAAAGGTTCCAGTGCCCGCGTCCTTCTTGACCAGGATGTAGACATGGCCCTGGCTATCCACTGTGATATCTCTGATCTGCGCAAGCCTCATCGCATCTACGCCAACACCGGGAAAATCATCGATCTTGGTGGACTGAACAATGGATATTGAGTAGACCTGAACACCCAGCAAGTCCAGACAATCTTCAGGGCCGCGTCCGGTGGTATTGTTGCACTCTGCCGGCGAGAAGGCGGCCATCCCCTTAAGATTCTGGTTTGGATCGCCAATGACGTAGAGCACGTCATTGGCATCATCCCAGGCTGCCGCTCCAGCGTTCTTGTATTCCGGGCCGCGACGCTTGTTGGCCTGGCCCACGAAAATATCGTTGATCTCGTTCCAGAGCGAGTAGGTCTGTTCTTCGACGATGGGCTGAGCCGGGTTGTCCACCTGGATCCTGGAGACATCGACCAGGCTGTTGCCGGTCGAACTGCCGTCACTGCTCACGGCAAGGATGGTGCCGCTGGCGACATTGAAGTTGATGTCGCGCAGGGGGCGGCTGTCGCTGCTCCGCTCCAGTTCGCCCACATAGACGCCCTCCTTGTCCCAGACCGAGATGCGCGGCGTGGTGTACGGTGCAATGGTGCTGCCGCCGGGCGTGCATTTGCGGTAAGCCGAATCATGGATGAAGGTGTAGCCCTGGTCATCTACGGCAATGTACTTCTGCGTGCCGCCCCAACTGACGAAGTCCTTGGGCAGATCCGTGCGGTTGATGTCCTCTGCACAGATCTGCTTCATATAGTCGCGCATCTTGTTGGTGTCCGACGCCAATTCCCAGGCGAAATCCTCGCCTTTGTCGGCCGCGATGGTCGGGCTGTAGCGCGCGGCCATGCGGTAGTCTTCGATGAAGTAGGGGTAGAGCGGCGCGATGAAATAACCGTGATCCGGCTGGTTTTCGATGGAGAACCAGAGCGGATCGGGCGGGCTGTTGCCGTCCTGACCGCGCACTGTGATCTTGGTCGGCTCATCGGCGATGGCACTGACTGCGTTGCCGCCGGTCTGCGGGAAAGCGGTCGGCAGGATATTGGTGCCCGGCGCTTTGATATTGACAACCTGCTCGGAGTCGCTGGTCGGCTCGGAGATGTTTCCGGAACCGTCAGTGGCCCGCCAGAGGATCCGGTAGACGCCGGGCTCAAACTTGCCGTCTGGATTATTGGGGGGATTTGCAGAGTAGCTGACGGTCGTACGCAAGTCGGCCACGTCAAAGACCTGGGGCTGGCCTAGAGGCACGTCCATGGGCCCGGTCCCTTCCATGATCACGGGGGGCGGGGCCACCAGGATGGGCGGCTTGGTGTCGACGACCCGGATCTGCTGGGTGGCCTGTGTGCTGTTGCGCCCGCCGTTCTCATCTTTGGCCCCGTCGTCGGTGGCGGTCCAGACAATCTCATTGACCTCGCCCAGGGGCCAGAAGCTCGGCGTACTGTAGGTCAGTTGCGGATCGAGGTCACAGTCATCATTGACGATCAGCGCCTCTCGCAACGTGCCGATGTGTTTGCCGGAGGAGATGCCGCCCGGCTCCAATGCCTCGACCGTCACGGGATCCGCGCCGCTGATGGTCGGCGGGGTGCTATCCAGAATGTATATGCTCTGCGTGTCGTTGATGAAGACGCCATGGGGGGCGCCCAGCGAGTAATACTCGTCGAGCATGCCAAAGACAACCTCTTCTATCGTCTTGGCAGCGACCTCCTTGGCGACTTCCTCGGCAAATTCCTTCATCGTCTCCTTAGCCGTCTTTTCTGCAAATTCACGCGAGCCGCGCTCGACAGCCTTCTTGGCTGCCTCCTTCACAGACTTTTTTACGACCTGTTCGGCCGCCTCTCGCTGTGCCTTGTCTGTGGCCGGATTGTCCGGCAGACCGGGAATATAGACAAAATCCAGACCCGAAATCGTCGTATTGCCGCGCCACAGTACTGAATAGCTGCCCGTTCGGAAGCGCACATAGTCGTCATTGATTCGCTCGCCGCCATGTTGCATCTCGACGCGAACGTCCGAGTTATAGTGATAGACTTTCGGGGAACCAAAATCGCCCCAATTGACCTTATGATCAGAGCCGGAGAAGACGATGCCGTAGATGTTGACGTACTCACCCTGCTTCTCAGATTCGAAGCGGCCATACTTGCTTTCCAGATGATCGCGCAGGGCCTTGAGCAAGGTGAGCGGCATGTCGATCCGTGGATCATTGTCGATCTCATCAATGACTTCCTCGATGATCTGGCGATCCAGCACAATCAGCTCGGCATCATCGTCCGAGAGCGGCAGATAGAGATGTTGCGTACAGGGATCGCTGTCGATATCAGCGTCTTTTCGCGGATCGAAAACCTTGTTGCTTGGCGCATTCAGGACCGGTTTGCAGTCCTTCAGCAGCAGATTGAGGCCATATTCGGCCAGGTCTCCTGCCGTGCCTACCCCAGGGATGGGGAGTAGGCTGGCAATGGAGGCTGCGATGTGCGCCACCTTGAGCGGATTGATGCATTCATCCGGGTCGCCGGCCTGTGGTGCGTCGACCGTTTGCGTACCTAAGGGTGTGTCCGTGGATTGTGCGAAACCGTGGGTAACCTGTGACAGCAACAGGGCTGTCGCCAGGAAAATCGCAGCCAGTCGGTGAAAGTGGCCCGTTGTCATATTTCTTGGTTCCTCCATGTGCGGGTCGCTGTTCTTTCCTCTTCTCCAATGGTTGCTGCCCCGCTTCCGTACCATTGGTCAACTCTGTCGTGGGGAGTTCTCGCATGTCAGGATGCTGATAGTATCAGCCCAGACGTTCAGAAATCGTTAATAACACAATAAATCTAAGAAAATTGTGCAAATTCCATGGATCAAGGTTGGGTATTTTGCCTGACCAGGGGATATCTGTCAATCTCGTGTTTCTTGGATAGGCGCCCGCTGGCAGGCTGTCGGAGCGAGAAAGGATAGAACGCGGTTCGTGGGATTATCGCGGAAAAACGGCACATTAAGCGGTAAGGAATTCGTCACCGTCTCCCCTATTTCCACCCAATTGGGGATTCAATTTATTGGAACGGCCTCAGCTGTCCTGTCGGGTCAACGATTGTTGTTCAAAGCATGACTCGCTCGCCACGCTAACGGTTCTTCCCACTCCTGATCACAGGCGGTGGCGACGTCGCTCAGGGCCAGGGTTGCGCCAAAATGGACTTCAAGCGTCACCGGGTCGCCCTTGCCGCCGGGAGAGGCATCCAGAACCGTGCCGACGATCCGTCCCTCGACGAAATCATCCACGCTCTTGATGATGGTCGCAGAGAGCGCGCCAGGCTTGTCAGGATCAGCACGGACAAATAGAGAGCTGGCATTGTCGAGCAAGCTGAAGCCCAGTACCGGCTTGACGCCGGTTTCGCCCGTGGCATAGTCGGCCAACGCGAAGTTTGCGGTCCACATCGATGGGGATGCAGGGTCAACGGCCAGCACTTCCAGCGGGGCATTCTTGCGATCAAAATGAGCAGGGCCAGCGTAGAAGCCGCTTTCCGCGCGCCCAAGGCTGGCCTCGAAATAGCAGATACAATCTCGATCCTCGGCCTCTATGATCTGATTACTGAAATGATCCCTGTTGTCTCTGGCATTCACATTCGTGGACGTGACCAACAGGAGCATCTCAGTCGGACCATCACATCTTGCCCGCAGTTCCGAGGCCAGTGGCTCCCACTCGCTATCGACGACAAGCGAGGATTTGACCGAGTACTATAGCTTCATTCGTTTCAGGCTCCTGCGTATATTTCTTGCCCTCGTAGTAGACGAGCCGATAGCGGGCGAGCTTGAAGACAAACGCGCCACGCTCTTCGTAGTCGCCTTTGTTCAGGAATTTCAACTCAGGTTGTGCATTGGTCAAGATCAGCGGAAGAGCATCTGTTGGTATCAGCTCGCCGCTACTGTCCTCGATCTTGCCGTCTAGGAAATCCTGACCGAATTCCTGCAGGCCGTCCCACCGACTCGCCAAGCTGTCTGCTTGATCGAACTCCGTGCTCTCGGGGGCAGTAGGCATGGCCTTCAGTAAATCGGAAATGATCCATGCATCGCCGTATTTGTTGCCTAAATACTGAAAGAGGAGACTGTTTTCATAGGACATATCCTGCAACATGGACTTGGCTGAATTTGTGTTGAAATCGTCGAGCCATCTATGTTCCAGATTGGTCTGCGGATAGACCACATTGCTGAAGTAGCTGGCCGTTACTTCAAACCACCATTTCCTTGCACTGGCCGGTGGCCTCATCTGCCGTTCTAGATTCTCGCCCTGGAAACAGTGGAAGACCTCATGCGCAATGCCCTGTTTGAACCTATCGATCGCGAGTTCGCCGAACCGATACATGACGATCGGGCATGAATCATAGCCGCGTTCGGTGATCGCATTCGTGAATGCTCCGCCACGGCTACTGAAGTCATTCGCCAATAGCGGCGCAAAGACGACCGTCATGTCGGGCATGTCACCGTAACTCAGCTACTCTATCGTGCTCTTCTCCATGGCCTCTAGTGTGGCCTCGAAGTAGGGATGGGCCTCTGGATCGTCCTGCCAATCGGTGGCGTAGTAGACGCGAAGGTTGATCGGTCGTGCGGCCTGGACCGTGCGGTCGGCGTAGTAGAGGCATGGGCCGGGCGCAGGCAGTTCCGTGGGCAAGCCTTGAAGCCAAATGGCGGCGCAATCCATATCTGAGGCGCTCGCTTGTTGCTGAGCGGATGCGTTCACAAGGTCACCTGCAATCGGCGCGGGCGCTGAATAGTGATCGAGATTCGCCTGCGGCGGCAGAACGAGATCAAGCAGGCGATTGATCTCCGCCTTGACAGATTTATCTTGCCCGTTGCGCAGGTAGTAGGCCGCCATTATATCCACACCAGTGCCCTCGCCAACGGGTAGACTTGCGGCCCCGGGCAGATTGGCCACCGTGCGCTGGCCGGCAAAGAATTCAAGCGTCCGGATCAGCCCCTCTTCCTCGGTCCAGGCCCCGGCTTCGGCGTTGTGTGTGATCAGTTCGGCGAAGTTGGCGGGCGGTCTCACATCGGTGTCCACCGGCGGCATAGAGTCGCTGCCGTCGATTACAATCGGCAGATAGAGATTGCCCGGTTGGGCCGCAGCTCGCCCGTGGGCGGCCAGTTACAAGAGCACAGCGATGCCTACTACCAACAGGTTCCTAGCACGAGAACTGAAAGGTCGCAGACGGAGTATTTTTTCGCACATAGAACGGTTCCTCACTACCTTTCTCACACGTTTCAATCTTCAGCAAAACCAGTATATAGACCCTGTCAACATTGTTCCGTTCTGCACAGGCTCGCGGGTGCACTCCAGATAGGACGGAATGCCATTCCGTCCTACAAAACTCATGGTTTCGCAATGTCGTCAGTGAAGTCCACGTGGGGTTTCTTAGACGTTTGTTAGCCGGGTAAATTTGTTAGCCGGCTAAAGAGGTGAGGAGGGTGATATGGGGAGACGAGGTCGCGCCTGCAACAAAAACTCTATCGTGCTGCAACATATGGAAGGTAAACACGTTGCTTGAATCCAGCAGGGGTGAGGAGCCCATCTCGAAGTGAAGGCTCCAGCCAATCTTCATTCAGTTGAGCCGACAAAATGGTCAACGGTATGGGTAGGGATGCCTCAGACGCGATGTCAAATTCCAGCTTGAGAATCGGTCCACTGCCGTCCAGACCAGCAACCCCGTAGCCGGCGACCTGAACCAGACCGGGTTTTTCATCCTGGTGAACGACGGTCCATCCATCAGCCAGCGTACCGACAGGGTTCACATCGAGCAATGAGAGCAACTCTGAATCGAAGCCCAATGTCAACTGGTAAGCCATTAGTTCTGTATCGTCGCTTTGCGACAGGGTCAGAGCGACTGTCACCCGCTCACCGGGTTCGATGTCCAAGGTCGGCAATGACAGCGTGACGCTGGACGAACCGCCGTTGGTCGTCAATGGAGGCGAGCTGTTCAAGGCGTTGCCGGTCAGGTCGCCGACCAATGATGCCACGAAATCCTGGTCCAGATAAACGTCCGCGATCGAGGGATAGCTCCGACTCTCGGGCGCAAAGAGCCACTGACCCAGCCGCGTTGACGCGTCCTCCAGTCCAACCAGGTAGCGCGCAATCAGGGCCGCGTCATAGGCCCGTACTTCACCGTCACCACTGACGTCGGCCACAGGAGTGGGGCAGTCAGCATCGGTACGGACATCGGCCAGGCACTGGGCGATCCAGGCGGCATCGAGCGCCGAAACGCCCAACACCTCAACTGCATGCTCTGCCTGAACGGTGTAGCTGTCCTGTTCTCTAACGCTAAACGCATAATTGCCGTCACCCGGCGTGGTCACGGCAGCAGGCGCCGCTCCGGACAGTGTAACCGTCACATCCGGCACATGACGTTCATCCGGGCCGTAGGTAACACGACCGGCAATGGTCGCCGGGGCAACGACAAATTGACCGGAAGTCGGCACAGCATTAGGGTTTCCTTCGTTGAGTACGAGATCCTGGAAGTCGAGGGTGGACAGGTCATCGGCATTGCCCACGACACTGAAGACCAGGTGGAGCAGCGTGCCGTCGCCGGGCAGGGCTTGGCTGCCGAAGGCCACCACCTGCCAATGTCCCGGCTGGCTGTCATTGGTCACTAGCGTCCAACTCTCGCTCAGCGTGCCGTCTGCAGAGAGGCCCACCGGCGTCAACACAGTCGGATCGAAGAGGGCATCAAACTCGAACGCCACGATGGGCTGACCTATGCCCAACGCCACAACCTGCACCGGGATGGAGACCTGGCTGCCGATCCGGGCAGTCACAGATAAGGGGAACCTCACCTGAGCATCCGGCGCCGTCACAACAAACGCTTCATCTTTGCGGATCTCGATATCGCCCTGCCGGAGCGATACCGGGCGCGTGCCTGGATTCGCCGTCTGGTCGATATCAACCGAGACCAGCGCCGTGGTTGGGGACAACACCTGCGTTGACACCACGGCAATGCCTGTGCCCAGACCGGCGTCCCACGATCCCAACGTCAGATCGGCATGCGCCACCGTGATAGTGACTTCAACGCTGCTGCCGGCCACACCTGACTGAGGCGCCACCGACGTCATCTGCGCCGGCGGGTCGACTTGGATAGCCTCGGTTGCCACATGAACATCGCTGCCGCCCGGTCCGGTGACCTGCAATGTCACGGAATAGGTGCCTTCCTCAACATACGAATGCACCGGGCTTCGCTCTCCGCTGCTCTGCCCGTCGCCGAAATTCCATAGCCAGGATGTGATTTCGCCCGTGGATCGGTCAGAAAAGGTGACATCTAGCGGGGCTGAACCGCGCAACGGATCGGCGTCGAATTGGGCGACCGGCGCCTGGTAGGGCGAGACAACCACGATCTTCAGGGGCACAGTGACCACCGTCGAAGATGGATCGTTTGCGCGCACAATGATGGACGACTGATACGTACCGACGGCAAGAGCGTTGTTCTTGGCATCGACCACCAACGACACGCCAACAGTGCCATTGTCCCCAATCTGCGTCACCCTGGGCGAAACCTGGATCCACTGCCGGTCAACCGCAGCCGTTGCCGCGGCGTAGCAATCCAGTCGACCGTAGCCATAGACTGCATCGGGGCCCGGCGTAGAAAGGTCCACCGCAGTCTCAGTCATGAGAGCTTCCAACCGCGACACGGTCAGACCAGGGACCAGTGAGCGCAGCAAGGCGGCGCAGGCGGCCGTATGGGGACTGGCCATAGAAGTGCCGCTGAGAATGCCATAACCGCCGTCGTTCCAGGAAGAGCGGATACTCACGCCCGGCGCAGAGAGATCCGGTTTGGTCTCAGTTGTGATAAGCGACGGACCGCGACCGCTGAATGAGGCCACGACATCACCGGCATCCGTGGCGCCGGATGCGAAACTCTCGGCGTAATCGCCCGGTGAAAGGATCGAACTGGTTTCGGGGCCGCTGTTGCCCGCGGCAAAGGCCGGAAAGATATCCGCCGCACGCCAGGCCAGCACGGCGGCCTGATACCAGATGTCACCGCCATCACCGCCCCAAGAGGCGTTGACGATGTGGGGGCGCATCACGGGATCGCCCTGGGCCGGCGAGGATCCGATGGGAAAGGGCGCCAATACCCATTCGGCCGCGGCCAGCAGATCGGCGGACTCACATGTGGAAGAGCTGCAGCCCCGGGCTGCGATCCATGAAGCGCCGGGCGCGACGCCGATCTGATTGCCGACCCCGTCCTGGCCGACCATGATGCCCGTCACGTGGGTGCCATGGCCATGGCTGTCGCCGGGCTGTGTGGGATACGTTTCGGTCGCGTCATACCAGTTGTAGTCGTGACTTCCCGTTGTTGAGCCGCGATAGGCGCCCAACAATGCCGGGTGGGTGGCCAGCGCGCCGGTGTCGATAGCGGCCACCACAACGCCCTCACCGTGGACGCCGAATTCACTCCATATAGATGGCGCGCCGATCTTGGTGAGGTTCCATTCCGTGGCCTGGGGGATGACGGCGACGGCCGGAAGAGGTTCAGGCAACTCTGAGGACGACACCGCCTCAATGTAGGCGATCTTGGGATCCGCTGCCAGGCTATGCAGCACCGCAACCTTGCCACTGACCCAAACTGCATTGACGATGGTATAGGGCTGGTAGTCCGCCACGGCCCCTTGTTTCCGCTGTGCATCGAGCCACTCGATCAGTGGTGGCTGTGAGAATTCGGCTGTGCTTTGCAGAGCCTGAACGACGGCCTGTCCGCGTGCTGGCCAGTCCTGGATCGCGTAGGCAGGTCCCAGGTCGGCCTGTTCCTCAAGATAGACCAGGAATGGCAAGAAACTGTCGCTCGCAGCCTGTACGCGATTCTGCAGAGCCGGATCGACCTTTTCTGTCGGGAAGGCTAGTGTAGGCGGCACTTCTGTAGGCGCACCAACCTGCACCGCTACATCCAGCGTATCGACGCCCACGTTGCTGACGATGAGTTCGGTCGTAGCAGTCATCCCCTGGGTAACGGTCATTGCCAGACTGGGTGGTTGAACCACGATGTCGGACGCGTTTGCGCTACCCGCCATCACAGGGGCAAGCGATGCAACAAGCAGGCTTGTCACGAACACCCAGAATCGATGCGCTAGTCTTTGCATGTGATTGCTCACTACCTTTCCAGGGCTTCCATCGCCGCGACGAGGCAACGCCTTGCAAGCAGCTCAACTCTGGACTGTAAATCGCTAATACGCTCGGTTGTGTTTGAAAACAGCGGCGCCAATAGGGCATTCCACTGGTCCGCGTGATCCCAGTATAGCAATTCCGTCGTTGCCACGTCTAATCCCAAAACGTTGGCGCAGCATTCCCTTTATTGGTTTTGTAAACCGGCATCAACAGAACTCTGTGCCGTAGCCTGACTTCTCATCGCAACATCCCTGGCCCGCGATAGCTTGCCCTGGTCAATGCAAAGCCCATCGGTTCCTCGCAGGGGCGGAAGGGAACCAGGTCAGCAATGGTCTGCAGCTCCGCCAGCACGTCCGCCGGCAACGGCCCTGCCTCGGCCGCGGCCACGTTCTGCTCGACCTCAGTGGCCGAGCGCACGCCGGTCAGCACGGTGTGGATGGCCGGGTTGGAGAGCACGAAACGCAGCGCCAGCTCGGCCAGCGGCATGTCGATCTGCTCGGCAAAGTCGTAGAGGCGCATCAGTTGCGCCCGTCGCTGGGGCGAAAGCCAGGCCGGCGGATTGTTGACCACGGCCTCAGTCCAGGGTCGGGCCAGCCAGCCCTGCTGAAGCGGCGAGCCTGCCACGATGCCCATGCCCCGCTTGGCCGCAGCCGGGATCAGCGTCTCGCCGGCCTCGCGCCAGAGGATGCTGTAGTTGAAGGCGGTCAGCAACACGTCGTAGTTACCGCGCTCGACGATACGCTTCATCTCGTAGACAGTGGTGCCGCCGACGCCCGAATGGCGGATCAGTCCCCGCTCCTTGAGAGCCTCGATCACATCACAGACCGGCCCATAGAACGTATCCCAGGAGTCGAACCAGTCGTACTGGCCCGGTCGGTCCGGCTCGTGGACGTAGAGGATGTCGATGACATCGCGGCCGAGCAGGCGCAGGCTCTCGTCGATGCTGAAGAGCAGTTGATCCTTGTCCTTGGGGTCGAAGGGCTTGGGCCGTCCGCCGAGCTTGGTCGAGAGATAGTACGGTCGATCCACATCGGCCAGAAATTGGCCCAGCACCTCCTCGCTGTTGGAATAGCCCGGCGCCGTGTCGATGTAGTTCATGCCCAGTTCCAGGGCGCGATGGACCGCGGCCTTGCCGTCCTCGAAATCGGCCCCGAACGCGGAGACAAAGAGTCCGCCGCACGAGAGCCTGGGGATTGTCATGTCGGTGTTGCCGAGTTGATGTCGTTGCATGGGTTGCTCCTTCTGGGATACGGTATCTGAGGCGATTCCAAGGAAATAATGATCCACGAAGAGCACCAATAAACACAAAGTAAGGGTTGGTCTTCGTGAATCTTCGTGTTCCTTCGTGGATAGCTATTTTTTGCATTGGCCTGAAGGTCTGGGGCGGCTACGATCTGCGACCTTGCGCTGGGCCAATTGTAGCCGAATCCGATCTGGCTGTGAAGGTGTCCCCAGGAAACGCTTGAGAAACGCTCCGTGCGCTAGAATATGGACATATTCTCGTCCGACATCGGGCGAATCTTGTAAGCACGCAAAGAAGAGGGTTGAATGAACAGTTCTAGCCGACAAGCACGCAAAAAACCATCCCACCATTTGATCATTGTCGTCCTGCTGGCGCTGCTGGTTGGTGGAACTGAACCGCGCACTGCCAACGCCGCCTCCGACATGCCGGACAACTGCGGCTGGGCCTGGTCACATCCGCTACCGCAGGGGAACGGGCTCTGGGCTGTATGGGGCAGCAGCGCCGCCACGGACGTTTTTGCCGTCGGAGCGTACGGAACGATTTTGCACTATGACGGCAAGACATGGACTCGAATGGAACATGGTCAGACCACCGAGAATTTCTGGGGCATCTGGGGCAGCGACAGCACCGACGTCTACGCTGTGGGCGGAGGGGGCACTATTCTCCACTATGATGGCAACGCCTGGTCACGCGTCGACCACAACCTGACAACCGCTGAGCTCACCGGTGTGTGGGGAAGCAGTGGTGAGGATGTCTACGCAACGGGCGTGAGTGGCACGATTCTGCGCTATGACGGCAACACCTGGAAGCGCATCGCCCACGGTCTGACCTACAACCAGCTTACAGATATCTGGGGGAGCAACAACAGTGATATCTATGCGGTGGGTATGCACGGCACGATCCTTCACTACGACGGCAGCGTCTGGCGCAGCGTCGCAGACGGCCTCACCAGCGAACATCTTAGCGCCGTATGGGGAAGCAAGAGCGGCGACGTCTATGCCGTCGGCTACCACGGCACAATCCTTCACTACGACGGTAATGCCTGGCGCACTGTCGAACATGGACTCACGGATTCCTGGCTTCAGGGCGTTTGGGGAAGCGGCAACAACGACGTCTATGTTGTCGGTTCCGGCGGCACAATCCTCCACTACGACGGCAACGTCTGGCATACCATCGAACATGGGCTCGCCGATTCGACGCTTCAGGGCGTTTGGGGAAGCAGCAACCAAAACATCTTCACAGTGGGCTCTGTCGGGACCATTCACCACTTTGACGGCAGTGACTGGGAGAGTTCATAGCCGCCATCAAACCCGAGGCTGGCTCTATGGCGTTTGGGGCAGCCCGGAGGCCAACGTCTACGCCGTCGGAGAAAACGGTACGATCCTTCAGCAAGACGGAAACGGATGGAGCAACATTGAACAGAACGTCACAACGACCCAACTGAGTGATATTTGGGGACGTAGCGATACGGACATACACGTTGTGGGCCGCGAGAGCACGATCCTGCATTACGATGGCAACAGCTGGAGTCTTGCCGATTTTGAATCTGGCGACATGGATCTCGAAGGAATCTGGGGCAGCAGCGTCGACAACATCTACGCCGTCGGCGCTGACCGTTACGGATCCCCTCGAGAAGGCCATATTTTGCACTATGGTGGCACTGTCTGGAGAGAGGTCGACCCCGGCTTGGCCGTCGGAGCGCTCACAGCCGTATGGGGCAGCAGCGCCACCGATGTCTACGCGACGGGTTACTTCGGCACGCTCCTTCACTACGACGGCGACATCTGGCAAGACATCAGCCATCAACTCGTGACCACTGAGCCAATCTACTACCTTGCCGATGTGTGGGGAAGCAACAGCGACGATATCTTCGTCGTTGGCAGCGGTCTTTCCATCTTTCACTACGACGGCAACGTTTGGCAGACCATGCGTGACCAGGATTTGGCCGCAGCGACCCACTTCAACGGTGTCTGGGGCGGCGGCAGCAACGATGTCTATGCCGCCGGTGAACAGGGCACGATCTTTCACTACGACGGCAACGCCTGGCTGCCTGTCCCCCATGGCCTTACCTGCCACGAAATCTACGGCGTGTGGGGCAGCGAGGAGGCCGGTATCTACGCGGTTGGCGAGCACAGCACGATTCTACACTATGACGGCAGCATACCCGTCGAGTCCTGCCATCAACAGATCTTTCTGCCTCTGGTGAGAAAACCATAGTGAGCATCTGACTTCATTCACCCACCAACAATGGAGACAAATTCAGCATGACATTTCGTGAAACAGTGACTATGAAGAACGTTCACGCCGCACGCCGCCAACAGGGCCTGGTTCGTACCCTGGGTTTTGCCATGCTATTCGTCTTTTTCTACGGTGGCTTGGTTTCGCTGACGGCCCAGGCAGCAGAATCGGCAACAGACAACTGCAAGTGGGAGGCCGAGCAGTCGCTGCCCCAGAGCAACACGCTTGAACATGTCTGGGGCCTCGGTCCCGCCAACATCTATGCCGTGGGCGGAAACGGCACGATCCTGCACGATACAGGCAATGGTTGGAAACAGGAATTTCACCGCCTCACGGCAGCCACACTGCGCAGCACTTGGGGCAGCTCTCCTGCCAATATCTACGTGGCCGGCGACCGAGGCACGCTTCTCCATTATGATGGCAGCGACTGGAAGCTCGTCGACCACGATCTCACCGGCGTGAGGCTATCCGGACTGTGGGGCGGCGGGCCGGCAGATATCTATGCCGTAGGCGATGAGGGCGTGATCCTTCACTTTGACGGCACTGCCTGGAACCGTGTCGACCATGGACTCACAAGTGTTCGGCTCACCGATATCTGGGGAAGCAGTACAACTGATATCTATGCCATCGGCAATGAGGGTGTGATTCTCCACTTCGACGGCGCCGCTTGGCAGAGCGTGGACCATGGCCAGCGCCAATATTCAATGACAGGCGTTTGGGGCAGCGGCCCGACCGATATCTACACTGTCGGCCCGCTCGGTCAGGTTCTACACTATGACGGCGCCGGATGGCAAAAGCTCCATTTCACGCCCGCGTATTCTGTCGACGTGTGGGGAAGCAGCAGCACTGACGTCTACGTCCTCGATCTGTTTGACGGTCTGCATCACTACAACGGGTCGGTCTGGTCTCATGTCAAGCCGGATCATGATATCTACTATCTCAATAGCCTGTGGGGAAGCAGTAGTGAAGACATTCATACCGTCGGCCTCAACGGCGGGATCGTGCATTACGACGGCATGGATTGGCGTCAGGACGATTACGACAGCGTAGTCGATAATCTCCAAGATGTGTGGGGGAGTGGTAGCATCTATGCCGTCGGCGTCTATGGCACGATCTTGCGCTACGGCGACGGCATCTGGTCATTTGTAGAACACGGTCTCACCACCAATAGCCTCTATGGCGTGTGGGGGAGCGACGAAAGAGACGCTCGCCCCGTCGGCGCAGACAGACGCAGCGTCTATGTCGTTGGGGCACAGGGGACGATGCTACACTACGACGGCATCGATCGGCACAACGTCGACCATGGACTGACAGGCGCTATGCTCCATGAAGTGTGGGGAAGCAGCGAAAACGACATCTATGCCGTGGGCGGAAACGGCACGATATTGCACTTTGACGGCGACGAGTGGCAGCGTGTTCAAGCGGGCATCAGCGATCTGGACCTCAGTTATTCGTTTTTTAACGGCGTTTGGGGGAGCAGTAAGGACGATGTCTATGTCGTCGGCGACTACGGCACGATCCTGCATTTCGACGGCAACGAGTGGCGTCTCGTCGACCGTGGCTCAGGTCTGCTATCCCGACCGCTAACTGCTGTCTGGGGCAGTGGGCCGGATGATGTCTATGTTGTGGGTTTTGAGGGCCTGATCCGGCATTTTGACGGCAACGAATGGCGCGAGGTCGACCATGGTCTCGCCGAGGGATCGGAGTTTCTTACCGATGTCTGGGGCAGCGGTCCTGACGATGTCTATGTGGTGAGCGTGCTGGGCCAGATCCTGCACTTTGACGGCGATCAGTGGCGCAGTGTCGATCATGGCGTCGTCGATTGGTTCTTTGGCTTGTGGGGAAGCAGTCCCACCGATGTCTACGTCGTGGGCGCGAACACCCCAGTTTTACACTTTGGCTGTGAGACCAGCGAGCACATCTTTCTGCCGCTGGTGAGTGGATCGTAGTGACCGCACGCGATCTTTCAGGAAGCCCCCAGCTTCCTGGAAGATGTTCACCAACTTTGGACTGGTTGGCAACGCTACAGATGCCGACCGACTCTATCCTTTGACAAACAACAGTTCGCCGCCGCGCTCGTCCAGCTTGCTCTCGCTTGGTCGATAGACATAGCCTTCGGGATGCGTAAAGTCGACCAGTGCGTCCGGCGAGGTAACGCTATGTTCGCAGATGAAGCGCACCAGCGCGCCCTTGAGCGCCTTGGACCAGTGAGTGACCGTCTTGTAGACCGGCTTGCCCTTGCGCTCACCTTGCTGCACAAACTTGACCTGCCAGCGCGCCGCATAGCCGGCCTTGCCGTCCCACGCTGCCCGATGCGCGCCCGGAAGCAGATCCCAGACGACCACATCGTCCAGCATGGGGTTGAGCATCGCGCTCACAAGCGGTTTCCAAAAGGCAGAGACTTTGCCGAATCCTGGCAACGAGGCGTCCATCTTGAGCTTGTAATCGGGGATCAGGTCCGTCGGGCGCAGCAGACCCCACAGACCGCTGAAGAGAATGGCATGCTGGTCGAAGGCGGCTTGCTCAGCCTTGGCCATGCTGCCATAGTCGAGGAAGTCGAACATGACGCCGCTGTAGCGATTGATGGCCGGCATCAACGGTCCGGCAGGCAGTTTGCCGTTGGTGGCGATGGCCTCGTCCAGCCGTTCACCTTTGACGCTGAAGAGCTTGGAGAGGTCATCCGTCGGCTGCGAGAGCGAAGCCTGCAAGGCGTTGATGACCGCGCGGCGCGACAAGTCCATTTCGCGGAAGGCGTTCAGCCGGCGATCACGGACAATGTCTAGCAAGTTGCGACAATCATCGCCGCCCGAGATTTTCCCTTCAGACGGCGGTAGGAGGATGGTGTAGTTTGGCATGGAGAATCGGCTCTTTGGGATTCTAGGAGAACACACGGTCCCACAGTGATATGTAGACGTCGAAAGTGAAGTCTCCAAAAAACTATTGACATCTTGGCGACAAACAAGGTATCATCAATGGTGGAAATCGGATCTACCTTTGTAGAAAATGAGTGTCAAAATGAGTCTGAACATCAAGAATAGAGAAGTCTATCGACTGGCCAGCGAACTATCTAGATTGACCGGACGTAGCATGACAGCCATCGTGCTCGATGCCTTGCGCAAGGAGCACGCACAAATTGAACGGCAGGAGCAAAAAGAGGCCCGGGTAGAGGAGTTGATGGCAATCGGCAAACGCTGTGCTGCTCATATCAGTCAACCGGTTTCAGCAATGGAACATGGTGACATGCTCTATGATGAAAACGGACTACCACGATGATAATCGATACTTCTGCCGTGCTAGCGATCCTGTTTCAGGAGGCCGATGCCCTATACTTCTCTGAAGCCATCGCAACTGCCGCTGTATGCAGCATGTCAGTAGCGAATTTTCTAGAAGCCGCAATTGTCATTGATGCCAAAGGTGATGCGGAGGCCAGCCGTCAATTGGATTACTTCATGCGGCGGGCAAAAATTGAGATCGCCACAGTCACACTGGAACAAGTACAGATAGCCAGGCAAGCGTACAGGAATTTCGGCAGAGGAAGACACAAGGCGAGTCTGAACTTCGGCGACTGTTTTGCCTATGCGCTGGCCAAAGAAACTGGCGAACTGCTGTTATTCAAAGGCAATGATTTCGTCCACACAGATATTTCCACCTATGCGTGACAAGGCTAGGAGCCAAGCACCCATCTTTGCCTCATCCTGCCACGGCCCTCACGCACGGCGCAATTCCCGATCCCGAATGCCGATCAGATAAAGCAGTCCGTCCAGGCCGACATCGCTGATGGCGCTGGATGCCTGGCGGCGTACGATGGGCTTGGCATGGAAGGCAATACCCAGGCCCGCAATGCTGAGCATGGGCAGGTCGTTGGCCCCGTCGCCCACGGCAATGGTCTGGGCCAGGGTCAGCCCTTCCTTGGCTGCGATCTCGCGCAGGAGATCGGCCTTGCGTTGGGCATCGACAATCTTGCCCAAAACTCGCCCTGTCAACTTTCCCTCGACGATCTCCAAGCGGTTGGCATAGAGGTAATCGAAGCCGAGCTGCGCTTTCAGGCGCTCGCCGAAGTAGTCGAAACCGCCGGACAGAATGCCGATCTTGTAGCCCAAACGTTTGAGCGTGCTGGTCACCTTCTCCGCTCCCTCGGTGAGTGGCAGATTGTCGGCCACGTCGACCAGGATCGACTCGGGCAATCCTGCCAGCAGGGCCACGCGCCGCTGTAGGCTCTGGCTGAAGTCCAGTTCGCCACGCATTGCCGCCTCGGTGATAGCCGTCACTTCTTCACCTACGCCGGCCCGATCCGCCAATTCGTTGATCACCTCAGTCTGAATCAACGTCGAATCCATGTCAAAGACGACGAGTCGACGGTTGCGCCGATAGATGTCGTCAATGTGGAACGAAATATCGACGCCCGCCTGGTGGGCGATCTCCATCAACTGACCACGCATGGGTTGCTCATCCGGCAAGTTCCCGCTGACGCTGAACTGGACACTGGCCATGGGCCGGATATCGGGATAGCGCAGGGAGACACGGCCCGACAGGCGTGTCGTCACATCAATGTTGAGTCCATTGTCGGCGATGACGCCTGCCACCATGGAAATCTGCCGTGCCGATAGCCTGCGACCCAGCATGGTGATCATGCGTCGTTCTTTGCCCTGTTCGCTGACCCACTGTTCGTAGTCATCCGGATCGACGGGCGAGAAATTGACGTTCACATCCAGTCCGTGCGCTTCGTAGAGTAGATCCTTGAGCACCGACGATGATTGCTGGGCCTCGGGGATTTCAACCAGCATGCCAAACGAGATGTAGTCGTGGATTACGGCTTCGCCGATGTCGAGTACATTGACATCATGCTCGGCCAGCAGGCTGGTGATGCGAGCAATGAGACCGGTGCGATCACGTCCGGTCACGTTGATGAGGACAATTTCGTTGGTCAAGAGTGACACGCCTTTCAGGACTGTTGCTCGCTCGATGAACGTTGTTGGTGATATTGGGCCGACAGGTTCGCTGGTATACCGAATCGGTTCCGACATAGTTTACACCTGAACCAAGGGCGCTAG
This sequence comes from uncultured Chloroflexia bacterium, assembly GCA_963848115.1. GTDB lineage: Bacteria > Chloroflexota > Anaerolineae > Caldilineales > Caldilineaceae > JAWKOK01. The sequence goes on along the minus strand of CAWKCP010000020.1, from coordinate 71,481 downwards.
GAAAATCTCGGGTTCTACCGGGTTCAGCATGCCGGGAGTAGGCCACACTACCCCCTCTTGTGGACTGTCAATTGCTGCTGGCCTGCTCCTGGAATGCTGAACATCTGCCCTGCTTCATTGCATACGCCTGGTCGTCGCGGTACACTATCCATTGATCTGTGCCCGATTCGGGCATTTCCGGAATTACCTGTGTCAAAAAAAGCCCATGAACATTCACAAAACCGAGACCAAAATAAAATGAGTATCAACATTGCAGTTGTGCCCGTGGCCGGATTGGGCACCCGACTCTTGCCGGCGACCAAATCTCAACCCAAGGAGATGCTGCCGGTCGGACGCAAACCAGTCGTCCAATATGTGGTGGACGAGTTGACCCGGGGCGGCATCGAACGCATCCTCTTCGTTACCGGACCAGGCAAGACCTCTATCGAAAACCACTTTGACATTAACGCGGAGCTGATCCAACTGCTGCGCGAATCGGGTAAAGAGGATCTGCTTTCCGAGCTCTCGTTTGAGCGAGCCCCGACCCGCTATTTCTTCACGCGTCAACGTCGGCTTCTCGGCCTCGGGCACGCGGTTTCCTGTGCGCGCAGCTTCGTTGGTGACCAGCCCTTTGTTGTTGCACTGGGCGACTCGATCATCGGCATGAACGCGCAAAGTGATGTCGTGCAGCGCATGACCGAATGCTATACCGAGACCGGTGCGGATGCTGTCGTAGCCTTCGAAGAGGTACCCATGCGAGATGTCCATCGCTATGGCGTGGCCAAACCAAAGCAGACTGGCGATGTATTTGAATTGGAGGATGTCATCGAAAAGCCGTCTGTTGAGGAAGCGCCCAGTAACCTGGCCATCGCAGCCCGCTATGTCCTGGCTCCCAGGATCTTTGACGCCCTGCGCCGGACAGTACCCGGAAAGGGTGGCGAGATCCAATTGACCGACGCGATCCGGTTGATTTTACAGGGGGGTGGCAAGGTCTACGGTGTGCTATTGGGCAAGGATGAGCCTCGCTATGACATCGGGAATTTCGAGTCGTACTTCAAGGCTTTCGTCGATTTTGCCCTGGCCGACGAGCGCATGGGCGATTCACTGCGGAGTCACCTAGAGGAGGTGCTGCATGTTGATCATCCGTAAACGTGCATATGCTCGCGCCGGTCTGCTGGGCAATCCGTCGGACGGCTATCACGGCAAGACCATCTCGTTCATCGTACCCAATTTCTGGGCTGAGGTCGTACTCTACGAATGGTCCTCAGTCGATATCGTATTGGCTGAGAACGATCGTGCTCGCTTCAGTTCCGTGCATGACCTGGCGCGCGATGTACAGCTTCACGGCTATTACGGCGGCATTCGACTCGTGAAGGCAACGATCAAGCGGTTTGTGGACTATTGCAAAATCGCCGGGATCGAACTGCACGACGGTAATTTCTCCGTTCGATATGATACGAACGTTCCACAGCAGGTCGGCATGGCCGGCTCCAGCGCCATCATTGTGGCCACATTGCGCTGTCTGATGGAATTCTACGACGTAGAAATCCCATTGGATATCCAGCCTTCATTGGTACTGTCCGTTGAGACCGAGGAACTGGGCATTGCTGCTGGTCTACAGGACCGGGTGATCCAATGCTATGAGGGCATGGTCTACATGGATTTTTCTGTGGAAAAAGAGCGGACCATCGCCGGTCTCAAATGTTATGCGTATGAAGCCCTGACGCCGGCGCTGATGCCGCCGTTCTATGTTGCCTACCATGCTGAGTTCAGCGAACCGACTGAGATATTCCACAACGACATTCGCACCCGCTTCGTACGCGGCGACAAACAGATTGTCGAGTCTATGCAGCGTTTTGCCGGCTTTGCCGAAGAGGGGCGACGGACGTTGCTCGACGGCAACGTAGATCGCTTGCATCAACTCATTGACGCCAACTACGACCTGCGCAGATCCATCTACAATCTGCCGCCCTGGCAGGCCGAGATGGTTGAGATCGCACGTGCGTGTGGGGCCAGCGCTAAGTTCGCCGGATCGGGTGGAGCCATCGTCGGCATCTATCATGGGCAAGAAATGCTGGAAGAGATGTCCCAACGGTTGGGCGCCATCGGCAGCCATGTGATCGTGCCGCAGTTTGATGCCGCAGAGCATTGATGACCAGGCAAGAAAGATGCCAATGAAACCTGCAAGAGACAGCGGATGGCTAGCCTATGGCATTCTGGCATCAGTGGAGGGAGCTTAGATGTCCGAGCGTGAAGATCAACCGGCCTGGTATGTGGTGCACACCAGACCGCGCTGCGAGCTAATGGTCGCCGATCTGCTGGCACAATCGTCGGTGATTGAGGTCCTATTGCCGGAGGTATTCCGGCAGGGGAAAGACAAACGAGAGTTGGCGCCGCTATTTCCAAGCTATCTTTTTGTGCGGCTCAACGGCAATGATCCCGAAATGGCTCGCATCAACCGTACGCCGGGCGTGGTTCGGCTTGTCGGGTTCGACAACAATGCCCAGTCCGTGCCTGATTCGGTAATCAGTGCTTTGCGCAGTCAGGTGGAACGGGTCAACGCCGACGGGGGCATCCCGGCGCATAACTTCCACATCGGTGACACCGTGCGTTTGACCGATGGCCCCCTTGAGGGCATGGAGGCGATCTTTCAGGGCCCCATGGAACCGAGTGAACGCGTAGCGGTACTGCTGGAATTCATGGGACGACTGCAAGAAGTCAAGGTGGATGCTTCGCAGCTTGAGGCAGCGCCCGAACGGCCGCCCCGCCGGACGAGAGGCAAAAGACGGCGGATCCGAACGAATTGGTAGGGCTGTTGGGATTCTCTAGTAATGACGGCGGGATGTGGGGCGGGTTTCTCTATCCGCCGGAGCCGTACAGGTGATCATAAAGAGCGGGCTGTACCATTGTGGTACAGCCCGCTCTTTGTGATCACTATCGTACACTGTCGAAAAGCGCTATTCCGCGACAGTGCTCGCCGGAATGTAGACAACAAACCCCTCAGTGTCCCCGTCGTCAATCGACACCAGAGCGGACGGCAGGCTTAGCAACTCGTACCCGAGCGCATCTTCAACGACCAACTGATAGTCTCCTGCTGCCAGCGTCTCGAATTGTGCGCCTGCGTCGGTGCTTGTCACACTGGAGACAGGCTCGCCGTCGGCATTCAACAGCGAGACGGTCGCACCCATGAGGCGGGTCTCGTCGGCATCCAGGGAGCCGTCGCCGTTGGCATCAGCAAAAACGACGACGACCACATTTTGGGCTGGGACGTCGGCGCTGTTGGCAACCATCGGGACCGGCAGTTCCTCTGCAGCCGCAGCGGATGTTTCTTCTGCGAAAGCGACAGCATTGTCAGCAGTCTCGCCCACGGCTTCTTCCATGGAGACCAGGGCTTCCGCCATGGCGCCCACAAAGATATCGAACTGGGTTCGAGTCTGGTCCAGGATCCCGATTGCGGTATTGATGGCAACGATTTCGTCAGCCTGTGTCGCCATTTCGGCGGTCAAGACCGCCTCAACTTCGTCGAGATTGCCCTGAATGGCCGCCGATTGCTGAGCAACAATGTCCACGTTGGTGCTGACCGCACCCACGTTCTCGTTGACCCTTTGCAGGTTGGCCTCCATCGCTTCCATACGTTCGACGCCGCCGGCAAAATTCAGGGTGCCGCCGTTGATCAGCGCAAGAATCAGCAAAGTCAATAGCATACCCAACACTGCGCCGCCGATCGCTGCGCCAAACATGGCTAACGAATCGGTACGCAATGAGCCGTCTTCAGTGTCGGCGATCTCGTCTTGGGTCCCTGCAGCAGTCTGGGTCGCTTTCATGGGGGCTGGATCCATGGGTCCGGATAGTTCCAGTGAGTCCTGGTGAACGCTCATAGCTCTCCTTCCTAACAATCAAACTGATCATCGCCAATGTCGCAGCGAAATAGTCAATGGTACTCTTTTCCATTATACACGGAACATCGAATTCTTGCAGTTGGTTGGCATACGAAAATCACTTGGAATAATTTGGTATAATACAGACATGCAGGCAAACGCAATCAACGATCAGACCGTCGAATTTGTCACGTCATCATCCGTGCGGGCCATTCTGGCTGAGTTCCGGCCGGATGATCTGCGTGCTGACCGCGTTCTCTCCACGCTGACAAAGCTGCGCAGAGAGATGACCGGTGAGGAGGCAGGCGCGCTGGTGGCCCTGGCCCAGCTTCGTCTCCGTGCCGATGCTAAGTTCCCTAACGCAGATCAGCTCTATTTTGTTGCAGAGGCGCTGGAACAAGCGACCGCATGGGAGATCGCTGACCGGCGCGCCGCCTGGATGCATGCCAACCTGCCGCCCGGTCCGCTGCTCGATCTGGGGTGCGGCATCGGCGGCGATATGCTGGCCATGGCGCAGTACCGGTCGGTCGTCGGCTATGAAAGCGACCCGGTTCGGGCGCGCCTGGCGAGGGCCAATGCCGAAGCGCTGGGCCTGTCCCATCGTGTTCAGGTGCGATCGGCGGACTGGACCGTCGATCTGGCCGAAGATCGACTGCCTCAGGCTGTCGGCGCCTTTGCCGATCCGTCGCGCCGGATTGGCACGAGTGGCGGGGCGTCGCGACGTCGGGTCTTTTCACTGCATGAGATGGAACCGCCGCTGGCGAGCTTGATCGCGCTCCAGGCACGCATACCGGCCTTGGGTGTCAAAGTGATGCCCGGCGTGAGCGATGATGAACTTCCGGATGATTGTGGCGTGGAGTTTACCGGCCATGCAGGCGCGTGCAAAGAGGCCGTTCTCTGGTTTGGTCCCCTGGCCATTCATCGACGATGGGCCACTGTCCACACCGAGGGCGTCTGGCACGATATCGTGGCGGAGGAAGTCACCGGTCAAGAGATCGCCGGAAACGTGATCGGCTCAGGGGCGCGGGAGCAGCGAATCTTTGAAACGGAGGCACAGCATCACGTTGAATCGCCGTCCGTACAGCTGCCGTTGACCGAACTGACCGCCGGCAAGATCCTCTATGAGCCGCATCCGGCTGTCATCCGCGCTGGGGCCTTTGCCGAACTCTGCCGTCAGTTGGATGCTCAGCTCATCGATCCCCACATTGCCTACCTGCTCTCGGCCACCCTGCACGAACATCCGCTCACGCAGCCCTTTCGTCTGCTGGAGGTCCATCCGTTCAGCCTCAAGCAGTTGAATCGACGGCTGCAAGTCCTGGGCGTGGGAGAAATTGAACTCAAGAAGCGCGGCTTTCCCATGGAACCTGAGCAGATTCGCAAACGCTTGAAGCTAATAGAAGGCGGACGCAAGGCGGTCTTGTTGATCATGCGCTATGGTCAATCCCACATCATGATTTTGGCTGAACGGCCAACGACTGGTGTGCAGTCCAAAATGACGTGAAGTATGCAGAACATTCTCAATTTGCGGAAAAGCGGGGCAAGTGGGTCATGCAAGACGACAAAAATGTTTGCGTTCAGGCCAGTTCGGAGGTTCCTACTTCCGGCGACCTCACAATTCTGGCCAACGAAATCGGCGCGCAACTGCGTGCCGCCGGTCTCACCTGTGCAACGGCTGAAAGCTGTACCGGCGGCCTCATTGGTCACCTGATCACAGAGAACGCCGGCAGTTCCGACTATTTCGCCGGCGGGGCCATCGTCTACAGCTACGATGCCAAGGAACGTGTGCTCGGCGTTGACCACGACACGCTGATGACCGTGGGCGCGGTGAGCGGTGAGGTCGCCCAGCAGATGGCCCAGGGTGCGCTGCGGCTCTATGCTGTTGACGTCGCGGTATCGGTCACCGGCGTTGCCGGCCCCGGCGGCGGCACGCCCGATAAGCCGGTGGGCACAGTCCACATTCATCTTTCTGCCGCCGATGGCGTCGAACGTGGCGAGCGCTACGTTTGGACAGCAGATCGGTCCGGCAACAAACTGCTCAGCGCTCAAGCCGCTCTGCAAATGATCGCAGATTACTTGCAGTCGAAACGCTAGGGTACAATGCCTTCTTATCCATCCGTGAAAATCAGTCATTCTATCTGTGTCCATCTGCGGCAGATCCCTTTTCCCGCAGCCGAACTCAGATTGTGAGGAACGGACCAATGAACCGAGAAGTGATAGTAGATGAAGAAGTAAACGTCTTGATTCGCGTTCTGCCCAGCGGGGCGCTGCAACCGACCTCGTTTCTCTGGCGTAATCGCACCCGCTATGTGGGCGATGTGGGCCGTACGTGGGAAGAACGTATCGACGGGCGGACGATGCGCTGTTATCTCGTGCAGGCCGTAGACAACAACACGTTTGAGTTGCGCTGGGATCCGGCGGCCGATGTCTGGACGATCCACCGAGCCTGGCTGCAGGATATTGTTGTATGACAGCCCCAAATCCGAAGAAGCATGTAAAAGGCCCTGTCATTTGACAGGGCCTTTTAGCATCGGGGTGCTGCCGGGGTTAAGTCGGCGGTCACTTGTCGCGTTTCGTACCCCATATTGGACAAGCTCACAGATCTCCAAGCATGGGTCCAGTATACGCCCCGAATATTGCAGCCAACATTTCAGTGGGCGTTCTGTAAAGGACCGCAAGGATTGCGGAAAAGTATCGGGGACTTCCCGATGCTCAAGCGCTGAATCAGGGCAAGCTTACCCGCTTTGTGAGCGTCCGGAAATAAGTTCGTAGTGATGGCTTCAGCCATCCGGACCGCTAAAGCGGTTACTACGAACGAAACTGTGACATTAATCACGGACGTACCCTTGGATGAGTTGGCGTTGCCACTTGGTCACAGATTGGGCAACTGCCCCTACGGGTGCTGTCCACAAGCGGGAACCATTGTCGGCCAGAAAACCGCACAGTTCAAGCAGATCCTCCTCCGCTATCGAGAGATTGCCTTCGTGGATGCCATGAAACGTAAAGATAACCCAGCGCTTCGAAGCTGCAGCTCTTTCGGCCAGGCCGATCAACTCCGCGCCGGACAGCCGCTCGCACGGCCATGACCAGAGGTAGGCGATATCACAGCAGTCCGGATCATTGGCGCTCTCGCCGATTCCACGGCCGGCGACGAACTGTTCAGCGACCAACGGTACGTAGCTCGCATGCTGCGTGCCGCGCCCCACAAAGGGCTGATAGCAGGGATAGGCGAACGAACAGGTCGTCGATGAAGGAATCATCTCTTCCAGGCGATGCTGGGCCAGATCCAGCTCAGACCGCATGTCGGCCAAGGTCATCTCTTCCAGGGTCAGGCGTCCGCTACGACGGATGAAGGCGTGGTTGATCGAACAGGGGTGGCGGGCCGTGTGGTTGCCGATCTCGTGGCCTGCCGCGGCCACCGGTTGCCATGGCGCCAGCGTCTGCCGGTAGTCTTCGCCGGCGATGGGATAGAAGGTGGCTTGTAGGCCATGGTCATCCAGCATGGGCACAGCAATGGCCAATTGCGAGGCAAGGCCGTCGTCAAAGGTGAGGGATATGGCGGCCTGGCAGTTGCCGGGCCAGGGGGTGGTTGTCATGTGGGTCGGTTGTCCGATTTCAAGAATGAAGTCTAATCCAGCTGAATCAATACGCCGCAATCCTCACACCGATATTGAACGCTGCCCTCTATTGGCTCTGCGACCTCTTCAAAATCGTAGCGTTTTATCCCCGTTGCTTCGTAACATTCGGGGCAATATCGACCCTTCAAGTCACTGCTCTTGATGGTCAGAGCGCAGTGGCGACAGCGTAGCCGATCCGTTTGGGCCGGCAGGAGGAAGAGATTCTTGTGTGGACATGGTTTCGTGTTCATCTGGGTCTCTGGCGGGCTACAGGCTTTCTGTTTCAGGCTCGACGCACTTGCAGTACAGGTAACACACATTCCTGGGGGCTAATGCCGCCATGTTCGTACTCTTTGCCAGCCTCAAAGCAGTGGATGTCCGGCGCGATGGCGATACGTACAGCAGAATTCCAGTGCCAGGGCACTGTCAGTTGCCCAGTTTGGGCATTCGGTGACAGAACGGCGCATCGACCTTTGCGCTCGATAGTGAGATGCGCTGGCAGTTCGGCCTTGGGCAAGCCGCCGGGAAGCAACAGCCAACCATGGTCGGTTACAACAACCACCTCTTGCCAGCCGTGATCCAGCAGCATGCCGATACGATCTGCCAGGCGGTCGACTTCGTCGTGGACTGGTGTGCGAGCATCCACCCGTGTTGGTGACCATACTGGTCTACGGCTCCTCGTTCGTCCCATGCCAAACCATTTGGATCGCCCAGTCGCCGCGGCTGGGCAAGTCCTGGATGCCATTCTGAGCCAACAGCTTACGCAGGACATCGATTCGCAGGTCGCTGCCGCTTTCTCTGGCTACCGGCGTCAGAGAAGGTTTGGAGCCGATGATAAAGCTCGCAACGGGCGAAACCGCGGGCTTGGCTGTTGCGGTGACCGGCGGCAGGGCAGCCAGTCGCCAGGAAATCTCACTCTGCAACCCAGCCTGCTGTAGCTGCTCATTGAGGCGATGGCCCACGTCGTAGCGGAGGGCATCGCAGAAGAGCAGGCATGTGCCTGGTGTCAATGCGGGGGCCGCGGCAACTCGGTAGGCTTCAGGTCTTTGGGCGACTGCCTTCTGCATGGCGGTTGCTGAGTTCTTGAGCCATGCGCGATAGATCGGCAACAGCGCGGCGTTCACGGCGGCCACATCCTCAACCGTGGAGATGGCGTCCAAGGCGTCCAACATGGCTCGATCTGCCTTCCAGCCATCATCCGTGTAGGCCCCGGCAATGACCTCGACAGACGCGCCGCCCAACGGTTTTTTTGTAGCATCGGCCAATGTCACCAAGTGCTCCAAGGCGACGGCCAGCGGGGCCAAACCCAATGTGGCCCAAACCCAATTTCGCCGACGGCCGTGCTCACGATCCAGATCCGACAATCTCGACCGAACCGTGCTTAGTAGGGCATTGTCCAAGGCCAGCAGCGCCTGCCGCAATTCGTCTTCGGCTTCGCTGTTGATCTGGGGGAAGTAGGAAGCAGACTGTTCTTCTTTGAAGAGACTAAGCTGTGCCGGCGCTATCTGCTCAAGTAGTGCAGGCAGATTGGGGTAGCGTTTGGGGGCTTCTTCGTAGCGCTGCCAGGCCGTGGCCCATGGACCGCTGGAGCGAGTCAATCGTTCCACGACGGCAACTGGAGCCGTGGTCTCGGGTTCAAAACCGTAAACCTCCCGGCATTGGCCGCGAAACGCCGTCCAGGCTGCCTGGCCGATACGGTCGACGTAATCGATGGGATCATCTAGCCAGCGAAGCAGATGCTGCACAGTGTCCGGGACCAGCAGGTTGTTGAAGAACGGCGCTCGCAGCGGGGCGGCATCGCGTAGGCTGGCAATCGGCTCATCCGCCAGGATGGGCAGGGATCGCAGAAGAGCGGATCGAGTGGCGCTGTCGCCAGCCACTGGGACAGCTAGACCAATTTCGTTGTTCTGCAAGAATCCGGCAATCGTCCAGATCTCGGCCATTGGCATGGGTCCAGAGCACGCCGCGGTATTGGAGCTCGGCCAGTGGTTGGAGCGGCTTTGGGCACTCTTCCACGGCGCGTAGATCCTGGCGGCTATAGCCAGGCAGATAGATGATGGGCGGGGTGTCATCGGGCAGCGGACCGCCCAGTGTGCCGGCGATGAGGCAACGCAGGTAGTAGGCGGGACCTGTACGCGTGTCGGGATCGTAGTCACCCAGGGTTAGCAACGTCAGTTGTTGGCGCAGGCGCGGCAGCAACGGTTCCCATTGGCGCTCCTTGTCGGTCCAGAGCACGGCCGCAGGGGCAATCTGGTCGTTGCGATTGTAGAGGCCGGCGGCAATCAGGGCTTGGACCAAGCCGTCAAGAACGGTGGTGCGATTGATCAAGATGCAACTCCCTGATCGGTCTCTTCGAGAGCGCGCCGCAACAATTCGGTGACGCCTAAAGAATCTGCCATGCGCTTAAGATATGCTTCATCCAGTCGGCCGACCTGCACCCGCAGAATGCCCAGAACATCTTGCCACTGACGATCCGAGACCTGCCCGCCCATCTGATACCACGCCAATTTGGCCAACAGGGTATCCTCAGCACTGGCAATCCGTGCCTGTTGATCGGGTGTTGCGCCCACCACATACGATTGGCCATGGGCGAGCTGCGCCCGATCAAATTCACGATCCTGCGGCACAAAAATGTCGACCTTGAACATGCTCTCCAGATGGATCAGGTTAAAGCTGCTTCGGTGCTCAATGGCGTCATAGATCGCTTCGTCGAAGATGTAGAAGGCGGGCTGAAGACGTTGCACCAGCAGAGGCACATGCTTTGGCTCCAATGCGGCAACCAGATCGCTGTCCAGCGTGGCGCGTGCAACGCCATGCAGGGCGCTGGCCAGCGAGCCGCCGATGACGTAGTCGATGTTCAGTTCTTCCAGCACAGAGGTCACCAGCAGCGTGACCTCGATCGACGGATCGTTCATAAAATGTGCGGATCCTCATCCAGTTTCATCGTCGCCTCAGATTCGGTCAACGGTGGACCGTAGACGGTTTCGGCCAAGGCCGGGCCCAGCAGCAGATCGGCCAACCGTCGGCGGATCTCGGCTTCGCCTGCCTCTGGATGGCGTTGGCGCAGACCGCTTTCGGCCAGGCTGCGTACCGTAGCGTTAAGCTGGGAGACCATGTGCAGTTTACGCCAGGGCGGGGCATTGCGCAGCAATTCGATCAGCACGGCTTCGGCTTCGGGGCGGGTATCGCTGAAGAGTGGTCTCATGACACAACTTCCTCCCGCGCGGCCTGCTTCTCTGCCAACGTGAAATGCAGGTCGTTGACCCGTGTGCTGCCGTCGGGATTGCTTCCCCGGTCGGTCTTCCAGTTGATAGTGAATTTGCGACGCAGCAGACCGGCCTGGACAAAAGGGCGGATGTTCAGCCGCACGCCATCGTTGAGATCCGGATCCCAGCCCAGCGGCTGTTCACTGAGCGGCTTCCAGCGCACATAGATGTCGTAGGGCGGCTCGCCGCTGCGGATGGCTTTGAGCTTGCGCTCCAGCGTTTGGGCTGCGGCCAGCCGAGCATCGGCTCCGGCCTCGCCGGCCCTGGACGCGGCGCTCTGATCGCGTATCCACGCGCCCAGATAGGTGTAGATCAGCTTGTCCAGCGTGGTTGTGGTCAGCTTGTGGTAGTTGACGATGGCCGCAAACCCATCGTTGCGTCCGTCCCAGATGTGCCAGAGGAAGGGACGATTGCCGAAGAGCTTGCAGTGCTGGACGAAGAACTTGTAGTGGAGCCAGTAGGCCAGATCTTGCCCCTCGGCGTCGGCATGGGCCAGCAGACGCTGCACGACCTGGGCGGACCAGCCGGCCTCAGGCGGTACGGGCGTCGTGGGCACGTAGTCGCCGACGCGGTAGCGCTCGAAGTCAGGCATCTCTGGCGGATTGGCGTAGGCCTGGGCCAGCAGGGCGCGCAGCCGTTCGTGGGCCGGCTGTTCGCCGGCCACCGGGGGCAGGCAGACGATGCCGTCGGCGTCACCCAGGGAATCGAGATCGTCGTCGCCATTTTCGGGCCAACGATAGCCCAGCAGGCGGGCCATGGCCACGTGCAGCGGATCGGTTGAGCCGGCGGGATGGCCTTCGAAGAGCCACTGGGTGGGGTCGTTGGACCAGGGTTCGGGTAAGCCGTCGGGGTATTGTTCGTCGGCTACTGATTGCCAGTAGTCGAGATCGAAGGGGACTTTTACGAGAGTGGCATTTTGAACGTACAGTTTTCGGTCTATTCGGCGTACTAGATGATGGTACTTTGTCGATCGGCAGAATGCCCAAAGTGCATTTTTGTGAATTTGCTCATGTGGGATGAGTATAGCCGTATTGTTGTCGAAATAGGTACCCTGATATAGAGTCACAGGAAGTTTTTGCATCTGACTAACTGCTACGCCTTCCTTACCCCAAGCCTCTCGACCTCTTATGGCTGCCTTCAGGCCACTGGCAACCTGCATAAGAGATTTCATCCATATTATGCGCTCTCGTCCTCCATAGTGAATCGTATTCTGAACTGTGCCTTGGTACCACTCCCAACCGTCCGAACGTCTGGGCAATTCCCAGTAACATCGTCCAAACCTAGGAAAGTCCGCGGAAGAAAGTCCTTGTAGGCCGTCGGCGTATCTGGCCAGCAAAATACCTCCCTCGATTTCATCAAGCGTAATCCGTGTATCAGGGTTTTCGAGTTGAAGAGCTTGATTCAATCTCTGAATTGCTGTTTGCCGAAGTGCTTGAGATTTTCCAAGAAGCGTGCGAGGAACTGATGCGTCAATTCCACAGAACGTATGTGCGTTATCTGTGTTTCCGCCAGAGAACGTCAGCAGACAAACATTGACAATCTCTCCGCTTATGGTCTCAAAGGCATTGGTTCCAAGCCTGGCTACGCAGTTCCAGGATTGTTCGTTGAGTATTTTTCTACGTAACGTTTCATATGTTATCTGGAATAGCCAGGATTGCGGAGTTACGAAAATACACGTACCGTTGGGAATCCTGAAACTGGTTGCAGCGTTCAACGAAGACTGTCGCAATATCTGACTTTGAGTCAGGATAATTTTCCTCGCAAAAAGTTCTTAGGGTTTCTTCCTGCTTCCCACGTCCCAAATACGGTACATTCGTCGCTACTAGCGTGTACTTTCTCGCCAACAGGCTTACCGCCTTGAGCACGCCGCGCGCTGCATCACCCAGCACGGCAGCGGCAGGGTCGTGGCGTTCGTCCTCATTGGCCAGGGCTTGCTCTAGCAGTGGGGCCACCTCGTGGTAGTCGGCGCTGAAGATGCGCTCGGCCACGGGCACGTCGGCCGGGTTGATCAGGCTGCCCAGCGTTGGGGCCTGTTTGAAGAGGTGGTAGAGGCGCTCCAACGCGGTGCGCAGGCGCTGGTCGTCGCCGGCCAGGCGCAGCCAGTCGTCCAACTGTCCTTCCACGGGAATACCCGAACAGGCGATGTTGGGCGCGGGCAGCGTGCGGTAGCCGCCCACCTTCCAGGCGGCCATGGCCAGGTTGAAGGTGGCGATCTGGGTGCAGCGCGGGTCGATCTCCAACATGAAGAGGTTGTCACGTACCGCCGCATCGGCGGCCTCACGCTCGTCCAGCCCCTCTTCCTCCATCCTCATGCGGCGCAACATCTCGAAGCCGGCCACCACAAAGTGGCCTGACCCGCCGCACGGGTCCATCATCGTCACCTCAGCCGCTGTCTCCGGCCAGCCATCAAACGTCCCCGCCGCCGGTATACGTACACCCTCGCCGACTGGCCTGTCGAAGTCTCGCCCCCCGCCCCCCGCTCCTCGCCCCCCTCAACCTCATCCATCCAGCGCAAATACTCCCACTCCCCAATCAGCGGACTCTGGGGATGTCGCGCCGCCCACCACGCTCCCAAGCTGTTCTGCAACAGGAAGCGCACCATGTAGTCCTCGGTGAAGAGCTGGGTCACCGGATAGAGATCCGCTCCGCCGATCTTGCGTTCGGAGGCGTTGACCTCTTTCTTCTTCTTGGATTGCCAGAACTGGTAGACCCAGCCCAGACTGTCATCGGCCGTGAAGGTGGCGTCGGGCAAGTCGGCCAGCAGCGTCTCCAGATCGCGGCGTCCCTCGGGCGCAAAGCGCACTTGCACCGCCGGGTCGTGGGCTTCGAAGAGGCCGGGCAGCATGGCCGATGCGTAGCGTGCGGCCAGATCCCAGCCGTCGGCCGCGCCTTCCTCAGCGGCCATATCGTCGCATTCGGCCAGCGTGGTCGCCACGCCGGCCGGATGCATCAGCAGGCCATTGGCGTCCAGGAAACGGACGAACAACATGCGATGCCATTGCTCGTAGGCGATCTCCTCGATCAGCCGCTCTTTGCCGGCCTCAATACCGCCTAGTTTAATGGGCAGGCCGCCCAGTTGCGCGGCCTTGGCGCGCAGAGAGCGGCGCAATAGACGCTGTTCTTCGTTCATGCCGGAAAAGGGTTCCGAGCGGGTCACGGCCAGGCTCTCCAGCGTTGCACTGGCCGCCGTCTCTGCCGCGTCGCGGGCGGCGATGACGATCTTTTCGAGTTGGGAGCGAAGGGGATCGGATAGGGCAGGCATGCGGATTGCTTTCTGCTGGGCTCTCGTCAATAGCAAGGTCGGGCGGGCTTGGCATCAATCGGACAGCGTCACGATTACGGAGCTAGACTGAAGGCACTACGAGATCAGTAGTTTTGCAAGCCTCACCGTTCAGTGTGCACGCCCACGTGCACACGGGTCATTGCCAGTGACCGCTCATCGATCTGACCCGTTCGCACGGGGGCGTGCGAACTATACTGAAGCGATTGCGAAAGTCATGATCTCGCAAGAACTTCAGCTTAGCCTGTTTTCGACAGTTGAGATCAAAACAGGCAACATGAAACATATCTCAACACTGGAATGACAAAATTGCACGTTAACAACTGAATCACCAGTGCGAGTCAACAACATCGAACTCGGTTTGGCTGACACCAAGCCATCTGGCATCACCTGTTGTTGACGTTCAGGGCACGACTCTGAATGGCTCGCCAACCCGGGCGACGAGACGGCGGCATGCTCAGGATAGCTCAGTCGAAGACAAGCGCAGGAGGCTGATAAGGCTTGGTCGGACGGCCCTGCACAGCAGAGTCACCAAACCAGAGCGTCCCTCTGCGGGTGACAGCGCATCCTGAATGGGTGTCAACGCCGGGTCAAGTGTGCGTATGCATGGGGCATGCGCCAGCCCAAGCGACGCAGGACATGTGTCTGGAAATCACTCATTTGGGTCGCTTGCCGCTGACAACTGCCGTCTTGCCAACGAATGTCGATGGCCTGCAAGCTTTCGAATTTGCGCAAGAGCCGGTCGACGCTCTCTGTGATACCGCGCCGACGGCAGCGCTGTTCCAGCAACGCTCGCACCAGCAACGCCAACAGTGAGATAAAGACCATGCCTTCGATGCGTTCATCTGAATGCACAAAGAGCGGGTGGACGAGCAAGGGGCCTTTGACCGTGCGAAAACGCTTTTCGATTCCGTCTTGACCTTTATAGATCGTCAATGCCTGATGGGCATCCAGATGCTTTGCATTGGTAGCTAGCAGGTAGCGACCATCCAGTTCCTGTGCTGCGGCTAGCCGACGCTGATTGATGGCAAAGTGAAGAGTCAGCTCTTCATCACCGCCATTCAATTCGATGTCAACCAGTCCCTTGGCCCAATGGCTGCGCTTTTGGACTGTTTTGAGCCGTTTCTCTACATAGGTGCGCCTCTTGTAATGGCGCACATTCAGTCGTTTCTGAATATTGGCCAAGTCGTCCAGTAGGCGCTTGAGGTGGCTCTTGCGCTTCTTGATGTCCAGCCGCTCTTTGCCCGCACTCCAGACTACTACGGCACGGTCGGTTACATCGACGCCACCGTGTTCCACTGAAAATGGTCGCCATACGCCCTGATAAGGCTGGAAGTCGGGATCATCTGGCTTCACCCGCTTCGGCCGGTACTTCAGTTCATGTTTGGCCAGCGCGTCTGCCGAGACCGAGCTGATAATGGTTCGGGTCGCTTCACTGTCTGCGACCGGTCCCAAGTAATAGAGGTCGTGGAAGTGGCAAGCAAGCACCGCCTCCGGCGTGATCATCTTGCAGTCACTCACCAGAATCGGCTTCACGGCGCTGTCGACCAATTCTGGACGGGCCAGAAAGTCCAACAGTGCTGCCATGTGCTCCAGCGGACGAGTGATGTCGGCTGTGTTGCCTGGCAGTACTTGATAGAGAATCGGTACCTGGCCTTCATCAGTCGTGTCCACTTGCAGATTCACTTGTTTGGTGTCAGTGCGATGGTCACGGCTGTATCCGTAGTGCGCCAATACGCTGTCGGTGTAGGCCCCCTCGAAGTAGATCGAGGTGATATCCCAGTGTAAGATGCTCAAATCCAGATCATAGATCTGAATCGCTCGACTGACGATGGCCGCCCACACTTCACCCAACTTGGGATATAACTGGTCCAGCGCCCGACCTAGCCGGTTGTCGTAGACCTGGTTTGATTCGACATTCAGCAACTCTGGCAACACACTCTCGGCCATCCAGTCGCTGACACCATACAACGCCACTGGAGAGAGCAGCCGGTTGAGAATCAGGATTTCCACGATGCGCCCCAAGTCGATCTTCGCTTGGCTTGGGACGATTCGATTCACGATCTGGCGGATTGACAACGCCTCTATCACCGGATAGAGCAGGGGCAATCCACTGATCTGACGCGGTTGCAGGGAGACGATCTCTCTGCCCAACGCTTCGGCTTGTTGCTGGCTCATGACTCTACCTCCTTGAACATTCTCTGAAGTAGAGTATACGCCTGGTGATTCAGTTGTTAAAGAGCGATCCGCCTAAACATTTGTTCTATGTCGAATCCAGGCTTAGGTACAGTTGTGCGTCCTATCGGTTGATCGCCGCCCAGTCTATCGTTTCAACGAATAGGGAGAGGTGTTTGGGATTGCTCGTAATGACAGTCCCGTCTACTTGGCGTGTTTGTGCAGCCAGAATTACGTCGCCGTCAAGCGATTTGTCATCTGCTGTCGGTTTCCCTTGGCGGCGGGCCTCGGCCCATAATTCTGCAGCACTCAACATTGCGGCGGAATCGATGGGCAAAAAAGTCAGCGTCTGCTTCAACTGATCGAGCCTTTGCAGCGAGCGCTGCTCCATTCTTCCTCTGCTGATTTCAAGCAGGAAGTTGCGCCGAAGTTCATAGTCGACGATCTCTGGAAGCACAACAATGGTTCCTGCCATCAGTGTCGTCTGAAGCCAGCGAGTGATCTCTTGGTTTGGGCGGGGATGGGCTATCTGTCCTGTAGGACCCGTGTCCAGGACCAACACGTTAGTCATCGAATCGTCTGCGATCTGAGAGGCGGTTTTCTTCGATGGTCTGTTTCAGAACTGGCCAGACCTTTTCGTCATAACCGCTTGTATCTTCCAGCCATTCGCTCAACAATGCGATGGCTGCTTGGTTTTTCAGTTGTTGCTCAGTGAGCGCGCTGCGTTTGATTGGGGCAAGCGGAAATGATGGATGCTCTTTGCTCAAAGTGTGCCTCCTACCACAGTAGCCATAGTCAGTTATATTTAGTATACCACTATTTTTGCAACAGTCTGCTGTCACAAAATTACCGGTCTGTCCTGATCGATGTACCGCATAATATCCGCCCGAAGCGTCGCCAGGTATGCATCCACCTCGGCTTCGTTCTTTAATGTCGCCGAAGGCGTCACCACACGAATGGCCTCAGGATCCAATTTTCGAGCAGCAACCTCACGTGCCTTCTGCAAGCGGGTGGGCATGGCAGCGGCTTCACTGTCCCACACGCCCAAAGGGCGTTGTGTTAGCGCCCGAAGAAGTGCATCATCGGTGCTAACGTCTGGTTCGGGAAATGGCCCCAAACCCTGTTCGTATAGGATGTCTTCCCACACATCATCGGGCAAAGCGCTCCATTCAGGCGTCTGGCTCAACGAGCCAACTTCCTGCTCTCGTGCTCTGTCCACTTTCATTTTGGCCAGACGGATGGCTCGACGCAGTTCATCTGTGAGTTGCGCCAACAGCGGGGTTACTGGATCTGGTTCAGCCAGCAGAGTTCGTTCGCTGCGGATCGCATCAACCTGTACATTAACTGCTCGTGCCACGCTTTGATCGCCTGCCTGATCCAGTAGACGCAGTAGCAATGTCCATTTGGGCAGACGTTCGGCGATTAGATTCTTGCGACGTTTGCACTCGGCCTGGAACGCTCTGAGTTCATCTCGACTTTCGTAGATGCCGGCCAAGAGGGCATTGCCCTGCAAAGCCTGGTGCGCATCAATGGTCTCGGTGTCGGGTTTTGCCGAAACGGGCGGTTCGCCGCCGGCCTCTGCGGCGAACTCTTGCATACGCCTGAGCATTTGCAGGACGCGTTGCACCTCTTCACCGCTCTTGACCTGCCCAAATCCCATCTCGTTCAGGAAGCTGCGAATTTGAATACGCTGGCTGGTTGAGACGGTAACATCTTCGACTTCGAAGTCATGTACACCGATCTGATTCTGTGGGATCGCCGTGACTGCTACCGGCTGACCATTTTTTGTGGCCCGCATGACGTTGCTTGCCAGCAGAGCCAGAAGCGCACCGTCCACCGTATCCTGAGGCCAGCCGTAGCCGGCGCCCATGAAGTGCTTGCGGACATCGCCTCCACGTTTACCGCCGCTGCCTACAAAGACAAGCACCTCTTTGCAGACCGGATGTTGTGCAGCGTCACCGTTGAAGCCAAGAGCCGTGAGGGAATCGCCGTTACCGCCGATAGCGCGCCTCAAGACTGCGGCCCAGCGAGAATCGTCTGCGGCCGCAGTGAAATTCGGAAAGAGCCGCACCAGTGCGTTTTCCGCCGCCAGTTCGACAGTTTCGGGTAGGCTATCCGCAACGATCTCGTTACCGCCGCCTTGGTAAACGCGTGCGCTTTCAAGCACCGTACCCACCAAGCGCTTGACTTCTGCGCCAGCCAGATCCCGGCGCGTTTCCATGGCCTTGCGTGCTTCCATGGCTTCGCCGCTGGTCGGGTCATTAGGGCGAGCATTGAGCACTTCGGAGGCTGCCTCGCGTCGGGCCAACGCCTCCTTGAAGGCGTCGGCTTCTATACGAGGAATAAAGAGAAAGACGATTGGACTGTCCGTGCCCGCCGCCTGTGCTTCATCACGAAGTCGGTTTCCAGACGTGTCCCAGCCTGTCTGTACCCAGATCGGCACGTCGCTGGTGTCCGTGTCAGGCGCTTCCTGTGTAAAAAAGTTATACGAAAGCTTGCGATGGACTTTGCTGTTGCCCTGCGTCAGACGAGTGTCCTTCAACAGATGCATGAGCGCGGCGCGCAATGCATCATTGCGTTTGGTCTCGATGATGCTGGCATTTTCTATGATCTTGATCGGTGCGCAGTCGGAAGTCCTGTTGCCAGTCGGCGCTCTCACGGGTCTGCAAGCGGTACTCGCCCTCCACCTGCATCAATATGCTCTCTTCCGACAGCGCATTCAAGAGCGAAGGGATCCTCTGCTCCAAAGAGGTTCGGCTGCCTGGGCCGTTTCCCGTTAGGTCTGTAACCAGTAGATCGGTGAGGGTATCTGTCGTGGCCCGTAGGCCCGTAGTCAGTACGCCCTGCTGAGGAAGCTGGTTGACCAGAAAGATGGTGGCGCAGAGACGGGAGCGAAGTTTGCCATCATCTTTTTCATCAGCCTGCTCCTGGATGATAACATCCATTTCACGCAGCAGAACCCCATTTTGAAGCATGGCGTTTCGCTGTTGATCATAGACGATGTCTCCGGCTACGACGGTACCCACGGGGTCTTCAGCTACCTGGCGTGTGGCCTCGAAGACGATGCGCAATTGGGTGCGTAGTTGTGCTGAGGTACCGGCGCTGTCGATAGCGCGCAGCGCGCGTTCCCAGAATCGGCGACGAGCGGGTAACAGCGGATAGTCGGGCACGAGATCGTTTTCATCTGCCGTAGTAGGGCCGATCTTGGCACCTGCCAGTTGGCGGTCGATTTCGCCGCGTGCGGCCTCCAATACTTGACGCACGTCGTCAACGTGAGTGGGTTGTTTTTGTAGGACGACCTCGCGCACTACCTGTTCCACATCCCGGTCTGACAACTCCACGCGTACAGGAAAGCGATGCTGCATCTTAGCCAGACTGGCACGCGCCTCTAGGGCTGACTGTCCTGTGGTCACGAAGAGCAGGTTGCTGCCAAAGTTGGCAGAGCAGGCTTCAACCACTTTCTCTACGTTCAGCGTGTGTTGGTTCTGTTCCTCCAGAAACTGCTGCAATTCGTCGAAGATGAGCACAGTGCAGGGGATTGTCTCTCCATCGGTGGACTGTAGTCGTAGCACATCGGCCATGGTGGCAAGCATCTCGTCTTCGCTAATTTCATCGCTCTTGGGGAACTGGTCGCGTAGCATCTGACGTATTTCGACGGCTGATGTGGCCAGATCGGGGTAGACATCCAGCAGGGCATTGGCGATTATTGGAGAGACGTACAGGTTGCTGAGTTCCTGCGTCAAGGTCTCTCCGTACTCCGCCACTCGTTCTGTCAATGCATCATAGCGGCCTACCTTCATGAGCCAGATTACGAATTTGGCAACAGGATACTCGGGAGGTAGGCCTGCGCTGTTGAAAAGGATCGACAGGATAGCCAATCGAATACTGCCTGTGCCGCCGCTCAATTTGCCGGCTGCAGACCAGAGGCCGCCACGTTGTGCGCCGGCTTCATCCAGTCGCGACAAGAGATCATCAATATCTGGGGGCAGGTCCACAAGGCCGCGCGCTGTGACGCCGTCGGGAAATACAACGTTGCGCCACAGGTATTCGAGCACGCGCACCAGGTGCGATTTGCCGCTGCCGTAGAAGCCGCTTACCCAAACGGCAGGCTGCTCGGACGATGACAGGTGGTTCAGATAGGTGGAGAGAATGCGATGAAGGCCGTCTCGATACTCGCCCTCACAGACGAAGTTGCGTAGCTCATAACGGAGAACGTCCCACTGTTGGGACGTAGCTGGATTTAGAACCTTGGTCACGCCCTCATTGGGAATGGTGAACTCTGTCGGATCCTTCTGAAACACATCTTTGTTGAGGAGCATGGGGTGTTTATGCCTCTGTGGCTGTGATGGGGATCGCCAGATAATTCCATCCATCTCTGGCGTCGAGCAAACGATATTTGGAGCCATCTCGTTGTCCAGGGAAAAAGACAAGCAGCCGTCCCTGGATGGCGTCTGTGACATTTTCAAGAATTTGAGATGCACGTACCAAACCAAACAGCGATGCCAATCCTATTACTGCTACTACTGTGTCGTCATCGACGGTGGGTGACTTCAAGGCGTCTGTGAGCCTCTTTGCTACCGCTTGACCAAATTGGGGCAAGGCCAGTTCCAGTGCTGCTGGATCTTCGAAATAGGCATCTTTGTAACGATGCTCTGCCATCCATTCTGCAAAAAAGTCTGTAATGTCCACCAGCAGCCATCCGTGCCCCGAATTTTCTGTGGCAACCTCAAACTCAGGCAGATGCAATCGCAAACGTCGTTCTTGTGCTGCGTCATAGACGGCGAACCATACGCGCTGTGGGCCAGCCACTGTATTCGACCACGGCAGTCGGGCGAATTCAGCGTATGATTTCGCCAAGGACTCGATCTGGTTCATGCTGTTTCCTCTTGTCGCAGAAGATAGCTGAAGCTGACTTCTATGACATTGCCGATGCGCCGATATTCCAGATAACCCAATGTCGAAGCCATTTGTGCCAAGTTGTGCAAGTCAGGCGCCGACAGATCGAGTAATTGTGTCCAAGGCGATTGGAAGAGCGCCTCGCCACGTTGACCACAAAGGTGCCCCAGCAATAATGCATATGCTACATTCTCTGGATAGGGGCATCACTTGGTTCCGAATTTTTGTGCGCGTCCCGACCAGATGTCCAGATTGGGTCCAGGTGGCGGCGGTGTTGCGACCGATCTTGCCCAACGTAGCTTCATTGTAGCGATGAGGGTACGCAGCAGTGATCGCTTGCGACGTAATCGTGGAATTTGCCTCATCGCCCTTGGCCGTAGTGAGGATGACGGGTATCGTTGCACGCAAGAGCGAATCGCGCGTCAGTGCACAGAGAAGTGCAAGGAGCGAGTGTGATTCACCTCGAGCATCCCAAAGGTCGAGCATGGCCCTAAAAAGCAACACAGATCGATCGAGGGCGTAAAGCTCACGTAGACCACGCAACGTGCGCTGACGCGTAGAGACCGTATTTTTTAGTAGGATGTTCTCTTCCAGAATGGCGGCCTCATAGTCCGCAAATGATGCAGTTGGAGGGCAGGCAGCCAACAACATCTCCAACTCGGGAAACATCATGGTTCGGCTGGTATGGGTGCCCCCTGGCGTGGTGACAAAGCCGTACTGGTGGGCAGATGAAGGAATCTTAATATTCAATGGGCCCGAGTATTTCCAATCAGAGGGGAAAGCCTCTTCCTTGAGTAGACGAGTAGGTGTTAACAAACCGAAGTGTTCAATGTTGAAAAGGCGCCCCCTCCAGGACTCGAACCTGGGACACACGGTTTAGGAAACCGTTGCTCTATCCTCTGAGCTAAGGGGGCGAATTTCGCCCGAAATGTACCGGAAAACATAGCACAGAGGTCTCGAATCGTCAAAGGCAATCGGCCATATTCAGGCCGTGTTCACAGGCTCCAAGCAAATGGTCGCAGATGCAGCCGGGTCCTCCTAGCGGAGTCAAAGCATTTCGGTTAGAATGCACAACGACAATCTTGAGATTGAACTTGGACCATAGCGCAAGGGGGAACCGTGCCCGCTGCAGATATTCAGCCGTTTTGCCGATGAGATCGCCGCCAATGTCGAAAAGGTGATCGTCGGCAAGAACGAGGCCGTTGAAACATTGATCATCGCACTGCTGTGCGAAGGCCATGTGCTGCTGGAAGATGTGCCCGGCGTGGGCAAGACCATGCTGGCGCGCGCCATGGCCGTGACCCTGGGCGTCGATTTTCGCCGCCTTCAATGTACACCCGATCTGCTGCCCAGCGACATCACCGGCGTGAGCGTCTTCAACCAGGAGACCCGCGCCTTTCAGTTCATGCCCGGTCCGGCCTTCACCAACATCCTGCTGGCCGATGAGATCAACCGGGCCACGCCACGCGCCGCAGGCCGCGCTGCTTGAGGCCATGGGCGAGCGCCAGGTCACCGTAGACGGCGATACGCGCACCTTGCTGCGTCCCTTCCTGGTGCTGGCCACCCAGAATCCCATTGAGTACGAAGGCACCTTCCCGCTGCCGGAAGCCCAGTTGGATCGCTTCCTCTTCAAGATCAATCTGGGCTATCTGACGGCCGAGCAGGAAGGCAACATGCTGATCAATCTGGGCGGTCGCCACCCGATTGAGGATCTGGCCTCTGTGACCGATGGCGTTTCACTCCCGGACCTGAGTGAAGAGGTCTGGCAGATCCATGTCGACGACAGTATCCGCGACTATATCATCGCTCTCACCCAGGCGACGCGCAACCATGCAGAGCTGGCGCTGGGCGCCAGCCCGCGTGGCTCGCTGGGGCTCTATCGTGGTGCACAGGCCAGGGCTGCTGTCAAGGGTCGAGACTACGTGCTGCCTGATGACGTGCAGGCGCTGGTCCCCATCACGCTGCCCCACCGCTGCATCGTCAAGCCCGACAGTGCACTGCGCGGACGAACGGCAACGGCCATTGTGTCTGAGATTCTTGAACAGACGCCGCTCGATTTGGGGACAGTCGAAGAATAACCCCCTATGCCCCAAATTTTCTGGTCCCTGATCATCCTCACAATTTTGGCCATCGTCCTGCGCCAGGACTGGGTCTACTTCCTGGTCTACGTGGTCGGCGGCATTTGGATCGTCAGCCACTGGTGGGTGCGGCGCACGCTGGCCAAGCTCAATGTGCAGCGCGATCTGACAACGCGCGCCTTTGTGGGTGAGACGATCAAGGCCAGGCTACGCTTCGAAAACCACACCTGGCTGCCCATCCCCTGGCTGCATGTCCAGGAGCAGGCCCCACTAGAGTTGAAGGATCGGGTCAACTATCGCGTCGTATTGAGCATCGGTGGCCGCTCCAAGAGCGATTTCGACTACACATACTACTGTAAGAAGCGGGGCTACTACCCCGTGGGACCACTCAAATTGCGCACGGGTGACCTCTTCGGCTTCACCGCAGGCACGTGGGAAGAGAAGACGACCACGTCGGTAATCGTCTATCCACGTGTGCTTCCACTGCACGAACTTGGTCTGCCCAGTCGTTCGCCCTTTGGCACCCTGACCAGCAACCAGCGCCTTTTCGAGGACCCGACGCGTATGTCGGGCGTGCGCGATTACATGACCGGCGATAGCCTGCGCCGCGTCCACTGGAAGGCCAGCGCCCATGAAGACTCGCTGCTGGTCAAGACCTTTCAGCCGGCGATTGCCCTCAATGTGTCGATCGTGCTCGACCTGAATCGAACAGCCTACCCGGATCGGGCTGAGGTCGGCTACAGCGAGTGGGCCATTGTTGTGGCCGCCTCACTGGCGCGCTACGCGACTGAGCAGCGCCAACCGCTTGGCCTCATCTGCAACGGGCGCGACCCCTTTTCGCAGGAGATCGCCGCGGCGATTCCATCTCATCACGGAGCCGGCCAGTTGATGACCATGCTGGCGCTGCTGGCGCGAATTCAGATGCATGAGGTCGGGACATCGTTGGGCGATTGGCTGTCCGGTCAAATTACCAGTCTGGCCTGGGGAACGACATTGCTGGTCGTGACGCCCAAGCTGGATGAGGAGGGGCTGTGGGCGCTGCACAACGCCTATCGTCGCGGCACCAACGTGATGGTCTTTGTCTGTGCACCCCAGGCCAATTTCGACCAGATGCAGGCGCAGGCCAGTCGCCTGGGCGTATCGGTCCAACGGACTGTTTGGGAAGATGAACTGAAGATGTTGGGTGCAGAAAAATAGCCGGGTGAGTCTCCTCACCCGGCTATTTTTCTGCACCCAATCGTTGAGCTCTAGCTGCGCCAGGCGGCCAACGCCAGGCAGATCCAGCCGGCGATGAAGGCGACACCGCCCAGCGGCGTGATGGCCCCCATCCAGCGTTGGCCGCTTGCGATCAACAGGTAGAGGCTGCCAGAGAAGAGCACGATCCCTACGATGAACAACCAACCTGCGACAGTGCCCATATTGCTATTGGGATAGCGAACGATAGCCATCGCTGCGATGAAGAGCGCGATGACGTGGAAGAATTGATAGCGAACAGCCGTCTCATAGGTCTGGAGCAGATCGGCGGAGATTCGCGCCTCCAATGCGTGGGCTCCAAATGCGCCAAGCGCCACCGACAGCCCGCCCAGCAAGCTGGCTATGATGAAGAATGTACGTTCCATGGTTCTTTCTTGTCCTTGATGGGTCGCGCCTGATCTACTGCCCCGACTCTGGCACGAAACAGATCTGCTGAGCCGGCAATGCCGGATGATTGTAACCGTAATGATCCGTGATCTTCCACAGATCTTCGTTCTCTGTGAAAATGGACTCGACGTCTGAACAGGCATTGGCTGCGTTGCCCGTGGCCGTGTAGCTCTCCAACCACTGTGTGGCGGCCCTGGTGTAGTCCCCGTCCGGTTGCCCGGCCTGTAATGCCAGCAGCGTCGCGCGTGCGGCGATGGAGTCACGATCCAGCGCCTGGGCCTGCATCAGCCTGAAGCTGGCAAGTCCCTGAAGAAGGATCAACTCGTCGTCTCCGGAGATGCCGTACAGGCTGCATGCCACCAATGATGGATCCAACGCCTGTGAATAGAGGTCGATGGCCTTCCCGTAGCCAATGGCGTCGGCAGCATGAAGCGCCATATCGGCTTCGACGAGTCTCAACCCCAGACAATCATTGCCCTCCGCTTCGCGATCATACAGCCAATCGACTCGCTGAAATGGAGTGCCCTCGATACTCTGCCAGATTTCCGTATGGGGAACGGCAAGACCGCCATCGGGCTGACCGCTCACACCTCCATCCAACACAAGCGATTGCCCCGCCCCGGCCGTATTATTGCCCACCGGCTCGAAGCGAGCGCTGCCCGTGGCGATGGTTGCGCCGGGTTCAATGGCTGATTCGTACTCGTTGCCGTTCCAGGAAACCATCTGTACTTCAATCACGCAAAAGGCTGCACAGCTCTCAACCATCCAGGCTAATTCAATTTGGTTGTCATCGTTGAGGTCTTCAGCGGCCAAGAAGGTCGGTTGGCCATAGATCTCCGGCTCATAGGCTAACTCAACGCTGCCATCCTCCTGGCTGTGGTAGACCAGCAGTGACCCCTGGCTGCCGCCGGGGCCAAATCCCAGATCACTGACAATGGTGGGAAAGACCACGACATCGTCAATGTTGTCTTTGTTCAGATCGACCGTCACGATGACGTTCTCGGCGCCGCCGGTTGCTTCACAGCTCTCAAGCCACGCTTCCACCGCCGCAACGTCACCTTCTTGCGCCACAAGCAGATCGGGGAGAATGCGGGCGAATCGGTCCACATTGGGCGGACATTCCGGCAACGAAGGATCGATCGGACCGATCTCTGAATCCGACACTGCTGCCGGCGCCTCAGCTGCTGCCTGAGTCTCTTCACCGGCAGCGTCGTCTTCGCCGGCAGCGTCAGCCAAATCGACGGAATCTGTCGCTTCCTCAACCCCTTCCTCACCAGGTTCATCGACGATTACTTCAGGCTCATCTTCGCCGATTTGCAGACAAAGCCCTTCGGCTGAAAACGCCGGATTGGTGTAGCCGTAGTCAGCAAACATCGCCCATACAATGGGCGTCTCTTCGGCATATGCCAAAGCTGCGGTACAGGCGCTGTCAACATCGCCAGCGACGTAGGCATCAAGCCAGACCTGAGCCAGTTTGGCGTATTCGCTCTCGGGATAGAGTTCTTTCAGCGCCGCTACAACATCGCCGGCGACCTCAGGCAGATCTTGATATGCAGCAATCTGGGCAAGGCGAAAATAGCTGAATGTGCGCAACTCTTCAAGCTCATTGTCGCGCACCCAACATTTGGTCAAGTTGTTGTTGCCGATCGCATCTGTGAAGTATGCCTCGGCAGCGCCGAAGCCCTCCACATCAGCGTTGAGAAGCGCCCTGTTGCCGTCCATCACCGTGTGATAGAGACATTCGCTGGAACTAAATGCCTGGTCGATCAAGGTGTAAGACTTACCGCCAACGCTTGCCCATGTTTCGGTACGGGCGCGCTGCGGACCAGCCCCGACGCTGCCGTACACGCCGCCGGTTGCGACGATCTCAGCCCCTTGTCCATCTTCCGATGTATCTTCCAGATTGACATTGGCGAAGGCCATTGTAATCGTACCATCCGTCCAGTCGGCCCAAGTTGAGCCATCCCAACTTCGCACATTGATCGTGTCGAAACAGGTGCTGGCGCCACAGGTTGTGTCGAGCCAAACGATGTCAGCTTGCCCATCGGCATTGATATCCTCGGTGGCCAGCACGGAGACGTTGCCGCCCGCCCGCGCTCTGTATTTGGCGTCGAAGAGAGGAGAATCATCGCCGACGATTCTTGCATTGAAGATTACGAGGTCACTGACCTGGCCGCCGGCGGCAATCGGATTGATATAGACCACCAACAGATCGTCAACACCATCAGCCGTCCAGTCTTGGGTGACAATCGCCTCCTCGGACAGCGCGCCACAGTCGCTCAGCCATGTTGCCAGCCCTTCAGGCCCACCCAGCGGCGAGTTGACCACAGCGGTCAAGGCCTGAGGGTACTCGCTAAACGAATCCGGGCAGGACGGTAGTTCAGCGGCGGCGTCTTCGCCCTCAGGCGCTGCGTCGACGTCGCTGCCATCTGCGCTCTCGCCATCCGGCGTCTCATTGTCTGTCGTCTCGCCATCGGCAGCCGTCGGGATAATGAGTACGTCACCGGTATAGAGGACCTCTCCAGGACGTACAGTTTCTGCGTTTGCCGCCAACAGGCTCGACGGATCAACACCCAGCTTGCGAGCAATGCTGTTCCAGGATTCGCCGGGCTGCACTACGTACGTCTGTGGTCCATCGTCCGTAGCGAGCTCGGCCGGCATGTCGTCCTTCGCCAAGCCCTCATCGGATGCTTCATCGCCTGTGGCAGCATCGTCGACAGGCGTCTCTTCAGCCACGTCTTCGGTTTCCGAAGCCGGTTCTTCCTCAGGCGTTGCTGTTGCTTCAGGTGAAGCCGTATCGGACGAAGCTGTATCAGATGCGGTCTCAGCATCTTCATCCGCTGTCACTGCGTCGTCGGCTGTGTCGTCGGCTGTCACTGCGTTAATTGCGGCCGACGAGTCTCCAGCAGTTTCGGCATCTTCGTCTTGAAGTTCCGATTCATCGATTCCTGCCTCGTCCGTTCCCTCACCCTCAAGGGGAATTACGAGTACATCACCGCGCAGGAGCACTTCGCCTTCACGGAGCGCCTGGCGATTGGCGTTCATGAGGTCAGCAACGGCAATGCCGTACAGATTGGCGATGCTGTTCCAGGATTGGCCGCCGCTGACAACGTGGACGGTTGCGCCATCGGACTCGGTGTCGGACTCGGTGCCGGCATCAGGATCGGCGTTGTTGCTGCCGTTGCCCGGAATCGTGATCTCTTCGCCGATATTGAGCCAGTCATTGGCACGAATGGCCTGGGGATTGGCAGCCTTGAGTTCCTCGACTGACACCCCGTTTCGTTCCGCAATGACTGTCCACGAATCACCACGTTGAACCGTGTAAGAGGTCCCTGATTCAGCGTCTTGGTCGGTCTGGGCCAGAACGGCCCCCGTACTGGCCAACACTGCACTACTTATCAACATCACGGAAAGAGTCAATACAAACATCACAACACGCAAGGAGTGCAGCGCTCTCGTTGTGCGACCATCCTGGGATGCCGAACGCTCAGAAGTCTGGCTCTTATCATCAGCCAGACCTCTTCGTAAACAACGGAGACCGTTATTTGTGTTCATCTTAGGCTCCAATCTGTTAAGTAAGAGTCTGTCTAGCCACATATCACTTTGTGGCAGGGAAAAAAGTTGAAGGTTGAAGCCAAGTGCCAGATACTATGTTGGAGACCAATCCGACAAGTATCAGGAGGCAGAAATGGCTACCAACCTTCAGATGTATCATAGGATATTGAACGAACTTTGCCAATGGCACGCAGGGGAGCGAATCACCCGGTTGCGAAATATGGCCTTTTTGTTGGTCGGATTGACACAAGGCCATGGGATTCACCTGAGCAAGATCGTAGAGCAATGGCCGGGACTGGAGTCGAAGGAACCAAGCCTGGTCAATCGGTTGCGGCGCTTCTTGGACAATCCAGCTGTGGTTGTCAGAGTGTGGTATGAACCGATTGTCGTTCACTTGCTTCAAGCCTTTGCAGGTCAAGGGTTTCGTCTGATCATCGATTGTAGCAAGGTCGGTTTTCATCATCGGATCCTGACAGTCAGCCTAGCCTATAAGAAACGTGCCTTGCCTCTGGTCTGGAGCGTTCATCGAGGCCGGAAAGGTCATGTTGGCTACACCAAACAGTTGGAATTACTCGAGTATCTCATCGGCCTGCTGCCTCAAAATGCTCAGGTTACGCTGCTTGGTGATGCTGGGTTTGAGTCGGTTCATCTGCTCAACTGGATGAAGAAACAGGGTTGGCATTTTGTTCTGCGCCACCCAGGCAAGAATCAGATTCGGTGGGAAGGACAGGACTGGATCAAGCTTGGCAACATGGCGATTGACGAAGGCCAGACCCGCTCCATCGGCTGGGTGCATCTGACCGAAAAGCATGATGCCGGTCCCTTCTGGCTTACGATTCATTGGGCGCCAGGCGAGGATGAGCCTTGGTTCCTGATTGCCGATGACCAGCCCAAATCAAGCAAAGAGCACATTGCTTCTTATCGAATCCGCATGTGGACAGAAGAGATGTACGGTGACATGAAAGGCCATGGCTTTGACTTGGAAGCCACCCATCTTGATGATGCTGACCGCATTTCCCGTCTGGTTCTCGCTGTCTGCATCGCTTTTGTCTGGTTTATCACCCTCGGTTCTCGCGTCGTGAAGAAGGGTCTACGCCATTTCGTTGATGTCAAGAGCCGACGTGACAAGAGCTATTTCCGTATCGGCTGGGACTGGATTCAGCGTTGTATTCGGCTCGACAAGCCAATTCCGCTCTGTTTCCATCCCTATTTCTGAAAGTGATATGTGGCTAGAGAGTCTGTAAGTGGTGCGAAAAAGTGCCGGGGACTTCCCAATGACGGAGCATCGAAATCAGTGTCTCTGCTCTCGCTCTGTTGCCGAAGTCTCCGACACTGTATTGTAACGACAGACAGGCTCCTACCCGTGCAGGCCGACCCACTTAATAGGCGACGTCTGTGATCTGCTGGACCACCTGTACCCAACTCTGACCGGGCTTCAGCTGGATGATGACCTCGCCGGGTCCAATCAAGCGTGGCGGGTTCTCGGGGTCGGCGCGCCATGTGCCCTCGTATACTTGGCCATCTCGGAAGACACGCAGGTCACCAAACCCATACAGTTCGATGTCAACACCCTTGGTGCCGAGAGTATCTTCGACAATATCGGTCAATTCGTGCTGCGCGCTGAGAGCAATCACGTTCTGGGCGACAATCGGCTGATTCGTCGCCGAATCAAACTGCTGCTGCCCCCCTTGAAAGCGCAGATAGCCATCCTGTGCCGCATCGTAGCGCCACTCGACATTGTTGCCGCCGGGGTAGGGAATCCGGATGCTGAGTGCGTTGCCGGCAGCATTGGCGGGTGCTGAATCGCTGAACTCGAAGCCGGGGCGTTGCCACTCTTTGTTCAGTCCATTGTCTGTGAGCCAGTCGCGCACACCCTGCGTGCTGGTATGCATTCGCGTACGATAGTCGTCGCCGATGCTGACAAAATAGCGTGTCTGAGACGGATCGTCAATGTCAGCATCTAGATATGGAAAGCCGACGTCGTTCTTAAGCAAATAGCGAACGGCATCACTGCCGCCGGAACAGGCCAGAGCGCCATCATACATGTAGGTCATCCAGATATTGGGCAGACGCGCGGAGCGAACCGGGCCGACGGATTCGGCCGCCTGGCTCTGGAACATGGCGGTCATACGGGTCAGCGTGAAACCGTCAACAATATACTCGTAGACCAGATCGGCGAGACTGAGGCTTTTATGGGCGGTCCGACCGACCGAATCATTGTTGATGCAGATGAAGATCGGCCGCCGCTTGAGCCACTCGGGATTGTCGACAACTTTGCCGGTGTAGGGCGACATGTTTTCGGGGAAGGGCGTCGGCGCTGCGGCTGCCTCAACCTCGACGTTGGCTTCAGGCACGGCAGTCGGTGGGACCGGCGTGTCGGTCGGCGCCGCTTCGACCACCATGGGTGTTTTGGTTGGCGTGGGCGTCGGTTCAGGGCTGTCGCCGCCACAGGCAACGAGGGTCGAACCGATGACAAGAAGAACGAGAAATTGGAACCAGAAGCTACGAGACATAGGTTACGAGTATGATATCCTTAGAACTTATCTGTGGAGACCGGGCGCCGGCTGAACTAAATTGCGAGACAGACTCCTTATGGAGATAATATCCATGGGGGTGCCGAGCCTCTAATTCTTGCTCTACAGAGGATTGATCTATTTTCAGTGTCCGGCGCTAAAATCGGTTCAAATGTTGATTTCGACTGAGAAAAATCGTTGCCGATCCATCGATCAAATAGTGTCGGCTAGTATACCATAAACGGCCATGGATACCACAGAAGGCTTACGTTGTAGAATGCACCACGTTCCGAACCCAATCAACCCGAAAACCATGCGGTTTCAGCGCTCACTTCAATTGCAGATTTTTCCCGCCGTTGGGATGATCCTCGTCCTGTTCTTCCTGGGTGGCTGTGTGACAATGTCGCCCACTCCACAAGATGACGAGGGGGATCGCACCCCGGCCGTGATGCCGACGTTTACGCCGACACCTGAACCGGTTTCGTCGTTACCGGAGGATACGCTCGGCGGAAATGACGCTGTCAATTATGCGGCGCTGATCGATGAGTTGGGCCTTGACTTTGCCGAGCGCCGCGTGACCGAACTCTACGAACGCGTCTCCCCCTCGGTCGTCAATATCACGACACGAGTGTTGCGCCGAGGCTTCTACTTCGAGGCCATTCCGGAAGAAGGCGTTGGTTCGGGGTTCGTGCTAGACAGGACCGGTCATATCTTGACCAACTATCACGTGGTTGAGGGTGCGCAGCGAGTCGAGGTTGGTTTCAGCGATGATACGATTTTGCAGGCAGAAGTAATCGGGCTGGATGCACGCACCGATCTGGCGCTGCTCAAGGTTGATGCGCCTGAAGGTTTGTTGTCGCCGGTTGAACTGGGAACATCTGCGAATCTGCGTGTCGGCCAGCGTGCCGTCGCTATCGGCAATCCGTTTGGCCAATTTGAAAGGACGCTGACCACTGGCGTCATCAGCGCCTTGGGCCGCTCCCTTGAAGGCGCAGATGGACGGACCATTACCGGCGTAATCCAGACGGACGCGGCCATCAACCGGGGCAATTCAGGCGGTCCCTTGCTGGACAGCAGCGGGCGCGTCATCGGCGTCAATACAGCCATCTTTAGTCCATCGGGTACGAGCGCCGGCGTCGGCTTTGCCGTGCCCATCGACATTGTGCGCCGCATCCTGCCGGATCTGATTGAACTGGGCTATTACAGGCATCCGTGGTTGGGCATCCGCTACGCCTATGCGGTGACGCCAGGTCTGAAAGATGCGCTGGGATTGCCGGTCGATCGCGGCTTGCTTCTGGTTCAAGTCTATCCAGGCAGCCCGCTGGACCAGGCCGGACTGATCGGCGCACAGAGCGAGGTCATCATTGGCAACCAGCGTGTTTTCATCGGCGGTGACCTTCTGGTCGGCATCGACGATGTCGAAATCACAAGCTACGAGCAATTGGAAACCTACCTGGAAGATCGGTTTCGGGTAGGCGACACGGCCACGATCTCTGTGCTGAGCGGCGATCAGCAGTTTGATCTTGACGTGACCGTGGGCGAGGAACCCAACTAAACCTACACCCGCCTCAAATTGACGGCATCGCGCAACATCGCCGCAGCCGTGGGCAGTGGTTCCCGCTCCCAGATCTTATGATACATGCGCCCGTAGAGATCACTCTGCATCTCAATCCCCATCTCCCACCCGCTGCAACGCCCAAGAAAACTGTCCACTGACACCA
This sequence comes from uncultured Chloroflexia bacterium, assembly GCA_963848115.1. Taxonomy (GTDB): domain Bacteria; phylum Chloroflexota; class Anaerolineae; order Caldilineales; family Caldilineaceae; genus JAWKOK01. The sequence continues at coordinate 38,885 of CAWKCP010000020.1, read as the reverse complement.
CGGTTGGTCCAACCGACAGCTGGTAGCCCTCGGGCGTTCGTGTTGCGGTGGCAACCAGCTTGATGGTATTGCCGACGGCCATCTCTGTCTGCAGTTGTTCGGTCGTAATCGCCGTGATCCCAGCGACAGCGACCTGTCCCAACGTCGCACCCATGCCAAGGAAGCTATTGGCAATGATGACCAACTTGTTGGCCGTGTCCCATCCTTCCACATCCAGTGACGGATCGGCCTCGGCGATGCCGCGTCGCTGAGCTTCTTCCAGCGCCTCCCTAAAGGAACGACCGGTTGCCATTTCTGCCAGGATGAAATTGGACGTGCTATTGAAGATGCCGCGCAGAGAGATGATGTCGGCGGCCACCATGTCACGCCGACCGATGTTGATGACCGGCAGCGCGCCGCAGACAGTGGCAGAGTAGGCAATCCCTGCGTTGTGTCGGCGCGCCAGATCGTGCAGCCGGTCGAAGGCCAGAACCAGCGGTCCTTTGTTGGCCAGAACGACGTCGATACCCTGGCCCAGCGCGGCTTGGGTGAGGCTAAGGCCGGGCTCGCCGTCGTCCAGATTGACCGGAGATGCCTCCAGCACCAGATCGAGGTCAGATGTCTCGATCATCTTCAGCGCCGTCTGCCCCGGTTGGTGACCGGCCAACTGCGAAATCTTGCCGCCCGCCTCCTTGTGACAGCGCAGTTGTGCGGGATCGAAACCCTGTGCATCCAACGCGACGCCGCTGCTATCGGCAACGGCTACGATTCGAAAGCCGAGATCATATTGCTCTCGCAGGCGTTCTTCCTTCATCTCGAGGATGCGTAGGAAGTTCTGGCCAACATTCCCACAGCCGATCATAGCAGTCTTGACAATCTGAGTCATGCTGTTGATTCCTCCAGGTTCCGTATCAATAGGGCCAGATGCGCGGCAGGGGACGTTCCGCTTCCACCAGCCGCTGAAGCAGACGATGGCGCATATCGGCAAGGTCCTGGGCGTAGACCCTGTCAGTGGACACGTCTCTGTATTCGCCCCAAGGTCGGCGCAGATCATAGAGGCATTCGCGGCCGTCCGCGTGGATCAGGTAGCGGTAGGTCTCGGTTCGCAGCGTCTTCCATCCAGTGAATTCCATCAGCACGCTTTCTTGGCCGGGCAGAGCAGGGTCGAGTGTCAAGGGCAGCAGCGATTGTCCTTGCAAATGGGGCGGGGTCTGCACGCCAATGGCGTCCAGCAGCGTGGGCACGACGTCCACGGCTTCCACCAACCGATTGATGGTCATCGCTGACGGCCCATCTGGCAGGCGCATTAGCAACGGCACATGGCTGACGGCATCATCGCCCGGATAGCCCTTGCCATATTTCAGGTGTTCGCCCAGCCACTCACCGTGGTCGGAGGTGAAGAGAACAATGGTGCTGTCGGCCAGGCCGGCCTCTTCCAGGGCGTCGAGTATGCGACCCACATGGTGGTCAACCTCCGTCACCATGGCGTAGTAGCCGTGGCGGGCGGAGCGCAACGCCGCGTCCGAGAAGGCGTCATCCGTGCGTTGAGACTCAACTTCCGGCGGGAATTCGGGCCGTGTCAGTCTCTCCGGATCGTACAGGTCGAGGTAGCGCTGCGGCACAACCCAGGGGGCATGGGGTGAGTAGAAGCCGGCAATGCAGAGAAACGGTTGGGCGCCGTTCTGCCGCTCCAGAAATGCGATGGTCTGTTCGGCGACAAAGGCGCTGTGTGTATAGGCTTCGTCTCCCGGAAAAGGGATGGCCCCCTGGAAATCCGAGCGTTCACCCAGATCGGGATGGTTAATCGTGTCGTCAATGCCCATGGTGCGATAGAAGACATCGGTTGCCGGCGGCAGGCCCACGCTCAGGTGGTCTAGTTGATCCGGGGCCACATGGCGCACCCAGGCCCGATAGGCATCTTCGTAGACCCCCGGTTCATCGGCGATCTCCAGGTGATCAAAGTCGTAGGACGGATGAGGGATTCGATGGTCACGGTTGGCATGGGGCAGGAAGTGCAGCTTCCCGATGTTGGCGCAATGATAGCCGTAGGTCTGGAGAAGCGTCGGCAGCGTCACGGTCCCTTCGGGTACCGGCACGCCCATGTGGGTGATGCCGACTGTAGATGGATACTGACCAGTCAGGAGACTGATGCGGCTGGTCATACAGACCGGGCTCTGCACGAAAAAATTGGCGAAGTTGATTCCCTGGTTCGCAAGACGATCAAGATTCGGCGTAATGATTTCTGGATTGTGGTTGACGGCGAGTGCGTCCCAGCGCTGTTGATCGGTGTAAAGCAGTAGAATATTGGGGCGTTGCATCGACAGTCATCCCTCGCTTCTGGTTGCGTGACACGATCCATGGCTCTGCTGCAAAATGTGTCGGCTCAACACAGAGACACAGAGGCGGCACAGAGATCCTCCGTTGATTGTACCAGAAGCGGGTTGGATGGCTGATGCCTGTTGGGCTAGTGAATCCCGGCGGCAATCCGTACACAGTTCCTACCAGTGGAGGAGATGCCGGATTTCTGTCGTGGTACTTGTGCTGAGTGCAGCCGAAGTATTCACGTCGAATTGAACTAGATAGCTATGGCAGCGTGACTGTCAGCGCATAGTCTGTCTCGCTGGCGTTGGTGGAAACAGTCAGAAGATAGTCCTGGGTTTCCGGGGCGACGAAGGACCAAGCACGCGCTTCGTCGTAGAGCCATTTGTAGGTTCGCTGGTCCCAAACTCCTTGAATACCGAAGGCCGCACTAGCCTCATCGCTCTTCAGTTCGAGGTTGATGATCTGCCCAGCGTCTGCATGCAGGGTGTAGCGATGGGGTGTGTCCGTACTAATCAGACCGGAGACGACACCCGCGGTATCACCCGAAGGCAGTCGGAATTGAGCCGGTTCCAGTCGGGCAAAAGGAGAAAGGTCGATCAGTTCTAGGAAAATGGCAAATTCGGTCTCTGTATCCGTTGCGGCCACAGAGATCAGGTAGTCCTGACTACTGGGCAAGATGCCGGTCCATTCCGCCGATCCTGGAACCAGCGGCTTGTATGCCTGCCGATCTCGGACTCCGTAGATCGAAAAATTGGCGTCAGGTTGGACTGCATCCAGGGCAACACGCAGTTCCTGGCCCTGTTCACCGTTCACGAGGTAGTGGGCTACTTCTTCGGCAGCCACGCGCTCTGTCAAGATGGTGCTTGCCATCCCTGAAGAAAGATCGACCCGATAGGCGAGCGATGTTGCCACTTCTGCAGGTTCGGTATCAGCCAACGACGCTTTGACTGTTTCAACACCGGCAGCAAGCCCCGCGATGTCGGTTGAAGTCACATCGTTTGAGGCCAGATCGATTGAGGTTAAGTAGTGTGCTTCAGCAGAGAAGTAACGGCTGGATGCGAGAAAAAGGCCGGCAAATAGAATAGCCAGCAGGTACGTTCGCTTCTGATTCGTGAAGAACGTCATATGAGTCCCCTCGTTTGTCTGTCGCCGTATAGATGGTCGCGATGTGGCCATTGGTACGATTGCGAGGGGCGGTGCGGTAGGTTTGCGTTGCTCGCACTAGGTCAGGATCCTAAGATCGGTTGCAGAGTCACAGCGATGCCATGTACCGGCAAGAGCTGCGAGTCGGGATCGCTGTCTAGATAGACGCAGAAGTCGGGAAAATGTCGCGCCCAATTTCAATGGAATTGAACATTCGTCCATTCTTGTGATCGTTCTTCGCTCAATGCACTTCAATGCGCGTAATCCATTTGACCTGACGCAAGGCATCATCGATCTCCGAAGGGACGATGAGCCGCACCAGGCCCTGTTCACGTGTCAGCGGCTGCCCATTGATCTTGTAGCTCAGAATGATGGGTTGGGCTGTGCCTTTGGCGAGAAGCTCGCCGGCCCGGACACGCGTGCCAAAGTTGTCAGCGCAGATCACGTCGACATACTCCCATGTCATATCTGATGGAATATGGGCCGTAACCAGATCCAGCAGCCGGACTCCACTGAATGCAAAAGGTCCCGATGTTCCGTGGCCTGTTGAAATGATGTACGCGTCGGAAACATGGGTGAGCGGGTAGCGTTCAAGATCAGTGGGCGTGATTAAGATTTCCGCACCGTTCGGCAGGCAGATCGTGACGGTTGGATCGTCGCCGGGCGGCGTCGGATTAGGGTCGTGTTCATGGCCATGGAGCCATTCGGGTTCGTTTGCAGTTGGACTGTTCATGAACTTAGTCATCCTGTTCGATAGAGAACGTGAGCGGATATCCGTCCAAGCGCGCTCGGCTTATGGCAGCTTTGGCAAGCTTGTCGGCCACGTTCTTTGGCCGTACTATTACAATTGCTGTTCCATTGTTGTGCGCAGTCTCTGCGATGTGTTCAGCAATTTCATCTGATACCAGAAAGACGACGGCTAACACATGGATTACATATGCGAATGTCGTGACCGAGTCATTGTGAATCAAGACCCGATACCGTGGCTCCATCTGCGTGCTTTCGTCCGGGTCGATTGCGGGACGGACCAATGGTAGAGCAAACATTGAAGATGAGGGTAAATATGCTGGCATGTTCAGTTCTCTCCGTAGCCATTCGAATCACAAACGTCAAAAAAGAGTAGCACTGATTGCCCGCTTAATCAATGTGACGGGTGAGTCCACTGCATAAAGGGCTTCAACACAGAGACACAGAGGAAAAGCGGAGAAAACGGGATTTTTGTATCGGTCAACATGATGGCGAAATCGCAGAGACGCAAGATTTCGCGTCTCTACCGGTCTAGCCGACCCAGTTGTTTCATTCCAACATGTCGTTGATCAATGCAAGAAAACCGGGTTTCATCCGCGTTGGTCTGTGCTCATCGGCGGCTTTGTCCAGGGAAGTCATGCGCAGACAGCGACAGTACCCCACTTTCCTGGGCGATGTGCAACAGCTGCTTAGCCCATGCCTGCCGCGTCTGTCGCCCCCGCTGCATTCCGAAAGAAACGGTGATCGGCAAGCCGCCAAAAACGCGCGCACTGTTCCGGATCGTCGATTGTGGCTGCGCGACGATTAAGTTGATTGCAGGCCGTCGCAAGGATATCATTTGCTCGAGAATCATTTTGACGGCCGAAGATTGAATAGCAGGTGCGTAGCGTGAGCGCTGTCTCTGTGGTAACGTCCATCTCCTTACCTTCAAGGGTCTCCCAGACTGTTTGGGCAGAGGTGAATGCCGTCCCAGCATCATCCCTGTGTTCCGCCAGGCGAGCCAGGCCGGCGAGTGCGTTCATCGCATAGTATTTCTGACCCATCTCCTCGTGAAGCGCCTTGCCCCGTTCGTACATTTGCCCGGCCAAGATTCGGTCCCCACATGCCTCCAGGGCATAACCAAGACGTGTGCTGACCAGCGCCTCGAATCGCTTATCACCATGGCCTTCAATCAACGTCAGTACGTGGGCCAATTCTTGTCGCGCTGAGTCGTAGTCACCCATCAAGTAGTAAAGCAATCCTAGATCGCAACGCGCTTTCACCTCGAAATGGCGATTACCGAGTGCGCCTAGCTGTTCGCTTGCATGTTCGAGCTCGGCGTAGGCGGCATCAAGGTCGCCCATCTGCATCCACAGTGCACCCAGGTAGTGATGTGAGATCAGGTGTCGCCAATAGGTCGGATGCGCCTGTCCCAATGCGATGCCGTCGTTGAGCACATCGTGGGCTCGGCGATAGTCGCCCTGAGCGGTAAACATTAAGCCGAGATTGCTGAGGATAATCTCCTCGGTGCGGCTGCTGCCGATCTCGCGTGCCAGGGCCAACCCCTCCGCATAGTTTTCCTCAGTCGATTCGAAGTCGCCCATGCCGACCGAAGCCGGGAGGTAGCCAAACTTGTTGAGCAGACTGGCCTGTTGCTGTTTGTCCCCGCTCTCCTCTGCCAGCTTGAATGCCCGAGTCAAGAGATCCAAGATCTGCGCCGTCGGCATACCGGAGAACATGCCGCTCGCTGCATACATTTCAAGACTCGTTGCCTCGATATCGCGTTCCCCAGCAGCCTTCGCGTATTGCGCGGCATGACCGAAAAGTGGCTTGGCCTTGTCCAGCTTGGATTCGGCCCAATACCCAGAGCCCAGTTCGAGATAACTGCGCGCCAGTGCGCCGCTATCCCCGAGCATCTCGGCCATCTTGAGCGCCGAGCGTGCAATTTCAACAGCTTCCTTGCCCTCGCCGATCAGATTAAAAAAGTGAGAACGGTCGACGGACAAGGCTTGGATCATACGTGGCGCGGCATCGGCCATCGATGCCAGGAGCGCATCCTGTTTATCGAGGTTGTTGCGCCAGCGGGTAAACTGGAGCGTGCGCTCGAAGATGCAGTTCTGTTCGGCCAGAAGTGCGAAGCGCAGTTTGGGATCGTCGGGGGCATGGGTCAATGCAGCGTCGAGTTTTGCTTCAGCATCGGCCAATGCATACCGCACCATGGATGTCTGTGCCGCTTGGCGATAGAATTGACAGGCACGCTCCGACTCGCCGGCCTGCGCGCAATGCAGAGCCAGTTCAGCCGCCACGCTGCTCAAGTCGTCGCTGTGCAACGACTCGATGGCCGAGGCGACGCGTCGATGAAGCAGACGGCGGCGCGCACGGCTGATCTCCTGGTAGGCGACTTCACGGATGCGATCATGGCTAAAATCATAGCTATCGCCCTCTTGCTCGCGCACAATGTGACGAGACCAGAGTTCGTCCAGCGCGTCAATCAGGGCAAGCTCATCTGCTGAGACCGTCGACCGCAACACCTGATAGGTGAAGTCTCGCCCAATCACAGCCGCCGCATTGACGACCTTCTGGGCTGTCGGCGAAAGTTGGCTCAGGCGAGACACGATTAAACGATGGATCTTGGTTGGTATGACCCTGCCGCCAGACTGTGGCGAGGCTACGATCCGGGCAGGGCTTGACCGATCTCCTTCACCCTGATTCAGTCTGCCGCGTACAGTCTCGATCAGGTAGAGCGGGTGCCCTTCGCTGGCGGCATAGAGCGCCTCGACTACCTCCGCTGTGATCGGTGTTTCAGCGGTCTGCTGCGTGAGTTCGGCCGCCTCTTCCCGCGACAGCGGCTCCAGATGGATTTCCGTGAGTTGATTGCTCTGTTTCAGTCCCTCAAGAAACCCTTCGAGCGGGCCGTTGCCGATCACATCTTCCACGCGGGTCGTGCCCACGACGAGCAGTGGATCATTTCGTGCAACGTGGAGCAGATAGAGGAGCAAGGTAAGCGTCTCCTGATCGCTCCACTGCAAGTCATCCAGGTGGAGCACGAGCGGCCCTGGCACAGCCTGCAACGCGTGGATGATCCCCTGGAAGAAGCGCTGTTGCTGCCAGGTCTCCGCCAGTGGGCCGGGCGCCGGCAGATCGGGCCGATCTGTCAGCAGGTCAGGAAGCAAGCGAGAAAGTTCTACACGCCACAGATCATCAAGCGATGCCAGGGAAGGCTGTACACTTTCCGAGCGCAGCCACTCTGCAATCGGGGCGTAGGTCAGCGCGCCTCTGGATGCGTAAGAGCGGCTCGATGCCCAGGCCTGGCCTTGACGCCGAACCCAGGTGACAAGCTCTTCGGCCAAGCGTGTCTTCCCAATACCGGCCTCCCCCCAGATGATGACACACCTTGCGCGCCCGTCCTGCGTTTCGCGCCATGCTTGCTGTAACAGTTGCCATTCTGGATAGCGTCCTATCAGGCGCTGCCGCTGGATCGCATGTGGAATTTGCGGGGACTCGGCTACCTCATAATCACGGTGCAACAGTCGGGCGTGAAGCTCTTGGGTGGCAGGGGAGGGTTCAACGCCTAGCTCGTTTCTCAGGATCGATGCGCAGTCGTGATAGACGCGTACCGCTGCCGCGCGATCGCCCAGCACAGCAAGAACCTGCATCAGTCGACGATAGGAAGACTCCTGAAGCGGATCATGGCTGCGCAACTGCCGAGCCCGGCCAAGCGCTTCGTCGAATCGACGGAGGTCCAGCAGGACGTCGATCAACAGTTCCAGCGCGCTCTGCTGTCGGGCACGCAACTGCTCCCGAATCGCCAGCGCCCAGTCTGCAAAGCAATCAGGCAAGAAATCGCCCTGGTATCTGTCAACTGCCTCGGCCAACAAGCGGGCACGCTCGTCAGAGGACCCGTTATCTTCAGCCGATACATGCAGCACTTCAAAGTCATGTACGTCAACGCTGATGGCCGAATCCCGGCGCCAGGTGACAGCAGAGCGATCGATGCTCACGGCTTCATGCCAGCCCGGCCAAGCGGTCCTGAGCTTGTAGAGCAGATTGCGCACATTGGTGCGCGACTGGACGTCAGTGGAGTCGGGCCAAAAGTGGTAGGCGATTTCGGAGCGAGTGAGCGGCACACCAGGTTGTACGGCAAGCATGGCGATCAATTGTTCCAGCCGCGACTGACCCGGCGACAACTGTTCGCCATGGTGGACAAGCTGAAACGTGCCTAGTAATCGGAGCGTATTGAGCAGCACAGGCATTTAACTTCAATGTGAACAAACAGTGGCCTTGATGCGATCTATCGATGATCCCCGTCCCCGCCGATCTTTCCACGTTCGAGACGAGAAAAGAGTTTGGTGAGATTGGCCTCGGCTACCTCTTCCAAGGTCAGGTCCAGTTCGGTGCAGATCTGGGTAAGGTACCAGAGCACATCGCCCAGTTCATATTTGAGCGCCTCACGATCGTCGTCGGTGAAAACACCGTCCCGATCGCGAAAGATCTTCTTGATCTTGCCGGCCAGCTCGCCTGCCTCATTGGTCAGGCCCAGTGTCGGATAGACGATGGGATGATCGCAGCGAATCTCGCTCCAAGTCTTGCGGGACTGGGTTTGATAGATAGAAAAGGTCTCTGTATCCATAAATGGGGCCTCTGTCGAAAATGGCTCGTCTGGACTCCGTGTGATCAGTCGGTGAAGCGGGACAAGTGAAATGTGAGGGTAGTCAAGCCGTAGTTCACGTTTCATGCTTCACGTTTCACTCAATCACATGAGATCCGGAAGAGTCTCGGAAATTTGGAAACGGAAAACAGGCGTATCGAGAATCGGTCGGCAAAATACCATCCCCATTGTACCGTGAGCCATCGGCGAAGCACGAATGATCGGGAAAGGGTTGTCTAAACAGAGCCGCGTCGATTCTATACCGAGACCCTGGGCTTTGATCACATGGCCGACTATCCGTCCGCCACCTTTCTCAGCATCGAGGGTTATCACCATCATATTGGGGCCAGCACGTGGCACAGCGCCGGCGCCACGTCTGCGCCTGAAAGCGCTGCTCGTCTGGTTCAGTTCGAAGTCCATCTGCCCGATGCCGCTGAGGCTGAGCGGGTTGTCCAGCGGGCGCAAGCTGCCGGTGTCACTGTTGACTCACAAGAAGAGGGTTGGCGATTACCTGATCCGTCCTGAAACAACATTATGCTGTTGCATTCACAGCTACCTCTCAACCCCCAACGCAGCCGCAGTCTCCAATAACTGCGCCCACGTATTCTCATCAATGGGGATGCCGGACACGAGTCGTTCTGCCGACTTGATCCGCTCCGGATCGCCGGGGAGAAGGACGCCGTCGCTGCCGGGCGCGGGCGTGGCCTCGGTGACGTAGCCGGCCATACGGCCCGCATCGCGCATGTAGTCCTCCATGGGTCGAAAAACGTCGGGGGCAAAGACAATGAAGACCACGCCGTTGCCGCGGACGAATTCAGGGAAGATTGACGGATATGAGCCGGTCAGGATGCCGCCGAGAAAGGACATGGTCAGCCCCAGGCCGTAGCCTTTGTGCAGGCCGACGGGCAGCAGCATGCCGCCGTTGTAAAGGTCGTCCGGCTCGATGGTTGGCATGCCATCCGCATCAAAGATGTATCCCGGCGGCATTGTCTTGCCTTCGTTACGCGCAACACGGACCTTGCCCTCGGCCACGCCGCTGGTGGCAAAGTCGACCACGATGGGGTCATGGTCAGGCAGCGGAAAGGCTGACGCGAACGGATTGGTGCCCAGCCGTCGCTGGGCACCGCCATGGGGCGTCACCAGCCCGCCGGGACCGCCTCCGTTGCAGAAGCCGAGCGCGATCATGCCCTCGCTGGCCGCGATCTCGACCCACTCGCCCAATCGCCCAATGTGGTTGCAGTTGAACAGCCCGACCATGGCCAGTTGCCCATTCCGGGCCTTGTCGATGGCGACGCGGACAGCCATATTGGCTCCCACTTGCCCCAGACTGCGACAAGCGTCGACATGGGCGACGTTTGCGGTCTCGTGAACGATCTTGGGTTCGGCCACCGGATCGGTGTAGCCTTCGTGGATACCATCGATGTATTGTGGCAACCGCACAACGCCATGTGAATCATGGCCGGCCAGATTGGTGCGCACCAATGAAGTCGCCACAAGGTTGGCCGTCTCTGAGGAACAACCCGCAGCAACAAACATTTTCTCGGCAAAACGGGTCAGGTCATCTGCTTGAATAGTGGGCATGGGTTCACGCGTTTCCATTGGTTGAATTGTGGCAATTGACGAATGCGGCGGAAAATTCTTGCCACAGATGACTCCACTACAAGAACAAGAATTAGCCGCAGATGGCCGCAGATAAACGCAAATGAAAAGCACTTCTCTCCACTTTTCCTCTGTGATCTCCGTGCCCCCCTTCGTGCCTCCGTGGTGAAATCTCGACGTTGCGGTCAGACCCCGCTGTAGGCCGAGAATCCGCCGTCAACGGGCACGACAATGCCGGTGATGAAACGGGCGGCATCGCTGGAGAGCCAGACCGCTGTGCCGACCAGTTCGTCCGGCTCGCCGAAGCGCGCCATGGGCGTGTGATCGATGATCTGTTTGCCGCGGGCGGTCAGGCTGTCGTCATCATTGAGCAACAGGGCCCGGTTCTGTTCGCCGATGAAAAAGCCCGGTGCAATGGCGTTGACACGCATGCCCGGCCCATGCTTCTGGGCCAGGTCGATGGCCAGCCAACGGGTTAGGTTGTCGATGGCCGACTTGGAGGCCGCATAGCCGATGACGCGCGTCAGCGGACGCTGCGCCGCCATCGACGAGATGTTGATGATCGATCCACTGCCCTGATTCGCCATCGGCTCGCCAAAAATCTGGGTGGGGAGTAGCGTGCCGGTGAAGTTGAGGGCCATCACCTGCTCGATAGCCTCCCGACTCAGATCGAAGAAGGTCAGGTCGCCGAAGACGGTGGCGGCGGGCATATTGCCGCCGGCGGCATTGATAAGGATGTCCACGCGGCCCCAGGCATCGAGCAGGGCCGTGCGAGCGGTCTGCAATTGTTCCTTGTCGAGTACGTCGGCGGGCAGGGCCATGGCAGTGCCGCCGTCCGCCTCAATGGCGAAGGCCAACGTTTCAGCGTTGGCCTCGCGACGGCCCAAAATGCCGACCTGCGCGCCGGCTGCAGCCAGTCCGCGGGCCATCGCCCCACCCAGCACACCGGTGCCGCCGGTGACGACTGCTACTTTTCCATCCAGTGAGAAGAGTTCCTTCTCGGCCATAATCGCTCTCCTTCAGATTTTCGGCTCTTTGGAGCTTCAGGGGGTTGACAGAGAATCTTCCTGGAAGTTGGCTTGCACCGCTTCAGATCCATAAAAGCTAGATTTTCCTCAATCGCGTTTCTACGCGACAGATTTGCGTGATGTGAACGAACGTACGGACGGGGCATCCCCCACAAACATGCCGCCCATTCCGAACGGTCATCTACAAAGAGCACGGCTTCCACCGAATACCTGGCAGGAATGCCCTGTCCCTAGGTGTCCCCGATGATCATGATCCGTTTGCCGATGATGACCTATTCCTGCACAAACGGCTGCACGTGTTTGGCAAAATGTGTGTCAAGCCCTGCCAGGTATTCCGTCTCGTGGCTGCGGATGAAGGCCTTCAACTCACCGCCGTATTTGTCGAGCACAGAGCCAAAGGTCACATGAAGCACCTGCCGCGCATCGAAGTCTTCGAGAAGCTCGGGCAGTTGCTCATCGCTCAGCTCGGCCGCTGCCGGCACCTTGTCCAGTCGGCAATCCAGGAAGTAGCTCTTGCGGTCATACTCGAACTTGCTGCGTGAGAAGTCGAGAATCGTGCGGAAGAAGGCCGGGTCTAGTGCGGCGATCACGCGCAGGGCTTCCAGATAGCTTGTCCCGGCTGTCTTGACGTGCACCAGGCTGCCGGCCTGCTCGGCAATGACCGGATAGATGCTGAACTTGTCGGAGCCGGTGTGGATGCTCAGTTTGTAGCTGTTGAAGTGGCGCAGGACGGCCACCTGCCCGGTCAAATCTTGGGCGAACAGATCGACATCGCCGATGTAGTCGACGCCCTTCTGGAACTTGCCCACAAAGCGCGGCGCCACGCTCACCAGGGGCAAGCCATGGCGAATCAGTTCGTTGGCGATGTAGTAGTGCTCATGGATCGACGTCGGTGTGTCGGTCTCGTCGATGGACATCTCAAGGTCGAAGGGCTTGCCGTCCATCTGCGCCGTGAGCGCGTCTGCGATGGACAGGGCATGAGCGACCGCGTTGCCATACTTGGCCAGCGCTCTCAAGAGTGTCTCCTCATCAAAGACTAGCGATAGGCCATCGAGGTCGATGGGCGCAGCACAATAAGTCTCGACCATCGCCTCGTAGCTTGTGCCGAGTTTCCCCCAAGGCAGACCGGCGACTTTGGAACGCAACGTCTCAACGTCGTCAGCCTGAGCATCATTGTCCACATGGTCGCTGGGGTCGATGGTGTAGAAGGTGTAGCCTGCTGCCACGAAGGGCGGCAGATCCTCGACGACCTTGACATGGTCGGCGTCTGCACCCCAGGGATCACGCCAGCCCATTTCGAAGACGCCCCACATGGCGTCATCCACCACCTGCTGGGGCGTGCGACCGATACGCGTGTTCTCGCGCACGGACTGTTGCGCAAAGATCGGCGCCATGCCCGTGCCCTCCACAGAGGCAACATGGCCCGGCGTGGCCAGGCCAATTCGATCGCCAAATCCAAAAGAGGTGGCAATGCCCAGCGGAACTGGGTTTAGCCACGGCAGCCGGCTACGTAACGTTGCGGCGTTGGCTGCCGTCAAGGGACAGATCAACGCCCCGCTGTCTGCGTCGACTTCGCCGTCAAACCCATCAGTGCCACCGCGTACCGCCAGCTGTTTGAAACCGTTCTCGCATTTGAACATGGCGTAGATGGAGCCATCGCGCTCTACCAATGAATTTGGATAAATCTCGTCAAGATTCAGTTCTGTCATGTCTTCTTCCAATCGTGAGTTCCTGCAGATCGCCGTAGATGGACGAGTCCACTGGATCAAGCCCATTTCGACACGAATTGCCACGAATTGCGTGGCTGACTCCAGAGGAGAAATTCGTGCACCTCGCGGCTGAGGACCTTCTTGCAGTGGATTTTGTGGGCTCGAATAATTGTAGATGGAGGCTGTTTTTCGGCTTTTCTTCTGTGTTCCTCTGTGCCAACTCCGTGCCTCTGTGTTGAAAAAGATCCTTTTCAAGTTCGCGAGGTCGCATGATTGAACGCTATCCATCAAGCCGATACGACTCTTTTGCAAGGTCATAGGCCATGGCACGGACCATCGCCAGTGAATCGTCCCGATCGACGATGCCGCGTACCTCCAGACCGGCTAGCCAGTTAGCAGCAACACGACGCCACAGGTCGTGGCGCGCCGGGATCGAGGCGTAGGCGCGTGTGTCGTCGTTGAATCCGGCTGTGTTGTAGATGCCGGCTGTCTCCACCACGTTGTCGAAGTAGCGCTCAATGCCGTTGATGCTGTCATAGAACCACCAGGGCGGCCCCAGTTTGAGGATGGGATAGTGGCCAGCCAGGGGGGCCAATTCTCGGGAATAAGTGGTCTCATCCAAATTGAAGAGAATGATGGACAGACCCGGCTCGTTGCCGAAGCGGTCCAGCAATGCCTGCAAATTGTGGGTAAACTCTCCCGCAGTGGGGATATCGGCGCCCATGTCGCGACCAAAGCGATGATAGAGTTGCTCGTTGTGGTTGCGCCGGGAACCGACATGGATCTGCATAACCAGTCCATCGTCGGCGCTCATGCGCGCCATCTCGACCAACATATGGCCGGTGAAACGCTGGGCGTCATGGGCTGTGGCACTGCCGGCTAACGCACGCTGGAAAATGGCATCAGCCTCTTGTTCAGTCAGCACCTCGGTGTACGCGGACAACGCTGCGTGATCTGTGGCCTTTGCCCCCATGGATTTGAAGAAGGCACGCCGCTGCTCCAGCGCTTGGATGAATCCCGCGTAGTCACTCACATCCACGCCGGAAACATCAGCAAGCAGGTCTATCTGCTCACCCCAACCGTTCATATCGATGTTGACCACGGCATCCGGTCGGAATGTAGGAAGGATGCGCCCGCCCCAGCCCGACGATCTGATGGCCTGATGGTGAGCCAGCGTATCGGTGGCCGCGTCGGTAGTGCAGAGCACCTCGATGTTGAACTGGTCATAGAGTGCCCGCGGGCTGAACTCCGGTGACTGAAGCTTGGCGTCGATCTGGTCATAGACGGCCTGTGCATTGGCGCTGCACAGTTTCTCGGTCACACTGAAGACGTTGACGAGCTCATCGTCGAGCCAGACACCGGTGGGCGTGCCACGAAAGAGATAGTAGTGATCGGCAAAGATCTGCCAGGCCTTGCGATGATCGCTCTCCGTGGGACCGCCGTCCTGCCGGGGAATCCCCAGCGACTCCAGGGAGATGCCCTGGGAGTAGAGCATGCGAAAGACGTAGTGGTCTGGGATCAGCAGAAGCTCGGTCGGCGAGCCAAACGTGTAGTCCGAGTCCGCAAAAAGTCGTGGATCCACGTGACCATGCGGGCAGACCAACGGAAGGCCGGCCACTGTGGCATAGAGTTCACGTGCAACGGTTCGTTGCGTCGGCTCTGCCGCGAAAAATCGGTCAGGGTGCCGCGTCAGTTGGGTCATAGTGCGCTCCTGCGATTGGGAAGGGTTAGAGTTTGATAGCGATAGTTACTCAGGCCGGTGCGCTTTCACGCACGACCAGTTCAGGCGCAATCACAATGGTTCGTTCCTCGATGGGATCTCCGGCGATCTGAGCCAGCAGAAGTTTCATACCCACCTCGCCCAGGCTGTCACGCGACACCCGGCAGGTTGTCAACGACGGCGTCACCAGCCCGGCCAGCATGATGTCATCGAAGCCGACCACGGCCAAGTCATCCGGTACGGTCCGCCCAATCGCTGCACAAGCATGGAGCGCACCGATAGCCACTAGATCGTTGTGACAGATCAAGGCCGTCAGTTCAGGGTGCTCGCGCAACAAGCGCTCGGCTTCAATCTGGGCGCCCTGGACCTGGGGCAGGCATTGGCGAATCCAGCAGGGATCGGGTGGAAGCCCTGCCTGCTCAAGCGCGGCGACAGTAACCCTCACGTCTTTGCCGCCCACTGGCTGAATTTGAGGGTCCCGCAAGCAGGCCGATTGCCCGATGGCCGGTTTTGATCAGATGTCTGGTCGACTGCGTGATCCCGTTGCCGTCGTCAACCGACACAGATAGCACTTCATCGTTGTCCATGCAACGATTTAGCAGTACGAAGGCCGGAAAGCGAGAGGCGGTCCCCACCAGGTCGGCATCCGACAATCGAGAGCTGCAAAGTAGGACACCGTCTACAGAGTGATCCTCCAGTGAATTCAAGAGGACCAATTCGCGCTGTGGATCCTCCTCACTGTTGCAAAGAAAGACACTGTAGCCGGCGGCATAGGCCTGATGCTCGGCGCTACGGGCGATATCGGAGAAGAAAGGGTTGCCGACGTCGGGCACGACCAGACCTAGTGTGAGAGTCTGATTGGTCACGAGCCCGCGTGCAATGGAGCTTGGGCGATAGCCGAGACGATTGACTGCCTCCAAAACGCGTTCTTCGGTCGACGCGCTGACATCACCCTTGTTGTTGATCACTCGCGAAATGGTCATCATCGACACACCGACTTCGCCGGCGACATCGGCAAGCGTGACTCGTTTGGCCATGATGGTTCGGTCTCGGCAGATTGGGGATTGTTAGCGTTAACGTTGGCGCCAAAGAGTATGATACTGGAAAGGGGGAGTGACGTCAACCGTTGTTTTTTGGAACGGAGATCGGGGCGGGTGAATGTGCTACGTAATGCGTACTATGCGTACTGCGTAATGCGTAATACGTAATGTCATTGGCGAGGGTTGATTAGTGTAGTTCGAGGCGACTGTTCAACACAAACCGGTAGTCGAGAGATATTACGCAGTACGCAGTATGCTGCACACCACAACTATTTTAGTCACTCAACCACTCCTTGAGTAAAGCTGCGTCCGCCAAGAACTGTTCGGGATCGTCGTTGCGCACGAATTCGAGCAGGGCAAAGCGGTCGCCGGGGAGGGACTTGATGCGGTCGATGTAAATTTGCCACTGGGGTGTGTGTTCGGCCAGCGGCAGACGAATGGTCTCGCCGGTCTGGGTCAGGTCCCAACTAAAAACGTGGATGTGGTCCATCCAGGGAATGATCGTCGCCATGCCGGCCAGGTTTTGCTGCGCGTCGGATCCTTTGGGCGGCTGCCAGAAGGTGCGAAGCGAAGGTCGATTGACGGCGCCCAGCAATTGATGGGCCGACGCGTAGGTATCCGTCAATGTGTTGCCATGGAATTCATAGGCAACGGTCACATTGGCGGCATCAGCCAGTTCAACGATGCGTTGCGTCTCCTCAACGACAGCCTGGCGATAGCCGACACCGGCTTCGAGCGATCCCTTTCGCCCGGCCCAGACACGGATTGTGGTTGCGCCCAGCGCCAAGGCTGTCTCTAAGACCGCCTCAAACGGTCCGGTGTCATCATGGCCGACCCGATAGTAGGAGCCATAGTTGGGGATCTGGAGACCGACATCCTCGCTCAGCCTGCGCACGCGCTTGGCCTGTGCGATATCGCCGTGGGGGACATGGACATCGCCGCCCCATTCGATGCCGTCGAGACCCGCCTGGCAGACCAGGTTGATAATCTCGCTGGGAGACAGTGCTCTGAAACTTACAGATACGAGGCCTGAACGAATCATCGGGATCTCACATTTCGACGTGGATGAATCGGGGGGATACACAATGAGTGGGCGGCCACAAGGGAACGTCCCTCGGTGTAATTCCGGATAATTCCATGTAACTCCGTGGTAAAAAAAACGCGGTCAACGCCTCGGAACTTCGGGCGGCATCGGAGCCAGGTCCATGTCTTGGAGAATGCCGGTCAGTGCAAAATTGCCGGTGATTGCCAGCATGCCCGGCATCAGGATGAGTGCCGGCAGGGTCAGGGCAAGACTGAGGGCGATCAAGATCAGTGCAAAGAGAACCATGAGGAACGAATAGAGCGGGTGTTTAAAGGCCAAGATTGTGGCATTGCGCAGGACCAACTTGATCTCCTGGTCATCCTGTTGCCAGAAGAGCGGAAAGACATATTGGGCGATCATCAAGCTGATCATGAATGCCCAGATCCAAAAGACGGAAAATATGCGCCAGGGACCTTCCGAATTTCCATAGAATACAATGTTGAATGCCAGTGCAACCGGCACAATCAGCGTGATTAGATAGAGCACCCAGCCGCGCCAGAAATGCTGTTTTGCCCCCTCCCAGAAAAAGCCATTGTCCGTACGTTTATAGTTCGCCGCACGGTTGAATGCATTGTTGATGCCGACCGTGGCCGGCGCGCCGGTAACGATCAATACCTGCCCGAGCCACCAGAGGACGCTCAGGTAAACGACAAGAAAGAGATCTTCGTAGGTCGCTTTCAGGACGCGCCCCATTATGACAAATGCCTTCATGCTACATCCTAACCTGGTTGGTTTGTTCTCTGACTGATGGTTGATTATACCATTTGTGGCGAAGTTTGGAATTCCTGAGTCTTTGCGATCGGTCAGGTCAACCGCTATAATCGCTCTATGTTTCCTGTCAACAATAAATGATCGGATATCAGAATGACAGCTCAACCGAAAAAGATCCTGGTCGGCGTCGCCTGGCCCTACGCCAATGGCGAAAAGCACATCGGTCAGATTGCCGGGGCCTATTTGCCGCCCGACATCTTTGCACGCTATCAACGGCTGGCCGGCAATGACGTACTTATGGTCAGCGGCTCGGACACCCACGGAACGCCTGTCACGCTGAAGGCTGAAGCCGAGGGTGTGTCGCCCGAGGAGATCATTCGTACCTACCACGAGCTGTTCGTGGAGGCCTGCTTGGAGATGGGTCTGGCCTTCGATTGGTACACCCACACCGACACCGAAACCCACTGGCAAGTCACGCAGCAGATGTTTCTGCGCCACCTGGAAAACGGCTACATGTACACCGCCGTACAGAAGCAGCTCTACGACCCGGAAGCCGATCGCTTCCTGGCCGACCGCTACGTAGAGGGAACCTGTCCCATCTGCGGCTACGAAGACGCACGCGGCGACCAGTGCGACAACTGCGGCAGCATCTACGACACGCTGGAGTTGGGCTCGCCCCGCTCCAAGCTGACCGGCAACACCGAGCTTGAGGTGCGTTCGACCGAACACTTCTTCCTGGATATGGGCAAGATGAACGATCCGCTGCTCGAATGGATCCAGGTGGGCAAGGAACATTGGCGACCCAACGTGATCAACTTCACACGCGGCCAGCTTCAGCTCAAGGAACTGCGCGGACGGGCCATCACACGCGATATCAACTGGGGCGTGACGATCCCCGTCGAGGGCTACGAGGGCAAGCGCATCTACGTCTGGTACGATGCCGTCATCGGCTATCTGAGCGCGCCGATTGAGTGGTCCAAAGTCACGGGTCAGGAAAATGCATGGCGCGAGTGGTGGGATGCTGACGTCAACCCCGATGCGCGCATCTACAACTTCCTGGCCAAGGACAATATTCCGTTCCACACCATCATTTGGCCGGGCATGTTGCTCGGTTACAACGACGGCGAAGGCGGCGACAAGCTGAATTTGCCATACGATGTGCCGGGCAATGAGTACCTCAACCTGGACGGCGAACAGTTCAGCACCAGCCGTGGTCGAGTCATCGGCATCAACACCGTGTTGGGCGCATTCCAGGCCGACGCCTGGCGCTATGTGCTCACCGCACTGGCTCCGGAGACCACCGATGTAGAGTTCACCTGGCAGGATTTTACAGACCGCGTCAACAATGAGTTGGTCGCCAACTGGGGGAACCTTGTCAATCGCATGCTCGGCTTCGCTTACAAGCGTTTTGACGGCGTCATTCCGACGCCGGGCGAGCTGGCGGAGATCGATGAGGAGTTGTTGGCTGACATCCGCGGCGGATTCGAGAGCGTGGGCGCGCTCTACGACGCCGCCAAGCTCAAGGCTGCGCTGACCGAGACGCGCCGGCTGAGCCAACGGGTCAACCAGTATTTGAATGATCGTGCGCCATGGTCGCTGGTCAAGGAAGATCCGGCCGAGGCCGCCACCGCAGTCTATGTGGCGTTGCAGGCCATCGACTGGCTCAAGCTGCTCTGGGCCCCCATCTTGCCCCATGCCAGCGAGCAGTTGAACGAGATGTTAGGGTACGATCAGCCAATCTTCGGCGTCCAGTACACCCAGGAAGTCGAAGATGCACGCGGCTCGCATCAAGTCCTGCGTTACGATCCGGATGGGGCCGCCGGCCGCTGGGAAGCGACAGCGTTGCCTGTCGGACAGGCCATGCGCCAACCGAGCCCGCTCTTCGTCAAACTGGATGAGGAGACCATGGCCCAAAAGCTAAAGGAAATGGGATGAGCGACGGGCATTTGAACGATCTGCTGACACAGGCCATGCGTCAGCAGATCCCCGACGGCATGGAACTCGAGTTGCCGCCCAAGAGTTTCGTCGACATGGAAGCCGAGATCGTGGCCTTTGAGCCGGGTCAATCGCTGACCGTACGCTTCCCGGTTCTGGAGCGCTACCAGAATCCCATGAAGATGATGCAGGGCCGCTTCATTGTTGCCGCCATCGACAATACGATTGGGCCACTGGTCTATCTAGTGGCGCCGCCCAGTGTCACAACGCAGTTGAATACGTCTTTTACGCGCCCCGTTACACCGGACAACGAGTTCATTGTCGTCGAAGCTCGCGTTACAGCTCAAACCCGTCGGCAACTCTTTCTGAGCGCACATGCAACGAATCAGGCAGAGAAATTGGTTGCGATTGGTCAAGCCGTTCATACTGTGATTGATCGAAATTTGGAATAACATGCAGGCTCTTTCGAGTCCCGTTCCATCCAAGACAGCCGGCTCCGTTGGTAGTTCGCCGTCAACAATCGGCAAGTCATCCGTTCAGAGCTTGACGCACTTTGATGAACTCTATGTCGGCAGACCGCGTCGATGGCTGATATTCTTCCTCGGCGCATACCTGGTGAGCGCTTTCTTCTATGCGACGACCACGCCGGCTTGGCAGAGTCCGGATGAACCTGCCCATTACAATTACATTGCCCATATTGCCGAGTATGGCTCCCTTCCAGTGTTGCATCAGGGTGACTACGATCAGTCGTTGCTCGAAATTCTGCTGGCAACCCGCTTTGCACCGAAGATCCCCACCTCAGGTCTGCGCTATGAATCCTACCAGCCTCCCCTATACTATCTGATGGCGACGCCCATATTCTGGGCGACCCATGGGAGTCTTCTGGCGCTCCGACTCTACAATGTGCTACTCGGCACCATCAGTTTGATTTTGCTCTATCAATGCGTGATCTTGGTCTTTCCCCACAAGACCCTGTTGGCGACCGGAGCCATCGCCTTTGCAGCGACGCTACCAATGCACGTGGCCATGACCGCTGCGCTTAACAACGATAGTCTTGCTGCACTCCTGATATTGGGATCGATGCTTGTGCTGTTGCGCTGGATGCGCGATCAGTTCTATGGCAAGGTTGAACTGAACGATGAACGGCAGATCCGCCATCTGATGATCCTGGGTCTATTGCTTGGCCTGGGACTCCTGACCAAGGTCTACGCGTATATGTTGCTGCCGATCAGCCTCACGGCGGTCGTATTGGTCGGTTGGTTGCAACCGACGGTGGGCCGATCGATTCGTCTTCATTCATGGCGCGATCTCCGGCGAAGTATCGGGCTTTCGGTATGGACGCTAGCTCCGGCCTTGTTGCTCGGCCTTCCGCTCTGGCTGCGCAATATCTGGCTCTACGGGCGCTGGGATTTTCTGGGCTTGAGTTGGCACGATGAAGTCGTCTTGGGCCAGCCGCGCACATCCGACTGGATTGCCAGTTTCGGATGGGTCGAATTTAGCGAACGAGCCTTCCGCTTCACGTTTCAGAGCTTTTGGGGCGTCTTCGGCTGGATGGGCGTCTTTATGGACACCCGCATCTATCTGGCGCTGCTCGTCTTCACCGGCGTCATCTTTGCCGGCCTGCTCTGGGCTGTGGTTCGGCTGATTTCCGGACCGCCGGACACGGACATGGATCTCTTTCAGGTTGCAGTCCTCGTTCTGCTGGGCGTCATCTTGCTGGCGGTTGTGACCTCCTACGTAGGCTACAACTTCAAATTCGTACAGCATCAAGGGCGCTATCTGTTCTGGGGGTTGTTGCCCATCAGCACGGTCGTTGCATTGGGATGGCGAGAGGTGCTACATCCGCTCCAGGGTTGGATCACCGGTCTGTTGGCTGCGGTATTGACTGCGTCGTTGGCGATCACCGGCATCGTGAACAACACGTTGGAAAAATGGACGATCCTGATCATTGGGCTGATCGCGCTCTTCCTTCTGTTACAGCCCTTACTGTTGATCGGCGCCGATCTGTCTAAAGTGGAGTGGCTGCCCCGGTGGTTTCGCCGTTTCGTACAGAGCCATTGGGTTGATCGACCTGTCGGGGCATTACGATCGCTCGCCTGGGCTTTGCCCTTCCTGCTGTTAATGCTGCTCAATTTGGTCATTCCGTGGCTCTACATTCAACCCCAACTCGGTGGGTAAGAATCGGATTGTGTAAGAGTCGAAGTCGTTGAGAATCGAACCGGATCTCTATGCAGAATCATCTTCAGACACGCGAACCTACTCCTTCGAAAATCCGGCAGACGCCGTTGGATTTCATTGCCATCTTCGCAGGACTTCTGGTCCTGACGGTGCTGGCAGCGCTGCTTGGCTGGCAATTCTGGCATGCCAATCGCATTTATAGCGGTGTCCAGATAGACGGCGTGCCTGTCGGGGGCTTGACCCGCGTTGAAGCCGTTAACACACTTGAGGGCAGGCTATCGGACTATCCAACGCCGCCGGTCACACTCCGGCTGAACACGCAACGTTTCCCAGTGCCGGCCGAGGCGCTCAAGGCACAATGGGAGCCCATCGACGCGGTCAATCAAGCCTATCTGCTTGGCCGCGAAGGCAACCTGTCCACGCGCTTGGCGCAACAGCTTGGACTGGCATTTGTGGGCTACAACTTGGTACCCGAGGCAACGTACGAGGTCGCTCCACTGCGGCAGGCACTCAGCGAAATCGCCAACCAAGTTCGAAGTGACACTTCATTGTCCTCAGACGGGCCGGAGGTGGGCGTAGACGTCGAGGCGACGCTGGCCGCAGTGCTGGGCAAATTGCAGCGTCCGGGTCAGGCAGATCTCATCGAATTGCCAATGGCATCGATTGTCTTACCGGCTCCGGAACCGGCCTTCGCGGAGAGCACACCACTGGAAACACTTGCAGGGCAAACGACCGAGCCGTTGCTGTTACGCGATCCGATCTACGGGATCGAAACCGCGTTCGATCCGGAGCAGATTGAGGCGATTGTCTTCACGCAGGAACCGCTGAAGATCGACGAGGACGCACTGCGGGATCATCTGCAAATGCTCGCCGATCAATATGAGATCACGCCACGCGATGCCCGTCTGCGCTTCAATCCGGCCACAGGCGGCGTCACAGTGTTGCGCTCAAGCCAGGCCGGGCGTCAGCTCGACATCGAAGCCACCATGGCAGCAGTCGAAACGGCGCTGGCGAGTGGCGCAAACGAGGCGACATTGACTCTGGCCGAGATCCCGCCCGATGTCGACAGCGCACGGATAGCCGAGATGGGCATCCGAGAATTGGTTGCGTCGGGCACCAGCTACTTTGCAGGCAGTAGTGCCGCGCGCGTGCGCAACATTGAGGTTGCTGCCGAAAAGTTTGAGGGCGTGGTCATCCCACCGGGCAAAAGCTTCAGTTTCAATCGATTTGTCGAGGATGTCACCGCGGCCAATGGCTTCGAGGATTCGCTGATCATCTGGGGGGATCGCACGGCTGTGGGCGTGGGCGGCGGCGTCTGCCAGGTGAGCACGACCATCTTCAGGGCGGCCTACTTTGGAGGACTTCCGATTGAGGAGCGCTACAATCACGGTTATGTAGTGGATTGGTACGGCGAGCCGGGTCTGGACGCCACCATCTATACACCGACCGTCGATTTTCGTTTTCGCAATGACACCGACGCCTATATGGTCATCGATCCTGTCGTGGATAGTGCCGGCGGTTCAATCACCTTCAATCTCTACGGCACGCGCCCAGATCGTGAGGTTACCATTGCTGACCCTGTGGTGACGGAGCGGCAGGAGCCTGCGGCGCCGGTCTATCAGATCGATGAGGAGCTGGCATTTGGCGAGCAGCGGCAGGTCGAATGGCCCAAGGAAGGCATGACCGTCCAGGTCGAGCGCACCATCGTCGAGGACGGCACCACGCGTACCGACACGATTACGAGCTACTACCAGCCATGGAACGCCCTCTATCTGGTGGGGCCGGGGACCGATATCCCCAAACAACCCGATCCCGCTTCTGCCGCATCAGACGGGTAGGAACGAGGTTTGTGGTTGCTCGCTGTGGCCCGTGCTGCGGGTGACCACAGCTGCCGTAGCCATAGTGCGTGCCAAAGTTCGCTGCGACATCATCGTCAATAACATCAGCCACAGTCTCTTTGAGATCCCCAGTCTGTTTCTCGCTGTTGACCTTCTCGACTGGCTCAGTCTTTTTTGACAGTTCCATGGCTCTTTCCTACTATTTTTTTCAACTCATCTGTCACCGTAGGCTTAAGCAGATCACGATCCCCGTGCCCCTAAAATTGTTCACTACGAATGCGGGCCTTCGGCTTGACGATGCCTCAGAAGCACGTGTACATCATGGGACTCGCCGTCATCGACCAGATGAATTTCGTTGCTCTCTTGGCGAACGCCGTCCACCTCCACGAACTCGACATCCTGGGCACTATCCTTCCCCTTTTCAACACGAATACGGTAACACGTATGGCCGTGGCGCAACGTCACGCGGAAGCCTTGCCATCTGGCCGGTACGTGTGGCTGTAAGCGTAGGCGGTCCCCGTGGCGTTGCAAGCCGAGGATGCCTTCGATGCCGAGCCGATACATCCAACCGGCCGAGCCGGTGTACCAGGTCCAACCGCCACGACCCGGATGCGCAGGAGCATCGTAGATGTCGGCAGCGACCACGTAGGGCTCGACGCAATACTTGGCCGTCTCTTCAGGGCTGTTTCCGTGCAAGATCGGGTTGATCAGTTGGAACAGCTCGACGGCACGATCGCCGTCGCCCAGTTCCGCAAATGCCCAGACCGACCAGAGTGCGGCATGCGTATACTGGCCGCCGTTCTCGCGCACGCCCGGCGGATAGCCCTTGATATAGCCTGGATCTTTGGACGTGTGGTCAAAGGGTGGCGTGAAGAGTCGGATCAGTCCCTTCTCCTTGTCAACCAGGCGCTCGGCCACGGACTGCATAGCTTGACGTGCACGCTCACTTGGTTCATCTGCGGCAAAGACGGCCCACGACTGGGCAATGGAGTCCACGCTGCATTCACGGTTCTGCGACGATCCCAGCGGCGTGCCGTCATCGTAGAAAGCACGCAGATACCAGTCTCCATCCCAGGCTTCTTCGTCGACGGTCTCTCGCAGATTGCGAGCTTTGCGACGGAAACGGTCGGTTCGCGCTGCGTCCTTGGTATCACAGAGTGCGGCAAAGCGGGTAAGCGTTTCGGACAGGAACCAAGCCAGCCAGACGCTCTCGCCGCGTCCACCAATGCCAACGCGGTTCATGCCGTCGTTCCGATCGCCGGCCCCCATCAACGGCAGGCCGTGCGGACCGGATGTCGTGCCGCGGTCGATGGCGCGTAGGCAGTGGGTGTAGAGCGTGTAGCGCTTGCCTGTGACGTCATATTCTCCGTAACGCTCCTCTTCGTCAGGATCCAGTGGCTTGCCGACAAGGAAGGGAAGTTCTTCATCCAAAATCATGTGGTCACCGGTCACGGTGACGTAGAAGGCGCTCACGTAGGGCAGCCAAAGCAGATCGTCGGTAATGCGTGTGCGCACGCCGCGACCGCTGGGCGGATGCCACCAGTGCAGGACATCGCCAGCCTCGAATTGGTGGGCAGCAGCGCGCAGGATTTGCTCGCGAGCCAGTTCCGGCCGGGAATAGACCAGTGCCATGACATCCTGGAGTTGATCGCGGAAACCATAGGCGCCGCTCGACTGGTAGAAGGCCGAACGCCCCCAAACACGGCAGCTCAGGTTCTGATAGAGCAGCCAGCGGTTGAGGAGCAGATCCATGGCCGGTTCCGGCGTCTCTACCTGAATCGTCCCCAATAGGTCGTCCCAATGGGCCGTCATCTCCTGCCATGCCTTGGCTATCTGGTCTGGATCTCGGTAGCGCTTAACGTACTCGTACGCAGCATCCCAGTCCTCACCTTGGCCCAGCAAGAAATGGACTTCAACCACTTCATCCGGTTCTAGATCGAGGTGTACCTGATAGGCCGCGCATGGGTCGACACCTGCTTCCACCGTCCCCTCCAACCCAATTCGCTTCAAGCCGACCGGTTGTCGGCGGCGTCCATGGCGCCCCAAGAACTCAGTTCGATTCGTGGTCAGGCTGTGGGGCGCTTCACTGCTCGCCAAGAAGGCGATACGTTCACTGAATTCGGTATTGTAGGCATTGTGCGCCAGCAGTGCACCGGTCTCATCATCGTAGGCCGGGACCACATACTGCTGCATCTCATCGCGATTGACGCCCAGCACCCATTCTGCATAGTACGTAGCGGTGATTCGACGCCCATGTTGGGTGGTGTTCTCCAGATCGCAATGTGACAATCTTGAGCGGGGCATCGATAACCGCAAAGGCGCGCATCTCCTCTTTGAGGCCCGGGCTGTGATGCGTGTAGACGGAATAGCCGGCCCCATGACGAACCAGAACCGGAGCCCCATCACCAGCCGGTAACACGGTAGGTGACCAGACGTCGCCGGTCTCCTCATCGCGCAGATAGAGCGCTTCACCTGACGGATCAGAGACAGGGTCGTTGCTCCAGGGTGTGAGGCGGTTCTCGCCGCTGTTGGCGGCCCAGGTAAAACTGCTGCCGCTTTCAGTCATGAGGAAGCCAAAGTCTGGATTGGCAATGACATTGCTCCAAGGCGCGGGTGTCGGCCGGTCGGATTCAAGATAGATCACGTATTCGCAACCGTCCGGGCTAAAGCCACCGATGCCATTGTCGAACAGCAGATCATCGGGCCGCTCCAGCGGCGGCACGGATAACGCCGGCCGGTCGCGATCGCTGGGCACGAAATAGGGCAGGGTTGAGGGTCGCTGGTGCAGCGCAGCCAACTGGTCGGGCAGGGAGCCGCCATTCTGATCCAGGATGACGCGTGCGGCTGTCTCGATCAAGGTGGTTGCTTGCGCACCCAGGTCATCGGCGCGCAGCACGAAAATACCGCCACGCCGGTTCAGCCAGTCACCATGTCCGTTGCCGTCCAACAGGCGAGCGAGAGAACCCTGCAACTCCTGTGCGTATCCTGTACTCTCTTGATTCAAAATCACGAGCGAGATGTGTAGATTGCGGTCGCGCCAGTAGTGGTGGGCGCGCAGCACATCGCGCACCAGTGGCAGACCATCATCGTCGGCGATGCGAATCAGCAGGATCGGATAGTCGCCTGAGATGGCGTGGGGCCAGAGGCTGGGCTGGCCCAGCCGGTTGGCTGCCAACGTTTCAACATCCGCGCGCAGGGCCGGCGCCGGATAGATCAGTGCGGAGAGCATTTGCTGCACGCAAGCCAGCGTATCGGAATCCAACCCCAACTGGCGTAGCTCCAACTCAGCCTGCGCACGGGCCTGCGTTGCCACGCGGGGAATCGCCTCCCAGCCGTCATAGCGGCGCACCAGATCTACCACATCATAGCGACTGCGGCCAACTGCCGTAATATAGGCCAATTCGAGGGTGGCGTGGGCCTTCAGTTCAATCTGTTGGCCGATGGCCATGATCGGGTCCAGCGTGTTGCCGGTCGTGGCAGAGAGTGACACAGCTTTCGCGTCCATACCGTTCCCGGTCATGGCATTGGGGGCATGGATCGTTTGCAGGCGCCCGATGAATCGGGCTCGGTCCGTCTCGTAGTGGCGTACAGAGTCAACGTCATCCTTGAAGACAACTGTATGTGCCAGGTAGATCGGCTCCTCATCGGCTGAGCGCGGACGCCGTCGGAAGACGAGTGCGCCGCTCTGTTCTTCATATTCGCTCTCGATGAAGAGCTTGTTGAAGGCCGGGTGGCGACGATCATTGCGCTGATCGCCGAGCACCAGTTCGCCGTAGCCGGTCAGTGTCAGTCGGCGCGGTGAATCGCTCTGATTGGTCAAGTGGATCTGGCGCACCTCAACGTCATCCTCCGGCGCAACCCGGATCTCCATACGTGCGGCAAGATCGTCACGGTGAGCGGTAAAGGCGGCAAAATGAGGCGCAAAGGTGACTTCATGCACGACGGACGGATCGTCGATGGGCTGGCCGGTGATCGACCAGGTCGCCCCAGTGTCTTCATCGTGCAGATAGAGCCAAGATCCCCAGTCGTCGCAGGTGGCATCGGCACGCCAACGGGTCAGATCGATCTCTTGCCAGCGGCTGAAACCAGTGCCGGCATTGGTGATCAACACGCCGTACCGACCATTGGAGAGATGGTGCAGTTGGGGTGTGGGTGTGGCGACGGAGAGATGCCAGGGCACAGCTGTGATGCGCGTCTTTTGCACAGGCTGCGCTGCACTGTCATCGTCGCCCAGCTCTTCCAGCGGCGAGTGGTGCGGTATCTGTTCCTGGAGCAACATTTCGACGTTGCGAATACGGGAATCTGCATGGAAACGCTCCACCATGAGATTGTCCTGCAGATGGTTGAGCAGCGCCAAAAGGATCATGCCCTGGTGGTGCACCATGAAGGAACGCACGATGGCCTGACTCTTGGCCATTGGCAGCCGCGACTCGGTGAAATCGATGGCTTCGTAGAGGCCATAATCCCCGAGCATGCCCAGCTCGGCCAATTTTGATAGGTTCTGGAGGACCGCACGCGGGCGTACGTTGAGCGCCAATAACGAAGCGTAGGGCGTAATGACGCGCTGGTCACCCAGACCGCGTTTGAAGCCGAGACCGGGCACGCCAAATGCTTGATACTGGTAGAACATGTTGGCGTCAAAGTGGTAGTAGCCGGACTCAGAAACTCCCCAGGGCAGACCACGCGTGCGTCCATACGCTATTTGATAGTCCACCACACACTCTTCCGTCTGGCGTAGCAGCGTATTCTCAGGTGAACGCATGAACAACGGCGGCATGAGATACTCAAACATCGTGCCGCTCCAGGAAAGCAGCGTGCGACGGCCGCTGATCATCGTCAAGGGTCTGCCCAAGTGTAACCAATGCTTGAAGGGCACATCATGTTTGGCGATGGCGACCAAACTCCCGATGCGCGCTTCCGAGGCCAGCAAATCGTAGTAGTTATCATCCAGTGAGCCGGTGTCCACGTTGAATCCGATATGAAAGACATCACGCTGCTGATTGTAGAGCAGGCCAAAATCCATCTCATCGATGTAGACCTCGGCCTGGCTCTTCACCGCTGCCAGGCTGTTCAGGACGTCCGCTGCCGACTGTTCGGCAGCCTTGATGGCTGCAATAAGCTGCGAGAACCACATAGCCACTGTATCGGTCTCGCGACAATCGTCCTGAGGCACTGCCTCCGCTGCCAATTGTGTGGCAGACGCATGTGTAGCAGTTGCTTGGGCAAAGGTATCCCCTGGGCGCGTGCACTCACCGAGATCAAGCGCCAGACCTTCAGCCAGCGGCACGGCTTCTGCACACGCTGCCACTGTGTCGCCAACGGTAAGCGTCGGCGACAGGATGGACCTCAGCGACTGCCACTGTTCTTTCAGCGCCGGGGTTTCATTGATCCGCGCGCTCAAGGTAGACGGAGTCTTGGTGAACAGTTGTAGCCATGGGGCCAATGTATCGATCTCTCGCTGCATATCATTGGTTTGATGGTGCACACGCTCGAGATAAATGCGCATCCGATGGAGTGTATCCGGCTGGATACGGCGCCCATCGGTACTCACCAGTATCCGTAATTGCTTGAGCAAGGCAGGCATCTGATACTCGAGCAGACGCTGCAAGGCGGGAATCCACTGGTTTTGGTCCTCCTGTGCGGCCAAGATTTCGCCTTCGACATCTTGCAACGAATAGCACAAGGCCTCCACCGTCTCCAGTGGAGAGGCCTCCAGATTCTCGATCTCATCCGCCAGATTGCCCAGCGTATCCAGCAGCCCCTGCCAGCGCGCCCATCGCAGTACAGGCTGGGCCGGCATCTCCTCCAGGCTCTGGCCCAGCGCAACCATACAGCCGGCCAGGTTGCCGTTATCGACCATGGAGACATAGCGCGGTGGCAGCGGATCCAAGGTGCGCGTATCGTACCAGTTCAAGAAGTGACCCTGGTGGCGTTCCATCTCTGCAAGGGTCTCAAATGTGTTATGCAGACGGACTGCGGTGCTCATCAGGCTCTCATAGCCAAAGTCGTGGGCTGCCACAGCCGAGACCAACAGAACGCCGATATTGGTGGGTGATGTGCGGTGAGCTACCACGCCCAGGGGCTCTACCTGAACGTGATCTGGCGGCAACCAATTGTCTTCGGGTCCGACATACTGTTCAAAGTAAAGCCAAGTACGTCGCGCCAGGTTACGCAGTTTTTGGCGTTCCGCTTCGTTCAACTCGTCATTGCTTCCATCCGGCGCTTGGCTGACCCAGTAGGCGATCTGCGGGGCCAGAAACCAGGCCAACAGAAATGGCGAGGCGACAGGCAGTGCGGACGGATTCAACCCTATCACGGCAAGTGCGAGCGCGATGGCCATGATGCAGCTGCCGATCATCTGTCCCCAGGCACTGAGCGCGTCGTTTCGGCGCTGAAAGATGCGGGCGGTCTGCGCCGCTGTCGTCCACTGTAAAAGGCGTCGGCGCGTGCCATAGACGCGCAACAGCGTGCGAATGCCAGCGTCAACCGCCAGATAGGCTGCATGGGGCAGGAAGGCAATATTGAGCATGGCCCGCATAACCGGAAAACGCAGGCTGAGGCCCAGGCCGCTCCAATCGCTGTCCGCGAGGCCGGCTTCAAGCCAAGCGATCAGCGTCGTCAACAGCGGCAAAAGTAGAGGAGCTATGGCCAGTGCTGTCCATACCAGCGGTGAGCCGGGCAGCCAAAACCAAGCCAGTACGAGCAGGAGCAGAATGGCCGGCATTAAGAGGCTGCGACGCAGATTGTCGAGAATCTTCCAGCGATCGATGGTACTCAGCACGGAATGCGTCTTTCCGTCAACGGCATGGGGAACCGTGCGCCCCAACCAGGGCACCAGCTGCCAATCGCCGCGAATCCAGCGATGCAAACGGCGCGCCTGCACCAGATAGCTGGACGGATAGTCCTCGTAGACCACGATGTCGCTGACCAGGCCGGTGCGCCCATGGATGCCTTCGAAGAGATCGTGGCTCAGTAGGCTGTTCTCGGGGATGCGATCTTCCAGTGTCTGCATGAAGGCGTCGACATCGTAGATACCCTTGCCCACGAAGATGCCTTCGCCGAAGAGGTCCTGATAGATATCGGAGACGGCCAGCGTATAAAGGTCTATGCCGGTGTCACCGGAGAAGATTCGGCTGAATAGGGTTTGATTCGCCGCAACCGGGTTGATCTCGGTGCGCGGCTGCAAGATGGTATAGCCGGAGATCACTTTGCCTGTCTCCGAGTCAAGTTGGGCGCGGTTGAGTGGATGAGCGAGTGAGCCGATGAGGCGCTGTGCGCTCCCCGGCGGAAGTTTAGTGTCGGCATCCAGGGTAATGACATACCGAATGTCAGATAGCGTCTCGAGCCTGCCCACGCAGACTGTGTATGACGTATTGCGATCCCCGCGCAGGAGGCGATTGAACTCTTCCAGTTTGCCGCGTTTGCGTTCCCAGCCCATCCAGACACCCTCAGCCGGATTCCAATGCCGTTCACGGTGAAAGAAATAGAAGGGCTGATGCGCGTCGCTCCCGTAGCGTTGATTGAGCCCCTCGATACCTTTCCGTGCGCGCGCGAACAAATCCCTCGTCCTCGGGCATGGTCGCTTCGGGTGCGTCGGCGAAATCGGTTAGCAGCCCCACGTCGATGTATGCGTTCATCGATCCAAGGTAGTGTTGTTCTGCTTGCTGCAGCAGTTCGTCCACCTCGGACTCGCTCGTCAACAGTGCGGGGACCACGATCATCGTGCGGCTACTTGCCGGCACGCCAGTGGAAAAATCTAGCTTGGGCAACAAAGAGGGTGAAGAAAGACGAGTGACCAGACTGTTGACCAACGAGACAGCAATGCTGATCAGTGGCAGCAGGGTTGCAGCCAGGATAACCAATAGCCAAGCGAACCCGGTTTCAATGCGCCAGGCATACAATCCCACAGCAACCAGTAGCAAAACCGTAGTCAGGCTGATGCTGCCCAGATAGAGCGCAGTGGGCTGAGCGCTCAGCCGCCGACTAAGCCTTTGCCGCCTAGGCATGCGGTAGCCGAGTTGGCGTTCCAGCGCTTTGCGCCCCTTGTCCATCAGATAGTAGCCTACATGGTGCTCTCGAAGGGCCGGATGGCCGTGGATGCGACTCAGCTTTGCCAGGCGAACTGCCTGTTCAGCTACGCCTAGCTCGTCGCAATTGCTGCCGGCGGCCAACTCTTGCACGCTATCGCGATAAGCATCACGCGTTTCGAAATCCATGCGCGGGTAGCACTCTGCCGGATCTGTGCGCAACATGCGCTCGACCAGGCTCGTGTCCTCGAAGAAATCCGCCCAGTCTTGGCTATCAAGCGCGTGCAGGCTCTGAATGGCGTTGGCGATGATATCCGCATCTGAGAGTGCATCGGGGAATTGAACCAGTTCATTGGCCATCTCTTCTTCCGGCCAGGGGATGTGCGCCTCGCGCGCCAGCGCACGACTCAGACAACTGATCAAACCCAGGCGCAGCATGGTCGGCATAGCCCAGAGTTCACCGATGGTTAGCGGAGCGATCTCCTGGTAACCCTCGATAGCATGGGCAAGCGCGTTGGGATTAATGCCTGCCTCGTTCTCCTCTAGGATATGAGCAGCCAGGACATAAACTCGCGGATAACCTCGCAACGGCTCGGGCGCGGCCAAAATGGGTAGTTCCGCATAAAATTGGCTGGGCATGTCCTCATCGACCTGCCGAATGGCGCGCTGGACGACATAGTAGTTGTCCAGCAACCATTCGGCGGCATACGAGGTGTAAGTGTCGCTGTCGGTCCGCTCATGGAAGATGCGATAGGCGAGCGCAATGACCATCTGGTTGCTCGATACGCCTTTCATCAGGGACTGACCATGGCGCGGCCTGTCCACAGCCAACTCATGACTTTGTGCGGGAGAATACTCCGGCGAAGTCATCGCTTGCTGCTTGTCGGGATGCGTTTGTTGCGTATGCATTCAGGTCCTTCAGTCGTAATCAGATGTCGGCCGATGGAATGCCGATGATATGGGCTATGGATGTGGGGGAAGGCGTCCTGTGAAACGAACACTCGCGACTTCAACAGGTCATGCCACTGGCGCTGCGACTTTTTTCATCATGACGGGTCTCTTTCCCTCAAAATGGTTCCGAACAATTTTCGGATATCGTCAGATATCGATCATCAGACATCTGACTCATTGAGGATAGCAAGCCGTTACAGAGATGTATATGGTTCATGACATAGGCGCAGGTTATATTGTTGGATACATTTGACTATGGCCATTCCAGAGAGATAAATAACCGTTGCAAGGAAATCTCTGCCTGGAATGGCTTGAGGCTTTGCCAACTCCCGTATAGTTACTATTTTGGGAAAGCCTATGATCTCTCTTGGCACAGACCACACACAGATTCCAGGTGGTCTAGATGAAGGACAGCGTTGGCTCATTTGAATCCAACCATTCTTGGCTCGAAAATCTGTATCCCGAGTTATGCCTGCCGTCTGTACCGTAGTCTAGGGTCAAGTGATTTGAACTACGCTAAAGTATGGTTGAGAAGAAAGGCTCTGAGCAGTCCATGAAACTGCAGATCTATCAAATTCCCGATTTATCTCATTGTCCGTTCACAAAAGCTCGGCTGTGCATTTCATGCAATCACTTGATCTGAACGAAGGAGATCAATCATGTTCAAACAAATTCTTGTCCCGCTTGATAGATCCAGGTTGGCCGAGTGCGTTCTACCCCACGCCGTGCTCCTTGCACGCGCTTTCGACGCGACAATGACGATCCTCCATGTAATTGAGCCCCAACTCGATGACAATGGCCGCGCGACGATCGATCCGTTAGATCGGGAGATGCGTAAGGCCGAGGCGGAAGCCTATTTGGATGGGATCTACGAACAGGCGGCGGACGCGGGCATCAACGTAGGGAAATTATTACTCGAAGGTCGAGCCGCGGAATCCATCGTCGCCTGTGCCCACCAGAGATCCATTGATCTTGTCGTATTGAGCAGTCATGGACAGAGCGGACTCACGCCTTGGAATGTGAGTAGCGTTGCCCAGAAGGTGATCATGGACGCTCCGACATCGCTCCTGATCGT
Organism: uncultured Chloroflexia bacterium; assembly: GCA_963848115.1. Classification (GTDB taxonomy): domain Bacteria; phylum Chloroflexota; class Anaerolineae; order Caldilineales; family Caldilineaceae; genus JAWKOK01. The sequence goes on along the minus strand of CAWKCP010000020.1, from coordinate 5,172 downwards.
GCGTGCATATGGGCACCAGGACTCCACCGCCACGGACCTGGCATACCGTCGTGTCTTGGCGCCGCTGGATGGTTCGCAACGAGCGGAGTGTGTGTTGAGTGGGATCGCCGCCTTGGTCAGCAAACAGCACGCCAAACTCCTGTTGGCTCATGTTGTGCGTCCGCCGGAAATGGCTCGCAATACACCCTTGTCCGAAGAAGAGGCAGCGCTGCACGCGCGGGTGATGACACTCAATCGTGAAGCGGCGCGTGCATATCTGGAGCAGATACAGTCTCACCTTGCCTTGGAGAGCGAAATCCGGCTATTGCAGAGCGATGATGCGGCTATCGCACTCCATGAGTTGGTCGACCAAGCGGATATTGATTTGGTGATATTGGGGGCACACGGTTATTCCGGCAGTAACCGATGGCCCTATGGCAGTGTGGCAACCAGCTTTGTCATGTATGGAAGCAAACCGCTACTCATGGTGCAGGATCTCTCCGCCGATCAGATCGAACTGACGCCGGCGCAGCAGGCCGCAAAGGAGAAGGCCGGACACTGATCGAACAACCTAACACTATCTTTGCACGTTTGACCTGTCATTCCTGCGAAGGCAGGAATCCACTCTGAAATCGAAAATAAATACCCGCCTTCGCGGGTATGACACCTTCTCTGGCAGCAACAAAACTACAAACATTCTGACCTAAATGGTAAGGAGGAAATCGATATGCAATTCAAAGATGGAGCGAAGGTATTTACGGCAGAGGGTGACCAGGTCGGCAGGATCGATCGCGTCGTACTCAAACCAGCCACCATGGAGGTTACACATGTGGTCGTACGCAAGGGATTTCTCTTACCCGAGGATAAGGTCGTGCCGATGAGCATGATCGGATCCACGACAGAAGAGAGCGTAACCCTGAGATCGGACGCAGACGATCTGGACTCACTTCCCGACTACCGGGAGACTGACTATGTTGAGATTGAGCATCATAGTGAACCGGCCCCAAATACGATGATTGCCAACAGAGCGCGTTCTCTCTTCTATTACCCGCCCGTTGGCGTCTGGCGGACGCCCGCCCGCCAGATTGAGTATGACCGCCCGCGATACGTGACTACGACCCAGACCAACATCCCGAAAGACACAATCGCCCTGCACGAAGGCGCCGCTGTGATAACCAGCGACCACGAACAGGTGGGGAACATTGAGCGAGTTATTGCGGATACGCTGGAGAAGCGGGCAACCCACTTTGTTCTTGCCGAAGGTCTGTTTTTCAAGGAGCGCAAGCTGATCCCTACGGACTGGCTTTCCGCAGTCTCCGAAGAGGAAGTCCACCTTGCTGTCGACTCGCAGTTCGTGCAAAGACTGCCTGATTATCAGCTCCAGGAGTAGATTCTCTCGCGATAGAGGCTCCGGAAAAACCGCCGGGACCTTGCGGCTGGGTCGGTTTCAGCCGATCGTCAAAGCGCGTCACACCCAAGACTATCGCCTTCACGACGACCAAAGTGTCGTCGTAGACGATGCTCCAGAGAACAAGTGTCAATTTGAATACAGCACCATCGACCTCGCCGGCCGGCGCTGGTGGACCATCAGTTTTGAAGCAATTGGTGAACACCGGCACAGACTATTACGCGCTGCAGCCGAAACCATTATCTCTCAGCACAACCTAGCGCTCACCGCCGAACGCTTGTTTGGCTATCCGCAATTTATCCTTGCGGCACAAGATTGTTGAATCGAAAGGGCAAGAGAGCCAGACAGGATTTTCTCAAAGATTTTTGCCGCTTGCTGAATTGGTGCATGATGAAACATAGTATAGGAACAAGTCAAACAGAAACAAGGATTCATCCATTACTCGCGACAGGCGGGCCATGCGCAAGGAGATAAGAGAACATGGGCATGAACGGTGAGCTATCAGCGGACAAACTCTATCTGCATACCGATCTGCAACAACTCAACTTTGAGACGACCGATGATCTGACGGATCTGACGGATATGCTCGGGCAGCCGCGGGCTGCTGCGGCCATGCAATTCGGCATCGGTATGGCCCAGGATGGCTACAACATCTTTGCGCTGGGTCCGACAGGAATCGGAAAACGGCAGGTGATCCGCCGCTATTTTGAACAGCGTGCGGCCACCGAAAAGGCGCCCGATGACTGGTGTTACGTCAACAACTTTGAGGATCGTCATAAACCCAAAAGTATCCACCTCCCTGCAGGCCTGGGCGCCACCTTTCGCGATGACATGAACGAACTGATCGAAGGGCTTCACAACGCGCTCTCAGCCACGTTTGAGAGTGAAGAATATCAGGCACGCCGCCAGACCATCAACGAGGAGTTTCAAGAGCGGCAGTCCCAGGCTTTCCAGGTCGTACGGGAACAGGCGGAGGAAAAGGACGTAGGCCTGCTGCGGACGCCGTCCGGGTTGGTTTTCGCGCCGATCAAGGACGGCCAGGTTCTCTCTCCGGAAGAGATCCAGGAACTCTCGGAAGAAGCGCGCAAGCAGTTGGAAGCCGAAGTGGAGACGCTCCAGGGAGAGCTGCAAAAAATCGTGCAACAGGTACCCGGTTGGCAAAGAGATAGCCAGGACAAGCTCAAGCAACTGAACCGGGAGATGGCGGCTTTCGCCATTGGCGGGCTGATTGACGAACTGCGTCAGAAGTACAGCGATCACGACGATGTTGTGGCACATTTAGATGCGGTCGAGAATGACATCGTAGAGAATGCACGCAACTTCCTGGAGGCAGATCAGGAGGAATCCAATGTGCCGGCCATGTTGCGCACCGCTCAGGAATCGGATGGCGGCTCGCCGCTGGCACGTCGCTATCAGGTCAATCTGCTGGTCGATCACAGCAAGGCGACCGGCGCGCCGGTGATCTATGAGGACAATCCCACGCACCAAAATCTGGTAGGCCGGGTCGAACATCGAGCCCAAATGGGCGCGCTGCTGACCGATTTCAACCTGATCAAGCCAGGTGCACTTCACAAAGCCAATGGCGGCTACCTAATCCTGGATGCGCGCAAGGTCTTGATCCAACCCTACGCCTGGGAGTCTCTCAAGCGAGTGTTGCAGACCGGCGAGATCCGTATTGAATCTCTAGGGCAGACCTTGAGCCTGATCAGCACGATTTCGCTGGAGCCGGACCCAATTCCGTTGCAGGTCAAGGTGGCGCTCTACGGTGAGCCTCAACTCTACCATATGCTCTACCAACTCGATATGGACTTTGCCGATCTTTTCAAGGTCGAGGCTGATTTCAGCGAACGTATGGAGCGCGATGATGAGAGCCAGCATCTCTATGCGCGTCTGATCGCCACGGTGGTGCGTCAAGAGGAATTGCGACCTTTCGACCGAATGGCCGTCGCCCGCATCATCGAACGCAGCGCCCGAACCGTCGGCGATGCGGAGAGGCTCTCAACCCACACCCATAGCGTGGCGGATCTGCTGAGAGAAGCGGACTACTGGGCCGGAGAGGCCGGCCGTGATATCGTCGGAGACGCTGACGTGCAGCAGGCCATTGACGCCCAGATCTACCGGGCGGACCGCATTCGCGAGCGGATGCAAGAGGCGATCCACCGCGATGTGGTGCTCATCGACACAGAGGGCGAAGCAGTGGGCCAGGTCAACGGGCTTTCGGTAATTGGACTGGGCAACTTTGCCTTTGGACGGCCGAGCCGTATTACTGCACGGGTCCGGCTGGGCAGGGGCGATGTGCTCGACATCGAACGCGAGGTAGATCTGGGCGGTCCGCTTCATTCCAAGGGCGTGCTCATCCTCTCCGGGCTGCTGGGTGCGCGCTATGCCGGCGAGCAACCACTCTCCCTCTCGGCCAGCCTGGTCTTCGAGCAGTCCTATGGCGGCGTCGACGGCGACAGTGCCTCGTCGGCCGAGTTCTACGCACTGCTATCGGCCATTGCCGAGATCCCCATCCGCCAGGCGCTGGCCGTAACCGGATCGGTCAACCAGTATGGCAAGGTCCAGGCCATTGGTGGCGTAAACGAGAAGATCGAGGGCTTTTTCGACATCTGTGTTGAACGAGGGCTGAGTGGCGAACAGGGTGTGCTGATTCCTGCGTCGAATGTCCAACATCTGATGTTGCGTAAGGACGTGGTCGAGGCTGTGGAGGCAGGCCAGTTTCACGTCTATGCAGTGGAAACGGTCGACCAGGGCATCGAGATCTTGACCGGCCTGACTGCCGGTGAAGTGGACGAGGAGGGCGATTATCCCGAGGGCAGTGTCAACTTCCTGGTTCGGAAACGGCTAGCGGAATTGGCCGAGACACGCCAGGCATTCGGTGACGCCGGGAAAGGTAATGCAAACAAAGTCGGGGAGGCGAGCGCGTGAGCGAAAATCGCGAGACGCTGACCATCAAGCGCATCCTCGTTGCCCTGGACGCTTCATCGGATAGTCTGGCCGCCGTAGAAGCTGCTGTCAACCTGGCGGCGCGCTTTAACGCTGAACTCACCGGCATCTATGTTGAAGACGAGAATCTGCTACGGCTAGCCGATCTGCCATTTGTCCAGGAGGTCGGTCACTTTTCGGCGACTTGTCGACGCATTAATCATGTCGATCTGGAACGCCAAATTCGGGGACAGAGCCGTCGCGCGCGTCGTGTTTTCACGTCGGCAACCCAGCGCACCCATCTGATAGGGTCCTTCCGCACTGTTCGAGGGCGAGTCCTGCCCGAGGTCCTGGCCGCATCTGCAGAGGCCGATCTGCTTGTCCTGGGGAAACAGGGATGGTCGCTCTACAGGCACGGTCGAGTGGGATCGACCGTGCGCGGCATTTTGCCGGAACGATTTGGTCTGGCGCTGATTGTGAAAGAGGGCACTCATTTGGCCGCGCCGCTGGCTGTCATCTACGACGGCTCGGAGGTGGCTGATCGGGCGTTAATCGCTGCGGAGATGGTTCGTTCACGATTGAACAACAACCAGTCGCTGATCGTGCTCGTTCTGCCTACCGCGCAGCAGGATGCTTTGGCCCTGCAGGCACAGGCAAGATCGAGCCTGGCAGCTGAAGGCGTTGCGGCACGCTATCGAACGGCAACGGGCACAAACATACGCCGTTTAGCCGATATCCTCTTGACAGAGGGATGCGGCACGGTGGTGTCGCCGGCACGCAGTTCGGTCCTGCAGAACAGTACGTTGGCATCGCTGTTGGACTATTTGGAGCTGCCGATACTGCTGGTTACGTAATTCACC
>CAWKCP010000019.1:0-187053 GCA_963848115.1 uncultured Chloroflexia bacterium | reverse complement strand
GAAAACAGAGACAAAGGCAATGAACAACGCGGCAAAAACCGCTATCATACGCACGATAGCGAGTAGATAGTCTGAGGTTGACGTCCTTCGCATCTCATTATCCATGGTCAGATAACTACCCTATGTTGCTGGGGTCTGTTGACATTTGGTCAGCAGGTACGGCTGAAGCCGGCTACTAACAGCGAGAAACGCCCTCAGGCGCTGAATCTCAAGCCGCCTCAGCGGCTTCTCGCTGTTGGCTCCGGGATTTGTCCCGGCATTCTGAAATGTCAACAGAACCTAGTTCACGATGGCACGAATGATGATACAGATCAGGTTGCTCGCTTGCCGTCAAAGCAAATGGGTGTGTTCAAAATGAGTTGAGCGCCCCAAGACCCTCCGGGAGGGATACTGCGCAGCGCCAGTTTGCCGTTATCGCCCTCCCGGAGGATCCGTCAACCGATTTTGAACACACCCAAAGCAAATAGCGGGCTGAACGATTGCTGCATTGACAATACAAAGGATAACTCAAGTACGATAAATCAGCAGACGCCCACTCGTCAAGCCCCGACCAAGGCCGAATGTACAGAATGAACTCCTCACTTATTGAACTGTGGGGAAAAATCCCGGCAAAGCATCATACTTTTCCCGATAGCCAGCTTGATCGTTTTCAGATACCCTACTTGTGAACACATTCACAACCCATTCGGCTCTGTCCGAAACTCATCAAGTTGGGAAAGGAGGAAGCGATGCACATTCGACTGTTGTTTGTCAGCCCAGACGAGGCTTCGCTTGCGCTCCTCCAGTCCATCCACGACTCAGCCATCGATCTCATGTGCTTCACCACTTCTACAGCAACGGTGCAAAGCCGGGACGAACTAGTTGATACGCGTGCCAGCAAAAATTAGACGACGTCATCCTGCTCGACTGGCCCATGGCCGAGGCCGGGACGCCGGATTTGGTTCGAAGAATTGCTGAAAATAATCCCACGCTGCGTGTTGTGGTGCTTCTGCCCGATGAACTACCGCCAATACCGGCAACAGGTCTGGGATGCAGGCGCTTGCAACAGCATCCCCAAGGAATTGATGGAACAGGAGTGGTTCTCCAGCATCATCTGCGTCATGCACCGGGCCATGGAACGCGAAGTGCGGCTACGGGCCGAATATGAAGGAGAACCGGCGCCGGTGAGTGAGTGTCGGTTGAGTACGGTGTGAGAATTGTCAATGGTCAGTTGTTTATGATCGATTGTCAAAGTATCTACGAACGGTTGATGGTGAATTGATATTTGTGAATGCTGAACAGTTGATCGCATGGCGACGCAGGTCACGTTTCACGCATCACGTTTCAGAAGTTTTTTAGAGGTACAACCCTATGGCACGAGTAGAGCTTCAGATTTCACGACGTACTTTTCTCAAGTCGGCCGTGGCCACAGCCGGTGGCGTGGCCGTGGCCGGCAACGTGTTCAAATCGGCGCTTGCGTCCGATCGGAGCCTGTGGGTCTATCGCCCGACTGGTTCTACCGGGGCGACATTGAGACGACCTACAACTACTGTGACATGTGTCCGTGGCGCTGCGGCATCAAGGTGCAGACGGTCAACGGCGTGGTCCACAAGATCGAAGGCAATCCCGCCGACCCCAAGAGCCGCGGCATGCTCTGTGCACGTGGCCAGGGCGGCGTCTCCTTCATCTACGACCCTGATCGCCTGCAGGCGCCGATGGTACGCACCGGCGAACGAGGTGAGGGCAAGTTTCAGGAAGTGACCTGGGAAGAGGCGTTGGATCAGTCGGCTGAAAAGCTGATGGCCATTGCCGAAGAGTATGGCCCTGAATCTGTGGCCATCTTCGGCCACACATCAGGCGACTTCTGGTTCACCGATTATTTTGCCCAGGCTTGGGGCACGCCCAATGCGGCCAAGCCCTCCTCATCGCTCTGCACCAGCCCACGTGAAGAGGCCGTCACCCTGACCAGGGCCTCACCGTCGGCGGCCACGAGCCGGTCGACTGGGAGAGGGTCTGCGCTGCCTCACGCTCATCGGCAGCCACATCGGCGAAGACTCCCGCAACACGGTGATGCAGGACTTTGCCAATGCCTATGCCAATGGCGCCAAGGTCATCGTCGTCGACCCCCGCTTCTCCACCGTGGCCGGCAAGGCCGACTACTGGCTGCCCATCAAGCCGGGCACCGACACGGCGCTGCTGCTGGCCTGGATCAACGTGATCATCAACGAAGAACGCTACGACGCTGAGTACGTGGCCGAATGGACCGAAGGCTTCGAGGAACTCAAGGCCCACGTCCAGGAATTCACGCCCGAATGGGCAGCCGAGATCACCGACCTGCCCGCCGAGCTGATCCATGAGACCGCGCTGGTCATGTCCGACAACCTGCCCCAGTCGCTGATCATGCCGGGTCGCCACGTGACCTGGTACGGCAACGACACCCAACGCATGCGCGCCGCCTACATCATCAACGCGCTGCTTGGGGCCTACGGACGTGAAGGCGGCTTCTACTTCAACAAGTCGCCCTACATCGAATCCTATCCGCACCCGCCCTTTGCCGTGGCCGGCAGTTCCGGCGGCTGTTCGGCCGAGCCGGGCGGCGATGAGATGCGCCTCTGCCCGTCGGTCCTTCCGGCAAGGCGCGCGCCGATGGCGCACGCACCACCTTCCTGCGCGGCGCCACGGCCATGCAAGAGCTGATCGAACCCATGATCACAGGCGAGCCTTATCCCATCAAGGCGCTGATCGTCTACGGCGTCAACCTGCTCAACTCGATTCCCGACACGGAGCGCACCAAAGAAGCGCTCAGCAACCTCGACTTCGTGCTCGTCATCGATGTGCTGCCCCAGGAGCATGTGGCCTGGGCCGACATTGTCATGCCCGAAGCCACAGCGCTGGAACGCTACGATGAACTCTGGACCGTGGCCCACAAGACGCCCTACATCGCCATGCGCGAGCCGGCCATCGAGCCCATGTACGAGACCAAGCCGGCCTGGTGGATGGTCCGTGAACTGGGCATGCGCGTGGGTCTGGAGAAGTACTTCAAGTGGGAGACGGCTGAGGAGTATCTGAACACCCGGCTCATGTCCGTCGGCTCCAGCCTGGACAAGATGCGCGAGCAGGACGGCGTGATCATCCAGAAGGGCAAGCCCTACTTCGAAGATTACAAGGGCAAATCGCCCTTCCACACCGCATCGGAAAAGATCGAATTCTACTCGCATGAATTGGCGTTGGCCGGCCTGGATCCGATGCCCGTCTACGAGCCGACCGAAGAGCCGCCGGACGGTTACTTCCGCCTGCTCTACGGGCGCCATCCGGTGCACACCTTTGCCAAGACCCAGAACACGCCGCTGCTCAACGAGCTCTACCGCGAGAACGAAGTCTGGGTCAACGAGGATGCAGCGGCACGAGCATGGCTTCAAGATGGCGAGTACGTCTGGTTGGAGAATCAGAGCGGCGTACACAGCGGGCCGGTCAAGGTCAAGGCGACCCAACGCATTCGCCCCGATGCCGTCTTTATGGCCCATGGTTTCGGCCAGGACGCGCCCGGCCTGACGAAGGCCAACGGCAAGGGCGCCAGCGATGTGAAGCTTCAGTCCCGCTATGCACTCGACCCCATCAGCGGCGGCGCGGGCATGCGTGTCAACTTCGTACGGCTTGTGAAGGAGGCGTGACGTGAGGACCTACGCATTTCTACTGGACCTGGGACGCTGCATCGGCTGTGAGGCCTGTGTCGCCGCCTGCAAGACCGGCAACGAACTGCCGACCAGGTCCAATACATCCACATTTCTGATGCGACCCACGGCACCTTCCCAGCATTGCAGAGCTTTGTCACCAACCAGCGCTGCTACCACTGCGCCGATGCAGCCTGTGTCGGCGTCTGCCCGACCGGCGCGCTCTACAAAGAAGAGGGGCTGACCCGGCTGAACCGGGCCAAGTGCAGCGGTTGTAGCTACTGCGTGGACGCCTGCCCCTTCGACGTACCCAATATCTACGAGAATCGCTCAGCAAATGTGATGCCTGCGCCACCGTGGTCAAGGCCGGCGGCACACCCTGGTGCGTCAAGACCTGCCCGAGCCAGGCGCTCATGTATGGCGATCGCGAGGAGATCCTGGCCGAGGCCAAGACCCGGCTGGCAGCCTTGCAGGATCGCTATCCCAATGCCCGTATCTACGGCGAGACCGAAGCCGGCGGCCTGGGCGTGATCATGGTGCTGCCCGATGCGCCGGAGAAGCTCAATCTGCCCGCCAACCCGGATGTGCCGATTGCCCTCAACGCCTGGCAGAAGATGGTACAACCGGTGAGCATGGGCCTGACGGGCCTGAGCGTGGTTGTGACCGGCCTGGCCGCGGTCATTGCCCGTCGCAACCACATGAGAGAATTGGATCAGATCCACCAGGAAGAGGCTGCGCAGACCGATGCCGACGGTGAGGGCACAGACGTCGATCTAGATGCCAGCGTAGATAGCGGCATAGAAGAGGAGGAGTCTAACCATGGCCACGCAAATGATGGAACACACACAAGAAGCCAAGGTTTTGCGCTACAGTGTCGGGCCGAGAATCATCCATGCCGTGCTGGCCTCTTCGTTCTGTATTCTGCTGGCCACCGGCCTGATCCTCTTCTGGCCGCCGCTCTCGCTTGGGCGGCCGGCGGCGGTTCCCGCCTGCTGCATCGCATCGGCGCCGTCATGTTCATGGCTCGTGCCCATTCTCTATCTGATCTTTGACCGCCCGGCGGCCAAAGAACTGCTCTGGGATTCATTCCACTATGACAAGGATGACGTGAACTGGCTGGTCCACTCCTACCGCTACTTCATTGGCCATGCCAAGGACATGCCGCCCCAGGGACGCCTCAATGCCGGACAGAAGATCCACCATGCCGGTCGTGATCATCTCGGCCGCCATCGTGGGCTCGGGCCTGATTCTCTGGTTTGCCAAAGGCGATATGGGACCCGAAGGCCTGGCCATCACAGCCATGGTGCATGATGTGACCATGCTGGCGCTGACCATTCTGCTGGTCGGTCATCTCTACTTCACCTTTGTCTACAAGGCGTTGCAGGGCATGGTCAGCGGCTGGGTGCCGGAGGAAGAAGCACATGATTGAACATGCCAAGTGGGTGGAAGAATTGATCAGCAGGAACGGCGGCGAGCAGAAGAGGAAAACGACATAGTTGAATGTGTTGTTGCTGCTTGCTGCGTGAGGTTGCCACAGAGATCGATTTCATGGCATTGGCATGTCTCAGCAGAGAGCATCTCAGACCGCCAAATCGGCGTCAACGAAATTTCACGCAGCACGAAGCAAGCAGCATGCAGTTTTTATCAAGCAAGACAACGAATATACTTTTTCTAACCGAACTGAGGAGTTCCGAATGTCCAAACGAATGCAATTGCTGTTGACTGCGCTGCTGATTGCAGTGCTGATGGTCAGTGCCTGTGGCGGCCGCGGCCGAAGAGGCAGCTCCGCCCGCAGAGGAAGCAGGCTCAAGTGCGGGAAGAAGCCGCCGAGCCGACTGAGGCCCCGCTGAAGAGAGGCCGCTGAAGAGGAAGCGGCGCGGAGGAAGAAGCCGCTCCGACCGAAGAACCAGCCGAAGAAGAGGCAGCAGAGGAAGAGGCTGAGGCAGAGCGAAGCCGGCGAGGCTGACGTCGTCGTCGCCACCGTTGACGAGTACCTGAGCAACATCCCCGAAGGCTGGATGTCGGTGGGCGATGCCGAGAAGATGCAGGAAGCCATGGACAATGGCGCCTTCGTCATCGACGTGCGTGAAGAGGGCGAATATGCCGAGGGTCACATCCCCGGCGCCATCAACATTCCGCTGCGTACCCTGGCCCAGAACCTCGACAAAATCCCGACCGACCGACAGATCATCACCTACTGCGCCTCCGGCCATCGTGCCGGCATGGCCCTCTCGGCCCTGCAAACGCTGGGCTACGACAACGCCAAGGGTTTCCCCGGCAGTTGGAGAGCCTGGACCGCAGCAGAGGGTGAGGTTGAGATGGAACCCGTCGAAGGCGAGACCTACGACGTGCCTGAGGTTGACCCCGAAGTGGCCGCGGCCGTGGACGGTTTCCTGAGCACCATCCCCGAAGGTTGGCTGACCGTTGGTTCGGCTGAGGCCGTGCAGGAAGCTGTGGACAACGGCGCGTTCCTGGTCGACCTGCGTGAGCCGAGCGAGTATGAAGAGGGCTACATTCTGGACGCCGTCAACATTCCGCTGCGCACCGTGGCCCAGAGCCTGGACCAGATCCCGACCGACCAGCCAGTCATTGTCTACTGTGGTTCCGGTTGGCGTGCGGCCCTGGGTCTCTCCTCCATGCAGACCATGGGGCTGACCAATGTCAAGTCCTTCCCCGGCAGTTGGAGAGCCTGGACCGCTGCCCAGGAAGAGGCTGAAGTGAAGGCGAAGAAGCTGCTGAAGAAGAAGCGGCGAAGAAGAGGTCCCGGCCGAGGTTGAAGAGGCCATGGACTCCGACTTTGACGCCGTTGCCACCGTTGGCGAATACCTGTCTGAGATTCCAGAAGGCTGGATGTCCGCCGGCAATGCCGAAGCCATGACGGAGATGCTCGAAAACGCCGCGCCCTACCTGATCGACGTACGAACCGCTGCCGAGTATGAAGAAGGCCACATCCCTGGCGCAGTCAACATTCCGTTGCGCACCCTGGCCGACAACCTGGACCAGGTCCCGACCGACGAGCATGTCGTCGTCTACTGTGCCTCCGGCCATCGTGCCGGCATGGCCACCTCCGTGCTGCGAGTCGTTGGGCTACGACAATGTCAAGGCCTTCCCGGGCGGTTGGAACGCCTGGAGCGCAGCCGAGGGTGAGGTCGAGACCGAGGCCATCGAGCCCGGCACGTTCGAGATGGGCGACGTCAATCCCGAGATGGTCGCCGCCTCCGCTGAGTTCCTGAACAACATCCCCGAAGGCTTCTACGCCGTCGGCGACATTGAGGCATTCAAGGGCGCCATGGACGCCGGCGCTGTCGTCATCGACGTGCGCCAGCCCGACGAATATGAAGCGGGCCACATCCCCGGCGCCATCAACATTCCGCTCCGCGAGCTTGGCGACAATGTTGACCAGATTCCGACCGACGTGCCGGTCTTCGTCTACTGCCAGTCCGGTTGGCGTGCAGCGCTGGCCACCGGCGCCCTGCACAACATGGGCTATGATAACGTGCGCAGTTTCCCGCCAAGCTTTGCCGGCTGGGAAGCAGCAGGCGAAGAGATCGAGCAGTAGGTTTGTACAAACCCGGGAGGCCGGCCTGATAGCAGAGCCGGCCTCCCATTGAATCGCATTGAACGTGTTTTTCTCCTTTCATTCTGTTCCTCCTAATGAACATGGGTCATCCTGAACACCAGGGTGACCCATGTTGTTCAGTCGCCAGATCGGCTCGGATCGCCTGCTACCGACGAATTTGGACTGCAGGATCATAGTCAGCCGGCAGTAGTAACCCAAGCACACTTGTTCGCCGTTCTGTCCGTATGCTACAATTCGGAAGGTGAACAAGTGTGCTTAGTAGCGTATGGAAGCCAAACGGCGGGCGAAAGGATGAAGCGAAAAATGGCCCTGTATCTTACCGATCCGGATATCAACAGATTGATTCGGGAGTTGACTGAATACACCGGAGAGAATCCCACCGAAGCCGTTAGCATTGCTGTGAGCGAACGCCTGGAGCGTCAGAAGCAACGCCTGCATCCCTCCTTGGCGGAGGAACTATTGCGCATTGGTCGCGAGTGCGCCGCAACCCCCGTTCTCGACGATCGTACGCCCGAAGAAATTCTCGGATACGACAAACACGGAATTGCCGGCTGATGGTCATCGATTCGTCGGCCATCATTGCAATCCTCTCCAACGAGCCGGAAGCCATTCAGTTTGCACAGGCGATCCAGACCGACAACGTGCGTTTACTGTCGGCGGCCACATTTTTGGAAGCGGCCATCGTCATTGAAGCGCGCTATGGTCTTCCTGGCGGGGACAAACTGGATGAATTTATCAGCGCGGCGCAGATCAGAATCGAATCGGTGACCCCAAATCAGGCCAGCACCGCTCGGTTGGCCTATCGTACGTATGGCAAAGGAAGGCATCCGGCTGCGTTGAACTACGGAGACTGCTTTGCCTACGCCCTAGCCATCCAATCGGACGAACCTCTTCTATTCAAAGGAGATGACTTTGGCCAGACGAATGTTAAAACGGTTGTGTGATTTTTCGTGACTGGACGTGCTCCTGCTCTCGGTGACCATCTGTCAGCCAGTGGTCGAGGGCGGACTGAAGGTCTTCAATATAGCGCGCCACGGATTGCATCCAAAAACAAAGACGGCAGTAGTCTGACTGCCGCCTTTGTCGCGAATGAGCGCAGCTTGCGGTCCCACCTCGCGTAGACTACATTCCTCGAGCTAGACGGTTTTTGGGCAGATCCATAGTGAGCGGGCCGCATGATCGGGAGTGACGCAGTGCACCGAAGAAACTACCCGACGAACAGGAGGTTCTCAATACGAAGAGCGCATCGCCATAGATTTGCGATAGCCTTGTCGCTGGTTCTTGTGGTCGGTCTGGTATTCATCGACCTGAGTTCAGCCCTGGAAGTAGTAGCTAGTCCGAGCGGAATGGCGATCAGTGCTGAAGCTGCACAAACATCCACCATACACGTCGTCCGCGCCGGCGACTCGCTCTCTCAGATCGCAGAAGAGTATGGTGTCACCGTTGACGAGATCGTCGCCGCAAACGGCCTTCAGGATCAGGACATGATCCGCATCGGCCAGCAACTGCGCATACCCGGATCGGCATCGCGTACGCTCAGCGCGACAGTTCCGGACAAGCTGCCGGAGCCGGCGCAGCTCGCCTGCCCGGCAAACACGGACACGTATTCCTTGGACCTGCCCGCAGAGCCGATCCGCCTGACCGTTCAGAATGACCACGTCTACTTGATTGCAGGCGGTGATCTATTTCGCTTACCGCTTGCCGACCTGGATCAGTCCACCGACGTTTCCCCAGAAAACCTCACACCTCCGGACCGCGAAGTCGGGGAATATTTCATCCGAGAATTGATCTATCTGGCGCCGGACGATGTCACGGATGATCTCCTGTTGCTCGACAAGACCAACGATGTCTATCGGTTCACGAAGGACGGTGATTGGCAGATGGAATCGCTGGCCAGTCCGGTGCCGGGGCAATACCCGGATCCGCAGTTCTTGGCCGTGCAACCGAGCGATGGAGAACTCTACGCGCTGGACGCCGACTTACAGCACATCTGGCAACTGACGGCAACAGCGCCACGCAATTTCCTTTCCAGCGCTTCGCTGGGGGACGATGTTGACATGGCTATCCGATCCACCACTTCGGGTCCCCAGTTTCTCGTTCTCGGGCAGGACGGAGCCATTACCCAACATCAGCCGGGACGACTTGGTTTCGTCGTTGACGAAGGGATTGTGGTGGAAGAGAGTTGGCCGTCCCAGGTCCTGATTCGCGGCGAAAACCTCTTTTCCGTGGACGGAGAAGCACGTCGCGTCCGCCGGTTGGACTTGAAGAACGACACAGAGCCGGAGGAGATCGCCTTTCGCCTACCCAACATAGCCCGCCTGCGGAGCATCGACGTGGTCGGAGCAGACGCTCTATGCCCTGGCCGGTACGAACCTATACGTTGTAGATCTGACGCAATCTGACGGCGTCAAATGCCCTGAGGTTCCAGTCAATAACGCCTACACCGTTCATGGGGTGGACATACTCGAAGCCATGGACGGGATCCAACTTCCCTTCGACGGTGTGATCCTGCCGATTCGCCCACGATCCTATCCAGGGGCGCGTCGGCTCTATCGATTTGGCGTTCATCGGGGATTAGATATCTACGGTTTAGAAGCGCCGGGGCTGGATATGGGCTCACCCATCCAGGCAATCGACGACGGAACCGTCATCCGTACTGATGACGAGTACACGGAAATGACACCGTCTGAATTTGAGGATGCGCTGGACCGCGCCAGGGCAGAGCATCGCACGCCGCCGGATCTGATGGAGCGCTTTCATGGGCGTCAGGTTCGAATCGACCATGGCCAAGATATCCAGAGCTGGTACAGTCACCTGGGTTCGACATCGCCCGAGTTGAGTGTCGGCGAGCCCATCACCCAGGGCATGAGCGTGGGCACGGTCGGCGTCTCCGGCACAAGTTCGGGCGTACGGAAACAGCAGTGGGTTCATCTTCATCTTGAAATCTGGGTTGATGGAGACTACCTTGGCCACGGACTCTCGCTGTATGAGACAATGCGCTTGTGGCAGATGTTGTTTTCGCCAAAGTACGATGATCTTGAGACAACGGACGCACCCGTTGAACTGCTGCCAAATGGATCCAAACCTGCCCCCAAAGGATACTGACACACTTTCCACCGCCCCGACCTCCTCACGAGCACTCCCCTTTGCGTGTATCCAATCTGTAGCCAGCAGGCTGTTATCCTGTGAAATGCCCCCTGTTTCGTCGGGTCGGCTCCCCCCCTGACCGACGAGAACAACGGCTATGTGAAGTTGGATAGACCAAGGAGCATTCCATGTACAAAACATCAGTTTTTGCAGGGTATTTCCTGTTGATCTGCCTGTTGCTTCTCGCCAGCGCTCCGGTGGCCCAGGCACAGACTGACGCGCAGGCCCTCACCGCCTGCGCCGAGCTTGCCTTCTCGACCGAGGAGGACTTCCTCACACTCGGGCCAGTGCCCCCGGACGGCAACCCCATCATCTCTGACGGCGATCTACTGAGTTCCACTGGCGCGATCTGTTTGCGCAACAAACAGTTGCTCGCCAAGTGGGACCTGCAGCGAGATCTCGGGCTGGATGCGGCGGACGTACTCGACGTAGACAGTGGCCTGGTTGCCTTCTCGACAGAGCTTGACGATCCTCAAGGCCGCTTCAAGTCGGGAGACTTGCTCATCACCAACGGCGCTGTGATCCCGAATCTAGCCCTGCTGGAGCTGTTCCAGGTCGAACATGACATGGGCCTGGACGCAGTTCACTTCATCGGCAATCCCGATGCAATTCGGAGGTTTGCGTCCGACGCAGCGACCAAGAACCGCGAGGATTGGCTGGCTCCCGGAACGCTCGCCGGATTCCTGAAAGAGTACAGCATCGACATCTGGTTCTCAACTGAAGCCACGGAACGCCTGGCGGCCACACCTCTCTCCTTGACGGCGATCTTCTGTCAGCCCAGTCCGGCAACCATGTGCTGCGACAAGATCAGTTCTTGCCCGCGTCAGTGCCGGCCGGCATCCCCAACCGGGGTGTAGACTTTGGTGTTGATGCCTTCACAGCCTCGCGCGGGACGAACCGCGACCTAGGGCGCTTTTCGACGGAGATCCTCTTCCGGGGCAAGCCGCCCTTCACCGACGGTGACGTATTGCGCGTGGCAACCGCCGTAGTCGAGTTCACCAACACCGATCTTGTCACGCCGTTTGAGCCGGCAGCGCGCTTCCTCGGTCTGGATGCACTCTACATGAAGATCGATGACGGCGGCGACAATGAACCCAACGGCGAAGACAATCTGTTTCTGCCGGGGATTCTCAAGGCTGTTGCGACAGAGGTGCGATAGCCATGAAGATCGAACTTCGCACCATCCATGGATTGAATTCAGACGGCAATGGCAGGGAAAGGGGCAGTGACATGTTTCGAAGAGCAAGACATCGATTGGCGACATTGCCAGTAGGCGCTCCGTTTTCACGCTGGCCGTTTTCGTCGGCGTGGCATTGGCGGTCGGTTCCGCTTCGCCCGCGCTGGCCGAAGCGGAGGCGTTCCCCCTTGAAAACTGCGCCAAGGGAGCATTCTCGACCGAAGAAGACTTCACCATGCAGAATAGTGAACCCTATGACGGCGATCCGGTCATCTCCGATGGCGATTTGCTCAGCCGCAACGGCCAACTATGCGCCCGCAATCGGGATCTTTTGGCCGCCTTCGCCGGTGATAAGCGTATCCCGGATCTGGGGCTGGATGCCGTCGACATCCTCGACATCCCGGATCGGATCCTTGCACTCTCCACTGAAATTGACGATCCCGGAGGATCCTTTACGGCTGGAGATCTGCTTCTCACGACTGGAGCCGTCATCCCCAACCGGGCCTTGATGCATCTGCTGGATCCCAATGCACCTCAGATGGCCGATGTGGGGCTGGATGCCGTGCAGTTCATCGGCACACGAGACAACAAGATCCAGTTTGTTAACGCCATCGGCGCCATTTCACGCGATGGATTGATCAAGGATCCGGGGCAGTTGCAGACGTTGCTCGACCGTCACAAAGTTGACATCTGGTTCTCCATCGAGGGGACGCTGGGAACAGCGGCAGCGCCGACCATTCTGGACGGCGATCTGCTGTCTGCATCGGGGACCATCGTGGTCAAGCAACAGGCGCTGTTGCCCCCGCCGGCGCCGGCCGGCATCCCTGTGCGCGGCGTCGACTTTGGCCTGGATGCCATCCAGACCGAACCGACGGCCAACGTCGAGATTGCTCTCTCTCGCCTGACCTTTTCGACGGAGATCCTCTACTGGGGCGAGCCGGCCTTTACCGACGGTGATGTGGTCAAACTGGGCAACGGTGTGGTCACGCCCAATGCCGTCTTGGTGGACCCGTTCAAGCCTGCCGCAGACTTCCTGGGCCTGGATGCACTCTCACTGGGTCGTGGCGAAGAGGGCGAGCCTGAGCCGATGATCACCATGATCGGCAGTCGATCAGTCTGGGATATTGAAGGCGGCGTTGTCGATCCGACAGGGACCGGAAGCGGTCTCTACACGGCCAGCGCCGGCGTCGATCCTCGACGCCCATTCGGTTGGTTCATCCCCATCGACGGCTACCTGCCGGACAATGTCACGGAGTTCCGCGTCGCCTTCCGGCCGGATGGCCAGCCACGCCCGGCTCCCGACAGCGCGCCGGGCATCAACACAACCTGGAAGATCCAGAACACGACCGGCTTCTCGTGCCAGTACAACGCCACCTATATCGGATGACGGCAACGGTTGGTTCACATTCGCTGATTACAGCCACCACCGCTTTGTCGAGCCGTGTATCGATGGAGGTGTGGTGCTAGCCGTCTGGGACACGCTCAATGATCCCAACATCGCCGACAGGAGCGGCCACTACATCCTCTGGCTTGAGTGGCGAACAACAGGCGGCGGCGCCACCGTCTTCCAGGAGCCGGTGGATCACCATGTGCAGTTGGACAATCAGAAGCCGGTCATCTCTAAGCTTGAACTGCGCACACCGGGACGGCACCGTGGTAAACCCGTGCGGCAACGCTCAATCGGGTGTTCACAAACTGGAAGTCTATGCCGAATTCAATGACAACTTCTTTGGCGGCTACCGGTTGCGTGTGCGTGGCGGCAACCCGCCGAAGAGCGTCTACTATCCCAGCAGCACAGACTGGCACAATTACTGGGACGGGACACCGGAAACGGCCAGTCTCGACGCCAATGGGACGACGCCGGGCGGGCTTCAGCTCCTGCGTGAGATCGATATGAAAGATCTGGGCGCGTCGTATGTGGAATGCTGCTACGACCTGGATCTTTGGATCAACGACCGTGCGATTCGACACACCTTCAATCAGATCTACGCTTGGCCGGATCAGCCTGGCTGGGCGTGGCCGAGTAAGTTCCTGACCTTTGCAGCAGCACCATGATGGGAGCGGAGACCTGAATACCGATTTAGAAAGCCCACACGTGTGCGCCAGCATTTCGGGATTGAGCCAGAGCCGTCGCCTTAAATTCAGTACTTCGACGTGACTTGTCAAGAAAAGCTGAGATTCAGTGCGCCGGCATCTTGCAGTGTCAGACAGGTCCAAGGTATTTGACCAGCTATACCGAAGTGACAAGATCGTGAAGTACTGAGATTGAGCGACTTCGAGTGGCTCAGATCCCGGAATGCTGAAGCGGCGTCGTCATCTTTTCAGAACAGGTTCCAAGGTATTTGGCAGCCTAGGCCAGCAACGTCGCCAATATCTCGGTCACGGCCTCAAATGAGTAGTGACTGCGCGCAATTTCATAGTTGAGTTCCACCATACGCCGTCTGCGCACGGGATCCATCATGGCATTTATGCTCTGTTCGACGGCTTCGTCGGTCAGTTCGCCATCAATCTCTACCAAATCAAATCCCTTGGGGGCAAGGTCGGCGACATAGACATCGTACCGATTCACCAACGCCGGCAAACGGAAATAGAGCGTCTCGACCAGTGCGTTGCCAAAGCCTTCGATGAAGCTGGGATAGGTCACAAAATCGGCATGCACATAGGCATCCCACAGCGAGTAGATCTTGCGACCATCCGCATCAACCGAGGCTTCAGGCGCGAACTGATCGGCCGCATAGAGAAACGGCACATGAGCCTCCCGAGCCTGCTGCTCTAGCCGACGCAGATAACGCCATCCCCTCGTCACCGGCGTGATGGGTGACGACCAGCACAGGCTCCTTGCCCATCAGTCGCTCTCGATATTGCGGCTCCCGCATCCGCCTCACCAATTCGATGGACAGCTCGATGCCCTTACGGGCAATCACCCGTGTCGGCTGTAGGATCAAGAGATGCCTATCCGTCAATCCCAGAGAAGCACGCAGATCGCGGTTGAAGTCGGTCATGCCCGGTGCGGCAGACGCAAAGTCGAAGATGTTGGGCAGCAAGGTGCTCTCCAGCCCCAAATGATCACGCAACGAATCCTGGGCAAGCGAGTTGATGACCAGATGCTGCACCGAGGGCAGATTGGGCGGGAAGGCTTTGGCCAGCAGATCAGGGATACAGTTGACCGCAAACCGTTCTCGCTCCCAATAGAAATCGTGGTTGTGGCTCAAGGTGGGGATGCCGGTAGTCTGCAATGTAATCGGTGACGGCAACGCCCAATGGGATATGCATCGGAATCGCCAGCGCATTCTGCGGTACCAACAGATCGATCTCGTAACCGATCGACAAATCTGGGCGATGGTCGGATAGAGATCGAGACCATGGCATCGATGCGGTCTCGAAGATCCGGCGGTGCTTCAGTCGTGCCGAAGCTATGATCATGGATCCAGCGTGCCTCGGGATCGGTGAAGTGCATTGATGGCGCCAAAGGCCTGGCCGGACCATCCTCTTCAAGCTCACCCGCACAGTAGTAGACGTTGTGGCCAAGACGACGACAGATCGTCGCCAACTTGGCTGTCTCCAACGAGACGCCATCGGTGCCCGCCAATCGTGTGGAAATGAAGCCGATATTCATTGGGTAAACTCCTGCGTTCAAGGGCAGAGGTTGGAAAAAGGGGCCTGTGCCAAAATGCTCGCCTCTGACTTTGTCAAACTATTCTACCATAGCGTACGCTTCCAATGTCTTGAACCCGGCGCTTACACTGAAATGCACTCAAGAGATGTGCAATACTCGACAACTACGATTTCCCGGCATACAATAGAGCCTCAACTGTTCGCCAATTTGTCGATGTAGCTATGCATGCAAACCCACCCACTCGTGAAGGGGTCCTGGATGAACCTGAAACTCGCCATCCCACTGAATGGCGTATCGCGTCATCTACTACTCGGCTTCGTTATTGCCTTCTTAATACTCATCCTATTTGGGGCTGATGTCTCTGCCCAAGCCCAGGAATCCCCTGCCAGATTGGATGCGGATGGGTTCGGAACATATACGGAACCGTCGCCCGCGACGCGCCGATCTTCTTTCAGATCTCCAGATCTAGAGTCAGGCGTTCAATTAACGGCGAACGTGACCGGTGTATCAGGAAATTTGGACCCATTTGTCGCCATCTTGGGCGCTGATGCCGACATCGATGAGATCATTACCGCATACCGGCGCCAGGTCGCTGCAGCCATTGCGGCAGGCCAAGATCCACTACAGGTGATCCCGGAGGTTGCAGACTCGGTCTTCCTCGCATGGGATGATGACAGCGGTGATGGATATGGGGCGCTGCTGAGCTATGAAGTTCCTGCTGCCGGCGACTACCAGGTGGTGGTGCTAAGTTCACCCTACGGCAGAACATTCGGTGAATTTGAACTGCTGCTGTCCAAAGCTGCGATCACCCCGACACCGCTACCCGAAGGCACAGATGATGACGAACCGGTGGTCTACATCTCAAAACGCGAGCTGACGCCACCGATTTCTCAGGTGATCACCGGGTCACTCACCGTCATGGAACCCAGCACCTTTCTTGAACTCAATGACGTGAATGGCGGCGATACCCTCTACATCTACGCCGAGGCGGATGAGAGCGATCTAATCCCTGCGTTGCGGCTGGAGGATTACGGCGGCAAGTCGCTTGCACTTGGCAACCCACTGGGAACCCAGCCGAATGCGACGCTGACCTACACATTCCCGGCTGACGGCTCAAACTATCGCTTTTTTATTCAGTCCGCGCAGACTGATCCGAAGACCTTCGGCAATTACCGCGTGCTGCTCGGAATAAATGACCCGAGTGTTCTCACTGGAACGGTCGCGTCGGAAGCAGGCCCGATCGCCAAACAGCCCATCCAAGTTCAGATCGGCGTCAAGATCGACCAGATTACAGGCGTCGATCAGAAGGCAGAAAATTTCGGTGTTGTGGCAGATGTGCGAATGGAATGGGATGACCCGCGTCTGGCATACAGCCCTGACAGTTGTCAATGCCGCCTCAAAACCTACACAACCAGTTCCTTCGCACAGATGGTCTCATCACGAGGCGCAGAATGGCCTGAGTACACGATCTTCAACCAACAGGGGCGTCGGGATTCGCAGAGCCCGACTGTGGTGGTACAGCCTGATGGCCAGGTCATCTACGTAGAGCGTTTTAGCGTCACATTACAGGCGCCCGATTTCAATTTCAAGAAGTTCCCGTTTGACGTTCAACAGTTCTATATTCGCTTTCGTTCTATCTTCCCCGAGGAATTTTTCTCCTATGTTCCGCTGCCTGGCTACACTGGATTTGGCGAACAGTTGGGCGAAGAGGAATGGGTAATCCGTGACTCCGGTCAATCGATCGATTCCCAGGATGGAAGTTCACGATTTAACTTCGGCTTTAGCGCCTATAGACATCTCAGTTTTTACATCTTCCGCATTTTATTGCCCGTACTAATGATCATCTTCGTCTCCTGGTTCACTTTCTTCCTCAAAGACTACAACCGTAGGATCGAAGTGACCAGTGGCAATCTGCTCGTCTTTATTGCATTCAACTTCACGGTTTCGAATGACTTGCCCCGGTTGGGCTACCTTACGTTCATGGACACCATCCTGATCAGCACATTCGTCGTCAGTGCGCTGGTGATCGTGCTCAATGTCTATCTGAAACGGATGGAGGTCAATGGGCGCCAGGAGACAGCACGCCGCATCGACAGAGTCGTAATTTGGTTCTATCCGCTGGCCTACTTTATCGCCGGGCTGATCGTCACCATCATCTTCTTCGGGGATTCCTTTTCAACACCACCCCCGCAGTTCTAGGGATCGTTTTGGTGATTCGTGATTTTTGCCGGGCTGTTTACCCTATACGCCAGAACCGCGCAGGAAAAAACCTGCCCTACGACAATTGTCAAAATCGAATTTCAGTATTTCACGAATTGTCATTCCGATGACCGGAGGGAAGAGGAATCTCGGGTTCGCCAAGGAGAGATTCCTTCCTTCGGCAGGCTCAGGACAGGCAGTCGCTTCGCTCTGTCGGAATGACAGTTGCGACCAAATCGGTAACGACTGAATTTAAGGAATCAGTGGAGGTCGTTGACGGTTGACCGACAACCACCCGTCAAACTTCGTTTAGTGCCCTTGTCATAACGGTAGGTCGCCACCCTCGCGTACGAACGCGCACATCCACTCCGTCAAGGCCTCGATATCGTCCAAGTTAGCCGTTTCGAATGGCGAGTGGGTGTAGCGAGCCGGGAAGGCCACCAGCGCCGATGGGATATCCGCCTTCATCAAGGCGGCGCCGTCGCTGCCGAAGGAGCCAAAGACCGCATGTTGGATGGGGATGCCGGCCGACGCAGCGACGTTTCCAGGCCTGTCGGTCAGTTGATGATCATAGTGGACATGGGCGTCCTTGTGGACCAGGACCGGCCCTTGCCCAGCTCAAGCGGCATGTCGCGCAGACTGTACGCCCGGAATATCACCTGCCAAGCCCGATCTCCAGCGCAATGGCGGCGTCATATTCGCTTCGCGCGCCCAGCGCGCTGGCCCCGACCAGGCCGATCTCCTCCTGCACTGAACAGACCAACGTCAGATCGCAGCGCCGCTCGGGCACGGGCACACGCCGCAGCACCTCGGTCATCACGGCCAGCAGCACGCGATCGTCCAGCGCCTTGCCCGACAACTTGCGGCCCATCATCTGGGTCGTCTGCGCGTCCCAGATGATGCGTGTTCCGGGCGTAACGCCCAGGCCAGCAGTTCATCCCGGCTGAGGCCAGTCTCCACCCAGAAGTCGTTCCAGGTCAACTCGGTCGGCTCCGCGCAGGGCAAGCGAAGCCAGGTGGCCGGTGGCGCCGGCGATGAAGCCCGGCAACGGCCCGCTACGTGCCAGCACCTGGACGCGCTGGCCGATGGTGAAGCTGTTGCGCAGTCCCGCCTCGCGTACCCAGGCCTGGCCATTGGCCAGCCAGAGCAAACCGTCCTCATCGATGGCAGCGCACGAGGTAGCAGAGTTCGTCAGCGTGGGCGATCATCATCACACGTTCGCCCTCTCCGCCGGCATGGGCAACCACATTGCCGATGCGCGTGCGTGTCACCTGAGCGCCGGCCTCAGACCACAGCGCTCCATCTGCGCGAGCACTGTTTCCTCTTGGCCGACCGGGCCGGCCAGTTCGGTCAATTCCTTGATCAGGTCAAACATAGGATTCCTCCGAAGTCTTACCATATCTGATGATATGGACACATGACCAGCATACAGACAGAGAGGCGAGCGTGTCGCCCGCCTCTCTGTTTTACTGATGCCGTTCCCTCGCCACAACCACGCTACGTTCGCGCTGGAAAGATCAGTCCGTTCCCGTTGACTCAGTGTCGCTATAGGCGTCGGCTTCATCGGCTGGCAGCGTCGAGGCCTCAGCCACGACGTTGACGTTCTGGGTAGCCTGGGCCGAACCGCCAAATTCAGAGTCGACCTTCAGCAGATACTGGATAGGACCGACCGCTGTCGGGCAATCCTGTTGCGATCCCTGCAGCGGAACATCCGGCAGCCATACCTGTCCATTGCGAGAAATCTGCGCCAGGGCCAGCGAGTCGCCGCTGAACGCCCAGGACAGATTCACGCACCCGTTCACCGGGATCTCAGTCTGATCCACGCTGAAGTTGCTGATCACCGGAGCGGCAGGCGCCGGCGTAGCCGTGGGCTCAACGGGCACCGCTGTGGCAGTCGGCTGTGCACCAGCCTCGACCAAAACGGGCACGCTCACCGAGTTGGATTGCCCTGTATAGTCGACTGCGTCCAGCACATAGTTCAATTGGCCGACATCGGTCGGGCAATCCTGCATGCCGCTGTTGGAGACCGGGCCTTGATCCATGATCACGTCGCCATTACGCGCAATACGCGTGTAATTGGCCCCGCTTGTGCTCCAGGCGATGCTCACGCATTGACCGACCGTGATGCGTCCAGGGCTGACCGTAAAGCCATTGATCACTGGACCGGACGGCGCCGGCGTTGCCGTGGGCTGCGATGCGACCACATCCACGTAATCAACCGCTTCGTTGTTTCCACCAGGCCCCTGGGCCCTGATGCGATAGGCGAAGCTGCCCTCGCCGGACGGACAATCCTGGGTGCTGCCTCTGAACGGGGCGTCGCTCCAGATGTCATCATTGTTGCGGTAGAGATCGACTCGACCGACATCACCGCTAACTTCCCAGATCAGAGAGTACACACTGGCCTTCAGGAATCTGCCCCGAAGGATCAACTGAGAAGCGGTTGATGCGCGGCGCATCGGCCGTCTGCTCGACATAGATGCGAATCTGACGTGTGTCGACTGAGTTGTCATTCTTCACGACACGCAGATAGTAGGTTGTATCCTGTTTCGGGCATTCCTGGCGGCTACCTTGGCCGGCAACGCCATTGTTCTGCCAGTTCTCACCCTCGGAATAGAAATAGACTTCACGCACGTTGGAGACGTTCCAACTGAAGGTCACACATTCACCGCGTTCGATGTTGGTGCGGTCCACAGTGAAGTCGATGCCCGGCGAAGGCGTCTGGGTTGGAACGACTGTTGCCACTGGCCCAGCCGGCACCGTGATGGCCACCCAAAGTTTTTCGCCAAAGGCTGAACCACCGGTGTTGTACATCTGCCAGATACTCTGGTATACGGCGGGCTGGATCGGTGCAATCAGGTCGACATAGAGGTCATAGGTTGCACCAGGCGCGACTGTACCGGCAATTGCTGTGGCCTGACCACCCATTCGTGCACCGGGTCGGTTGCCTTGCACAAAGGTGACACCATAGTTGCTGTCCCAGGTGCAGGTACCGCTATTCAACACGCGCCAGCCTTTGCGGAAGACTTGACCGCCTGGAATGACCGGTGGCGCGGTCATATTCTGATCGTCGTACGAGAGATCTGAGACCCACGTCATGCTGTCGATGCAACCGGGCGTCACCGGAGGACGGACAACGGGTTGTTCCGGCGCCGGTGTCGGTGAGGGTACTGGGACAATGAATTCAGGCTTGACATCCAGATACTCTCCTATCAATTTTTCGACAACACCTGTCTCCTGAAGCAAGGTCAGGACCTCATTGGTCTGCGCCTGCAATTCGGCAGCCCCTTTTGGAAACGCTATAGCGTAGGTCTCAGTGTTGAGGTCCTGAGCGACAATTTCGACACCACCCTCTTCGACATAGCTTTCCGCGACCAAAAGATCGAGCATGACCACGTCGACAAGGCCTGCGGTCACGTCCTGTACGGCTCGGCTGATGTCGCCGTAGATCTGAATATTGGTCTCCGGCACCAAGCCGGTATCGACCAGGTTGTCAAGCAGCAGATCCTCATAGACCGAACCGCTCTGGACACCGATACGCACGTTTGCCAAGTCCCGCAGGCTGGTGATCGGGCCGACACTCGCGCCTTCAGCAGCCAATACGGCATCCTGACTCACGTAGTAGATTTGGCTGAAATCAACCTGTTGCTCTCGCTCTTCCGTTATAGAAATCGCAGCGATGGCGGCGTCGATCTGGCCGACCTGTAGCGCTGCTCCCAGCCCGTCAAAGGCGAAGTCTCTCAATTCAACTTCAACGCCCATGTTGACGGCAATTGCGTTGATCAGCGCCGGATCGAAGCCGACTATCTCGAAGTCTTCGCCGTAGGATTCGAATGGCGGGTAGTCAGCGGAGGTGCCGACCACCATCTTCCCCGTCTCCTGAATTCTGGCCCACGGATCCTCAGGGATGAGGGCATCTCCCCCTGTCCCAGGCTCTTCAACCGCAGCCGGTGTAGCGGTTGCCGCCTCAACAACTACAGCGGTTGGCGGTACAGGAGTCGCTGTCGGATCCGGCGACCCGCCACAGGCAACCAGTGCCGCCATAGCGACGAGTAGAATGGCAATCAGCGCGACCCAGCGCGCCTTTTTTGCGATAAGCATATTCGCTCCTTGAGTCATGTGCATCGGTAAAAATAAGAGCGGCTCCAGGAAATCGAAATCTGCCATTTCGGCATTTTCATGTCCCCAAGCGCAGATTCAGGTGGCCATTGTAACATTGCAGTTGGATATCCGTTAATAGGATGAACGCAATGCAGCAAGAAATGGTTCTACGCATCCTGCCAATCGGACACATCACTCAGTTGATCGATCTGTTCAGATGAGAGGCTCAGTTCGGTCGCGGCCAGGCTGCCGGCCAGTTGCTCGACCGTATTGGCGCCGATGATGGGCGAGGTCATAAACGGTTGTGCTAACAGCCAGGCAAGCGAGACCGCCACGGGCGTGCTGTCGGTTTCGTCGGCAACAGCCTTGACTGCGTCCAGTGTCGTCCAGCCGGCTTCATTGAAGTATTGATCACGAATGCCTTCCGCGCGAACGCTGTTGGCTACGCTGTCTCGCTCATATTTGCCGGTCAAAAAGCCGCCGGCCAATGGGCTGTAGGGAATGACGCCAAGCCCATATTCAGTGACTACATCCTTCAGTTCGCGCTCAAATTCAGCACGATTGACCAGATTGTAATGGGGCTGAATACTGTCGTAGCGAGCCTTACCTCGGCTGTCGCTGGCCCACAACGCCTGCATCAGACGCCACGCCGGATAGTTGCTGCATCCCACATATCTCACTTTGCCCTGGCGCACCAGCGTATCGAGCGCGTCCATCGTCTCATCGATCGGCGTCTCCGCGTCATAGAAGTGGGTTTGGTAGAGATCGATGTAGTCGGTCTGTAATCGGCTCAGGCTATCCTCGCAGGCACGGATGATGTGGGCACGACTCAGCCCTTCACCATTCGGACCATCCCACATGCGTCCACGCACCTTGGTCGCCAACACAATGTTCTGACGATTGGCGCGCACCTTCATCCAACGTCCGATAATCTCTTCACTGACGCCACCATCGTTGCCTTCGACCCAACGGCTGTAGATATCGGCGGTATCGATGAAGTTGCCGCCGGATTCAACAAAGGCGTCCATGACATCGAAACTGGTATTGACGTCAGCAGTCCACCCCCATTGCATCGTGCCGAGACAGAGTTCAGAGACTTTGAGTCCGGTACGGCCAAGTTTGCGATAGTTCATAATTCTCTCCTTGTGATCAGTTGCTGTTTTCATATTGCGGCGACTACGTGTTGCGACGACTACGGGACGGCAACGCGCATCACCCTGACGTCGCCGTCCCGGCGTGTGATGCGTCTGGCGTCCAGCTCTTCGAGAAGCGCCTGGGCATACTTTCGACTCGTATCAAACAGATCCCGGGTCTCGGCCAGCGTGATAGAGCCGTTGCTCTTGATATGATCCTGGATCTGCGAAGAGGCTGACTCAAAATCGGCCATGCGGAAGAGGACGCCTCCGGCAAGCCGAATCAGGCGCCCCTGTTCGAACATCATTTCCAGCAATTCAGGATCACTGCCCAGGAGTTCGAGGGTCTCTCCGGCATTGGGCGGGGAAAACGGCGACGCTGAAAACGAAGCCGCTACCCGATCGACGCCAGCCTGTTGATCGGGGTTCAGTGCAATCGAAAAGCCGCTCCGCCAAACCAACGCGTCGTCGGTCTCGATCAACCCTGCAGACTTGGCCTCCGCGAGCATGTCGTTGAAGAGCCGCACAGAGAGTTTGGTCAACCTGGCTCCCGACTGAAGTCGACTGCGGGCTTCACTCCGGGGCATGCCCCGGCGCAATGGATGCTCGGCGTGGAAGGCTTGTAGCAGATCAAGAAGCTGCTGCAACGTCCGTTCCCAATGTTCGAGTGTAACCAGTCGCCGGTCACTGCCGGCCCCAAACTCGGTAATGGCCCCGGCCGAGCATAGCTCCTTCAAGTTTTCTTGGGCGGTCTCCATATCAAGGCTGCTCAATGCGATCAGATCGGATTCGGTGACCAAGGGATTTCGGGCCAGCGTCTGTAGCAAAATCTCATCGGGCAGCCCGCTCGCCAGGGCCTGAAACTGAATCAGAGCCTGCTTATCGAAGCGCTTCCACCGACGTCGCGGGTACGGGTTTAGGACAAGCCCACCGCCAAGTGTGCTGCTGGGCGACGGCTGCCGCAGGATGAACCGATCGCCTGATGCAACAGCCAGTGGACTCGCCAGTCGCAGTTGCAGCCAGCCGGCTTCTCCGGGTTCGATCTGTTCGGCGCCAAGCAGCCGTACACGTGCCGAAACTTCGGACGCGCCCACAAAGAAATCGACCGCCTGATTGTGCGCTAGGGGTTTGGCTGCGTCAGCCAGGAGACGAAAGGAGACGTCGACCAGCACCGTACTGCGTAGCGTATCCGGCTTGACGACTACATCGCCCCGGGAGATCTCATCAGTGCCGATGCCGCTGAGATTGATGGCCAGCCGGCTTCCCGGTTCGCCGGACTGGATCTGTTGCCCGTGGGTTTGCAGTCCACGGATGCGACCTTCCACGCCACTCGGGACGATCTCCACGCTGTCACCAACCGCAAAGTGGCCGTCCATCAGTGTGCCGGTCACGATCGTGCCAAACCCGCTGATGCTGAAAATGCGATCGATTGGGAGGCGTGGGCGAGCACGATTGCGACGCGGGGGCAACGTTTCGAGCGTGCTAGCCAAAGAGTGACGCAGCGCTTCGAGCCCCTCGCCGGTCAGTGCGCTGACCCGCACGATCGATGCGGAAGCCAAGTGGGTATCCTGCAACAACTCGACAACGTCCAGCTCAACCAGGTCAAGCCATTCAGGATCATCGATGAGATCGACCTTGGTCAGTGCCACAACCGCAGCCGGCACCGCAAGCAGATCGAGGATGGCCAGATGCTCCCGGGTCTGGGGCATGACGCCTTCATCTGCCGCAATCACCAGCAGAGCTGCATCAACACCGCCGACGCCGGCCAACATATTCTTGATAAAATCGATGTGGCCGGGGACGTCGACAACGCCAACGTTCTGGGAAGGACCAGGGTCCGCCGCCGAAGCATCGGTGGCGCCTTCTGTTTGAATCGGCAAATCGATCCAGGCAAAGCCCAGATCGATGGTCATACCGCGTGCCTTTTCTTCTTTCAAACGGTCCGGATCAATGCCAGTGAGCGCCTGAACCAGCGCCGACTTGCCGTGGTCCACATGGCCTGCAGTTCCGATTACACGCATAGAGTACTCAACCGCTACTGGCGTGCGCTGCCATTTGTGGGTCCCGTCGATTCACCGGATGTGACACCAGGCGTACGGCGTTGGCCGGCCTGGCTGGCATACAGCTCAGCATTGCGACGCTGTCGCTGCCACTCCTCCTCCAGATTCCGGACCTTGTCATCCCGCTCTTGAACGGATGACTGCAAGCCATCCAACCAGTTTTGCGCCGTATTCAGGAAGTATGTGCTGTAGCTCTCTTGCAGCTTCCAAAGGTGCTGAATCAACATCTCATGCACCTTGAGGTCATGATCCAGCGGCGGGAATTGTTCAACGACCTCACGATTATACTTGTCCTGTTCGCCCCAAAGGTGTTCCTGGCGAAGTTCCGCCTTGCGACGTCGTTTCTCAAACTCCTCACGGAATTCATCCATCTCACGACGAATACGCTCCTCGGCCAGCCGCTGGAGTTCCTGCACTTGTGACTGTTCTCGCAGGATGAGATCCTTGAACTCTTGAATCTCGCCGACAGAGCGACGGGCGATCTCGACCTGTTGGCCGAAACTCTGTACCCGCTCGTAGGCCTGGGTGACCGTCTGCTTCTGTTCGGCGACGGCCTCCTGTACACGGGCAATCGCTTGCTGGCGTTCCACACCGGCGGACCGGATTTGCTCCATAAAATCTGCCTGTTGATTGCGAAGCACGTCAATCATTCCCGGCAGCTTCTCCGATCCGTCCTCAACGCGACGCAGCCCTTCTTCAAGCACGGGTATACGCCCGGAGACAGCCTCAATTCGTTTGAAGAGTTCGACCGTCTCCTGCTGAACCTGAGCGATACGTTTGGTATCGCTGGTCCGCTGCTCAGCCAGAAACGGGATCTGTCGAGTTCGTTCCTCGATCTCTTTTGCCAACCCGCCCAACTGGTTGCGAACGGCCATGACCAACTCGCCCAGACGTTCATCTTCGACAGCCCGAATTTCAATCGCCTCTTCCAAACGACCGATACGCGGCAGTTCACGACGAACCTCGCCGATCTCCCGGCTTAGCATCTCTCGGTCGCCCAATCGTGCGCGTTCCATGTCACGTTGCGACTGCACTCGCTCGTCGTCACC
Organism: uncultured Chloroflexia bacterium; assembly: GCA_963848115.1. Lineage (GTDB taxonomy): Bacteria > Chloroflexota > Anaerolineae > Caldilineales > Caldilineaceae > JAWKOK01. The sequence goes on along the minus strand of CAWKCP010000019.1, from coordinate 161,344 downwards.
CCTGTCAACAAGGCTGGAAATCTCGGTCTTGGCGTTCTGAATCGCAGTCTCAAGTTGGTTGAACCGCCCCAATTGCGCCTGCGTACCCGCTAGCTGTCCCTCCAGTTCCTGCACGCGACGAGCCTGTTCGATGATGTCGCCAGATTGGCTCTCAATCCGCTGTTGCAGGCGTGCGATCTCGGCACGATCACGTCGATGCTCCTCGTCGAGCCAGTTCACCATCTGTGCAAGTTGTGCAATATCCATCTAGAACCGCCTTCGATGTTGATTCACGCGTAGTCCGACCTCCGTCCTGGAGTGCAGGTCTATGCAGCCAATGTACGCTATTATAGCAAAATAAAGGAGGCGTAACCAACCGTCAAACGGCTGCGGATGCATTTCAGACTTGGGGCAGAAAGTGCGCCAAGTCTGAAACACACGCAACGGCTGGTGAGATGGTTCTCCGTTTTCAGACAACTCGTGCGACGCACCGTCCGGAAACAACCGCCGTCACGCGCGTCCATCGGCTAACGCGCCTCATCAGTCGGCGGAAACCACGAAATCGTGATCGACCATCAACTGAGGTCGTCCCCCAATGCAAGCGCAGGTTTGGCCGATTTAGACGAGACTGCTACAATGCGGCAGACAGAACCGCTTTGGCATTTCAAATCCCATCTGAGACCCTCACATGCGCGTTGGAGTCGATGCCCGGTTGATGTATCATCGACCGGCAGGCATTAGCCGTTATACATGGCACCTGCTACAGGCGCTCGCAAAGATCGATAAGAGCGACGAGTTTGTTGTTTTCCAGCATAGAAACCAGCGGGAATCAATTGTAGAGCAGGACAATTTCAAACGAGCGACGCTTTTCGCACCAGCCCACGGTAGGCTGGAACAATTGATGCTACCCCTGGAATTGCAACGATTTTCGCTGGATCTGATCCACAGCACAGACTTCATTCCGCCGCTACGTTCACAGATTCCCGCCGTCATTACTGTCCACGACCTGGCATTCCTGCACTGGCCGCACCTGGTGACCACGGACAGTGCCGCCTACTACGGTCAGATCGACAGAGCCGTCCAGCACGTCAAACAGATCATTGTGCCCAGTGAGAGTACGAAGGATGATGCCATCGCGCTTTTTGGTGTGCCGGACAGCAAGATCAACGTCATTGCCGAGGCCGCAGATCCGCTCTTTCGCCCACTCCCGATCGAACAGACGCGCAGAGATGTCATGGCCCGTCACGGGATCCCGGAGAAGTATATCTTCTTTGTGAGCACCATCGAACCGCGCAAGAACGTCACCGGCCTGCTTCGGGCATTTCGCATTTTGCTCGACCGCTACAACGTACAGGATACGGCGCTTGTGCTAGCCGGCAGCGAAGGCTGGCTCTACGAAGATACCATGGCGCTGGTGGACGAGCTTGGCCTTCAAGACAAGACATTCTTCCTTGGGCGCGTCACAGACCCGGAGTTACTGAAGCTCTATGTCGGGGCGCAGTGTCACGTCCACCCAGCCCTCTACGAGGGTTTTGGATTGCCGCCATTGGAGGCGATGGCCTGCGGCACGCCCACCATCGTCAGCAACGTCAGCAGCCTGCCCGAGGTTGTCAATGATGCAGCACTTCTGGTCAACCCGGAAGACCACGAAGAGATCGCGGTCGCCATCAACCGGCTCCTCACCAATGAAGAACTGCATGCCGAGCTTCGGCGCAAAGGTCTGCAACAAGCCGAGTATTTCAGCTGGGACAAAGCAGCAAGTGCCACGATCGACGTCTACCGAAAGGTCGTCGAAACCAAGATCAATGAGACAGAGACGAACCAGACTGAGTCTATTCTGCCTACGTTGTCTGAGTTATCTGAGACATCGGGAGCATCGGAGTCATCTAAGTCAAGCGTGTCATGAACATTCTCCTGCTGACACCACAGTTGCCTTATCCCCCCCGCCAGGGAACGACAATCCGCAACTACAACCTGATTCGCGAGCTTGCCCTCAACCACACCGTTGATCTCTTGACCATTCTGGCCCCCGGCGAAAAACTGACCCCGGACAACCCATTGAACAGGATCTGCCGGACCGTGATGGCAGCGGCCCAGCCGGAACGCACTTTGACCCATCGGGGCCGCGATACGTTCACGAGACGATTGCCTGACATGGGACTTCGGCTGGAAAACGACGAGATGCGTGCGCTGACCCGGCATCTGATCGAAGAAAACGCCTATGACATCGTCCAGACAGAGGGTATTGAGATGGCCCAGTACGGAGCCCTTGCTCGGGAAATAGCCGCAGGTCAGAAAACGCACTCAGCCTGGGTTTTTGACGATCATAACTGTGAGTACCTTCTTCAGAAACGCAGTGCGACCACCGATCTGCGCCATCCGTCCCGTTGGGTGGCCGCGGCCTACAGTCTGGTGCAGTGGCAGAAGTTGGAGTCCTACGAAAGGCAGATCTGCCGGCAGGCAGATGCCGTCGTCGCCGTCAGCCCAGCCGACGCCGAGGCCCTGCAGATGCTCGTTCCCGGTCTGGACGTGACAATTGTCTCCAACGGCATCGACCTGGATCTCTACCCCTATGTCGGTGCTGAAAGTGGCCGCGACAGAAGCGCCAAAACGGGCACATCGTTGATCTTCACCGGCAAGATGGACTATCGCCCAAACATCGATGCCGTCCTCTGGTTCGGACGCCATGTGCTGCCATTGATCCAAGCAGGCCAGAGCGACGTATGCTTCCAGATCGTGGGGATGAATCCGCATCCCCGACTCGACGAACTACGCGACAACCCGGCCATAGAGATCACAGGCATGGTGCCGGAGACGATCTCATACATCCAGAATGCGGCGGTCTACGTGATCCCCATGCGTGTCGGCGGCGGCACGCGCTTCAAGGCGCTTGAAGCTATGGCCAGCGGCAAACCTATCGTGACCACAGCACTCGGTATTGAGGGCATTCCCGTTCAGGACGGGAAAGAGCTGCTGATTGCGGATAGACCGGACAGCTTTGCCGCCGCCGTGCTTCGCCTGCTTCAAGACGACGAACCAACACGCACCAGGCGCGAGCAGATGGGGCTAACCGCGCGGGCATTTGTCGAGAGCCGCTACGGCTGGCAGCAGATCGTTCCCAAATTGGAGGCGCTCTACGAGCGCCTGCTGCTGTCAGAGTAGAGACGCAAGATCTTGCGTCTCCCTCGTACATTTGGGCGTGAATACCACGACAGAAATCTAGCTACTCTACCACTGGTAGGATCTGTATGAAGATTTCTACCGGGATTCACTGGCAGGCTGTCGTCAAGACGCGAACAGGGGGTGCGCAAGTCCAATGACTTGCGCACCCCCTGTCTTCTACTTCACGTCCTTGTACCCCGGTAGATCAACCCCTATAACTCGACCTCGCCGTAGGTCAAACCGACCGGCAGCGCATCAGGGCGCTTGCAGGTGCTGGTCAAGAGGACATGCTTGTCCTCGTCTGAAGCCTCGTGGATGGCGCACATGATGTCGAGCACATGGTTGGCCATTTCGCCGCTTGCCCGATGTGGTCGTCCGGCTTCGATGGCCGCGGCCATGTCGGCAACGCCCAGGCCGCGTGAGTTCTCATCATAGATATGGGTCAGTTCGACCTCTTCCCACTCATCGGCACGGCCCACTTTCAAAAAGACCGATCCGCCGAACGTGTTTGGATCGGGCAAGCGCAGCGAGCCCTTGGTTCCATGGATCTCCAGCCAGGGCAATGTAGAATCCCAGATGTCGAAGCTTGTGATGATGGTGCCGACGGCGCCGTTGGCAAAGTCGAGCAGCCCGGTGATGTGAGTGGGCACCTCGACCTCGACGACTTCGCCGTTGAGCGGCTCGCTGGTGATGGTGCGCTTGGCAAAGGCCTTGCTGGTCGAGCCGGTGACCCGTCGAACCGGCCCCATGATGGAAACTAGGGCAGTCAGGTAGTAGGGCCCCATATCAAACATCGGACCGCCGCCTGCCTGGTAGTAGAAAGCCGGGGCCGGGTGCCAGTGTTCGTGGCCGTGATTGAGCATGAAAGCCGTCGCGGCGATGGGCTCGCCGATGAGCCCGTCGTCGATGATCTTGCGACAGGTCTGCAAGCCTGCGCCCAAGAAGGTATCCGGTGCGCTGCCGACGCGCACGCCCTGCGCTCTTGCAGCTTCCAAGATCGTCTTGCCGTCCTCTCGATTCAGTGCCAGCGGCTTTTCACCGTAGACCGACTTGCCGGCGCCGATGACCGCTAGATCGACATCGGCATGGGCGGCTGGAATGGTCAGATTGACCACGATCTCGATCGCGGGATCGGCCAACAGATCCTGAACCGACAGTGCCTGGATGCCATATTGATCGGCCTTGGCTTCCGCCCGCTCAGGGACGATGTCGGCACAGGCCACGATTTCGATGTTTGAGAACTTATCATCCGATTTGAAATAGATATCACTGATGTTTCCGCACCCGATTACGCCGACTTTGGTCATGGATCTCATTCCCTCATGGTGTTATGAATATTGCTGTTACGCAGGTCAAGCTATCATGCCCCGCTTATGTACATTATAGTGTAGGTCGACCAAAAAGGTAAGAGTTAAATCGAAAGGAATCTCCGATCATGAACCATCTGCGAATCGCTGTCGCGACACGTACATTCGTCGCCCGTTTGGAGACCGAATCTGCGCCGAACACATGTATCGCGTTTACCAACTTACTGCCCTACACCCAAAAACTGATCCACGCCCGATGGAGCGGCGAGGCCTGCTGGATTCCCTTGGGAGACTTCAAGTTGGAGGTCGGCTTCGAAAACCACACCAGCTACCCGGCCCCCGGCCAGATTCTCTTCTACCCGGGCGGCTACTCCGAAACAGAGATCCTCTTTCCCTACGGGGCGACCTGCTTTGCCAGTAAAATGGGTCAACTGGCCGGCAATCACTTCCTTACCATCGTCGAAGGGCAGGAGCATCTGGCAGATGTGGGCCGGGCCGTGCTCTGGCAAGGCGTGCAGGACATAGCATTTGACTATGATTGAGCCAGATAGGTCCTCACTCAAGGAACGCCCACGGATCCAGACAGATCATGTCACTCGTATGTGGTCCCGTCATGCGGGCCTTGACATCCTCGGTGATGGCAACCGGTTGATAAAGTGAGAGTTCCGTTCCGTCCTGCATCACGACGTCAAACCGAAAGATGAAGACGGTCGGCCCAGGCTCATCAATCCACTGAAGCGAATCGGTTGGCCGTTGGCCCAAGATCTTCCCGTTGCTCCAGATCTGGCCGGCATGTGTGATAGCCGCAGCTTCTCGGACCTGATATTCCTGACGGTCACCGGTTACGTCGTACACTGTCACTTGATCCAGTACGCCCTGTTTCACCAACAGTGCAAATTGCCATTCCAACATGTCAAGTTCACAGTTTTCTCCGTATGCGAATCTCACAAGCTTGACGTCGGCGATTAGCCAATCGTTCTCGGCTGCGCTCGGCACACCTGCGGGAAAGGGATGCCAGATACGGGCGCCATCCCCGAGCGCAAGCAGGCGGGGAGCGCCATCGACAAACATGGATGCAATCCAACTGCCATTGGTCAGACGATGCCATCCACCGGTCTTATCCACACCGGCGATCTCCAATGGTGTGCCGGCCGCTCGCCGCTCGACGATATTGTGTGTAGATCCAGGACCGTCAAATACCGGTGCGCCACGAGTCCCGGCGATAGCACTAACCGTGCTCAGATAGGGCTCCAATCGCGGCCTTTCGCTTATGTCAACTACATCACGTAGGACTGGCCTGAGCTCAGCGGAAACACCATGCTTGGGTAAGACATCCAGCATCACGTGCTCTTCGAGAAGAACTGTGCCAGAGAGCACGATCTGTTCGCGAATCGTGAGAATGACAACCGTACTGATGGGGGCACTTACGTCGACGGACTTCGCTAGATCCCATGCGACTTCCATTGGAACAATGTACTCTCTGTCGATCTGCACATCAACTGTTTCTCTGTCGGCGACCGCTGACAGTGTCATACCCAAGAATGCACATAGTATTACTGTTGATAGCGCCACAGGTCTCATTTTTCTGCTCCATTCCACACCACTAGCAACATCTAGCACCTCGCGCTCGATTGACCATACAGGTCACTCTGCAGTAGCCGTGCCAGATTCACCCAGACACTGGCCTGACCACTCAAAGGTCGTGACGGCGCGATGCGATGAGCCGATGCATTCAACCATCCATAGCCCGGTTGGGTCTTCTGGCGTCATCACAAGCACCACTGTCGTTGAGGCTGGCATCGCTCGCAGTTCATATGGCTCGCCCTCAGGCGGATAGACAACCGTTCTCATATATTCGTCTTCGGCAAATCCGCGAGGATGTAGGTGAAAACCACAACTGTCCCCCTTCTCGCTAGCTGTGACGGTTAGCTCAAGGCGACCGTTGGCCAGATCAACCAGTTCACCGCGTACCCACCCGATATCCGGAATATACGAGTCATGCTCAAAGGCAACCAAACCGAGGTCTGGACAGTAGAACGAACGGTAAAGGGGCTCGTTGCCACGGCGCTGCAAGACTTGCAAACAGTCATCGTAAAGGACACCGCTCACCTCTATTGATCCTCGGCTAACGATCTCCACCGACTCCCTAAGGTGAAGTCCATCGCTTGTCCACGTTTGAGACGTCCATTCTTCCCCGACTTCAAGTGGCTCCTTGAGGTTGATCATCGGCGAATCGTAGGTTGAAGTTATGACCTCACCGTCGGTGTGGGCAACATACTGGTGGTAGAGCACTGCGTCATCCGTGAGCTGTTCATAGTCGAGAAAATATGGGTCTTGCGTCCATCCAGAGTGATGTTTCGTGACGGAAACCTGGGTTTCGCCCAATATGGCGGCTGAGTCAACAACCGTAAATATCGTCACGTCCAGTGTCTCACCCGTATCGATGTCCGACAGAACGTATAGCCGTGTCTCATCCTGACGAAGCGGCGAGTATCGCTGAATCTGGCTCATCGCAGGCGGCAGTTCAGCGGCAGGCGGGAGCTGTTCGCAAGGTTCGCTCAGAGCGAGGAACGCTGAATCTCCGCTGGTCCAGCTGCGCGTACCATCTGGCGCCCGAACTTCCAGCCACCGACAGTGATCATATTGGCCAAGGACATCAAGTACGTCCGTCTCGCATCCTATCTGCACGTCGTTGTAGTCGGCCGAATCGGCCTCATACAGGACAACAAAGCCACCGATCACTTCAGCAGTGAAAGCCAAACTCCCACCGACGGGCAGTGTTTGGCAGTCACCCACCGGCAGCCGTGAAACACCGTCTGATAAGATCCAACCCTTCTCACCGAACGGACTTCGGACCAGTAGCCAGCTACATGCGTTGCGCTGGGCCAGAGCTTCGACATCGATCCCCTGTTGCAGGACGCCGCGTACCTGAGCGTCCTGTGATGGTTCGCGGTAGACTGTCAGTTCTTCCACATTGACACGCACTGTCTTCAGTGCAGAATCCAGTGGCGGGATCTTTGCGGCGGGCAATACTCGGCAGGGGTGGCTCAAATCAATCATGACGCGGCGGTTCGTCAGCCAGCCCTCAGCGCCATTTGACGTACGAACAAGAACCCATGCACACCCATAGGCTTCCCCGAGGACATCAAATACGTCATCGCGGAATACGATATCGAAAACAGGATAGTTAATGCTAGGGCCGGCATAGAGTTCAAGGGAGTCAGCCACAACCGTTACTGTGACACCTGTAGATTCTTGCGACGTGATCGTTTCAGTTTCGATCTCTACTGACGGAGGAGGCGGATTCAGTTCATCAAGTGCCAACTTCAGGTCGATCAGCCACAAGGAATTGCTTGGAGACGAAACCGGAGAAGCAATGTATGCAGAGATTGCGGCACGCAACATATCCACGTTTTCGGCGCCCAACTCGATTGCTTCGCTCCATTGGTCGTGGGCATCCGAGCTGGACCCAGTGATCCACGACTTGATGCCTCGGCAGAAGATCGATTGTGCTCCGCCAGGCTCCAGTTGATCGACACGGTGGCAGTCGGCAAACGCCTTTCCTCTTTCATCCGCTATTAGGTAGGCGATGGCGCGGCCTACATACGCGTCGGCTTCGCCACCGCCATTCGCCAAAGCGTTTGAGTACTGTTCAATGGCCGCTTGAATATCACCTTCTTCGAGAGAGTGGCGTCCAAGATCCTGGTAGTGTCCTTCGTCTTCATTGGTTTGGAAGCCAAGGCCAAAGAAGGAGAGTAAACAGACTATGGATATGAGCAGCAGGGATTTCTTCATTGCGTCGCTCCTCTCGCAGTTAAGTTGAACAGGGCTACATTGTTTCAGCGCAGCACTGACACTTCAACGATGGCAGGAGAGCGCTCGACGTATTGTGTATTGAGAGCCAAGCTCATCGCAGGGATCATTATCACACATCAGAGGCGACACATTGTCCACAAAACGACCACTGGGGTCAGTCCGTTCTTGGGCAAGGAGATGTGCTATAATCCCATCCAATCTACCAACACAGCCGCCGGTGGGAAGAGGTCAAATAATCCACAGCACAGTAGCCATCGAGCTCGGCCCGTACCTTCAATCAATGATGCAAAGGAAGAAAACTGGAATGCTTCCCAGGTTTGCACCCGTCAAACAAGAGCTAACCTCCGAGTCCATCATCGACATCCCCGCTCACGTCACCGCCCAGCTACAGCAAAGCCCGATACTCGACCCGATCCAGCCGGGGCAGCGCATCGCCGTGGGCGTGGGCAGCCGGGGCATCGGCTGCATTCAGCCAGTCGTCGCTGCCGTAGTCGATGCCATCTGGGCGCGGGGAGCCGAACCCTTCCTAGTGCCGGCCATGGGCAGCCATGGCGGTGGCACAGCAGAGGGCCAACAGGAAGTGCTGGAGGGCTATGGACTGGGTCCGGAGACACTGGGCATACCCATCGAGAGCGATATGGAGGCCGTCCAGATCGGCGAGACGCCCAAGGGCATGCCCGTCTTCTTCGATCGCTTCGCGGCGCACGCCGACGGCATTCTGGTCGTCAACCGCATCAAGCCGCACACGTCGTTTCGCGCCCGGTGGGAGAGTGGTCTGCTCAAGATGCTGGCCGTGGGGCTGGGCAAACGCCAGGGCGCAGCCACCTACCATGCATGGGGTATTGCCGACGCCTTTGCCGCGGCCGCGACCGTCATCCGCGCCCAGATGCCGGTGCTGGGCGGCGTCGGCATTGTGGAGAACGGCCATCACCAGCCGGCCATCATCGAAGCCCTAACATCGGACGAGTTGGAGACCCGCGAGCCGGAACTGCTGGCCGAGGCCTGGCGCCACTTTCCACGCATCCCCATCGAGTCGTTGGACCTGCTGGTGCTGCGCGAGATCGGCAAGGACATCAGCGGCACGGGCATGGACCTCAACGTGGTGGGCATGTGGCGGCGCTCTGGCGGGGTGGTCAAGCCGGCCTACAAACGCCTAGCCGTCCTCGACCTGACGCCCAACAGCCACGGCAACGGCATCGGCGTGGGCTACGCCGACCTGATCCCGCAGCGGCTGCGCGACAAGATCGACTGGGACGCGACCTACATGAACTGCCTGACCTCGGCCAACTTCAACGGAGCCAAGACGCCCATCACACTGGCCGATGACCGTGCCGTCTTCGAGACCGGACTGGCCGGATTCGATGGGCCGAGTTCGCGCGTGGTGATCGCCAAAAACACGCTCGATCTGGAGACGCTGTGGGTTTCAGAGGCTCTGTTGGCCGAGGTCGAGACGTCAGAGACGTTCAGCCAGACCGGACCATTACAGGATATCTTGTTTGACGGTCAGGGCCAGCTTGCGTCGGCATGAACAGCCGCACAGACTATCGTGTCACACCGTGGGTCTGATGTTCTGATTGATCCGAAAGAGGTTTGTGGGATCATATTTGTTCTTGAGTTCGACCAGTCGTTTGTAATTCCCTTGATAGGTCGCCTCTAATTGATCCTGGCCTTCATCCATCAGAAAATTGACGTAGGATCCGCCTGCCGAATACGGGTGCAGCGCATCCCAATAGTCGCGCGCCCATTGAGTTCCGTTGACCATCACCGCCGGATCGGGAGAGGTAGCGGCGATGATGTGGACGAACTTGGCGTCCCGATGACTGTACGCTGTCTCCTCCGCGCCGATCCGGTGTACGGCGCCGTCGGTCGGATAGATGTGCAGCACCGATTGAACCGTCGGTATCTGGGGGCCATGTTCCACATGGGCGGCGATAGCGTCATCATTGAGATCATACATGAAATCAGCTTTCCAATAGTGATGCAACCCAGGCGGCACCATGGGATCAAATGCGCTCTGCAAGAATGGAAACGGCACTCGATCGACATGCTCGAAGAGTGGCGGCCCAAATTCAAGAAGCGGACGGACGACCGCTTCCCCCTCCTCCAATGAGCCGGTGTAACAGCAAATGATGCCGCAGACGGTTTGGCCATGGAGATGTTCAGGAAATGGCGGTCCCGGCACCTGCAAGAAGGCGAAAAATGCCCCCAATTCCTCGGGCGCCTCTGCCATGAAGTCCCGGTAGAAACGAAGCGCATCTTCGCACTGATCAAGCGAGTAGAAGATGGGGCCGCCCAGTACGGTACTCACCGGATGAAGCTGAAACTCAAATGAGGTGACCACGCCAAAATTTCCGCCGCCTCCACGCAGTCCCCAGAACAGATCGGGGTTTTCATCGCTGCTTGCGGTAAGAATGCGTCCGTCTGCGGTGACTACTTGAGCCGAAAGAAGATTGTCGCAAGAGAGACCATACTTGCGGCTAAGGTGGCCGATGCCGCCACCGAGGGTAAGACCGGCAACGCCCGTTGTCGAGACAAGCCCTCCTGGCGTCGCAAACCCGAAGGCGTGGGTGGCATGATCTACGTCACCCCAGGTGCAGCCACCTTGCACAAGCACGCGTCGTTTGCTGGGATCAACCCAGGTTCCCTTCATGTCGCCAAGATCGATGACAAGCCCGTCATCGCAGGTGCCGTGCCCGGCTACATTGTGACCACCGCCGCGTATCGCCAGGGGCAACTCGTGATCGCGAGCGAAGTTGACTGCAGAGACGACGTCAGCGGTGTCGGCACAACGAACGATGAACCGCGGATGCCGATCGATCATGCCGTTGTAGACTTTGCGCGCCGCTTCGTAGTCTGTATCCCCGGGCTGGATAAGCCGTCCGCGCAACCGTGAGTCAAAGATGGTTAGCGCCTCGCCCAGGCCACTCGCGTTGTCATTTGTTTGCAATGATTGTACTGTCATCGTCCTATCTCCTATTTTGAGCAATCATATCATCTGCTGTTCCGCGGGAAAAGCAGCAAATGAAACGGTCAGTTCAGTTTGACACAAACAGGCCGGTTCCCAATTCGCAAGGTCGCTGGCCCGACACTGTGTTCCCGACACTGTGTTGAGGCGACGGACTGAAGGAGACCGTCGCCTCAACCTCTACGCAGCACGGTTATCGTGTGATAACCATGAGGTGATCATGGGAGGTATCCGGGAACATCACCCATGGCATTGGGCCTGGCTCCGCGGCGAAGTCTGTGAGACTATCGTTGCTTTCGGGTGCGAAGACCATCAAGTGCGGCGGGCTGCCGAGAGGACCGCCACCCTGGAGCATATAGCCGAACCCGATGCCGGTAGCGGGCGAATCGACCAGGTTGTAACGGGCCAGAAGGCTTTCCAAATAGACATCGTTCAGACACATGGGATCGTTGCCCTCTGTATCGGGAATATCGACAATGCAGGTCCAGCCGTTGGTGCCGGCGCGTAGCTCGACCAGTTCCGGCGCGGGTTCATCCGGCCAGTTTCCCTTCACCTCCTCCGGATACTCCAGGACGGTCGCATCCTGGGCAATCGGGGCCGGCCCGGCGCTCATCGCATTGGCGATCTTGTCTTCTTCAGCAGACACTGCCTCTACCGGTGGCGGCGCCAGTACCATGAGGTGTTGATGAGACGTCTCCGGGAACATGTTCCATGGCATTGGGCCTGGCTCGGTGCCGAAGGCTGCGATGCTTTCGTTGCTTTCGGGCGCGAAGACCATCAAGTGCGGCGGGCTGCCGACTGGACCGCCGCCTTGGAGCATATAGCCAAACCCGATGCCGCTTGTGGGCGAATCGACCAGGTTGTAGCGTGCCAGAAGGCTTTCCAGGTAGACATCGTTCAGACACATTGGATCGTTGCCCGGTGTGTCGGGAATATCGACAATGCAGGTCCAGCCGTTAGCGCCGGAGCGTAGCTCGACCAGATCCGGGGCCGGCTCATCGGGCCAGTTCCCTTGACCCTCCGCCGGATACTCCAGGATGGTCGCATCCTGAGCAATCGGGGCCGGTCCGGCGCTCATCGCATTGGCGATCTTCTCTTCCTCCGATGAGACGGGCTCCGGCTCCGACTCTGTGCCTGGTGCTTCGGCGTCACTTGCCTCCACGTCGACAGATGAAGAGTCGCTGTCCGCAGGAACTGGAATCGGTTGACATGCGCTCAGCACCAATACGATCACCAGCAATGCCAAAACAGAAAACAGTGATTTGACGGGTTTCATACCTACCTCCATGTTGAGTAATGTAACGGAACCGAGAAAACTCGGCCATGAAACCATTAAAACACGAACCGATTGCCGGTGGGTATCCCTGTGTGATACCATTGGGGATACCGTTTGGCATACAAGAAAATAGACGCGGTGCGACCCGGCAAGGTAGCGGATGGATCGTGCGAGAGGCAAAGATGGAGAGCATCACGTCGTTTGACGATCGGATACGACAACGGCGAAAAGCCCTAGACATGACCCAGGCAGAGTTGGCAGAACAAGTGGGTTGTGCTGTTGTCACAATCAAAAAAATCGAGCAAGCGACGCGGCGTCCGTCTCGCCAGATGGCCGAAGCAATCGCAGATGTCCTCGAAATCCCGGAGGGACATCGGGACGCGTTTTTGCGTATGGCACGTCATGAGTATGTCGAGTCGCCTGATTTGCCCACTGCCATCGATGGGGCGTCATCGGTCGATCCCGCCCAATGGCCCGTCGTCGCGGCTGAGAGCGTCGAGCCAAACCACTTTGTGGGGCGAGCCCTGGAAATGGATCAGTTGGCGGCCCATCTTACGGGCGCATTGAACGGCAGCGGACGGATCGTTTTCATCACCGGTGAAGCCGGCCACGGGAAAACGACGCTGATGACAGAATTCGCCGGCCATGCGTTGAGAACCTATCCGGACCTGATCGTTGCCGGCGGGAACAGTGAGGCCTATGCCGGGACAGGCAATCCCTATCTTCCATTCCGCGACATTCTTGCCCTGTTGACCTGCGATATCGAAACGATGGGTCAAACACGTTTGCTGTCACAAGATCAACTGCGCCGACTATGGGCGCTATTGCCCTACACGCTTCAGGTGATCGTTGACCAGAGTCCAGATCTGATCGATTTGTTGATATCCGGTGAACGTCTGCGTCAACGCGTTCTGACGCATCCAGTGGCCGCGGCTACCTGCCAAACCCAGATCGAAGCACTGGTGCACAGACAGACGCGCGCTGGAGACGTAACTCAACGCAGACTATTTGACCAATATGCACAGGTATTGGGCGCCCTTGCGAACCGACGACCGCTGTTACTGCTGCTGGACGATCTGCAGTGGGTGGACCGTGCGTCGGCTGATCTGCTCTACTATGTGGCAAGGCGCCTTGCGGGAAGCCGCATTCTGTTTCTAGGCACCTATCGAAGCAGCGAAGTTGAGGGCCATGTACGTCCCGGCCGTGTGGAGGACGGTGAGCGGCATGTGCTTTCGCCACTGCTCCAGGAACTCAAGCGCCGTTTCGGCGATATTGAAATCGACCTGGGCCGTTCGACGCCGGAAATGGATAGGGCCTTCGTGGATGCACTCGTGGACAGTGAGCCAAACCGGTTGTCGGAAACGTTTCGCGCCGAGTTGTGTCAGCGCACACGAGGCCACCCGCTCTTCACGGCGGAACTGTTACACGACATGCAGGCGCGTGGGGATCTTGTCCTGGAAGATCAGGAGCTTTGGGTTGAAGGCGACGCCATTGACTGGGATGCATTGCCTGCTCGTGTGGAAGCGGTGACCAGCCGGCGAATCGGTCTTCTGCCCGCAATGCTTCGGGAGGCGTTGAAGATCGGCAGTGTCGAAGGCGAGACCTTCACGGCTGAGGTCGTCGCCCGCATTTTGGGTGTCAATGGCTGGGAAATCGTTCAACAGTTGAGCAGCATTGCCGGTAGACAGCATCGGTTGATCATCGGCCAGGGCAATCAGCGAGTAGGAACCCAGTTGCTGTCGCGCTACCGCTTTGCCCACGGTCTGTTTCAAAGCTATCTGTATGGCAACCTGGACGAAGCGGAACGTAGCTATCTACACGAGGCAGTAGGAAATGCGTTGGAAGCATTGGCAGGTGAAGATCCAGCGGTGATGGCCGTTCCGTTGGCACACCATTTTCAGAGCGCCGGCCTGACGACAAAGGCTATAGCGTATCTGCATGAGGCCGGACGACAGACCATGGCGTTATCAGCGCATCACGAAGCCATTGCTCACCTGACTCAGGCGCTGACCTTGCTGCGTCTTCTGCCCGAAACGCTAGAACGCGATCGGCAGGAGTTACAGCTACAGACCGACCTGGGCGTCGGTTACAAGATCACCAGAGGCTTTGCGGCCACGGAAGTTGAGCAGGTCTACCTGCGTGCACGTGAGCTATGCAAATCCGTGGGCGATCCGACGGCGTGGGCAAGTGTCCTGTGGGGGCTACACAGTGTCTATAGTGTGCGCGGCTCGTTACCGGCAGCCCACAGGACTGCACAGGCGTATTCGGCGCTGGCTACGGAAGAACCGGTGTTGCGCGTCACAAGCAACTTCATGCTTGGATCCGCCAAAAGTCATATGGGAGGACTACGCTCGGCAAGATACCACTTGGAGCAAGCCCTGGATGCCTATTCCGCTGATCAGCACAACACGTACATGTTTCTGTCCGGAATTGATCTCGGCGTCTTTGCAAATCAGCATCTAGCCCACGTCCTGTGCTACCTCGGCTACCCGGATCTGGCGTTACAGACTGGTACAAACGCTATCACGTTGGCCCAAACCCTGTCCCATCCAGTTAGCCATGTCTCGGCCCTCAGTTATCTGAGTATGACTCACCAATTGCGCAATGATTCTCATGCGGTGCAAGAATCGACCGAGATTACGCACCGGCTCTGCGTCGAACACGATATCCCTTATTATCTGGCGTGGACAACTTTTCTGCAGGGATGGGTAATGGCCGAACACGGTGAGATCCATCAGGGAATCTCACAAATGGAGCGCAGCTTGGCCAATCTGCAAACCATGCGAACAGGGTTGCGCCAACCCTATTATTTGAGCTTGTTGGCCGAAGCGTATAATAATGCGGGACGTGTCGAGGACGGATTGACTCTGTTGGCAGATGCAATGACAACCGTTGAAAAGCAAGAGCAACGCCTTTACGAACCTGACTTGCATCGAGTCCGAGGAGAATTGCTCTGGAAGCAGAATGCGCCTTCTGAGACCATAGAATTGTGCTTCCGCCAGGCGATCGAAGTTGCCCAACGGCAGGAGGCCAAGCTCATGGAACTGCGAGCGACTACGAGTTTGGCACAGCTACTCGATCATCAAGGAAACGGTGCAGAGGCGCGTCGCGTCCTGACCGCGGTCGTCGATTGGTTTCGTGAGGGCTATGCTACGGCTCACCTTCGGAAGGCTCGGGCATTGCTTGATTCCAGGATGTGACCCGTTCGAAAGTGCCGGGAGACATCACGCCTGCTATCGGTAAGATAGGCAGCCCTATGTGGTCAACACATGTTGGTTTGCGGATGTCTACGGAAAAGAGATCGAGCGTGCGCCGGCTAGGCTGCCTGCCGATGTGGTTGCTGCGGCCGAAGAGCGGGGACGGGCGCAAACGCTTCGTCCCGCAGTCGAGGAAATCATGTCTGATACCGTCGATCCCCAGCTAGGCTAGCGCAGCACGGGCCAAGCTGGAACTTGGCGTTCCCAGGCGTGTCAAAATCCTGAGGACATAGAAATCTCATAATCTTCGGCCCGTCGTCAGCCAATTTCCCTTGGCTCAACAGTCAAACGAATCCCTGCCACAATCTGATCGACTCGTTTGGAGGAAAGTGAGCCGATTTTCTCCACCAACTCGCTCTTGTCCACGGTAAACAACTGAGACACATTGACGACACTCTGTTTGGGCAGGTTTCCCTCACCTTTGTCGAGTAGAATGTTGCCCGGAGCTTTTGCTCTTGTCAGATTCGTGGTCAGGGTGCAGACGACAACAGTATTGATGCGGCTTGCATTGAAGAGGTTATTTTGAACAACCACATGGGGATGACGATAGCCTGGACCGAAGCCACTAGGATCGCCCAGATCGATCCAGTACAGATCGCCCTGCTGAATCACCATTCTCCCTCAACCATCTTCCGTTGTTTGGCACGCTGTTGCTGAAGCAAGTTGGATTCATCTTCATCTAGCGTGTCCGCATACGCAGCATTGATCGCATCTAGCATGCGTAGATTTTCATGTCGTTCGACAAATTCTCGAACAGCCAGCGCGATAAGTCCGCTGCGAGAGAGGCGAAGCTCCGCGGCTAGATCATTTGCCTTCTCGAATAGAACGTCATCGATTGAAATCGCTGTCTTTATCGTCATCATCCCTCCTGGTATAACCAATAGTATAACAAGCGGCATGCCCAAAGTCAATACCTAAAGTCAATACCCAAATCTGCTCTAATCGTCCATCCGGTGAACACTGGCGCCGGCATTCCCGATCCTGGCATCCTCAGCGAGAAGCAGCCGGTTGACGCCAAGCCCGAGTACGGTGTCATTGAAGTCGAACCGACTACTGCCAAGGTAGATGCCATTGCCCAGACGGCGCAGATGCGCAAATATCTGCTCCACTATGGCGTCGTGCTTGTGACGAACTACTATCATTTTCTGCTGGTCACTCTGGACGAGCACGGCGGTAAACAGGCGGAGGAGCAGTACCGCCTGGCCGAGGATGAAGGCGCTTTCTGGCGAAGCGCGGAGCATCGGCGTACGCTGGCCAGCGCCCATGGCTCGGCGTTGCTCGAATATCTGCAACGCGTCATGCGACGAACCGCGCCTTTGCGCTCACCGCAGCCTGAAAAACGACGGTGCGTTGCGCCAGGATCGGCCACGCCCGCCCCGGCCCACGAATCTGGCCATCACCGAAGGCTGGGGCTATTCGGCCAATGGCGCTGTCATGCCCGGTCGTGGTCGTGTGAAAGAACGAAAATTATCCAACGGCGAAGTAGTGTTGGACATCAATCTCAATGACAGCACCTGCTGGCGTCACGTGCCCAGCGAGGTCTGGGCATATACGCTAGTACACGACGGCGTAAGTAGACCCATGGACTGTAGGTCACGCTATCAGCGTGATAAGCCTCGCCAATCAGACTGCTCCAAAGGTACCAGGAGTCATCCGGCTGATAGCCGCACCTACGAACCGTGGGCTCATTTCCGCCACGCTGTACTGGGCGGCTATCAGGTGCTCAAGAAATGGCTCTCCGATCGCGAGGCCAAAGTTCTTGAACGTCCGCTCAATGTCGATGAGATCGAGACCTTCACCCACAACGCCCGACGGATTGCAGCGCTGCTAGCGCTGGGCGAGGCGCGGGATGCCAACTATCGCCGTGTGACGGCGGAGACGGTGCTTGTACAGTAGCGTGATTGCTTCTGCAAACCGCTCGGAACTCCCCGATAGATTCGGAGCAGACGCGAAGAGGCCCGGCTTTGACAGAAAGCCGGGCCTCTTCGCGTCAAAAATATCGAGATTTTACTCGCTCAACGTCTGCACGTAGGCCAACAGCGACACGATTCCGTCGTCACTGATCTTGCTCGGGCCGAAGATGTGTTCGTTGCCGTAGCCGCCGCCGGCGCGCATCAGATCCACAAAAGCGGCTTGATCCAGTTCGACGCCCACAATCGTTTCGGCCTTGTCCGCCACGCCCGTGCCATCGTCGCCATGGCAGTCAACACAGAGTCGTATGTATGCGGCCTCGCCGAAGGCAAGATCGGGTTCCGGCTCCGGCTCCGGCGTTGCGTCGCTCTTGCTCTGCGCCACCTTGGTGGCATCGATCATCGTGGTCGGAGCGGCAAAGCGCGGAGCCGGCATGGTTGGTACGCCCCCTCCGCTATTGCTCTCTTGTCCAGCCTCAGCAGGCGCTGAGTTGTCGCTTGTGTTTCCATCCCCACCGCCGCAGGCGGCGACACTGAAGAGACCCACAACAAGCATCAAAGCCAGCAACAAGCTAGTTCTACCCGGCAGAAATCCGCAAACTCGAAAGGGAAATCGTGTTTTCATAAGAAAAGTTACTCCAACATTTTCGGATCGAGCGCGTCGCGCAGTCCGTCGCCGACAAAGGTGAAACCGAGCATGGCCAATGCAATGGCAATCGTCGGGAAGAGCGCCAGATGCCAGTATACACGAATGTAGGCGTTACTGACGCCGACCATCTTGCCCCAACTTGCCGTTGGGTCATTGATGCCGATCCCGAGAAAACTGAGCCCGGCTTCGGCGAACATGGCAGCGGGGATGCCAAAGGAGATGGCAACCAGCAATGGAGAGAGTGCATTGGGCAGAAGATGACGCGTGATGATGCGCCACTGAGATACCCCAAGACACTGGGCAGCCTCGACGAACTCCTTTTCTCTCAACGATAGCATTTGGCCGCGCGTGAGACGGGCGATCTCAATCCATGCGGTGATGCTTAACGCCAGGATCACATTGTACATCCCGCCGCCCCAGACCGAAATGAGCAAGATCGCAAAGAGCAGGCTTGGGAAGGCCGTCATCACATCGATGACACGCGAGATGATGAAGTCGATGGCGCCACCGCGGTACCCGGCCAGCCCACCCAGCGGCACGCCGACGATCACAGCAAAAAACATGACGGTAATGCCAACAAAGAGCGATGTACGCGCGCCGTATATCAAACGGCTCAGATAATCCCGCCCCACTTCGTCGGTACCAAGCGGGTGGGCCGGATGCTCGAAAGGGAACATCAACACTCGATCAAAGTAGACCTTGTCGTAGGGATGGGGGGCGAGAACGTCGGCGAAAATTGCTAGGATGACAAAAAAGACGACCAAGACCAGGCCGAAGATGGCAAGCCGATTGTGAAAAAAACGTCGAATCGCATCCTGCAGGAGCGTGCGATGCTTGCCCAGAGATTGAGTAGATTGAATCTGCTTCAGATCCGCTGCGGTTGCGCTTGCCACTATGCGCCCCCCTTGGAGCCGAGCCGCACGCGCGGATCGATCCACGTGTAGGCGATATCGGTCAGCAGATAGATAAAGCTCCAAAGAAAGGCAACCATCAGAAAGAGCGCCATGATCATGGGATAATCACGATTGAAGATACTGGTCACGAAATAGCGCCCCAACCCATTGATGCGGAAGATCGATTCGATAAAAATACTGCCGGTCAGCAGATTGGGAATGATCACGCCAAGAGCCGTTACCATGGGAATCATGGCATTGCGAAATACATGGTGGACCATGATGGCTCGATCGTTGAGCCCCTTAGCTTTGGCCGTACGTGCATAGTCCTGACGCATAACATCGACAAGGCTCGATCGGGTATAGCGGGCGATGATGGCCAAGGGCGCCAGAGAGTAGGCGATCACCGGCATGATCCAGTCGCTGCACAGAAACCGGTCACCGATCAGGCACTGCTCCGACTCACTCCACCCGCCCATGGGCAACAGCTTTAGGCGTACGGCAAGGATCAGAATCAACCAAAGCGAGATAACGAAGTTTGGCACGGTGAAGCCCAACATGGATCCGAATGTTACGATATTGTCGAGCCATGAGTTCTGATTGTAAGCAGCAATAACGCCGAATAATATTCCGAACGTGAACGAGAACAGTACTGTCATCATGCCGACCTGCAAGGTCACGCCCCAGGTCTTGCGGATGAGTGCGGTCACAGTCGTGTTCGGCTGTTGAAAGGGGATGCCAAAATCAAACATCAATGCATTCTTCATGTAGTTCAGATACTGGACGTACATGGGTTTGTCCAGTCCATATTTACGCATGATGTTCTCTTTGGCCGCCGGCGGCAGCCGCCCCTTTTCCTCGTCAAACGGTCCGCCAGGAACCGAATGCATGAGCAAAAACGTCATGAGTGAAACGACCACCATGACGAGGACAAGCGAAAGAATGCGAATGAACAGATATCGTCCCATGGAGCAGAGCGGCTTTCTGTGAAATACGTACTGCGTAATTGCGTGATGCGTACTGCGTAGTCTGGGGCGACGCCATTATTGACGATTCTCCCGCTCCAGAAACCTTACGCAATACGCATCACGCAGTATCTACTACTTCCTACTCACTACCTTCAATCCGACTATTCCGTCTCAGCAATATAGATGTTGCTGATCAGCGAATCATTGCCCCAGTGGAAACCGGCGATGCCGTAGGAATCCGGCTCGCGGATGGCCTCGCCCTGGACATAGGGCTGAACGATATCGCCGGCGAATCGATGGGCGATGAAAACGCCGCCCACGTCGTCGACCAGGATCTTCTCTGCATCGCGGAACATCTGATCGCGAGTTTCAGGATCGCCCACCAAGCCGCTGGCATCGGAGACCATCTGGTCAAACTCGTCGTTCTTCCAGGAGTGTCGACCGGAGGAAACCCAGATGCCCAGCAAGTTGGCAGGATCCAGGAAGTCCATACCGTACGAGATACCGCCAAGCGTCAACTCGGTCGGACGAGCGTTCATTGCATCGGTATAGACCTTGCCGTCCTGATTGGCAACTTCAATGTCGATGTTCAAACATTCAGAGATCGACGCAGCAACGCCCTGGTAGACTGCGGCAATGGCCGGAGTCTCACCGCGCAACCACAGTTCCTGCTTGGGGAAACCTTCGCCGTCCGGATAGCCGGCGTCGGCCAGATGCTGTTGGGCCACCTCACAGTTGAAGGCCTGGTATTCAGCCAGATCGCCGTCCACGTCAGACGACGGGAAGCCTGGCATCAACATGGAGTGGGCCGGCATGGCCTTGATCTCGGTGAAGATATTCTTGACGATGGCGTCACGATCCACCGCGTGGGCAAAGGCTTTGCGCACGTCCAGGTTGTCAAAGGGCGGGTTGAACGTGTCAAACATCAGATAGTCGGTGCGGAAATCGCCGAAGTGACGCAGGTAGTTCTCAGACAAAGCCGGATCGGCTTGAATCAACTCGAAGTCGGCCGGCGTCAGTAAATCAGCACCCACCTGATCGATATCCCCGTTCTCGAACGACAGGAACATGGTCTCCGGCGCCATGAAGGTGCACTCGATGCGCTTGAGGCGCGGCGGGCGATAGCCCTTGTACGTCTCATTGGCCTCGATCACAATGCGATTGCCCGGATCAAACTCGACCAGCTTGAACGGACCCGACGTGACATGGGTCGCCAAGTCACTGTTGTAGAGCGGGCCATGCTCTTCCAACGCCTTCTTCTGCATTACCCAGGAAAACTTCATGGTGCCGGGCAACGGCGGGAAGGGTTCTTCGGATTCGACTTCGAGCGTCAGATCATCGACGGCACGGATACCCAGTTCTTCGACCGGCAACTCACCAGCAACAACCTTGCTCCAGTTCTTGATGCCGCCGGGGCCAAGGAAGCTGTGGAACCAGGCGAAGTCCCAGCCATGATCCGGGCTGGCGCCCAGACGGAAAGTGGCCTCATAGTCGTAGGCGGTCAGCGGCGTGCCGTCACTCCAGACCTGACCTGGCTTCAGCTTGAACGTCCACGTCCTACCATCTTCTGAGACATCCCAACTCTCAGCCGCAGCAGGAACAAGGTTGAAGTCCTTGTCCAGCTCAACCAGCACATCACCAAACGTGGTGGAGAAATGATCGGTGGCGCAGTAACGCTGGTAGACAGCAGCGAAAAAGTCGAACGTTGTGGCATTGGCGGTGTTGTTGAAACCGGTGCGGTAGACCTGCTGATCATAGGGCAGTGCGCCTTCTGGCAGTGTCTCACCGAAGACCGTCACATAGGCATCGCCGCTCTCGGCTTCAGCTGAGCCTGCATCCGCGGCCGGCGCTTCTTCAGCAGCCGGGGCAGCCGCGGGCGCAGCGCAGCCGGAAAGCAGCAACGCGAAAATCAAGGTTAGCGCAAGCGCCAGACCGGACATGCGTCCGAATCTTGCACGGCTTGGCATTTGGTTCATCGTACCCTCCTATTTGGTTGGTGATAGAACAAACGGTTGAACAGAACAACGGATCGGGTGATCCCACATCAGAGGACGCGCATAGTGTAATCGGTTTCGAAGTCGGATGCAAGAAAACGCAAACGTTTGCGTTGAATCGCCAAATCGTCACTTGCAGCCCTGAATCTCCTGGGTTACGATGCCGTCCGTTCTCTATCAATTCAACCCAAGATCCTAACGCAGGGGCCGGTTACGCCGGTCTGCAAAACCGACAGAATCGAGTCTCCATGAACAATTTTCAGACGCGTCAGCCGGCGATTGCTTCCCAATTTCGATCGGACCCCGACGTCGCCTTCTTCAACCACGGCAGTTTCGGCGCCTGCACCAGGCCCGTCTTCGACAACTACCAGCATTGGCAACGTGAGTTGGAACGCCAGCCGGTCGACTTCATCCAGCGTCAGCGACCAGAGTTGACCCTGGAGGCGCGTCAGAAAATGGGTGCGTACGTGGGCACAGACGGCGCCCATGTGGTCTTTGTGCCCAACGCCACCTACGGCATCAACATTGCGGCACGCTCGCTCAAGCTGCAAGCCGGCGACGAAGTGTTGGCCACCGATCACGAGTACGGCGCGGTCAACAACACCTGGCGCTATATCTGTAACCAGGCCGGCGCCACGTACATCAACCAGCCCATTCCGCTGCCGGTAGACAGTCCGGAAGCCTTTGTCGACGCGCTCTGGGCCGGCGTGACGCCTCGCACGCGCGTCATCGCCGTCAGCCACATCACCTCGCCCACGGCGCTGATCCTCCCCATCGAGCAGATCTGCGCACGCGCCAATGCCGAGGGGCTACTCACAGTGATCGACGGAGCGCACGCATTGGGCCAGATCGACCTGGATATGACGGCCATGGCCCCGACATTCTACACGGGCAACGCCCATAAGTGGCTCTGCGCGCCCAAGGGTGCAGCCTTCCTCTACGTAGCGCCCAATCATGAACCGGATCTGGAACCGCTGGTAGTCAGCCATGGTTGGAGCGGCGAGACCGGCTCCAAACTCACCGACTTCTACTCGTGGACAGGCACCATGGACCCCTCGGCCTACCTGGCCGTACCCGCGGCCATCCAGTTCCAGAACGATCACGACTGGCCTGCCGTGCGCGCCTTCTGCCACGAACGGGCCATCGAGACACGCAATCGCATCAATGCCCTTACCGACCTACCAGCCATTTGCCCTGATGATGCCCATGGAGGTTACCGCTGGTTCGAGCAGATGTTCACGGCACGGCTGCCGGAAGTCGACAGGGCCGAGCTGCGCAACCGACTCTGGACCGAGTACAAGGTCGAAGTGCCGATCTCCGGCTACCGCGACGATCCGTTGATCCGCGTCTCGATCCAGGCATACAACACGCCGGAGGACGTCGACCGCCTGATCGGCGCGCTGGAGGCGTTGCTATAGAAGCGGCGTCAATGTGTACATCGTTCGATGCGTGCCGAAGGGACAGGTCTGAGACCTGTCCCTTTGTGTTTGCAGCGATTGGCGGTAGGCCGATCAGATCACTTCGAGGCCGTCGGCGTCGGGAAGTGTCGGGAAGGGCGCATGGGGTTCCTGCTGATACCAGAAGGCCGTGGACGAGATATCGTCCTGCAAGGGCAGGTATCGTCGGTTCCCCTCCTTCTCGGAGCGCCAGCCCAGGGCTTGGATGGTGACGCGCAGGTCCTCTTTGAAGCGGATCGGGTCCATGACATGCCAGCGGTACATGCCGAAGCGCTGCTGGCTGCGATAGAGGCCGTCCGTTTGAATGACTTGAGGCAGTCCCTGATAGGCGGTCGAATGGACCCCATACTGGCCAATCGGATGCTCCCAATCCCAGGCGCCGCCGAAATAGTCCTCGGTGCCGGTGCCGCAGATGGTGGGCCAGTCGGTGTCGCCGTCGATGAAGAACTTGACCTCGCCCTCGCCCCACCAGCCGTTGTTGTTGACGCCCCAGGCCAGATAGGTGCCCACGTAGTGGCCTTGGCCCTTGACACCGTCGAGCAGCACATGGTCCTCCATGTATGGCAACGGATTGCTGCGCCGCCACTGGGCATGAAAGTAGGCGCAGTCCTCCGGCACATCGGTCAGCGCGTAGGTGATCTGATAGTAGAAGCCCTTCAGTTCGTCCGGACTCACATTTTCTATCGTGATACGGGCCCGGCGGCGGAAGGGCATCTCCCAGTAGCTGTTGAAGCCGCCGGCCGGATTGACGGCCACCGGCAGGGAACTGACGTTACAGCGCTCGCACCAACCATTGGCAAAGAAGTCGCCAATCGGCGTCTCAACAGAAGGTGTTTCCTCGTCATCCCAGTAGATGCGCAACACAATTCGTCGCCAGAAGCTCGGGTGCAGCGTGAGCCAGATATGCTGGATGGCGCCCGGTCCTTCGATGTCGGCCAGCGTCACCCTGGTGTTGCCTTCGATATTGATGGAGGGTGAAACCTTCCAGCCCTGACCCAACTCACGCGCGGCCACCGCGCCCGTGCCTACAGTAGCCTTGCCGCCGCCGCCTTTGCTGCCGTCGAAGTTCTCGGCGCTGATCGATCGCGTCTCTGCGTTGGACAACCGCGAGAGGTTGCCCAGGTGCATGCCAAGTCCGTTAAATCCTGTCGACATCGGTCTCTCCTTTCCGTGGATTGAATCTGGGTGTGTTCTGAAGCGGATACAGCAGCTATTTGCAGATCTGCAACCCAACCTGGACCCACCCTTTTCAGTTTTTTCGGTTGATTGACAACAGACGTAATGTACGCTACATTCTCAAGATGTGGAAACTGCTTCCTCGTGGCCATCCCTACCAGCAGTCTCCGCGTCATACTGAGAGCCGCTTTCCGATCGGCGCCAAGACCTGTTCTTCCACAACCCAAGAGGAGACTTCCAATGAAACGAACTGTTCCTGTTCTGGGCATCGTCGCCCTGTTGATCCTGATCGCGATGGCCTTTTCGGCCTGCGTAGCGCCACCGCCGGCAGCTCCGGCAGCCGAGAGTGATGTCGACATGGCGGCCAGCACTGAACTCGACTTGCTATGCACTGTACAGATCGAAGTGTGCGAAGGTATGAAGACTGAGTTCGAACAGGCCCACCCTGATATTACGGTCAACTTCGTGCGCATGTCCAGCGGCGAATCACTCACCCGCCTGCGCAATGAGCGCGACAACCCCCAGTTCGATATCTGGTGGGGCGGACCGGTCGATAGCTTCATCGCGGCGGCAGAGGAAGGCCTGCTCGAACCCTACGAGTCGCCCAACGCCGCCAAGATCATTGACCCGGATCTCATGTTGGACCCGGATAACAACTGGGCCGGCATCTATGTCGGTTCGCTGGGCTTTGCCACCAACCAAGATTGGCTCGATGAGAATCCCGGAGTGGAAGCGCCGACAAGCTGGGCAGATCTGCTGAAGCCCGAGTTTACCGGCCAGTTGATGGTTGCCCATCCATCGAGTTCGGGCACTTCCTATACTGCGCTCTGCACCATCGTGCAGTTGATGGACGAGGAAGCGGCCTGGGACTATCTCAGTGATTATGCCGGTCAGGTTCTCCAGTTCACCAAGAGCGGATCGGCGCCAGGGCGTTTTGTTGGCCAGGGCGAAGCAGCTGTCGGCATCGTTTTCTCACATGATATCGTCGCTGAGATCGAAAAAGGTTCGCCGCTGGTTCTTACCTTCCCCGAAGAGGGTACCGGCTACGAGATTGGCGGCATGGGCATCATCAAGGGCGCTACGCATCCTGATACGGCAAAGCAGTGGTACGATTGGGCGCTTGAAGCCTCAACTCAGGAACTCATGCCCAAGTACGATTCGTTCCAGGCGCCAACGGTCGAAGGCGCCACGCCGTCTCGGCCGGAGCTGTTGGAAGCAAACCTGATCGAGTATGACTTCGATTTCTGCGGCACCAACAAGAAAGATTTCATCGACCGCTTCATCAACGAGATCGCCGGCGCTGACGAGTTGAAGGAATAGCGTCCGATTGCGTAGCGGGCGGGGACAAGCCCCGCCCCCACAAAACTGGGTTTCGATTCCGAATCGAAACCCAGTATCGGACAGTACTACCGAATGACTACAGGACGTCCGGCTCTTGCCAGAAGCCGGACGTCTTACCACATCAACCAATCAGACACCGCCTATGACGTCCAATACATCTTCGACAAGTCGCTCCGCCCTTTGGCGACGATGGCAGGAACTGCGGCTCATCGGCCAGGACCCGATCCTGGCCATGGGCTTACTCGTCGTCGGCATCTTTGTCTTTCTCTTCGTCGCGCTACCGCTCTTCAGCGTGGTCGTCCAGGGCTTTTTCGACCCGGACACGGGCGAGCTGAGCTTTGAATACTTCACACATTATGTCGACCCATATTATCGCCAATACAGTTGGCAGGTCGTCATCAACACCATGGAGATGGGCCTGGGCACGGCAACCTTCGGGACGCTTCTAGGCTTCATCTTCGCCTATACCATGGTGCGGTGCAGTGTCCCTTTCGCCCGCTTCTTTCACATCTTCACGTTGCTGCCGACCATCTCGCCGCCCTTTGCCATTGCCATCGCCACGATTCTGCTCTTTGGACGCAGTGGCCTGGTCACCAAGCAGATCTTCGGTATGCGCTTCACCCAGGGAATGAATGACATCTATGGCTTGGATGGACTGATCTTTGTCCAGACCATCACCTTTTTCCCGGTCGCCTACCTGATCATCCGCTCGATGTTGGAGCATATCGACGCCTCCATGGAGGAGGCGGCGCTCAGTTTGGGCGCGAGCAAATTTCACATCTTTCGCACAGTGACGTTGCCGCTGCTGGTGCCCGGCCTGGCCGGCTCGTTTTTGCTGCTCTTTGTCGAGTCGCTGGCCGACCTGGGCAATCCGCTCCTGCTGGGCGGCAACACGTCCGTGCTTTCAACCGAAATCTTCCTGGCCATCAACGGCCAATACGATCAGCAGAAGGCAGCGGCGCTCTCACTGGTCCTGCTCATTCCAACCCTGACCATCTTCGTACTCCAGCGCTACTACGTCAGCCGTCGCTCATACGTGGCCGTGACGGGCAAACCGACAACCGGACGCATCATGGTCAAGGAACCGCTGATTCGCTGGACCTTCATCATCATCACCTTTCTGGTCTTGGTGTTGATCATGGTGCTCTATCTTTCGATCTTCCTGGGCTCGTTCACAAAGCTGTGGGGCATCAACTACGCGCTGGACTTCAGCCACTATCGTACGGCGCTCGGTCGTGGGCTCAACGCCGTACTGTCGACCACGTTCCTGTCCGCGGTGGCCACGCCCATTGCCGGGTTGGTCGGTATGGTCATTGCCTTCATGGTGGTGCGCCGCAACTTCGCAGGCAAGCAGACGCTGGACTTCGTCTCCAACTTAGGCGGCGCAGTGCCAGGCACTATTCTGGGCATCGGCTACATCGTGGCCTTCATCGGCTCGCCCAGCTATGCCGTGGTCCTCGTCTATCTGGCGTTGGCCGGCTTCCTGGTCACCAAGGTGGTGGAGCAACGCTGGAAACAGATTGTACTCATGGTGACAGGATTTGTGTTGGGCTACGGCATCAACTGGCTGCCCTACCTGCTCGGCCTGACCGAAGATGGCTGGCGATATCTGCTGGCGGCCGGCTTCCTGGCGCTCGCAGCGTTTGCCTGGTTCATGGCCGAGCCGGGCAAACGCAAACCGATCATCATCACCCTGGTAGCGATGGCGGGGATGCTGGTCATCTACAACCTGACGCCGCTGCTGCTGGTGCCGATGGCGCGCTCGGGTCGAGCGCTGACCAACCCGACGCTGTCCAAGATCGTGTTGCGCCTGGTCTCGTTCATCGGCGTCTTCACACGCCCGACCATGACGATCCTGGGCTTCACCTATCTGGCCGTCAGCGTTTTCATCGTGTTGCAGATCCGGGCCAAAATGCGGGCGCTGTTTGCAACGGTGCTCATGGCCCTGTGTGCGTCGCTGACCTTCTTTGGCACCCCGCTGGCGCTGGTCGGCACGCCCTACATCATCATCGCCGCCTATGCCGTGCGCAGTCTGCCGGCCTCGGTGCGGGCAGGCGTGGCCGCGCTCCAACAGATCGACCCATCCATCGAAGAGGCCTCAAACAGCCTGGGCGCAGACTCGCAGTACACTTTCCGCAACGTGACGCTGCCGCTGATCCTGCCGGCCTTCATCGCCGGCCTCATCTTCGCCTTCGCCCGCCACATGACCAGCCTGTCGGCCGTCATCTTCCTGACCACGCCGGAATGGCCGATCCTGACCGTCTGGATTCTCAGCGAAGTCGAGCAGGGCGGCATGTCCACAGCCGCAGCCTATTCGATGATTCTGATCTTCATTGTGCTCATCGCCATCGGCCTCATGTACTGGTGGCTCGGCCGGCGCTTCGGCGGCAGCGAAACCGTGGATCTGTCGGTAGGCGCCGGATAACAGCGATAGAGCGGATCGGACAGATGACACGGATATCCGCGGATTTCTTTCGTTGCTATCCGCGTGGATCCGTCCGATCGGCTTGTTCCGCGTTCCATTGACACAACGCAGGAGAACACAGTGTTTCTTGACCTAATCGATCTGAGCAAACATTTTGAAAGCCGCGACAGCAGCGGCGTTGTGCGTGCCGTTGATAACATTAACGTCGGCATCAGCGAGGGGCAGTTTGTAACGCTGCTCGGCCCGTCGGGCTGTGGCAAGACGACGACGTTGCGCCTGATTGCAGGTTTCGAATTTCCCACCACCGGCCACATTGTGCTTGACGGTCAAGAGATCAACGAGCAGCCGCCCAACCAACGTGACATGGCCATGGTCTTCCAGAGCTATGCACTCTTCCCCCATCTTAGCGTCTTCGACAACATTGCCTACGGGCTCAAGATCAAGAAGCTGGGCAAGTCGGTCATTCGTGAGAAGGTCGGTCATGTGCTGGATCTGACCGAGCTGCAGGGGCTGGAGAATCGAGCGCCCAATCAGCTCAGCGGCGGGCAGCAACAACGCGTCGCCCTGGCCAGAGCCCTGGTCATGGAGCCAAAAGTGCTGCTCTTCGACGAGCCGCTGAGCAACCTGGATGCAAAACTACGCGTCCAGATGCGCACAGAGATCCGGCGCATCCAACAGGAACTGGGCATCACCAGCGTCTACGTGACCCACGACCAAGACGAGGCCATGGTGCTCTCGGACCTGGTTGTCATCATGCACGAGGGCATGATCCAGCAGAGCGGCACCGCCGTCGAGATCTACCGCCATCCCCGCAACCGTTTCGTGGCCGACTTCATCGGTCGAGCCAACTTTCTGCCGGTCAGCGTCAGCGATGTGAAGGACGAGCACTGGGTCGTCAAACTGGACGACATAGTGCTCAACGTGCCCGGCTCCGCCACGGCAGATCTGCAGGTCGGCGATGCAGCGCTAATGCTCGCCCGTCCCGAGTCGATCCAGATCTTTCTGGAAGCTGCGCCATCGGGCCGTTCGCTGCCGGCCACGGTCCGCCGCACCTCCTACATGGGGTCGCTGGCCGAGTACGATGTTGAATTTGACGAGCAGCTGATCTCGGTCGTGCGCCACGATCCGAAGGCCGAGGATCTATACGCCGAGGGCACGCCCGTACACATCGATTTCCTCGATACCAATCTCTATCTGCTGCCCAACGAACCTGTTTCCGGCGAAGATGCCTGATTCCGTCCTGGACTGGGAGCTTGCCCTGATCCTCTGGCTACAGGGTCTGAGCGATGGACTGATCGTGCCCATGAACGTCCTGACGCTCACAGGCGGCCCGCTCTTCTTTCTCTTCATCTTGCCGATCATCTACTGGTCGGTCGACCGCCGCTTTGGTCTCAGGCTGGCGCTGGCGATGCTCATCACCCTCTCGCTCAACAGCGTGCTCAAGATCTTCTTCCACTCGCCCCGCCCCTACTGGTACAACGCCGAAGTTCGCCTGCTGGGCGGCGGCGAATCCGGCTTCGGCCTGCCGTCCGGCCATGCGCAGACGTCGGTGGTATTGTGGGGCATGGTTGCTGCGGCCGTCAACCGTTGGTGGGCCTGGGTCGGCGCAATACTGATTGTCTTGGGCGTCGGGATATCACGCATCCACATTGGCGTCCATTTCACGACCGACGTGCTTTTGGGCTGGTTGCTAGGCGCGATAACCCTGTGGATTTTTCTGAGTAATGAAGAACGCGTCGCGTGCTGGTTCGAACGGTTCAGCCTCCGTAAACAGGTCGCCTTGGTCTTTGCCGTTTCGCTTGGCATCGTCGCTGCCGGGTGGGCCATTGTCGACGGGCTGTTCGTAGGCTGGCCCATGCCGACGGCCTGGCTGGACAATGTGGCCGGGGCCGGCGGGCCCGCGCCGGACGGGCTCAGCCTGCAGGATACGGTCGCCACCAGCGCCCTCCTGTTTGGGGCTGCGACGGGCGCATTCGTGCTGCGCACACGTGGCAACTTCCGCGCCGATGGGCCGCTGAAATATCGGTTTCTTCGCTATCTTGCAGGCTCTGCGGGCGTGGCCATTCTCTACCTGGGCCTGAAGGTAATCTTCGATCCGTTGGCTGCTGATGAATCGACGTTGGGGCTAGTGCTCCGCTACATTCGCTACAGCGCCGTCGGATTCTGGGTCATCGGCGGCGCGCCGTTGGTCTGTCTGCGATTGGGCTGGGCTGAGACGGAGTTGTCACGTTGAACATCAAGATGCAATTAGTCGTTATTCAGGCATTATGGTTCGATTCTTGTGACGTCTTGAAGCACATCAAAATCTCGGTCGTAGCTGTATAGTTCTCGCTGCTCACTGACTTCGACCAACGCCGCGTTGTAGGCGTCGATGAAGTCAATCCTGTGCGTTGTGTATCAGCAATTCCAAATGAGGAATTGGTGGTGACATGAGAGCCAAAATCTGTTAGTGTAGGTCATCGAATTCAAGGAGGAAACGATGACCAAACCGATAAAGATGGGACGGATAATCGACCGATTTCGAGAGTCATGGCAGACGCTGACTGATGTGCGAAAAGGGAACAACAGCCAGAAGTACACAATGACGGATGCCGCATCGGCGGCGTTTTCAGTCTTCTTTACCCAGTCTCCATCATTTCTCTCCTTCCAGCGCGACATGGAGCAGAAGAAACGCAACAGCAATGCGCAAACGCTGTTCAAAGTGGAGAAAATTCCAGGGGACCAACAGATTCGAAATCTGCTGGACCCAGTGTCCCCGACCGAAATTCATTCAGATTACTGGTGGATTGTCGATGAATTGGCGGCATCCGGTCACCTGGAAAGCTACAAGTGCTTCCAAGGAACGTTTGTAATCGCCATGGACGGCGTGGTCTATCATTCATCGACGCAGGTTCATTGTGATTGCTGTCAACAGCGACGGGATAGCCAAGGCACCGTTCATTACTACCATAGCGCCATCGCACCGGTCATCGTCAAACCTGATTGCCCACATGTCTTGTCGCTACCGCCAGAGGCTATCGTGCCCCAGGATGGTCATGAAAAGCAGGATTGTGAACGAGCCGCATCCAAACGCTGGCTACAGGAACATAGTGATCATTTTGAGCCGTATAGCGTCACCTATTTGGGCGATGATCTCTATGCCAACCAGCCGCTCTGTGAACTGATTGAGCACGTCCACCAGCAGTATTTCGTTTTCATCTGCAAACCTAGCTCACACACCACCCTTTATCAGGAGGTTGCTCTGTTGGAGAAGGCTGGAGGTGTCACGACTCATCAACTGCGCCGGTGGAACGGTCGCCATCATGAACTCTGGACTTATCGTTTCGCCAATCAGGTCCCTTTACGTGCTGGCGGCGATGCGCTTCATGTCAACTGGTCCGAATTACGCATTACCCATGCCGAAACCGGCAAGACCATCTATCACAATGCTTGGGCCACCAATCATTCGATTTCGCTCGACAATGTCGCCGAACTCTGCAGAGTAGGGCGTACCCGCTGGAAGGTCGAGAATGAAAATATCAATGTACTCAAAAATCAAGGCTACCATCTGGAACATAACTTTGGCCACGGTGATAAGCATCTCGCCAACACCCTATTCACCCTCAATTTGCTCGCCTTTCTCGTTCACACTGCCTTGCACATCGCCAATGATGACTACCGCCTGTTGCGAGAAACCCTTGCCGTCCGCCGCACTTTCTTTCATGATCTCAGAGCCCTGACTCGCTACATGATCTTCAACAGCTGGCAACATCTTTTTGACTTCATGATTGACGGGCTTGAAATCCAGCACTCTCCACCTTAATCTCTCATTTGGAATTGCTGGTTGTGTATAGCTCGAATATGCGTGGATAGAAGCGTTTGCTGGGTATCTGTAGACCTGGCAGAGCCAGCAAATCGACCAGTCCGGCTCGGATCTCATCCCGTGTGTGATTATAACCGTTTGGCCCTTTGGAAGAGAGCACAAAAACAACTTCGGCAACCACAAGGTCACTGGTCCATGCCAGCATCTCACTTGCTTCGATCTCGCCAAACAGTCGTGTACATCTAAGCGCCTTGTCCGGGTCATCCTTGGTGAGATGGCGCAGGAAGATGTTGGTATCCAGAAAATACATCGTCATCAACCCGACTCTGTGCGAGCTTCTGTCATGACAGATTTTGCGGTCTCATCAATGAACGTCTCTCGCAGTTGCTTGAAGTTGTCAGGTTGACTGCGATCCAGGCGCTGAAAGATGCCTGCCGTTCCTTCGGTGACACTGCTCTTCTTCTCCTTAGATTGGATAGTTTCATCTGCCACAGACTTGTCCGGCGCTATCCGGTCGGCGAAAGCAAACAGATCTTCGAGACCGACGCCTCGGTCCTCCAAGAGCTGGTTCAATTTCTGCGTCGGTACGATCTCCTGAGGGCTGATGACAATACCGCTGTCGGTTTCGTAGAATGCGACCAGATCCCCCTCTTCCAATCCCAACCTCTGTCGAATCTCAATGGGAATCGTGACTTGTCCACGTTTTTGCAAACGGGAGAATTTTTGGGCAACTGTCATTGCAACACCTCCTACCCTCGAAAAATCATGAAATATGATTTCATTATAGCGGATTTGGTGATACTGGCAAGCAGGTTTCACTGGACAGATGCGCCTCAAGATGGAGCGTGGCGTTCCCGGGCGGGTCACATCCTGAGCCCAGCCGCTCAAGAAATACGCAGCGAAGAGAGCTTCACGACGCAATGCCCACACAAGATACACCTTTCTGCCGTGCTATGATAGGCTGGTATCGACAACAACACTAGCCCGACATCGGTCACGTGAACGGATGTCCACCAACTACACTGGAAAATCATGGGCAGTACAACAGCGATAGACGAACGTCTCACCCAACAACTCAACTTCATCCTCGAGATCGACCGCCTCAAAGGCATCATGCGCCGCTCCATGCTCGTGAGCGGCGACCGCTACGAAAACTCGGCCGAGCACTCATGGCACGTGGCACTGATGGCCGTGCTACTCTCAGAGCATTCCAACCAGCCGGTCGACGTACTACACATGGTCAAGATGCTCCTGGTCCATGACATCGTCGAAATCGACGCCGGCGATACCTACGCCTATGATGAAGGCGGCAAGCAGAGCCAGGCTGAGCGCGAGCAGGCGGCGGCCGAACGGCTCTTCGGGTTGCTGCCTGCCGACCAGGCGACAGAGATGAAGGCGGCCTTCTATCGAGTTCGACGCACGCGAGACGGCGGAAGCCAAAATGGCCAACGCCGTCGACCGCCTGATGCCCCTCCTGCACAATTACTACAGCCAGGGCAAGGAGTGGCGAAAGCATGGCATCACCCGCGAGCAGGTGATTCAGCGCATCGGGCCGGTGGTTGAGGGATCGGAGGCGCTGTGGGACTTTGCCGAGGAGATCATCGACAAGTCGGTGGAAGAGGGGTATCTCCGTGGATGAAACAGGTCCCCGCTTGCGCAACTCGGCCAAGGCCGTGATCATTGAGGATGGACGCCTGCTGGTCACTGTGAACCAAGGAGATAGCAGTCGCTACTACCTATTGCCCGGCGGCGGCCAGGAGGGCGGCGAGACGCTGCACCAGGCGCTTCGCCGCGAGTGCCTTGAGGAAATCGGGGCCGACGTCGAGATCGGCGATCTGCTCTATCTGCGCGAGTACATCGGACGCAACCACGAGTTCGTCGCTGATCACGGCGGCGTGCATCAGGTGGATTTTATGTTTGGCTGCCGCCTAAAAACAAGGCCATCACACGATGCAGCGACGGTCCCGGACACGCTGGCAGATCGGGCTGGAGTGGGTGCCGCTGGGAAAATTTGGCGGCTATGAATTTTATCCTCAGGCGTTGATTCCGCGTCTGATGGCCGATGGAGATCAGTCTCCCGAGGTCGTCGTTCGACCGATCTATCTGGGTGATGTGACCTAGAATCTGACGGGGATCGGTTTCGGTGGGGATCAATCCCCTGGCTAACAATGAGAAGCGCCTACTGAAAATTAACTAAATGATCCGGTAGTAATGTAGGTGCGGTTTGAAACCGCACAAGCTGCGGAATTTTAGGGTATCCGGGAATCGTGCGGTTTGAAACCGCACCTACGCTCGATTACAAGACTAGATTCTAACTCTTCAAAAGGCGCTTCTCGATGTTAGCCGCCGAATCCCACTCGACGCTATCGACCAATTTTCCGAGCCTACACCTATGCCACAGCACTATCAGATTCGCCAATGTCTAGCCGTCCACTGCCGCTTACGCTACCCGGCAGTGGACGGCGATGCGCTTGCTTTACCGTGTCCACTTTGCGGCGCAGAAACCGTACAGGTCGCCGCCACTCCGCTGGTGGACGAACGCAAATCGGTTGCCCGCACCGCCCGCCATCCGCTCCGCCACGTCGACGTAGTGCTCGATAACATCCGCAGCCTCTACAATGTCGGTTCCATCTTTCGCACGGCCGACGGTGCGGGCATCCGTCACCTCTATCTCTGCGGCATCACGCCGACACCCGATAACCCCAAGCTGGCCAAGACCGCCCTCGGCGCAGAGCAGACCGTCGCTTGGTCCTACCACTCAAATGCCGTCGATCAGATAGAGCAGGAGAAGTCGCACTATCTCGTGTGGGCCCTGGAAGAGACGTCAGAAGCCCAGTCTCTATTCGAGCCACCGCCCTCTGATGAGACCGACATTCTGCTGATTATCGGCAATGAGCGAACCGGCGTCGACCCAGGCATTATCGATCTGTGCGACGCCATTCTGCACATCCCCATGCGCGGGGCCAAGCGCTCGCTGAACGTTGCGACAGCATTCGGAATCGCAGCGTATGCGCTTGTTGGGGAATCTTAGTCATTGTCCGCAATTGACTTTGCGGTATCAACCTCCGGGAGGTTCATCGCGGACAGTCACTTGGTCCACGTCTACTTCGCCATGCGCAGCCCAATCCGGAAGACGATGATGGCAGCCATGCCGGCGAGTGCACTGGCCCAGAAGACGGCAGATCCACTGGTCAGATCCCACAGTGTGCCGCCGACGATCGCACCCAGCCCCCATCCCAGGCCGCCTTGAGCCGCAGCGACGGTCGCCTGAGCCGTCGCGCTCATACCCTTAGGGGCGGTCTCATTGGCAAATCCGACGACCGCCACCCAGAAGAATCCATAGCCGATGCCGACCAGCATTGCTGCCAAGATCAGTGAGATCGGCGAAGTCATAAAGGCGACGGTTACCCAGCCGAACGTGAAGATAGAAAGGCCGAAGGTGATCAAGCTGGCATTGCCGTAGCGATGGAACCAGCGGGCGCCCAGAAACATGATGGGGATCTCGGCCAGTGCGCTTGCGCCATACGCCATCCCAACCTGCGCCTGAGTGCCGCCCAATTCGAGAATGTTCAGCCCCAGAAAGTTAAAGTAGCTGCCCGAGCCAATGCCCGCGAGGACCATGGATAGTAGAAAGCCGAGATAGCTTCGCTGACGTGCAAGCGTGCGAAAGCCGGCAATCAGACTCACCTGTCCGGGGAAACGTTCGATGGGCATTTTGAAACTGAGCGCGAAGAGAATCACGCCCACGGCAAGACCGTAGAGTAGAAAGATCATACTCAGGTTGCTGAGCGTGAAGAGTGTGCCCAAGCCAAAACTGGTAACGACGAAGCCGACGCTGCCCCAAAGCCGCTGTCGACCATAGCTGACCCCGGTGCGAGAGACGATGGTCATGACCGCGCTGTCGGCGATGGCTGGGATCGGCGCACGAAAGAAGTAGAGCACGACAACCAACACCATCAACGGCCAAAAGTCGCTAACAGGAATAAAGAGGAATGCGGTCAGACCGGTTATCAGGGCGCACCCGGCCAGCACAGCGGTCTGGGCATGGAAGCGATCGGAGAGGGCGCCCCAAAAGGGATTGGCCAGCAGCGCGACAATGGGCGGCACACTGGCCAGCCAGCCGATCTGAACGCCACTGAGACCTAGTGACTCCAGATAGACATTGAAATAGGGCGCCAAAATGCCGATTGCTGCGAAGAAGACGAAATAGAACACCTTGGCAATCCGCAGCCCTTGTCGATCAGTAGGGCTGAGGCTTGCGTCAGAACGACTTAATCCGGAGAGCAAGCGTCGGCGTCGAACAGAATCGTTGGGCAATAACAGACGAAAAATGATACACCTCGGTTTATTCGAAGAATCCGGCAGTATATGGGCGGCATCCCACCTATGCACATAGCCGAACAGATGGAATTTCGAAAAATTGCCGGTCACATACAAACTGCGCTACACTTGGCCCCTATTTGTTATCCACCGATCATCGCCTATCAATGCCGTTAGAGTCAAAACGGATGACCGCCGAATCTTCACGGAAATTGGAGAGAACAGATGAAATTCCCACCACCCTTTTACCGCTGGCGTCCACACCCCTGGCACGGTCTAGACGTTGGCCCGCAGGCGCCGGAAATCGTCCATGCCTACATCGAGATCACGCCCTTCGATGTGGTCAAATATGAGATCGACAAGAAGACCGGCTACCTGCGCGTTGATCGACCGCAACGCAGTTCATCCCAGCCGCCGGCCCTCTATGGCTTCATCCCACAGACTTTCTGCGATCAGCGGGTGGCCGATCTGTTTGGCGGTGTCGACCGTGGCGACGGTGATCCGCTGGACATCTGCGTATTGAGTGAGCGTCCCATCAATCGCTCAGAGGTCATCCTCAACGCGCGCGTGGTCGGCGGCATCGCGGCCAATGACGACGGCGAGGCCGATGACAAGATCATCGCTGTGCTGGAGAACGACAATGTCTGGGGCGCAGCCCGCGACATCAAAGATGTGCCCACCATTCTGGTCGAGCGGCTGACCCACTATTTCGGCACCTACAAGATGGTGCCCGGCCAGGAGTCCAAGCTCAAAGTCGAACGCATCTACGGGCGCGAGCACGCGCTCAAGGTCGTTCAGGCATCCATGCTGGATTATTTTGATGAGTATGGGGAGTAGGGGCTACCGTGTGCAGCAGCTCTATTTGCTCTGATCCAACGTCTTGCTCTGATCCAACTTCGTCTCGACAACATGTACATCGCGCTGCGGATAGGCAATCGTGATCCCCGCATCGTCAAAGCTTCGCTTGATCTGCTCAGTCAGGGACCACCTCATGGGCCAGTAGTCTTCACTGCTGACGAAGGGGCGTATGCCGAGATTGACGCTGCTGTCACCCAGCCCGAGGACGATCACACGCGGGGGCGGATCTTTGAGCACACGCGGATCTGCCGCCAGGAAGTCGTGAGCGACTTGCTTCGCCTTATCCAGATCGTCCTCGTAGCTGATCCCGACCTCAACATCTACGCGCAGGGCCGCCGTTTTGGAATAGTTGATCACGCCGTCGTTTTGGATTCTGCTGTTTGGTAGGCTTACAACCTTGCCGTCCCGCTGGTAGAGCACTGTATTGAAGACCTGAAGTTCATCCACTTTGCCGACCACGCTACCGGTTTCAATCATGTCGCCGACCTTGAACGGCTCGAAGAGCATGAAGATCACCGTCGCAGCAAAGTTGCTAATCGATGCCTGGAGCGCGATACCGAGTACAACAACCACGATGCCAACGGCCGTAATTAATGTTCCTATCGGGACACCCAAAACAGCGAGTGCCAGGATAATGACACTACCCTCGACCACAACGTTAGTGACCTTGACCGCCAGTTCCTTGAGTGTGTTGCTGAGGGTTGTCTTAGCCAGCGCTTTCTTAACCCAGCGCCGGCTCAGGCGGCCCAGCAAGCGACCGACTATAACAACAAGAATTGCGCCGCCGGCCCGGAGTAGAAAGTCGATGATCAGCGATTGGTTATTATCAATTAAAGCCATGGCTGCGTACCTCTGCAAGGTGAGATTTGATCTTCATCATACCATCCAAGGTCTTATCGACTCAAGCTATTGGCACTGGAATTCCGCACAGCGAGAATCGTCATCAGAATTTGGGCTTTACAGGATTTTGGCCAGACAATGGTATTCTGAACAGGCTGATCTTTATCATAGTCACAACCTACAATCGGATGCCAAATGCGTACCGACCTATTCGACTACAATCTACCACCTACCTTCATTGCCCAGCAGCCCGCTGACCCACGCGACGCCAGCCGCCTGATGGTGTTGCACCGCGACAACGGGCGAATCGAGCACCGTCGTTTCGCCGATATCGGCGACTATCTGGATGCCGGAGATGTCCTCGTCGGCAATGACAGTCGTGTCATTCCAGCCCGCTTGCATGGTCGCAAAGCGACCGGCGGCGCCGTCGAGATCCTCTTGCTGCGTCCGCTGGACGAAGAAGGCATTCAGTGGGAATGCTTGACCCGGGGTCGCAATATCGGCACGGACGTGATCGTTTCTCTGAGCGCGCCCAAATGCCGCACCTGATGTCGAAACCGACGCCACGGACGAGCCAATAACCGGTATTGTCCTTGCGGTCAATGCGTCCGGAACGCGCACTGTTGAGTTTTCAAAACCACTCTTCCCGTTCCTCGACGACCTCGGTGAGATTCCTCTTCCACCTTACATCACGGAATATACCGGCGGTCGCGAGCGTTACCAGACGATCTACAGCAGGCCCGACGGCAGTGCCGCAGCCCCGACCGCCGGCCTCCACTTTACGCCCGATCTATTGGTGGCCCTGCGGCGGCGCGATGTCTTTTTCGAGACAGTGACGCTCCATGTTGGCCTGGACACGTTCAAACCGGTGGAAGCGGAGAATGTTGAGGAGCACGTCATCCACAGCGAGTGGGCCGAAGTAACATCGGCCACGGCGCGACGCATCAACGATGTGACGTTGCAAGGAAGACACGTTGTTGGCGTGGGCACGACGACTGTGCGCGCCCTTGAATGGGCTGCAACCGGTGCACAGGGCCTCGATCCGTACGACACGACGGCCTGTCCGTGGAAACGCACCGCTGCCTTCGCCGGAGACGTCGATCTCTTCATCCGTCCCGGCTATCGCTTCCGGGCCGTAGATTCGATGATCACCAACTTCCACCTGCCCAGATCGAGTCTGCTCATGATGGTGAGCGCATTCGTCGACCAGCCCCACACCATCGATTTGCCCGACGGGGCAGTCGCCGATTTGGACACAGGACGTCGCATGCTGCTCAATGCCTACGAGGTGGCCAAGCAGGAGGGCTACCGCTTCTACAGCTTCGGCGATGCAATGTTGATCGTGTAGAAACCTTCAGAAACGAGGTTCCCATGGAAATCCGTCTACTCAGTCTGCTCGACGGCGCACGTCATGCCGAAGGCGCCGTTGTGATCATTGATGTCTATCGAGCGTTCACAACCGCTTCGGTCGCGCTGTCGCGCGGGGCAAAGCAGATCCTGCTGGTCGACAATCCACGCAGTGCATTGGATCTGCGTCGACAGGGCCTGGGTGAATTGGTCATGGGTGAAGAGGGCGGAGTCAAGGTGGCCGACTTTGATTTCGGCAACTCGCCCTATGAGCTTTCTCGGGCCGACGTAGCCGGGAAGACCTTGATCCAGTCGACGAGCGCCGGCACCAAAGGCGTGATTGCGGCGCGGGGAGCGTCTACCATCTACGCTGCGGCACTGACCAATGCCGCGGCTACGGCCACAGCAATACTGCGTGCTGCGCCTCCGTTGGTCTCGATTGTCGCCATGGGCAACAGTGGACGGGAGCGTTGCGATGAGGATGAGCAGTGCGCGCTCTATTTGCGCAGCCTGCTGGAGAACGATCATCTGGACGCGGAAACAGTGCGTGCGGCAGTCTTCGCTTCCGAAAGTTCAGCTCGATTCGCGGACCCGCTACAGCCTCATTTCCATCCCCAGGACCGCGACATCGCCCTCCAGATCGACAGCATCCCGCTGTCGATACCGGTACGGCGCGTCGGCGGGATGCTGGTGGCGAGAGGGGAAGTTACTGCGTAATGCGTACTGCGTAAGGTTTCGTAGTCGATGTCCTGCTGCAATCGAACTTGCTCCGATCAAGATGGAGCAAATCTCGTGAAGTACTCCGCCTCGGAGACCCTACGCAGTACGTAATTACGCAGTATCCTCGCCCCCCTGCGGCACCAATATATCAAACCAGAACTTAGACTCGCGCGTGCGTGTCAGGTCAACGTGAATGTGCTTGGTCTCCAGATACTCCTTGAGGCCCCATTCGCCCAGCTCACGCCCGATGCCGCTCTGCTTGTAGCCGCCGAACGGCGCCTCGGCATTGATGAGATGGTAGTCATTGATCCAGATAGTGCCGGCTCGGATGCGATTGGCTACGCTGATTGCCCGCTCGACGTCGTTGCTCCAGACACCTGCCGCCAACCCGTAGATCGTGTCGTTGGCCTGACGGATGGCATCCTCAAGGTTATCGTACTTGATGACGCAGAGCACCGGCCCGAAGATCTCCTCCTGCGCGATGCGCATACTGTTGTCGACATCGGTGAAGATGGTCGGTGTGAGGAAATAACCATCGGCCAGCTCGGGATCGTCGGGGCGCTCGCCCAATAGAATCGGTGTTGCGCCTTCTTCAATGCCAAGCTTAATATAGGCTTCCACTGAGTCGCGCTGGCCCGCGCTGATGATCGGGCCCAGATCGGTCTCGCCGTCGCTCTGCAAGCCGATCTTGAGTCGGCCGGCGCGAGCCACCAGCTTCTCCATAAACTCATCATAGATGCTCGACGGCACAAAGAGACGCGTGCCGCTCTCACACGCTTGCCCGTTGTGCATGAACGTGGCCCAGAGGCTCCCATCCACCGCCACATCCAGATCAGCATCGTCCAGAATGATGTTGGGGCTCTTGCCGCCCAGTTCAAGCGTCACCTTCTTGATGGTGGACGCCGCCTGCTGCATGACCTCCCGGCCGACCTCGGTGCTGCCCGTAAACGCAATCTTGTCGACCATGGGGTTGACGCACAGCTCGGGCCCCACCACCTGACCCGGCCCGGTCACGATGTTCAGCACGCCCGGAGGCAACAGACCGGTGTCATGGATGATCGCGGTCAGGACCAACGCGCTGAGCGGCGTATACGTCGCAGGCTTGAGGACGACCGTATTGCCGGCAGCCAGCGCCGGGGCCAGCTTCCAGATGGCCATAAGAAACGGAAAATTCCAGGGAATGATCTGACCACAGACGCCGATCGGTTCGCGCTTGACGTAGTTGTAGGACATGGCCGGGAAGGTGATCTGAGGGACCGGTTCCAACGGTTCAAAGTCTGCCAACTTGGCGAAGTGACGGAAATGAATCAGCCCAACCGGGATGTCCATGAGATAGGCCTTGCGCCAGGTGCAGCCGCCGTTGTTCATCTCGGCCTCAGCAATCTCGTGCTGACGTTCTTCAATGGCGTCGACTACGGCATGTAGCAGGCGCGAGCGTTCACCGGGCGACATGGACGTCCAGAAGCCGTCATCGAACGCGTCGCGCGCCGCCTGAATCGCCAGGCGCGTATCCTCGATATCGGCCTGTGCGATCAGGGCGAGATCTTTGCCGTTGGACGGGTCGATGGCTGGGCGATAGCGTTCGGCGAGGGGAACACGCCATTGTCCGTTGATATAGAGATTGTGTCGGGGCAGTTCACCATTTATTGTTGACATGATTCCCTCATGGTCAGATATACCATCATCGTTTCGCATGCTCGAACTTTGTGACTGTCCATAGTTAACGTAACGGTTTTGGTTGTCGCAACCGCTTTGGCGGTGCGAACGGCTGAAGCCGTCACTACGAACCTACTTATGGACAATCACTTGGTAGCCTGTCGGAGTGAAACCAAATGGAACGCGGATGATGCCGAGATGGCGGATATCCGCACGATCCGCGTTCTATCCGTTCGCTCTCCGACAGCCGCTAGATCCGATCGTACATGAGGGCTGTTCCTGAATGATTGTGGGATGATTCAGAAAGAGGCGACGTTCAGTGAACCGCCGGCACAGGCGCACCGGTGGGTACCGTGTCGTACTCCGGCTCCTGGTGAGCACGGTTGCGAACATCGTTGACGTCGTCAATGTTGTGTTCCTCGAGCCAGGCTGTCATCTCAGTCAGGATTTCGCTGACGGCATCGGGACCGCGGAAGTAGATGGCGCTGCCCACGCCCACCGCTGTGGCCCCGACCATGAGCATCTCGATGGCGTCAGCCCCCGTCGTAACGCCGCCCGTGCCGATAATGGGCACATCAGGGCAAGCCCTACGCAGATCGTAGACGCACTTGAGTGCAATGGGTTTGATGGCGGGACCACTGAGGCCGCCACTGCGATTGGCCAAGATGGGCTGCCCGCTCTCGATGTCGAGAATCAGGCCCGGCATGGTGTTGATTGCGCAGAGCGCATCGGCCCCGGCATCAACGACGGCACGCGCAATGCGGGCCACACTGGGCACGTTGGGCGCCAGTTTCACGATGATGGGGATGCCGGAGCCGTTCAGCGCCGACTTCACCTGTGCCGTCACGTCAGACGCGTCTTTCGGGTTGGCGGCAAAGGGCTCGCCAAACTCGCTGCCCACGTTGGGACACGAGATGTTGACCTCTATCATGTCGGGCTCGGCCTGGGCAACTGTGGCGGCGACCCGACCGAACTCGGCCGGCGTCCCTGCGAAGATGCTGGCAATCAAGGGCACGCCCAACGGTTGAAGCACCTGTTTCGTGCCGGCCAACAGCGCAACCTCGGCCTCAGCGCCAGGGTTGGCCAGTCCGATGGCGTTGATCAATCCGTGCTCCCAGGCCACGCAGGACGGGTTGACATGGCCGGCCCGGGGTACGGGACCGCAGCTCTTGGCCGTCACCACGCCACAACCAGCCCGGGCTGCACGCTCCATAAGACTGGCTGTCGTCCCCCAGATGCCACTGGCCAGGACGAGCGGCGTGGGCATAGATTGGTTGAGGAATGAGATCTTGGTTGAGGTCATGATTGCTGTTAGGGATTGGGAATCGGGGACTGGGGAATGGGGGAATGGGGGATTGCGAAACCGCTCCCCCATTCACCGATCCCTGATCCCCAATCCCTAGTCCCCACTCCCAATAAACGCCAATACCTCAGCGCGTTTTTCTTCACTCAATCTCCCGTGCGCCACCAGCACATCGAGAATCTGGTCCAGTTTGAAGACGCTGTGGACTCTGATGCCGGCTGCCGCCAGATTTTCGACACCGCCCTGCTCGCGATCAATAAGGACGATGGCATCCTCAATGACCATCCCGGCTTCGCGCATGGCCTCAACGCTCTTGACGATGCTGCCGCCGCTGGTGATCAGATCCTCGATGACGACGATGCGATCACCGGGATCCCATGCGCCTTCGATCTGCTTGCCCATGCCATAGGCTTTGGCCTCTTTGCGCGGGTAGACCAAAGGTACGTCGGCCTCCAAGGAGACGGCAGTCCCGATGGGTAGCGCTGCATAGGGTACGCCGGCAATGCGATCGTGTTCGATACCGGCCAAGATCGTGGCGTAGGCTTTGGCCGCCATCGCCAGTACAGTCGGTCGACTGACCAGCAGCCGCAGGTCAATGTAGAAGGGCGATTGCTTGCCGCTTGCCAGCGTGAAATCGCCGAATTGGACAGCCCCGAGGTCGGGGAGGGCAAGGATTAGGGAATGGAGATCGGGGATTGGGGGAGTAGGGGAGTGGGGGAGTGGGGCCTGTCCCGAATCTCTCAATCTCTCAATCTCATCTCGAATCTCCCTCGCTGCCTGGCCATGATTTTCAGCCAGCGCGACCCCGCGGCTCACATTGATGATCAGTCCCTTGCCGTCCGAACGCAGACCCGCGGCCAGTGTGGCGGCCAGGTCGCCGCCCTGGGCGCCGATGCCCGGCACCAGGAACCAGGCGTCAGGCGCCGCGGCTCTGACGTCGACCATTGCCTCGGGATAGGTCGCGCCGATGACCAACCCCACATTGGGCGACCAAGCCGGTGCGTCGCGGGCCACACGAATATAGAGCGGCTGGTTCGGTTCACGATCTAGCGTGCGCCAATCGGCGATCTCCA
The DNA here is from genome assembly GCA_963848115.1 of uncultured Chloroflexia bacterium. Lineage (GTDB taxonomy): Bacteria > Chloroflexota > Anaerolineae > Caldilineales > Caldilineaceae > JAWKOK01. The sequence goes on along the minus strand of CAWKCP010000019.1, from coordinate 116,850 downwards.
GCGTCTGAAAGTCTCCTGCGCTGGGGTTGGACGTATGACAGAGAACGAAGAGCCCCTTGTCCGCGTAGGCTGCGAAAGGATCAACGCTGTCGCGTCCAAGATAGGGGCTGAGCGTCACGGCATCGACGCCCAGATCCTCGAAGCAGGCGCGTGCGTAGGCCGCGGCCGTTGAGCCGATGTCGCCCCGTTTGGCATCCAAAATGACCGGGATTTCCTCTGGAATCAGCGCCAGTGTGCGGCGCAGCAACGCCATGCCCGGCGCACCCAGCGCTTCGTAGAAGGCGATGTTGGGTTTGTAGACGCAGGCAAGGTCGGCTGTCTCTTCGATGATCGCCTGGTTCCAGGCCAGAATCGCGTCGATGATGCCTTCGACAGACTCGTCTTTGGCGGCATCACCACTACGATAGCGCGCGGGAATCCGTGCCGGATCCGGATCGAGTCCAATACAGAGCAGGCTCTGATTACGTTCGACCGCAGCGTCCAGCTTCTCAAAGAAGTTCATGGCGTTTTATCCCTTGAGTTTTTTCGAGGCTGATTCGGGGTACAAAAAATTCGTGTGCTTTCACCGCTCCGCCAGCGACACCAGGCTCTCCCGTGTCACCCAGAACGGGCTGCTTACCGCTGCTGCCTTCCGGCCCTGACGGGGTTCACAGTGCTCTGCCGCACAGGACCCAGCACCTGACGGAGCGGTGAAAACACACGAATCTTCGAACAGAACAAGGTTACGGAAAAACCGGGTTTCCAGAAAAATCAACGAGGCTAATGGCGAACAAGAAACCCAGTTTTTCATTCACGCAACTTCAGTAGTTACCGATTTGGTCGCAACTGTCATTCCGACAGAGCGAAGCGACGAGGAATCTCTCCTTGGCGAACCCGAGATTCCTCTTCCCTCCGGTCATCGGAATGACATTTCGTGTACTACTAAACTTCCTATGGCGGAGAGGGAGGGATTTGAACCCTCGAGGGCTTGCACCCTACGAGCTTTCCAGGCCCGCGCACTCGGCCAGACTATGCGACCTCTCCAAGAACGCTCCTGATTATATGATGGATGAGTGGGCTGAGCAAGTTTTGGCAACTCACAAAAACGATGTTGTTTCAGACGACACCGCTTCTTCCCCATGCCCCAACATCGATCCTATTTCCCTCTGCTGAAGACATGTATCCTAGGCCGACACAGGGAAAAGGCCGATCCACGAAGGAACACAAAATTGCACGAAGAAAGCCGACTTCGTGTTGCTTCGTAGATCGGCCTTTCTTGCTTGGTCTCCCCTCAATCCAATGCCCGCTCCAGGTCGGCGATGAGATCTGATGTGTCCTCAATGCCCGTCGAGTAGCGGATCAGACCTTCGGGGATGCCCAGAGCCGCCCGCTGGTCCGCCGGTACCTCCACGTGGCTGGTTGTCGCCGGCGGACCGACAATCGTCTCCACCGCGCCCAGGTTGGCGGCGGCATGGGCATAGCGCAGCTTAGGCAGGATGCGCCGCACGGCATCGTAACCGCCGGCGGGTGCAAAACTCAGCATGCCACCGAACCCGCGCATCTGCCGGGCAGCAATGTCGTGGTGCGGGTGGCTGCGCAGGCCGGGGTAGAGCACGGTCTCGACTAACGGATGATCTTCGAGGAAGTGGGCGACGGCCATGGCGCTGACGTTCTGCTGGCGAATGCGCAGGTGGAGCGTCTTCATACCGCGCAACAGCAGATAGGCGGACATGGGATCGAGCGTGGCACCGTTGATTTCCCGGTAGTGATAGATACGCTTGACAAGCTCGGCACTGCCACAGACAACGCCGCCCAGGGCATCGGCATGGCCACCCAGATACTTGGTCGCGCTGTGGACAACAAGGTCAGCCCCCAGCAGGAGTGGATTGGTGTTGATGGGCGTGGCAAAGGTGTTGTCAACGATGACCGTAGCGCCGACGCGACGCCCAGCCTCGGCCAGCCGCGGGATGTCCATGATCTTGAGCGTGGGATTCGTCGGGCTCTCCATATAGAGCACGGTGCAGCCCTTGGCGATCTCGGCCTCGATGGCATCAAAGTCTGTGGTATTGCAGAGCACTACGTCGATGTTGAGTCGGGGCAGGAATTCAACGAAGATCTGATTGCTGCCGCCGTAGGTATCCTTCACCGTGACCACACGATCGCCCGGTTTGAGCAGCGTGTAGAGCGTGTTACTGATGGCGGCCATTCCAGTGGCGAAGCTAGTGGCGGCATCAGCGCCTTCAAGCCGTCGGAGCTTCTCCTCAAATACCGCCACTGTCGGATTCGTGTTGCGACTGTAGATATGACCCGGCGCCTCGCCCAGTGCCACGGCCTGCCATGTATCCACATCGTCGTAACCAAATGAGACACTGTGCACGACCGGCACCTGTGTGGCGCGCTCCCAGCCGTCGCCCTCTTCGCCTGCCCAGACGGCCAATGTGCCAGGACCGGCCCTGCGCCCACCTTCCTCATGCGACATCGTCAGAATCCTCTCAATTATCCACTCTAGAATTGTGTCGGCAGTGTAGCATGGCCGACAGATCTGCTCAAAAGATGGGGCCAACGGTCGGATTCCACAACCGACTGAAAGTGAGTTACGGAGATTGACAAATTGGCGGTATAATCTCCACATTGGCGGGTGTGACAGAGACTTCATCTTGATCACACAACTTGCCTTCCCAAGGCGCCATCCTGCATGACAACTGAACCGTCAATTTGACCTTGTTTTCCAACCATCTTCATCGCAACAAGGAGCACTGACCATGAAAAAAGAGAAGTCTTGGTGGCTTGTGCTGGTCCAAGGCATTATCGCAATTGGGCTGGGCGTCTATATTCTAGTCCAGAGCGAGCAAGCCATCGTCTACATCGGCATGTTGGGCGCCGCCTACATCTTCATCTCGGGCATTACCCAGACTGTAGGGACTGTGGTTCAGAAAAACGAAAAGTCGAAAAGCGGGCTGATTCGCGGCATTGCCGGCATGGTGATTGGCGGCGGCCTGCTGGCAGCCGGATGGTTTGGGTGGATCGATGTGAGGACCGGCTATACGTTACTGGCAATAGGACTGCTGATCTATGGTGGCCTAGGTCTTTGGCGCAACTTCTTCGATCGCGGCGATAACCCTTTCTCCTGGGGCCCGATCTTCTTGAATGCCTTGCTGATGTTGTGGGGTTTTCTCGTCTTTTTCTCGCGCATGCAGGGTTTTGACCTGGCCTTCATCAGCGCGGTGATCCTCATTGTCTTTGGGGCCGTGGCCATCGTCTGGTCGTTTTTGATCCGGCCCAACAGCGGCCAAGAAGCGAGCGAGTCAGGCAACGCCTAGTACGCGTTGGCACGAAGGGCCCATACCGTTTGGTATGGCACACAGGGCAGCCCATAGGCATCAAGCTAAGCGTTACGTCTCGCGTTGCGGTCGGTCTCGGCAGGGATGAATCCCGCCGCTACCATCGAAAAGCGCCCTCAGGCGCTGAGGCGGCTTTTCGCTCTTAGCAGCCGGCTTCAGCCGTTGCTGCACGCCGGTTTGAACAGGCGATGGGTTTGTCATAACTCTTAACTTGATGCGTATGCACAGGGCAGCCCCCCTAGCCCCCAAGGGTGGGGACCGGGAGGCCGAAGACCAGCATTGCCATCTGTCTAATTATTCACGCCATGGTGTACTAGCAGGTTAGCAGAGGCGATTGCGTTAGGGTGTGTTGATGAAAAAACTGCGATTTCTACTCTTGTTTCTGCCGGTTGCGATTGCCGCCGAGGTCTTTCACTGGGGAGACTTATTGATCTTCGTCTCCTCGGCTCTCGCCATCATTCCCATCGCGGGTATCCTCGGCGAAGCGACCGAGGCCCTGGCCGAAAAGACCGGTCCGCGCATCGGCGGACTATTGAACGCGAGCCTGGGCAATCTGGCTGAGCTGATCATCACCCTGATCGCCATCAATGCCGGGCGCATCGCATTGGTCAAGGCGTCGATCATCGGTTCGATCTTAGGCAATCTGCTCTTCGTTCTCGGCCTTAGTCTGCTCTTTGGCGGCCTCAAACATGGCATTCAGAAATTCGACCGCAGCCGGGTCTCAGTGGACGCCACCCTGTTGATCATGGCCGCCATCGTCATCAGCGTACCCTCCATGTTCAATGAGCTAATCGAACCTGACGTGATGAAAGTGGAGATGCTAAGCCTGACCACAGCCGGTGTTGTGCTGTTGCTCTACGTGCTCTCAATCATCTTTACGTTGCGGCAGCCCGATATAGAGGGAACCCATGCCCCGGCCATTGAACCTACCCACGGAGGACCGGGATGGAGCACCAAGGTAGCCCTAGCCGTCATGGGCGGGGCCGTCGTCGGTCTGGCGGTCATGAGTGAGTTCCTGGTCGGATCACTCGATGTGGTCACCGAGACCTTCGGCTTGAGTGAGTTCTTTGTGGGCATCATCATTGTGCCGATCATCGGCAATGTGGCCGAGCATATGGTCGCCGTACAGGTGGCGCTCAAGGATCAGATGGATCTGAGCCTGTCGATTGCCCTGGGTTCCAGCCTGCAGATAGCGTTGCTTGTGGCTCCGCTGCTGGTCTTCCTCTCGCTGCTGATGGGCAATCCGATGACGCTGGAGTTCAACCATCCCGAACTGATTGCCATGGTCGCTGCCTCCGTAATTGCGGCGTTGGTCGCCATTGACGGTCGATCCAACTGGCTGGAAGGCGCCATGCTGCTGGTGGTCTACGCCATGTTGGCCCTGGGCTTCTTCTTCCTGCCGGCGATGATCTGACGCCGGTCACGTGCAGTGAATCCTCAAGTAGGGACAGGTCTAAGACCTGTCCCTACGACCGCGATTTCCGGTGAAGTCAATCAGCCTTCGCAAGCATCTCGGCCGCTGCTTGCAGATCCGGTGTGTCGAACCCCTCTTCAAACCAGTCATGGATGGCGACAAGGCGCTTTCTCGCCTCGTCAGTCCGACCTTGCGCCTGCAACAGCCGGCTCAAGCTGATTGTTGCGCGTAGCTCCAGGGACTTGGACTGTTGCGCGCCGGCAACAGCTACCGCCTGTTCGAAACAACGCTCGACTTCTGTAGACTCGGCCTGTTGGGCCAACAGAAGTTCCCCCCTCAGCCGGTGCAATTCCGGCTCCCATTCCCGCTCGTCCGTACGCTCCACGGTTGCCAGCAACATCTCGACTGTGGACAGACCGGCTTCAATCAGACCGCAGCGTAGGTAGACGTCGGCAAGCACCGCGGACTGGCGCACAGGTTGCATGCCTATCCTACGAATGCCCGCCAGGCCATCCCGGGTCTGGCGCAGTCCCGCCGCCAACTCTCCTTGTAGAGCTTGGGCCCAGCCACAATACAGATCTCCGTGCGTCGACCAGAGCGCAAAGCCATGCTCGGCACTTACCGCCATGGCTTGACGAGCCAGGCGTTCAGCCTCTATCGGCATACCGGCACGCTGATGCAACGCGGCACAAAAACTCGTGGCAAAGGCAATCGAATAGGGATGGTTTAGGGCCTGCGCCACAGCAATGCTCTTGGCGCTTATCGTTCGTGCCCGGTCTGGATAGCCCAGATACCAGAGCACTGTGGCGCCATTCGCCAGCACGCCGACCTCCTGGTCCTCTGCATGAAGGTGGGCCGGTCGTACGTTGTCTCTCTTGCTACAGAGCGGCAGCGCGGCCTCGAAATGCCGTCGGGAGCGTACCATCTCCCCTTGCCGACACAGGCTGGCGATAAGCGCCACATAGCTTTCCAACAGATGTGATCCGGTCTCCTTCGCGATCTGAAGACACGTCTCGGCGAGTTTCGAGGCCGTACGCATGTCGCCACGCAACAGATACGTTTCCCAGGCGTAACGACTTACCTGGAAGCGCCAATATGGGTCGCCAATTGCGTCGGAAAGCTGCATGGCACGACGCCATGTCCGCTCCTGCAGGGGAGCAGCCGGACCCTCGACGACGCACCTGACGGCGCCCATGCCAATCAACAACCTGAGTTCGACTCGATCTCGATCCGCAGAGGGCGGCAAAGAATCAAGCAGTGTCAGACCGTGTTGGAAGTGCGCTCCCGCCTCGTCGTAGGCAACAAGCTGCAGCGCTGCTTCGCCTGCCTCTGCGCAGTAGGGCACGGCCCTGGCCGGCAGATCGGCCTCTTCGAAATGCCACGACAAACGACCCGCAATCGCGGAACGCGCCTCACGATAGTCGGCATAGATTGATTCCAGCGACGTGGCCACTGCTTCATTGAGCGCAGAGCGCGTTTCGTGGTCAAGATGTTCCAAGACATACTCGCGGAAGAGCGTGTGTGCGAAGCGAAAATCGACTAACCGCCGCTCGCCCAAACGTCGACTGCCATGGGGCGCCACGAGATGATGGCGCCGTTCCAGTTCCCTGAGCATCCGCATGGCATCTCTGGCCGGCTCACCCATGACGGAGGCAATGACATCGACGCAGAAGCTATCACCCTCGACGGCTGCAACGTCCAACACTGTGCGAAGCTCCAACGGCAGACGCTCGATTCGTTGTCCGATAGCGGCTTCGACCCGAGCCGGCAACGTGTGCCAGTCCAAGTCGGCATGCTGAATCCATCGGCCGGAACTATCCTGGGTCAGCGTACCGCTTACGCGCATGTCTTGGAGTAGCTCGACTGTGTAGAGCGGGTGGCCGCCGCAGACATCAAGCAACGTTGAACGGAAATCCTCTTCCAACCGATTGGGTTCCAGGTCCAGATATGCGTCAGTGAAATCACGTCCTTCGGCATCGTTCAGGTCAATGGTGATGGCGCCGTATCGTTGTTGGAACTCGGCGATGAGCGGTTCCAGCGGATGTGGACCGTTTTCTCGTACCAGCGCTACCTCTTCAGGTCGATAGCTTCCCACGATCAGTAGGGGAGAGGCGAGGATGCGCTGCCCCAGATGAAAAAGCAGCGCCATGGAACCCAGATCTCCCCAGTGTAGGTCCTCAAGTAAAAGCAGAAGAGGGCGCTCGCGAGCAATTGCCTGGAGCAGGAGCGTGCACTGCTCGAAGAGCGCATGCTGGTGGGCGCCGGCCACTGGCATCACCGCGCCTTGACCCTGAAAGCGTGCGAGCTTTTCTCTGCGATCTGTGCAGGCCGGCATGGCTGCCGCACGCGTCGACAGGCCGGCCGCAGGCACAAGGGTGCCGATGAGGTCGGGGCTATGGGCGAGCATAACATCGATGGCAAACGGCGCTGTCTGCCACAGCCTGCGCGTCCACTCGCGGTTGATGTCGCCTGCTTCCCACTGAGCGATGAAGTCCCCGCTCAGTTGGGCCAAGATCTCACGAAAGGGAAGATACGGATCGCCGATGCCGCGGAAGCTGGTGCAGCGCCCGCCGACCACCACCAAGTCGGCGTGGCGTGCCAGCGCCTGTCGAGCGAATGCCTGGATCAGCGATGTCTTACCCTGGCCTGCATCACCGGCCACGAACGTGATTCGTCCTGTGCCGGCGATGGCGGCCTCAAGGTGCTTGTGCAGCGCAGCCAGCTCGGCCATGCGCGCGACAAAGGGTTTCAGCGTCCTGGTCTGTACGGCGTCCGGCAAGAAGGGCGGCAGCGCCGTGTCCGGCGCTTCGCCCAGACTGATCCGATGTGCGGTCCGGCCGGCCGCGATCTGGTCGGCAAGCTGTTGCGTCTCCGTGGTGGGCATCATCTCCAGTTCGTCAACCAACAGCTCGGCGAAACGCTGGTAATGGGCGAGCGCCGCGCTTGAATCCCCCCTGACAGCCAACAGACGAATGACGCGTCGATTGGCTTCATCGGAAAGGGGTTCGAGTTCGGCGCAACGCCAGGCAAAACGCAGCGCTGCACTATAGTCGCCGTCCGCCTCATGTTGCTTGGCTAGGAAAGAGAGTGCGTCCACCACCTGTCGCTGGATCGTTTCTGCAGTCAGCAACTGCCACTCCTCGAATGCTGTGCATCCCTTCAGATGGAATCCTTCCAGGAACCGGCCACGATACAAATCGACCGTCTCTTCAGTGGCCCTATAAGTATGCGGGAGCTTGTCATTGGTCCAGTCAGTTGCCAGCATTTCACGCAAAGTCGCCACATCTAGCCAGCATGTGGATAGGAGATTGAACTGAATGCTCTCCCGGCTGGTCGATAGAAATGGTCTACCTCTCTGCCGATCATCGAGGACGGTACGCAGATCAGAGAGCGCGCGGCGCACGTAGGTCCGCGCGACATCCTCGGCATGTTCAGGCCAGAGCAGCCCGCCAAGAAACGTACGCGTGTGAGGACGGTCGCCTTCGGTGGCCAGATAGGCCAACAGCGCCCGTGTTTTGCGTGTATGAAATCCATCAACGGGGACGCCGTCCAACTTGACGTCGAACCCGCCCAACAGCCGCACCGATAGAGAAGTCATGATCGTTCGGTCTACAAAGGCTTGGCAAGTGAGCTCTTTGGATCATAGTGTCGCTTCAGTCCGAAAATTCAACGTTTTTGATACGCTACTATCCTATCATAGAAAGCGAGACCTGTGTGGCAGATCTTGGGAGCACCGTCAATGGAGACACCGCAACGCACCTATCTTTCCTACCTACTGCGTCTTTGGCGTGAGGATAGCGGCGAAAAGATCGTGTGGCGTGCTTCCTTGGAAAGCGTTCAGACCGGGGAGCGAAGACATTTCGTGGACGAAGACCATCTCTTCGCCGATCTGGCGCAACAGATGGGTCTGCCCGCCAGATCGGCACATTGTGAATAAAGACGATGTACCATGGTATTCACGGATTAGGAGGTACGGATGATGTTAACTAAACGCAGATTTGTCATAGTGACATTGGTGATTGCGTTTGTGGTGAGTGGTTGTACATCGATTGCCCTTCTGCCGCCGGAGGCTACAACGCCAACGCCTGGACCGGAGTGGGTTGTATTCGACCATGAAAACAGTGAACTCTCATCCCATGGCACGGTCTACGATCTTGCCGTAGGCGATCAGAACACAGTTTGGGTAGGGACATCAGAAGGTCTTGCCAGGTATGGGAACGATGGCTGGACCTGGTACACGACCGAGAATTCGAATCTGCCCCACGACAGGGTCACTGCTTTAGCCATCGATGTGGCTGATAACGTGTGGGTCGGCACGCATGACGGTCTGGCGCGGTTCGACGGGGCGAATTGGGAGGTCTTCACGACGGAGAATTCGGGCCTTCCGTATCAGTCCGTACATGAACTCGCATTCGACCAAGAGGGCATTTTGTGGATCGGCACTGGCTGCTTCTTTTGCTCCGGCAGCCGCGGACTTGCCCGCTTCGACGGCGCGGAATGGAAGACCTATGATATACAGAACTCGGATCTGCCGTCCAATCACATCATTGGTCTTGCCATCGATGATCAGGGAAACAAGTGGATCGGGACGACAGGACCATTGGTGCGGTTCGACGGAGAGCAATGGACCGACTTTTCCAAAGTTGAGGGTGACGAGCAGCTGAAAGGCAATGACTTCCCGGGGATTTCCATGGATCCGGCCGGTGACATCTGGGTATCCAGCGGCGGCAGTGGCGGCATCGCTCACTTCGATGGCGAGCATTGGACGCGATATCGACAAGATGAAACGCCTTTACCCTCCAGATATGCGGAAGAGATCTTCGTCGACAGTCAGGGGACCAGGTGGATCGGCACCCGGGAGGGCGTGGCGAAGTTCGATGACAGCGGATGGACAATTTACGACACGTCGAACTCAGATTTGCCGGAGAACTGGATATGGACGATAACTGAGGACGAATACGGCAACATCTGGATCGGCACAAGCTACGGCGGACTGGCTGTACATCGTGAGGGCGGTGTGCTCCTGCCCTGATATGCCATCAAGAACGGCATCGCCGGCATTCTGCGCTCGGTGACGTGGTCATCTGCCAGGTCGATGTGGGGGATATTGTCTAATGACTGAGAGCAATGAAGCGATCGTGCGACGCTATCAGACGGCCTGGGAACAGGCCGATCTGGTCACGCTGGGCGAGGTGCTTGCCGAGGAGTTCGTCAATCACTCGCCGCCGCTACCGCCCACGCGTGGCGAAATGTTGGACTTCGCTGCCGAACATCGCAGACAGTTCCCGGCCGGAACCTACACCATCCGGCAACTCATTGCCGATAATGATCTGGTCTTCGTCTTCGGCAACTACCATGGTGTCCACACGGGCGAGCCATTCGATGGAATTCCGGCCCGCGGAGCAGTGGCGGACTTCGACTTTTTCATACTGCTGCGTCTGGCCAACGGCAAGATCGTCGAGCGCTGGGGGGCGGCTGATGATGTGATGGGAATGCTCCTCCCGCTGGGATACAAATTGCAAGCTCCTGGCCAATGACAGGTTCCTAGCAAGAATGTCCATCTGCATGGAGGCTGTTGTCGTCAATCTGCGAACCGGCAACAGCCTCCGTTTTCTATGAATCGTAGTCCGGTACACCAGCTTCTGATTTGCCCAGATATCTCTCCCCCTGGATCGTGACCACAAGCCGTCGTGCGCCGCCCCGATCTCGATGCTCACAGAGATAGATGCCCTGCCACGTGCCCAGATTGAGTCGCCCATCCGTGATGGGAATGGTGACGCCGCTGCCCAGGATCACCGACTTGAGGTGGGCGGGCATGTCATCTGATCCCTCATAGTTGTGCGTGTAGTACGGCTCGTGTTCAGGCGCCAATCGATTGAAGTAGGACTCCATGTCGACTCTAACTTCCGGGTCGGCATTTTCATTGACGGCCAGCGACGCCGACGTATGCTGCATGAAGATATGCGCCAGCCCGACTTTGATCGCGCCCAAGTCCGGTATCTGGGCCAGGATATCCCTCGTCACAAGGTGAAACCCCCGTGGCCTGGGACGCAGCATCACCTCGTATTGTTTCCAACTCATTTCGATTTATCCTTTTTGGCGTTATCTCAGCTTGGCTTCAGCAACTGTGCTTGTCACATCGTACGCAGTGCCGCCGAATTGCGTCAAACAGGACGAGACGCCAATGGCAACCAATTCGTCGACGCCTCATTGTCTTGATGACCCGCAAAGGACACATGACGACGATAGCCATACCCATGAGACCTACGGTTGCCAGGTCATCTCCGGATCCAACGGGAAGAGAGGCCGGCGGACGGACTTGAACGCCAGACGCGGGATGTCCAGGTCAGAGGCGCCCGGGCTCAACGCCATGAGCGCTCGCGGAGCGATGCGAGCCAGATCGGGAAACAGATAGCCCAGTTTGACCACGATCAGTTTGTGATTCAGTGGCTCGATTCCGACCTGCTGGAAATCTTCGGGGGATGTGAATGGCTTACGTCTCTCCGTCACAATGACGGTTACGCCTTTGACCTGAAGCGTCGCTTGCCATCCGGCCTCCGGATCACCCTCTGCCAGGCGGGTGACATGGCCCTCGACTTCAAGTGGCGGCCCGTACTTGGGATCGAGCTTGCCACCTAGGGCAACCGACACGCGGCTGCCGACACCGGCAGCCCGACAGGCCGCCAGGGATTCAGCATCAGCGATGCTGGCAACGACGACGTCATTCACATCCAGAGCCAACAATCGAGTCAGAAATAGCGGAATATCTCCGACAGCGCCGGCGGTCGGATTGTCGCCGGAATCGCTGATAAAGACGGTGGCCTCCTCAGCTGCCAATCCGCGTCCAATACACTCATCGATGGAGCCGGCTTCCACAGCCAGATCAAACCGCTCGCGGGCGTCCCAGTACTGTCGGGCGATGACCCGCGCCTGCTCCTCAGCACTGGCTGCGTTGAACCCGGTCACCACGACGGCGGCGCCGTTCCTGGCTTCATCTGCCCACACGTATCCCACAAAAAGGGAAGCGTCAAGAATGCCAGAGACTCTGTCGGATTCTGCAAGCGAGGCGTAGAGACTCCTGGCCGGTTCGACCGCAGTACTGGTCCGTTCACCGGGCAGTGCGACGGGTATACCGACCCAGGCAACATGGGGACGGCGCTCTTCGCCAATGCAGTGGATCAACATTGACATTGCCTTCTGGCGGGTCGCAATCACATCTTCATGGGGCGCGGTACGGTAGGCGGCCAACATGTCGATCTGGTCGACATAGGCTCTGGAGATATTGCCGTGTAGATCCATGCTGGCCGATATCAAACAATCGGGGCCGACGACGGACCGAGCGGCGCCGGCCAGGTCCCGCTCAGCATCCTGCATCCCTTGGACGAACATGGCGCCGTGAAGATCGAGGTAGAGGCCGTCTAGCGGTCCTGCATCGACCAGTCGTGCCAAGAATTCCTCTTTGAGTTGGCTATAGGCAGCAACATCAACTGCGCCACCAGGCAACGCATTGGCCTGCAGTGTCGGCAAGAAGGTCGCCCTGAAGTCGCCAAGGAACGGATAACGTCCTGAAGTCAACAGGTCGGCGCCACGATGGACCACAAAATCGGACAAACGTGTGGGCAAGGTCGAAAAAGTGCAGCTTTCGGTCGATATGCCGCCTATTGCAATGCGCATAAGTTCATCTCCTGACGCTGTACGAAATAAGAGATCGGGCATTACCAACCTCAATTGACTCTATGAGATCGATAGTTTCTGGCCACCGCAATTCAGTGATTCTGGGATTTAGGGATTGAGAGATTGCGGACTCATCAGGAGTCTCTCAATCTCAGGCCGAAGGCCAAGATCTCTCAATCCCAAAAGATATGATCTCGTTCTGCTTTCAGTTTGGTGCAAATCTAGCAGCTGGGCAACTCGAACGTGAACGTGGCCCCTTGCCCAGGCGTGCTCTCAACCCAGATCGTGCCGCCGTGGGCTTCCACCAGCGCTTTGACGATGGCCAGGCCCAGTCCGGCATTGGTTGCAAAATCATCGTCTCGCTCGCGGCTGGTATCTGACCGGTAGAAGCGGTCGAAGATATGGGAAAGATCTTCGGGGTCGATGCCCTGCCCGGTGTTGGCAACGGAAAAACGAACCCTGTCGATCCGCCCGACTGCGGCCAACCTGACTTCGCCGCCATGGGGAGTGTGGCGGATAGCATTGCCCAGCAAATTGGTGAGAATCTGATGAAGCCTGTCAGGATCGGCGTCGACGGACAGCGAGCCAGTCGGCAGATCCGTGACCAGCGTTATCTCTCTCTCAGCAGCCAACGGACGGAAGCTGTTGGCCATGTACTGGATCACAGTTGCCGCTATGACCTGCTGCCTGACAAGAGGAAGGCGTCCCGCCTCGGCCTGGGCTAGTTCGTGCAGATCCGTGACCAGCCGGGCGATCAAGCGTGTCTCATCCTGAACGGTACGGATCTCATCCAAATCAAGTGGATAGACGCCATCAAGTATGGCTTGGAGATTCCCCTGTACAACACTGAGCGGCGTGCGCAACTCGTGTGCGATGTCAGACACGAGCCGCTGGCGCAGCGCTTCCTGCTTCTGGAGGCCGATAGCCATGGTATTGAAGCTTTTCGCCAAGCGTGCGATTTCATCGTTGCCGACAACCTCGACGCGGGCCCCGAGATCGCCTGCTGCTATCTGGGAGACACCCGTTTCCAACCTACGCAACGGTCTCAAAATGCTGATGACCAAGAGCCATCCGACCAGCAGCGCTACGGTTCCGGCCGCTAGCGCCGAAAGCAACACGGCACGGTTCACCTGACTCAGCAACGTCTCTTCTGCGGTCCCCGTCTGAATCAGCATCGGCTCGGTGGCCAGCGCTGCGACCCGTTCGCCTTGGACTGTAATGGGCACCGTAGCGAGAAAACCACCAACTGCATCCGACGGAACCGACGCCGACAGAGGATGGCCGCTATCAGCATCGACCACGACCACCGACCCCGTTTCACTGGGTTGTTGCTGCTGTTGTCGTTGCTGCCCTCGTCCGGGCTGACCTTGGCCCTGGCCACGGCCGTTGCCCGCTCCACCCGGCTGCATCAATGCGCCTGCTTCGCTGTCCAGCCAGCGCTGCACCTCGTCCCAAGAACGAGTTTCAGCATAGTAGACGCCGGCTTGCTCCGCCAGCTGTACGAGCCGTTGCTGCTGGTAGCCGCGCAGATAGACCCGATAGGCATTGCCGGCGCCGCGGCCAATCAGCAGGCTGGCCGTAACCAGAGCCACTGCGATGACGATGGCAAGCGCGAGCATCACTTTGGTACTCAGACGCATGATTGGGTATCCGTCTCCGGTATTGCCGTTTCGGTCACAAGGCAGGATATACTAGCGGGTGGCGCTTCGTGCTCCGGACCCGATTCGGCGGTTTCATAACTGGCCCAACAGCGCACTATCCAAACTTCAGACGTTCATTTCACGCACACCTGATGGCCGGTGATGGTTGAATTACTCATTATCGCAGTAATATTCCTGGCGGCATTGATCCAGACCATTTCCGGCTTTGGATTTGCGCTGATTGTCATGCCGATGCTGGTCCTCACATTGGGGATTCAGATCGCCGCTCCGCTGGTGGCGCTGACCGGATGCACGCTCTATACAGTGAACCTGGCCCGCCACCACCAGTCGGTCAACGTTCGTGAAGTTGCCCGATTGGCCGCCGCAGCCGCCGTGGGCATCCCCATTGGCGTCTGGGCGATTCAGACTATCGATGGAGCGATCATTCAGCGTGCGCTGGGTCTGCTCTTGATCGCCTACGCGCTCTACTCGATGTTCAGGCCCAACAGCCACTCAATGATCTCGACGAAATGGGGCTACCCGGCCGGATTTCTCGCGGGCATTCTGGGCGGCGCCTACAACACAGCGGGCCCGCCGGTGATCGTCTATGGCGACTCGCAACAGTGGGCCCGCAACGAGTTTCGCTCCGTCTTGCAGGCCCTCTTCCTCTTCAATGCCCTCTTTGTGATCGCAGCCCATTTCGCGGCAGGCCACATGACGCCGAGCATCGGACGCTACTTCCTCTTCGCGGCTCCAGCCTTGCTGGTCGGCATCCTCGCCGGCACACTGATCGACCGCAGGCTTTCAAATCATCACTTTCGAACCGTCGTCAACGTGATGATTCTTGTGCTGGGCTTCTCACTGCTCATCTAGTCACGTTCAGCCGATAGCCTACACCGAAGACCGTCTCGATCAGGCGCGGCTCTTTTGGATCTGCCTCCAGCTTACGGCGAAGATTTTTGATGTGGCTGTCGACCGTCCGTTCCAAGCCGGCATATTCGTAGCCAAGACCCTGATCGATGATCTGGGTGCGGCTGAAGGCTTGACCCGGATGGCGCATGAGGAGTTGCAGAATGTCGAACTCACTGGGTGTGAGGTCGACGGAAGCGCCATCGTTGCTGACTCGATGAGACTGAACGTCCAGCGTCAGACCGTCGACACGCAACACCTCTGCCGACCCTTCTTCGACCACCGGTTGACTACGACGCAGAATCGCCTTGATTCGAGCGACCACCTCACGCGGGTTAAACGGTTTCGTAACATAATCATCGGCGCCCATTTCCAGGCCAAGAATGCGATCGATGTCGTCTACGCGGGCCGTCAACATGAGGATGGGTGTGGACGCCAGTTCCGGAATGCCCCGGACGGTACGCGTCACATCCAGCCCGTCACGTCCAGGCAGCATGAGGTCGAGGACAACCAGAGCAGGATGCAGAGCACGTATCTGATGCAAGGCGCCTTCACCATCGGCCGCTGTTTCGACGGCAAAGCCTGCCTGCTCAAGATAGCTGCGGACCAAGCGCACGATCTTCGGATCGTCATCGACAACCAGGATTAGCGGTGTTGTACGGTCTGTCATGACAGAAGTATACCGTAAATTCACGTCAAAAAGGAGATTGCAAACAGAAGCCTCACTCCGTCAGTGGAGTGAGGCTTCCAATTCAGTTTGTCAGTATTTCATCAGAGCGCTAGCGGTTGCCGCCACGGCCACCGGCACGTTGACCGCGCCCTGTGATCCGTTGCCGTCACGTCCACCTCGACGTCCGGCCATACCGGCTGTTTCGCCGGACTGATTGCCACCGTTTCGCCGACCCATCGCCTGGCCGCCCTGGGCTTCACAAGTTTCGCATTCGCCATCGCCATCCGCGTCAATGAAATTGTCGCATGTGCCGTCATCGTTTTTGTCGGCAAAGTTGGCCGCTTGCCCACTGCCATCTGCCATCCGACCGACGCCCGCCTGACCGGTTCAGATCGTACCGAATCGATAGCCCGTGCCATCTTGGGGAGCGTACGGTGCATCCTCGGCGGAGCCTTGGGCGAAGACGGCGATGGACATAGACATAATCAAAACAAGAGCGACGACCAGAGCGGTTGAAAGTTTGCGTGTCATGTTGTTTCTCCTCGAACTACGTTCTGCTGAAAATTACGTGGTCTCTTTCACACGATTGAGTACAGAATAGCAGCCGGTTGTGGAGGAGATGTGGAGAGGATGTGTGGAGCCAATGGAAGTGGGAAACCAGACCATCTGCTATCGCTTCTTCAGAAGATACCAGCGGCATGGATGGTGATCCGGATCGCCCTGAATGATCTCAACGACAGCCAGGCTGGGCGAGAAGAGCCTCTCGACTTCGCGATCGACCATGCCTCGCCAGGCCGTTTCGGGGTCGTCTGCCGGCGGATCGAGAACACGATCGAAGGCGAAGAGATGATAATACCCGCCTGACAGCAGGTTGTTGACGACGCCCGCTGCGTAGTCCGGTCGCCGGGCAGGCGGAACGCCGTGCAGACAGCCGATGTCCACGATGTAGGATGCGCCGGCGTTGACGATTGGCAGCCGACTCACATCGGCCTGAACCAGGTCAATTTGGCGGCCAAGATCAGGCATCGACGTATCAAGTCGCTGCCGTGCACGCTTCAAGGCAAGGCCGGAAAGCTCCACGCCGACGGCACGCAGGCCAAGCCCCGCCAGATAGACGACGTTGGTGCCGGTCCCGCAGCCCAGATCCACGGCCAGACCGTCGGGCTGCACGCGTCCACTCGCCCAAAAGGATGTCACTTCGGGTGGCGTTATGCCGCTGTCCCAGGGCGTATTCCCGGAGCGATAGCGGGATCCCAGTGATCTTGACTTGTGGTCATGAGCGCTTCTTACTCCTCACACGCTGCAACAAATCCATCCCACAACCCCTTATGTGCGGGGGTCAACTCATACAGCCGCTCAGGATGCCACTGGACGCCTACGAGCCAGCGATGGGTACCGCTCTCAAACGCTTCGACCAGCCAGTCATCGGGCGCAGCAGACAGGCCGACGACGGAAAAAAGGGGGGACATCGACGCCCTGTCCATGCCCTGATGATGATACGTATTGACAGGCAGCTTGGACGTTCCCACCATCCTGTGGACACGACTGTTTTCTTCAATGAGCACATCGTGATAGACCGGATTCTCTGTCGATGACCGATGGCCTTCGAAATGTTGAATCATGCCGCCGCCTGCTGCGACATTGAGCACCTGGCAACCACGACAGATGCCGAAAGTCGGCAGATCCAGTTCCATGGCACGGCGAGCCAATGTCAGTTCCAGCTCATCACGTTTCAGGTCGATACCTGCCTCGTTAGCGCCGTCGAGCGGGGCGTCAAAGTAGGACGGATCCACATCACCACCGCCGGCAAGTACGAGACCGTCCAGTTGCTCCAGCAAGCCGAACGGAAGTCGGCCCTGCTCATCCGGGACAGCAGACGCTGCCGTCCGGCAATGTTGCTGGCGTGTCCGGCGACAACACGACCGTAGTGACGCCGTAGCCGTTGAGTACATTGATGTAGTTGATCGTGTTTTCCTGAATCCACTCGTCGTTGCCATATCGGGTCGTGATTCCGACGACGCGTTTTCTTGCCATTGCTCTTCCTCTCATTCAATATCAGTGGTTCACGAATTGTCATTCCGTTCACGAAGTGGGCGCAAAGCGCCATGACCGGAGGGAAGAGGAATCTCGGGTTCACCAAGGAGAGATTCCTTCCTTCGGCAGGCTCAGGACAGGCAGTCGCTTCGCTCTGTCGGAATGACAGTTGCGACCCAATCGGAAACTACTGAATATGGTTCACAGAGAACTCACTAGTATGCCGACAGAGTCAGACCGATGATTATTGTAGCCCGTTGACATCGCTCTTGCCATTTCTCGCTTCGCTCGAAATGACGGTATCCTGCCCACCGGCTCGCCATATCACGTCCAACCGCGGATACCGGCCTGCGCATAGATGCCGGCGCCGATAAAGCGCCCCTGTTCACCCAGGCTGCGTTCGATTCGCAGCACCTCGTTCCACTTTGCCATCCGTTCACTACGCGCAAACGAACCGACCTTAAGTTGGCCGGCATTGGTGGCAACGGCCAGATGCGAGATGAAGGCGTCTTCGGTCTCGCCGGAGCGGGCGGAGACTACCGGCAGCCAGCCTGCCTCCTGCGTCATATGGATGGCGTCGATGGTCTCGGAGACGGTGCCGATCTGGTTGAGTTTGATAAGCACCGCATTGGCGACGCCCTGCTCGATACCTTGCTTGATGCGTGTTAGATTGGTGGTGAAGAGATCGTCGCCGATCAGCTGGACACGGTCAGCCAAGGCTGCATGAATCTTCTCCCAGCCGGCCCGATCGGTATCGGCCAGCGGATCCTCGATGGAGATCACCGGATAGGTCTCGCACCAGCCGATCAGCAGGTCGGCAAACTCGTCCGAGCTGAACGTACGATCCTCCAGTGCAAATCGATAGCGCCCGTCAATGTAGAGATCGCTGGCCGCAATATCCAACGAGATGGCGACCTCCTTACCCGGCGTGTAGCCGGCGCGAATCATGGCCTCGATGAAGAAGTCGAAGACCCCCTCATTGCTGTCGAAATCGGGCCAGAATCCGCCCTCGTCGGCCAGGCCCATATACTGGTTGCGCTCCTTGAGGATGTCAGCCGCGGCGTGGTAGACGTTGTGTGTGATCTCGAGCGTCTCGGCGTAGGTGCGAGCGCCGTTTGCGATGAGCAGAAAGTCCTGGACATCGGTTCGCCAGTTGGCATGGGCGCCGCCGCCGATGATCTGGATCTCGGGCAGGGGAAGCAGGGTTCCATCTCCCTGCCCCAGAACACGATAGAGGGGCATTCCCTGGGCGCGGGCGACTGCATCCACCGTGGCCATGGAGACGCCCAGGATGGCATTGGCCCCCAACGAGCGCTTGTTGTCGGTGCCATCGAGATCGATCATGATCTGATCGATGGTGCGTTGATCGGCGGCATCTTTGCCCAGCAGCGCCGGCGCGATCCGGTTGCGGATGTTGTCGATGGCCTGGAAGACAGACTTGCCGCGATAGCTTTGAGCATTGCCGTCGCGCAGTTCCAGCGCCTCATACTGACCGGTCGACGCGCCTGATGGGACCGAGCCGATTCCCGTTGCGCCCTCTTCGACAGTGACTACCGCTTCAACGGTCGGGTTGCCGCGAGAATCAAAGATCTGATAGGCGTCGACTGCCGTAATTTTCATGGGGTGGACTCCTTGGCTGGTCAAAGGAAAAAACAATCCACGAAGGGACACGAATTTTCACGAAGAAAGTATCCTTCGTGAAAATTCGTGTCCCTTCGTGGATCAGGTTGTTCGTAGATCTTGCTTCGATTCCGGAAGGTAGCTTCTCCACTTGGCCAGGAACCCGGTTAGGTGGCGTGGACTGTCCGGTATGATTTCGGCGGCAAATCGGCGAATCAGTTCCTGCTTCTCCATCTCCGTGATATATTCGACCGGCGACTTTCCGTCAATGCGCGCTAGCATCAACATGGGGAGCAGTCGCACAACACGAGCCTCCAGACCGTCGACGAAGGGATCGCCCAAGGTTGCTGTGTATGCGCTCCAAAAACGAGAGGCCAGCGCCGTATACGGTTCGGGATCGGCAGAAAAATGGAGTGATTTCAGGAGAAAATGGTTGAGCAGAAAGGCGGCGTCAAAGGCCGGTTCTCCGTACCAGGCGACCTCGCAGTCGAGCAGCACCAGCCGCCCCTCGCGGACCAGCATGTTCTTGGGGCTGAAGTCACCGTGGACCAGACAGAGCCGAGTCTCCTGGATGCGCTCGGACTCAGCCTCTAGGTAGGCGGCCAACTCAGGATGGCGTGCTGCCGTCGTGAGCAGGTAGGGATCGAGACGAAGCTCGAAGAAGTTGCTGGTTGAGTCAAAGGTCTCGGCTGCAGACTGATCGCCCCACGACGCGCGATGGATTTCCCCCAGGATGCGACCCGCTTCATCCGCGTAGGTCGGGTCCACATCGCCGACCAGCAGAGCACTCTTCCAGTTCTCAAAGCCGTCGCCCAGATACTCCATGACGAAGAGGCCTGCATCCGGGTCGCTGAAGAGGATGGAGGGTACGGCCTTGGGGACAATTTCACCCACGTAGCGAAGATAGGCCTGCTCGTAGTCGTTGCGCGAGACATCGGCATACCAGTCGTCCTGGACGCGCAACTTGTGCAGCGCCCGTTTGACGACAAACGAACGCTCCGGCGTCGTAACCAATCGAATATCCGAGGAGACTCCGCCGGTGAGCGGCGTGACCGAAATCTCTGGTCCATCAACGAGGTCTGCACCTCGAAGGATTTCGATCAGTGTCTCAGTTTTCATCTTTTCACTCCGTGATACAAGACGAACTCTCCTATTACCCCTATCAGTTTGAAAACTACCGTCTGCGAGCAGGTTTCATAGAAGCAACAACGCACGTCATGCCTCACTCCGTTCGGAATGACGCAGCGCCTCTTCGATCCAAAGATCGCATGGCCGAACCGCAGGTTTCAACCTGATCTCAGTTTCGGTGCAGCAGCGCTGGCAAGCAGTCTATCACCGCACCAGCAGAGCGGGCAAAGGGCCGGGGACAATGGGATTCCACCCAATCCGACAACAGACGTCGATCGGAGTTTGAATACGGTGAGAGACCATACGCTGTGCTATAACTATTGGCAAATATTTACGTGGCAATGCCCTGCGTATCCACATCTTCACACAAGTAGGAACTATGTCCACTACCATCATCATCGGTCTGCTCTCCGTGTTGTTCGTTCTGGTTGCCGTCTTGGGCGGCGGCTATTTCATCGTCTACTGGTGGATGATTCAACGCCCTGTGCCCAAGCTCGACGGTACAGTCGAGGTTCCTGGCCTGGCGGAGCCTGTGCAGGTACTGCGGGACAAATTCGCCATCCCCCATATTCATGCAGCAAGCCGAGCCGATCTCTTCCGGGCACAGGGCTATGTTCACGCCCAAGAGCGGCTCTGGCAGATGGAGCAGCAGCGGCGCACAGCCAGGGGGACCCTGAGCGAGCTCTTCGGCGAGGCAGCGCTGGACGCCGACCGCTTCTCCCGTATCGTCGGGTTTTGGCGCGCTGCTGAGGCAGAGGTGCCGACGCTGGATCCCGATACCCGTCAAACACTCGATTGGTATGCCGAAGGCGTCAACCAGTTCATTGAAGCCAATCCGGGTAAGCTTGCAGCAGAGTTCAACCTGCTGCGAACCGAACCGGAACCGTGGCAGGCCGCCGACAGCGTCGGGGTCTGGAAGGTCTTTGCATGGGGCCTGAGCGGAAACTGGGAAAGCGAGCTGATACGTCTGCGTCTGCTCGATGAGCTTGGTCCAATCCGCGCCGCAGATCTCGAACCGGACTATCCTGAACAGACGCCGATCATTCTGGAAGGGGTGGGCAGCGAAGAATCGACACGCATGTTGTACGCCGCAGGTCTGCTGCTCAATCAGTATGAAGAGGTGAAGCAGTGGTATGGGGTCATCGGGGATGGACAGGGCAGCAATTCGTGGGCATTGGCTCCGCAACGAACAGAGAGCGGCAAGCCCATGCTCTGCAACGATCCACATCTTGCGCTCCAAATTCCGGGAGCATGGTACGAGAATCAGCTCACCGCCCCCGATTTTGCCGTCAGCGGCGTCTCCTATCCCGGCATCCCCGGCATCGTCATCGGGCACAACGAATCGATCGCCTGGGGCCTGACCAATGCAATGGTGGACGTCCAGGATCTCTTCGTGGAGCGTCCCCATCCGGACGATCCGACTCGCTTCGAATTCAAGGGCGGGTGGGAAGAGGCCACAATCCATGAAGAAGTGATCCAGGTCCGTCGCCAGGCGCAGCCACATGTGGAACGCGTGGTCATCACGCCGACATGGCCCGTTGATCAGCGAACTGGTGAAAGACCTCACGAATGATGAAAACGCGTTCCCTGTTCCGCTGGCCCTGCAGTGGACAGGCCACCAGCCCGACACGACGTTGCGGGCTTTGCTCGACCTCAACCAAGCACGCAACCGAGACGAGTTCGAGTCCGCGCTGACCGGCTGGAGCACTCCTCCACAAAGCGTGACCTATGCCGACTCAGACGGTCACATCGGCTATGTGCTGGCGGGGCGCGTCCCCCTTCGAGCGCAAAATCTAGGTCTTCTGCCTGCGCCCGGCTGGAATGGAGACCATGAGTGGCAGAGCTACATCCCCAATGCTGAACTGCCACAACTCTTCGATCCGCCCTCCGGCGCCATCGTCACCGCCAATAACAAGATGGTCGGCGATGACTACCCCTACTTCCTGGGGATCGAATTTGCACCCGGCTGGCGCGCCAAACGCATTGAGACAATGATCGCCAAAAAGCCCAAACTCGCCGACTATGACATGGAAGAAATCCAGCTCGACACCGGCAGCAGCTTCGCCCAGGCTCTAGCGCCGTGGTTCGGCCTTTTGCACAGCGAGGATCCGTTTGAAAAGGTGGCACTCAACGCCATTCGCAACTGGAACCACCGAATGGATCCCGACAGCGAGGCTGCGCTGGTCTTCCACTACATGCTGCTCTATCTGCTCGAAATGACGTTTGGGGACAAGGTCGGCCCGCCAAGAACCAGTTTTCTCGGCATCTCGGACAGCCCATTTGCCCCGACCAACGGCTTCATGTCACGCGCGGAAATGCGTCTGTTGCAGATCCTGAGTGAAAATGAGACTTCCACCTGGTACATGGAGGCCAAAACAGGTCGCCCGCGAACCCGGGAGCAGTTGCTGCGTGAGGCGCTGACCTTGGCCGTGAAGCGCATCCGCAAGACCGTGGGGGACAGCGCGCTCAAGTGGGACTGGGGCCGCAGCCACCAGATCCGTTACGTGCATCAGCTCGGGAGTGCTCGTTTCCTACGTGGCTTCTTCAACCGCGGCCCGTTTCCCATCGGCGGCGACGGCACGACGCCGTTGCAAACCCGCCACGCGCCCGATTTCCCACTGGGCCTGGTCCAGATCACGCCCAGCTACCGACAGATCTATGAGGTGGGCGACTGGGATCGGTCCAAAACGGTCACCACAAGCGGCCAATCCGGTCACCCGATGAGCGACCATTATGACAACCAGATTGCCATGTTCCGGGAAGGCGCCTATCACCCGATGGCGTGGTCACGCGAGGCGGTCGAGGAGACGACGATCTATCGAATGGTTCTAACGCCACGATCCACGTAGGGCGCGACCCTTGTGGTCGCCCGCCGCCCCGGAAACACGCCCCATCTCGGCTAACCATGCCTACAACGGATAGATGATCGGAATCATGAACGTGGCCACCAGCCAGAGGATGATCGAGAGGGGCACGCCGATCCGCAGATAGTCAGTGAAGGTGTAGCCGCCGGGCCCCATGACGATGGCATTGGTCTGGTAGCCCATGGGCGTCATGAAGCTGGCGCTGGCGCCAAAGGCAATCGCCATTAGCAGTGGCGTTGGACTGATGCCGAGGGTGACGGAAAGGCTGAGACCAATGGGCATTAGCAGCACAGCCACGGCATTGTTAGAGAGGATCTGGGTCAGCAGATTGGTCATCAGGTAGAAGACGGACAGGAAGACGACCGGGTTCGCATCGCCCAAAAAGCGGAGCATCAGATCGACAATATCCTGAGCCAAGCCGGTCGTCTCCATGGCCAACCCAAGTGGAATGGTGCCGGCCAGCAGAAAGAGCGTTCCCGCATCTAGCGAGCTTATCGCCTCATCCACACGCAGACATTTGGTAATAATCATGGCCGACGCGCCGCCCAATGCCAATATCGCTACCGGGATCGGCGTCAACACGGCCATGATCACCACCATGGCCATGATCAGCAATGCGATGCGATTCTTGGTGGTGCGCAGAATACCGCTGTCAACGCCCTCGACAAGCATCAGTTTCCCGCTCTCGGCGGCTGCGCGCAAGCCTGCCGGCTTGCCTTGCAGCAGCAGCACGTCGCCGTCGGAGAGCCGAATGTCACGCAATCCGGAGACAAATGGGCGCCCCCGATGCTGGAGCCCCATGATCTTGACGCCAAACTGGCGGTTGAGCTTCAGATCGCCGATCAATTGACCGTTGTGGGACGAATTGGGCAGCACCACAGCCTCCATGACCTGGCTCTCGATATCGCCCACCGGCACCCGCTCGCCATCCTCCAGCACGGGAGCCACATAGGTGCCGGTCGCCTCCACAAATTTGGAAATCTCGCCGGCCGTGCCGGTCACGATGAGCATATCACCGTCAGCCAATGTGATCCCGTTGGTCTCCTCGGCGCGGTAGATCTTCCGGCTCTCGTCAGGATCTGCAACAGTTCGACAGTCTTCTGCTCCTCGTCGCCCTCATCGCTACCCAGGCGACGGACATTGTCGATACGCCGATGTCGTCGTTGCACAGCGGGTGTCCGCGGTCTATCCAACATGGCAATTCTTGAGAAAACCTCGCCAACAGACAGTCCCACCACCTGACTACCCGCAGAGACCAATAGCTCAGTCACATATGCGTTGCGTGCTCGCTCGCCGGCTAACTCAGAGAGCGACGTCCGGTCCGGCAGCAACTTGTCACTGAGCAACACGACGTAGACTGTTCCAATAACGGTGAAGATGATGCCGAGCGGGAAAAACTCGAAGATGCCGAATCCCGGTCCGCCGGCCTGGCGATAGAGGTCATCTAGCAGAATGTTCGTGCTGGTGCCCGATCGGGTCATCGTGCCGCCCAATATCGAGAAATAGCTGAGCGGCATCAGCAGCCTGGCTGGACGGATGCGCAGCTGACGACTGAGCGAGAGCAGGACCGGTACCAACATGACGACGACCGGCGTATTGTTGACAAACGCGCTCGACGTCGAGGAAACCAGGCCGATCGACGTGAGGAGACGACGCACGCTTCCACTGGAGAATCGCACCAGGAAGGCGGTGACTGCCTCAAGCGCACCGGTACGCAGCAGACCGCCGCTAAGCACGAACATGGCCGCGACCGTCACCATAGCCGTACTGGAAAAGCCGGACAGCGCCTGGTTGGCATCGAGTAGACCGGTGAAACCCAGGCTAGCAATGATCAACAATGAGGTCACTTCCGTCGGCAGCCAACGCGTCAAAAAAAGAACCGTCGCACCTGCAATCAAGATGACCAGAAGAATCTGCTCGAGCGTCACTCGATCTCCTTATTCCGCATTCTACCATCGGTTCAGACGTTCACCATGAGGAAATCAAACCACACTCCAGAAGATCGACCAAATCACCTCAAACGGCATTGCTTCGCGGCCAAATCTGAAAAAAGCGGTGCCGACTGTGGTAGAATGCCCTGCGGCGTGGCAGTGATCCGGTGAGGTCAGACGACGTGCAGAGCGCAATACGATACGGCAAGGATCAGAACTAAGGCTTTTCCAAAATAGCAACGATACGGGAATTGGCAAAGCCTCAAGCCATTCCAGGCAAAGATTTCCTTGCAACGTATATCTATCTCTCTGGAATGGCCTAACTTCATTGCCAGTGTGACACTCGACCTGAAAGGTGTTTGAGCGATAATGACTGATCCAATCGACCAGATTTTCGTTCAGTTCCCTGAGTATGAAACCGAGCGGCTGATTCTGCGCCAGATTGTATCGGATGATGCGCCAAGTATCATGGCCATCTTCGAGGATGAGGCGGTTACCCAATACTATGACCTCTATACGTTCACGCGTATCACAGAAGCCATTGAACTGATTGAGTATTTTTCCGAGAGCTACAGGTCCGAACGCCAGATTCGCTGGGGTATCGTTCGCAAGGAGGATGATCGGCTGATCGGAACATGCGGCTTCGTTGCGCTCCACACCCACCGCGGCGAAATCGGCTACGATCTAGCCGGCGCCTACTGGCGTCAGGGATACATGACGGAGGCGTTGGAAGCCTTGCTCGAGATTGGATTTGACGACATGCAACTTCATCGCATCGAGGCGCTGGTGATGGTCGACAATAAGGCCTCGGCCGGCCTGCTGCGAAAACTCGGCTTCACGGACGAGGGCATCCTGCGTGACTACGATTTTTTCAAGGATGCCTTCCAGAGCCTGCGTTCGTTCTCGCTCCTGGAGGATGAGTATGGCGCCGTCTCGAGACAATCGCCCAGTTGAAGGTATGAAAGTCGTCCGGGGCGATCAAACTGGCAGCCGCTAGACCCGATGGGTTCCCCGGCTTCCCGTTGTTGAACTGCGTGTAGAATCAAAAGGACGGTTTTCGTAGGTCATGCTACCAGCATGACGACGCTCAAATACCAGACAGACCCAGAGGTCATCGACCTGGTCCGGCTGGTAGCCGGACCTACCGAAACCGCAGGTCGCAAACTGCAAGCAGCTTTGCAGTGGGTTTTCGCCCTGGCGCGACAAGGCCCTATTCTGGAAATCGGACGAGATTCCCCAGGTCTATTCACTGACAAAAGTGTGCGTTTGTGCCCGTCAGAAGTATACTGAAAAGTCCTGACAGGATTTTTGGGACCGACCGAAACCTGCTCTGCATTTCCTGCCAGGCGGTATGATAGGCTGTTGGACAGGGTTATCGTCATTTGCAGAGAATCAGGGCTTCAATGACAGCAGTACGGAGCAGCAGAAGTGAGGAGTTTGGGTTGAAGGCGATTTTGGTTCTATTGACGCCGGCAATGCTTGCCGCACTCTTGGCGGGATGCGTCTCACCGATCCACACGCTGGAGACAGAATCGAGTGTGGCGACATCCGAACTATCAGGGGAGTTGATGGTCTTTGCAGCGGCGTCGCTTACAGATGCGTTTGACAGGTTGGGTCAGACATTTGAAGCAAGGCATCCCCAGGTGGACATACAATTCAACTACGCCGGATCGCAGCAACTGGCGCAACAACTGGCACAGGGCGCGCCGGCGGATCTATTTGCCAGCGCCGATTGGGCGCAGATGGAAACGGCAGTGAACTCAGGCCGCATTACGCCGACGAAGGCTGTTCCATTCGCAAGTAACCAACTGGTAATCATCGTGCCGACCGACAATCCGGCAATGATCGAGTCCGTTTTCGACCTGGCCGAGTCCGGTAGCAAGCTGATTATCGCCGCCGAGGCAGTGCCCGTGGGCAGATACACACGACATTTTCTGACAAACGCCACAGACTCACCCGATTTTGCACCGGGATTTGCTGACGCGGTGTTGGCCAATGTCGTCTCCTACGAGCAAAACGTTCGTGCCGTGCTGAGCAAGGTGATACTGGGTGAAGCCGATGCCGGGATCGTGTACGGCAGCGATGTCACCCGGCGCACCGATCAGGTGACGAGCGTGGCGATACCGGACTCCGTGAATGTATCAGCCGACTACCCGATCGCGCCGCTGGACGATTCAGACGAGATGGAACTTGCTGATGTATTCATCAGCTTTGTTCGCTCGTCCGAAGGACAATCAATTTTGGTCGAGCATGGCTTTCTGCCTTCGACCAGCCAGGAATGATGATCGTGGCCCCGGGATAGACTTTCCAGAATGACCGGCGTTTGACATAGAGTAACGAGCGACACACAACCATGAATCGATCATGGAAATACAACCGCAGTTTTGTGCTGTTGCTGCTCGTCAGTAGCCCTCTTCTGCTCTTCCTGTCCGTTCCGCTCCTGGCGTTGATCCTGCGCATCACACCGGCAGCACTGTTGAGTACACTCTTCACGCCACAGGTTGCACAGGCCATCGCATTGAGCATGACAACGACGCTGGCGACGTTGTGTATCGCCCTCGTTGCGGGCACGCCATTGGGCTTTCTCCTAGCCCGTTATCGCTTTCCAGGCTATACGTTGGTTGACACGCTGGTCGATCTACCGCTGGTCCTGCCACCGGCAGTTGCAGGCATTGCCTTGCTTATGGCCTTCGGACGGCGTGGGTTGTTGGGCAGCACATTGGCCGATCTGGGCATGGAGATCGCTTTTACCCGGACCGCAGTGATATTGGCTCAGTGTTTTGTCGCCGTTCCGTTTTATGTCAAATACGCCAAGTCTGGATTCGGCAGCGTCAATCGCACGCTTGAGCAAGCGGCACGATTGGACGGCGCGAGCAACTTCCAGACGTTTCGTTATGTGACCATCCCGTTGTCCTGGGGCATTCTACTGACCGGCATGATCATGGCCTGGGCACGGGCCATGGGCGAATTTGGCGCAACCATTATCTTTGCGGGGAATTATCCGGGCCGCACACAGACCATGCCCCTAGCCATCTATCTCGGCTTCGAACTCGATCTGCAGATCGCCTTGACACTGTCCGTCATTCTGATGTCAATCTCATTTGTGGTGCTGTTTGTTGTCAAACGACTCCTTGGGATCAAAGTAAGCATCTACTAAGACCATTGGACTTACCATGGGAATTCTACTCTATTCTGACCGCGAAACACTGGTTCATTCCATCAGCAGCCATACCGGCGAGATGATCGTCGTCTTGCTGACGACCGGCGAAAGCGAACTTGCGTCTCCGTTACAGAGCCGGCTGCCCGAATTGCTGACGATAGACGTAACGGGACCACGTCTCAGCCGGCTGAATTTTGATGCCATCAGCCTCGCCATCATCGACCTGACACCGTCCGAGTTACTGAGCAGCGCCGGTCGACGCCTCATCGATGTGCTTGGACACCTGGCCCAAGAGTCCCTGACGTTGGCCTTTTTCGGACCGTCAACGGCAACAGTGGGATCATTGCTCCAGGACGGCATCGCTGCCGGACTCAATTTGATCCCGCGCACAACCGTGATTGATGATGTGATGGCTGTGCCGAACCTAAACGCCCTTCTGGCTTCGCTGAGCCGATCCGGTGTTCGACTGCTTGCGCTGGACCATCCTGTGCAGGCACTTTATGACTTCGACACGGATTCGATCGTGGTGGCGGAGATTACGGGCAAGTCAGACAAAGATGGGGATGCAGGCGGGGAAGGACCTAGCGCAGAGGGCAAAGCCATGATGATTGCCTTCAAAGCCGGTCCGGCAGGACCCACGGCACGCATACAGATACTCACCCCTGGCATGCAACGCCGCTGGCCTGAATAGTAAAAAGGAAACGTATGCCGAGCAACGAACCAGGCCGGACAGTCTTGATCACGGGCGCCACCGATGGTATCGGCCTTGCCCTTGCACATCGTTATGCGCGACAGGGCGAACGGCTAGTGCTGGTTGGGCGTAGATCGTTGGGAGACCTTGACGCAACGTTCTTCAATGAAGAGAACTATTGTCGCGTTGATCTGGCAAGCTTAGACTGCGCAGAGACTGTCGAACGCTGGCTCAGCGACCGGCAGATCAGCCGGATCGATCTGCTCGTGCACAATGCAGGCGTCGGCTATGTCGGACCGATCAGCGAGCAGA
Source organism: uncultured Chloroflexia bacterium (assembly GCA_963848115.1). Taxonomy (GTDB): domain Bacteria; phylum Chloroflexota; class Anaerolineae; order Caldilineales; family Caldilineaceae; genus JAWKOK01. Next base: position 87,483 of record CAWKCP010000019.1, on the reverse strand, counting down.
CGTCGGAAGGCATCGACCAATTGATCGCTGTCAACCTCAAAGCGCCAATTGCGCTGACCCATGCGCTCCTTCCATTGATCGATGCGTGCGGCGGCAAACTCATCTACGTCAGCTCAGTGGCCTCGGTGCTGCCCGGTCCAGACTACGCGGTCTACTCAGCGACCAAGGCCGCGCTCGACGGCTTCGTACGCAACCTTCAAATCGAGCTGGCGGCAGCCGACAGCGCCGTCACCGCCCACTTGGTTCACCCCGGCGCAACGCGCACCGGCATGCACGCCAAGAGCGGAATGGACCTGTCCGCAGAGGAACAAACCCGGTTTGCATCGGTAGAGGAGGTCGCTGCACAGCTTGAACGTGTCATCGACCGCGGACCACGACGGCAAGCCCTTGGGCCCTCGAACCGACTGGGGCTGGCTGCCGGGAATCTGATGCCGGATACGGTTGAACGACTCATGCGGGCCAGGGCGGCGAAGCAGGCTCCGCCTGCAAGCAGAACCATTGAAGCGCCGATTTTCCCCACCGTCGACACGGGCTCAGCTTCCGACAAAGAGACGGACCGTCAGCCGCACTGTGTCATTACCGGCGCAGCAGACGGCATCGGACGTGCGCTCGCATTGGCATTCTCTGCCGCCGGCTACGTCATCACCGGCATCGATATCGACAGCGAGCGTTCCATGCGCACCCAGGCCGAAATCATCAATCGGGGCGGGGCAGCACGGTTTCTCATCGCAGATCTGTCTACATCTGAGAACGTTGAACGGGTGACCGCGCAATTGGCCACCCGGCCACCCATCGACCTCCTCGTACACAATGCCGGCATCAACGCCGTCGGCGCTTTTGACAGACAACCGCTCGCGCCCCAGTTCAAAGTGCTCGACATCAACCTGCGAGCGCCTTTGTTGCTCACTGCGGGGCTGCTCAGGACCGATCGCCTAACACCCGGTGGACAGATCATCTGCCTGGCGTCGCTGTCAACGTTTGTGGGCTATCCCGGCGCGGCTGTATACGCGGCCAGCAAAGACGGTGTCGTCTCCTATGCGCGCAGCCTCTCGGTGGCGTTGGCCCCCGAGGAGATCAATGTACTGACGGTCTTTCCAGGCCCGACACGAACAGAACACGCGCGACGCTACAGCCCGGACAACCGCCGTGAATCAAGCCGTATGGCGCCGGAAACATTGGCGCGTCATGTGGTCAAGGCGTCCCAACGACGACGCCGCACGCTCGCTCCCGGCATCGGGAATCGGGCATTTGCCCTCTTTGGCCGGCTTGCGCCCCGCTTGACTGAGCAGGCCATGCGCAAGACGATCTTTGACAAACTCGACTGACCCACTGCTTTCGCCCACGTTCACGATAGCGGAAAATCAGAGCAGCCGGCGGATCGCCGCATCAATGTCCGGTCGCTCCAGCGGCGATTCGGTGACCGGTCGACCGGCCACATGTCGCCACATCTCCACGTCGCTTCTCTTCAGGCCGAGTTTGCGAAAAAGGCCCTGGCCACGCAAAGTGGCATAGAAACGAAGAATTGCCTCAGCGACTGATCGCCGCCGGGCAGCCGGGGCCTTCCATCGAGCAACGAAGTAGTCCGCAAGATAGAGTCGATTGACGTTGATACCGACGGCGACAAAGTCGTCCAGTGTCCACTTGTTGGGATTGAGCGATAGCGCACGCTCGACGGCGGCCGTGGCATCCAAAACGGTTCTGCAGTCGGATTGTTCAAGAAACGGCGAGAGTGGCGTGTCTGAAGTGGCGTGCAGATAGAGGCGTTCGCGGGCGCGTGTCACCGCGACATAGAGTAGCCGGCGTTCTTCAGACTCGTTCTGCGACTTGGACAAGGGAATCAAGCCGGCATTGCATCCAGGCACAAAGACGATTGGCCACTCAAGCCCTTTGGCTCTGTGAATCGTGGTGATGGTGATACGGTCGGTCGGTCTGCGGCGAACCGTGTCGCCACTCCCCGACGCAACCTCATCAACGATCTCATCAACGACCATGGAGGTGGCGATCCCGACAGAGCGCAGCATATCGATCAGCAGGGGCGCTTGCCCATTGATCCGCAACAGGATCGCCATGTCGCCAAGCGGCATACCATCGCTACGCAGGAGGGTGATCTTGCGAGCAATGGCCCGTGCCATTTCGATCTCGTTCTCGTGGATATCCAATCCGGTTTCGCCGCCGAAACCGCGCACGAGTTGCATGATCTTGCTTTGCCGCTGCGGTTCGTGTTGCATGAGTTGATCGGCCAGCACAATCTGCGAGGCCTGACCGCGGAAATTCTCGCTCATGAAGTAGGTGGCGGCGCGACGATAGCGCCGCTTGAATCGACGCAGATAGGACGGATCGGCCCCGCGCCACTCGTAGATGGTCTGGTCATCGTCGCCGATGACCATATAGTTGCGATGAGATTCGGTGATCAGATCGAGGATCTCGGCCTGGGCACGATTGGCATCCTGGAACTCGTCGACCAGGACAGAGCGATAGCGTCGCTGTACCATCTTCAGCAGATCGTCATGTCGAGCGAGGGTTTCCCAGCCCATCATCAACATGTCGTCAAATGTCAGCAGTTGTTCCGCCTCTCGAATGGCCTCGAATCGACGATAGAGATCGACGTAATGAGGTTTGTCCGGCGGCGCTTCCGCACGCCGGGCCGCCTTGCGGCGTCGGCGAGAAAGACGCAATGAGCGTAGGTCCGGGTAGAGGAGGCCGCTTTTGCAGGAGCGCACGAAGCTCAGAAAATCCTCCGCATCGGTCTCCTGGAGTCGACCTGCATGTACGGCATGCTCACTCCGTGCGGAGACAAGCGTCGCCTCCAACAGTTGACGCTCAACGGCCCCAGGACTCTGTGTGGCGGCTGCAAGATTGTACGCCGGCAGAAGACCTCTTTTGATGGCCAGCTGGATGATCGAATAGCCGAGTGCATGCAAGGTCTTGACCTGTACATCACGGCCAAAATGCCATCGCTTCAGCGCAGTCTCGATCTGTCGATTGGCGTCACGGTTGTAGGAGGTCGCCAGAATCTGCCGGGGGGCAAAGTGTCCCTCTTCAACGAGACGGGCGATACGATGGACCATGGCAGTAGTTTTGCCGGCCCCGGCCACCGCATAGACCAGGGCCGGCCCCGCATTGTGGTCGACAATGGCTTGCTGTTGAGGAGTGAGTCGGAAGCGACGCGCACGGGGCATGGAGTTCAAATCTCCCATGGCTCAGGCTTTGCCGATCGAATTCGTCTGACGAAGGAACGCAGTTGCCAGAGCGTAAAGATGCCGTGTGAAGCGCCAAAGGCCAGCGTCTTGGGGCCGCTCTTGATGACCAATTGCAGATGCCCATGACGGATCAGTGTAGTGAATGGCGCCACAATACGAAAGCCGACGCGCCGCATCGGATCCCCATCCAGGATCAGCGAGAAGAGCTGGACCGCAACGTCATCCGCACCGTTGGCCTCAGTCGTTGCCAGTACATCGATGGAAGCAGGCGTGAAGCGGAAGACAAAGTCAGGGTTCTCGCAGCGACCGCTTCGGAGGCTGACTGCATCGCGCTCCTTGACCATGTGCCATACATTGCCGGGCAAGTGGCTGAAATAGACATTGCTCGCAGCACCTTCGGCAACAGATTGCATGGCCTGAACCCAGGTTGGGTTTTCGGCAAAGAGCTCAGCCAGTTGGATCACATAGGGATCGACCTTTGGAGTCACGCCTAGAAATTCTCGCTCACAATAGAGGGTAACGCCAAGATCATTGTCTCCAGGTCGGCTTCACGTACCCGCTCAGCAGCAGTCTTCACGTCCATCCACTCACGAGTGCGATCGTCCTCCGGCCAGGCGTCATGGACAGCCTTGACCTGCATTGCGTAGACGGCAACTTGACAGATGCCTCCCCACTTCTCGTTGTCATAGCTCCCGAGTGACGGCCCGCGTACAACTCCCACGACACCGGCTTCCTCCCACGCTTCCTTCTGTGCGGACTCGATTGGCGTCAGATCCTCCTCAATGATCCCCTTGGGGATAATCCAGCGCTTTCGACGCCTGGACGTGATCAACAGCACCTCCAGCTTGTCGCTGCGAAGTCGAAACGGAATCACGGCAGATTGACTGTAGAAATAATCTGGCTGTGTACGCATTGCAAGCTCCAAGCGGTTCGGACGGGCGTCTCTCAATCCAAAGGGAGCGTCGTCAAAGTGCCGGGGACGATCCGGGAAAACTTAGTCTTTGACCCCGACTGCCGGACCGTTCCCGGCACTTTCCGTCCCAAATCTGAGTCGCACCCGACTCGGACATGGCGATTACAAGCCAAGTATAAGTGCGGTACGATTGGGGTGTCAATGCGAGCGGGATGGCGAAAAAAGGCTAAAGGAAATGCGAATTCTGATCCTGGGCGGGAGAATTTTTCTGGGGCGACATCTGGTCGAGGTCGCCCGGACACGCGGTCATGAAATGACATTAACAGCGACGCCACGTTCACATGGGCAGACGAGCAATTCCTACAACGCCAGCCGCAACACCTCAATCAACTCCTCCTCCGTCAAGACAATCGGGTTGCCCTTCATACTGCTCGACGGCATGGCCTTGGCCACAACATCGGCCAGATCAATCTCAGACATGCCATAGCTCGCCAAGCCGGGCACGGCCAGTTCATCGCAGAGCGCCTGCACCCATTCAACGCCGTCGGCAATGCCTGCATCGGCCCTACCGGTCACGATCCGGGCGACCTCGGCATAGCGAACCAGCGCCGGTGAGTTCGGTTCTCGGTCCGCCAGCACTCGCGCGTTGACCTCCATGACCAGCGGCAACAGGCGCGCACAGACTGCGCCATGAGGGGCATCGAACATGCCGCCGATGGGACCGGCAAAGCCGTGGACCGCACCGAGCTTCGCATTGGCAAGCGCCAGACCGCCACAGAGGCTGGCCAATGCCATATCCCGTCTGGCAGTCACATCGCCGCCGTGATGATAGGCACGGGAGAGCGAGCGGGCAGCCCGCGCCAGACCTTCCCGGCAGAAGCCGTCAGTCAACGGCGTGGCCAGATGCGATATGAAGGGTTCCAAGCATTGAGTCAGCGCGTCCAGGCCGGTGGAAGCGGTGATCGACGGCGGCAATGACAAGGTCAATTCCGGATCGACAATGGCAACATCGGGCAGCATGGACGCGCCGCGCAGACTGACCTTGACGCGATGAGACGGTGATGACAACACGGCATTGCGTGTCACTTCGGCGCCGGTTCCCGCCGTGGTCGGGATGGCAATTGTCGGAACAGAGGCGTTGGCCAGCGGCAGACCCCGCCCGATCACTTCCAGATAGTCAAGGGGATCACCCGGGTTGGGCAGCAAGGCGGCAATCGCCTTGGCCGCGTCGATCACGCTGCCGCCGCCCATGCCGATGACCAGATCCGACTGCTCATCACGTGCCTGCTGAACACCGGCGAGCACAACATCCACGGTCGGCTCGCTGGTGACCGCATAAGTGGCAATGCGCAGTCCCTGCCCTGCAAGCAGGGCCAGAAGGGGCTCAACTCGCTCAGGCCTGCTACCATGAACCACGAGCGCTCGCTGCCCCATGCCCCGGGCTATTTCGCCGGCTTTGGCTACCGTTCCTTCGCCGAAGAGAATGCGGCCTGCGGTGGCAAATTCAAAGATCAAGGTCTCGTTTGACATGGCCCGGTCACTCAACCATGTCCCAGCCGCGCTCGTCCGGAAAAACATTGTCGTATTTGACCGCGCTGCGCGGCTCGGCCATCATCTCAGCCACCGTGTCGCGCCAGGTCGCGTAGTGTGCGGTCTCCTTGTGTCGCGCCGGATCGTCGGCGGTGCGATAGACTTCGACAAGCACAAAGCGGTTGGGATCCTCCTGCTGTTGGACAACATCAAAGCGCGCAATGCCCGGCTCCTGGACGCTGTTACGCGCATTCTCCATGGTGGCGGCCTTGAAGGCTTCGACAAACTGAGGTTTCACATGCACAAACACATGGACGATGAACATTTCTTCTCCTTTCAGGCGGTGAGGGATTGGGGATTAGGGATTGGGGATTGGGGATCGGTGATTCGGCGCCTCAGCTACCCAATCCCCACTCCCCAATCACTGATCCCCTAAACCAAACTGGCGACGTGCTCGGCCAGGCCCTCTTGTAGCGAGGTCGACGGCACTTGGAGGCCGGCGTCGATTAGTTTGCTCATGTCGTAGATGCGGTGGCAGAGGAAATTGGCGGCATCGGGATTGGCCGCCAGATAGTCGGCGACCGAAAGTTCAGCCACTGACAATTCAACGCCGAGTACGTCGGCAATGATCTTATAGTAGTCGACAGACTCTACAATATCGGGACCGGCGGCACAGAAAATCTGGTTGTAGCTGCGTGGATTGCCTGATGCACTCAAGATCATGTCAGCGAGATCACGAGCGAGGATCGGCTGTTGCAGGAAGTGCCCGCCGCCGACCAGTTCCAACGTCTCTCCTGCCTGTATCTTGGCGATCAGCTTGGGATCTCTGCCATGCAAGGGCAGGCAGCCCAGCTGCGAGCCCGGTCCGTAGATGTGGCATGGACGCACCACGGTCCAGGCCATATCGCCGCAGTCGCTGTTGATGAAGACGAGTTCACAGCGACGCTTGTTGCCGCCATAGCCGCCGGTCTGAAAGACCCCTTCCTCGGCCTGCGGAAAACGACGCTCAGACGGTGCGTAGACGAAATCGGTGGAGACGAAGACCAGCTGCTTTGCGCGCTCGCGAAAAACCTCAACATCCTGCTCGGCATCGGCAGGCGTAAAGCCAATGCAGTCGACAACCAGATCCCAGGTGACGCCGGTTGAGGCGATCGTTGATGCAAACTGGTCACGATCTTGCCGATCAACGATCAGCGGGGTGACGCCATCGGGCAGCGCCCGTTCACCGCGCGTCACCGTCCAAACAGCGTGGCCTGCAGCCAATGCACGTTCAGCCAGTGTGCCACTGACAAATCCGCTGCCGCCGATGATGAGGATCTTGAGCGTTTTCATGTCGGGTCTCCATTGAGAATCTTCGTCAAATGATTCGGCAAATACCTACACCAACCCGTCTTCGTCATCAATACTTCGACAGGCTCAGGCGACTGCTATCTCTGGTTAATACGAGACTACTCATCAACGGATTCAAGCGAAGAGCGCAACTGATCCAACCGCTCTCGCAGCATCGCGCGCTCATTGTCGCTGTAGTCGTAGCCTTTAAGTTCGATCTGTTCCAGCAGGCGCAGGAACTTGATGGTCGTGGCCAGGTCTTCGGAGATGGGGGCATGGGCCGTGCGCAGCAACTGGTACGCCCGTTCCATGTCGCCTGCGGCACGAGCCTGTTCAGCGGCCCTCAGCAGATCGCCCATCTCCTCCCAGGCCAAAGAAGATTCCTCGTGGCGACCATGGACACCTGCAGCCAGGGCACGAAAACGGGCCAGATCCTCATCACCATCCCAGAGGCTACCGAGCTGACCGGCTCGATCCAGGATGGTGTCAAGTCGTCGCTCCAATTGAATCACGCGAGCCTGATAGCTCGCGTCACCGATGAGATTGCTGATCAGTTCGGCAGTCGAAGCCCATGCATAGTAGAGGGTAAAGCGTTCGCCGAGGTTGGCGAAGGCGTCAGTCAGCCAGCGCTGGACATAGGCATAGACTGAACGGTCCGGTTCAAGTGGGGAGACAACATCGACATAGTCGCGGGCCAGGCCAAGCATCGCTAGAACCTGTTCATCGTTCAGTTCTTCCCGAAGCGGCAGCGTGGCATAACGACGGGACAGAATACGCAGACCGTGGGCGCCGCCCCGATTGCCTTCAAGCTCCATGATGCGTGCCGATTCATCCAGCAGTTCGGCCACACGTCGTCCGGTCTCCTCGCTCTGGCTGGTATCGATCAGATGGCCGGCCCACTGCCAGCAGATGTCGCCGATGGCGTCACTGACATTCTGACGGATGGCAGGATCCATGACGATGACACCGAGATCGTAGGCCAATTTGGCGTGCTCGTAGGCCTGGTCGTACTGCTTCTGCTGACGCTCTCCTTCGGCCGCATCCAAGAATGTACGCACTTGACCGGTGGCTTCCTGGACAATCAGGTCGCGCTGTTCATCGATACGTCGCCACAGCGTCGAATCGTTGAGATGGGACGCGAAGTCTCGGACCTCACGATTGCGATCATGGGCCTCGCGCCAGCGACTGCGATAGAGGAACGTATCGGCCTGAAGCAGGATACCGCCGGCATATTGAATGTCGGCCTCACGCTGGAGGGCACGGTCGCCCATGCGTAGGGCCATGGCGTGAGCACGGCGATTGCGGGCAAAAGCCTGTTCCCACTTATCTCGCTCAAAGAGATCTTCAACCTCGCGCAAATACCCTTCGACGGCCTCCAGCTCGGACATCTCCTCAGTCTGCAAGGTCTCGATCAGATCAGCCCAGCCCATCTCAACGCAACCATCGACGTATTCGATGTCCAAGGCCTGAAGCACCGGCGCATCGGACGGTTCCAGCAGGACTAGGTTGTCTGTAGAGCGACTCAGCGACACACGGATCTCGTCAAACAGGCGTCGTGCTTCAAAACGTGGGATGTTGCCGTCGCCGGTATCTTCACAGAGTGTGATGGCGCGTCGGTAGGCATCGTTGAGACCATGAATGAGAATCGTTGAGCGTTCGAGGCCCTTGATCTCACGTGGCAGAAAGATGATCTCGTCCGCCCCTTCGATGGCCTCGCCGTGAGCGTCCGAGCGTAGTTGCTCAGTCAGGTCGACTAGCGCCCTCCCGGGCCGTTCCGAGATCTCGGTCAGAAGTGCGGCCCAGATCTGATCGGTCTGAGCCAATTCGTCGTTGAAAAAGGCCGGCAGCGTTCGCTCGGCGGCGATGAACTGCTGCTTTAGCGCAGCCAGTTCATCCCCAGACGCCTCACTCGACGGCACAGCGGTCAGGAAGATTCGCCCCTGATTGGCGACGTCGGCTGACGGGTCGGCGATGGCCCGCTGGCTGCGGGCACTGGGACGCAGTTGCTTGGGCAGTCGGGCGTAGAACGACCAACTATTGTCGATCAGATCGGCTAGATTGTCTGGTGAACGGCGCTGATACTCAAAATTGAACTCATCCGGCCAGACATTCAACTGCTCGCCCAGCATGTACTTGGTCATGCCCCAGTCAAAGCCGCTGGGCTGAACGATCTGAGACTCATCACCGGCGACGGCGAAACGCATGGGACGCTTGCTGTCAACATGGGTCCTAGTTCGAACCATCTCAGAGAGGAAGGCGATCTGAAGCAGCGTGAGATCCTGTACCTCATCGATGACCAGCGCATCAAGCGTGGCAAGCCAGGCCGGGGCTTTGCCCTTGATCAGTTGCGCCAGAGCGCGGTGGGCGGCAGCCTGATCGCGAAAGAAACGCATATGCCGGACACGGTCAGCCATCCTAGAGGCGACCTCTGCCGCCTCCAGATCGATGCCCCGGTCCTCGGCATACTCGACGACATCGATGCCGCCGCCGCCCCGATTTTCCTGCGCCCAATCATAGCTAGCGGGAAAATCCTGGCCGAGCAAGTAGGCCCGGATTTCGGTGAAGAGCGTGCGCGGATACTTGCGCCAGGGACCGAGTTCCGCTGGATTCTGCCGTTCGATGAAGGTGTAGAATTCGTCCAGTTCGGCGAAAGGCTCGGCATAGGTGAAGACGCCGGTCATGTCGTGCATGATCTCATTGAGGGTGGCGATACGCACGCGTTTGAGAATCGCACCGTGATCGCCCGTATATTGGGACTCGATGAATTCCAACGCAGCCCGTTTGAGCCGAGGGGTGTAGGTGACATAGAGGATCTGTCCATCGCCGGGCTGGGCCAGCAGATCCTTGAGCAAATAGAGCAGTGCAATCGTCTTGCCGCTGCCCGGCAGCCCCTTGATTGTGGCCACCGAGACATCACTGGCGCCCAGATACTCGCTGATTTCTTGCTGTTCCTCATAGCGAGGGTCAAGACTGTCGACCGCGATCGTTCGATACTCAGAGAGATCGCCGACCTCAATGGGTTGGTCAGTCTCATCATGGTGACGTACGGAGTGTACAAGAATGGTGTTGACTGAGTCGGTGACGCCATTCTGCGTAGCCGCGCCATTGGCGCCGTTGGACCCATTCGTGCCACCGACAACGGTGCTCCCATTGTCGGCGCCGGAGAGGAGGCTCTCACTCTGGGGAATCCACCACATGTAGTAATGGTTGCCCTGAACCGGCGTTCGTCGCCAGCGAGCATTGCGTCCCATGGTCCCTTTGACGTTGGGGGTCCGGCCGCGCGTGCCGAGCAATACCTGTGCCCAGACAGTCTTGCGCTGAGTCGTGGGCGGCAGGTCTCGTAGCGAACGCTCAAAATCCTTGTGCTGGAGCAACTTGTATTCGGGCACGGGAACCAGTTTTCTACATGCTGCAAGCGTGACACGATCTGGGTCTGATTGTAAGCCAGAGCCATCCTGCATGCAACATCTCGTGGGACTTCCGAAAAATGGACAAGGTCGAGTTCGATAGCCATCAACACCAGGAAGATTTGGCTCCACTTGTTGTCGACGGGTACAATTTACTGATGCTTTATTGACACAGGTAGCGGAAACCGAGCCTCCGATACCGACAACTAGAAAGGACCACGTATATGGATTTCATATCGTTCATGAGACGAGGCTTTGCGGTTTCGCTCTTGATCACACTGGTATTCCTATTGGGCGCGTGTGTGGGTGTCGAACAGACGGCCGGCACCGTTCCCGAACCTACGCCCGTCGACAGTTCAGGTGATTCCACAGAAGCGAGCAGCAAAGGAGAAGGCATGACGACCGAGAGTGGTCTACAGTATATTGAGGAGGTGGCCGGTACCGGACGCGCCGCCGAGGCTGGAAGCAGGGTCTCCGTACACTACACGGGCATGTTGGCAGACGGCACCATATTTGATAGCTCTGTCGAGCGCGGCGAGCCCATTGCCTTCGTGCTGGGTACGGGCCAGGTCATTCCCGGTTGGGACGAAGGCATCGCCCTCATGTCAACCGGTGGCAAAGCCCGGTTGGTCATCCCCAGCGAGCTTGCCTATGGTGCGCAAGGAGCCGGGAATGGCGTCATCCCGCCCAACGCCACACTGACATTCGATGTCGAATTGGTCGACGTGCAGGATGGTCCTCCCGGCGCGCCCGCTGCGCCCCAGGAGATCGCCGAGGCCGACTTCACCACCACCGAGAGTGGACTTAAGTACTACGACATGGTGGAAGGCTCAGGTGCTGCCGCCGAAGCCGGTCAGCAGGTTGTGGTCCACTACACCGGCTGGCTGACCGATGGAACCAAATTCGACAGCTCTCTCGACCGTGGCGACCCCTTCGTCTTCGGTTTGGGTCAACGCCAGGTGATCCCCGGCTGGGACGAGGGCGTAGCCGACATGAAGCCAGGCGGCCAGCGTCAATTGGTCATCCCCAGTGAGCTGGCCTATGGAGCAGCAGGCGCAGGCGGCGTGATTCCGCCCAACGCCACACTGATCTTCGAGGTTGAGTTGGTAGAAGTTCGTTAAAGCTTTTCGTAGTAGCGACTTCAGTCGTTGATGTCATGAACGACTGAAGTCGCTACTACGATCCCTCCTCCCCGCACGCTCCTCCCAAATTCCGTCGATCTGGACATCTGCCGGCTTTTCATCCATGATCAGTGAATTGCCCCGAATCATCGGTCGTACGCTCATTGGTTAGAGTGGAGGGAATCCATGCAGTTCACCGACTCATCCCCGTTTGCGAACCAACAGATCCCGCTGGTTATCTCACATCAGGATCGACGGACACTACGGGCCCTTGCAGCTGACGTCGCTACCCTAGCTGCACGCCCTGTTGAAGACAAGAAGCGCGACCTTTGGCGACGACACAATGCACTGGAATCGACACGCCCCCTGATCTTCTTGTGACCCTGAAAACGGCTGGAATGAGATCTTTCCGCCGGGTTCGTTGACCTGCCAAGGCGAGTTGGCACGCATGTGGGAGTTCCGGCTGCGCAAGGAGATTTTCTGGGGCGCGGTGATGAAGGATGATCGTGTCATCCAGCCCGTTTTTGACATCGCCCACGTCTACACAACCTCCGGGTGGGGCGTAGATGTGGAACGGATTGGCGGACACCAGGGCGGCGCCTACACGTGGAAGCCCCCAATTCAGTCGCGTGACGATCTGGAAAAGCTTCACTTCCCCAAGATCGTGGTTGATGAACAGACGACGGACCGGCTCCTCGACCTTGCAGGCGAGGTGCTGCGCGACCTCCTCACCGTTCGTCTGCGCACCTCCTGGTGGTGGTCTCTCGGCATGACCTGGGAACTGGCCAATTGGCGTGGTCTTTCACAGTTGATGTATGACATGATCGATGATCCCGAACTGATCCACCACCTGATGGGCGTGCTTCGAGACGGCTCACTGGAAGTGCTGGACAGCCTGGCGTCGCGCAATCTCCTCAGCCTCAACAACGGAGGCGACTACGTCGGGTCCGGCGGTTTCGGTTGGAGCGATGAGCTGCCGCAGCACGACCCTAACGGCCCCGTTCGTACGTGCGACCTATGGGGCTTCGCTGAAAGCCAAGAGACGGTCGCCATCTCACCGGATATGTTCGAGGAATTCGTCTTTCCCTACCAGCTACCGCTGCTCGAACGGTTTGGACTCAATTGCTACGGATGCTGCGAACCGCTGGACAAGCGCTGGCACATAGTCAAGCAGTTCCCACGTCTCCGTCGCATATCGATCTCGCCCTGGGCGGATAGAGAGTTCTTTGCTGAGCAGCTCGGCGACCGCTACATCTTCTCGATGAAGCCCCATCCAGCCGATGTGGCCATGGAGGAGTTTGACGAGGACCAGATCCGCTCAAGGCTGCGCAGCGACTTTGAGGTGACGAAGGAGTGTCGCGTCGAGGCGATTCTGAAGGATACCCACACGATCGGCAACGATCCTAGACGAGTTGTACGGTGGGTGCAGATCGCCAAAGAGGAAGCAGAACGGCTGTAGGTTACTTCCAGAGGATTGCTGCGCATGTACAGAAGATCTAGCCGCAGATGCATGGTCATGAAATACAGGCAGAGATTTGGATTCGCATCACGATTCAGGTAGCATGAATGGATGATGGTCGACATGCGCGGCTCCTGGAACGACATCAGCGAATCCTATCAATCTCTCCACGAAATTGATACGGAGAGCGCACACTACGGCCCCTGGGCGCCGCTTGAGAATGAGCTGCGTCTGTTGGGTGATGTGGGTGGATTGTACATCTTTGAGGCAGGCTGCGGCGGCGGGCAGTGCAGCATCGCCTTTGCCAGGCAAGGGGCCATCGCCACCGGCGTCGACCTGAGCGAGGTCCAGATCGAGTTTGCTCGCAGACTGGCCGTCCAGGAAAGGGTCGATGTTACTTTCGCCCAGGCTGACATCACGGACCTGACTCTGTTTGAGAACGAGGGTTGGGACATCGTCTTCAGCACCTACGCCTTTCAATATGTGGCCGACATCGAAGGCTGCTTGGCCGAATGTGCAAGACTGCTGAAGCCCGGGGGGCGGCTTATCTTCAGCTTAGATCACCCCTTTCGAGACTGCTTTCACGATGACGAAGACGATACGGTCACCATCTATCCAGTGCGCAGCTACTTCAACAACAGTCCAATGCGCTGGACCTTCGGCCAGCGCGGTATTCCGATGCAGTCGTACCATCGTTCGATAGGCCAGTGGTGCGAGATGCTGGTGGCCGCCGGATTGCGGCTGAGCCGTCTGCTGGAACCGGAGTCGCCGGTCGAAATGCTCGACGAGATTTGGCCCGTTGATGATCCACTAGCGAGTATGCGCATGGTGCCACAGACAATCATTTTTGTGGCAGAGAAGACGCAATAGAATCAGCCACAGATGGACACAGATAAACACGGATAGAGAAGAAATCAGTGTTCATCTGTGTCCATCTGTGGCCAAAAGCTGGAGATCGGCTGATGATCGGATCGGGATTGCCGCAGGCGGCGACGATTGTTGAGGTGCGTGAGGAAAACTACCGGACCAAGACGTTCGTGTTGGACACAGCGCTTGAGGGCGCCTATCCGGGACAGTTTGCCATGTTCTGGCTGCCCCGCTTTGACGAGAAACCGTTCTCCCTCGTCGACGCCGATCCGGTGACGGTGATGGTGACCGATGTCGGTCCCTTCAGCCACCTCTTTCATGCAAAGAAACCCGGCGATCAGATTTGGGTGCGCGGACCCTTCGGCAATGGTTTCCATGTGGAGACAGGCCAGCGGCGCATCGTACTGATCGGCGGCGGCTACGGTGTGGCGCCGCTCCACTGGCTGGCCCGTAACCGGCAGGGTAAAGCCGATCACATCCACGCCATCATCGGCGCTCGCACGGCCGCCGACATCCTCTATGCCGACCGTTTCGAGGAACTAGGATTTGCATCGCCCCTCGCTACCCGCAACTCGCTCCATCTCACCACCGAAGACGGCACACTGGGCACGATAGGCCGAGTCACCGACGTGCTGGAACCGCTGCTGGCTGACCTGCAAATCGACGCCGTCTTCGCCTGTGGGCCTCACGGCATGTTGGCGGCGCTTGAGACAATGGCCCACCGCTATCGGGTACCTTGCCAGCTAAGCTGGGAGGCCTACATGCGCTGCGGCATCGGCGTTTGTGGCGCCTGCGAACATGGCGGCAAGGTGCTATGCCTGGATGGGCCGGTGCTTGCCAATTCGATGGCAATGAGGTAAGGTCTTCTCGACTAAAAAGCGATCTGTTGCCGTAATGGCAGGCCTTGAATCATTGAAAAATTTTGACTGATCGATCTCATAGTTACTCAGCATATACTGGAGGATTACAATGACCGATAGCACAGGTAGTGAGAGTCAGGGAGTCGCCGGCGTCGGCATGTTTGTCGCCGCCTTCGTAGATGAACTAGCAGCAGATCAGGCGTTGGATAAGATGAAGCAAGCCAAAAAGCAAGGCACCTTCTTCTTTGATGATGCTGCCGTGATTCGCCAGGATCCAAAGGGTAAGGTTCATATCAAAGAGACCGGTGACATGAGCACCGGCAAGGGCGCCGGTATCGGTGCGCTGATCGGTGGCGTAGTCGGTCTTTTGGGCGGACCAGCCGGCGTGGCCCTGGGCGCAAGCGCGGGCGCAGCCATCGGCGGCATTTCATCTCACACCGATGGCGGATTCGATCATCACTCACTTCAGCAGTTGGGAGATGCGCTCTTGCCCGGCACATCGGCCATTGCTGCCACGACGAGTAAGAAGTTCGTCGAAGAGGTACGTAAGCAAGCAACAGCGGAGGAGACGCTGTCCACCGCCGAAGAGATTGCCTATGGTATCCGCCAGAACTTGGCAGCTCGCGAGGATGTGCTGCTGGCATTGGCCATAACAGAGAATGGCGTCGCCGCAACCAGAGTGGTCTCTTCGCCATCAATGACCGCCATCTTCGGCATTGTCGCGACTGAAGGTGGCATTGTGGCTGGACAAGCCTTCGCTACCGACGAGGGCGTTGCCTATGAAATCGACGCCACGGATGGTGAAAACGCTGCCGTTGAGGCCGGCGTAATCACAGCAGAAGGCGCCGTTGTGGTTGATGCCGTGGCGTCAGCTGCTGAGGAGGGTGAGGATTCGGCAGACGAATCGACCGACGACGAGGCAGATACAACCAATGTGGGGACGTCAGCGTAGATAAGGCCCGACATCTGTCGAATAGATTTCAGAGCTGCCGGCCCAGGCCGGCGGCTCTCTTTATGCGAGATGGTTCGCACCAACAAGGATTTTTACACATGCAGTCAGAAGAGAACAAGCATCCTGAAGGCGGAGAATCGACGGAAGAGTCCAACGACGCCGGCGAGATGCCACAGCGCGGACCTTTGCAATATGGGGTGCTAGTCGCCAAAGGCTTTGCCATGGGCAGTGCAGACGTGGTGCCGGGCGTCTCCGGCGGGACCATGGCCTTCATCCTGGGCATCTACGAAGAGCTGATCTTCAGCATCCGCATGGTTGCACAGCCGGAATTTTGGCGTGCCGTCCTCCATCTACGAGTCAGGGAAGCGGCACGGTTGCTGCATCTGCCTTTCCTGATCACGGTTTTCATCGGCATATTCGCCGCCATTCTGATCCTGGCGCCCGGCATCGAATGGACACTGGAGAACCAGCCGGTCATGCTCTGGAGTTTTTTCTTCGGACTGGTGGTCGCCTCAGTTATCGTGGTCAGCAGACGTGTGGGCCAGTGGAATGCCAAGGTCGTGCTTGCCCTGATTCTTGGCGCAGTCGTTGCCTACTGGATCGTCGGGTTGGTACCCGTCAACACGCCAACCTCCTGGTGGTTTCTGATCCTTAGCGGTGCGCTGGCCAGTGTTGCCATGATCCTGCCGGGCATCTCCGGCTCGTTCATCCTCGTGTTGCTGGGCAAGTATGCCTTCGTCATCAACGCGGTCAACGAGCGTGACTTGGTGAGCATCGCCCTCATCGGCATCGGCGCGGTCATCGGCCTGGTCTCGCTGGCCCAGTTGCTGGGTTGGCTCTTCAAGCGCTACCACGATCTGACGGTCGCGATTCTCACCGGCTTTATGGTTGGCAGTTTGCGCAAGATCTGGCCGTGGAAAGAGGTGCTCGAATGGACCACGGATCGCCACGGCGAAGAGGTGGCGTTGTCCGTCAAGAACATTATGCCGCCGCTGACGATCAACGGCGCTTTCAACACTGAGGTCGCGATTGCGCTGGGGCTGGGGTTGGTCGGCTTCTTACTGGTGATTCTCATCGATCGTATGGCCAACAGACATGATGGGTAGTATTGGCGCTGTTATCGCCGCGGCCGGCCAGAGTAGACGCATGGGTACGCCAAAGCAACTGCTGCCCTGGGGCGAACGTACGGTGATCGAGGCGGTAGTCGTCAATCTAAATGTAGCTGGTGTCGATCCGGCCATCTGCGTCATCGGCCATCGAGAAGACGAAATGCGGGCTGTGCTTGACGGAAGCGCAGCCCGCATTGTTGTCAATCAAGAGTATGCCGATCAGGAGATGTTGGCCTCGTATCAGACCGGCATCGCAACACTGGTCGACGAAGATTCAAATATCTGTATCGGCGCCCTGCTGGCTCTGGTCGATCAGCCACACGTTGGGCCGGAGATCATCCGGCAGGTCGTTGAGGCAGCGGTTGCTTCGCCCGACAACATCGTCATTCCCAGCCACGCCAAACGCCGTGGTCATCCCATTTATCTGCCAAGACGCCTCTGGCCAGCCTTGTTGGCGCTGAATGAGCAAGAATCACTCCGAATGCTACTTGATGCGTACACGAGCGACATACGTTATGTCAACATTGAGTCTGACGCCATCCTGCGTGATATGGACACGCCGGCAGAATATGAGCGTCTGCGGGCCTTGGGGCAGGAAGCCCCACGAACTGGCGGCTGACGGAAAGCGCACAGAAGCTCGTATTGCCAAATGGTAGCCGCAGCGCGGTTTGGGTCTTCTCCAGCGCGCTCGTTGCGCGTGTTGGCGACCGACGAGGACCGCAGCCGTGCCTTCTCGTTCGAGTTCTCCGTTTTGACGTTGGCCCCGTCGATTTCGGTCCTCCACCAAATCCGTTCGCTCAATACCGCCGATTCGCCCTCGCGTACGTCTCAAACGGCGTGCGCGGCTCCGTGCTCGTCCATTCGCCATGTCCTTGCTCGTGCAAACGCGCCATGGAGCGCAATAGACCGAACGTCAGCCAACGCGAGAGCTGGGGACGAGCGCTGTGTTGCCACATGCCATACTCCCCCTGCAACCCCAACACAAACTCGACAGCCCCGGCCACCCGTTCATCATCTAGCCCAGCCCCCACGCGTCGGCAGAGATCCAGGATCAAGGCCAGATCGAATCGGGCGTAAAAAGTGAAAAAGCCACGCGCGGGCTCGGCCCCAAGTACTCGTGCGACCTCATAGCCCAAGGTGTGGGCCTCACGCGTCTCCCGCCCCAATACCAGATCGAGGGCGCGCCGGGTTTCGGGACTATTGCGGCGCTCCGGGTGCAATGCAAAGCAAGTCAGTGCACCCGTCGTGTTGGACCGGCAGCCCCAACGCGAATGAGCCAACCGCCGGTATCCCGCCACATAGCCCAGCGTGCCCGAGGCCGTGCCTGTGGGCCAAGCCCCATCCTCCAGGCGCTGGACCAGCAACCACTCGTACGCTCGCTCGGCACGGACGTCGGTCGCGAATCCGCATGCGGCCAAGCCACGCAGCGGGATGGCCGTCTGCAGCGGGACCATGTCGTAGCCCTCGCGCGCTTCGCGCGCGACACGGGTCTTTGATACGAGCCAGGACCCATCAGGCCGCTGTTGATCAAAGAGAAAAGCTGCTCCCTTGGCAATGGCAGGCAACTCCGGGCCAAAGCCCAGATAGCCCAGTCGCATTAGCGCCAGCGCGGTATCACGCAGCGGATATCCCTGCGAGCTTGACCACGAACCGTCGGGTTTCTGGGACAATAGCAGGTCAGCGACCAGCGGATCCGATTGTCGCAATGCGGCCAACTCCTGGACCTCCGGATCATCGTCCGGTCGTTGCATCAGTTCGCGCAGCACCAGCCATCGCAGGCACGGCGATGGATCGGCCAGCAACAGTGGCAGCCAAGTCATGTGACCTCCAGCAGTTCACGCAGAAATGGCGCAGTTGGTGTCTCTCCGCGCGCCATCACCTCAGGTGTTCCTTCAGCTATGATCCGGCCGCCGTCCGGCCCGCCGCCAGGCCCCAGTTCGATCAACCAATCGCAGGCAGCCAACAGATGGGCATGATGCTCCACCACGGCTACGCTGTGGCCAGCATCGACCAGCCGCTGCAGCACGCCGATCAGACGAGCCACATCTTCGGGATGTTGTCCGACCGTCGGCTCGTCCAGGATGTAGAAGGTCTGCCCACGAGGTTTGCGACAGAGCTCTTTGGCGATCTTGAGTCGCTGGGCCTCGCCGCCGGAGAGTGTCTGGCCCGGTTGGCGCAGCACCAGATAGCCCAGACCCACATCACAAGCGGCCGCCAGTGGACGGGCGATGTTATCTTCATCGCTGAAAAGCCCATGAACCTCATCAATGGTCTTGCTGAAGATCTTAGGCAGAGTGAAATCGTGCAGGCGGACTTCCCACGCTTCGGGCAAATAGCCTGTCCCGCGACAGGTATCGCAGGGCGAAAAAACATCGGGCAGGAAGCCCATGTCGGTCTTAATGGCGCCGCGCCCGTTGCAGGTCGAGCACTTGCGCGCCAGGGCATTCTCATCCAGGCCAAGCGCCTGAGCGTCGGCGCTCTCCGCATAGAGCTTGCGTAGCGCGCTGCTGGTACCCAGATAGTCGGCGGGATTAGTGACGCCGGCCTTGGTCTGATCGACGATCACTGTGCGCGAGGGTGCGCCCTCAATGGCATCGTGCTCGCCCGCTTCCAGCGGCTCGCTGGCCACAGAGGTCGTGTGCTTGCGTGGGGCAAGTGCCCGTCCCACGGTGTCGATCAGCAGCGTGCTCTTGCCGGAGCCGGAGACGCCGCACAGCCCGACCAACAGACCCAACGGCAGTCGCACATCTTGCCCGCATAGGTTGTTGGCCCGCGCCCCGCGCACGAAAAACCAGTCAGTGGGCTCACGCCGCGCCAGACCGGACGATCCAAGCTTCACCCCGCCGACATCATGGCGGAGCCAGCGCCCCGTTGGGGAATCGACCAGAGCCACCTGATCAGGCGTGCCGCGCGCGACAATCAAACCGCCCAGCTTGCCGGAGCCCGGTCCCATGTCGATGAGGTGGTCGGCTGCACGCATGATAGCCAGTTCGTGTTCTACCACGATCACGGAGTTGCCCTCATCGCGCAGCGCCAGCAGGACATCGAGCAACGCATCGACTTCGGCCGGGTGCAGCCCGCGGGTTGGCTCGTCCAGAAGCACCGTCAGCGCCGTCAGACCACTGCCGAGCAAGCCCGCCAGCTTGACACGCTGAGTTTCGCCCGCCGAAAGCGTGGCCGCCACCCGGTTGAGGTGCAGATAGCCCAGCCCGACCTGGCAGAGAAAGCGCAGCCGATGTTGGATTGTGCGTTGGCTGGCCTGGATGAAGTGGGGAACGGCTTGGCTGGAGCCTGGCTGTGCCTCACCCTGCTCGGACGCCCTCTGGCGTCCGAGCGGTCCCTCTCCACCGGGTGGAGAGGGACGCGTAGCTTGCGAAGCAAGCGCAGCAGGGTGAGGAGAGACTCCGCCAACCGAATCGGCAAGCACGGCAGAATTTTGCAAAACCTTGGCCAACTCAGCCAGCGGCATTTCGCTCAACTCATGGTAGTTGTGCCCATTCAACGTCACGGCCAGATAGTCTGCGCGCAGTCGCGCTCCTTTGCACTCGGGACAGGGTTCATTGCGCGTGTAGGTGCCGCCCACGTCCCAATCACGGATCCAACCGTAGAAGCCGGCGAAGTTTACCTGCTCCTCGCGTACGCGGCCCTTTCGACTGTGGAAGATAACCGGCAGCGGTTCGGGATCGCCGAAGAGAAAGGCTTGCCGTGCCTCCTCAGTCATCTCGTTCCATGGGGTCTCAAACGGATCAAAGCCATAGCGGGCCGCCAAGCCCTGCACAATATCGTAGCCGCCGTTGAAGGGCTTGCCCAGGTAGCCTTTGGGGAAGAAGCCGGGCGAATACATGGCCCCGGCACACAGGGGACGGTGGGGATGGATGATCAGCTTGTCCGGCTCCGGCACCTGCAAACTGCCCACGCCGTTGCAGGTCAGGCAGGCGGCGGCATAGTTGGCCGGCGAAAAGTGGCGGCTGCCCGCCACCGGCGCTTCCGCCAAGCACTTGGGACAACACCACACGTCGCTGCCCACGCCTCGCCCCTCGGCACCCGCTCCCCGCGCCATCTCCGCCCCACAGTCAAGACACGTGCGCCGCCCAGCCGTTGCCAGCAGGATGGCCAGATGATGGGCGATCTCTGTGGCGATGCCCACGGTGGCACGGCGTTGATAGAGACGGCGCTCCGGGCCGACGGTGAGGGCCACGCCCAATCCGTGGATGCTGTCGACCGGCGCTTCCGGTCCTTCGCGTGTGCTCTGCCGCTCGTAGAGGGAGAGGGTCTCCAGATAGCGGCGGGTGGCCTCGGATTCGAGCACATTGCCGACCAGGCTCGACTTGCCGGAGCCGGAGAGACCGGTGACCACGGTCAGTCGGCCCTTGGGAAAGTCGACGTCGACGTTCTGCAAGTTGTGGGCGCGTGCGCCGCGAATGGCGATGTTCTCGGACCGAGCAGCCGGCCTGCGTTCCGCTTGTGTGCGGGGATGGACATCCGCCTCCTCACGCAGCGCCTGTGCCGTACTCGACGCCGCCACCGAGACCAGACCCTCCGTTTTCCCCGCATAAAGCAGACGTCCACCACGGGGCCCTGCACCTGGACCCAGATCGATGACCCAGTCGGCGGCTCGTAGCAGATCGGTGTTGTGCTCGACCACGACGATGGTGGCCCCGGCACGCACCAGCCGATCCAACACAACGATCAGTCCAGCCAGATCCTGGGGATGGAGGCCGGTGGACGGTTCATCCAGCACCAGCAAGCTGCGTTTGAGCGCACTGCGGCCCAGATGTTTGGCCAGCTTGACACGCTGGGCCTCACCGCCGGAGAGCGTGGTCGAATCCTGGCCCAAGGGCAGATAGCCGAGGCCCACGTCGATGAGGGCTGTGCCAATGCGATCAATGATGCGGCGGTTTTTCTCCGAAAGCCGTTCATCCTCTGCTAAAAGGGCGACGGCGTCGGCAATCGGCAACGAATAGAGGTCTGCAATGGAGAGCGACCGCCCCCCGCATTCGATGCGGGCCGCCAACACATCGTCAGCAAACCGCCCCCCGCCACACCCTTCACACGGGATCCACGTCGAAGGCAGATAGCGCATGCGCACTTCCACCGCGCCCATGCCCTTGCAGGCGGGGCAAGCGCCTTCGGGCCGGTTGAATGAAAAATGGGAAGGGGAGAGGCCGGTTGCGCCTGCAAAGTGATCGCGGACAATGTCGGCCAGTTTGGTATAGGTGGCCGGGGTCGAGCGTGGATTGCGCCCGATCGGGCTCTGGTCCACGAGCACAGGTCGGATTGGCGGACCGTCAATGGCCTGGCAGCCGACCGCTTCGCCGGCGGTCAGCGAAGCCACCAGCACATCGCGCACCAGCGTGCTCTTGCCCGAGCCGGAGACGCCGGAAACAACGGTCAAACGACCCAGAGGAATGGGCACATCGATCTCTTGCAGCGTACGTAGCGAGGCCCGACGCACGGTCAGAAATTGATGCGGATCAGGCCGTCGCGGAGGCAGAGGAACACGATCAGTGAGGCTGAAGTAGCGGCCGGTCGGCGTGTCGGCCTGCCATAATTGGGCGGGCGTCCCGCTGAAGACGACCTGGCCGCCGTACTGGCCGGCGCCCGGTCCGATATCGATGGCGGCATCGGCTTCGGCCGCGGCCATCCGGTCGTGCTCGACAAAGACGACGGGGCCAGGCAGGTCGCGGAAGACGGGCAGCAGTCGGTTGACGTCGGCAGGATGCAGGCCAACAGTCGGCTCATCCAGAACGTGGAGCATGTCTTCCAGGCGACTGGTCAGGGCCACGGCCAGCCGAACACGTTGAGCCTCGCCACGCGAGAGGCTGGGCGAGGAACGGTCTAGCGTCAGATAACCAAGGCCGACACGCGCCAGTGCTTCCAGCCGGCGTTCGATCTCTGTCCTCAGACGAGTGGCTGATTGGGGGATGGAAGATGTAGCCTCGTCGCCTGTGAAAATAGAAACCGCGTCATCGACCGAAGTTGACAGTAGCTCGGTGAAACGCAGCCCAGCCCAATGCACCGCTGCCGCCGCCGGGTGCAGCCCGGTGTCGTGGCACTGCTTACAGCCCTCGCTGTCGCAATGCGGACACGGCGTGTGAAAGTGAACCGGTTCCAAGGCATCAAACCACGTTCCGCAGGCCACACAAACCGGCGCCGACGACAGAACCATATCGGGGGCGTCTGGCTGTGTCCAACGTGCGATCAGCGCATGCGCACCCAACGCGCCCATGGTCGAAACGGCGTTGCGAATCTCAGCAAGCCTGGTTGTATGATCCAGATGGGCGATCTCGATATCAATGTCGTGGGGCAAAATGGGGTCTAGCGGTGACAGTGACCAGCGGTGTCCGTCCACGTACAGGACGCTCTGGTCAAACTCGTCAGCGAGCAGTTGAAGCAGGGTGCGATGGCTGCCGACCGCACTGCGTGCCAGCGGGACAAGCAGCGAAACGCGACCCTGCTCGGCCATAGCAGCCAGGCGTTCGATGATCTCGTCTTCAGTCAATAGACTCAGATCGGCGTCGCATGTGGGACAGCGGCGGTCGCCGTAATTGGCGTAGAGCAGACGCAGGAAGGGGTGCAATCCGGAGGCCGTGGCCAACGTCGAGTTGGGGTTGCGATTGAGCAGGTTCTGTCTAACGGCCGTCGCCGGCCCCAGCCCGCTGATCGATTCGACCTGCGCCGGGACCAGGCGTTGCCCGCTCGCGCCGAGCGCGTAGATCTCGACGAAACGGCGGCGCGCTTCGTGATAGAGCGTGTCGAAGACCAGCGACGTCTTCCCCGAGCCGGAGACCCCGGTGACGACGGTCAGGCCATCGCCGATGGTGGCGTCGACGGACTGGAGGTTGTGTTCGCTGGCGCCATGGATGTGGATGGTCATGGTGAACAACTACAGTGAGGTCGGCTGAAGGTGTGACCAGGCGACATCTTCCTCCGGCCGGTTCCAATCTTCTGCCAGCGCCGCCTCGCTGAGCAGGGCAGGAGCGTTGGCATACGGTGGTTCTTCCAGAATGGTGACAAGGGCGCGATGGGTTGTCGTTAAATGGACCGCTTCCAACAATCGAACAACGCCGTTTTCATCAACCGTTGCCTCGACGGTGCGTGCCATTTTGCGCCTCCCGCTCCTACTCCATCGAAACCCGGCGTCCTAGGTCAGTATCACAAGCAATCTGAGTCATTCTTTCTGCTCGGACAGTGTCACCCAAAGCGGCGCCCACCACGGACCTGTCGCCGTCCTCGAGTGCCGCCTCAAGATAGGCGGCCATGTCTTCCTGAGTTTCGAGATGCTCAGCTACATCCCAAGGACGGGTTTCAGTCGACATGGGCCACCTTCATGACTCAGTCTCGCTCACTGATTCAACATGTCGAATCAGTGCTTCAATTTCCGCCAACACGTTGGGCAGATTGGGATCGAAGAAGCTCATGTTTGGCGCAGGCACGCGGTTTCGCTTGATGTTGGGCGGCATATGTTTGTGATGGGGATGGGTCGAGGCCAATGAAGGATCGTGAGGATGGGGAAAGTCATCGTACCAGTAGATCTTCTCCTGGCCCTGATAAACTTCGTAGCCATACGCTGCGATCAGCGATTCGTCAAAGTCAATCTCTTCGCGCATGCGAAGGCGGAACCCGTACCTAAACCAAACTTCGCCCTCGACGATACCACTGTACGGGCTGGCAGACCAGACGCTAACAGTTGATCGCTCCACAACAGGTCGGGTCAATAGCTCGGACACGAATTGGCTATAGGCAGCCAACGAGTTCAGGGGATTGGCTTCCATCAGTAGGCGGGTTGGAAACGAAGTGAGTCGGTGATCTCTCGCCCTGTCATCTGCGCGTTGTACTTCTGTTTTCGCCGCTGCCAGGTTTCATAAATACCCTTCCAGCGGCTGAAATCGCTGCGAGTCTCGTCGTATTCGTCGTATCGTTCCAGTTCCCCGGCCATCAGCGCCGTATAGAAATCCTCACTCAGAATGCCGTACTTCTCTTCGTAGGGCGTCAATCGCCGTTCAAGCAACTTCATTTCGATGACAAGTTCATGTACTTCCATTTCATCCTCTTTTCCCATCATCCGTCACAGCCGGAGTATCTCTATTGTAGCCAAGTAAAGCTGTGGTAGCAAGGAAAACAATTACAATTCAGGTGGGACAGCGACGATCACCGTAGCTAGCGTAGAGCAGGCGCAGGAATGGGTGCAATCCCGAGGCCGTGGCCAACGTCGATGGGGTTACGGTTGAGCTGGTTCTGGCCCACAGCCTTTGCCGGGCCTAAGAGAATTCTCTGACCCATTCGATTCACCCCATATCGATGTAGACAACTAAGAAACCAGCAGATCCTCAACTCGTTGCCAGTCCATGATGGCGGACTGTGTCGGCCAGAATCGGACGAAGCGACAGAAGTGGGAGAGATCACGCACGAGTGAACCAACGAAAAGACCAATGACGATCAGAGCAAGCGATTCGAGTACTGCACTGGGCGCAATCTGGTAGAGCAGGAAGACGAGCAGAGCCGAACCCAGATAGCGTAGCAGGTTCAACTTGATTAGGCTCCAGAAAGTGGGCGGCGTATCGCGATAGCGTTCGTAGAGTTGCAGGTTCTTGCGTACTGATTTTGTCAAAGACATAAGTATCATCTCCACGGAACGAAATCTACAAAGAACAGGATCGCCATAGCGTCGTCAGAGGCTCCTCACTCACCGTTGCGAATATATGACAATTCGCCAGGTCGATAATTGATCTGCAAGTCGCCCACGACATCGGGTTGATCCAGGACCATCTGCTTCCATGTGGCGTGAACTTTGGCGTCTGACTGAATCCAGTCGTTCATTACAATGAACATCAGAATGCGCCGGTAGGCGATGAAGAGGTTCAGGTGTGACAGCCACGCCGGGGCCAGATGGTGTTCACGCTCGTATCCCATCAGGAAGCAGCACAGAAACGCTTGCAGCTTCTCCTGATCGTGAACAGGGCTGCCCAATCCGCCGGTGTGAAAGGCGAGAATGCTTTGGCACGCGATGGCGATGTCGTTGATGAACCAGTGATGATTGGCAACGTCGAAGTCCAGTAGCGTGATCAGATCGCCATCGACCAGCAAATTCCACCAGTGCGGATCGTTGTGGATGAAGCCGAAGACATCGCGCGTCTTAGGCAAAGCGTCCAGTTCCTGCTTGATCTCGACCCACTTGTGTTTCACGTCGTCATCCTGACACCAGTCGTAAAAGCCGGTCCACTCTTGCCGCCATGTGAGGTGCTCTTCACCGCTCGCCGGATCGACTGATGCCTCCCATGACCCATAGTGCCGGGCCAGGCGGTGCAGCCGACCAATCGCTTGCCCCCAATTGCGAAAGAGTTCCGGGTCCCACGTGGTCTCCGGCATGGACTGCCCTGGGGCGATTGCCATGCCATAGCCCACCCAAGTGTGCGCCTCGAACGGGTACGTCTCATAGAGGTTGCCCTGCGGCGAGCGCTGAGGGTGGACGATGCGTGCGCCGTTCTCGCCCAAAAAACGCACGAAGCGCAGCCGTTCGTCCAGGCAGAACAATCCACGCGCCTGCTCTCCGGTCCGAATGGCCATGATCTTGAGCAGCATTCGTCCATCCTCGTCCGGGTAGGCGTAGACGATACCATCGGATTCTTTTTCGCCGCCGCCAAAGTGCTCGAGTTGGCTGGCGCTGGTTCCATACAGCCCGGCCAAGGCGTCAAGAACGGCCGGTGGTACAGCGATCATGATTCCCTCACAGAAGTCAGAGTAAACTCTGTACTGAACATCTCGTCTCCAGATCTTTGCTCCTGCCTACTCGCCGTTGCGAATATCCGACAGTTCACCGGATCGATAGTTGATCTCGGTGAAATTCGCCAGACACCCTTCGCCGGTCGGCGATTGCGTTGAAAAGCCGATACGCACGTTCTGCAAGTCCCCGATCGTGAAATGTCGCACCATATGCCAGTACTCACCATCTTCCGAGTAGTGAAAGGCCAACCGATTTCCCTCGCGATAGAGACGCAGATAGATGCTGTTATCGTCGATATAGACCGAGTTACAATCGTCCGACTGGCCTCGGGTCACAACCGAAACGACCATGGGCCGATCGGTAGGCGCATATTCAAAGCAGAGCTTGGCCCAGCGCTCGCTATCCGCATAGATGAAGAGCACACCGGCGTCAAACGTCGAGTTGAACCCCACTGTCGCTTTGGCTGACAGCAGGCAATTCTCGTCCGGCGGGGCAAACATTGCGACGGGCGCGTTGCTCCTGCGCGTGCTGCCAGCCGGATCGTAGAACCAGTCGCTCTGGGGACCTGCGGCTATGCTGAGGGCATCTACGCCGTTCGTCTCCAGGTTTTCGGGATGGTTTTCCCATGTCAGCACGTTGGGTAGTGCCGCCAATTTCATCGAATCCATCGGGATACGCTCCTTGTTTCATCTGAGTATTGAGTTGTGGTTTATGCTTCATTGGAAAAACTACAACGGATTGAGCGCGGATCGGATTACTGTTTCGGCAACAGAAGTGAGCTGGTTCCATGTGATCATTTTTGCGATCGGAGACCAAATCCGTTGCGATCTCAATCCTTTGTAGTCCACCGAATCATCAGAGCCAATCCCAATCCATGCTTGCATTGTGCGGCGTGACCGGCCCATCGCTAAGCGAAGCATTCGAGCCGGTGACCCGTCTGGCAAAGCGCAGCCCTGCCTCCAACGCCCCTTCAATCAGGCCGCCGTTGCTGAACGATGTTTCGGTCGAGATGAAGTCGAGCTTGCCGGCCCAGGCAGTGCCCAATTGAAGATCCAGCCCGTACTGGGGGTGGCGGGTCTGGGACCGACGATCGGCGGGGCCGGCGGTGTACGCTTCAGTGCTCCAATCCTGGAAATGGACAGCCGATGGACGACCTGCCTCCTCACCGAAAAGCGCAACGAGTTGCGCCGTTGCCTGGCGCATGAACTCAGCTTGCCCCATACGCGCCCGACTCTCGGCGTCCAGCCCCGAAAAGCCAAACAGACAGAAAACGCGCCCAGACGCCGGCGAGGCGTCGTGGATCTCGGCCAGCGGGCCGCGCCGGCTGATGACCGTGCCACATAGGCCCTGCGCCCGCCAGAAGGACTTTTCGTAGACGGCGAAAAACTTTGCGTGGCCGGCCATCCATGTGGGTGTCTCGGCAAGGATTTGCCTGGCATCAGCCGGCAGATCAGGCATGAATGTCAACGCTGCCCCAAGGCGGGGCGGCATTGCTACGGCGACGCGCTGAGCCCGCCACATCATCGCCCCTGACGGGGCAACGACGTCGACCATTATGGCGTCGTCCTCAATGGTCAGACCGGTCACAACGTGGTTCAAGAAACGGTTGGCCGGATCGATCTCGTTGGCGATCGCTTCAGCCAGACGACCAACGCCGCCGTCAATGCGCAACGAGCCGGTCATGGGTGACCGATCGACAGCCTTGACAACGGTTCCGTCTGCATACTGAAAGAGCAGAGCCCCGTCTGCATATTGCTCGAAATAGGGAATGTTGAAGTGGTTCAACAGGCCGGCCACCAACGGTTGACCCGGCCAGAACCAGGACGGACCGAGATCGCACTCGGCCCCAGGTTCGACGTCAAGGGTCAGAACGCGGCCACCGAAGCGCGGTCGCGCTTCCAACAGGCTGACCTTCAGGCCCGCTCGCTGCAATTGCCAGGCGGCACTTAGCCCGCTCAGGCCACCGCCGATGATGATTGTGTCTGTTTGCATAGGGTCTTCGATCTCTTCTTTTTGTGGCTCGACTGCAAGAAGCCTTCTCCGCCACGGATTTCCACAGATGGAAAAGGATCGAACACGGATAGTGCTAGAAATGCTCTGAGCATATGCCTTGCCAGCCCTGGCAGCCAATTACACACTGTTTTCCATGCGGTCGGCGAGCAGTTCCATATGCGGCTGGAGCTCGCAGAATGACACAATGGCCTCGACACTTCGCGCAGCACGGATACATCCTTGTGCCACTTTACTGAGGCTCAGGCCGGCCGTCGGCCGGTGGAAGCGGTCCGACGCCGACTCGCAGAGGAGATTGCGCCAAAAGCGTTCGCTGCCATCCTGTGAGCATGGAGTCAGCCGACCATCACCAGCCAGAGAATAACCGCAACATCGATCACCAAGGCGATGATCGTATCCGCATTCGACAGCTTGTTGGTCGGCGCGTTGGGCCATCTTCCACCATTGAGGGCAATCCCAACGATAGAAATGAACGCAGCCATACCCGCCAATGGCCTCCAGGCCGTTCCCAGTTCGAGAACCCCGGAGAGGCCCATGGCTGCGACAACGAAGCCGGCTGCCGCCAACAACCAGAAGACACAGACAATCAGCACAGATGCCTTGGGCGACAACTTCGGGGCTAGCCATATCCGAATTGTCGGGGTCGAAATTTCGTCCCAGTCCCTGAGCATGCTGACCAGATCCCAGGTGGTTTTGCCATGTGAAAGCCCTTGAAGAAGCAGCACCAAGGCGATTACGTAATTGAGGTCTTGAAAGGACATCGTGTTCGTTCCTTGCGTGATACGCTGACAATAGGGAGGAACTCAAGAAAGATGCCGCATTGCTTGACGGCAGAGCAGCCACCGACAGTGTACCGCCTGACGAAACAACCGGCAAGCAGATCTTGGACGCAACCACACAGAGTTTCCCAGCAAGAATTCCCTTGTGGCATACTTGTGACCATGACAAATAATACGATCTACCACCAACTTCAAAGCTTTCTTGACGACGGTCTCACCGTCGCCGTCGCCACCATCACCGAAGTGCGCGGCTCGGTGCCACGCGAGGTCGGGGCCAAGATGATCATCCACCCCTACGGCCAGCATGTGGGCACTGTCGGCGGCGGCTGCGGCGAGGCTGACGTGATCCGCGCAGCGCTCGACGTGATTCAGGAGGGCGATGCGATCAACGTGCCCGTCGATCTAACCGAGGACATCAGCATGCAGAGCCTGGGCGTCTGCGGCGGCACCATGAACGTCTTCATCGAGCAGTGGCGCAAGGAAGAGGGCGCACAGCCCATGAATCAGAGGAAGGTCCCAATGCAAAGTGATGTGCTGGGTGCGCTGGTTGCCTCCATCGACAGGCGAGAGCCGGTTGCACTGGTCACGGTCACAGGCGGCGACGGGGTCTTTGCGCAAGCGGTCGGCCGTCATTGCGTGGTCTGGCAGTCCGATGAGCGGGAGCCGGTGGGGGACGTTGGGCGTTGGGGAAGTGGAGCAGCAGGCATTGGCTGAAGCCAGAGCCGTGCTTACGTCCCGAAATCACCGAACGTTGAACTATGACACCGAGAGCGGTTCCGTCCAACTCTTCGTCGAGGTCCAGGTCCAGCCGCCCCATCTGATCATCGTCGGTGCGGGACACATTGCCATTCCGCTGGCCTCTATCGCCAAGACCGCCGAACTCCAGGTCACCGTGTTGGATGACCGCGCCCAGTATGCCCGCCCCAGCCGCTTCCCCACCGCGGACCGGGTCATCGCCGGCGACTTCCGGGAAGAGTTACGCACCCTGCGTGGCGACCACGCAACCTTCGACACCAACACCTAC
Source organism: uncultured Chloroflexia bacterium (assembly GCA_963848115.1). Lineage (GTDB taxonomy): Bacteria > Chloroflexota > Anaerolineae > Caldilineales > Caldilineaceae > JAWKOK01. The sequence continues at coordinate 57,199 of CAWKCP010000019.1, read as the reverse complement.
ATCGTGCTCGTCACTCGTGGACATTCCCATGACGTCGATTGTTTGTTGGAGGTACTCGACGATCCGGTGGCCTACATCGGCATGATCGGCAGCCAACGCCGCGTGCGTGCCGTCTTTGAACTGCTGGAGCAAGAGCAGGGCATTCCCCCTGAGAAATTCGACTCGGTCTACGCACCCATCGGCATCGACATCGGCGCCCGCACGCCGTCAGAGATCGCCATCTGCATCCTGGCCGAGATCATCAATGTCATGCGTGACGGGCCGGCGATCTCGCTCAGTCAGGCCATTCGCAATGAACGACAGGAAAGGCGAGAGCGGGTCCGGCGTGCGCGCTCTGATCGGTGAAACGGGCACCATCTCCTCGTACGCCAACCTCGCCTTACGTATGAGCACAAAATGCGGGATCTCCTGTCGCAGCGGATTGAGCTATTCAACGGGCTCTACCCGAAAGCGACTGACGACTTGCGGGACATATGTCAGCATCTCGTCAACTCGATCCGACTCGCGATAAGGCGGAATGCCGTAGGTGGTCACTGTGAGTGCCTGGGTGACGATGTCGACCTCGAACTCAGTCCAACCATAGGTGTGGAATGCTACGTAGTCCCCGTCCAACAACTCGGCTTCCACGGGCGATCCTTGCAAGCCCAATGGATCGAAGCCGGCTGCTACCAGCTCGCGATCGATGATGGCCTTGACGAAGTCATCGCGGTCATCGGGTCTGTTGTCAGCATCGTTGGCGATCGGCAGCGTGGCATAGATCGCTGCTTCCGCGTCGCTGACATAGCCCTTGTTGCGTCCATCGGTGATGACCACTGAACCGAGGGTTGGCCAGTAGGCAACCGGCCCAGTGGTGATCTCAAAGCTCGGCAGCGGACGCTGATCTCCACCCGGTTCCAGGCTGTAGGTCAAATTGTTGACCAGCGTGCCATGAATGTCGGCCGCGATGAAGACAACATTGTCGATCTGCTGCGTCTCGATGAAACGGAGGAGATCGGCACGTTCGGCCGCATAGCCCTCAAAGCGATCCTGAGCGGAGATCAGCCCACGGTGTTGCGCCGGTTCGGGGATGGCGATGAACTTCCAGGTCACGCCCAGTTCCTGGGCGTCAAGCAGGTCGCGCTTGAGGTCCGCCAGTTGCACCGATCCAAGCATAGTTCGACCCGAGCGGAAGGTGTCGATGCGGAAGCGCTCCATGTCGGCTGGATTGGTGCGATCGGCGTGACGGACGGGCAGATCTCGGAAGGAACGCGCGTCCAACAAATAGAGCGCGGCATCAAGGCCGAAGAGACGGTACCGATAGAGACGGGGCGTGTTGTTTATACACCTGTCGCTACCCTGCGCGGCATACCGTTCGGCGCGCAGGGGGTTGTACTCCAAGAACGCGGTGAGCGCGTTGGCATACAGCGCGGTTTGGTTGATACAGCCGTCGGTCTCGACAAACCGCGCGTCCCGCGCCGCCTGGGCTCCACCGGCAAAGTCATTCGTAAGCTCATGATCGTCGATGGTGGCATAGATCGCGGTGGATGCACGCAGCGCAGCCAAGAGGTTGATACCCGACACAGTCGAATAGACTTCGGCGTGCTTGCGACGAAAATCGTCCAGCGTCGTTGCCTGGGCAAGCGGAACCGCCGGTGATGCCAGATCGGCGTACACTGTGTCCCCGAGCGAGACAAAGAAGTCCAACTCGCGCTCCGGCACATTGCGCAGAGCGACGAAGGGCGCCAGACCGCCGCGCCAGTCGCCACTGACGCCAAAGCGGAGGCCACGATGGGCGTCTGGTTGCGCGGCCGTACGAAACGAGCCGTCGGCCTCTTCGCCGGCCGGCGTGGTCACGCGATAGCGGTAGTCGACGCCGGCGGTCAGATTCCCCACCGTCACTGTGACGGGCTTCGATGGGGTCGTCGCGACGGCCGTGAGCGTTTGGGCCGGCGCATCCAGGTCAGTGCCCACGTCAAAACGGACAGCGCCGGTAACGGTCGAGCGCGCCCAGAGCACGACACTGGTCTGGTCCACGTCACCGGCAGCGATGCCGGTGGGCAGGCTTGCGGGAACCATGGACGGTGGCGCCGGACGAGCCGCAGCGCAGGCCGCGGTCAGTCCGGCCAAGAGGATAAGCGAAATGATCAGCAGGCGCCTGCCGGGTCTTGTCACAGGATAGGCTCCTCAACGAGTTTCCACGACGGTATGCTTACAACCCGTGCGCCGATTCCTTCGAGTGTGAATTGTTCGTAGACAACGATGCAGAGGGAGATTTCGCTATAATGCATTTCGTCGAAAGCTTGCTGCTTGATCGCACTGTGAAGCTTGTCATATCCTCAGTTTTCACACTTCTCGGCATGCACCATGTACCGGCTGATCGCTGTGAGTTCGTCGGCCAGGAGTTGGTTGAGTACCCCAAGAAGCTTTTCGTTGCCTTGCATGTTCTTTCACGATTCTGGCTTTGAAAGAATTGATTGCACGGAAGCGAGCGCTTTTGGCTCGTATCCGGATCTGGCGCCAAATGCGTGAAACAGTGCCTAAAACTCGATCTGCGCGCCCAGCTCGACCACCCGCTCCGGGGGCAGACCGAAGAAGTCGGTAGCGTTGCGGGCGTTGCGACTCATCAGGGCAAAGAGCCTTTTCCGCCAGGGAGCGATGCCTGGCGCATCGGTGGCCAGCAACCGCTCGCGACCGACAAAGTAGCTAACTGTTGAAAGATCGAGCATCAAGTCATGCTCGCGCAGGAGCGTCAGATCGCGGGGCACGTTCGGACTCTGTCGGAACCCGTAGTGAAGGATGACTCGCGTAAATCCTTTCTGCAACGGCTGGACCTCGATCCGCTGGGCTAAGGGTACGCGCGGAACATCTGTGGTCTGGACCGAGACGAAAAGGACCTTCTCATGAATGACCTTGTTGTGAGCCAGATTGTGAAGAAGCGCCGGCGGCGTTCCTCTGGGGTTGCTATACATATAGACAGCCGTACCCGGCACCCGCAAAGGATTTTCCTTCTCGATCTGGGGCCCATACTCCCGAAACGGTTTGGTCGTTTCTGCAAGGCGCTTGGCCAAGATCTCGCGCCCACGCTTCCACGTGGTCATCAACAGATAGACCACCGCGCCGACCACCAGCGGCAGCCAGCCGCCCTCCGGAATCTTGAGCAGATTCGCTCCCCAGAAGGCCAGATCAACGATCAGGAAGAGCAGCGTGATCGGCAACGTCGCGGCCAGTGGCCAGCCCCACCGTTCTCGCATCACCACAAAGAACAGAAGCGTCGTGATCATCATGGTGGTGGTGACTGCGACGCCGTAGGCCGCAGCCAGATTGCTGGAGGAACGAAAGGCCAGAACCAGCGCGATACACGCGATCATCAGCGCCCAGTTGACGGCCGGGATGTAGATCTGCCCCCGTTGGCGGATTGAGGTATGTTCGATGCGCATACGCGGCAGATATCCTAACTGAACAGACTGCATCGCCAACGAGAACGCGCCTGTGATCAGGGCCTGCGACGCAATCACCGTGGCGATCGTGGCAATCGCCACCAGTGGATACAAAGCCCAGCCGGGGGCCATCAGATAGAAAGGGTTGCGTACAGCTTCCGGGTGCTGAATCAAAAGGGCGCCTTGTCCGAAATAATTGAGCAGAAGGGAGGGTAGCACCAATCCATACCACGCCAGTCGAATAGGCGCCTTACCGAAGTGGCCCATGTCTGCATAGAGGGCCTCTCCCCCAGTAACGACCAGAAAGACGGACCCCAGAACCAGATATCCACGGAATCCATTGCGCAGGAAAAAATTCAGGCCGTAAATCGGATTGACGGCCGCTAGAACATCGGGTTGGCGCACGATCCAGCTCAGGCCGAGGATCGCAAGGGTCAGAAACCAGAGCAGAGTCACCGGACCAAAGATTTTGCCCACGCGTTCGGTACCGCGGCGCTGAAAGAGGAAGAGCGCAGCCAGAATGGCGATGGTTAGCGGGATCACGTAAGGATCAAAAAGGGGGGTGGCCACGCCCAGTCCTTCGACGGCAGAGAGTACCGAGATAGCCGGCGTGATCATGCCGTCACCATAGAGTAGCGCCGTGCCGAAGAGCCCGAACAGAATGAGCAGGTTGCGCCACCGCGTCGGTTTGGCCCCTTGCTGCGGAAAAATCAGCGACGTGAGCGCCAGAATACCGCCCTCGCCTCGATTGTCCGCGCGCAGGACGAAGACCAGGTACTTGACAGAGATGACGATAATGAGGGACCAGAAGATCAGGGAGAGCACGCCCAATACATTCTCAGGCGTGACCAACAGACCGTTTTCCTCCCGAAACGATTCTCGAAATGCATAGAGCGGGCTTGTTCCGATGTCCCCATAGACGACGCCCAACGCGCCCAGCGCTAGATAGGCAAGGTATTTTCCGTGCGGTTGCTCGTCCCCATTGTGTCCATTGTTTTCGCTGTGTCCGCCGTCCAACGTTGCATGCTCTTCACTGTCCGCCATGACCGTCCGATGTTCGCTTTCTTAGGTGTGAAGCCGATGTGCGCATCCAATCTATTATAAGATGTCACGCATTCCGGCACAGATAGGTAGTTTCCCAGCGAGCGGCCGAACACAAGTTCGTGGTGATTGCCTCAGCCGCGCAGACCGAAAAAGCAATCACCACGAACGAAACCGGGACGTAATTCTCGGACGCTCACTAACTCGAACGAGTACCTACAACGCCAGATCGCCGACTTTTTGTTCGAGTTCTCGTGAATATCGGTTTAACTATACCCCTATCGCGAAAATTCTCCGAACGTTCCGGTCCCTGCGCGGGGACCGGAACGTTCGGAGAATTTTCGCGCCTACAATCAGTTCATGGATAGGTCGGCCGAGCGACTACGGGCGTTCAGTTCTTGACCGTCGCCTGAACGCCTGCAATCAGTTGTTCAACTTCAGCCGGCGTCAATTTGGCTTCAGAATGTAGGAGCAGGTACTGTGACGGCGGCATTTCACCTTTTTCCAGCACCTCCCACAACTCGTCGACTTCACGTGGCTTTCCACCCTGGTCCCATTCTGAAAAATTGAGCTTCTGCCGTGCCTCATCCACGTCGCGCTGTACAAGCCAAGAGGCCGGCGCCACATTGGCATACCAACGACTCCAGTCCGTTTCGTTGCTGTGACAGTCAAAACAAGCGGTGCTTGCCAATTCGCGGGTCTGCGGACTGTCCCAGTTGGGTTCGTTCTGCACCGGCGGATTGGTATGGTTCCGCCCGTAGGGAACCAGTTGGATCAACACCACGCCGGCTACAATCACGATGACAATCCACATGAGTATCTTCTTCATGTTCATACGGTTTGCTGTAGGCCTCCTCAGCCGATTTTTTGCTGCTTTTCATGCCATGTCCTAAGCGACTCATGGCGGTCACAAATGCCACCATCGCCAATCGTGATTTGAGTTTTGTCCTTGCAGGTCTTTTTTCCTATTATTATCCCACCATCGGCGTGCCACACTGAGTCAATTCGAACCGAAGCAAGAACCGCCATGATAGTCACCGACCATGAGAACGGATTACGCCAAGAGCAAGAATCTCCTTATGGTCGAATCATCATCGTCAACCGGTCGCAGCAACCGCAAGTTTGCCGAACAGATCGCGGAAGATCGGATCGCGGTGGACGTACGTCGCGCAGCGGATCAGATGGCGCGAGCGATCAACGCTCCATGTCATCTGATCGGTCAGGATAGGGCTGTGGACCAGATTGGTCGGCGTCCAATCCGGTTCAAGTAGATAGGCAACGGCAGCCATGTCCCAGATCACCTTGGACCAGCCCTTGTGGTCGGCATGATAGCCTTTGACCGTATCCACCAGATAGTCCCCGATCGCCCCTCGTCCGGCCACGTAGGCATCCAATTCCGGCACGGTTGTGTGCAGATGGGTGACAACGCCCATGCACGGCAGCAACACCAGCGGCACGCCACAGTCGAAGAGCACCTGCGCGCCCGGCACATCCTGCATCAGGTTGAACTCGCGGGCCGTGGGCCAGAATAGCGCATTGCCCCCCAGCCAGACCACCACGATCTTCTCTACCAGCCGCGGCTCCATCAGCAAAGCCGACGCCACATTGGTGATGGCCCCGATGGCGACCACGTAGAGCGTCTCGTCGCTTGCCATGCCCCGTTCGACCAGATCCAGCGCGGCCTCGCTGCGCACAGGCTCCAGACCTGCATCCAAATAGCGCGTCGATCCGCGATAGACCCAGCCGTCCGGAGAACGATCCAACCGATCCAGCAGACGCAGGATCTCCTCATAGCTGCGTTCCATGCCGTCGGCCGGGCCAGATGAGCGGTCATTGTGGAAGGGCGCGGCGTAGATAGCCTCCACATCCAGCTTATCGGGCGAGAGCAGGGCCTGGACCAGGGCGAACTGGTCGTCCACCTCGTTGTAGGTGTCGGTATCGAGCACCAACCGTACGCGGCCGGTCGGCGGTGTCAGTTTGGCCAGACGATCAGCCTCGGACAATTGTGGAAAGTCGATCATGGAAGCCTCCAATGATGATAGATGATGTTGAATACTACATCTTCGTGATCTCGTGTCGCCTTTCCCAGCATGGCATCGACGGCCCACCCATTGCCCAGCCAAAGCAGGATCCCGGCTTGGTCGGCGGCGCTGAACAGCTCATGAATTGCAGATATGCGCGCCCGTAGTGAAGCCATGGTTCTCTCCCAATCGTCGACGATCTGCTCACGTTGACCTGCTCAGAATGACAGACTCACTCTGAGCGCACCCCGTTTCTTATAGTTCTTGCGAAGCCCAGCTTTGCCAACTACTCAGAATATCATGGCCGTCCAAACTCAGACAACTTGATTTTTGATAGGCTTCATCCCGAATACACGCTTGGCCCATCCCGGCAACCGGATTACAATGATTTCGCTTGACAGATCTTCTATCCTTCCACGCCATTGTATCAAGGAGAGCCTAATGGCCGATGTCATCTGTATGGGCGAGTTGTTGATCGATTTTGTGGCGACCGAAGAAAACGTGTCGCTGGTACAAGCGCCCGGTTTTGTCAAAGCGCCGGGCGGCGCGCCGGCCAATGTGGCCGTCGGTCTCCAGCGCCTGGGCCTCACCTCTTCTTTCGTGGGCAAGGTCGGCGATGATCCCTTCGGTCAGTTCCTGCGCGAGACGCTTCATGAAACCGGCGTCGACACGTCCTATCTCTTCATCGATCCGGACGCACGGACCACCATCGTCTTCGTGGCCGTTCATGACGATGGCCACAAGGACCTCTGTTTCTTCCGCAACCCGGGCGCGGACATGCGCCTCATGCCCGAAGAGATCACTGAAGATATCTTTGACAGTGCACGCTGTTTCCACTATGGCTCGATCACGTTCATCAATGAGCCGTCAGCCGGCGCGCAGCGAAAAGCACTCGACATCGCCCGCCGTCGCGGGCTGATGATCTCCTACGACCCCAACTACCGTCCCACACTCTGGCCCAGCCAGGAACGGGCCCAAGCCGTCATTCAGGATGGGTTCCGCCATTGTCATCTCGCCAAGATTGCCGACGAAGAATGGGAGGTTGCCACCGGCAAGACCGATCTGGACGCCGGCTTGCAGGCTGTGCTCGACCAGGGCGTCGAACTGGTGGTGGTGAGCCGAGGGGCGGGCGGCGCGCTGGTCACCAATGGCGATTATCTCGTCGAGATGCCGGCCCTTGACGTGGAGGTGGCCGAGACGATCGGTGCAGGCGACGGCTTCATGGCCGCCATGATCTCACGTCTCCTGCCCGAACGCGAGCGGCTCGGCTCGCTGGCGGCGATTGACAAAGCCGTGGTTGAGGATGCACTGGACTTCGCAATCAACGTCGGCGCGCTCACCTGTACCAAGGTAGGGGCAATCCCAGCGCTGCCCACATTGGCAGAGGTTGAAGAATTCCGCAGGAGACCATAATCCGATGGGCGACCCTTGTGGTCGCCCGCATCCCGATGGAGACGACCACAAGGGTCGCCCCGTACCGTTCAATACGCCATACGGAAATGCCCGGAACATTCGACTACGCGCCACCGTTTCGATTTCAATGAAACGTCTACGAATTTCGCAGAGAACCCTTACGCTTGTTGCACTCGCGTTGCTGATTTCGACTTTGGCCCTGATAGCCGGTCTCTACACCTGGCTGCTGGCCGATCTGCCACCCGTCAGCACAGTCGAAACGCGCCTGGTGCGCCCCACCACGCGTATCCTTGATCGCAACGGTCGCCTGCTCTATGAGGTTATCGATCCCGAAGCCGGCAAGCAGATCGATCTGAGCCTGAACGACGTACCCGAGGCATGCATCCAGGCGACGCTGGCCACCGAGGACAGCCGCTTCTTCCTGCACCCGGGCGTCGACCCAATCGCCATCGGCCGTGCTCTGTTTCAGAACTTCTCAGCCGACGGTCAGATCGTCAGCGGTGCCAGCACGTTGACCCAACAGATGGCGCGTACGCTGCTGATGGATCCAGACGAACGCTACGAGCAGTCGGTCCGGCGCAAGCTGCGCGAGGCGTGGTTGGCCCTGCGCCTTGAATTTCGCTACACAAAAAGCGAATTGCTGGCGCTCTATCTCAACCAGACTTACTACGGCAACTGGGCCTACGGCATTGAGGCCGCATCTCAGGTCTTCTACGCCAAACCGGCAGCCCAGTTGAGCCGGGCTGAATGCGCCGTTCTCGCCGGACTCATCCAATATCCCTTCGGCTATAGTCCGCTGCAACACCCGGAAGTGGCAAAAGGTCGCCAATTGACCGTGCTTGCGTCTGATGCAAGAGGCCGGATACATCACAGACGAAGAGGAAGCCTTGCTGGGCGACGAGCCATTGCGCTTCCGCTCCAATCTTTTCGACATCGAAGCCCCTCACTTCGTCATGTACATTCAGGCCTTGATGGCCGATCAATTTGGCATCGACATGGTACGTGAAGGCGGGCTTGAAGTCATCACGACCCTGGACCTGGACCTCCAACAGGAAGCTGAGGCAATCGTCCGCCGCCGACTTGACCAACTCAACTGCCGCACGCCCGGCATCTGCGACGAGACCACCGATCCAAACCGACGGGTCGACAACGCCGGCGCGGTAGTGCTGGACAGCCGAACCGGCGAGATCCTGGCCATGGTCGGCAGCCCCGACTATTTCGATCCATCGATCCAGGGCAATGTCAATGCAGCGCTGACCTTGCGCCAACCCGGCAGCGCCGTCAAGCCGTTGACCTACGCAGCCGCGCTCGATCCGGCCTGGAGCGCGCAGGCAGGGGTCGAGCCATTGACGCCGGCCTCGATCATCGCCGATCTGCCGGCCACCTTTCACGTCACAGACGAAACGAGTGGCGACGAAAGCAGCGGCAACGTGCCTTACACGCCGCAGAACTATGACCGCAGTTTCCACGGCCCGGTCAGCGTGCGCACGGCCCTGGCCAACAGCTACAACATCCCGGCCGTCAAGGTGCTGGAGCGAATCGGCGTGCAGACGCTGCAAGAGATCGCGGCCGCGGCCGGGATCTCGTCCTTCACCAACGAATACGGCCTGGCCTTGACCTTGGGCGGCGGCGAGGTGAAGTTGTTGGAACTGGCCGCGGCGTTTGGCATGTTGGATGATGGGATGCGGCTGGAGACAAATGGGATTCTGGAGATCGAGAGATTGGGAGAATTCAGTGACGATGTCCTGACAGGTTCGGCAGCGCGCACCCATTTGGCGTACCCGATCCCCCATTCTCCCAATCTCCGGATCTCCCATCGTCTCTCCTGCCGCCGCCTATCTCATCACCGATATCCTCGCCGATCCTGTCGCCCGCATCCCTGCCTTTGGCGAGCACTCTGTGTTGAGTTTGCCCTTCGACGCTGCGGTCAAAACCGGTACAACGACCGACTGGCGCGACAACTGGACCGTCGGCTATTCGACCGAGCGTATCGTCGGCGTCTGGGTGGGCAATGCCGACAACGCACCCATGCTTGATGTCAGCGGCATCGACGGGGCCGGCCCCATCTGGCGAGATCTGATGCTGGCCGCCCATCGTCAGGAGCCGCCGCCATTTGATGTGCCCGACGGCATCGTCGAGACGACCATCTGCACACCCAGTGGGTTGCTGCCGACAGCCTACTGCCCGCGCACTGGTCAAGAGCGTTTTATTGCCGGCACCCAGCCGACTGAACCGGATGATCAGTTTCGCCCGGTAACTGTCGATCTCCCTCCCGGAACGCCCGCGGCGGCAGCAACCGCTCAACGAGAGCCACTCCAGCGCGTCTACTGGAACCTGCCGGCCGAGTATCATGAATGGATGGTTGGGCAGGGCATTGCCCTGCTGCCGACAGATGTGGCGGGCGGAGACGCCAAAAGCGGTGAGCAAAGATCGCTCAACCGATCTTTTGGGGCCTCTGACGGATCTGTGGCTTCAGAAGCTGAACCATTGGTTCTGTCATCGCCTGTTTCAAATACGGCCTTTCAGATCCATCCCGGCGTGCCCAAAGAACGCCAAAGGCTGAAAGTCGCCGGCTATGCCGCGGATGATCGGGAGTGGACATCACTGAAGCTGATCAAGGACGGTCAGGTGCTGGCAGTGGGAAGTGACGTCCTGCATGTTGAGACCTGGTGGCTGCTCGAGGCCGGCGAACATCGCTTCTGGCTGGAAGGCGTGGCATCAGTCAGTGGGGAAGCCGAAGGCGATCACTATCGTTCTGAAGCCGCGCTGATTGTGGTTGAAGAATTCTCGGATCGGCAGGCTTTGACCATGCCGTAGGCAGAAGGTCTTGGATCCGGCCAAATTTCACGTGAAGATTCTGATATAATGGACGGGCATGTTAACCGCCAACCAACACAAGCACCATAAGGAGAAGGCCATGCTAAACCGCCTTCCGTCGATAGCACGATTCCTGCCGACTGCAATGCTCATCTTGATTCTGGCCGCCGCGGTCGGATCATCGGCCATTTTCGCCGCCAATCCAGCAGCAGATCGACTCTTGCGCCCAGACAGCGAGGATGGCGCCCCGCCGGCCCTCGTCTCGAGCGAACCAGCCAACGGCGCCACTTGGCGCGGGGGTCCCGTGTCGCTCAGGTTTGATCGCGCCATGTCCGGCGACAGCGCCGACTATCTTAGCGTTTCGCCTGCGCTGGCAGGCACAGCCCTGGTCGACGGAACGGACGTCATTTTCACTGCGTCGACGACGCCAGACCCAGGCCAACGCTACACCTTCACGCTGGCGGCCAAGGCTTCGGCGGCAGACGGCACGCGCCTCAATCGCCCCGTTTTGATCAACGTGGTGGCGGCAATGCCGTTGGCGGTCACATCGACCCAGCCCAGCGACGGCGTTGCAGATGTCAGCATCGACACATCAATCATGGTGGTCTTCAACCGGCCGGTTGTGCCGTTGACCGGCGTCGAGGACCAGGCCGACCTGCCTCAGCCGTTGACCATTTCACCTGCTGTTGACGGCGCCGGCGAGTGGATCAACACGAGCATCTATTCGTTCCAGCCCACGCTTGGGTTGGCCGGTGGCGCTGACTATTCGATCACCGTCGACGGACTCGCAGCCGTTGACGGGGAATCATTGGCTGAGCCATATGTTTATGGCTTCTCCACAGCAACACCTATCGTGCTCGAGGCCGGGCCAATGGGCGAACAGGTCCCGCCCGATACCGAGGTGACGGTTGACTTCAGTCAGCCCATGGACCAGACCAGTACCGAGCAGGCGTTCTCGCTTCTGGATGGCCAGAGCGGCGAGTCCGTGGATGGCGCATTTTCGTGGAGCGACGACGCCTCTCGCCTGACGTTCGCACCCGCCGATCCCTTGGAATTTGGGGCGCGCTACGAGATCGTCGTTGCGGCTACGGCCCTGCCGGCCAGCCGGCAGGGCACGCTGCGCGAGGCGTACAGCAGTTCATTTGATGTCGCCCCGTTGCCTGCCGTCGTCAGCACGACTCCAGAGAATGGACAGACGGGCGTGCCCACCGACCGCACCGTGACCATCCGCTTCAACACGCCCCTTTCCTACACGACCGTGCTGCCCAACATCAGCGTGTCACCCGTGTTGACCAACACTCAAGTCTACAGCTTCTACTCCGAATATGCCGGTGAGGTCACGTTGCGCTGGACCAAGGAAGCGTATTCGTCTTACTCGGTCACCATCGGCGCAGACATCGCCGACCTCTACGGCAATACCCTAGGCCAAGCGTCGGTGATTCAGTTTACAACAGGCGACCATTCAGCCTTCACGCGAATCAATCTGGAACAGTTTACCCACTTCAGTGCAGCCGAGACGCCGGTCGTCAATGCCTACTATCGCAACATGGACGATCTGACCGTCGATCTCTATCGTCTGCCCATGAGTGAACTGGATCGCCTAACCGGTCGTGATCAGTGGCAGGTCTGGGATGACTACACGATCCCAAACCCCGAGAGCAACCTGATCTGGAGCCGTCCCCATCGGCCTGATGTCGGTCGAAACGTGGTCGGCGAGATCCTTATCGAGTTGAACGACGCGGAGAGAGAAGCCCTGCCGCCCGGCATCTATTTCCTCGAAATGAACGCGCCGCCGGCCATCAATAATGGCGACGACAATGCCGACGGATCGGTGGCCAAAGAGCAGAAGGTCATCGTGCTCTCAGATCATAACCTGGTGCTCAAGCGCAGCCAACAGGGCAACAGCCTGGTCTGGATGACCGATCTCGAGACCGGGATGCCCACTTCGGGCGCGCCCATCGATCTGCGGGCCAACGGCGCGTCCGTGGGTCAGTCGACGACCGACGAGGATGGCATCGCCTTTTCCGATGTCACATTGATCGGCGATGACCGCTACTCAGCCATGCTCGCAGTCAGCGGTGAGCCTGGCGACCCGGACTTCGCCGTCGTCTCCACTGATCGGAACGAAGGCGTCGCCCCGTGGGACTTCGATATCCCCTCCGGATACGGTACGCCTGCCTACCAGAACTACTTCTACACCGATCGCCCCATCTATCGTCCAGGGCAGACCGTCTTCTGGAAAGGCATCATTCGCAGCATGGAAGATGATGCGTATCGCTTGCCGCCTGTAGGGACAGAGGTGCAGATCGTGGTCCGCGACGACCGCGGCAACGAGATCAAGAAGGACACCTACGCGATCGGCGAGTACGGCACAATCCACGGCGAAGTGACGCTGGCGCCGGAAGCCTTCAGCGGCTACTACTATCTGGAAGCCAGCCTGCCGGCGGAACCCGATGCTGAGTTCTATGGCGGGGCCGGTTTCCAGGTGGCCTCCTATCGAGCGCCCGAGTTTGAGATCAACATCGCACCGGAGGAGAGTGAGTACCTTCAAGGCGACACCGTACGCGTGATCGTGGAGGCGCGCTATTTCAGCGGCGGCCCGCTGGTCGATGCAGCCATCGACTGGCGCTTGATCACCTCACCCTACACGTTTAGCTGGCAAGGCAAGCCGGATGGACGCTACTTCAGCTTCACGCCCTTCGACGAAGATGACTTCAATTTTGATCCGTATCGCTATTCCTACTACGGTGGCCTGGCCCAGGAGGGAGTCGGCGTGACCGACGCCCAGGGCCGCTACGTCATCGAAGTGCCCGCAGATCTTGGGGACAGTCTGACCAGCCAGACCTGGCGCTTTGATACAACCATCCAGAGCTCAACAAACCAATTTGTCAATGCCGACGCCACGGCGACGGTGCATAAATCAGACTTCTATGTAGGCCTCAGCCCACGCGCCAATGTGGTGCGCACCGGTGAGGAAAGTACAATTGATGTGGTTACGCTAGAGGCCCTCGGTGCGCCGGACAATGCACCCTATCCAGGTGCGGATTTGGCGGTGACTGTCTATGAGTTCGCTTGGAACAGCGTCTACGAGCTTGCTGCCGATGGGGCCTATTACTGGCGCAACGATGTGCAGCGCACGCCCATCCTCACGTCCACGGTGACGACGGGACGGGACGGTATGGCCGAAATCACCTGGACGCCCGAACAAGGCGGACAATATCAGATCGAAGCACGCGGCAGCGACGAAGCCGGCAACGAAGTCAGCAGCGTGACCTATGTCTGGGTCGGCGGCGGCTCGGCTGACGAGGGCGAGTTCGTCTCATGGCGGCGTGAGAACAACGACCGCATTGAACTGGTGGCGGACAAAGATCTCTATGCGCCCGGCGATGTCGCTCGAGTCCTCGTGCCCAGTCCCTTCAGTGGTCCGGTCGACGCCCTGGTCACCATCGAACGCAACGGCGTGCTGGATGCCCAGATCGTTACGCTTGAGAGCAACAGCGAACTGATCGACATTCCCATCACGGCCGAGCATATCCCCAACGTCTTCGTGAGCGTGGTCCTGGCCAAGGGCATCGACGAGACCAATCCGACGCCGGCCGTCCGCATCGGATATGTCGAGTTGCCGGTCGATGTCGGACAGAAAGAGCTGACCATCGACATTGAACCGTCTGCGCAGCAAGTGCGTCCAGGCGAGACCGTGAGCTATGATCTGCTGGTCCGCGACTACGTCGGCGAACCCGTTGCCAACGCCGAGGTCTCGGTGGCGTTGGTCGACAAGGCGGTGCTCTCGCTTTCCGACAATCAAGAGCGCCCCCTGATCGACATCTTCTACTACCGGCGAGGCCTGGGTGTCCAGACCGGCGCGCTGCTGATCATCAACAATGATCGATTGAGCCAGCAGCTCACCGAGGGCGCCAAAGGTGGCGGCGGTGGCGGCGGCGGCCTCATCGAAGTGCGCGAAGACTTCGCTGATCTGGCCTACTGGCGTGCCGATCTGATCAGCGATATCGACGGGCGCATCACCTTCAACGTTCCGTTGCCCGACAACCTGACCACCTGGCAGATGGCAGCTCGAGCAGTGACCGCAGAGACCGAGGTCGGCGACGCCGTCAACGAGGTCGTTGCCACCAAAGACCTGCAGCTGCGCCCCCTGTTGCCCCGCTTCCTAACCGGCGGCGACCGCGCCAGGGTTGGCGTCGTGCTCATCAACGCCTCTGATCAGCGAATCGAAGAGGGCGTGCTGACTGTGGACATCGCGGGTGTGGACGTGGAATCCGGCGACCTTGCGCGACCGTTTGCCCTGGGGCCAGGCGAGCAGGTACAGTTCGACTGGACCATAGCAGCCCCGTCCGACGGCGCCATCGGCGAGATGAACTTTGGGGTAGAGGCCCGCTCCAGCAATCCGGACGAAGCGACCTTAGCCGACGCCATCTACCTGTCGTTGCCGATCAACCGCTACGAGACGCCTGAAATTGTCGGCACATCCGGCACGGTGCCGCCGGAAGGCCGCATCGAGACCGTGATCGTGCCGCCGGATGCCACCGATAGCGGCGAACTGGTGGTCGGGCTGGAGGCCAGCCTGGCCGCGGGCATGACCGATGCCCTCGGCTATCTAGAGCACTATCCGTACGAGTGCAATGAGCAGACGGTCAGCCGCTTCCTGCCCAATCTTCTGACCATGCGTTCACTGCGCATGTTGGATCTCGATGACCCGGATCTGGCCGATCAGGTGGCCTTCCAACTGGGTGTGGGCGTGCAGCGGCTGGTCAGTCGCCAGAATCCGGACGGCGGCTGGGGCTACTGGTCCGGCGAGGACAGCTCGCCCTTCATCACAACCTACGCGCTCTGGGGCCTGGCCACCGCCGGTGAGCTTGGCTACACGGTACCTGAGTCATCGATTGAAGCAGCTGTCGCCTATATTGATCGCAGCTTCCGGGCCCCTTCAGAGGTCACCAACGATTGGCAACTCAACGAAATGGCCTTCAGCCACTTCGTGCTCTCTGAGCTTGGGGAGGGTGACCCGGGCCGCGCCAGCACGCTCTACGAAACGCGCGAGCGGCTGGCCCTCTACGGTCAGGCCTACCTGGCCATGGCCCTGGACAACATGCGTGAAGGCGAGGAAGATCCGCGAATCGACACGCTGCTGGACAATCTCTTCGGGGCCCTTCAGATCAGCGCAACCGGCGCTTCGTGGCACGAGGCCACTGTCGACAACTGGACGCTCAACACCGACCTGCGTACCACAGCGGTCGTTCTGGCCGCCTTTGTACGCCTTGATCCGGAGCAGCCAATCCTGCCGCAGGTTGTGCGCTGGCTGATGAGTGCGCGCCAGGCTGGGCGCTGGGCCACCACCCAGGAGAATGCCTGGTCGATCATTGCCCTGACCGACTGGCTGATGGCTTCGGGCGAGTTGGAGGCCGAGTATGATTGGTCGGTGACGCTCAATGAGGGCGAACTAGGCAGAGGTTCCTTCAACGAGGACAATCTGAAAGAGCAAGTCGAGTTGCGCACGGCGGTGGCCGATCTATTGCGTGACGAGGCCAATGTGGTACGCTTCGAGCGCAGCAATGAGAGCGGCCAACTCTACTACACAACCCAACTGCGCTATGCGCTGGATGCGCTGGCCGTCGATGCACTCGACCGAGGCGTAGTGGTGGATCGACGTTTCGAGCTTGAAAACGAGCCCGTGTCCGTCGCCTATGTCGGCGACGTGATCAGTGCAACCGTGACGCTGATCGTACCCGACGACCGCTATCATCTGCTGGTCGAGGTTCCGATTCCCGCAGGCACGGAGCCGGTCGATACCAGTCTGGCCACCGAAAGCGACCTGTACGGTGCGCCCGAACTGACGCCGGTGGACGAACCGTTCACGCGCTGGACGCCGACCTATACCGACATCCGCGATGACAAGGTGGCGCTGTTCGCAACCTACCTGCCGGCCGGAACATACCAGTACACCGTCCAGATTCGAGCGACCGTGCCGGGCGAGTACCGGGTTCTGCCCGTCTACGCCGAGCAAATGTACTTCCCGGATGTCTGGGGACGCAGTGCCGGCCAGCTGTTCACCGTGAAAGAATAGTGGCTCTCTGAACTATTGTGGGGTGCACAACCAGACCCACAATTCCTCAGTGAGCCAGCATAGTCAGACGAGAGAACCGCCAAGTGAAGGAATAGCCGTCGGACAGAGGATGTTTTATGATCGTCTGCTCAAACTGCCAAACTGAAAACCCGGACGGCAGCGAGTTCTGTAATCGCTGCGGAGAGCCGCTGTCCGGTGCAGATGAGGCGCCTCCCGAGAGGACGCCGGTCAGCATTGGATTGATCGCGCTGGCGGTCGTGGCTGTGCTTTTGGTCATTACGGGACTGCTATTGCTCAACTGGCAGCGCGAACGCCGGGCGACATCTGGCGAGGCGACGCGTGTTGCCGTGGCCGCGAATGCGACGGCGACAATCATGGCTCGGGACCTAGTGGTCGGACAGGGCACGCGATCTGCGGAGACCACGTCCGTCTTCGCCGGACTGGCCGCCACCCAGACAGCTGCGCCTGCGGCGACGGCGGAAGCCTTGTCGACTCGCTATGCGCGTGGCGCCATCGCGGCCGACATCGGCGACTGGACCATGGCCTTGCTCGAATATCGGGCGATCTTCGAGGTCGATCCGGAATATGCTGATGTGCGCGTTCGTCTGGCTGAGGTGATTGCCAGGCTTACGCCGAGTCCCGCGCCCAGCCCGACCGAGACACCCTTGCCCACCTCAGTGGCATCACCGGTACCGGTTTATCCGACGGCCACCAACACGCCGGCCGCGCCGCCCACAGCGACCAACGTTCCCCCCACGCCGACCAACACGCCCGGACCGACCGATACCGGCGTGCCCGCAACTGCAACGTGGACGCCGCTTCCACCGCCGTCTGCAACGCCGACCCTGACGCCGACCTACACGCCGCGCCCGACTGCCACGCGTCGCCCGACTGCAACTTCTACGGCGACATCAACCGCTACGGCGACATCAACCGCTACGGCGACGGCGACGCCTACATCTACGGCCACGACAACCGCTTCCGCCACACCAACGGAAACGGAAACCGGCACGGCCACATTTGAGCCGACAGAGACAGCTACAGAGACAGCTACACCGTCCCCTACAGCGTCGGAAACAGTGACGCCGACAGCTGAATCAACGCCCACCGGGACCGCCACAGCAACGGCCACATTTGAGCCGACAGAAACTGCAACTGCAACCGCTACGGCAACGCCAACTGACGTCAGCACAGCGACGGCGACACTTGTGCCCACAAACACGGCAACCGTCACGGCAACACCGACTGAAGTTATCACAGCGACGGCGACACTTGTGCCCACAAACACAGCAACCGTCACGGCAACACCGACTGAAGTCATCACAGCGACGGCGACACTTGTGCCCACCAACACGGCAACCGTCACGGCAACACCGACTGAAGTTATCACAGCGACGGCGACACTTGTGCCCACAAACACAGCAACCGTCACGGCAACACCGACTGAAGTCGTCACGGCGACGGCCACGTTTGAGCCGACGGAAACTGCGACCGCCACAGCGACGACGACACTTGTGCCGACGACAACGGCAACTGCCACGTCGACGCCGACGGAAGTCATCACCTCAACAGCGACGATCACGTCAGGGGCGACGATTTCGACAAGCATACCGATCACGTCGACCGAATCAATATCCACATCGGAAGAGGAAGCGGCGACAGAGGAGCAGACACCGGCGCCAACAGCCACACAAAAATCTTCGCCGACGCCAACCGTCACCGTCACACCGACTGGAACACTGACGCCGACACCCGTGGCGGAGAGTCCGTTACTTGCGCCTGGAGGACCGTTTGAGAGCCCGCTTGCTCCAGCCAAAATCGACTCCGGGCAGATCGTCACGACAACCGTCGATGGTGAAGACGAGCCGGCATCGACTTCGCGAAGTCGACGGGATTGAACAAGGTATTGGGGGACTGGGGTCGTGAGGATTGTGGGGCGGCAGGAACCCGATTCCCCTACCCCCACAACCCTACTACCCCATTACCCCACTCCCCTACTTCAAATACAGATCAAACCAACGCAACATGTGCTGCAACCGGTCGACGCGTCGATCGGTGCGACCAGCGTGTGAGAGGCCGTGTGACTCGCCGGGGAACCGAATCAGCTCGGTGTCGACGCCAAGCCGTTTGAGCGCTACAAAGAGTTGCTCGCCCTGCTCGATCTCAACGCGCAGGTCCGATTCAGAATGAATGATCAAGGTCGGCGTGACGACATCGGCCACATACTTCATCGGAGACTGTCGCCAGTATTGGTCAACGTCTTCCCATGGCGCGACGTCACCCTGCCAGAACTGGAAGATCCAGTTGAAGTCGCTGGTGCCGTTCATGCTGATCAAATTAGAGAGGCTGCGCTGGGTCACGGCTGCCTTGAAGCGATCGGTCTGGCCGATGATCCAGTTGGTCATGTAGCCGCCGTAGCTTCCGCCGGTGACGCCCAGTTTCTCTGCGTCGACATAGGGCTGCTGAGCAACATGGTCGGTCCATGCCATGAGATCGTCGTAGGCAATGGCCCCAAAGTCACCCACGATGGCGTTGACGTGATCGTTGCCGTAGCCTTGCGAGCCGCGTGGATCTGGTGTAGAAGACAACGTAGCCGTTGGCCGCCAAGGTCTGAAACTCATGCATGAAGAGATTGCCATACTGCATCTGAGGCCCGCCATGGATCTCTAGAATGGCCGGATACTGCTTATTCGGATCGAAGTCGGGCGGCTTCAGGATCCACCCTTGGAGCTCATTGTCGAGCGGCCCACTGAACCAGACCTCTTCCGGCGTCGAGATCGCACGTGCACTCAACAATCCGGCATTGACCGACGACAGCCGGCGAGCGTTTCCGCTGCCGAGCTTCTCCGTCCAGACCTCACCGGGACCGGACGCATCGGCCAGCAGATAGGCTGCCTGTTGTCGGGCGCTGTCAAAGCTCACGAAGCCCACTACGTCTTCGCCGCCTAGGACCGTACGATAGGATGCCGGATCACCATCGGCGTCGACGGCCTGGAGCGTTGTGCTGCCGTGGCGCGACACTTGGAAGAAGAGTGTTTCGCCGTCGTTGGACCAGATAGGCGCTTGCACCAGCGGGATGGCGCCGCTATCGCCGATGGTCGACGCACCGATGTTGCAGTCAAACTGAGCGGTCAAGTTGCGTGCCTCCCCGCCGCCGTCGCTCGGAACAATCCACAGGTCCGTGTTGAGCCAGAACTGCCTTGTACCTTCGGAGCAGTAGTAGGCCAGGCTGTCGCCACCGGGCGAGAAGGCCGGGCTAGACTTTGCCCCTTCCGGCGCGTCGATGATACGGACATCGCCGCCGTCAGACGGCACAACGCATAGATCGGCACGACTGGGATGGTTGTCGGGATCATCGACGCGATCGGAGATGAAGGCGATCGATTTTCCGTCGGGCGACCAGGTCGGCTCAGCCTCATCATAGGGGCCGTCGGTCAGTTGTGTGGCCCGCCCAGTGTGGGCATCAATAATCCAAAGATGCCACTTTTGCTCGGGCACAAAGCCCTGGGCATCCGCTTTGTAGAAAAGGCGCGTGATGCGTCTCGAGACGACGCCAAGCTCCTTCTTCTTCTCATCTTCCTCCCGGTCCAATTCAGCAGCGTCTTTGCGGCGGAATTGGCAGACCAGCTTGCGTCCGTCGGGTGACCACTCGAACGAACCGAATTGACCCTTGAGTTCGGTAAGCGGCCGGGCTTCGCCGCCACCAAACGGGATTAGATGGATCTGCGGCTGATCCTTGTCGCCGCGATCGGACAAAAAGGCAATCTGCGTCCCATCAGGCGACCAGGCAGGCATCGTGTCACTCTGATCGCCGTAGGTGAACTGGCGAGCGCCGGCGTGCTCGGTCGGCGTGACCCAGAGATTACAGTACTTCTTCTCACTCGACTTGTCCACTCGCTGTACGGCATAGACCACATGCCGGCCGTCCGGCGAGATCCGGCTGGCGACGACGGTTCGCAGGCGATACAGATCGTCGGTAGAAAGCGTTCTCTTTTCAGGCATAGGATATCCTCTCGGGCACTTATTGGTGATTGCGGAAGTGAACTCGGCGCGTTCCACGAGCGACGAATCGACTCCGTCTTGCCGCTTGATTGCAAGTTTCATCCTATCGTACAGGCAATGGGCGTTTGTCGCCATTTTGAAGACATTCTGTTGCCTTCGTGTTCCTCTGTGCTCTTGGCGGGTCATTGAGTCGGACTTCCCTTGTTGCAGGCGCTTTGTTTGACGAAGTTCGCTGCCTCCGCTACCATTGCCACATTAACAATGGTCAACTCGACCACAGCGGTATCCGTACGCTACGATTCAAGGACAATGGCTATTATTTATGTCGACATCAGCAAATGAAGAAAAAGTTCTCGCCTGTCCGGAAGCACTCCAAACGATCATTGAGGAATTTCAAGAAGTTGAACCGCGTGACAGGCTTGAGTATCTGATTGAATATGCCATGGATCTGCCTGATCTGCCCGAGCGTCTGCTGGATGAGCGCGACGGTATGGAACAGGTCCATGAATGCATGTCGCCCGTCTACCTCTTCACTGAGATCGAAGACGGGATCGTGCACTTTTATTTTGACATACCCACAGAAGCGCCTACGGTGCGCGGCTACGCAGGCATCTTGGTTGAGGGTCTGGAGGGAGCAGCGCCCGATCAGGTGCTGGCGATGCCTGACGACGTATACATGTTGCTCGGTTTGCACGAAGCGATCACGCCGCAACGGCTGCGCGGATTGCATGCGCTGGTGGGGTATATGAAGAGACAGGTCAGGAAGCAGGTGAACGGGTGAGTGGGTGACAGGGCACGTGGACAAATAACCGCCCCGAGATGGCCTACCTCACCCTGTCACCTCCTCACCCGTTCACCCCCTTCACTCTTCCTCGACCCGCACCTGCCCCAGCACGACACCCTTTTCGCTAAAATTGACCTTGAGGCGATCATTCGTCGCTCGCTCAAAGATACCCACTTCGACGAAATAGACACCGGGCGGTGCGTCGTCCGGCAGTTTCAGTTCATAGTAGTCTTCCATGAGTTCACCGACCACCCAGGTCGAGGTGGGTGCGGAGCCGTCTAGGGGAGTGTCGTCGCGCTGCGCCCAGGTTGACTCAGGCGGCAGCACCAGGTGGACAAAGACCGTGTAGTTGATGTCGAGCTGGGTCAATGCCTCCCACCAGAGCGTGACCGGCAGACTGTCGCCGGGTGCAAGCGTACGGGTCCCAAATTCAAAGCCGCGCAGGGCGATCTGATCACCGAAGTTGACGTTCATCGCATGTGGCAGCCCGCTCTCGTCTTCCGGCGGCAACAGAGTGACATAGCCAAGCGTCCAGTGGTCGTAGGCGCCCACCAGGAGGCGCTCACCGGTCGCATGGTCATACACGCCCACGTCGACTTTGAGACGAGATGGTGAGGGCACAGTTACTGGGACGGAGATACGGTGGGCATCGGGCATGACGATATCCGTCGACCAGCCCAGCGTCGGTGCGTTGCCTTGGCCAGGGAAGCTGTCCTGCTGGGCCTGGAGCAACTGGTCACCGTCGGTAAGGTGCACAAAGATGCTGTAGTCGCGATCCAATGGCTGCGCGGCGCGCCAGAAAAGGTCGAGATCCAGCACGTCACCAGGACGCAGTTCCACCTGGCCAAACTCAAACCCGGTCAGTTGAAGCCGGTCACCAAATGTGGCCTCAACAGGATTCGGAGCGGGATAGGTCGCAGGCAGCGGTTCCGGTGCGGCATAGGTCGGCGCGATCCAGCGCCAGGGCGCCAGCATGGCCAGCGACAGCATGGCAATCGCCACGGCCAATGCGAGGTACTTCTGCGCAAACTGGGGAACCCAGCCGGTAAGCCCATACGCCACCAGTACGGCAAAGGCGCTAATTGCTGGAAAGAGCAGTCGCCCTTGGGGATAGCGCATCTGCGCCCAATAGAGTAGCAGCAACGCGATCAGAAGCACCCACAGCGCCAACATTGCGATGCGCAGCCAGATCTCCCCGTTGCCGGGCCTTGCAGCGGTCGCACCGTTCTTGCTCTCCCGCCGTTCATAGACGCGTTGCAGCGGAATGGAAGCCACGAGGCCGACAAGGCCGAGCAGCGTCAGCCAGTTGTAGATCCGATGGAGCCACGGTTCGGCCACCACGTTGAACCATCCCCAGACGGCCCAGAACGAGCGCCAGACGCCCTCCAGTCGCGCCATCAGTTCGACCATAGTCGGTGGTTCGGCGCGCTTGGGCAGGATGGCAAACATGGCGCTGAGCAGCAGTGGGTCGCCGAAGACGAGCATGTTGCGTAGATACCACCAGCCGGCCACGACCACTGCCACGGCCCCGATGATCAATCCCCAGCGGACCAGCGGCCGGAACGTACGCAGACGCGCTGCCACGACCATCAATACAAGCCCAACGTAGACGGCAAGGAAGAGTCCGCTGAGTTTGCTCAGCGCGGCGACGCCAACCAATATCCCGAGCGTCATTAACTGCCATGTACTTGGCAACGCCTGACTCCCGGGTCCTGTGTCGTTCGTCGGCACCGGGATGCACTGCACGAAGACCATGCTCAACAGCCATACGCCGGCCGCGCAAGTTGCCGTGACCAAGTTGTCGTTGTTGACGGCTGCACTGATAAAGAGAAACTGAGGGTTGAAGGCAACCAACGCGCCTGCCAGACCCGCCACAGCAGGACGCCAGGGAAAGAGTGTCTGCGCAGTCAAATAGGCGAACGCGACGGTCAAGGCGCCCAGCAGAACCGAGTAGAAACGGGCCAAATGTGCGGCTAGAGTCGTGCCACGCCACGGCCAATCCTGGGTCTGATCATGGGCGGCAATGTTCTTGTTGCCGAAGGCGTCGGCCTGCCCAATGGCGGCATGTGGGTTGTATCGGATGATGGTGGGTGCATCGTCTGTCGGAACCCACGCGGTGAGGGCGGCGGCTGTGAGATAGTAGAGCGGGGGCTGGCTGCCTTCCTGATGCCAGGGTGCATGGCCGACATCTTCCGGCTCGGGTAGCCCGTTGCCTTCCACCAACCAGCGCACATATTCGTAATGCCAGATCTCGTCGGGCGACTCGAAGAGCGGATTGACGACGCTGTATGTGACTGCCAGGAGCACATACGCAACTAGCAGCACTATGAGTACGACGTACCTACGTATGAAATCCATCGGGTTCATCGATGTCTATGCCGGTCCTGGGGTGACAGTCACCCGTACGACGCCTCAACGTCAAGGACAAATCGTTCTGTCAGCGACTGTCACCCTGTGTCAAAACTCGTGGTTTCGTAGAGACTTCAGTTTGGGGCGTGTCAATCTGTCTCCATCTGCGGCTTCAAATTGTCATTTGGCGTACTTTCATCCGGGGATTCGAGTACGCCCTCAGTCGCCGCTACATCGGCAACGAGACCCGGTCTCGTTTTTCTACGACGTACGCTCATATAGATCAGCGCACCACCGCCAAAGACAAGAGAGGTTAGCAAGGTCAGAATATTGACGGCGAACCCACTAGAGATGGCCACAGCGGTCTCCATGCCGGTCAGGCTGAAGCCGATGGTCCAGCCTGCTTCGTGAGCGCCAAACCCGCCAATCGTAACAAAGGGTATGGCCTTGGCCAAACTGGCAAAGGTGCTGCCCACGACCACGGTTGAATATGACCGTGGCAGCCCGATTGCACGCATGAATGCCGAGAACCAGGCAAATGTGGCCAACCAGACGAGGATGGACCAGCCGGCAGTCAATAGGTAGATCCGCAGGTTGCGGATGCGCTTCAACGTTGAGAGCACTTGGTTCTGGGCCTTCACGATCAACTGCGAACGCCGTCGACCCGGCTGCTGGTCGACCTTGAAAATCCAGGACAACAGCCGAAAACCCGCTTCACCCAGCCATGGGGCCAGCAACAGCATCCCGCCCGACAGGAAGAGACCGACCGCAACAACACCGACGATGTCAGCCGCCTGGGGGTCAAGGCTGCCCAAAGAGAGAAATGCAAAGACGATGAAGAGAACTGCAACAGCCAGATAGTCAAAGATGCGGGCAAGAATGAGGACAGTCGTGCTCTCACCAACCGAAATGCCATGATTTCGATAGAGGAAGTATGGGAACGAGAGTTCACCCGTTCGTGACGGCAATACATTGTTGAGCAAGCTGACGGCGAACATTTCAGGCAGGATCTGTAGCGGGCTGCGCCAGCCGGGCAATTGCAGCAGCACGCCGAAACGGTAGGAACGTAGGATATTGGTCAGCACGTACCAGAGCGCACCGACAATAATCCAACGTGGATCTGCGCCGAGAAGCAGTTGCAGAACGTCCTGCGGATCAATCTGCCGGAGCAACAGAACAATGAGCGCCGCGCCACCGACAAGAGGCAGCCAGCGCTTCCAATTTTTCATCTTGCTCCCTTCACAACCAGAACGGTGAAGCTCTCGTCCTGGTACCCCATCTCGACGTTGGTACAATCGTCCAATGGGGATTGACCCTCAAATAGCACATGGGTCACGCCATACTTTTCAGCCAAATCGCCGACTCCTCCGCAGGACGGTTTATTGTAAAATCCATTGACGGTATCGATGCGTTCTTTCCACTCGATCACCTCAACGTCTTTATATGGATGCGACTTCCATGTCACGACCACTGGACGTCCTGTCGCCAGCCTGAAATCGGCCATGTAGGTAGGCGTCAGGTAAGTCGTGCCGGGCTGTTCTGTCATCCGGGCAAAGCCATATATACCATTGCGAAGATCATCCCGCCGTTCTGTAAACGAGTCCTGCATGGCCCTTGCCCCTGCTGAAACGGTCAACAAGAGAATCGCTGCGGCCACAATCATGATAGGCATCTGATAGCGATTGACGAGCCCTACTTGACGATTGAAAACCTTGGTGATGGCCCAGGCCACCAACATGGTGGACGAGAGCGGTACCAAGAAAGCCGACGTCCGCCACGGTGTCATGAAGGAGAGTAGATCCGAGTGCACAAAGAGCAACGGGACTGAGAACGCCAAGGCGACCAGGCTAACGAACAACATGATCGGAAAAAGCCGAGAACGCCGAACCACGATCATCGCCAGCAAGACGATACCCATCTTAACGTAGACTGTCCGGTCAAGCCAGATTTCCGGCAGCGTGTGATGCGGAATCCGATCGTTCACGAGAATTGCCTGGGCGCGTTCCCAGGCATCGGGCGTGGTAGGACCCAAGACCTCTCCGTTGTAGAGCAGGACCGGAAACACAATCGCAAAGGCCAAGAATCCAACAGCACCTGCCTTTGTCAGGTTCCGATCCTCCCACCAAGTCAAGAAGACGTATCCGAGCGTCAAGATGCCGGCGCTCGGAAGATAGGTTGTATGGAAAACGCCTGCCAGTGCGGCGGTTGCTGCGGCAGCGAACGGTTTGCCACGCAAGAACAGGTAGATCGACAGAACCAAGAGAACACCAAAGGTAGCCGGCTGAAAGACTGGATTGAAGAGATATTGATTGGCCACGCCCGCCTGCAAGAGCCAACCTAGACTTGTACCCAAGACCGACAAGGAGAAGGGAAAAATCAGGCTGGAATGGATGCCGATGACAATCACCAGGAAAAGCGATGTTCCAGCCCGAGTTCGATTCAGGCCAAAGACAATGTCGGCGATACCAGCCAGACTGAAAAGGTAGATGCCAAGCAATACCGCCTGGAACAGGTAGAAGAAACCTGGATGCAGATAGCCCGCTGTGAACTGAACCAGTGCACTGAAGACCGGCAACGGATCGACGGTGTTAGCCAACCAGTCCTCGTTGAGCGTACCGATCCCGGCTCTCGCCAGCCCCTGCAAAAACTTGGTATTCTGATTTTCGGAATAGAGTGGCCATTGGGTGAAGGCGACGGCGAACGCAGCCGTCCAGACAGCGAAGTTCAACAGAAGAGTGAAACGCTTCCTACTCATATCTCGTGACCAGGGGACCTTTCCCCGATTTGATTCTTCCCGATGGGGTCATCTTTCTCGACATCAAGACTACAATGTACCCGCTATGTCTGGAGTTTGGCGCTGCCAGTTCACTGCCGACGCGGGTTTCCATTTCTGCACTCACAGGTGGATACCTGCCTTCGCTGGCATAACCGGCAAAAAGCTGCAAAGACTACTCGTACCGTACGGTTCAGCGATTTGGAAGAGAAATTCCAGCCGCGCCATTTGACTTTGACGCGATCTCCCCGTTACAATCTCCTACGCTGCACAATCGAATTACTGACCGTCGCACCTGCCCGGCATACACCGGACCACAGGAGAATTTATGTCAAGCATTGAACGTCCTGCCAAAGAACTCCCCGCGCACGAGGTTGTCACTTATGAGACGGCAACCGAACAATCATCAAACGCACAACGGAAATACCATATCTGGACCATCGGCTGCCAGATGAACGTAGCAGACTCAAACCACGTGGCCGCAGAATTGGAGAAGATCGGGTATGGACCAACCACAGAGCTGGACGAAGCGGATGTCGTTGTGCTGAACACCTGCGTTGTCCGACAGAGCGCCGAAAACAAGGCAGTCGGCAAGCTCGGCAGCCTCAAGCCCTGGCGCAAGAGCCGGCCGGACGGTACAGTGGCGCTGATGGGCTGCATGGTCGGTGTCAAGCCCAGCCAACAATTACTCGACGCCTATCCCCAGGTTGACGTCTTTATGCCGCCGAGCGAGGCCACGCCGCTGGTCAATTTTCTGCGCGAGGCCGAAATCGAGGCCGAAGTCGAGGCCATTGAGCGCAAGCAATTAGCCCAGCGCTATCAGTTGCAGGACCGAACCCAACCGATCGGAACGACTCAATCCATCAAGCACCTGGCCATGGGCGGCGAAGCCCCGGTTGCGGCCTACGTGCCCATCGTCTATGGCTGTAGCCACGCCTGCACCTTCTGCATCATCCCCTTCCGCCGTGGCGCAGAGCGCAGTCGGCCGATGGATGAAATTGTCAACGAGGTTCGCGGGCTGGTCGAACAGGGCGCACGCGAAGTCACACTGCTGGGCCAGATCGTCGACCGCTACGGCTATGACTGGCGGGAAGGCGGGCTGGGCAACAGCGCCAGCGTTGACGCCTTCAATGGCACAGCGGATGGCGACATTCCAGACCTGGCGGACCTTCTGAGCGCCGTTCATGAGATCGACGGATTGTGGCGCATCCGCTTCCTGACCAGCCATCCGAATTATATGACAGATCGCATCCTGGAGACCGTACGCGATCTACCCAAGGTCTGCGAACACATCGAAGTTCCGATCCAGGCCGGCGATGATGAGGTGTTGGAGCGTATGCGCCGCGGCTACACAAGCGACGAGTATCGCCAACTAGTGCACCGCATCCGTGCGATCATCCCCAACTCGGCCATCAACACCGACATCATCGTCGGTTTCTGCGGTGAGACCGAAGAGCAGTTTGACAAGACGGTCGAGGTCCTTGCGGAACTGAAGCTGGACAAAGTGCATCTGGCCCGCTATAGCCCGCGTCCCGGCACCGTCAGCGAACGACGTCTAATCGACGACGTAGCGGAGGATGAAAAACGACGCCGCCATCGCGTGCTGGAAGATCTCCAGGAAGAGGTCTGTGCGGAACTCAATAGCCGAGATCTCGGCCAGACAGTCGAAGTCCTGGTGGAGGAGCAAACCAAGGGCAAATGGCGCGGACGGACGCGCCAGAACAAGCTTGTCTTCATCGACAGTGAACTGCCGCTGCGTGGTCGCCTGGTGGAGACCCAGATCACATGGACCGGGCCGTGGAGCATGCAGGGCCGCTTTGTCCGGGACGTATCGCCGCTGGAAGATCGCGTCGAGAATTCGATTACGACGTTCGAGTCCGACAGATACAATGATAAGGGGATGGGGTGACAAGGTGAGGAGGCGAGAGACCCGAAACGCGGCTAGGTGTACCCGTTGGTCTGCGTTGCCGTCACCCTGTCACCTTGTCACCCTCGCACCCTTTCAACTTTCCTGACATGAACGGTCACATTCTTTCCGACAACATACAAGAGGAAGCGCTGCTGGCAAACACGATGCGCTTCGCCGGGATCAAGATCGGCGTTTCCCACAGCCTGGAAGAGGCGCTGGGGGGATGGACCGAGCGCCCGGTGGACATCGTGTTGATTGCCCTGCGTACAGGCAATCCGGTGGCGATTGTGCGGGAAACAAGACGCAACATGATCGGGCCGATCATGTTGATTGTTGATGCGATCAGCGAAGACACACATGTCGAACTCATCGATGCCGGTGCTGACTGGGTCGCTGTACGACCCTACAGTCCGCGCCTGCTGATCGCCTACACCAAAGCGCTGCTCAGGCGTTCCTCCGGAATCCCACGCGACACCCTGCCCCTGTTACGACACGATGTCGTGCGGTTAAATCCGGGCACGCGCTCGGTGACGGTGGGCAACAGCAGCCCACTCCGGCTAAGCCAGCTTGAGTTCCGTCTGCTGCACACGCTGATGGTCCATCAGGGGCAGATCCTACCGACAGAAACCCTTGTGGAACATGTTTGGGGCTATGGCGACGAAGGCGATCGCGGTTTGGTGCGCGGGTTGATCAACCGGCTACGCATGAAGATCGAGCCAAATCCAAACAATCCGCAGTACATCCGCACTGTGCCACGCGTCGGTTATACCTTCGGTCTAGATACAGAATGACATACTGAACATCTGACATTCCGCCAGCTGAGGTGTTTCCAAGGAAATAACACGCCACGAAAAACCTCCTTCGTGTGGTTTCGTGTTCTTTCGTGGACAACGATTTTCCTGCATTGGCCAAAACGACTGTAATCGGTCCAATCTGTCCAAGAATCAGCCATATTTGGACAGACATTGAATGCATTTTCCCACGCATTTGCTACAGAGCAGATTTACGATCTAAGGCAGCCTTCCTGTCTTTGCACAGGCGGCGAAAGTCCCAATGATCAAGCGCTTCATGCCAATCAATCCCGGCAATCGTCTCTGCATAGACGCCGGCAAAGGTCAAGAAGCCAACTTTCTGTCGTGGTATTCGTGCTCTTGCGAGCCGGTGTATTCACGCTGATCTGAACTAGGAGAATGTCATGCAAGCGGTCTACTGTCTAGACTGTGCTCGATCGATCAATGTTTCAGATATTGCGGAGCTCGGCGATCCAGTCATCTGTCCTCATTGCGCAGCCGAATTTGAAGTAATCGATCTCGATCCCATTGACATCGAGTGGCGCTATGGCGATGACGCCGATGAGGATGACGAGTTTGACGCCTTTAATGACCGTGAAGAGGACGAAGAGGATGACGACCTTGATGATGACACGGATGACTGGTCGCATCTAATCGCCAAGCGACAGCGAGTCCTTGAGGTTGATGAACGTGAAGCGCCACGCCGCTCCGATATCTCGCCCGAAGAGGCTCGAGCTCAGCTTCAGGCAAAACGAAAAAAGTCTCAGACCCAATCAGCCTACGATAAGCTCCGGCAGTTACGCGATTCGCAGGACAACTGAACCCCGCCACTGAGTCGACAGGCGAGCGCCTGTCAACGGAATCATGCAATGAGATGTCGGACTTCCAACGGGATTCCGACATCTGCGCGTTCTGGTACGGTTCATGCCCCACGTAGGTCCAGTAAATCTGATCATGATTGGTTGCCAAATGAAGATGGGTTGAGTACAATAGGACAATTTCCTAGAGAATCTGCTCCAGAAATTCTTCATCAGAAACAGACCTGTCTTGTCAAAAGCCATGAGTAGCCCACTTCAAGGACACTATGCAGACCGCAACTGAACTTCTCGTTTGGGCCATCATACTCCATTTGATAGGTGACTGGCTGCTCCAAAACGACTGGATGGCTTTCAACAAGATGAGCCTACGCCATCCGGCGGCCTGGGTTCATGGCGGCATTCACACAGGATTGCTTTTGCTGGTTTTTCCTTGGTATGCGGCAGTTTCTGTTGGCTTCATCCATATGTTGATCGATACGCGCAAGCCTACGTTCTGGTGGATGGAGCATATGAAACAGATGACGATTGAAGGGCCGCACGTCCTTTTGGTCGAGATCTGGCTCGATCAGGTGGAGCACATCGTAGTGCTTGCCATTGCGGCCTTGGTCCTGGGATTTCTAGTGTTAGGCGCCTAGTCTTTCTCTTTTTTCGGATCAACAGGCAACTGTGACCTTCTCCGCAGGACATTTGCCTTATCACGCAACTCTTTGAAATAGGCCGATTCAGTGATTTCAGCGACTTGCTGAGATTGTTTGACACGATCAACTTCGATCTGCAACGTCTGGACCTCCAACTGAAGACGCTCTTCACGCGACCGCACTTCATTGGCCATGCGGCGAAATACACGCGCAAGATGGCCAAGCGCATCGTCACGTTGGGCCACCTCGTCGAGAAGCTGCGGCGAATAGCTGTCGGCCTCCAACGCTTGGGCAGCCTTGATGATCTGCTGGACCAAACGCATGTATTCGAAATCCTCAGACAAGTTACGGCTGGTATGACGCAGTCGATTACAGAGCCCATCCATGATCTCCAGCGACATACTGGGATGGTTGTGCAGCAGCCGGTGCATGCGCTCTTGATCGAGGCGATGTTGACACGAATTGTCACGAATTTTTCTCTGGCGCCTCGTCATATTTCGTGGAAATTCTTGACAGTACGTGCCCAGAAAGGGCGTTTTCCAGGGGAGTCACGGAGTTTCGACAAAAAGCCTCTGGCCTTTTCTAGCCCCGCAGCGCCTGTGCGATAGCAGCAATATCTTCCGGCCTCGTCCGACAACAGCCCCCGATGAGTCGTCCGCCGGCGTCATGCCAGCGCTTGGCCGGCTCGCCGAATAGGGTAACGCCGTTTCCCTCGACCCAACACTTCGCCTCGCTATCCCAGCTTTCACCGCTGTTGGGGTAGGCCACCAGCGGCTTACCAGTAACGCTCCGAGCACTCCACAGAAGTCGTTCAACATATTGTGGCGGCGTGCAATTGACACCAACTGCGATGATCTGTTCGGATCGTTCTGCCAAACGGACGCAGTCTGAAAAGCGTTCGCCGTGGAAGACGTGGCTATCGTCACAGCAACTGAAGCTCAGCCATGCGCTGGCCTGAGGAAACTCGGCCAGCAGTTCCACAAGTGCCTCCCCCTCAATACGGCAGGGAATGGTCTCACAGGCAAGTAGATCGGCCTCTGTCTCCACCAGCACGGCCATACGGTCGCGATGGAAGTCGATCAGTGCCTCCGCGGATAGCCCGTAGTCGCCGGAATACTCGGAGCCGTCGGCCAGGTAGGCGCCGTAGGCGCCTACGGACGCAGCCACCAGAGGTCGCAAACGGTTATGCCTAGCGGCGGGCTTCGCCCAAAACTCATCACGAGCATCACAGGCGAGTTGGACGCTTAATCGCATCAGGTCCGCTGCCTGATCAGCCGACAGACCGCGCCGGGAAAAACCTTCGAACGTAGCCTGATAGCTGGCCGTTATCGCGATATCAGCCCCGGCCAGGAAATAGTCGTAGTGCACCTGGCGGATCAGATCCGGCTGCTCGATCAGCAACTTGGCCGACCAGAGCGCATCGCTGAGATCCGCACCACGCCGTTCCAGTTCTGTCGCCAAAGCGCCGTCGATGATGACGACGCCGTGCCGCTCCAAGAATTCATTCAGAATGATTGGCTTCATGTATAGCCTCTCTTGCGCTTCGCTCGGCTTTGTACATTATCAAGTGAATAGCAGAAAGAACAAAGGCGTTCTGGATTGAGATAGGAGTGCTCAAACAACTATTAAGATCCGGAGAAGCCAATGTTCCTTCCAGCAGAAATCATAGCAGTTGTTGCCTGTTTTCGCCCACCGTTCACGGAACCGACTTATTAGAAGGGTATCGAACTGATCATCGGCACAATACTGGCACGAGCACGGCGAACGGTGGCGAGTACGCTACGCGCCATCGGCAAGGGACAAGAGACGAACTGGTCCAAGTACCATCACGTACTGAATCGAGCCAGATGGTCGGGCCTCGAGGTGAGCAGCCTGTTACTGAAGTTGCTCGTCGCCACTTTCGTTTCTGCAAGAGACACGTCACCATAGCGGTGGACGAAACGCTGGAGCGGCGCTGGGGTCCCCACATTCGCAAATGCGGACACTGGCGAGACAGTCGGTCATCGAGTAAGCGACTGCATGTGAGCAGTCGAGGGCTGCGTGGCTCCTCTTTGCCATGGTGGTTCATGTGCCCTGGACCGAGTATGAATTGGCTCTTCCCTTTCTGAGCCTGTTGCTGACGACACCGAAAGTGAGCGAGTCGTTGGGCAAACCACACAGAACGGTCGCACAAGTCACGGGACGCATCGCCCTTGGCTGAGGCGAAGGCTAGCCGGACACCCGATGCATCTGGTGGGTGATGGTGCCGATGCCGTCCTGGAATTGGGGTTGATCTGTCAAGCACATCAGGTAAGCCTGATTGCACCGTTGCGGCTGGATGCTCGCCTCTTTGAGCCACCCTGTCGCCCACCGCAGAAGCGGCCAGGCCGACCACCGATTGTCGGTGCACGCCTACCCAATCTGGCCGAGGTCGCCGTCGCCCCAGCGACTCGGTGGCATCGCAGTCGAGTTGCCTGGTAGGTGCAACCTCTGCTCGTCATGGATTGGACAACTGGCACTGCACTCTGGTACTCGACAGGCACACCGCCACTCGCCATTCGCTGGGTTCTGGTTCGGGACCCAGCAGGCGGCTATCCACTCGTGCCTTCTTCTCCACGGACACGCATCTGGCACCACCGACCATCATCGCTGGTTTCGTCGCTCGCTGGTCCTTGGAAGTCACCTACGAAGAGAGCCGGGCTCACCTGGGCATTGAGACCCAACGTCAGTGGAGTGATCCGGCTATTGATCGGACAACGCCAGCGCTCTTTGGCCTCTACTCACTGATTGTCTTAATGGCCCATGCACTCTGTCCATGTCCGCGAGTTGCCTTGTCAACAGGCTGCTTGGTATCCGAAACAGAGCGCAATCTTTCACGATCTCTTACACCTGGTCCGTAAGACGCTCTGGTTGCATCTCCTTTTTCAGACAGGTGATCCTTGAACCTGATCTTCGGAAAATCTGCCAGACCGATTCGACCATCTTCTTTCTGCTGTATGCTATTGACTTGGTAAGGTACTACAAACACACAAAGTCGAGCTTAGTCTATGACAGATTGGCCAATCAACATAGGGGCAGATCTTTACAACAAGGTCAGCTTCTTCAGGGTATCAGACTGCCCTAAGACCTGGCCGACCTGACGCTCGCTCTATCTCGACGATATTCGCTGTCGACAGGTCCAATGATGAGCGAATGGTCATCCTCAGAGGAGCTGCGTACCGTCATTCCGATCCACTGGGCTTTCGAACGGGGCTAGGATGATAGACGATGGGTAAGCGGAAAAGATACGCACAGTGCTGGCCCGGGGCCTAGCCCACCTCTTACGAGTTGCAGCAACATTTTGACGCAGTCGGTGCCGAGGTGTTCGTACTTACGGCCAAGCTTCCTGGCAGTGTCAGAGGAACGAGTAGGCTGGGGCTATAGATCTTCCGTATGGGACTGATGCATAGGGCGTGCAGCTGGCATCGTAGGATAGCCCCTCGGATCGATGAAAGCATCGACCAGGGCCGTCATTCCGGCGGCAAGCGCGTCAGTGATTGCCAGTGTCACGTCTTCTTCGGTGGCGGCACGATAGTAGTCGATGTCGTAGGCCGCCGCGATCAGGGCAAAATCCGGGTTGACGAATTCGGTACCGTAAGTGGGTTTGCCGTTACGTACCTGCGCCGAACGGATTAGGTCTAGTGCGTTGTCGTTCATAACGACGACGATCACCGACAGCCCCAGGCGGCGCGCCAGTCCCAATTCGCCGATTACCATGGCCAGGCCGGCGTCGCCCGTGATGGCGATGACGGACTGTTTCGTTGTGTAGGCCGCGCCGATGGCCGATGCCAGTCCATACCCCATGGCCGAGAGACCGTTGGAGAGGAGATAGCGGTTGGGCGCATACGCAGGCCAGCTCAAGGCCGTCAGAATTTTGTGGGACCCTACATCGGTGGTGATCAGAATGTCACGCGACGTCGATGCCCTAACCGCAGCCAAGACAGACTGGGGATTTATGCGCCCGACCGACGGCGTTGGCGGTACTACCTGATCGAGTTGCGTCCGAAAACGTTTGACCCGGCTCCTCCCCCAGCCGGGTTGAACCGGGCCGATCGCATCCACCAGATGCCGAAGCATCGGTCCGATTTGGCCGACCAACTCCACCTGGGCGGGAATCGCCGGATCCTCGTTTGGCCATCTGGCGATCCAGAGCAAAGGCGCCGCCGTCTCCCACGGCTTGACCAACTCGACGACATCAAAACCCACAGCGACAACACAATCGGCCTCATCCAAAATACCGTAGACCGGATCGGTGCGCGTCAGGCCGACGGTCCCAACTGAGAGAGGATGATCATCGGGTATCGCTCCCTTGGCCTTTGGTGTCACTATCACAGGCGCATCAAGCGATTCGGCCAGTAGACGCAATACGGCGTAGGGACTCTCCGGTTCGAGACCCAAGCCGCAGACAAGCAGCGGTCGGCGTGCACTCGCCAGCATGGCCTGAGCCTGCTTCATCGCAGAGGGGTCTACGGCGGGCGGTCGAGAGGGTTGCAAAGAAACGGCACGCTCCTGGCCAGAAGCCGGCAGTGCTGCAACCTTGCTGCTAATACCCAGATGGACGGGACCCGGTCGTCCGTTCGTGGTAAGCGCCAACGCATGCCGGATCGTCGATGCAGGCTGTTCAGATGTCAGGTCGACAGTCAGCTTGGTGATGGGGGCGAAAAGGGACTGAAGATCGAGCACCTGATGGGTGTGCCGCCCGATCAGATCGACATCGGACGAAGCCGTGATGGCCAAAATCGGTGAGCGATCCAGGAAGGCATGGGCAACGCCGACGCAGGCATTGGTTGCGCCAGGCCCCAGCGTGGTCAGGCAGACGCCGGGTATGCCCGTCAGGCGAGCGTTAGCATCTGCCATGAAGACGGCAGAGCTTTCATTGTGAACCAGAACGAAGTCGATACCATGGCGTCGGATGGCATCAAGTACCTCTGTGTTCTCACCGCCGGGCAGTCCGAAAACAACCTTCACGCCAAACGCGACTAATTC
Source organism: uncultured Chloroflexia bacterium (assembly GCA_963848115.1). Lineage (GTDB taxonomy): Bacteria > Chloroflexota > Anaerolineae > Caldilineales > Caldilineaceae > JAWKOK01. The sequence continues at coordinate 21,344 of CAWKCP010000019.1, read as the reverse complement.
TTCCGCAAGCACATCTGCAACGGACCTCATGTGCACCAGACCTTTCGTTGAGAGCATGGTAGTCTGCTGACATTATCGTATGAAGGTAAGGGAGTGACAAGGTGAGAGGGCGACAGGATGAGGTGGTGATAAGGGAAATCGTGAAAATGACAGGGAGGCGCTTTTCCGATGGGGGCCTTCGTGCGGTTGTGATGCAAGACCCCTGCATCCTCAAGCCGGAAGAATATAGGCAAGGGCGCTGCCTGAGGGGACAAAACCAACACGTTCATAGACGCGTCCGGCACGTTCATCGGCAGCGGTGAGGAAAAGGGTATCGAGTCCGCTTTCGAAACCGGTTCGAGCGATATATTCGGTCACGGCAGCGGCAATGCCTCGACGGCGAACGGCTGATGCAGTCGAGATGCCGGCGACCTCGGCGATGCCGTTGTCCGGTTGGGTCAGGCTCCCCGCGCCCACCGGTTCACTGTCCAACTGGGCCAGGAAGATCTGGACACTACGAAAACGTTGCCGAAACTGCTCCGCCTCCTCGGCAGTAGCCGCAGGAGCATTTTCATCGCCGAAAGCGCGCCGTTGCACGGTGACAAAAGCCTGAATGTCTGTGCTGGACGCGCCGTCACCGAGTCGCCTTATGTCAAGTCCTTGAATCGTCGGCGCATTTCGCACAGTCTGCGGCGTGCAGATTTTCAGCGCAGTGCGCATCTCCAATTCAAACCCATAACGCTTCAGGAGTTCACCCAAATCGGGAGCGTATGGCTCCAGATACTCAAAGCGGGGGCGTCGACCACGACGCCGGAAGGTGGCGACAAGTTGATCCAAGGACGAGACTAGGTCGCCGGAAGGATTTTCATCCGGGATCGCGAAGTTGGCATGCGGTGCAGCATCATCCGGGTTGAAGTAGCAGGTGAACGGGGACGTGGATTCAGTTTCGAAGATGGCGGCAGCGCTCGACCGCAATTGCATCTGAATGCGTTCGACATTGGACATTTTTCTTGGTCTACTTTACATATTGATCGAAAAAGGCAATCGAACGGGCCATGGCCGCGCTAAAATTGATCGACAGGTTGTGATTGTCGCCCTCATACACATAGTACTCGACGGCGCCGTCCACGGCATTGATCGCCTCTTCAAGTTGAGCCGAGAACTCTGCCGGCACGCTCTCGTCGTTGGTGCCGTGATGCAGTTGGATCGGCCCTGACAGATCCTCTACATAGCTGATCGGCGAGATAGAGGCCCAGAATTCCGGGTTTTCTTCCGGCGTTCCATACGCTTCCTGAAATTGAGTTCGCCAGTTGAGCGCACGCCGGGAAATCGACATCGGGATCGCATAGCGGTCCGATCGGTGCCAGTTGAAGATCAGATCCGGGTAAGAGGCAACAACGCCGGCCCAGATCACGCCGGCCTTGATGTCATTGGTGGTCACCATGTTGCGCAGCGTGATATGGCCGCCCATGGAATGGCCCCACATGCCCATTCGCTCAGGGTCCGCTTTTGGATGTTGCTTGACCGAAGCGACAGCGTTCAGCACATCGATGGTATAGTCAGGTGTGCTGTAGGAACCGCGCGCCTCCCCTTCTGAGAAGCCATGGCCTCGATAGTCGGGCCGCAACACCATATAGCCGCTGCGGGCAAAGCCATCGACATAGGCGATGTAGCGTTCGGTGGTGCGGTAGATTTCGGGCGGTATATAGCCGTGGTTGAAGATGATCACAGGCCAACCCGACTCCGGCATTTCCCCTTGAGGCACCGTCAGCAGTGCAAGGATCTTGTTGCCCTCAGACTGATACGACACAATCGAACGATCGTAGTTCGTCCCGGGCGCAAGTACCTGCTCGACAACCAGATCACTGCCCGGATATTCCTGTTCACGCATGCGCTCAATAGAGAGCGGATGCAGTTCGCCGGGAGCCAGCTCCACAACGCCGGGAATCGAATTCTCCTCTGACTCGCCCTCGGGCGGAAGCGTTGGCGAATTCGTCGCAGACGGCTGGTCACTGGCATCCGACAGTTGGGTAGATGTCTCCCCAGAAGCCGAACCGGGCTCCAGCCGGGAGGTCACGACGGCGGCAACATCCGCCGACAGGCAGATCTTCCAGCCGGCCGAAATGACTCCTGGATCGTCGATGGTCGCGAAGCTCCCGTCGATGAGAGCTGCGCGATTGGTAGCTTCGACTATGCGTAGAAAAGCAGATGGACTGCCAAGGGCACGAGCAGCGATGGCCGAAAGCGAATCGCCGGGCTGCACAAGCAGTTCGTCTGCACAGGCTGGATTTTGCTGAGCAAGCACCGCCTGCGGAAATGCCGCACTTGCTAAGAGTGCGCCTGTCATGAGGCATAGAACCAGGCCAATACGATAGAAGCCACGTTGTGATCGACGTAGACCTGCATTCATTAGGTGGTTCCTTCAAAAAAGTGTGATACGCAGTCGGCGACGTTGCCTAGACTTTCTGCAATACAAAGTAGCGGCCGGGATTCCAGGCCTGACAGACCAGATAGAGTTGCCCGGCGTGGATATGCAAGACTACATTGTGCAGATGTTGGGCCTCTTCGACGCCAAGTGCTTCTTTGGGACGGATCGTAGACAGCAGTTCATAGCTGGTTGCATCTAAAATATAGATGGGAGCAGGACGGCCTTCGTCGGGGTCCTGCAGGCAGCCGATGGCCGCGAGCCACCGTCCCTGATAGTGGGCATAGCTGATGCCGCAGACATAGGCGCCTGCAGGCAGACTCTGGGATGCCAAGTAGGCGCCGTCTAGTGCATGATTTTGAATGCGCGAATGGGGCCGGTCGGCAATGTCAAGATGGTGATGGACCGGGTTAACGTTGATGCCATGAGCCGTCCCGAACTTGCCGTTTTCGTGGGGATCCGCGCTCTTGCCGCCAAAGATGCCGGACCACTCGCGAGTACCCATGTCGACGGTAGTGATGTAGTTCGATCCGTAGCCATCTGCAACGAACAACTGGTCCTCAACCAGAACCGTATCGGTCGGATTGTAGGGGACGTCCGGTGAACGATATTGTTCAAAGACCGGTCGCGGCAAGATGAAGTCTACCTGACCTTCGAGGGTCATGACTACGACCATCTCATCGCTGTTCGCCGGAAGAAAGAGACGCCAGTTTCCGTCGAAGCGGCCGATCTTGGTACTGTGAAAGTTGACTGCTCGCAGATCATCGGGCAAGGCGATGATCTCCTGGCGTTGCAGATCGGAATCTACCCGCATGAGGCCGCAACCAGGCAGGCCATAGTAGACCTCTCCACGCCCTTCTCGTGAGTCAATCGCAAAGCCGCCATGCAGGTCGACCTCAAAGGCGGTTGCCGTGGCGGGTAGTCTAGAAAGATCATCGCGTAGGCCAAAGACAAACGGCTCTTGGCCACTCTCGTTGTTTTTCACCATTCGATCTCCTCCGTCGGGCATACAGGTTAGTTGGTACCGGGTATCACCGTTCCACCCGGTCGGGCTCTCCAGCTTATCTTCACACAGAATCATCCGTGTGCATGTAATGGAGATCCGTTTTTCTGGAATGGATGACTACACCGCAAAGAGAGGTCCAGATTCGAATTATCACGAATCTTTTCTATAGGGAGACTACACAATTTGTGAAGATCTGTGTCAAGAGTAGGCTTTTGCAGTGGAGTGATGGGTGATTCGAGCGAGAGGAAGTGCAGAGACAATTCGGGTTCTGCGTGGAGGCTCGGTCTGTCTCCGATCGAAGGGGACGGGGACGAGCCTTCCTACGCGCCATCATCTACTCTGTCTTGGTCAGCAGTGTACGCAACGCGGGATGGTCGATAACCTCTTGTACGTCGTGCCAAGCGTGCAACTTTCTGGGATCAGACAGGTCTGCGGGATCTGGGCGGAATCCAAAATCCAGATAGACCTTGACAGCCCATGGACGACCCGATGACGTGCCGAGCACGGCGCCGGCGTGGTGCTCGGCCATCTCCGTCAGCGCCTTGGTCATCATCGGCTTTGAAATGCCACGGCGCTGGTGATCGGGCCGGACGGCAACCCAGTGGATACGCCCGCGATCGCCGGGCCGCTCGGGTCCGTGTTCCCACCAGCTACTGATGGTACCAATTGCCTCGCCCTCTTCAGTCATCACAAACCACATGCGGGCAGGCAGAGCATCTATTGCGCTACCGTACTCCCGTTCAAACAGGCCATCATCAATGACATTGAACGGATCGGACGCTCGCTGGATCTCTGTCCACGTGAACTCGTCACCGAGCTGAAAGTTGCGAAAGGCATACCCGGCGGGTAAATCTAAGATCGGCACATTGTCGATATCGTCACGAACCATGGAGATCTCAATATCCTCGTAGCCCATGCCGGATTCCACCTGTTTCATGGGATTCTTCAGTCCTTGTTCTGATGGACTGAATCCACAAAGCGACCCTCTTCCATGATGACGACCTCACTGCCGTCTGCGCAGATGCCGGTCACACCCAAGGTCGATGAACCGATCATGAAATCAACATGGGTATCGGAAACGTTGGCGCCCAACGCATCCAGCGTCTCGCGTTCCATCTCGTCTCCACCCTCGATGCCGCCGGGATAGGCGTTTCCGAAGGCAATATGACAGACAGCGTTCTCGTCAAAGAGCGTCTCGTAGAAGATAATCCCGGCCTGATTGATGGGCGAACGCTCATCGACCAATGAGACCTCACCCAGATGTTTGGCCCCGTCGATGGCAAAGAACTCGTCCAGCACATCCTCGCCCACATCGGCAGAGAACTCGACCACTTCACCCTCCTCGAAGCGGAAGTAGGCATCCTCCACCTTGCGCTCGAAGGGGAAGGCCGGCTTGGACGTGCGAACCCAGCCCGTCACCCGCATCTTGTGGGGCGTGGTGAAGACCTCTTCGGTGGGGATGTTGGCCAGAAAACGCACGCCGTCCGGGCGCTGGGACGAGGCCGCGACCCAGGCCGGGCTGTCGGTAAGGCCAACAGTCAGGTTGGTTCGTGGTTTGCCGTCGGCTTCGGTCTGCGTGTCAACAAAACGAACGGTGCGTACTCGGTTTGTAGCCATAAATTCAGCCACCCTGGTCAGGGTGGCGTCGTGGGTCTGCCAGGCTGCCACCGGATCCGGTTGATCGATCCGACATACCTGGAACAGGATGGACCAGAGTTCGGCCACGGCTTCATCGGTCGGCAGATCAGGGAAGATCTGCTGGGCCCAGGCAGGCGTGGGCACAGCGGCGACGCACCACTGGATCTGGTTGGCGGACATGGCATCGCTGTAGAAGCGAACCTTTTGGCGGCGGGCGACGGATGTGCGACGTATCCGTTCCGGACTCACATCGGCCAGCCCATCGGGAAACTCGGGTCCAACCAGGGCCAAGCGCGCCCAGCACTCGTCGGTCATTTGCCGAAATCGGCTCACCTCATAGTCCGGGACATAGTCGAGATTGTCCTCGCTGCTGTACAGTAGCCGCGCCCGATCCGTAGGCGTGTCGAGCCATTGAACGTGTACATAGCGAGCGTCCGCCCGGTATGCCACGGCGACTACATTGCGCACGAAATCGGCGTGGGCCAGTTCTGCCGTCACCAGGAGCGGCTGATCCGGCTGCAAATTCATGCCGATGGCGATAAGCAGTTCGGCGTACGTCTGTTGAAGAGTCGAAAGATCGGGCATAATTAATCGGTTTCCTTCTGCGCTCAGTCGCGGCCATAGGCCGCATGGCGATCAGTTGATAACGAGGTCAGGTCTCTAGCAATTGATCCGGTAATCTGACCATTGTAGGCGCTGCAAAATCGGGCGTCAAATGCTCTGTATCCGTTGCATCTCTACTTTCGCCCCAGTCGGTTTGGAGGTACTGCTGGAATAGCGTACTATTGAGCCGTTGGTAAGCTTAGGGATACCATAATTCGTTCAGATTCGGATTCCTGGCGGTTCACACCCCCCGTGAACGAACAATCCGAAGATGACGCCCGCACATGCGCCAAGGATATTCCCCCGGCCAAATCGTACATCTGGCAGACTGCCCTTTTTGGCCATATGCATCTCTATCACTATCTTCATTCATCACCCTACACATTCCAGGAGAAACAGATGAAATCATCGTTCTCGCGCACTTATCTTGCCGGCCTGCTTGTCATGGGTCTGGCTCTATTCGTCACGGCGATCCAATCGCATGCAGAAGTCTCAAGCACGTCGCCCTCGGACCTGTTCTTCTCAGAATACGTTGAAGGTACATCGTTCAACAAGGCTATCGGGATCTACAATGCCACTGGTTTTGACGATAGATTTAGCAACAACACATTGGACTCTTTCAAACGGCTCCCACAACCACGTAACACAACCTCTCAGCGGAACTCTAGCCGACGGAGATGTGTTTGTCGCAGCAAACTCTCAAGCCGCTCAGGCCATACTCGACGTGGCTGATATGATCAGCGGCGCCGTCAATTGGAATGGCGATGACGCTGTTGTCCTCCGCAAGAATGAGGATGGTGCAGTCGTGGATTCGATCGGTCAGATCGGTACCGATCCTGGGTCCGAGTGGCCAGGCGGTGGCCAAAATGACACTATGCAGCGCAAGGCTGAGGTCTGCGCGGGGGATACCAACCCTGATGATGCCTTTAATGCGGCCGAAGAGTGGGACATTCTTGCGCAAGACAAATTTGATGGGCTAGGCAACCATACCATCAGCTGTGGCGCCATTGTTGATACTGCTCCCGAGGTCGCCAGCACCAACCCGGCTGACACAACAACGGATGCGTCAATCCACACGGATATCACTATTGATTTCAGCGAAGATGTCATCGTAAACGGTGCTTGGTTCGAGATTTCCTGTTCAACTTCCGGCGCTCATTCGGCAGCCGTCAGCGGTGGGCCGGCCAGCTACACGCTCGATCCCGATGTTAGTTTCACCAGCGGCGATGTGTGTACAGTCACTATCTTCGGGGCGAATGTCATCGATCAGGATGAAACACCGGATCCGATGGTCTCAGACTACAGCTTTGTCTTCACAGCGATTGATAGCTGTGTTCTAGACTACACGCCTGCCTATGCGATTCAGGGCAATGGTCCATCTGCAGCCATCACAGGCCCTGTGACCACACAGGGCGTTGTCGTGGGGGACTACGAAGGCTCAAGCCCGGCGCTACGTGGTTTCTATCTACAAGACCTTGTCGGTGATGGCGACTCTTCGACGTCAGACGCCATCTTCGTCTTCAATGGCAACAATAACAGTGTCTCCCTGGGTGATGTTGTACGTGTCACGGGCAATGCCGGAGAGTTCCAGAATCAGACCCAGATTAGCAGTTCGGCCATCGTGGCGTGCGGCGCTGGTTCCGTAGAACCCACGGATGTAACTCTGCCATTCTCGGATTCTTCGGATCCCGAACGGTACGAAGGGATGCTAATGCGGATGCCCCAGACCTTATACGTCACCGAACACTACCAGTTGGGTCGGTTCGGGCAGGTGACCCTATCTGCCAACGGTCGCCTGGCTCAGCCGACCAACGTGACGGCTCCAGGCACTGCGGCCAATGATCTGCAGGCAGCCAACGATCTCAACCGTATCATCTTTGATGATGGGTTGAACGACCAGAATCCAGACCCAATCGTGTTTGGACGCGGTGGTCAACCGCTCTCTGCCGCCAACACATTCCGCGGCGGCGACACAGCGACAAACACGATTGGCGTGTTCACCTACACGTGGGCTGGGAACTCGGCCAGCGGTAACGCCTATCGCTTGCGCCCGCTCAACGCATTGGGCGGATTCGTGAACTTTGATGCTGGGAATCTCCGCCCGGCAACGCCCGCTCCCGTCGGCGGCACTATCAAACTGACGGGCATGAACTTGCTCAATTTCTTCAACACCTTTGATGGACAACCAGATAACGTAGATAATTGCGCCTATGGAATCGGCGGAGCCCCCGCTGACTGCCGCGGTGCTGATACGCAATCGGAATTTGACCGCCAATGGCCCAAGACGGTGACCGCCATCATCGGCACAAACGCCGATATCATCGGCATTGTGGAAATCGAAAATGACGGCTACGGTCATGACAGCGCGATCCAGTTCCTGGTGGACCAACTCAATGCAGCCACGGTGCCGGGGACATACGCTTTTGTTGATGCAGACACCGCTACGAATCAAGTGAATGCACTGGGGACGGACGCCATCAAGGTAGGCCTGATCTACAAGACGGCCAATGTGTCCCCCATTGGGAATACTGCCGTGCTGAACAGTGAAGCGTTCATCAACGGCGGCGACAGCGAACCACGCAATCGGGCATCTCTGGCACAAGCATTCCAGGAAACGGCGACAGGCGCTAACGTCATCGTCAACGTCAACCACCTGAAGAGCAAAGGCAGCGCCTGCGACATAGAGGATGCCGGTGATGGACAGGGCAATTGCAACATCGTGCGAACAAATGCAGCCAACGAATTGATGGACTGGCTGGCAAGCGATCCGACGGGTACCGGCGATCCGGACATTTTGATTTTAGGCGACATGAACGCCTATGCCATGGAAGACCCGATTACGGCCGTCCTCAATCGTGGATTCACCGATCTGAACATGGCCTTTGGTGGGCCGAACGCCTACTCGTACGTCTTTGACGGACAATGGGGCTATCTTGACCATGCACTCGCTTCGGCTTCGCTGGCAGCCCAGGTTACAGGCGTAACAGAATGGCATGTCAATTCGGACGAGCCCAACGTACTGGACTACAACACGAATTTCAAGAGCCCAAATCAGATCGCAATCCTGTATAGCCAGGATCAGTACCGCGCCTCTGACCATGATCCTGTAATTGTTGGCCTGGCTGTGTGCGACGATATTCCGCCGACCTTCGATGAAGTCTCAGTGACGCCCGATGTACTCTGGCCACCCAACCACCAATTGGTGGATGTGGCAGCTACGGTCGTTGTGAATGACAACTTTGATCCAAACCCGACAGTGCAACTTGTCTCCGTAACCTCCAGCGAGCTTGACAACAGTCTTGGCGATGGTGACAGCGCCAACGATATCGTGACCGTCGATGATTTCACCTTCCAATTGCGGGCCGAACGCTCTGGCAGAGCAGATGGCCGTGTTTACACGATCACGTATTCAGCCACCGACGCATGCGGGAATTCGGCTCAACAGAGCGCTGAAGTGTTGGTTCCAGCCAATCAGGGCAAGGGACCAAAGAACAAGAACGACGATGCTGAGGTCAATGGGGCTGGAGTAGATATCCTGCCGGAGGATCCGGTCGACGGCAACCAAATATACTTGCCAATCGTCACAAACTGACGAAGGGCAGGAATAGTCGAGATTCGCTTGTTGCAAGATCAAAATCAGTAACCCAGAGAAAAGCCTCGTCGATAATGGCGGGGCTCTTCTCTGAGACGAGACATGGGTGAAAATATGGTCACTGTTACTAGAAATTCCGATTGCCGCCTCAATTAGTCCGAGTCTCGGTCAGGAGCAAATCCAACATTTGACCGCCAAGCTCCCTAGCTCGATTGCCGGCGATCCGCTTCTGTGTATCTCAGAGCGCAACTTGACGGTATGCCAGTTGTAGCAAACAATAGACCCGAAGACATATAACTGCGCAGGTAACTGGCGCCATTCATATCAGAAACAGGAGACAGCATGAACACCATCAACCTCGGCCTTCAGGGTCTGCACGCCTCTGAGATTTCGCTGGGCTGTATGCGCATTAGCGGTCTACCGCCAGAAGATGCCGCAACCTTGATCGCTACGGCACTGGACGCCGGCATCAACTTCTTCGACCACGCCGACGTCTATGGCGGCGGACGCTCGGAGAAGGTCTTTGCCGACGCCATGCAGGCCATCGGCGCCACGCGTGATCAGGTGATCTTGCAATCAAAGTGCGGCATCAAGCAGGGCATGTTCGACTTTTCCAAGGAGAACATTCTTTCAGCAGTCGATGGCATCCTCAGCCGTCTACGTACCGACTATCTGGATGTCCTACTCCTACATCGACCGGACACGCTCATGGAGCCGGAGGAAGTGGCCGAGGCATTCTCTACGCTGCACACGGCCGGCAAGGTGCGCCATTTCGGCGTCAGCAACATGAATCCCGGCCAGATCCAACTGCTCAAGAAGTATGTCAAGCAACCGATCGTGGCCAATCAGCTGCAACTGAGCCTGACCAACACCGGCATGATCGACAGCGGCTTCAATGTCAACATGGAAATCGACCCCTCTGTCGTGCGCGACGGCGGCATCCTCGAATATTGCCGCCTGCACGACATCACCATCCAGCCCTGGTCCCCTTTCCAGTATGGTTTCTTTGAGGGCGTCTTCCTGGGCAGTGACAAGTTCCCGGCACTGAATAAGGCAATCGACGAGATGGCTGAGGAGAAAGGCGTGCCCGCTACCGCCATTGCCATCGCCTGGCTCCTGCGTCACCCGGCCAAGATGCAGCCCATCGTCGGCACCACGAATGCGCAGAGACTGCGCGATATCAGCCTGGCCTCGGCCGTAGAACTGAGTCGACAAGAATGGTACTCGCTCTACTTGGCTGCCGGGAATATTCTGCCTTGATAATTGGTGGGAAGTGGCAGATTGAATCCGACAGACGTGCCAGTGGTGGGAACCACAATCAGGTCCGGCAAAATTGTCCGACTATGAATAGGGTCACCGCAACCTATGCGGCGACCCTATTTGATGTATGGGGTATGGGATTTTGCGGTTCACTGCGAACGCGCACATCGGAAACCAAGATCATCCGACGTCGTCATGGGTCCAATACTCCCGCGAAAGGCGGAGCGAGCGTCCAGATGATTGCCAAACCATGATCCGCCGCGCAGGCACCGTTCGGTTCCAGTCTCCGGCCCCATTGGATTACGCTCCGGCGCGGATGCATAGTAATCTTCTTCGTACCAGTCAGCAACCCATTCCCATACATTGCCTGACATATTCAGCACACCATACGGACTGGCGCCACCCGAATAGCTTTCTATGGGCTCCGTATCGCCCTTACAGGGGTTTGAAAAAAAGAAGCCCTCGATCGTGTAATTGGCAAGAGAACAGTCAATGTTGCTGTTGCCCCAAGGATATGGACGTGTATCGTTATCGCCTCTGGCGGCCTTCTCCCATTCAGCCTCAGTGGGTAGCCGTTTCCCCTCCCATCGACAAAACCGATCCGCCTGTTGCCAATCAACATAGATTACCGGGTAGTCGGCAAAGACAGGATTGCCATAGTACGAGGGATGGGTGGCCGACGAAACCATAGCCGGCTGTGAGCAAACCCCGGCGGCTACACATGCCGCATAACGGGCATTGGACACTTCGTGCTTGTCGATAAGATATGCATCTAGATAGACCGAGTGCAACGGACTTGGTCTAGGGTCAAGAGGAAGCACTGGGGGGATCGGGGGAGAAATCATGGCTGCCTGTGCAGGTAGACCGCAATCCACTGTCTCAAAGGGATTTGCCGGATCACAGCCCATGCTAAACGAGCCAGCGGGAATGAGTATCATTGACTCTACAGGTGGTTCGGCCGTATGTACGATCGGCAGATAACTGATGCTATCCGCGACCGCTACAGAAACCACAATACCGTCTACAAACGTGAGTCCTGCTACGCAGATCAGTCCCACTATCAATTTCGGAAGAACGTTCTCAATACGAAGCCCTCGTTTTCCTCGCCAACCCAATCGCCCGTTGCGAAGAAGCTGGTGCGAAACATTCTCTATTCCATGCGTGATATCATCCGTCTGACGTGAACTGCCCATCGTGTTCTCCTTGCAGTGAACCCGCCTCTACCTGCTTTCCGAATTTTCCCTGATCGCCAGGTCATTAGCCAAAACTTCTCCAAGCTTCAGTAAGTACCTATCACGCCACTGGCGACAGAGTGGCGACAGCGTGGCGACAAATTGGACACAGGCGGCTGTTCCCTGAGACCCCAGAGCGCCCAAGAGATTCTTGCTTCGCTCACATTGACGAAATCCTGCTCAACAGCGCACTAGTACATTTGGGCGTGAATACCACGACAGAAATCTAGCTACTCTACAACTGGCAGGATCTGTATGAAGATTTCTGCCGGGATTCACTAGCCTTGGATCGCCGGCCCAACAAACTTGGGAAGTTCAGCCATGGAACTGATCTGAACGACACCCTCGAGTGCGGACTCGCTCGTGCCATTCGTGAAGTGAATCGTGCGCATGCCTGCGGAGAGCGCCGCCTGCACACCGACCGGGCTATCTTCAATCACAACGCACTCGTCTGGTCGATAGCCCATCTGGCCGGCCGCGTAGAGGAAAAGGCCTGGATCTGGCTTCCAGCGTTCGACCTCATAGGCGCTAAACACCATATCATCGAAGTAGAGATCCAACCCGGTGATGGCAAGCGAGTGGCATGTCTTGGCCAGCGGTGCATTGGATGCCACGCACATGGGCAGATCAAGCATCGCCAGCACAGACTGGACGCCGGGCACCGGCTCAAGCTGATGTTCGAATATCTGGGCGATGATCTCATAGTAGCGGGCTGCAAAGTCCTCAAATGCAAAGTCGATCGTGGATCCCGCCGCATCTTGCAGCATATCCGCCAGCTTTCCGCCCCGGTAGCGCTCCATCGACGTTTCCGGTGTCAGGCTAACGCCGATCTCGCTCAAGGCCTGGGTGAATCCAACATGGCTGAGAAATTCGCTGTCCACGAGCGTTCCATCACAGTCGAAGATCAGGCAGCGGACCGGTTGGTTTTCCATCGGTTCAAGTTTCCCTCTCAGTTCCGTCTCCATGTTTTGAGAGTCAAAATGTCAGGCTTGTGGCACAAGCCTGACTACACTGACGGCTTCCATTCAGAAGCGAGCATCGCATAGACCAGTTCATCGCCCCACTCACCTTTGAAGATCTCATTGTGTACGAAGTGTGCCTCACGCCGCATGCCCAAGCGTTCCATCAGTCTGTATGAGGCGACATTGCGGGCATCGCATCTTCCAAAGATGCGATGGAAGCCGAGTTGTTCGAAGCCCAACGCCAGCATGGCCCGGGCCGCCTCCGTTGCATAGCCGTGTCCGCCAAATTGCGGATTGAAGACAAAGCCGATCTCGGCCTGTCTGTGATCCTGGCTGCGCAAAAACAGGATCACCTCGCCAAGCAGTTGCTTCGTCTCGCTGAGGCAGACGGCCAGATTGATCGCCGATCCCTCATCTGTGAAGACCGTCCGCTCCTTGTTCGTCTGCACTGCGGCTTCGGTTTCCGCCAGGCTACGCGGCGTCCAATAGAGAAAGCGAACGACCTCCGGCAACGAGTGATAGGCAAACATCGCCTCGAGGTCTCCGTCCTCAAACGGTCGCAAGGTGAGGCGTGCTGTCTTGATTGGATAGTTTGGCTCAATCATCATGGTCGCACTCGAAATCCAAGAACCCGTCGGACAAGATCATTCGTCATGCCGATATAGAGCGTACCGTTCCTTTTGCTGGCCATGATGTAGACGTAGTATGTTCTCATCGGCATTGCACCTCTATTTCATGCAAAGTGGAATCCTGCCTTCGCAGGAATGACAGGCGTAGGCCTTTTCGCAGGCGTAGGCCGCTGCGCATTGTTGCCCCTGCGCAGGCAGGGGTCCAGTCGTCAAGCCCATGGCATGTCGCCTCCACACCTCCACGCGGGTCTGGACAATGGATTCCTGCTTGCGCAGGAATGACAGGCGTAGGCCTTTTCGCAGGCGTAGGCCGCTGTGCCTTGTCACCCCTGCGCAGGCAGGGGTCCAGTCGTCAAGCCTATGGCATGTCGCCTCCACACCTCCACGCGGGTCTGGACAATGGATTCCTGCTTGCGCAGGAATGACAGGCGTAGGCCTTTTCGCAGGCGTAGGCCGCTGTGCCTTGTCACCCCTGCGCAGGCAGGGGTCCAGTCGTCAAGCCTATGGCATGTCGCCTCCACACCTCCACGCGGGTCTGGACAATGGATTCCTGCTTGCGCAGGAATGACAGGCGTAGGCCGCTGCGCCTTGTCACCCCTGCGAAGGCAGGGGTCCAGTTGCAGGGACAAAAATCCGTCATGCCAGCGTCGATGGGTTGTCCTGTGCAGGATCTGAGCGATCGGATCGTAGATCCGCTCCTTAAATGGACGCACTTCTTGCCCGTCGACAGTCGGAGAAATCTTCGAGATTGTCATGCTCCCCATGCGCTACTGACCCCGCTTTCCCACGGATCACTCCGTAGGTCCCCGTCTTGTTTGCCCCAAGTCGTGAGGGAGAAGAGGGAGGAGTCGATTGTCATCGATATAGCTTGGCCGGATTCTGTAGGGCGGTCTGGCAGAGCATGGAATTGCAGTGCAAGGCCTTCTACCAAACCAAGACAACACAACCATGCGCACCAATATCCAGACAGTCGTTTGGACGCCAGGGCAAGGTCTGGCCGGTCTCCATCTGTATTTGGGTCCCAGGCTCGGCATTTGCGATTTGAAGTTTGCCCTGGAATCGGGTGTCGCCTTCGTTGAAGACGATGCAGTAGGTATGGCTCTCTTTGCGGACCTGACGAATGCGGAGGTCGGGGCAGGGAGGATTGACAGTAATCCGCGGGGGAACCTTTTGCGCGATGGCCTCGAGCAAGGACTGAGCGCCGTCATCTGGACGCCACGTAACGGCCCAGTCGGCTGCGATAAGCTTAGCAATTGCAGCCTGCGCTTCCGGCCCAACGGTCGGGCCGTAGCCCTCCTCCACGATGAGAAGGTCGTACTGCATGGAGCCAATACGGATGCCATCCTCACTCACGACTGCATCAGTACAGAGGTGACGATCCTCGACGTAATTAAAGTCAATCTGGTTCTCGAAACAGACGCGCGCCGCGTGCCAGGGCAACCGACTGCCTTGGCCAAGAATGGCAACGTCACAGAGATGTTCGCTGTCCGTGTTGAGCCAGCAGAGCTTGCCCGTCATCTCGGCGAAACCGGCATAGCGATCCCACCATGGGCTGTTGGGACCGACATCGGGCGGACGCTCATCGACGCGGGCCCCTCGGATGGAATAATAGAAGGCATGAGGGACCAACATATTGCAGCCCCGAACGAGCAGCCAAAGCGCCAGCCAACGGAATGTCTCATACGTGAGGTCGTGGCCATAGGCCCC
Source organism: uncultured Chloroflexia bacterium (assembly GCA_963848115.1). GTDB lineage: Bacteria > Chloroflexota > Anaerolineae > Caldilineales > Caldilineaceae > JAWKOK01. The sequence continues at coordinate 6,311 of CAWKCP010000019.1, read as the reverse complement.
GGCGAACTCATTGAGATTGCGGCGACGACCCAGATGGAGCATCGACGACGATGCACACTTGGCCATGGTGCTGTGTCGGCCTTCAATCGCCGATTCCGTCCCAGGCTCGATATAGCGCAGAACCACATCCTGTCCGGGGATCTGGAAATAGCGGAGCAGGCCAATATCATCCGATTGCGCAGGATGCCCGGTTAGTGAAATTCCGTGGGTTTCGCACCAGGCGGAGATGGGATGATAGTAGGTCTCCTCAAGCCGGGCGCGAATTGCCCGACCGTACGCTTGCCGATGTCGCAGGGCATCGGGTTCGGCGTCATCCCAGAGGGCGGGAAGGTGGGGCATGAAGTCGTAGCCGAGGAATCTGTTCACATGTTCAAGAATGCCCGTCGTACCGGGCCACGGATGATACCCTGAAGAAATCCCCCTGCCCAACAGACTTGGTTCATCCGTAAACACTGCTTTAATCGTCTCGCCGAAGTGTTCACCGAAGGCATCATAGTAGCCCTGATAGACCAGGCGGATAAAGCACTGCATGGCCTCTGGGTTGAGCAGATCACCGGCCGGCGGATGGTTCTCTTCGACTTCCCGATGGTCAGCGCGGCGTGGCGGCTCGTCCTCGACGAAATGGATCCCTCGAATTGTCGAGCCGACAGGCGTATCAACAATGGCGATCCGGTGTTGGTCGTGCTGCCGGGTGACCACGGCGACAAGCGTCTGGGAGTCCGTGAGCAGGACTTCGGCATCGCCAACATGGACGCCCTGCACCTCTCCGCCCAGGGTTGCCGTCGTCAGGTCTACTTGGACCAGCCCTCGGCAAGCGTAGGCGGGATTTTCGGCGACGACCTGTCCGCCAGACGAGCCGCTGGGATACATGCCTTCGTCGTAGAGAATGACCCACATCTTGCGACGTGCAGCCTCTATGATTGCGAGACGCATGTAGCCCAATAGGTTGTCACTCATCCACCCCAAGTCGCGGGGGAGTCCAGCGCGCGGATGTATCACAAAAGCGTGGACACCGTGGGCCTGGAAGTCATCCAGTTGCCGTACAATTTCGGTCTCACTGAGTCGATCGTTCCAGAACCAGAATGGTGCGTGAGAGAACTCGCGTGCCTGGGATGGATAGCTGTTAAACATGGGGATCTTTATCTCGGTTTGCTTGAATAACTCTACTGCTTAAGGGTCTCATTCACCACAGAGAGACACGGAGGGGCACAGAGGTTCACAGAGGAAAAGCTCTTTCCATCTGCTTTCGTCTGCATCCGTCTGCAGCTGGATTGACGGTTTTACAGTGAAGTCTTGAATATCAGTGAATCTTGATGAACACGTGTGGTCAGTCTGCGAAGGGTGATGCAAGAAACGCAGTGAAGATTCTCGCTTTCTCCCAGTTCGTAAATTCATGAGACTCAGGTGGCCAGGGGTGGCCCGCCCGGAATCATGAAGCTGTCAAGTTGTTTGCGATAGCTACTCCGTTTGGCGCTGAACCGGGCGGTCAGATACTCGCCGAGAAAGACCGAACCCGACATGACCTCGTCTGATATCTGCCCCGAAAAGAGAAAGGTGATGCTATCGCCGGGCCGGTGCACCTGACTGCGCAGCTGCAACCGATCGCCCTCCACCATGCCAGAGATCTCTTGGGATGAAAACTCGCTCAGATGTGTCCCGCTGACCCCATTCCCATCCTGTTGAAGGAATAGCTGATGCCGGCTGGTGCTGAAGAAGTATTCGATGGTGAGATCCCAGTGGCCGCCAATATCGATTGCGGCTGGGGCCAGTTGCATCGGCAATGGGCAACGATCCGCGGTGAGAATCTGGACAATCCGATCAGCGACGACTTCCTCATTTCCCGGCTGCATCTGGCTGGGTGTAATGCGGATGGTGGCCCTGCCATCGTGGTCTTCGCAACCCACGGCGATACGCGGCCGGTTGCGGGCGAACTCTTCGGCCACTTGCTCGCCGGTGATAAACAAGGCTGCCGGATTCCAGCCAATGATCAATGTTGGCGAATGATTGGAACGCCCCGCCGGCTCTGCAATGCTCGTCTCCACGCCGACGATCTGCGACACTCGCCCCGCGATATGATCGAGTCGGGAAAGCCAGGTCTGCCATTCGGCCGCGTGGTCCCGGATCAGCCAGGCCTCGACCGCAGCGAGCATGCCCAGTATCTCCTCCCGACCAATTTTGTTGTCCCGATTGGGCCCATGATGGGGCGAACTGGCCTGCCAGGCCGCCATCAGAATGGCCCTGTTGCCCAACAGCAAGCCGGCTCCTTGCGGCCCGCAGATAGCCTTGCCGCCGCTGTAGGCAACGACGTCGGCGCCGCCTTCCAGATGGATGTTAGGGATGGTGAGGTCTTCGGCGGCCGCGTCAACCAACACGGGGATGCCGGCGGGCCTGGCGATTTCGACGATGCGCTGCAAGGCAAGAGGATACTCCTTACCCGGCATGTCATCGGCCAGCAGATAGATCATGGCCGTCTTAGGGTTGATGGCACGGGTGAACTCTTCAGGCGTATCGACCATCACGATCTCGACGCCAACATTGCGAATGGCGTGATCGTAGGCATTGCGCGATGCCGTGGGCACGATCACCTGTGTCTTGGGCATCCCCGTCAGATCGGGGATGCGGATTAGCTTTTCAGGATCGCCGCCGGTTACACAGGCCGCCGTGACATGTTTCAGCCCAGCTGCGCAGCCGTCAGAGATCAGCCCCCACTCCGCGCCCGTGATCTCAGCCAGACGTTTCCCCACGCCCTCGGCCAGTTCATCATATTGCACGAAGTGGCGGGACGCTTCCTTGTATGCAGCCAGCACTTCCGGGCGCTCGACCGACCCGCCGATGATGGTGAACGTGCCGCGACAGTTGATGATCGGTTCGACGCCGATGGCTCGATAGATGCTGGAGTGATCGCCTGCCGCACCACCGGCGCCATCGCCCAAATAGCGGAGAATGGCTAGGTTGTCCAACGACGCTTTGGGTTCCAAAAGATCACTCCTCTTGCTGCTTCAAGCCGGGCATTCGTGTCGACCAATTATACGGCACGGTCAACCATTTCCCCAGGACCGAAAATTCGCTCAGCTTGCTCAAGCGTGGCAGATTGTCGCTGATTGCTGATACGATTCAGCAGGCCACGGGGCCGCCATCGTTTAGTGCGCACGAAGGGCGTGCGCACTAAACATCAAAACACATGAGGAAATCCATGGCCGACCATTGGGACATTCGGTATTCTACAAGTAGTTCTCTTTGATGCTGTTGATGTGATGCAGCTCATGTCCGGCGATGTGATATGCTGCCGCACGGACACTCATGGTTTTGCTACTGTTCATACGATCTTCTTGCGCCTAATACTCACTTCTGGTCTTGTAGCGATGCCTCGTTGTATATCACCGGCATCTGTCCCTTCCATTTGTTCCATGTGTGTTCGTCGGTGATCAGTTCGGCCATGAAGTGGCCCACGTTGATGCGACTGGTCTGACCAGGGTCAAAGATTGCATCTCGAATTGGCGAAGCGTAGACCTCGTATGCCGTGACCTCGCTTTCATCGATCAGATTGTCCGGGCGAACGGCGGCCCATTCGATTTTGTCATCACCCTGGCCGACCTCGGTGCGCAGATAATCGGCGGCATTCTCGTTGTCTGCATGGGGCGGCAGCACCACACGTAGCAGTCCAGTGACCGACTTCTGGCCAAAAGAGAGCGGCTCATCGAGATCGCGATTGCTGTTACCGGTCGTGTTCATCAACACAAATTTGACGGGTCCGTGCGGATCGTTTGCCTTGATGGCGCTACACAAGCGGCGAGTGGCATCGGTCACCAGTCTGCGTGGTTGGCCGTACATGCCCTTGAAAGTCATGTTGTGACCCAAACACGAAGCCACAGCGTCGCAGCCGTTGACATGCTGGGCTAGTTCAGCATCGCTGAGATCCAAAAGGCTTGCGTGGATCACAGTCAGGTTCTCATGGTTCTTGATGGTTTCGGGTAGGCTGTCGGGAGATCGGACGATCGCCTTGACATGCTGTCCACGTTCGAGCAATTGCTCGACCAATAGTCGTCCTGTCGCTCCACTTGCGCCTACCACCATAGTCGTTGTTGTTTCTTGATTCATCATTGTCTGATCTCCTGATGTGTTGTGCTGTTGGAACGTTCCCAGTGGTCCATAGTGATGACGACGCTTCCCTTTTTGCCACCTTCTTCGAAATAGCGATTGGCCTCAGCAATTTCTTGCAGCGGAAAGCGACGGTCGATCGTCGCTCGTATCTTGCCCTCTTCGACAAGTTCATTGAGAAAGGCAAGATCGTTCGCCTGATCGCTTGCCGGTCTCAAACCGGCAAAGGCGATGACTGCCTTCTTGCTTCCGATCATGGATGTCCTTGCCATCTGAAGCAAGATACCAGTCGAGAGAACTGTCGACAGATAGATGCCATCGGGTTTCAGCGCGTTCTTGCATCGCGAAAACGAACTCTTGCCCGCCACATCAAAGATGATGTCATAGGTCTCGCCGCTCCTGGTAAAATCCTCTTGCGTGTAATCAATGACTCTGTCGGCGCCCAGAGACTTCACGAATTCTACTTTCGTGGTACTGCAAACACCGGTCACGTCAGCCCCGAAGTATTTGGCGAGCTGGACTGCCAGCGTCCCCACACCTCCGGAGGCGCCGTTGATCAGGACCTTTTGGCCGGCCTGGATGTGCCCGTTGTCTCGCAGGAAGGGCAGCGCAGTCAATGCCGGCGTGATCGCAACAGCTTCCTCATAGCCCATGCTAGCCGGCTTGATTGTCATCGCTCCATCCTCGGGGAGGCAGATATAGTCGGCATGCGAGCCAAATCCGGCAGTCGTGCCATAGACCTGATCTCCCGGCTTGAACTGCGTCACCTGGCTGCCGACGGCTTCAATTTTCCCGGCGAACGTAGATCCAAGCGTAGGCCGTTTTGGATTGATCAGGCCCGTGTAGAGCCTGCCGCTCCATGAATCTCCGCTGCGAAACGTCGCGTCTACCGACGATACGGTTGACGCAGAGATTTTGATCAGCACTTCATTCTCTTTGGGCGCCGGCTTCTCAACTTCCGTTAGCGTGAGAACATCGGGTGATCCATATTCGGTGTATACAACTGTATTCATATCGATTTCTCCAACATTTTCTTGATTCAGTGTTGTTCTTTTCGTGGGAACAACATCAGCCTGATGCATCTGCGTGGCCGGGATCAACCTGGTTAACCGAGACCAACGGCATGCCTAAATCACGCACTTTTCGCAGCAATCCATACAATGCCGCCTGATCGGTTACCGGACCAATCAGAAGCGTGTCGCCGTTCTCCACCAGTGTGATAGTCAAATCCTCGAACCAGTCGGCCCAGCGTCGGGCATCCAGGTGTCCCCTGATCCGAATCTCGTAATCACGGGGCTCGTTCACCTGGTCGAGCGAGGCGCCTGTCGTATTCATGCTGTGTCTCGCTCGGCATCCGCGCCGGTATCTTTGCCGCCTTTGATCAGGAGCCACAGGCCAAGGCCCACTTCTCCTACAATCATCGGCAACATAAAGACCAAGCTGATCATCTCAGTGTAGTCCGTGTAGTCGGGCAGAAGTAGCGTGCCAAGATTATCGATTAGGTACCCCAAGGAGGCAATGATCAGCAAGAATCCGATGACTTTGGGAATGTAGCCCGATTGGTAGACCAAGTAGCCAAGCAATAGAAGGTGACATCCGAAAACCACCAACCCAATGCGCCACATACCGTCGAATGCATTGATAAAGAGCAGTACCAGCGCCTGCAATTGATCCGCTTCAAACACCTTCAAGTAATCAGCGCCGCTGATGAGCAGCAAGACAATCACAAAACTGAGCAAGCTGACGCCCAGAAGAGCGGCATAGACAAGCCTGAACCATGCCGTGAGCAAGGATAGGCTCTTATTGGCTCGTTTGAGAACAACATAGAGTGCCCAGGCCACGATCACATCAAGGATGAGGATGACAATCCAGCCGAAAACACCAACCCGGAAGAGCGTCTCAGACGCCAGAATGTTCGCTGCTGTTGCTGCTGCATCACCCGAAACAACCAGACTATCAAGAACAAAACCGAAAGAAAATCCTGCGACTACGGCCATGAGCACAATTGAGATCCCCGCAGCAATTGCCGCTGTGCGTTGAGATACGTCGTTGACATTTTTTGCCATTTCACCTTCTCCTGAACTTTCTACTTTGAATCGATATGCTCTGTTCACTTCGGGCACTTGGATACTTCTCGTCTTCGTTGAAATCGTTTCCTGCTTCGATTTGAGGATACATACTGATGTGGTGAATCGTCATCACCCATTGTGGTG
>CAWKCP010000018.1:0-47456 GCA_963848115.1 uncultured Chloroflexia bacterium | reverse complement strand
AATCGATTTGCTCGATCCCGAATTGCGCGGACTCTTTGCGTCCATCGGCATCCAGAAGGGTAAGCCCTTTGCCCCCGACGCTCGCATGAAGAAGATTCTGACAGAGGCGGTTGCGGTCGCCAACGCCACCGCGTGTGTCTCTTCTGGTATGAGCGCGACCAGTCAGAATTCCTTTATGAAGGCAGTTACTGGAAGCGTGGTTTTGTTGGCGGGAACTATCAGTTCCTCAAAGACGAAGGCATGGGCGGCCGCCACTTGGACGCACGCACACACACGTTCTACATGGCAACCGTCAACACCCCCGGCCATGGCCATGAAGCTCATCGGCGCAGGGTCGCAATACGCTTGGGGCTACCTGGACTCCAACGGCAATGCGCTTGACGGCAGCAAGAACTACGAGCTCAACCTGCCCGAAGGATATCCCGGCGTTGAAGTTCATGTCCGTGGTGGTCTACGACCCGCAAACCCGCTCCGAGCTTCAGACCGGCCAACCGTATCCCAGCAAGAACAATACCCGCGACGCCTTGATCGAAAACGAAGATGGATCAATCGATCTCTACTTTGGCTCTGAAGCGCCGGCCGGCAAGGAAGCAAACTGGATTCAAACGGTTCCCGGCAAAGGCTGGTTCTGCCTGTTGCGTCTTTATAGCCCAACTGAACCCTGGTTTGAAAAAACATGGCGTCCCGGTGAAATTGAATTGGTGAAGTGATTTACCGGCTATCGTCCCCGTCCGCGCGGAGACGGGGACGATAACAATCAACCAAAGGATGATGATTATGAGTTCAAAGGATGCGATTCAACGCTCAATTCTACCCATCCCGGATATCCAGCCTTTTGGCCTGACGACCTACGATGCGAAGGATCCGGACACCAGGTTCCCGCCGATCCGGGAACTGCGCCCCCCGAAAGGCGCGCCCAATGTGCTTGTCATCCTCATTGATGATGTCGGGTTTGGCGCGAGCAGCGCCTTCGGTGGGCCGTGCAACACCCCCAACTTTGAAAAACTGGCCAAAACTGGGTTGAAGTACAACCGTTTCCATACCACGGCGCTATGCTCGCCGACGCGGCAGGCGCTCCTGACGGGTCGCAACCATCACTCCGTGGGCATGGGCGGCATCACCGAGATTGCGACGTCTGCTCCCGGCTACAACTCTGTGAGGCCGAACACCAAGGCGCCGCTGGCAGAAACGCTCAAACTCAACGGCTACTCGACCGCGCAATTCGGCAAGTGCCACGAAGTTCCCGTCTGGCAGACAAGCCCGGCAGGTCCGTTCGATGCCTGGCCGAGCGGTGGCGGCGGTTTTGAGTACTTCTATGGCTTCATCGGTGGCGAGAACAACCAATGGGACCCGGCTTTGTATGAAGGCACAACGCCGATTGAACCCCCCAAGACGCCGGCGGAAGGGTACCACCTGACCGAGGATTTGACCGACAAGGCGATTGCCTGGGCACGCCAACAGAAGGCGCTCATGGCAGACAAGCCATTCTTCATGTACTTCGCCCCCGGCGCTACCCACGCGCCGCACCACGTACCAAGAGAGTGGATCGACAAATACAAGGGCAAGTTCGCCCATGGCTGGGACAAACAGCGCGAAATCACGTTCGAGAAACAGAAAGCGCTGGGCGTCATTCCGCCCGATGCTGTCCTCACCCGCGCCATGAGCAGATCCCGGCCTGGGATGAAATGGATCCCAAACTCAAGCCCGTACTCGAGCGCGAAGATGGAGGTGTACGCCGCATTCATGGAGCACACCGACTATCATATTGGTCGTTTGCTCGACGTGCTCGAACCCGTGATGGATAACACGCTCATCTACCTCATTATCGGCGACAACGGTGCCTCGGCGGAAGGCACGCTGCAGGGCGCCTTCAACGAGATGGCCAAATTTCAACGGCATGGCGGCCATCGAAACGCCGAATTCATGCTCTCCAAGCTGGATGAGTTCGGCGGTGAAGGATCTTACGGCCACTTTGCAGTGGGCTGGGCCTGGGCGATGGATACACCCTACCAGTGGACCAAGCAGGTGGCTTCGCATTGGGGCGGCACGCGCAACAGACGATTGTGCATTGGCCCAGGGGCATCAAGGAAAAGGGCGGCATGCGCAGCCAGTTCACGCATGTCATCGACATCGCGCCGACGGTGCTGGAGGCGGCAGGTATCCCCGAACCGGCCATGGTCAACGGCGTGCAACAGAGCTCGTATGAAGGCACCAGCATGCTGTACACCTTCAACGATGCTACGGCGCCCGAACGTCATGAGACCCAGTATTTCGAACGTTCTGCAACCGCGGCATCTTTCACAAGGGCTGGAGCGCTGTGACCAAGCACCGCACGCCCTGGATGATGGGCGGCGAGAAAATGGCGGCTTTCGACGACGACGTTTGGGAACTCTACGACGGCAGCAAGGACTGGACCCAGTCCAATGACCTGTCGAAAGAGATGCCCGAGAAGCTCCACGAACTGCAGCGCCTTTGGCTGATCGAAGCGGTCAAGTACAACGTGCTCCCGCTGGACGACCGGCAGATTGAGCGTCTCAACTCCGATCTCGCGGGCCGTCCCGTGCTGGTCAAGGGAAACTCGCAAGTACTGTTTGGGGGTATGGGACGCCTTTCAGAGAACAGCGTCATCAACATCAAGAACAAGTCATTCTCCATCACCTCCGATGTGGAAGTGCCCGACGAGGGCGCCGAGGGCGTCATCATCGCCCAGGGCGGTCGGTTTGGCGGTTGGGCTCTCTATGCCAAGGACGGCAAGGCGAAGTTCCTCTACAACGTACTGGGCATCAACTTCTTCGACATCGAAGCCACCAAGCCGATTCCAACCGGCAAGACCCAGGTCCGTGCGGAGTTCGCCTACGACGGCGGCGGCTTTGGCAAGGGGGGCACGGTCACGCTCTACTGCGATGGTACCGAAGTCGGTAAAGGTCGTGTCGAGCAAACGCAGGGGTTCGTTTTCTCGGCCGACGAGACGACGGACATCGGCTATGAGTCCGGCACCACGGTCAGCCCCGATTACACGGCGCAGACCAGCAAGTTCAACGGCAAGATCAACTGGGTGCAGATCGACGTGGACAAAGACGCTGAGGACATCGATCACTTCGTCTCTGATGAGGAGCGCGTGCGCGTGATTGTGGCACGGCAGTGAATCGGAGCCAAACGTAGCCTTATTGATCGTCCGTAATTGATCGAGCAGTTTCATCTTCCTGGAAGCGCCCTGCTGAACAAGATATCTTGCGTTCAGCTTCCAGGAAGATCGCTGGCTTGATTGCGGACAGGTACCAAGCACCCGTAGGGCTATACACATCCAGTCGTTACAGATATGTGAAGAAGGCTAGTCAATGGCGGCGGCAACCCAAGCAGCGGGCGAGCGCAAGCAGCGGTCTCTACAATCCTACATGCCCATTCTCCAGTGGCTGCCTGCCTATGAGCGCGCCTGGCTGCGCGGCGACATCATCGCCGGGCTCACGGTCATGGCGCTTCTGGTGCCCGAGGGCATGGCCTATGCCGAATTGGCCGGTATGCCGCCGCAGACGGCCTTCTATGCCGCCCCCATCGGCCTGCTGCTCTATGCCATCTTCGGATCGTCTCGCCAACTGGTGGTTGCGGTCTCTTCTGCAATCGCCGTCATGTCGGCCTCAATTGTGAGCGGCCTGGCGCCGGCGAATTCACCAGAGTTTCTCGCCTACACCTCGGCGTTGGCCATTATGGCCGGAATCGTCGCGGTGCTGGCCGGGCTGCTGCGCTTGGGCCGGATCGCACAGTTTTTCTCCGAGTCGGTGCTGACCGGATTCGTATCCGGCCTGGCGCTGGTCATCATGATCAAGCAGGCGCCAAAAATGCTTGGTTTGGAGAGCGGACACGGCAACTTCTGGGAACGCCTCCTTGAGTTGATCACACGGTTGCCCGCGACCCACCTATTGACGGCGGCGGTCGGCCTGTCGACCTTGGCGTTGATGCTCTTCCTCGAGCGCCGCTACCATCGCATTCCGGCCGCATTGGTGGGGTTGGTCTACGGCATCGGCGTGGTCACGATCTTCGGTCTCGATGCACGCGGCGTTCATATCGTCGGTGACATTCCCGGCGGGCTGGCGCCGCCCGCGCTCCCGGACGTTTCAGTGGCGGATATGGGGCTGCTCCTGGCCGGTGCGCTGGGCATCACGCTGGTGATGTTTGCCGAGGCCATTGGTCCGGCGCGCAGTTTTGCCGGCAAGCACGACTATCGCATTAACGCCGACCAGGAATTGATCGGGCTGGGCATGGCCAACTTTGGCGCAGGAATCTTCCAGGGCTTCCCCATCGGCGCGAGTCTATCCAAATCCGCAGCCAACGACAATGCCCACGCCAGGAGTCAGATGTCGGGGATGATCGCTGCAGGACTGACCGTGCTGGTTGCACTCTTCCTGACCCCACTCTTTCGCAACTTGCCAGAGGCGGCTCTGGGGGCCATCGTCATCATGGCGGTCGCCAGCATGTTCAAGCTTGAGAAGCTCAAGTGGCTCTACCGAGTGCGCGGACAGGACTTCTGGTTTGCTCTGGTGGCCTTGCTGGGGGTGCTGACATTTGAAGAAGTCTTGTTTGGCCTACTGGTCGCTGTAGTCGTCTCGTTGCTGGCATTGGTCGCCCGCACCAGCCGGCCGGACATGAGTGTGCTTGGGCGGGCGCCCGGACACCTCTACTTCAACGATGTCAGTCGACACCCGGAGAGTCTCCAGATTCCAGGTCTGTTGATCGTGCGTCCCAACGAGGGCATCTTCTTCGCCAATGCATCTGCACTGCGAGATGCGGTCGCAACGATTGTGGCACAGCAGGACGCCCCGGTTGAGGCGGTTGTGCTGGATCTGGAGATGAGCAATGAGCTGGATGCACCCGGCGCTGAGATGCTGGGTGACCTGTGTCACGATCTGGCGGCTCAGGGAGTACAGATCCACCTGGCGCGCGTTCACCCACCGGTCATGGAGATGCTCGAGCGCAGCGACGTCATCATGCGCATCGGCAAGCAGAACATACACGTGCGTGCTTTGAACGCTGTGCTGCAATACTTGCAGGAACGTGGAGAGGCAGCAGAGGCTGTTCTGCACCTGATACAAGACGAAACCCGGCGCATGCATGCTGTGGCTCTTGCCGCCGCTGAGCATGCTGAGGGATTAGCGGCCCAGGAGTTGAATATGATCGCAGAACAATTGGAGACCATTACCCAGACATTTGAGGACGAGCCATCCGTGTCGTTCGGCAACGCCACTCCGGAATCGCATTGATCATGACAGAATCACGATCTGATTTCGAATCGAAAAACATGACCGCCGATGCCGGGGCCGGTCTGACTCTTGCTATGGTCGCTATTCCCGACTCGATTGCGTCGGCCATTCTGGCCGGCGTCAATCCGGTCTTTGCCTTCAATTCGATGATGGTCGGCATGCCCATTGCCGGGATCTTTACCGGTTCTCAGTTCATGAACTGTGCGTTGACCAGTGCCATGATGCTGGTGGTAGCCGGCGCGGTAGCGGGTGTGCCTGAAGCGGACCATATGTCCTTGCTGGTCACGCTGACCATCTTGGTGGGGGTCTTCCAACTCCTGTTGGGGATCTTCAAGCTGGGCAGTCTGACGCGCTTCATCTCCAACGCAGTCATGACCGGCTTCTTCACAGGGATTGCCATCACGATTATCCTGAGCCAACTGGGCGATCTGGCTGGATATGAGAGCGAGGCCGGCAGTAACCTTGCCCGCGCCCTCGATCTGGTGCGCAATCTGAACGAGATCCACTGGCCGTCGCTCCTGACCGGTGTGGCGACCATCGGTGCGATCTTGTTGTTGGTGCGCACCAAACTCAAGAACTACGCGCTGATTTTGGCGCTGCTCGGTGTCTCGGCCGTGGTCGGTTTGCTGAACGTTTCTTCGGTCCACCTGGTGGGAGACAGCTACGAAATCTCGGGTGCGCTGCCGCGCATCGCTATGCCCAGTCTGGCTCTGGTCCCACAGCTGCTGCTGCCGGCCGTCAGCGTTGGTCTGATCGGTCTTATCCAGGCGGCGGGTGTCAGCCAGAGCATTCCCAATCCGGACGGAACATACCCCGATTCATCCCGCGATTTCTCAGGGCAGGGCATCGCCAACACGGTCACTGGTTTCTTTCAAGGATTGCCGGTTGGCGGATCGCTGGCGGGTACGGCGCTCACCGCCAGCGCCGGCGCCAAATCTCGCTGGGCCAACGTCTTCGCCGGGGCGATTTTCATCGTTCTGGTTCTCCTCTTCGGCAGCCTGGTCGAAAAGATTGCAGAACCGGCAATCGCGGCTTTGCTTATTGTGGCCGGTCTGGAAACAATCAAGAAGGACCGCATTGCCGACGTCTGGGATGTTGGCGTAGGACCACGCTCGATCATGCTCTTCACCTTTGTCGCTACACTCTTGCTGCCAGTGCAGTGGGCCGTGTTGCTAGGCGTCGGGCTCTCGTTCCTGGTGCAGGTGGTGCGGTCATCCAATGACATCCAGGTGCACCAGGTGGTCCAATCGGACGATGGCGCCTTCATGGAGCAACAACCTCCTGAACAGCTAAACCCCGATACCATCACCATGCTTCAGGTGTGGGGTGACCTAACATTTTCCGGGGCACATACATTCGAAGAACAGCTACCGGAGGTAGGTGAGGCTCGGGGTGCGGTCGTGATCCTGCGCATGCGCGGTCGGACCCGCATCGGCAGCACTGTTATCGGGGTCCTTGAACGCTATGCGAGGCAGTTGCAGGGCAACGGCGGCAAATTGATGTTGGCTGGGGTGAGCGATCATATTATGGAGCAAATTCGTAACACAGAGACCACCGAGACCATCCCGGAGGAGGACATCTTCCTTGCATCAGAGACGCTTGGCAGGGCAACAGAGGAAGCACTGGCAGCCGCAGAAGCCTGGCTCCAAGAACGGGCAGCAGGAGAATGAAGATGGCGACGAAGGTGACAATGCACGGTCCGGGCATCTATGAGCTCCGAGTACGCGGTGGCCTGGATGAAAGTTGGATTGGCATGATGGAAATGGAGACCATCACGGTTCTGGAATCCGAAGATCAAGGAACGATTACCGTTTTGACCGGTATGTTTCAGGATCAGGCCGCCCTGCGCGGTCTTCTGGATCGACTCTACCGGCTCAACCTTCCTCTGCTCTCGGTACGGTATATCGGCGAACTATCGAGCAACTAGCGTCATCGGTGCCGACGCAGCAGAGGTATAGGTCGGTGGAATCGGCACTGAGCACCCTCGATGGGCGTGAACTGTATCGAAAGCGCTGTCCAGTTATTGGGCTTTGGTGGGCGAGTGCAGTTCACATACGGAACAGATCTCCTGGCACATTCGCACGTCAAATCTGGATCACATCGTCCACAGTCTTACTGGTATGGATTGAGAAGAGAAAAGGAATAAAATGAGCAATTGGAATGAACTTTCAACAACGGTGAAGGCGCTGCTGATCATTGGCCTTGTTGCCGTCATCGGTCTGCTAATCGCATTGGTTTTCAATCTTTCCGGTTCTGGTGAGAGCAGTCCGCTGCCGACAGACATAGAGCCGACGTTTACACCCACGCCCGCAGCGGCTCAGCTACCGTCCGGCCCGACACTGATTGCGGAAACGGCAGTCAACGTGCGTATCGGGCCGGGCACAGAGTATCCTGAAATCGGTGCGTTGCAGGCAGGAGAGACCGCACAGGTTTCCGGCCGTAGTGAGGACGGCACCTGGTACGCGATTCCTTTCGCTAGCGATGCGGGTGATCTGGGCTGGGTGGCGGCGGAGTATGTGAAAGCAGCCAACATCGAGGGGGTACCGGTCATTGCGCCGGCCCCTTTGCCTGGACCGGATGCAACGCCATCACCTGAAGCCGGCGCGCCTCAGGCGGTGATCGCAGCGCCGGTTGTTGGGCAGGTTGGCGTTCCTGTACCCTTCTCGGCTGCACAATCCACTGGCAGCTCGCCCCTTGTCCAATACGCCTGGACGTTCGGTGATGGTACGGTGGCCGATGCTGTGGTTGTCGAGAAAACCTATACGGCAGCCGGCGCTTACCTGGTGAATTTGGCCGTTGTCGATGGCGATGGACAGAAGGGGGCGGCTCAACATCAAATCGTTATAGAGTCTGTGGCGGAAGAGACGCTGCCGGAGGAAGGGGAAGGCATTGAAGTCCCGGACTCAATGATTGCAGTTTCCGTTGACGGGGCGCCAGCAGCTGTGTCGGTCGTTGGCGGCATACCATCCTTTGATGCAGGCGTGGGGCAGGTGGTTCGACTCGACGCTTCTCCGGCACAAGGGTTGTATCCGACATTACAGGTTATCTGGGATATGGGTGACGGCGCCACTGAGGTTGCGGGCATCGCAGTGGAGCATACGTACGCTGCTGCCGGCAGCTATCAGATCGTGATCACTGCCACCGATGGACAGCAGTCTGAGACAAAACTGTGGCAAGTCAACGTGACCGAGTAGCGAAAAATCGGTTACTTCCGATCTCCGGCCATTCCAACGAATAGTTTTGGAAGTCTCCCGTATTGGCAGGCATAATCTTGGTTAAGCGATCAAGCTTGCTGTCAATGCCGGGGACGTGCGCACGGCCAACTATTTGGGGTCAATCGAATTTTGTATGGTCGTATGGCAGGTTTCCCTACCCGCCCGGCTCGGTACCGAAAGTTGGTGGGTAAGGAAACCCGCCCTACGATGCGACGACCACATGAAATCTTGAAGAACCACTATTTGTCTGGAAGGGCTTGAAATCTCTAGCAGAGACAAGAAAACTCTGTGCAGGCGCGAGCCAAAATCGAAGGAGCACGAAAATGATAATCGCTGACCTATTTCCGATCTGGGCGTTCTATGTCGTGATGGTGGTTGTGGTTCTAATTGCCGCCGAGATCGGCTTTCGCATCGGGATTTGGCTGCAGGATCGAAATCCTGACTCAGGCGATACTCGCATGACAGGAACCGTCGTCGGCGGCATGCTGGGGCTGATGGCATTTCTGTTGGCGTTTACGATCTGGAATCGTCATCAACTTTCAAGGCGAACGCAGGGCAATGGTTGTTGAGGAAGCCAACGCCATCGGCACTGCCTGGCTACGCGCCGGCTTTCTCGACGAGCCAGACCTTTCGTCGTCACGCACGCTTCTGCAAGAATACACCCAAATACGTATAGACGCCGCGGAGGATACAACGCAAATGCCGGCGACCGTAGCGCGTTCTGAAGAGATCCAGGGTGAACTGTGGGAGATCGTAGAGAAAAATGTCCGCGTGGGATACGACTCTGACATCATGGGTCTCTACATCGAATCGGTCAACTACGTAATCGACGTCCACGCGCTACGCTTGGAGGCTTCCTATCTGCGCCTGCCAAGAGTGTTTGGTTTGTTGCTTTTTGTAACCACAATTCTGAGTTTTCTACTGGTGGGCGTTGCCAGCAGTTCAGACCGCAAACGAGACACCGCTGCCATGATAATCTTTGCCATGATTTTTGTCGCAGTCCTGACCATCATTGTCGATCTTGACCGACCCCAGGAAGGCATGCTCACCGTCAGCCAGACCGCCATGTCCGATCTGCTGCGACAGATGACGCCGTCCGGTCAGTAGGGGGAGCGACACCTTTAGGATATCCAGCACGACGACACAAATGGCGACGCCGATCGGCGTCGCCATTTGTGTCGTCAGCTTGGCTTCTCTCTGCCCTATCCATTCTTATGTCAACGAAGGCATGTCCACTGCACCGGCCCGGCGCTCTTGCATGTTGTGTTCCATGGCCAAAGGATAGCGCATGCGCGGCTTCGACACGTCATTCAGGCGCGCCAGGGCATCTGCCGGTAGCGTCCAGCCACCGGCGAGGAAGTTGTCGCGCGCTTGCGCCACAGTACGCGCCCCGGCAATGGCGCTTGTGACACCCGGCTGCTCCAGTACCCAGCGCAGCGCCACCTGTGCCGGCGTTCGACCCAATTGCTCGGCCACTTCCAGGAGCACACCCAAGATCTCATCGCAGTTGTGGACGAAGAAGCGTGTGGGAAAGACCCAGCCCTCCTCGGACCGCGTGCCGGCCACCATGCGCTCGCCGGGACGGTACTTCCCGGTCAAGAAACCGCCGGCCAAGGGACCCCAGGGCACGATGCCAACGCCCTTGAGCCGGCAGACCGGCACGATCTCCTCCTCGATATCGCGCACAACCAGGCTGTACTGAGGCTGGTAACAGGCGAAGCGATGGAGATCCTTGCTGTCGCTGATCCAGATGGCCTCCAGCAGACGCCAGGCTTCATAGTTACTGCACGCGATATAGCGTACCTTTCCCTGGCGCACCAGGTCATCCAGAGCGCGCAACATCTCCTCCAGCGGCGTCTCGGTATCGACGTGGTGGATGTAGTAGATGTCGATATAGTCGGTCTGCAAGCGCGCCAGGCTATCTTCCACCGCGTTCATGATATAGACGCGTGACATGCCGGAATCGTTGGGACCGGGCCCCATGGGATTGAAGAACTTGGTGGCAATGACCGCCTCACGACGCCTGCCGGCCAAGGCTTTGCCCAGCATTGTCTCAGAGACGCCGGCGCTGTAGGCGTTGGCCGTATCAAAAAAGTTGATGCCTGCATCGGTTGCCAGGTCCACGATGCGCTTGGCTTCGTCCTCCTCGGTGCCGTGTCCAAAGGTCATGGTGCCCAGGCAGATCTCGGATACCTTGAGACCGGTGCGGCCCATTCGTCGATAGTTCACAGTGCTCCTCCATTGGTTGCTCTGCCACTGGGCACCCTATTTCGTTCCACACATCTGGATAAAAATCGGGTGTCCTCAAAATGAATTGACCGTGTAGGGGCATGTGGTGGGGCGGAAAATGAGCGGATTATTCTGTAATCATCCGCGTATATCAGCCCGATCCGCATGATCAGCGTTCTATTCTGTTTCTCTCCGACAAGCGTCTAGACATCAATGCCTCTTACGGCGCGCACAAACGCCCGCACCTTATCATGATCCTTGATTCCCGGCTCGGCTTCAACGCCGCTGCTCACGTCCACGCCCCAAGGTCGCACAACGCGCACAGCCTCGGCCACGTTGTCGGGCGTCAAGCCGCCGGCCAGCAACAGGCCGGGATAGCGAGTGGCCAAGGTCCATCGCCGCATGCCAGTCGGCCCGCTTGCCTGTTCCGCCATATTCGTTGGGATCGTAGGCGTCGACCATCAGACCCGGCCGGCGACCATCCCCCTCAACAGCAAACTGCTCGGCCCCGGCCGACGCTTGCTCGGCAGTGGCCGGGCGCAACGCCTTATAGGCATGGCCCGCCAGCTGCGCCAGCATCTCCGGCCCTTCATCGCCGTGCAACTGCGCAAGATCCAGCCCGGTGGCGGACAGGGTTGATCTGGATATGATGGAGCGGCTCATTGACGAAGACGCCGACGAACAGGGGGGGCATGAAGATCGAGGAGCGAAGATCGGCGTTGGCGCTGGTCTTTGGTCTTTGGTCTTTGATCGTCGCCACAATCTCTGCGATCTTTTCGGGTTCAACGTAGCGTGGCGATTTCGGGTAGAGAATGAACCCCAGGAGATCGGCCCCTGCTTCGACGGCGACCAGGGCGTCTTCAATATTGGTGATGCCACAGATCTTGATTTTGATTGTCATGCAATGACTCCCTACGGAAAGTGCGGTTGGTCGGGGAGATGGCTCAACAGATCGGCGAGGTCGGTGAGGTGGGTGAAATCATCGCGTTGCTCGGCCTCCAAGGCGAAGATGCCTTCCCGGTCGATCAGGAAGGCGTCAAGGCCGGCGCCGGTCGCCCCCTCGCAGTCGTCGTCAATGCGATCGCCGATGTAGACGGCGTTGGCCGGTACCAGCGGCCAGAAGTTCCAGCGCCTTCAAGAATGGCCCGGCTCGCCGGCTTGCGACCATGGCCGTCATCACCGGCAATGATGACCGAGAAGTAAGGCGCCAGACCATGCTCATCGATAAAACGATCAGCGCCGACCCGCCCACGTTGGGTGATGATACCGAGCCGCCAGCCGTCTGCATGAAGCTGCTCCACGGTGGGCAATACGTCATCAAAGATGGGCGGCACCGGCTGGGCATCGAAGAACGTCTGGACCTGGGTCGAGTTTATGCCATCCCCGTCGGGCACGTCGAGCTGTTCAAGCACTCGATGGTAGAACTGGCGATAGAGTTCCGGAATCCAGCCCTGCTCCTCGGCAGCACCCACATGGTTGTAGAAGTAGTGGATCTGACGGGCCACGGCCTCCTTGACATCGTCGTAGGAGCGCGGATAGCCCCACTCTGCCAACAGTGGCGGCAGCAGTGCATGGCCGTGCTCAACAAGCGTGCCGTCAAGATCAAAGAGTACGGTGTTTTTTATCATTAGAACTGAATCCCAAACAGCCCCAACAGGATTACGATCAGCGGCGCGATGACAATGGCCGGCAGCAGATTGGCGACCCGAATCTGTTTAAGATCGAGCAGCAGAAAGCCAATCCCCAAGATCAACACGCCGCCCGTCGCGGTCAGTTCCACCACCCAAGGTGTAGCCCGCGTGATCTCCGTCAAGCCGGTACCCAGCCACATCGCCAGGCCGCTGATGCCGCCCTGGATGACGCCGACAGTCACCACGCTCAGCAGTACGCCTGGGCCCAGCGTAGCGGCAAAGGGAATGGCGGCAAAGCCGTCGAGCATACTTTTGATGGCCAACAATTCATAATCGCCCAAGAGGCCATCCTGGATGCTGCCGAGCACGGTCATGGGACCGACGCAGAAGACTAGACTGGCTGTCACAAAGCCACGGGTGACACTCCAGCCTTCGACCTTGCCCTGGCCGAGTCGATGCCCAAAACGATCCTCAAGCCATTGGCCAAGCCGGTTCAGGCCCGCGTCAATGCCCATCAATTCGCCGATAATGCCGCCGACCAGCACGCTGAAGAGTGGTATCAAGATATTGTTGCTGGTGATGGCCATGATGACGCCGATGACCAACGTCATCAGCCCCAAGCCGGCCATGACCGTCTCTTGCACCCGCTGGGGCAGACGGTTCCCGGCTACGACGCCGATGGTTCCACCGATCAGAATGGTGATGATGTTGAGAATGGTTCCGGTCACGAAGGTTGCTCTCGATTCTATGGAGTGTGTGTGTTTCACCACGGAGACACGGGGTTCACAGAGGACATTGAGGAAGTGGAGACACACGATTTTGCGTCTCCAGCTACCGCCAACTACACCTGGCTTCTGGATTGCGTTGACGTTACCAGGTAAGAAGTCAGGCTTTTGGCAGAAGCCTGGCTTCTGCGCACTCGGCAGCAAATGTCTACTGCAGGCCCGTATTCGCCTTCATGCCGCTGAAGACCACGAAGATGCTGTTCTGATAGTGGCAGCCCACATCGGTGAAACCGATTGATTTCAGTGCCTCAAGTTGTGACGACAGCGTGCTCAGCTTGTTTTCATCCTTGTACCGGGCCTCATCGGGCACACCGCTGAAGTCCTCAGCCAGACCAAGCTGACTCTGACGCGCCTCGATCCACTCGCGCCAGCAGGCATAGTACCAGTCCATCAGCGCCGGACTGGTACTAGGAAAGACAGTGTCGATATTCACAAACGCCCCGCCGGGCTTCAGTGAGCGGTGGATTAGGTCGAAAAGGGCCGTCTTTTCCGCCAGGTAGAGATGGTGGATGGCAAAGCCGGAGACGATCATGTCGTATTGGCCCAGCAGCGACGGATCGGCAATCAGTTCGGCGAAGGTATGCTGCATGATCTGCACGTCCTGTTGGCCATTGGACCGTTCACGGAAGCGCTCCTGAGCCGCAGCCAACATATCAGCCGAACCGTCGACCAGCGTCAGTCGCGCGTGGGGCGCCACCTCGGCAATGTTCGCCGCCAGTTCACCATCGCCGCAGCCAAGATCGAGCAGGTCGAATGGATTGCGATCGACCAGGAAATGCCGGTAGAAAGACTGCATGATGAAGAGCTGCATGCGTCGCCCCAGCACAAAGTGGTCGGCGCTCTGCCGATACTCTGCGGCATAGGCTGCTTCCATCCAAGCTGTGTCATCGAAATATTCTTGCGCCATTGAACTCTCCCTTGATCAACTCAATTTCACGGCTTTTTCGGAATCCCGATGCTTGACAGAAACGTGAAGAGCGTCAAGCCACATCTCACGTTTCACGCCTCATTGCAGTATGTTTGCAGTTCTGTGACTGCCAGAGAAGGTGTCATACCCGCGAAGGCGGGTATCCATTTTCGATTTCAGAGTGGATTCCTGCCTTCGCAGGAATGACAGGTCAAAAGTGCAAAGATAGTGCTCATTAACTGACCAAATGGATTTCCAAAAAAAATCAAGTTCACAGCGCAGGCTTTCGACCCGCGGAGACGAACTCGCGCACCGTAAAGGCCCGCTCGCGTCTGCGGCAGCTTGCAAAAGGTCTCGCCGACCAGGATGGCGTCACAACCCATGTCGGCCATGGCACGCACATCGTCGGCGCTACTGATTCCGCTCTCCCCCACAACGACCTTGCCCACTGGAATGCGCTCGCGCAGCCGGGCTGTGTTCTCGATATCGACGGTGAAGGTCTTCAGATCGCGATTGTTCACGCCGATGATCTTCGCATCAACGGCCAGGGCGCGGTCCAGTTCATCGTCGTCATGCACTTCGACCAGCGCCTGCATGCCCAGGCTACGGGTCAGCTTGTGAAGGTCACGCAATTCCTTATCGCTCAGGACGCCGACGATCAACAGGAGCGCGTCGGCTCCGGCAGTGCATGCCTCGTAGACCTGATAGGGCGAGTAGATGAAATCCTTGCGTAGGACCGGCACAGCAAGCTTGAGATTGCGCAGCCGTTCTTTGATGTTGGTCAGATATTCGAGATCCCCTTGAAAGAAGCGGCGATCCGTGAGGCAAGAGATGGCGGCTGCGCCGTTGCGTGCGTAGGTTTCAGCGATCAGCTCGGGATCCCACTCGGACGCGATCAATCCTCTGGAGGGGCTGGCCCGTTTGACCTCGGCAATCAAGCTTGCTCCCGGTTCAGCCGTTAAGGCAGCAGCGAAATCGATGGTGGGCGGCGCCAGCAGTGCAAAGGCCTTGACATCGGCCAGCGGGACCAAGTCCATCTGCTTGGGCACCTCTTTGCGCTTGGCCGCCATGATCTGATCGAGGACTTTGCCTTTGTGTTTGGCAATGTCGAGTTTGGAGTGTTTCATTTGGTTGACAGATCCCTTCTGAAAAGACGAGTGGGGATGTTGGGTTGTGGGGCAGTAGGGAGGATATTCATGCTCCTCATTTCAATAGCCACTGTTCAGGTTTGCGCTCCACAGCTACGATGGCAGCGATGATGTGGTCATATTCAGTGAAAAGCCGGCGAGCGTCGTTGGCGTCAAGATACCCTGCATTGACCGAAAAGTGCAACCAGGTCTGGGTCTCAGCGGCCTCGGCGTCATTCAGTCTAAGCAAGAACGAACCGCGATACCGGCGTCTGCGCCATGCCTCCGCTAGATTAGCGCAAACAGACCGAGAAGACCGCCTAACCTGATCGGTCAATGAATAGCGTTCCTCCACCGGAAACGCCTTACTATACTCGAATATCGCCGTCGCACTGTCAAATGCCATCCAATAGATATGCCACTCATGATGATTGCGTATGAACGCGGGAGATCGCTCATCCATGTTTTTCCCTTCAGTCCGTGGTACCAAGTTTGGACAATTGCAGGTCTAGCACCCTAATGCCCCACAACCCTACTGCCCAAACGCTCTCGTCTTCGCCACATAACGCTCCAGCACGTCCAGCGCCGCGCCGCTATCGAGGCTCTCCGTGGCGGCAACGAGGCCACCGGCAATGTCGCCGGTCTCCGTACTAAGCGCGGCCGCGGCATTGAGCAGAACAACGTCGCGCTTGGGACCGGTCAGCTCGCCCTTGAGCAATGCCATGGCAATGGCTGCGTTTTCTTCAGCAAGCCCGCCCTGCATATCCGCCAAGATGGATCGGGCAAAGCCCAGATCCGCCGGATCAAATTCGAACGTGGTGACAGCCCCGTCCTTGAGATGACTGACGCGACTGACGCCCGTGGTAGTCAGTTCATCCAGCCCGGCCCCCGTCTCGTAGTAGCCGTGGACGACGTAGGCGGCGCGACGGCCCATCTTGCCGAGCACCAGTGCCATCGGTTCCGTCAGATCAGGCGAGAAGACACCCACCAGCATGTTGGTGGGCGCTGCCGGATTGGTGAGCGGGCCGAGGATGTTGAAGATGGTACGCGCCTGGATGTCTCGCCGCGGCCCCATGGCATAGCGCATGGCCGGGTGATAGGAGGGTGCAAAGAGGAAGACAATGCCAACTTCTTCCAGACAGGCAGCAGCCTGTTCCGGCGTGGTCTGCAAGGTCGCGCCCAGCGCTTCCAACACGTCGGCGCTGCCCGCCCGTCGATTGGAACGGTTGCCGTGCTTTGCGACCTTTTGACCGGCGCCTGCAATCACGAAAGCGGCAATGGTGCTGATGTTGAACTTGTGGGTACCGTCTCCACCGGTACCCACGATGTCGATCAGTACATCGTTGCCCACGTCGACCGGCACCTGCACGGCGCTGCGTGTCATGGCGCTGGCGCAGCCGGTGATCTCGTCGACCGTCTCGCCCTTCATGCGAAGGGCGGCCAAGAAGGCCCCGATCTGGGCATCGCTCGCTTCGCCCGCCATGATCTCGGTCATAGCAGCGTCGATCTGTTCGGTGGTCAGGTTTTTTTTGTCAAACAAGTGCTGAATTGCGACTTGAACGTTGCTCATATCGTTCTCCTAATCTTGCGCTGCCACAGTCACTAGCGCACGACAGCGTTATTGAGCCTGCGGTTTCGTAGGTCACGCTAGCAGCGTGAAAAGCCTCACCATCCAGACAGTTCCAGAGGTCACCGAACTCGTCCGGCTGGTAGCCGGACCTACAAACCATCGGCAAATTTAGGCTTGCCCGTGCTAGCGACATTACCGGGCAGACAGTGGATCTAGCCGCCACGCCAGGAGCTTCCTGAAAGCTTCCAGTTCATCTCCCCAGTTGTTCGAATATCTGTGACACCTCTCTCGGCAGTTCTGTTGCATCGTTCCCGAGAACCTGTGCCGCCTGGGTCATGCTGGCAGTGAGTGTTGACGCCAGGAACGGCAGGTTTTCGCTGTACTCCGCCAGGGCGCCTGCGTCGCCGGCAAGCTGTCGCAGGCCGTCCAACAGAAAACAGGTCGACTGAAAAGGCAATAGTCGGCGATAGACCTCGATTCGTACCTCGATCCCCGGCTGGTCAACAGTGCTCAGATATCCATCCAGCCACTCAGCACGGACATCGTCGCTCAGATCTGCCTGGTTCATGTGTAGGAAACCGGCCACCTCAAGTGCCGGATCGCCAAGCCCGAACATCTCCCAGTCGAGAAAGACCACGGCGCCGTTTGCCTGGATCATGTTCTCCGCCCGAATATCACCGTGGACCGGCGTCGGGAGCAGCCCTTGCCAGAGCGGCTCGGCCTGCGTCACCAACTGCTTCGCTTTTTCGGTCAGAAGACGGAATCGATCCTGCATTTCCGATGCGCCGATCTTTGCCAGCCAGACATTGATGTTTGAGGCGCTGGTATTGAGCAAGCGCCACTGGTAGTCTAGATTGACCGGATGCGGACTGAAGCGTTCCATGCCCTCGGTGTCAGCTGAATGGATCTGGGCCAGCAGGAGTGCTGAGGCAGGCAATAACGCGGCATCCGCCGCGTCTACAGCTTCGCCGGGCATCCACTCATAGACCAAGACCGGGCGAGTCAATCCGTCAGGCTGCCAGTCATACCAGAGCGGGCGCGGGGCCGCTCCGATGCGATGGAAACGATCCTGCCCGTCGAATTGGCGGCGGCTGCGCACCTGCCCGGCATCAATGTAGAGCTTGGTAACCAACTCGCGACCGCCGGCCTCGGCCCGCCAGAGCAGATTGTCTCGCCCCTGCCACTCATCGAGCATCTCAACCGGCTGGCCGTGAAATCCACTCTCCACGGCGGTTGACAGATAGGTTTGGACAGACTGTGATGGGTTCATAGGGAAAAAGGGATTGGGGATTGGGGAATAGGGATCGGGAAGTGGGGATTGGGGACTGGGGGAATGACTCCGTGTCACCTGTTCCCCAATTCCTGTTCCCCAGTCCCCAATCCCTATTCCCCGATCACCAGTCTAAATCTTCAAAAAATTCGCCAACAGATCCTTCCCATAATCGGTCAGGATGCTCTCCGGATGGAACTGGACGCCGAAGATTGGATACTCCTTGTGGCGCAGCCCCATGAGTTCGCCTTCTGTGGTGAAGGCGGTGGCCTCCAGCACATCAGGCAGCGGCTCCTCCACGATCAGGCTGTGATAGCGAGTGGCCGTGAACGGCGTCGGCAGCCCCTTGAAAACGCCCGTGCCTTTGTGATGCACCGGGCTGACTTTGCCATGCATCAAGCGCGGCGCGCGGATGACCTTGCCGCCGAAGACGTGGCCGATGCATTGCTGGCCGAGGCAGACTCCAAAGATTGGTATCTTGGGGCCCAGCAAGCGAATCACATCGTTGCTGATGCCACTGTCCTCCTCAGGCGTCCCCGGCCCCGGGCTGATGACGATGTGGCTCGGATTCAGATCCGCCAGTTCCTCCACATCGATCTCATCGTTGCGCCAGACCCGGATCTGTGTGCCGCCGTCGATGATTTCGCCGAAATATTGGACTAGATTGTATGTGAAACTGTCATAATTGTCGATGACTGCGAGCATGGTGTGGTCTCCTGGATTTGGGGACTGGTGAATAGGGATTGGTAAATGGGAATTGGGGGCGGGCCGGCAGCCGTTTCCCTACTCCCCATTCACCAATCCCCGATCCCTAATATTTCAACTCGCCGCTACCTTCGCAAGCCGCTTGTTGCGCTTCTCATCGCTGCGCCGCATCTTGTTCCAGACGCCGGTCAGGCCCATGGCCTTCTTGGCTGCGCGCACCGTCTCTTGTGCCTCGATACGTGCTCGCGCAGTGCCGGCCACGAGCAGATGATCGACGAAGCCGGGGTCGGCTTCGTACTTGGCCCGTCGTTCACGCATGGGGTCCATGAAGTTGTTGAGGGCAATGACCAGTTTCTCCTTGACCTCGACATCGCCGACATTGCCTGTCTGGTAGCGGGCCTTGAGATCTTCGACCTCTTCTTTGTTTGGGTTAAAGGTGTCGTGATAGACAAAGACCGGGTTGCCTTCGACGGTGCCCGGGACATCAGCGCTGATGCGATTGGGGTCCGTGTACATGCTCATGACACGCTTGCGCACGGTGGCGGCATCATCGCTCAGGAAGATGGCATTGTCGAGGCTCTTGCTCATCTTGGCCTGGCCGTCGGTGCCGATCAGGGTGCCGCCAATCACATAGGGCTCCGGCAGCGGGAAGACTTCGCCGTAGGCATTATTGAAACGGCGGGCGATCTGGCGGGCGAGTTCAACATGGCTCTCGTTGTCCTTGCCGACGGGAACCAGATCGCCGCGCGGCATCAGAATGTCGGCCGATTGCAGCACGGGGTAACCCAGCAGGTTGTAAGGAATCTGCTCCATGCCCGCGGCGTTGGCCATATCTTTGATGGTCGGCAACTGCTGCAGCCGCTCGACCGTAACCAGGCTACTGAGTAACAACTGCAGTTCATAGATCTCAGGCACAGCCGATTGCAGATAGAAGGTCACCTTGTCCGGATCAATGCCGATGGCCAGATGATCCATCACAATCGAGCGAGCGTTCTCTGCGATCAACAGAATGCTCTCCTTGTCCGGCTTGGTCGTCAACATGTGCAGGTCGGCGATGAGGAAGAAGCACTCATACTTGTCCTGCAAAGCCAGCCGGTGCCGGTGGCTACCCACGTAGTGCCCAAGATGCAGTTTGCCGGTCGGCCTGTCACCTGTCAAAATGCGTTTTCGTTCGTCGGTCATTGTTTGGATCCTCCTGAAGATCTGAACACGTGTAGACATACGCTACACGTCAGGCTATAATCTAGTTATGTAGCAAGTACTGATTTCGTTGACAATCCTGAAAGCAAACCTTTGTTGATCTCGAATATCTACTGGTTACCTGATATTGTTGATAAGCTCCTGGACAAACATCACGTCGAGACAGACGAAGTCGAGGAAGCTCTCTCTAGTCGTGCACAATTTCGACGCATTGAGCGAGGCCGCGTTCAGGGAGAGCATCTGTACGCAGCCCTCGGCCAAACTGATGCCGGACGATATCTGATCGTCTTCTTCATCCGCAAACCGAAGAATGCGGCACTCATTATTAGCGCCAGAGATATGGACGCCGGTGAACGACGGCGATATGGACGTGTGAAATGACGAATCAAAACGACACTCATGTAGACGCGATCCCCGATGACTTTGAGAACCTTCAAGCAACTAGTGATTTCTGGGATTCGCACAGTCTGGCCGATCACTGGGACGAGACCGAAGAGGTCGACATCACGGTGCATATCGAAGGCCGTTCAGTTCTGATCCCTCTGGAACAGAAGCTGGCTGAGCGACTGCGAGACGTAGCACGCCAGCAAGGACTATCTGCCGAGACTTTGGTGAACCTCTGGCTAACCGAACAGGTACAACAAGCCACTGGCTAGCTCCTCCTCTCCGGCCAATCAGATCTCTACAACCCCCGCTCCGCCTCCTCGACGGCCACGGATAGCGCTTTTGCCTTGTTGATCGACTCATGATACTCGGCTGTCGGATCGCTGTCGGCGACGATGCCGCCGCCGGCCTGAAGGTTGCACGTTCGCCCTTGCATGGTGATGGTGCGAATGGTGATGCAGGTGTCCATGGTGCCGTCGTTGCAGATGTAGCCGACCGCCCCTGCGTAAGGACCGCGACGCGTCCCCTCTAGTTCCTCGATGATCTCCATGGCCCGTACCTTTGGGGCGCCACTGACAGTGCCTGCAGGGAAGGTCGCCCGCAGCAGGCTAAACGCGTCGTGCTCCGGCTGAATGGTCCCGCGCACATCGCTGACGATGTGCATGACGTGGCTGTAGCGTTCGACCTGCATCATGGTCGGCACGTTGACGCTGCCGTATTCGCAGACTCGACCCAGGTCGTTGCGGCCGAGATCGACCAGCATCACATGTTCGGCCCGTTCCTTGGGATCGGCCAGCAGATCGGCGGCCAGCTCGTCATCCTCCGCCACCGTTTTCCCACGCCAACGCGTGCCTGCAATCGGGTGCAAGTAGGCAGTATCGTCCTCCAGCCGCACATGCATCTCGGGGCTGGAGCCGATGATGCGCACCGGATCGCCCTCCAGGCCGGCAATGCCGCTGAAGTCGAGAAAATACATGTAGGGCGACGGATTGAGCATACGAAGCGCCCGATAGATCGTGAACGGATCGGCGTCCGTCTCGCGGCTAAGACGCTGGCTTAACACCACCTGAAAAATGTCACCGGCTTTGATGTACTCCTTGGCCGCACGAACATTCGCCTCATGTTGCTCCTGTGTGAAGTTGCTGCGCCATTCGCCCGTCCCCGCGACTTTCTTGCTTGCAGGCGGCCTCAACGGCTGCTGAATATCGTCGATGATCTGCTCAATGCGGGCGATGGCATCGGCATAGCCGGCGCGCAGCTCGGCAACGTCGCCGTCTCGGGCACGCATGTTGGCGATCACGATCAGCTTGTGACGCACATGGTCGAAAACAACCAGGTTATCGCAGAAGAGCATCATCATGTCGGGCACTTCTAGATCGTGTTCGGCGGTCTCGGGCAGACGCTCCATGAAGCGCACCAGATCGTAGCCGAAATAACCGACCACGCCGCCGTTGAAGCGGGGCAATTCGGGCTGCGGCACCGGGCGGCGTCCGGCCATCAGTTCCTTGACAACGTCCAACGGATCGCCGTGCTTCACCTCGAGCACCGTACCGCCCGCGCCGCCAACCACCACCTCGTCACCATGGGCCGTGACTGTCATTGGCGGATGTACGCCGATGAAGCTGTAGCGCCCCAGCACCTCGCCCTTCTCGACCGACTCAAGCAGAAAGCTCAACCCGCCTCGATCCTCATCCCGTCCGCGCAACTTCAGATAGACGGAGACAGGCGTCTCCAGATCAGCCGGCAGTTCACGGTGAACCGCAATCAGGTTGCCCTCCTTGGCCATTTCACCCACTTCACTCAACGATGGTCTATATTCGGTCGTCATAACAATCCCCTTGTTTGTCTGGCAGTCGGGTCTTCCGAGAGCGGACGGTCCACCCTAGTCCTCTGTTCGGCGAGATATTGTCATTTCGAGCGAAGCGAGAAATCTCGCGTTACCGGCCTTGAGATTCCTCTTCGCTCCGCTCATCGGAATGACAATATCCCGTCTTCCAAGACACTGGCTCAGCTTGCCAATACAAAAAATCCTCGTCTCCACACAGACGCTGAACGCCTGTATGGGGACGAGGATCGAGTTCAACATCCCCGCGGTGCCACCCCGCTTAGATCTAGCCCTGATCCATCCCACAAAAAAATCCTCGTGTGAAACACAAGGATCAGTGCCAGTCTCACTTCACAGAAACGAGAGTCCCCAAAGGCTGACAACCCTGATTTCTAGCGCCCTGATAACGGTGGCGTCTCCGAGGAAATCTAGTTAATTGTCAATTGACAATTGTTCAATTCCTAACTTCCCGGCCCATTCACTGACTGCGCTGCTATCCCCGTTCCACCGTCTGGGGACTCTCTGAAACCCGCTTCGTCAGCTACTCTTCCGGTGCATCGTCTTTGCGTATTCTTGTCTCCATTCTTCAATGGAAACGAATTGTACTTTACAAGATATGCGGTTTTGCCGGCTTTGTCAAGTAAGAAGCAAGAATTTCAGGGATGTCAATGGCTTGTCGGGCTTGCAACTCCTCTTGTAGAATAGAGATACTACTTACCATTCAACAGTGACACGATTGCAAAGGCCTGTTTCACCACAGATTCACACAGCTGCAAACAAGCTGAGACATAGATAGTGCTAACTACACGCTGGAAACCTGAAAATCATCTGTGATGATCGTTTCCTCATCTGTGCGAATCTGTGGCGGTATTCCGTTCTTGCATCAAACTCAGCCACAAACCACAACAAGGAGATCTCCATGGGCGACATTCTCTCCCAAATTGGTAGCGATGTCCCGCACGATTGCTCTACCCGAGAACGATTATGTCATTCTAGGCGAAGGGAATACATCTGCGCGAGCCGATGAGGAGACGTTCTGGGTCAAGGCCAGCGGCGGCCAGCTTCACGGCATTGACACAGATGGCTTCGTGCGCGTCCGCATTGATGCGGCTTTGGCCATGTTGGAAGAGGACAACCTTGCCGACAGCCAAGTCAAAGAACGCCTGCTGGCCGCCACTGTCGACAATCCAGAACAGCGCTGGCCATCGACAGAGACGACGTTCCACGCACTCTGCTTGACGCTGGGACAGGCCAACTTCATCGCCCATACCCACCCGGCGGCCGTCAATTCGATCCTCTGCTCCGAACATGCGCAAGCTGCCGTGGCCAACCGACTCTTTCCTGACGAGATCGTCGTCTGCGGACCGGCATCCGCTTACGTGCCCTATACCGACCCCGGCCTCAAGTTGGGCCATGCAGTGCGCGATGCCATCCTGTCCCACGTCGACACGTATCACGAGGTGCCCAAGGTCGTACTCATGCAGAACCACGGCATGATCGCGCTGGGCCAGAGCGCAGGCGAGGCCGAACGGATCACGGCCATGTGTGTCAAGGCAGCGCGCATCCTCATCGGCGCCTACTCCATGGGCGGCCCCCACTTCATGACCCAGGCCAACATCGATCGCATCCATACGCGGCCGGACGAGGCCTATCGACAGCGGATTCTTGAGCAGGCGGGGAGGGGGTAGTTCGAGATTGGGGGATTATGGGGTTTAGGCCTTCGGCCTGAGATTTTGGTCGTCTTGTCAATTTCCCGATCTCTAAATCTCCCAATCCCAAAATCATCGCCACAAGGCCCGTGCTCATCATCAAACGTCAATTTGCGTGCCCTACAATTCATACCAACCAAATGGATGGAGTTCTAACCCATGATCAACTACCAAACCGCCTACGATGTATTGGCCGCCGAACTCACCGACCAAGGCATCGACGTTGAGGCCGTCAAGACGGCGCTCAAGCAACAACAGATCGAGACGCCGAGTTGGGGCTATGCCAACAGCGGCACACGCTTCAAAGCCTTTGCCTGGCCCGGCGCCGCCACCACCACGAGCGAAAAACTGGACGACGCGGCCATGGTCCAGAAGATGACCGGCATCGCGCCCACTGTGGCTGTTCACATCCCATGGGACCGCCCCGAGGACAACGACTATGACGGCATGTGCCAGTACGCCGAGGAACAGGGCATTCGCATCGGGGCCGTCAACCCCAATGTCTTTCAGGATGACCAGTATAAACTCGGTTCGTTCGGCAATCCAGACCCGGGCATCCAAGAGGCAGCGCTCGACCACATGATTGAATGCTGTGAAATCATGGGCAAGCTCAAGAGCGATGCGCTGAGTCTCTGGTTCGCCGATGGAACAAACTATGCCGGACAGGACAACCTGATCGGCCGCAAGCGACGCTTTGAGCGCGGTCTTGCCGAGGTCTATGCCCATCTGCCGGCCGACAGTCGTATGTTGATCGAGTACAAATTCTTTGAGCCGGCTTTCTACAGCACCGATGTGCCGGACTGGGGCACTGCCTACGCATGGTCGCTCAAGCTTGGGCCCCAGGCCCAAGTGCTTGTCGATCTGGGCCACCACGCCCAGGCCGTCAACATCGAACAGATCGTGGCCTTCCTGCTGGATGAGGGGCGATTGGGCGGCTTCCATTTCAACAACCGCAAATATGCCGACGACGATCTGATTGTCGGCAGCGTCAACCCCTACGAACTCTTCCTGATCTTCAATGAACTGGCTGCAGGCGAAGTCAGCAAGGACGAGACGGTTCGCAACACGGCGCAGAACATCGCCTACATGATCGATCAGTGTCACAACGTCGAGGGCAAGGTTCTGCCCATGATCTACTCGGTGGTCAACTGCCAGGAAGCCTATGCACGGGCACTGACCGTGCCCCGCCGGAAGCTGGCCGCCCTGCAAGAATCAGGCGAAGTCATGGCCGCTCATCGTATGCTGACTGATTCGTTTAGAAACGACGTACGCCCGCTGCTGATGAAGGTACGCGACGAGATGGGCGTGCCGCTGGACCCGTTCGCAGCCTATCGCGCCAGCGGGTACGAAGAGAAGATCCGCAGCGAGCGCGGTCTGGCCGACGCCAGCGGCGGTTTCCAGTAGCGAAAGCTTGTATTGCGTAGGCGTAGACGTCTCGCACGAGCGAGACGTCTACGCCTCGGGCCTGTGTATCACGGCCACGGACAACCCAGTTCGGTTCAAGGAATTCAGGCTCTTTGAGGTCCTTTATGCTCGATCCGCGACCGAAATGATTCGTAGCCGTTCCCCACACAACTGCTCGGAGAACCCGAATTAGATGAGCGACAGTGCAGAACAGATCACGGGGAGACTACTGAGGCCACTGGTGCGCCGTGTGCTGGCAGATGACAAAGCCGAGGTTGCCGATTGGTCAGTCGAGCCAATTCGTGGCGGAACAGGCGGCATGGTCGGCGGAACAGCACTGCATCGGGTCGCAGGAGAGTCAACCAACGGCTCACCGTGGTCACTCGTCCTCAAGATTCTCTACGAACGCCCGGGCGAACCCGAAAATTCACCCTACTACTGGAAACGCGAGTTCGAAGTCTACCGGTCAGACATCCTACAGAGATTGCCCGAAACCGGATTGATGCCGCCAACCATATACGGATTCAGCGAATTCCCCGGCGAAGCGTGGATCTGGATGGATGAACTCGAAGATGAGAAACCTCGATGGACCCTTGACGACTACCATGAGGTCTCGCGTTGCCTGGGTCGCTTCAACGGCGCCTACGCAACGGGATGGCCCATTCCGGACCAGCCATGGCTGAACGCCAACTGGCACTGTCGCATCATTCCACCGCTGAAAGACACCTTTGATCGCCTCGATGGTTATCTCCAGAACCCACTCATACAGCGTGCCCTGCCGCTCTCTGGGAAGGGAGCAGTCTTGTCCATTTGGCGGCAAGCGCCCCAGTTCTGCGAACTCTTACCCTCGTTGCCCCAGACGCTTTGCCACATTGATGCCTTTCGAGACAATTTTTTCCATCGCGACGGCAACCCAGTGCTGATCGACTGGGCGCTGGCTGGGCGAGGGGCGCTGGGTGAAGATCTGACATCCATGGTTGCCGTCAGTCTCTATCAGCCCGACCTGTCATTGTCAATGGCCGGAGACCTAGACCAGGCCGTATTCTCAGGCTACATGGAGGGACTTCGAGATGCAGGATGGAACGGCGACGAGCGCTTGGTCCGTCTCGGATACGTCTGTGCCATGGCATTACGCGGGCTGGCCGGGGTGAAGCAGGACATTGAACTGCTGACCGACAAAGGCAATCTCACCCGGTTAGAAGAGAGATCGCAACAAAAGACCATCGATGAGATCGCCGACTTCTGGGCCGGCATTCGTCGATTCCGCCTGTTGGGGATGGCCGAAGAGGCTCGTCGGTTGCTGGACGAAAAACGCTAGACGTGTCAATAATGACCAAACCCAAACCTGTCCCCACAGATTACGATATCGACCCGAACCGATTTCGGACCAATGTATTGGCGGTAGAGCGATATGGACTCGCCGCAGATGTCCACGAAGAGGTAGCCCGGCGCGTGGCAGACGAAGGATTGGGCCCCATGCTCGACCTCGGCTGCGGTGAAGGGCGACTCACCAAGCCTTTGCCCGCGCTGGATGTGCCGACGGTCAGCCTAGACCGGTCCGCAACGATGTTGGCCGCCGTGCCCGGCATTCGGGTTCTGGGCGACGCCCGTCACCTTCCAATTCGAGATCAAGCCTTCGGCAGCGTTGCCGCGCTCTACATGCTCTATCATCTGGAAGACCCCCGCCAGGCGCTGGCCGAGAGCTTGTGCATATTGCGTCCAGGCGGCCTGTTTGCGGCTTCCGCGCCCAGTCGATACAACGACCCAGAGTTGGCAGATGTGTTGCCTCCGTCGGAACCCGACTCGTTCGACGCGGAGAACGCAGAAGAGATGCTGGCAGGGTTCTTCGAGAAAATCGAAGTAGATCGGTGGGATGCGCCACTGGTTCACCTGCCGGATCGGAACGCCCTGCACATCTATCTTCAGGGACGCCAGTTGTCTCAGACCACCATCGAAAGAGCGCTTCGCTACGTCAAGACACCCCTAATCCTCACCAAACGTGGCGCGATCTTCTACGCCCACAAACGCCTCTGACTCCCAGGCATCACAAACAGACTGCTAACGAAAGACCGATGTAATTCTGATGCTAACAGTGTACACTAGTCTGGAATCGAAAAACTTGAACCGCGGTTTCCACCGCGTACTTAATCCGTTCGTCTGCGGAATCTCGCCTCCTCAAGAATGGAGTCACCAGTCAGATGGACAGGGGGAGCTAAATACAGATGGCAATCGACACAGTCATTCATACGAATCAACAAAGTATCGATCGCGTGCTCAATGCAGGCGTTCCTGTTGTGCTCGTCTTCTGGCAAGACGGCGTTGACGCCAGCCGCCAGATGGATCCGGCGCTGTCGGAACTCGCAGCGCGCTATGCAGGCAAGGCGCTGCTTGCCAAGATCGACGCCTCGGCCGAGCCGCAGCTTGTCCAGCAATATGGCGTCAAGCAGATCCCGACCACTGTCTTTACCAAACAAGGCAATGCCGAAGCAACCGCCGTGGGCGCGATTGGCCAATCCGAGTTGGACGCATGGCTCAACTACCTCGTCAGCGGGGGGACGCGACCGGCCGTGCCCGGAGGCCCCAGCAATGGTATGAGTGGCACGCAAAAAACATACACCAATGGCAGCCCCGGACATGGATCTGCTTCGGCACGGACGCAGACCAGTACAGCGCCCATCACTTTGACTGACGCCAATTTTCATCAGGTGATCAACGGACCTGATCCGGTACTGGTTGACTTCTGGGCGCCCTGGTGCGGACCCTGCCGTATGGTCGCACCGTCCGTTGAGCAACTGGCCAAGGAGTTTTCCGGCCGTGCTGTGGTCGGCAAGCTGAACGTTGATGAGAACCCGCGCACGGCTCAGCAATACCAGATCATGAGCATCCCCGCCCTGCACATCTTTATGAATGGTCGTTCGGTTGACCAGATTGTTGGGGCGCAGCCCGTTCACGTCTTGCGTGATCGGCTGGCCCGACACGTTGAGCGAATGTAAATGGGATCGGGAGATTGGTGAATGGGGATTGGGATACCTCGCCTGCCTCCCAGAAATATTTGATCTAGTTTGTACCACAAGCGCGGAATCTAGCTAGATTCCGCGCTTGTGGTACACTGGCTTCTGGCCCGTTTCCCATATACTGTTTCGTGCTAACTGCCGTGTTGAAGGTTTATGTCCGAGCAAGATAGAACAGAGATGTCGCTGCGAGAACGCCTGCTGCACATTCCAATTTTCTACAAGATTCTGATCGCCAATTCCGCCATCGTCGTCTTTGGTGCGATTGCCGGCACGATCATCACCGTCTGGTATGTCGCCGGCTTCTTCTCTATACTCGAGTCCGGTCTGATCGTCCTCTTTGCCGTTGCCGGCACGATCATCAGCTTTTTAGTCAACAACTGGGTTCTGAAGCGTGCGCTTGAACCGCTGGACCGACTCCAGAACGCGGTGGACGAGGTACGCGGCGGCGACACAACTGTGCGCGTCAACCTGGGCGCCAACAGCGACGACCGCTTCGACCGCTTGGCCGACACCTTCAACCAGATGCTCAATGAACTGGATACCAACTCACAGCGTATGCAGAAGTTGTCGCGCATGATCCTCAATGCCCAGGAGGAAGAGCGCCATCGTCTGGCTCGCGATCTGCATGACGAGGCTGCACAGGCGCTCACCTCGCTGCTTGTCCATCTACGACTTCTGGAACGCGCA
The DNA here is from genome assembly GCA_963848115.1 of uncultured Chloroflexia bacterium. GTDB lineage: Bacteria > Chloroflexota > Anaerolineae > Caldilineales > Caldilineaceae > JAWKOK01. The sequence continues at coordinate 18,539 of CAWKCP010000018.1, read as the reverse complement.
GGCACGGCTGAAGAGGCCCAACAGCGGGTTCACGAATTGCGAGAGTTGACGGCATTTGCCCTGGAAGACGTACGGCGCGTGGCCGTCGACCTACGCCCGACAATCCTCGATGACTTGGGTTTGGCTCCGGCGCTGGAGTGGCGTGTCGATGAGTTCAACAAGACTGACGATATCCAGGCCACGTTCTCTGCCAAAGGACTGGACAAACGTCTGCCCAGAGATATGGAGCTCGTCCTCTATCGCATCGGCCAGGAGGCGCTCAACAACATCGGACGGCACGCCGCAGCGTCAACCGTTCAGGTCACACTGATCCAGAGCGAGTCGGACATCTCTCTGGCAGTGGCCGACGACGGACTTGGCTTTGACCCGATGGCAGTTCAAGTGGATGCCCAACATGGTCTCGGATTGGAAGGCATGCGCGAGCGAATCGGCATGATCGGCGGCGACTTTGTCATCGACAGCGCCCTCGGCCAAGGGACACTGATCAGGGCGACGGCGCCACTGCCGAATTGCCAACGCTTTGGAGTATCAAATGGGGAAAATTCGCGTTCTGCTGGTTGATGACCATATGGTGGTTCGTATTGGCCTGCAAGCGCTAATCGACAGCGAGCCGGATATGGAAGTTGTCGGCCAAGCAAGCAATGGCCTCGAAGCCATCGAGCAGACCGAAAAGCTGCGCCCGGATGTCATCGTCATGGATATCTCCATGCCCGAAATGGATGGCCTGGAGGCGACGAGACGCATCCGCGCCGACTATCCCGAGTGCCCGGTATTGATCCTTACCGTCCATGCGCAGGAGAAGTACCTATTTCCGGTGCTGAAGGCCGGCGGGGCGGGCTATGTGCTCAAATCGACGGTCGACATCGAGCTGCTTGACGCAATCCGCACGGTCTCCCAGGGTGGGGCGTTCCTCTATCCCTCGGCCACGCGAATGTTGCTGGAAGACTATCTGGACAACATGAATTCAGGCACGATTGAAGACGGCTATGAGCTGCTGAGCGAGCGCGAACGCGAAGTGCTCAAGCAACTCGCACTGGGCCACACCGCGGCCGAAGTCGCCGATCGGCTATCGCTGAGCCCAAAGACTGTCGAGACCTATCGTACGCGCATCATGCAAAAACTCAACCTCCACGGCCGCGCCGATCTGGTCAAATACGCGTTGGCGCGAGGGCTGCTTTCTGAGTATACGTAGGGGATATGGATGAGCACCGTCGAACTCTGCTTTATGACGGCCACCGAATTGGCCGGCCATATTCACCAGGGCGATCTCTCGGCACGCGAGGTGATGGCCGCGCACCTAGACCAGATCGAGCGCGTCAATCCCGCGGTCAACGCCGTTGTCACACTGCTGCCTGAGCGGGCCATGGAGGGTGCGGCGATGGCCGACGAAGCGATGGCGCGCGGCGAACCTGTCGGACCACTGCATGGTTTGCCGATTGCCCACAAAGATATGGTCGACACGGCCGGCATCCGCACCACCTACGGATCGCCCATTTACCGCAATCATGTGCCCAAGCAAGACGCGCTCATCGTGGAGCGGATGCGCGACGCAGGGGCAATCACCATCGGCAAAACCAACACGCCCGAGTTCGGCGCCGGCTCCCAGACGTACAATGAAGTCTTCGGAGAGACGCTGAATCCCTATGACCTCACCAAGACCTGCGGCGGCAGTTCCGGCGGCGCCGCGGTGGCTCTGGCCTGCGGCATGCTGCCCATCGCCGACGGCAGCGATACCGGCGGCTCGCTTCGCAACCCGGCCAGCTTCAACAATGTGGTCGGTTTTCGCGTCTCGCCGGGCCGTGTGCCGGCTTGGCCCGCACCCGTGGGCTGGTTTCCCATCTCGACGCCGGGCCCAATGGCACGCACTGTTCAGGATGTGGCCCTGCTGCTCAGCGCCATGGCCGGGCCGGACGAGCGCTCACCCATCTCGATAGTCGAACCGGGCACACGGTTCCTGGAACCGTTGGAACGGGACTTCAGCGGCGTCAAGATCGCGTGGAGCCGTGATCTGGCCAGCTTCCCGGTCGACCCACGCGTCACCGAAGCACTAGATGGTCAACGAAGCAGGTTTGAAGATTTGGGCTGTACGGTCGAGGACGGCGAACCGGATTTTCGTGACGCCGACGAAGTCTTCAAGGTCTGGCGGGCATGGCGTTTTGAGCTGGGATTCGGGCCTCTGCTGGAGCGGCACCGTGACCAGATCAAGGAGACAATTATCTGGAACACTGAAGCCGGGGCCAAATTGACCGGTCCAGAAATCGGACGGGCCGAGATGAAACGGACAGCGCTCTACCATCGTGTGCGAGAGTTTCTGGTAGACTACGAGTTTCTCATTTTGCCTGTAAGCCAGGTCCCGCCTTTCGACGTCAACGAGCGTTACATCACCGAGATCAACGGCGTGGCCATGGAAACCTACATCGACTGGATGAAGTCCTGCTATTTCATCTCAGCCATTGGCCTGCCGGCCATCTCGGTTCCCTGCGGATTTACGCCCGAGGGGTTGCCGGTTGGCGTACAGATCGTGGGGCGTCATCAGGATGATTTCGGTGTACTGCAACTGGCCCATGCCTTTGAACAAGCGACAGGATTCTGGCGCGAACGACCTCAGATCTCGACACGTGACTGAGCCGTACGGAGCTAAGCAGACAACCAATACCGCTGCTAACAGGCACGACAGCAAACCCCACGAATGGAAGAGCCTATGGCTCAATAGGCGTTGAACGCGGAAACAAACGAAAAGGAGCGTCGCCTAGATATCGGGCGACGCTCCTTTATGTTTGAAATATCCATGACATCAACCGGGTTATCGTGTTTGACGGATATCAGGATGTCCCATGATGCTACGCCGGAATCGACTCCTGCATGTCTAGCTTCTCCGCAATGGCTCGACGCGCAGCTCTGGCCAGCACCTTGGGATCATCATCGGGGCTGGGATAGACGATGTCCAAGGGATAGAAGTCGACGTGGATCTTGCCGCGTGATTTGGCCAGGCGCCAGATGGCGCTGAGCAGGCGTTCGCCCCGCGGGCCCTTCCAGACGCCGACATCGGGACGGTTGAACTGGACTGCACAGATCAGGTAGGGCACGCCCGACTTCACCGCGCTGTCAAAACCGCCCGGGTGGAAGGGATTGATACGATCCCCCGCACCAAGCCGCCCTTCAGGGAAGATGACCAGCGGCGGGTAATCAGACTCGGCAACGACCTCCTCAACGGCGCTACGAGCGGCAAAACGGGAGTCTTTGTTCTCGCGCTCTACAAAGATCGTGCCGATCTGCTCGGCCATCCAGCCGGACAACGGTCGCATACGCACCTCGGAAGCGGCCAAAAAACGCACCGGCGTCAATGATAAAATGGCCAACGGCTCCAGATAAGACATATGGTTCAGAAAGATGAAGCCCTTATGCCTTCGCAGGCCACCGCCACCGGTGTAGCCGACATGCACATTGAAAATGAAGTTAAACACGCGTGTCGACAAGACCACGACCCACAGAGATCCCCTGGCCCCTCGGTACGAGAACGGGATAACGCTGGACAGGAATACACTAATGAAGGCAATGAACAGTGCGGCAAAAACCGCTATCATACGCACGAATGCCAATAGGTAGTCCGAGGTCGACGTTCTTTGGATCTCATTATCCATGGTCAAGTAACTACCCCATGTTGCTAATCCCGGCGGTTATCCCTATGCAGTTCCTACCAGTGGTAGGGCTGCGGGATTTCTGTCGTGGTATTGACGGCCACAGTAACTAGTGAATACCAGGCAGACAGCCGGTTTGGATGATTGCTGCATTGAAAGGACATCGGACAACTCAACTACGATAAATCAGCAGATACCCAATCGTCAAGCCTCGACCGGTCCATGCAGCAATTCTCGTTCTGTACGCTGTGGGGAAAAATCCTGCCAAACCATCATACTTTTCCTGATAGTCAACGCAATCATCTTCAGATACCCTACTTGTGAACAGATTCACAACCGTTGCACGCACAACTTTTTCGGACTTGTCCGAAAGCAGCAACTGAGGAAGGAGGAGACGATGCACATTCGACTGTTGTTTGTCAGTCCGGACGAGGCTTCGCTTGCGCTCCTCCAATCCATACACGATTCCGCCATTGATCTCATGTGCTTCACCACTTCGACTGCAACGGTATGTCGTCGTGATGAGTTGATTATACGCGTGGAGCAGAAACTAGACGATGTCATCCTGATCGACTGGCCGATGGCCGAAGCCGAAACGCCACACCTGGTCGAAGAACTGTTAGAGATGAACCCCAGCCTGCGGGTCGTGGTATTGCTCCCCATGAACTATCGTCAATATCGGCAACAGGTCTGGGACGCCGGCGCTTGCAACAGCATCCCCAAGGAACTGATGGAGCAGGAGTGGTTTTCCAGCATCATTTGCGTGATGCACAGGGCCATGGAGCGCGAGGTGCGGCTACGGGCTGAGTATGAAGGGGAATTGACGCCGGTGAGTTCGTGCCGGCTGAGTGCTGCATGAGAGTTTTCAATCGTCCGTTGTCAACAATCGATTGTCAATGGTGTCTGCGTACGGTTAATGGTGAATTGATAATTGTGAATGGTGAACGGTTGGCTGAATTGCGAAACATCTCACGGTTCACGCATCACGTTTCAGAAGGTCGTTTTCGAGGTACAACCCTATGGCAAGAGTAGAGCTTCAGATTACCCGACGTAGTTTTCTCAAATCGGCCGTGGCGACAGCCGGCGGGGCCGCCGTTGCCGGCAACATGTTCAAGTCGGCGCTTGCGTCCGACTTGGAGCCGGTTGGGCTTTCTCCCGACTGGTTCTACGGCGGAACGATTGAGACCACCTACAATTACTGCGATATGTGCCCATGGCGCTGCGGCATCAAGGTGCAAACCGTCAACGGCGTCGTCCATAAAATAGAGGGCAATCCCGCCGACCCCAAGAGCCGTGGCATGCTCTGTGCACGTGGACAGGGCGGCGTCTCCTTCCTCTACGATCCTGATCGCCTGCAAGCGCCGATGGTACGCACCGGCGAACGGGGCGAAGGTAAGTTCCAGGAGGTGACCTGGGAAGAGGCGCTGGATGAATCGGCCGAAAAACTGATGGCCATCGCCGAAGAATATGGCCCTGAATCTGTGGCAATCTTCGGCCACACGTCCGGTGATTTCTGGTTCACCGATTATTTCGCCCAGGCATGGGGCACACCCAACGCGGCCAAGCCTTCTTCATCGCTCTGCACCAGCCCACGCGAGGAAGCCGCCACCCTGACCATGGGCTTCCCCATCGGCGGCCACGAGCCGGTCGACTGGGATGAAGGCCTGCGCTGCCTGACGCTGATCGGCAGTCACATTGGCGAAGATTCCCGCAATACAGTTATGCAGGACTTTGCCAATGCGTACTCGAAGGGGGCCAAGGTCATCGTGGTCGACCCCCGTTTCTCCACCGTGGCGGGCAAGGCCGACTATTGGCTACCCATCAAGCCCGGCACCGACACAGCGCTGCTGCTGGCCTGGATCAACGTCATCATCAACGAAGAACGCTACGACGCCGACTATGTGGCCGAGTGGACGGAGGGTTTCGACGAACTCAAGGCCCACGTTCAGGAATTCACGCCCGAATGGGCCGCAGAGATCACAGACCTGCCCGCCGAGCTCATCCACGAGACCGCGCTGGTCATGTCCGACAACCTGCCCCAGTCGCTGATCATGCCGGGCCGCCATGTGACCTGGTACGGCAACGACTCTCAGCGCATGCGTGCCACCTACATCATCAACGCGCTGCTGGGAGCCTATGGTCGCGAGGGCGGCTTCTACTTCAACAAGTCACCCTACATTGAATCCTATCCGCATCCGCCCTTTGCCGTGGCCGGCAGTTCCGGCGGCTGTTCAGCCGAGCCGGGCGGCGATGCCGATGCACCCCTACCCGTCGGCCCTTCCGGCAAGGCCCGCGCCGATGGCGCCCGCACCACCTTCATGCGCGGCGCGACGGCCATGCAGGAGCTGATCGAACCCATGATCACGGGCGAGCCCTATCCGATCAAGGCCCTGATCGTCTACGGCGTCAACCTGCTCAACTCGATTCCCGACACCGAACGCACCAAAGAGGCGCTCAGGAATCTCGACTTTGTGTTAGTCATCGATGTGCTGCCCCAAGAGCATGTGGCCTGGGCCGACATTGTCATGCCCGAGGCGACAGCGCTGGAGCGCTACGATGAGCTGTGGACCGTGGCCCACAAGACGCCCTACATCGCCATGCGCGAGCCGGCCATCGAGCCCATGTACGAGACCAAGCCGGCCTGGTGGATGGCCCGAGAGCTAGGCATGCGCGTGGGTCTCGAGAAATACTTCAAATGGGAGACGGCTGAGGAATACCTGGACACCCGTCTTATGTCAATCGGGTCCAGTCTGGACAAGATGCGTGAACAAGACGGCGTGATCATCCAGAAGGGCAAGCCCTACTTCGAAGATTACAAGGGCAAATCGCCCTTCCACACTGCCTCCGAAAAGATCGAACTCTACTCGAATGAGTTGGCGTTGGCCGGCTTCGATCCCATGCCCGTCTATGAGCCAACCGAGGAACCGCCTGATGGTTTCTTCCGACTCCTCTACGGTCGCCATCCGGTGCATACCTTTGCCAAGACCCAGAACACGCCGCTGCTCAACGAGCTCTATCCGGAGAACCAGGTCTGGGTCAACGAGGATGCAGCGGCAACCATGGATATCAATGATGGTGACCGGGTCTGGTTGGAGAATCAGAGCGGCGTCCGCAGCGGCCCGGTGTTGGTCAAGGCGACCCAGCGCATCCGTGACGATGCCGTCTTTATGCCTCATGGCTTCGGCCAGGATGCACCCGGCCTGACGCTGGCCAACGGCAAGGGCGCCAGCGACGTCAAGCTTCAAACCCGTTATGCCCTCGACCCCATCTCCGGCGGCGCAGGCATGCGTATCAACTTCGTACGGCTTGTGAAGGAGGCATAACATGACAACCTTTGCATTTCTGCTCGACATGGGCCGCTGTATCGGCTGTCAAGGCTGTGTTGCCGCCTGTAAGACCGGCAACGAATTGCCGACCAACGTGCAGTATATCCAGATCTCTGACGAGACCCACGGCACATTTCCGGATCTCAAGAGCTATGTGACCAACCATCGTTGCTACCACTGCACCGATGCTGCCTGTGTCAATGTCTGCCCCACCGGGGCGCTTTACAAGGAAGACGGCCTGACCCGTCTGGATCGCCAGAAGTGCAGCGGCTGTAGCTACTGCGTGGATGCATGCCCGTTCGACGTGCCCAACATCTACGAGGACCGCTCCAGCAAATGCGATGCCTGCGCCGAAGTGGTCAGCGCCGGCGGCACGCCCTGGTGTGTCAAGACCTGCCCCAGCAACGCGCTCATGTATGCAGATCGCGAGACGATCCTGGCCGAGGCCAAGACCCGGCTGGCGGCCCTGCAAACCCGCTATCCCAATGCCCAGATCTACGGAGAGACGGAAGCGGGCGGCCTGGGCGTGATCATGGTTCTGCCCGACTCGCCGGACATGCTGAATCTGCCCGTCGATCCTGATGTGCCGGTGGCTGTCAACGCTTGGCAGAAGGTCGTTCAGCCCTTCAGCATTGGCATGACCGGACTGAGCGTGGCTGTGACCGGCCTTGCAGCCGTCATCGCCCGCCGCAACCACATGAAAGAATTGGAGCAGATTCACAAGGAAGAGGCTGCGCAGGCCGTGGCCGACGGTGAGCGCACAGAGGCCGATCTGGATACCAGCGTAGAAGAGGAGAGAGTCTAGCCATGGCGACCCAAACAATGGATCACACACAAGAAGCCAAGGTTTTGCGCTACAGCGTTGGGCCAAGAATTATCCACGCCGTGCTGGCCTCATCGTTCCTGATTCTGCTGATCACCGGCCTGGTCCTCTTTGTGCCGGCACTCTCAGGGTGGGCGGCAGGCGGCGGTTCCCGTCTGTTGCACCGCATCGGCGCAGTCATGTTCATGCTGATTCCCGTGCTCTACCTGATCTTCGACCGCCCCGCGGCCAAGCATCTTCTCGTCGACTCGTTTCGATACGACAAGGACGACATGCGCTGGCTCTCCCAGATCTACCGCTACTTCATGGGCTATGCCAAGGACATGCCACCCCAGGGTCGACTCAACGCCGGGCAGAAGCTCCACCATGCGTCGGTCGTGATCTTCTCAGCCACCATCGTCGGCAGCGGCCTGATCCTCTGGTTTGCCAAAGGCGAATGGGACCGGAGGGCCTGGCCATCACGGCCATGGTCCACGACGTCTCCATGCTGGCGCTGACCGTCCTGCTGGTCGGCCATCTCTACTTCACCTTCGTCTACAAGGCCCTCCAGGGCATGGTCAGTGGTTACATTCCTGAAGAAGAAGCGATGATCGAGCATCCCAAGTGGGTGGCGGAGTTGCATCAGCAGGAGGCGGCGGCGAAAGCTAGTGTAGAGGCGACAAAGAAAGAGTAAAGGGTACTGCGTGCTGCGTACTACGTAAGGTCTCGGCAAAGATCGTTTCGGAACGGGTCAAACGACTCAGCGCTGAGTAACCAATGGTGGAAAACACCTCGCCAGCCGATCATTACGCAGTACGAATTACGCAGTACTGATATAGCAAGACAACGAAACACCATTTTTTTAACCGAACCGAGGAGTTCCGAATGTCCAAAAGAGTACATTTCCTATTGACTGCGCTGCTGATTGCAGTGCTGATGGTGAGTGCCTGTGGCGGCGGCAACGAAGAAGCCGCACCCGCCGTAGAAGAACCGGCTCAGGTTCTGGAAGAAGCAGCCGAACCGACCGAGGCCCCCGCTGAAGAGGCCCCTGCTGAAGAGGCTGCCGAGGAAGAAGCTGAGCCTACAGAAGAGCCTGCTGAAGAAGCAGCTGCTGAGGAAGAAGCCGCCGAAGAAGAAGTCGCAGAGGCTGATGTCGTCGTCACTACCGTCGACGAATACCTGAGCACCATTCCCGAAGGTTGGATGTCCGTGGGTGATGCTGAGAAGATGCAAGAAGCCATCGACAATGGCGCCTTCGTCATCGACGTCCGCGAAGAGGGCGAATATGCCGAGGGTCACATCCCCGGCGCCATCAACATCCCGTTGCGCACCCTAGCCCAGAATCTGGACAAGGTCCCGACCGACCAGCCGATCATCACCTATTGCGCTTCCGGCCATCGCGCCGGCATGGGCCTCTCTGCCCTGCGTACGCTGGGCTACGACACCGCCAAGGGCTTCCCCGGCAGTTGGAGAGCCTGGACCGCAGCCGAGGGCGAGGTCGAGATGGACGCCGTTGAAGGCGAAACCTACGACGTGCCCGAGATCGACGCCGAGGTATTGGCAGCCGTGGACGGCTTCCTGAGCACCATCCCTGAAGGTTGGCTGACGGTCGGTTCGGTAGAAGCCGTGCAAGAAGCTGTCGACAATGGCGCTTTCCTGGTCGACCTGCGTGAGCCGAGTGAGTACGAAGAGGGCTACATCTTGGATGCAGTCAACATTCCGTTGCGCACCGTGGCCCAGAGCCTGGACCAGATCCCGACCGACGCCCCGGTCATTGTCTACTGTGGTTCCGGTTGGCGTGCCGCCCTGGGTCTCTCCTCCATGCAGACCATGGGACTGACCAATGTCAAGTCTTTCCCCGGCAGCTGGAGAGCCTGGACTGCCGCTCAGGAAGCTGCCGAAGGTGAAGGCGAAGAAGCTGCTGAAGAAGAAGCAGAAGAAGAGGTCCCGGCCGAGGTTGAAGGGGCCATGGACTCTGAATTTGACGCCGTTGCCGTGGTCGGTGAATATCTAGCCAGCATTCCTGAAGGCTGGATGTCCACCGGCAACGCCGAGGCAATGGTCGAGATGCTCGAAAACGCCTCACCCTACCTGATCGACGTCCGCACTGCCGCCGAGTACGAAGCAGGTCACATCCCGGGCGCGGTCAACATTCCATTGCGCACCCTGGCCGACAACTTGGACCAGGTCCCCACCGACGAGAATGTCGTCGTCTACTGCGCCTCCGGTCATCGTGCCGGTATGGCTACCTCCGTCCTGCGCTCCCTGGGCTACGATAATGTCAAGGCCTTCCCAGGCGGCTGGAATGCCTGGAGCGCAGCAGAGAACGAAGTCGAGACCGAGGCCAACGAGCCCGGCACATTCGAGATGGCTGACGTCAATCCTGAGATGGTTGCCGCCTCCGCCGAGTTCCTGAACAACATCCCCGAAGGCTTCTACGCCGTGGGCGATGTTGAGGCATTCAAGGGCGCCATGGACGCCGGCGCCACCGTCATCGACGTGCGCCAGCCCGACGAATACGAAGCCGGCCACATCCCCGGCGCCATCAACATTCCGCTGCGCGAGCTTGGCGACAATGTTGACCAGATCCCCATGGACGAGCCAGTCTTCGTCTACTGCCAATCCGGTTGGCGAGCAGCGCTGGCCACCGGCGCCCTGCACAACGTGGGCTACGACAACGTCCGCAGTTTCCCGCCCAGCTTCGCCGGTTGGGAAGCCGCAGGCGAAGAGATCGAGCAGTAGGTTTGTACTGAACGCGGGAAATCGGCTGGATAGCAGAGTCAGCCTCCCATAGAATCGCATTGTATCTGTTTCACTCCTTCCTTTCTGTTCCTCCTGAACAAGAGCGGGGGCCAAATGGCCCCCGTTCTTGCTATGTTGGACACTTGGAATATTGATGTACTGCATCTACCAACTTGCTGTGTCATATGGACTCAGCTAGACTGCACATGAGAAGCTATTCGTCTTCACCAGTCACTCGATACCGATCGAATCGAGTCCGAGCACTCGACGGTTGGTCGCCTGGAAAGCAGCTACAATGCAGCGCACCGCCGCTTACCTCCTTTTCGTTCTACTATGTTTTGCTTCAGCGCCACAGCAAGCGAGCGCTGTATCGCTTGGGGCCGTCAATTCTTTGCCGCCGCGGGCGACTGCTACTGCGCAGATAACCACGATACACACCGTCCGCGCCGGCGAATCGCTCTCTCAAATCGCTGAAGACTACGGCGTGACCATTGACGAAATTGTCGCCGCAAACGGCCTTCAAGATCAGGACATGATCCGGATCGGCCAACAGCTGCGGCTACCTGGATCGGCATTGCGTACGTCCGGCGCATCGGCACCGAACAAGCTGCCGGAACCCGATCAGCTCGCCTGCCCCGAAAACACGAAGACCTATGTTCTGGACCTGGCGGCAGAACCGATTCGCCTGGCAGTGCAGGATGATCACATCTACATGATTGCAGGCGGCGATCTATTTCTCCTGCCGCTTGCGGACCTGGATCAATCGGTCGTCGTATCGCCGGAGAACCTGACGCCACCCGACCGCAAGATTGGCGACTACTTCATCCGCGAACTGGTCTACGTGGCGCAGGATGACACCACAAACGATCTCCTGCTGCTCGACAAGACCAACGATGTCTATCGTTTTACGCAAGACGGCGAGTGGCAGATGGCATCGCCTGCCAGTCCAGTACCGGGGCAATATCCCGATCCTCAGTTTCTGGCCATCCAGTCGATCGACGGCGAGATCTACGCGCTGGACGCCGATCTGCAACACATCTGGCAACTATCTGAGACGACGCCTCGCCACTTTCTGCCCAGCGAAACGCTGGGGGGCGGCATTGACATGGCGATCAGAGCCACGAATTCGGGTCCACGGTTCCTGGTTCTCGGTCAGGAGGGCAGCGTCAGTGAACATGCCCCCCGCCTCCCTGCTCGAACCGTTGATGAGGGATTCTTTTTGTCGGAACACTGGCCGTCCCAGGTCCTGATTCGTGGCAACCTTCTCTATTCCGTTGATGGAGAAGCACGTCGCCTGCGCAGACTGGATCTGCAGAATGGAACTGACCAGGAAGATCTTGCCTTTCGCCTCCCGAACATGGGTCGCCTGCGCAGCATCGACGTGATTGGAGAGACTCTTTTCGCATTGGCCGGGACAAATCTCTATGTGGTCAATCTAGCAGAATCGGACGATTTGGAATGCCCTGATCTCCCTGTGGACAACGCCTATACATTCTACGGTGTGGACTTGATCGAGGCCATGGACGGTGTTCAGCCACCCTTTGACGGCGTGATCCTTCCGATCCGCCCGCGATCATATCCAGGGGCGAGGCGGCTCTACCGCTATGGCGTTCACCGGGGTCTAGATATCTATGGCCTGGAAGCGCCGGGGCTGGGCATAGGGTCGCCCATCCAGGCAATTGCCGATGGAATCGTCATCCGTACGGACAACGACTACGCGGAGATGACAGCATCTGAATTTGAGGATGCCCTCGACCGAGCCAGGGCTGAGCATCGAACGCCGCCGGATTTGATGGAGCGATTTCATGGGCGGCAGGTTCGAATCGACCACGGACAGGATATCCAGAGCTGGTACAGTCACCTGGGATCAGCGGCGCCGGGTTTGAGTGTCGGCGAGCCGATCACTCAGGGGATGAGCGTCGGGACCGTCGGCGTTTCCGGCACCAGTTCCGAGGCGTACGGTACCAATGCCGGGGTTCATCTGCATCTCGAGATCTGGGTCAATGGTCACTACCTTGGCCACGGACTCTCGTTGTACGAGACCATGCGGCTATGGCAGGCATTGTTTTCCGACCGACAAAGTGCTGTTGCGCCGGCACAGTCTTCCACAGAAGCGCTCCCCAATGGATCCGTGGCCGCCCCCAGAGGCTATTGAGCGACGGTCAGGTCCTACCCAGAAAAGACTCACGTTCCGGCAAAATGTCACTGGTACGTCAGTCAACCGGCTTGCGGAGTCTAGGCGTCAGATTTCGGCCTTGATAAGCGAACATAAACGCTGTATACTGTTCCACTGTCACCTTACGTTTTTGTCAGGATCAGTCGACACGGCAGAGTTCAAGCATTGATAGACGCCCAATACCTAGCTACATCCGAAGCTGATGTCAAACATGTCGCGGAACATGTTCCGCGACATGTTTGACACTCGCCGCTACCATGACAGCGGGACAGGCCCCCTCCCAAGCACCTCTGTTTCACGTCTTTTCACGGTTTTCCGACTCTGACCAAACAGACCTGATCTTTGACGCCACTTTCCACACGAGGAGAACTATGAAACGATATTTGTACGTCATTGTCATGCTGATGATTCTGGTGGGAATGATCACGCCGGTTGCATCTGCATCTGAACTGAATTTTCAAGCAGGCGAAGATCCAGGCTCATTCATCGTTCTGATGGAGCTGAACCCAGTCATTGCTTACGAAGGTGATGTACCGGGTTACGGACCGACCAAGCCCGGTAAGGGAGGGAAGATCAATCCCAACAGCGCCCACGTGAAGAAGTACGAGAAATTCCTCAAGGAGACGCAAAACCAAGCATTGGAAGCCGTGGGCGCCGGTCCCGAAGCCAAGATCAACAGCTACACCTATGCGCTCAATGGCTTCTCTGCATCCTTGACCATCCAGCCAAGCCAAGGAGATTGCTCGTCAGCCCGGGGTCTCGCTCGTGCAGCCCGACGTGATGCGCTACAAGCAGACGGACAACACGCCTACCTTCCTGGGCTTAACCGATGCCGGCGGCGCCTGGCTCAAGGGCTACACCGGCGAGAATGTCGTGGTTGGCGTCATCGACAGCGGCATTTGGCCGGAGCATCCGAGCTTTGCCGATGACGGCAGCTACCCACCGCTGCCGCTCGTCCTCGACGACACTGTCTTCTCGGCATGCGATTTCGGCAACAGCGGTCACAATCTTGCCGATGTTCCTTTCTCATGCAACAACAAACTGCTTGGTGCCCGCCAGATGCTCAGCACCTATCGTTTCTTCATCGGCGCCGAGGCAGACGAATTCGACTCGGCACGCGATGATGACGGCCATGGCACGCATACGGCATCCACGTCGGCCGGAAACGCCGGCATCGAAGCCAGCATACTGGGTATCCCCAGAGGCACCGTCTCGGGCGTTGCGCCGCGTGCACGCGTCATCGCCTACAAAGGGCTGGGTAAGCTAGGCGGTTTCGGTTCCGATCTGGCCGCAGCCATTGACCAGGCCGTAGCCGATGGCGTGGATGTCATCAACTACTCCGTGGGCGGCGGCGCCAGCCTGACCGGCGCCGATGACATCGCGTACCTGTTCGCGGCAGATGCCGGTGTTTTCGTGGCTACTTCCGGGGGCAACTCCGGTCCTGCTCCGGCCACCATTGGCGGGCCGGCTTCCGTGCCCTGGGTGACCACGGTAGGCGCCAGTTCACAGAGCCGAGCTTTCATCAGCGACATCATCGTGAGCGGTCCAGGTTCACCGCCCATGGGCATCTGGGGTGGCTCTGTCACGTCAGGCGTTGAGAACTACAACCTGGTCGATGCCGATAGGTTTGACGGCGGCAGTAATGGGGAATGTCTGAATCCGTTCCCGGCGGGCACCTTCCAACCCACGGACATCGTGCTGTGCAACCGGTACAACTTCGGCGCTGCCCGTACGACACGAGTGGCCAACGTGGCTGCTGGCGGCGGCGGAGCAGCCATTCTGCATAACGTCTCCGCCACCCATCCGAACATGACGCCGACAGATAACCATCCTCTGCCTGCTGTGCATGTGCTCAAAGATGTTGGGCAACCGCTCAAAGATTACCTAGTCGCCAACCCTGACCAGGTGACGGTCACGCTGACACAGAGTGTGGCCAGATATGCCGACGAAGACCCGCGCGTCATGCCCAATGTCATGGCCTCCTTTAGCTCGCGTGGCCCTGATCCGGTTGCCCTCGACATCATCAAGCCTGATGTCACGGCGCCCGGCCTCAGCATCCTGGCGGCAGCAAGCCCGATCCACAACGGTTCGGCAGTACAGGGCGAGTTGTTCCAGGCCATTATGGGGACATCCATGTCCGGCCCACACGTCGCCGGTCTCCTGGCGCTGATCAAGCAGGCGCATCCCGAATGGTCCCCTGCCGTGGCAAAATCGGCGTTGATGACAACAGCCTATCAAGATGTCATGAAGGAAGACAGCGTCACACCCGCCGATCCCTTTGACATCGGCGCCGGTCATGTGGACCCGGGCAGCAAGGCTGGCAAGGGTTCTATCTTCGAACCGGGCCTGGCCTATGATGCTGGCTTCTTTGAGTACTTGGGCTTCCTGTGTGACGAAGGACCAGAAGTGTTTGGCGACCCGGCCGGCACCTGTGGCTTCCTAGAGTCCATCGGCGTGCCGATCGAAGCCCACAACCTGAACCTGCCCTCGATCGGCGTAGCGGAACTGGCTGGCAGCCAAACGGTGATACGCACGGTCACCAGTGTCGCTAAGGAACAAGGTTGGCGTGACTACACCGTCTCCGTGGATGCTCCACCCGGCTATTCGGTTTCGGTCGAGCCTTCATCGATTCGGCTAAAGTCCGGTGACACGGCGACCTATTATGTGACCATCACCAATGAGTCCGCGCCGGTCGGTGAATGGCGCTTCGGTTCACTCACCTGGAGCGACAAGACCGGTCACTTCGACGTCTACAGCCCCATCGCGGTCCGTGGGGCCCTCTTCAATGCGCCCGCACAGGTCGATGGCAGCGGTGAGAACGGCGCCACCAGCTTCGGTGTAAGCTTTGGCTATACCGGCGCCTATTCGGCCGCGGCACACGGTCTGGAACCGGCGATAGTCACGGTGGACAACGTCGTGCAGGATCCGGATCAGAACTTTGATCCGAATGACGGCTACAGCGACCGCCATGACTTCAACTTGGCGGGCGCTGCCTACTTCCGTATCGCCATTCCACCTGAATCCGTCAACAATCCCGACATCGATCTAGACGTCTTCGTCTACGATCCGAGTGGGGTTCAAGTGGCCTCAAGCACCAACGGTGGCACAGATGAATTGATAGACATCACCCTTCCCGCAGACGGCGTCTGGAGTGTCTACGTCCATGGCTGGCAGACGATTGAACCATCCGCCGACTATGCCATGTACAGTTGGATCATCTCCGCCACGCCGGGCGGGAATCTCAGCATAGACTCGGCGCCTACGGCAGCCACGCTCGGCGCAACGGAGACCGTCGACATGAGTTGGGCCGGCGCAACGGCAGGTCAGTGGCATCTGGGCGCCGTCTCCCACACCGGAGATATCGGCCTGATGGGCTTGACCCTGGTCGACGTCGACAATCGGTAGGCAAGAGTGGTGCTGATTGAATGAGGTAGTGCCTGTGCGTTCTCGGCGCTTCGATACTACGTTGTAACGAAATGATGCCGTCCTTATGGTTGACCGTGAGGACGGCATCGCTACAACCAGGAAGATTCAGGGAGGACTGACCGTGAGATCAATGGAAGTTCGCACTACTATTTTCTGTGGCCGTCATCGCGGTTGTCGCAGTAGGCGCAGTCGCCTGGGCAGCGGCGACAACTGACGAAGCGGTTGCCATCTGCGAGTCTCTGTATGGCGGAATCTTTGACGCACCCAATAGTGAACCGCTGGGGCCATGTCAATGGGACATGGCGCTGATCAATGCCTCGGAGAGCGGCAGCTACGCCATCGGCAAAGGGGCCGGCGTGAAGGTCGGCGTCATTGACAGCGGTGTAGACATGAAACATCCCGACATTGCCCCCGATCTGGACATCGATCTATCTTGCTCGTTCATCTTCGATGACACGCCGACCGCAGACCCGGCCGAGGTGGCCAACGGAGATTGCACCAATAAATCTGCGGTGCAAGATTTGAACGGCCACGGTTCCCATGTTGCATCCACAATTGCTGCGCCGATCAATGGCATCGGCATTGCCGGCGTCGCGCCGGAGGCGACCATCGTTGGGTTGAAGGCCTGCACCAAGGTGGGTTACTGCTTTGCAGACTCAGTCGCAGCGGCGCTGCGCTATGCCGGCGACCAACAACTCGATATCGTCAACCTGAGTCTCTTTGCCGATCCCTACCTCTTCTACTGCAAGGACGAGAAGGAACAAAAAGCAATCCTGAAAGAGTTGGAATCGGCCGCCCGCTATGCGCAACAGCAAGGAGTGCTCATCGTCGCCTCCGCAGGTAACGAACAGGCCGACTTGCAACATCCTGGTATCGACGGAATTAATCCCGACTGGCCACCTGGCGAGGAGGAGATTCGTGACATTGGCAACCAATGCCGTGTTGCCATGGCCGAGTTGCCCGGCGTTCTGACTGCATCGTCGACCGGACCGATCGGCTACCCCGGCTACGATCTGTGGATCGCCGACTACTCCAGCGTCGGCATGTCCCGCGTCGATGTCGCGGCTCCTGGCGGTGACTACTTCCGGGCCACCGGCACCGTTCACGATGCCATACTGGCGGCCCTCACCAGCACGAGCGACCCTGATGACGGCATATGGGATTTCTTCGACTTTCTAGAGCAGAATATCCCAGGATATGAAGGCATGACGGTCTTGGACGATGATGGCAACCGATACGCGTATTTGAACGGCACCTCTATGGCATCGCCACACGCTGCCGGTGTAGCGGCGCTGGTCAAAGAGCAACACCCGAACTGGAAACCGGGCGCGGTGAAAGCCGCCGTGCAACGGTCGGCGCAGCAGCTTGAGTGTCCGGCTGATTGGGAGCCGCTCAACGAGGGTGACGAACGAGAGCGATGCTACGGCAACAACGGCAGGACGTCTTTCTTTGGCCACGGATTGGTCGATGCCGCTGCTGCCGCACAGGAATAGGTGACAGGTTGCGCAGGCGACAATCGCTCAAAAGATCTGACCCTGATCAACTTCGACCATCCGTCGAATGAAACAGCGTCGCCTGCAGGCATGTCCTGCAGGCGACGCTTGTTTTTGCAGTCAGTTGTCTGAAAAGGCGATGTTAGTCAGTTTCCGAACCGGGCGGCGGCACAAACTCGTCAGTCTTCGGTGTGACTTTCGGCACAACCTGTGCCGTCTCTTCACATAGAAACGGTTTCTGATCGGCGCCGCTGTGGTAAAAATACATCTCCCCGCCAGCGTCGAGCCGGATCAGTAGGCCGTCCTGAGCAACCTGAGCATAGACCATGCCGGGCTCAGCACAGCCCAGGCTCGCATCAGGCCAGGTCACAGGTCGGACTTCCAACACATCGATCGCATCCGCTGAAACCGAGAGGCGACCGGCGAGGTCGCTTACTGCCTTGGTCACAACATCGGCAACAATGGGCTCGGACACGGTATCCTCCTCATGACCTTCCCCGACAAGATCGACCTCATCAGTTGTTACATCATCGGCCCCATCAGAGCCTTCGGGCCGCGTTACTGAGCCGCTCTCGGATGATGGAGCAGACAGTGGGACACATGCCAACACGATGAAAGTGAAGAGCAACAACGCCACACTGCGACTGATTGTTCTTATCATGCTCCGAATCTCCTTTTGGCGACCTTGAAAACAAATCGCTTCGATTGACGTCTGCTAGCTACCAAGCGAGTGCAATTATGTCTAGCCGGGGCAGATCGTCTCTTCGACGGCTCAATCTGCGTTCTACTATTCATAACGAGTCAGCAGCAGCCGATGTTTCATCAGTATGTTCCTCAATGGGTCCACATGGCCAGACGGAAATCCAACTACTTTTTTCCCCGAACCTCGCCTGATTCTGTATCCGATCTGTAGCCAGTGGGCTGCTATTCTATGCA
>CAWKCP010000017.1:0-17770 GCA_963848115.1 uncultured Chloroflexia bacterium | reverse complement strand
TTGGCGAAACGCATCTCCACGTGGCCGCTGGCCTCAAACATGCCGGTGAACTGGGGCCCGACCAGACCATGAGGCAGGCTGTGTGAGCCAAACCCTGCCGGCCCTTCAAACTCACTGTCGGTGTCCACAGCATCGATGAACAGGAGCACTTTGCGATCCGTTGCGACGTCACCGCCCTGGATGACATTGGCCCCGCCGATGAAGAAAGCACCCTGGGGCGGGATTGGATCCTCCTTGGGCATCACTTCCATCTGATCGGCATACGCACCGCGAGTGCCGTTCTCGCCCTCGCCATATAGCGTGATGGAGTAAGAGACGCCATTATCTGGACCTTGCAGCAGGAAGTCTCCTTCATTTCCAATACACGTATTTTGCGGGCGTTGCCTCCTACGGTAAAGTTGCGTTGATAGCAGTCTGTGAGCGATATTCTCTCTACGGCTGGTGCACTGCCTCCATCGCAGACGGCATCAGGGGATGAAATATCGTCTGGCGATGACTCATTCTGCACGGTGAGGCCAACGTCAGACGATTCAGACAACGCCAAATCGGTCTGAGCGACAGCGCTATGCACTTCGGGATTCGAATCTGATTCGTAGGCCAGGACGCCGGATGTCATCAATACTGCCAACGCCATAGCCAGAATCGGGAAGATGTGCTTTTGAGAATTCATGTTGGATCCCTACCAAACGGCAGCACGTATGTGAGCAGAGCACCCTCAATTCACAAGGAGTGAAAAGCAATTCCATGCGAAACCAATCCAAACAGCGCAATATGTCTATTCTTGTGGTGATGTTGGTATTCATCCTACTCTTGACCGCTGGAAGGGTGGGTGCACATGCTTCACAAAGTGAAACCAATCCGCAGACATTCCTAGCCCCATGGCTATCGGCCGCGACGATATTGGCCGAGTCGCTTATCTCGCCGACGCACCCACTCTACATGCCGCTTATCCAGAAGGATGGCACGGCTCCTGCCTGTGAACGCCCACTTACCGGCGCAGCCATCGACGGGGCAAGCACCGGTCTGATCAACACCCAATATGCCTTTACCGCCGGCGCTTCACCGGCAGACGCGAGCGCCCCACTTACGTACAGCTGGTCGCCGGAACCCCTCAGCGGCCAGGGAACTGCCAACGCAACCTATCAATGGGATGTCGCCGGCAGCCAGACCGTCAATGTGAAGGTGACCAATTGCGGCGGATCGGCAAACGCAGTACATACCATCACGATCAACGAAGCCTGTGAACGCCCACTTACCGGCGCAGCCATCGATGGGGCAAGCACCGGTCTGATCAACACCCAATATGCCTTTACCGCCGGCGCTTCACCGGCAGACGCAACCGCCCCTCTTACATACAGTTGGTCACCGGAACCCCTCAGCGGCCAGGGGACGGCTAACGCAACCTATCAATGGGATGTCGCCGGCAATCAGGCCGTCAAGGTAAAGATCACCAATTGCGGCGGATCGGCAAACGCAGTACATACCATCACGATCAACGAAGCCTGTGAACGCCCACTTACCGGCGCAGCCATCGATGGGGCAAGCACCGGTCTGATCAACACCCAATATGCCTTTGCAGCCGGCTTCTCACCGGCAGACGCGACCGCCCCTCTTACATACAGCTGGTCACCGGAACCCCTCAGCGGCCAGGGAACTGCCAACGCAACCTATCAATGGGATGTCGCCGGCAGCCAGACCGTCAATGTGAAGGTGACCAATTGCGGCGGATCGGTGAGCACGGCGCATACCATCGATCTCCCGGCGCCGACGACCGGCATTCCTGTTGCTTCGGTCCTGACGCCATTCGATGCCAATGAGAATGATCTGTACGGTCCGGGCTACTGGAGTAATCGATACGGGAAAAGCCCAGAGATCGTCGTGGCCTCGAACGGTATCGAACTTGATGTACTGGCTCAGGACTATGACGCCGGAACTGCATGGGATGCAGTCCTGCTGCATATCGAACCAAGCCCAACCGGCTACGAGATTACTCAGGCCCTAACGGATATCCCTTTTCTGGATCGGGTAATGGGGCTGGCAACCGATGCTGCTGGCAACCGCTATTATGCAACGGGCGTGGCTGAAGATGACAGAGTAGATTCCACGTACCCCCCACTCAATACATACCGCAATGACATTGTCCGAACAATCAAGCTGGACAAACTCGGCGATACTCTATTCAACATCGACCTGGACATCGCTCGACAGGCCTTTGACAACAATGCGGAGATGATCATCAACCCAATGGTGGCGTCCACATCGCGGTTGGCGGTCGGTGCGGACGAGATTGCACTCGTACACGGAATCAACACCGATCCAGACTGGAATATTGGCGGTAGTCGTCATCAGAAGGCTCTATCCACCCGGCTGAGTGCATCCACCGGCGAGATCCTCCGCACTAGTTCCATCTGGGTCAGCCATTCCTTCGACCAGCGGCTGCTTTTTGACGGTACCGACATCATCGAGAATCATCTGGGAGATGCATATCCGCGCACACTCGTCTTCGGACGGCTCCATACCTCCCATCCACTTTTTCACATAAAGGGTGCTCTCGGACAAAACGACACCTATACCCGACTAGGCAACAGTTCGGTGATCGAACAGGATCCTGACTACGGCTATATTGCCCTATTCGCAACTGAAAGCAATGCCGCTACCGGGCAGCCTGTCAACGGGCCGCGCAACCTCGCCATCGTGCGCGTGAAGAAAGACGACAATAGCATCGATCCGACCTTGCCTGACACCCTGACTGTCGAATCGAGCGGTGTGCAACAGACCAATCGGCTCCGTTGGCTGACTCAGTATACCGCTGCCTCCAATGCGCATGCCGAACGACCGAAGCTGATCGGCATTGGCAACGATCAATATGTTGTACTTTGGGAAGAATGGCCTGCCACGCCAGACGTTCCCGGCGCCTTCAACGGCGTCTACGCAATGGTGATTGACGACGAGGGGAATGCCCTCCAACCGGCCAAGTTGATCACCAAGGCGCACCACCTGCATCGTGGCGATGACGCATTTCTCCTGAACGGTCGCGCGGCTTGGATAACCGGAAATGGCGCAGAAAAGAAGCTCCATATTCACTTCGTCGATTCTACGCTCAACTACAGTATGGTTACGTTGGATTGACGGACCAGACCTGGACATACCCCCTGCCGGATGGTGCGCACCATCCGGCAGGGGGTATGTCTATTTCTCATGGCGTACAGATCATGCTGATAGCGTTGCAAGTGGCGGCGTTTCCTGCCAATGCTTGTGTCATCTTCAGACCTCTTTGCCGGGTCTGTCATTGTAGCTCATAAAACTGATGGTTTCGTGGCGCCGTCAGGTTAGTATAGCGTGGCCGAAATAAGACATCGGTCTCTGCACACGTACTCCTGCTTGGCATACTGGCCGATTGCGAGTCCGCGAACGAGTAGGAGTACTTGGGTGTAACCGCCTTGCTATTTGGGCCGGCCTGCACTAGCGACCACGCAAGGCCACAGGCAAATAGATGTTGTAGTGGGTCGAAGTCGTGCCGACAAACGAAACGTTGGCAACGTTTCCATTCCTCAGATCGACTTCGACGACGGGCGGATAGAACTGATAGCCATCCTTGGACGGTGTCAGGAGATGTTTGCCTGCTGACAGTCCTGTCAGCGAGAAGGAGCCGTCGCGATCTGTCATGGTACGATGGCCGACCTCATCCGTGATGGCAACGCCCGGCAAAGGGTCGCCGGCCGCGGTCTTGGCACTCTCTACCCGATTGCTTGCCGACGGATCGCCTATCACTGCTTTGCGCAGGACGACGTTGTCCACAAAGACGCCCTGATGGGGCTTCGTTCCCGCCGCATCGGACAGGAATGTGAGCGCAATGTATACGTTGGAGCGACCAAGCAGGCTGCCGAACTTGTAGACTCTGTTCAGATCCAGGCGTTCGTCAACCCACCCTAGGTGATCTTCGGAGACGCCGCTGTCACCGGAAACGCAGGGACCGTTGAACTCTTTGCGATCCAGAGATGCGGTGAGACAGAGCCAGTCGTGGTTTGGCTCGGTATATACCCAAGCCTTGATCTGCACCTCGGCGGCGATGGCGTCAGCCAAGCTGAAGGGGCCAAAGATTGCCCAGGACTTTGCGTTGTTGGGATAGTGGTCGGCGCATTCGGCGCTGCTGCCGTCCCCGCCGCCGACGGCCATTCCGCTGAAGTCGCCCGCGAACTTGCGGCAATTGGCAGCGACCCACGTGTACTCGCCGTCTGTAGCGCCATTGGCGTCCGAGATCTGCCAGTTTCCCGGCCATGTGCCCAGTTCAAACGGCTGATTCTCGATGACGACCCACGTCGGCAGTTTGGCGGCGCCCAAGACCGAATGGGTACCGGGTACGGGCGGCGGCGCCTCCGGGGCCGGAGCGGGCGGATCCGGCACTTCGGGCGGCGCAGCATATTGCCACTGAGCACATGGGTCGAAGACGTTCATGACGATCAGGTCGGCGTCGGGATAGGTGACCCCGTTAAAGGGCGAGGTATAGCTGCCGCGAGCATGACCAATGCCGAGGAACCCTTCCCGGCCGGGCGTCCCGCTGTTTTCGTTATAGGGCGTCCATAGTATGGCATGTCTGTGTCCCCAGCCGTGGGCCTTGTCATCGTACATCCATGTATAGACAGCCTGCTCAATTGGCAGCGGGTTGCCGCCGGAGACGGTTGTGCCGATGAAGTAGAGGTTCTCCGACACCCCCAGCGCATCATGGCAGGCATTGATGACAGGTTTGGCATTGAGTCGTGAATACGGGGTGCTACCGTTGTATTCATGGACAAACTTCGAATTGGTCAGAAGCCAATATGCCCAGGACTGGGCGACTTCATTCACATTTTTTTCCAGCCCATCCAAAGGCTTTAGATCACGCGCAGTGCGTTCTTGGTTCACGAGCCAGAGCGCCCGCTCTCCCTCAGTCATGCCGTTCCAAATGGATTGGCTGGGCAGCTTCATCGGCTCAAGAAAAATACCCAGGTTTGCATTTTCAGTCGCCCTCGCCCGGTTGAAAGCATCCTGAATATCCGCGACGCCGCCAAAACCGCCGGACCAGACAAAGTCGCCGGTCGGATCCGGCGGATGGGCGACCTCCATCAACGGAACCCGGGGGATGATCGTTTGTGCAACGCCCTTCTCCGAGAAAGCAAGAAGCAGCAAGCACGCTATCGCCAAAGCCGATGCACAGCCATTGGCTGCAGTGCGAAAACTGACTGTTGACATGGCCGATCTCCTAGATTGGTTGACAGACTTGAAGAAGTCAGTGATGCAAACTCATCCGTTCCTTCTATCGGACATTGTCAACACTAGCATAGCTGCGGCTACAAAGTGGCTACAAAGCGGTCAGAGAACCGCCAAAGGAGGACAGGCAGTTCCTTCGTCACCGTTTTTTTGTCACCACGATATTGTCGCCATTATGTAGCCACCATGGTGGTATCGTTTCGTATACGTCATCGTGTTCTATAGATACTCAGAAAAAGATTCGTGCCCGTCCTCGTACTCGTACTCGTTCTAGTTTGGCAGCCACGGATCATTATCTGAACATCTATAGCCTGATCACTGGGAGGGAGATACCATGCAAACAAGAACCTTAGAACCGATCATTGCCGAGCATCCGTTCTTCGCCGGTTTAGCCCCAGAGTACCTAGAGTTGGTCACCGGGTGCGCCAAAAACGTGCGCTTTGACGAGAATGAATTCCTGTTTCGGGAAGGCCAGAAGGCAGAAGAGTTCTATCTGATTCGAGAAGGCCGGGCATCATTGGGCATCTCGGTACCTGGACGTGGCCTGATAACATTTCAGACAGTCGGCGCCAACGATGTCCTTGGCTGGTCCTGGCTTTTTGATCCGTATGGCTGGCTCTATCACGCCAAAGCACTTGAACCGGTTCGAGCCTTTGCCTTTGACGGAGTATGCCTACGACAAAAGTGCGAAGAGGACCATGATTTTGGCTATGATTTTATGAAGCGCTTCGCTGGAATCATGACCCAAAGGCTTCAAGCAACGCGCCTGCAATTGCTCGATGTGTATGCAGTGTGATCAGAACTGCTTGGTTCAATCACTTTCCGACGGTTCAGGCGGCTGGCCGACACTTCTGATCGGCGGAAAACCATGCTGATCACGATGGAACTGCGAATCATAATACTGGGTGCTCTTGAACCACTCATGGCGTCCATCTGTGGCTTCTTCCAAGACAGCAGCCTCCAACTCGTGCCGCTCCCCCTCGGACATGGGCGTGAACTCGCGTGCAATGCCCACATCTTGCTGCAAATTCTCCAGCGACTCCATCCCGCAGACCAAGGTGCTGATGGGCAGAGAGAGCGAATAACGCCGACACTGCTCGGCCGTCAGCCCTGCGTCGGTGATCAGTTGGCCGCCGCCACCCAGGCTTTTCATGCCGATGACCCCGATACCGCGATCGGTCAGTTCGGGCAGAAGCTCGTGCTGAAAACTGCGGTAGTGGGCGTCCATGACGTTGATGGGGAGCTGACAGGTATCCCAGTCAAAGCCCAGGTCGAGCATCTTCAGCAGGATATGAGGGCTTTTGTGGCCGGTGAAGCCGATATATCGGATCTTGCCCGCTTGGCGCGCTGCAAGCGCCGCTTCCAGCGCGCCGTCGGCCCGGAATATCCAGTCGGGATCGTTGTCGTAGTTGATCTCGTGGAACTGCCAGACATCGATGACTTCGGTCTGGAGCCGGCGGAGACTGTCGTGTAGTTGCATCTCCGCTGTTTTTCGATCGCGTGCGCAGACCTTGGTCATGAGCGTCACCCGGTCGCGACGGCCCTGTAGGGCTAGGCCCAAACGTCGCTCAGACTCACCGTCGTGATATTCCCACGCCGTATCCATGAAGGTCACGCCGGCGCCGATGGCCGCGTGGACCAGCCGCACCGACGCCCGCTCATCCAGATGGGGACGAACAACGTGGCCCCCGCCAAAACCGATGATTGAGACTTTCAGGCCGGTCTTGCCCAGTTCTCGGACCGGCAGACCGGCAGCGTTTTGTTCCAGATACTCTGTCATGGCTCTACTTCCCTTCGTTTCATGTGTCCGCAGTTCATTGGCATTGTAGCCGAAGACGAGTCGCCTTGTCAGGTCGAGCTTGGAAGCATGAACCTGCTACAAACCATGGTTGCGTTGCCCGTTGTACAGGATCGTGCTACAGTGCCGTGAATCCGACGAATTTGTGCTGTATCGGTGGGATGTTCTGACTCAATCGACGCGGCATGACACATCGAAACCTGGGGAACGCATGGCAAAGCTCAAATTGGATCTACATGATATCTATAACAAGGGCGATCGTATCGAGATAGAGTTGAACGGCATCATCGAAGAGGCCATGGAGAAACGAATCTCGCTGGTAGAGATCATTCCCGGCAAAGGCAGCGGACAACTGAAGAAGAAGGTGTTGCGCTTTCTGAACCAGCCCCACATCCGCGCCCAATATCACCGCATCGACAAGGACAGCAAGAATCATGGGCGTATCTTCGTCCATTTTCGTCACAAGTAGAGCGTTTGGCGAATCGTTGATCCCAATTTCATGTCCCGATGCTACATAATGTTCTAATCAAGAGCCGTGAGTCAGGCGCCGATCCGTCGCCTCTAGGCACTGCTTCAAAGCGCACGATGTGGCCATGCAAGGGGTCTGAGGCACTCTCCGTTGGTTAACGTTGATCGGGTTGCAGTTCAGAGTGGGGGCACGTGGAGCGGTCGCCTCACCCTGCTTCACCTCCTGGACGGAGGCTACGCGTCCCTCTCCAAAAATTGGAGAGGGACCGCCGGGACGTCTGAGGCGTCCCGGCAGGGTGAGGCATACCCGCCCCCAGCGTGAATTACACCCCGTTGATCTCAGCCAGTTGCAGAATCATCGCTATTTTTGTAAAATAGATTCCAATTCCCCAAAGAATGACGCAGGAATTCAGGCTTCGGAATTCAGACTTGTCACCGGAATGCGAAACCAGTTCTACTGCTCTCTTCCCAACGTGGTCCCATCCGGGCTCCATCAGCGAGGCGTTCAATAGAACCCTGATTGAGAGGTCGTTTCCCCAAGATATCGATCCCCTGATCTATTTTTGGGTCTCATCCACACCGTTTGGCCACAATCTACTACCTAGGAGGTACAATCCCATGATCGCCGGCTTCAACAACCATGTCGCCCGCATTGACCTTTCCACGGGCACTGTGACCTACGAACCGCTCAACGAAGAGGATGTGCGCAAGTATGTCGGCGCCCGCGGCCTGGGCGTCAAGTACGTGCTCGACAACGGTCCGCAGGTCGACCCGCTTTCCCCGGACAACCTGCTCTGCATCATGAACGGCCCGCTCACTGGGACCGAGGTCAAGATGAGCGGTCGCTTGGCCGTGGTGACCAAGTCGCCGCTGACCGGCACCATCACCGACAGCCACATGGGCGGCTGGACTGCGGCCAAGCTCAAGTGGGCCGGCTTCGACGGTCTGCTCATCAGCGGCAAGGCCGACAGCCCCAGCTATCTTTACGTTGAAGACAACGAGGTCTCCATCCACGACGCCTCCGCCGAGTGGGGCATGGAGACCCAGGATGCGATCGCTGCGCTGCAAGCCAAGCATGGCGAAGAGTGTGCGGTCATGGCCATCGGCCCGGCCGGCGAGAACCTGGTGCGCTTTGCCGGCTGGCTCAACGAAGATGATCGAGCCGCAGGCCGTGGCGGCACCGGCGCAGTGGGCGGATCCAAAAACCTCAAGGCCATCGTCATCAAGGGCGACAAAGCCAACCAGCCCAAGCCCCACGACCGCCCCGCTTTCCGCGAGGCGGATCGCAAAGCGCTGGCCGCCATCATGAATGAGGATGTGATCACGGCCCCGCGCAAGGGCGGGCTCAGCGTCTACGGTACCAACGTGCTCATGAACATGACCAACGTCGTCGGCGCGCTACCGACCAAGAACTCGCAGAGCACCTCCTTTGTGGATGCAGAGCTGCTTTCAGGCGAGTATGTGCGCGAGAACATCCTGACCAGCGATCCGACCTGCCATGCCTGTCCCGTCGCCTGCAAGAAGGAGTTTGAGATCGCCGACGGCAAATATAAAGTCAAGGGCGAGAGCTACGAGTATGAGTCTGCCTGGGCCCTGGGGACCAATTGCATGACCGGTGACACCGCTGCCGTCGGCTTCATGATCATCCAATGCAACCGCTTCGGCATGGATACCATCGAGATGGGCAATGTCCTCTCCATGTACATGGAGGCCACCGACAACGGCCTGACCAACGGTGACGGCCTGGCATGGGCCGATGCCGACGCGCAGATCGACCTGATCGAGCGAGTTGCTTACCGCAAGGATGAGGTGGCCGACGTCCTGGCCAATGGCACTGCCATCGCTGCCGAGATGTTGGGCGACCCCGACATCGCCATGTCCTGTAAGGGCCAGGCCATCCCCGCCTACGACCCGCGGGCATCAAGGGCATGGGCCTGGGTTACGCCACCAGCAACCGCGGCGCCTGCCACCTGCGCGCCTACACGCCGGCCGCCGAGATCATCGGCAATGTCCTCGGTCCGGCAGACCTGACCGATCGGCTGGCCTGGGAAGGCAAGGGTGAGTTGACCGCCATCTTCCAGAACGTCCACACCATGACCGACTGCCTGGACGTATGCAAGTTCTCCACCTTCGCCGAGAGTCTGGACGACTTCGCCGCCCAGTTCACGACCATGACCGGCATGGAGATCGACGCCGGCGGTCTACTGACGTTGGGCGAGCGGGTCTACAACCTGGAACGCTACTACAACAATCAGGTCGGCTTCGCCGAAGGCAGCGACACACTGCCCAAGCGCTTCACCGAGGAACCGGCAGACGGCCAGGGATCCGAAGGCAGTCTGTGCGAACTGGACCAGATGCTGGAAGAGTATTATGAGGTACGCGGCTGGGAGAACGGCGTGGTGCCCGAGGCCAAGTTGAAGGAGTTGGAGATCATCTAGTTGTCTTGAGAACAGGCAAAAAAGAGGGGTATCGGTTCGTGACCGATACCCCTCTTTTTTGCCTGTTCTCAAGACGTGGCAAATGCCTTCTGGGCGCCGGTCTTGGGAAAGATGTCGAGGGTGTCGGACACGCTGAGTGACGTATCGAGGCCATCGAAGAACTCGATATTGCGTCCGTTGCGAAAGATGATGAAATTGGCATGAAGTCTGCCCTGGGTGTCCAACAGGATCGATAGCAGATCAGGTGCTTCCTCCGCCGTCATGTCCAGCGCTTGGCGTACGGACGTGCCGTCGGGTAAGTCAAGTTCGAACGCCCGGCGTCCGATGCGACCGCGCAGGGTACTGTTGAGTCGTATCTGCATGATCTAGCCGCCTCCCACCGGCGGAAAGATGGCAATGTCATCGCCCTCGGATACGATTGTGTCCGATCCGTCCAGATAGGAAATCCTGCGTCCATTGACAAAGATATGGATGCGGTTGAGCAAGTTGCCATTCTCGTCCAACATCTCTGGTCGCAGATCGGGCCAGCGGGTCACCATGCCGTCCACGAGGGCACGCACGTCTTGGCCGGGTTCGATGACGTCAGACACATACGCCCCGCCGACAATAGGGCGCAGAGTTGCATAGATTTTGATTTCCACAGGCAAATTCCTCCCAGTCAGAGTATCGGTGATCGCAACCGCCGGATCAGTACCGCAGCGAATTCACTGAGCAATTTCGCAACATCGAGCCACGCCGGCTACGACGCGAGTCCTTGTGCCACGCACCGATCAGATCCCTCAAAAGTGGCCACATGTTCTGCTGTAATGCCATTGGTCCTTGCTCGAAGCCATTCTACCATCTTTGGGTCAAACGTTCACCTGAAGTCCGAAACCAGATTTTGCTCGCCGGCTTGACAGCAAACGATTATTGCGTCGTTCAACACATTTCGTCCACAACAATGCCCGGCCCGAAAGCGGACTCTTTAGGCTGATCGTCGGCAATGTCAAAGACACGACCAGTCCTATGGGTTCCGCATCGTCGAGCAGTGATGGATCCCAAATCAACACAGGATGTTGCGACGACACAAGTGTTCAAAGCGCACATGTCTTGCCGACCTGGAATCGGTGTGGTCAGTCCATGAAACGCGAGACGCGAAGAAGTCCGGCTTGTGGAAAAGCCGGACTTCCGGGCACTGCACGACACGATGGACGTGTCACTTACATCGTCACGGACACCCCGGCTGTCTCAGTGATTGGCGTTGTCCCGGTGATGGGCGTCGTTTCGCCAATGGTCGGTTCTTCGGTGACAGTCGGTTCTGCGATGATGGTCGGCGTCGGCTCAGACGTATTCGTCGGCTCCTGGGTCGGTTCCTCAGTCGGCTCAGATGTACTCGTCGGCTCCTGCGTCGGTTCCTCAGTCGGTTCAGGCGTACTCGTCGCCTGCTGTGTCAGTACCTCAGTTGGCTCAGGCGTATTCGTCGGCAACGCTGTCGCCGCAGGTACCGGTGTGTTGGTCGATGTCGCTCCGGGCTGTTCCTGCAATCTCTGCCACCAGAATTCAACCGACGCTAGACCTGTATTATCGAAATACTCTACCTTGAGCTGACGCCTGCCGTCCAAGGCAATGTCTGCCTGGTAGACATCCCAGCCCGGACCGACTTCCCATTGGTCGATGACGAGCGTGTCATCGACCCAGACGCGGACACCGTCATCAGCCCGAGCGTAAAGACGGTAGTTTCCCTTCTCGAACTGGACGGGACGAGTCCAACGTGCTGAGAAACGGTCATTTGAGACATCCAGCGCAGGCGATCCGTTGCCCCGATCAAAGTTGATAGCCCTATCGTTGCGAACACGATTCGGTACGCCGGCGAGGCTACGATTTGACCAGTACTCGCCTTTCCAGATCAGGATAGGCGCCCGGCTGCTGCACCTGCTCCCACCAGAGGCTCGCCATTGCGTCACCCGTGCGTTCGTAGTACTCAACACGCAGGTCGTGGTCTCCGCTCGAAAGCGTGTAGTCGGTGGCAATCTCGCGGCGGGAACCGTCCTGCCATTCATCGATAATCAGTTGCCCATCGATCCACATGCGGACCCCGTCATCGGTATTTAGATAGAAGCGATAGGTTCCTGAATCAAAGTATCTTGACCGTGTCCAGCGGGCCGAGAAGTTATCTGCGCCGATCAGAGACGATGGCGAATTTTCGCCCCAATTGAAGTTGATGTAAGGGTCGTTGCGCACCAGTGCCGCAGTGCCGCTAAGATCGGCATTGGACCAATATTCGGCTTTCCGATCCGGGAACACGACCAGGGGAATCAGCTTCTCCCATCCAAACTCGGCCACAGCATTCCCAATGTTGTCGTAATATTCGACGCGCATTGTATGCATCCCGCGGTTCAGCGGATAGTCGACAACAGCCTGTCGCTCGCCTCCATTCTCCCACTCGTCGATGATCAAAGTACCGTCGATAAAGAGACGGAGGCCGTCATCCATCTTGGCGCTGAAGCGATAGAGACCTTCTTCAAACTCAACCGTTCGAACCCATCGAGTTGAGAATCGATTTGCTGCCACGCCCTCTCCTGGCGAGCCCAGTCCCCAGTCAAAGTCAATTGCCGGGTCATTGCGCAGCACAATTGGGGCGCCGAAGAGACTGGCATTGCTGAAGTAGGCGCCCCGCCACTCGGGAAACTCATCGACCTGCTCCCACCAGAAATCGATCTGCGCCCGTTCCGTAGCCTCAAAATAGTCAAGCTGAAACAGATGGATGTCAGCCGTCGAAAAGGTGTGTTCAATCGAGCGTGAGCGTACGGGCAATTCCGCCCACTCGTCGATGATCAACTCGCCATCTATCCAGAGACGCACGCCGTCGTCCACTGCCACATTGAAGCTATAGATGCCGGCAGGGAAGTAGAGCGCTCTTGTCCACCGAGCCGAAAAATTGTCAGAGGGCACGATAGCGGAGGGCGCACCATAGGCCCAGTCAAAGTTCACATTCTGATCATTGCGCACCAGGACAGGCGGACCGGAAAGGTCATTGTTATCGTAGTATTCTCCGAGCCAGGCCTGGCCCTGCGTTGCCGGTATAGCCGTCGGCAATGGCGGCACGCTGACGATCGGAACGCCACGGGTGAAATCGGTCAGGGTGCGCAACATCCAGCCCTCAGACCCATCAGCCAGGCGAACACTTAGCCACTCGCCGTTCGGATTCTGCCCCAATACAGCAAATGTCCGGCCCCCATCAATTACATCCAGCACAGGATAATCGGTCGACGGCCCCATGCGCAGGTTCACTCGATTGCCGACAACGGCCCCATCGACAATGGCGTCTTCGATTGCAGTGCTTTCGCCAACGTTGCTGTCACCGATGTTACTGTCAACAATTGTGGTGTCCGATGGATTCACGATGCGCAGCGGCAGTACGCTGCCATCTCTGGTTGATGCTAGTGGTTTCCCCAGCGCCAATTCAACCCCTACCTGCAAATTGGAATCAATGGCTAGCGCCTCGACCATGGTGTCGGAGACGTTGATCCAATTGATGTCTGTCGGATAGAAGAATGAGATAGAGAAGTCTCCGTCAGGCCCGCTATTTGCGACTGCAAACAGGCCCGAAACATCGCTGCCTTCTCGCGCTGACCGCAGGCTGACGTAGACAGGTTCGTCCGTTCCCCATCCAGTTCCTTTGACGGAAATCAGATCGCCGGGACGAACAAGAGTCGGCGATACTGTCAGCACGGGCGCAATGGATTCTTCAGGCTGACCGGGCCGGACGGCCGGCATCGTACAGCCGGCTACCACAAACAACGATACGCACAGTACCATCGAGGCGGCCATTTTTGACCAACGCGCGTTGGGCACCACTGCGTTCATTCGGTATTGATTCAATATCCGACTGAGCGAAGTCTTCTTCATTCCCAATATCTCCTTAGCGAACAATGTGGCAAATTCCAACCGAAATCTGATACTTCATACGACCGGTCAGGTTTTTTCGGGTCCCTTTTGGTCTGTCTACATCATCCGCGATCACTTGCGGCCATGCAGGCATCTTTGCTGTTCTGGCTTCGGCGGATCTTTCTTGCCGGACGTCATTCAGAACGCTCGTCCAGTCGATCCCGCCCGAGACCTCAGTATAGTATCCAGGTGTATAGTTTGCGCATCAAAAGCCTATCAGTCCTGTGTATATGGTCGGCGCCCTGTCCCATGTTTTGTACAGCGAGAAAGGAACTGCATATGTGGCTGGCCCAACGAGTAGTTCGGCGCAAATCGAAGGTGCAGGCGAATGAGAAGCGCTATGATTCTCTGTCTTTCTCTGTTACAATGTTACGGTGATACGGTGACCCATTCTGAACTTCAGTTAGGCTCGCTCCCCGCTACCCAGCCCTATGACGGATACAATGGTGAACCTATGCCCGCAAGCCACGTCGAATTGCTGCTGGATACGCTCTCCGGCCTGTCCGAGATCTGCATACTCACCCATACCAATCCTGATCCCGACGCGATTGCGAGTGTTATCGCCCTGCGCGCACTGCTGACCGCCCGCACAGACATCAAATGTCGAATGGTCTACAGCGGGATCATTGGGCGTGCAGAAAACAAGGCGCTCGTGCGTTACCTCAAACATCCCCTTCAGCGGCTCTCCAGCGTCGTATCAAGCGAGACATTGCCCGTCATCATGGCGGATACCCAGCCTGGGGCCGGCAACAATATGCTACCGCAAAGCGCCAGAGTTGTGGCGGTCATCGATCACCATGCCTGGCGCGAAGAGACTACTAGAGCAGCCTATCATGACGTCCGTACGGATATCGGTGCGGCCTGCACCATCCTGGTAGAATATCTGTGCGAGGCCGAAGTCGAAATCGATCCGCTTCTGGCGACGGCTCTGTTTTACGGCATCAAGACTGATACCCGGGGATTGGGCCGAAACGCCGCCCCTCCAGACGTTGAGGCCTACTACTATCTACAGCCTCGCATCGACACTGATGTGTTATCTGATATTGAGCAGGCCCAGGTGCCGGTTGACTATTTCAAAGATTTTCACCGCGCGCTGGAGGGGGCACGCGTGTTTGATGATTTGGTCGTTTCCGATCTGGGAAAGATCCGATACCCCGATCTCACAGCCGAGATCGCAGACCTGCTCTTACGTCTGGCGGGATCCAACTGGGTAGTCTGCACCGGTATACACGGAGAAGCACTCACCATCTCAGTGAGAACCAGGGCCAAGCAAGGTGCGGGAAGCCTACTGCCGCGAAATGGTCGGTGATGAAGGCGTATGGGGTGGCCATGGGACACTTGCGGGTGGACAGATTCCATTGCGCGGTCGCAATGCGAGCCTAGTTGTATCACAGTCCATCGACCGCCTTATGCGCTATTGTCACATCAGCCCTGATCGAACCCATGGCAGATCGCTGCTCGACTGATCACACGAATGGATCTGGACCTTTATGTATGCGTGGTTGATGGCAGATGACACGGACGAGTCCGCGATTCTTACGCTGGCATTGCAGCATGCCGGGCTTGCGATGTCGTCGAGCAACGATATAGATCGGATTATGCGAGATCGGACTGAACATCCGGCTGATGTCGTCTTGTCGGCTTTGCATAGGATCGATCCCCTGGACCAGATCGCACGTATCCGTGCCGAGACGGAGGCCATGGTAGTACTGGTCATCGATCCGGTATCAGAGACACAGCAGTGCCAGCTTCTGGAAAAAGGCGCCGATCTTGTGGTCACTCGACCGTTCAGCACACGACTGCTCATTGTCCAGATTCGGGCCCTGTTGCGACGAGCCGGCAGTATTCCGCTCCTCTCCCTGCCCACGCTTGAGGTGAGCAGCCTGACATTGGATCCGGCGGATCGGACCGTCCAAGTCGGCGCCCAGCCGACGAGGCAGTTGACCCAATTGGAATTTCGTCTTCTTTACACCCTCATGACCCATGTTGGCCAAGTGATACCCACTGACACCATCGTCGATCGCGTCTGGGGATACAGCGATCGCGGCGACCGGGAACTGGTTCGCGGATTAATCAGTCGGCTACGCGCAAAGGTCGAGCCCGACCCCCAACGACCTCGCTATATTCATACAGCTGCAGGCATTGGTTATTCGTTCCGATTTGAGGGACACTAAGCGCTTGGAACGACATCTAATCGGTCGGGTGTGTTGGCGCTTTGACTGCCATGGATTCGGTCAGCACACAGAGCGCCGTCAGCAGCCTTGTGTTTACGCCGCACAAGAGTGTCGAAAGGACGATCACCGCTACAGATTTTCGTCTCGCTTCCATGCAAAATCAGGATGATAGGCATTGACGAGCCAATTGTAGATTCACCAAATAGCTCGTTGTCTCATCCAAGCTGTGTATGAAGGCAAGAAAAGGAGAGTCAAATGACGACAGGAACGGTAATGGTTTGGGGCGCAGGAGGCGGCATCGGCCGTGCCTTGGTGCAGGCCCTGCATGATGAGGGCCGGCAGGTGATCGCCGTGGTACGAAACACCGTGGACCTGGCGCTACCCACTCCTTATGTCCTGGAAGCGGATCTCTCGAAACCAAGTCAGATTGAGGAGGCGGTGAGGGCTGCAGCCATGGAGACAGAAGCCATTGACCTCTGGATCTACGCCGCCGGGGATATCCACGCGGAAAAGGTGGCAGATCTGACTCCCGATGACTGGTATCGCATTCTCGACGCCGATCTGTCCGGCGCGTTTCTTGCCACTCACTTCAGTATGCCGTTACTGGCGCAAGACGCGCACCTGGTCTATCTAGGTGCAGTCAGCGAACGTCTACGCCTACCCGGTCTGTCCGCCTACGCAGCAGCGAAAGCTGGGCTCGAAGCCTTTGCCGAGGCGCTCAAAAAGGAAGAGCGAAAACGCCGCATTACCGTGGTCAGACCTGGTGCTGTCGCCACTTCCCTGTGGGAAAAAGTCCCAATGCGCATGCCTTCGGATGCTGCGTCACCGAAAAAGGTTGCCACGCGCATTCTAGAAGCCCACAAGAATGGCTTCCAGGGAACGCTGGATCTGACCGGCTGACCCGATGACGAGCGCCATCTTGGCAATCTACTGGTTCTGCTTGGCTCTCCAGTCCAGAATTGCTGCCACAATTAACGGTCCGATCGCGAATAGCGTAGCGAGTACGCCCCAAAGAAAGAGAATTGCGTCATTCATGTTTATTGGTTCCTGCAAATATCAGGGCGCCGAAGCTGAGGATGGAGGGCACCCAAATGCCGACAAATAGCCCCTGCTCTTTTGAGCCTGAGAACCAGAGAAAGATGGATAGCAGAAACGATATGGCGGCTCCTACCAGTATCGATGCTTTGATCAGATTGGCATGCGTGATTAACACCTGTTGCTCCTTTTTGGTCGTGAATGATTCACCCGGTTGATGCCTCTTGCTTGCGAAAAGGCAAATTTCCAAAATTAGTATATACTTTGCACATTAAATGTACAGTATTTATCCACAATCGGATGTGAAGAATCCCACAATCATGTGCGACAGATTGGTGCGCGTCAAGATTGGATCCATCCGACAATCCGGGCGCGCGTACCCACCTGCGATAGAGCCATCTACGTGGATACTGACGGCATGCAAAGTTCAGTAGTTCACGAATTGTCATTCCGACGATCGGAGGAAAGAGGAATCTCAGGTTCGGCAAGGAGAGATTCCTCGTCGCTTCGCTCTGTCGGAATGACAGTTGCAGCCAAATCGGTATCTACTGAAGTTGGGTAGTTGTGTTATGGAAGTTGATTAAGGTTGAACTTGAAGAAGCTACGACCAGGTCAGGTCGCTACTGTAGGCCCAATTGGGCTATGACCGACTCGAACAGATCATCATCGGTCCCGGCTAGGAG